>NZ_FYAS01000030.1 GCF_900185715.1 Allobosea sp. CS1GBMeth4
ATCGAGCCCTCGATCCGGCTCGACCCGGGCGGCGTCAGACGCATGATCGACAACGCCGTCACGCTCTTGCCCGACCCAGACTCGCCCACGACCGCAACCGTCTCCTGCGGCTTGATGTCGAAGGACAAATCCCGAACCACCGAGCGCCACTGACCCTCAACACGGAAGGACGTCGTCAGCTTCGAAACCGAAAGGATCGGGGAGGTCATGCAGGCTCCTTCACCACACCAGACGCAAAGGCCAAGCGAACCGACACAGGACCAAAGCCCCGCACGCCCCACAAACCCGCGCCTCTCCAGACCACAATACCCAACCAAAAGCCCTTGTCAGCAAGGGCGATGGCGAAAGATCAGGCGCCGCGCCGCCCGCTGCCGCGGAGGCGGGCGTTCGAAACGCCCGGAGCGGCGAAGACCGGCTCAGCGCCCCGTCAGGAACAGGCCGGACAGCGCATAGGCCAGCGCCGAGATCAGCCCGGCCATCGGCATGGTGACGATCCAGGCCACCACGATGCCGCGGGCGATGCCCCAGCGCACGGCATTGACCCGCCTCGCCGCGCCGACGCCGACGATCGCCCCGGTGATGGTGTGGGTGGTCGAGACGGGGACGCCGAGCCAGGTCGCGAGGAAGAGCGTGATCGCGCCGCCCGTCTCGGCGCAGAAGCCCTGCTGCGGCGAGAGCCGGGTGATCTTCGAGCCCATGGTGTGGACGATGCGCCAGCCGCCGCAGAGCGTGCCGAGCGCCATCGCCGCCTGGCAGGAGATCACCACCCAGAACGGCACGGAGAAGGTCGCTCCCATCGTGCCGTGCGAGAACAGCAGCACGGCGATGATGCCCATGGTCTTCTGGGCGTCATTGGCGCCATGGCCGAGCGAATAGAGCGAGGCCGAGGCGAATTGCAGGATCCGGAAGGTCGAATCGACCTTGATCGGCGCGACCCGCAGGAAGCTCCAGGAGACGATCAGCACCAGCACGAGCGCCAGCGCGAAGCCGATCGCCGGCGACATGAAGATCGCGACGAAGGTCTTGCCCAGCCCCGACCAGACCACGGCCGAGAGGCCGACCTTGGCGAGGCCGGCCCCGACCAGCCCGCCGATCAGCGCATGCGAGGAGCTCGACGGGATGCCCGCGATCCAGGTCACCACGTTCCAGACGATCGCGCCGGTGAGCGCGCCGAAGATCACCCGGTCGTCGACGATCGTCGCCTGGATGATGCCGGAGCCGACCGTCTGCGCGACGTGCAGCCCGAAGAACAGGAAGGCGATGAAGTTGAAGAAGGCGGCCCAGAACACCGCCCATTGCGGCGCCAGCACCCGGGTCGAGACGATGGTCGCGATCGAGTTGGCGGCGTCGTGCAGGCCGTTCAGGAAATCGAACAGCAGCGCGACGGCGATGAGGAAGACGAGGGCGGGAGCGAAGCTGGCGGCGTCCACGGGGCGGTGCGCTTCTCAAAGATGCTCGAGCACGATGCGGCTGACGCGCTTGGCGACGTCCTCGAAACGGTCGACCACCTTTTCCAGATGGTCGTAGATCTCCGCCCCGACGATGAAACCCATGGCGTCGGCGCCGCGATGCGCCTTGAACAGCTCTTTCAGGCCCTGATCGTACAGACGATCCGAGCGCTCCTCGATCGCGCCGATCTCCTTGGCCAGCGCGCCGATGCCGACCGCATGCTTCTTGATGTCGCGCAGCATCGGCAGCAGCTCGCCGACCTTCAGCGACGCCGCCACGATGACCCGGCCGAGCTCCTGCATGCACGGGGCGAAGCTCTCCACTTCGAACAGCTGGATCGCCTTGGCGGTCTTCTGCATCTGATCGATGGCATCGTCCATCGAGCCGATCAGCTCCTCGATGTCGCCGCGGTCGAAGGGCGTGATGAAGGTCCGGCCGACCTCGAGCATCACCTCGCCGGCGATCGCGTCGGCCCGGTCCTCCTCCGTGAAGATCTCGGCGCAGCCCGCCTCGATCGGCCTCGCGCCGCTCAGCACGCCGTCGAGAGCGGCCGCCCCGGCCTTCAGCGTCGCGGCGTGGCGCTCGAACAGCGCGAAGAACTTCTGCTCCTTCGGCAGCAGCTTCTGGAACCAGCTCAGCATCGGAAGCGCCCTTCTCCGGCTTCGTCAGCCCTGCCGCGAGGAGCGGGATGACATGCCCGCGCCTTGTCTGACAGTTTTGCGACAACGGCAATCCGGAATCGCGGACTCGCCACCCGCGAGGCTCCGGCCGCCGCCGTGGCCGTTCACCCGCTTGACGCGGGCCTTATCTTGGCGCGCGCCTTCCGCACGAGTGGCGACAGGGCCGACGCA
Source organism: Allobosea sp. CS1GBMeth4 (assembly GCF_900185715.1). Classification (GTDB taxonomy): domain Bacteria; phylum Pseudomonadota; class Alphaproteobacteria; order Rhizobiales; family Beijerinckiaceae; genus Allobosea. The sequence continues at coordinate 2,301 of NZ_FYAS01000030.1, forward strand.
TCCTTTTCGAAGCCCGTGCGGAACTCCTCGCGCATGCGCTTCGTCCAGAACTGGTTGATGTGATTGGCGATCGCCGCGACGGCCTCGGCCTCGGGATAGGACTTGAAGAAGTCGCCGATCTGGTTGGCCATGTGCGCGAGCTTGGCCAGGTGCTCGCCGGCATGGTCCTGCACTCGCCCCCGCTCCCCCTCAGCCTGCGTCATCGTGGTCCCGCCTCCACGGTATCGGCGAGACGCCCGGCGAAGACGGTCGCGGAATCGGCGCGCGCGACGCAGACTAGCGTGAGGCCGAGCGCGTTCGCCCGTTCGATCGCGAGCGAGGTCGGTGCCGAGATCGAGACCAGCGTGCCCGCCCCGAAGATCGCCGCCTTCTCGACCATCTCGAAGGAGGCCCGGCTGGTGACCAGCACGAAGCCCTCGCCCGCATCATGGCCGGCGCGCAGACGCGCGCCGATCAGCTTGTCGAGGGCGTTGTGCCGGCCGACATCCTCGCGCACCGCCAGGATCGCGCCCCTGCGGTCGCACCATGCGGCGGCATGGACCGAGCGGGTGAGACGATGCAGCGGCTGCCGCTGTTCCAGCGCCCCGAGCGCGGCGCCGATCGCCTCCGGCGCGATCGGCGGCGCCGCGGCGGCACGCGCCTGCGCGCTCGGCAGATCGGCGAGCGCCTCGACGCCGCAGAGCCCGCAGGAGGTGCGGCCGGAGAGATTGCGCCGGCGGGCGAGATGCTCGCGGAAGCGGCCGGGCGCCAGCTCGACCGAAACGACGATGCCGTCGGCTTGCGGCGTCACCGCGATCGACCTGATCTCGTCGACGCTGCGGACGATGCCCTCGGTCAGGCTGAAGCCGGCGACGAAATCCTCGAGATCGGACGGCGTCGCCATCATCACCGCATAAGGCAGGTTACCGTAGACGATGTTGACCGGCGCCTCGACCGCGACCTCGGCGCTCGCTGGGACGGCGCGGTCGGCCGGGCCGAAGCTGATGGTCCGGACGGCGACCGCGTGGCTCGCCGGCGGCTGGGCTGGAGGGCTATTCCGCGGCATCGGGCAAGCGCCCCGCGATCAGGCGCAGCGAGACGTCCTGCTCGCGATTGCGCTCCTGCCATTCGGAATAATAGTTCGTCCTGCGGACCTCGACCGCCGTCACCTTGTATTCGGGGCAACTGGTCGCCCAGTCGGAATAGTCGGTGGTGATCACGTTGGCGCCGGTCTCGGCATGGTGGAAGGTGGTGTAGACCACGCCGGGCTGCACCCGCTCGGTGATCTCCGCCCGCAGCGAGATGTCGCCGGAGCGGCTGGCGAGGGAGACCAGGTCGCCGTCCCTGATGCCGCGGCTCTCGGCGTCGAAGGGATGGATCTCCAGCACGTCCTCGTCATGCCAGGCCTGGTTCGCGGTCCGCCTGGTCTGCGCGCCGACATTGTATTGCGAGAGGATGCGCCCGGTGGTGAGGATGAGCGGATAGCGCGGGCCAGTGCGCTCCTGCGTCGGCACGTATTCGGTGATCATGAACCTGCCCTTGCCGCGCACGAAGCGGTCGACATGCATCAGCGGCGTGCCGCTCGGCGCCTGGTCGTTGCAGGGCCATTGCACCGAGCCGAGCGCCTCGAGCTTATCGTAGCTCACCCCGGCGAAGCTCGGCGTCAGCCTGGCGATCTCGTCCATGATCTCGCTCGGATGGCCATAGGCCATCTCGTAGCCGAGCGCCCTGGCGAGATCGATCGTCACCTGCCATTCCGATTTGCCGGAGAGCGGCGCCATCACCTGGCGGACGCGGTTGATGCGGCGCTCGGCATTGGTGAAGGTGCCGTCCTTCTCCAGGAAGGACGAACCCGGCAGGAAGACATGGGCGTATTTCGCCGTCTCGTTCAGGAACAGGTCCTGGATGACGACGCATTCCATCGCGGCGAGCCCGGCCGTGACATGCTGGGTGTTGGGGTCGGACTGGGCGATGTCCTCGCCCTGGACATAGAGCCCCTTGAAGCTGCCGCCGACCGCCTCGTCGATCATGTTCGGAATGCGCAGCCCCTGCTCGGAATCGAGCGGCACGCCCCAGATCATCTCGAAGACCTGCCGGGTCGCATCGTCGGAGACGTGGCGATAGCCGGAGAACTCGTGCGGGAAGGAGCCCATGTCGCAGGAACCCTGGACATTGTTCTGCCCGCGCAGCGGATTGATGCCGACACCGTCGCGGCCGATATTCCCGGTCGCCATGGCGAGATTGGCCATCGCCATCACCGTGGTCGAGCCCTGGCTGTGCTCGGTGACGCCGAGGCCGTAATAGATCGCGCCGTTGCCGCCGGTCGCGTAGAGCCGCGCCGCGGCGCGGACATCGGCGGCAGGCACGCCGGTGAACTGCTCGCTCGCCTCCGGCGAGTTGCGCTCCTGCGCGACGAAGCGCGCCCAGATCTCGAAGTCGGCGAGGTCGCAGCGCTCGCGGACATAATCCTCGGCGACCAGCCCCTCCGTCACCACGACATGGGCGAGCGCGTTGACGAGCGCGACATTGGTGCCGGGCTTCAGCTGCAGATGGTAGTCGGCCTCGACATGCGGCGATTTGACGAGGTCGATCCGCCGCGGATCGGCGACGATCAGCCGCGCGCCCTGGCGCAGGCGCTTCTTCAGCCGGGAGGCGAAGACCGGATGGCCGTCGGTCGGGTTGGCGCCGATGACGATGATGACGTCGGCCTTGCCCACCGACTTGAAGTCCTGCGTGCCGGCCGAGGTGCCGAGCGTGGTCTTCAAGCCGTAGCCGGTCGGTGAGTGGCAGACGCGGGCGCAGGTATCGACATTGTTGTTGCGGAAGGCGGCGCGCACCAGCTTCTGGATGAGGAAGACCTCCTCGTTGGTGCAGCGCGACGAGGTGATGGCGCCGACCGACTCGCGGCCGTACTGCGCCTGGATGCGCCTGAACTCGCCGGCCGCGTGGGAGATCGCCTCCTCCCAGGAGACCTCGCGCCAGGGATCGGTGATCTTCTCGCGGATCATCGGTCTGGTGATCCGGTCCCTGTGGGTGGCATACCCCCAGGCGAAGCGGCCCTTGACGCAGCTATGGCCCTCGTTCGCCTTGCCGTCCTTGCAGGGCACCATGCGTACGACCCGGTCGCCCTGCATCTCGGCCTTGAACGAACAGCCGACGCCGCAATAGGCGCAGGTCGTTACCTTGGAATGCTCGGGCTGGCCGAGCTCGATCACCGTGTTCTCGATCAGCGTCGCAGTCGGGCAGGCCTGGACGCAGGCGCCGCAGGAGACGCATTCGGAGCCGAGGAAGTCGCTCGGCCCAGCCGCGACGCGCGAGCCGAAGCCGCGCCCGGTGATCGTCAGCGCGAAGGTGCCCTGCACCTCGGCGCAGGCGCGCACGCAGCGATTGCAGACGATGCACTTGCTCGGATCGTAGGTGAAATAGGGGTTCGAGGTGTCCTTGGGCAGCCAGTTCTCGTTGGCATGGCCTTCGGCGCTCTCCGGCCTGACATGGTTCTCGCCGTCATAGCCGTAGCGCACCTCGCGCAGGCCGACCGCGCCGGCCATGTCCTGCAATTCGCAATCGCCATTGGCCGGGCAGGTCAGGCAATCGAGCGGGTGGTCGGAGATGTAGAGCTCCATCACACCCCTGCGCAGGGAGGACAGGGTCTCCGACTGCGTGCGCACGACCATACCCTCCTCGGCCGGGGTCGTGCATGAGGCGGGCGTGCCGCGCCGGCCCTCGATCTCGACCAGGCAGAGCCGGCAGGAACCGAAGGGCTCGAGCGAATCCGTGGCGCAGAGCTTCGGGATCGCGGTGCCGAGGCTCATCGCCGCCGCCATCACCGAGGTGCCGGCCGGGACGGTGACGCTGTGCCCGTCGATGGTCAGCGTCACCGTGCTTTCGGCGACCCGGATCGGCGTTCCGAAATCGATCTCCTTGATCAGGCTCATGGCGAACCCCTCATGTCCGACGCTCGGCGACAGGCTCCCCTTCTCCCCTTGCGGGAGAAGGTGGCCGCGTAGCGGCCGGATGAGGGGTCGCGCTGTCGTTTCCGGTCGGCGTTAGCAAAGCTGAAAGGCCGGCAGTGTCGCGCGACCCCTCACCCCAACCCTCTCCCGCAAGGGGAGAGGGGGCAGGGCGGCTCGGGCGGTCGAAATCCTCGAAGAAATGGTCGAGCGCGCTCGTCACCGGCATCGGGGTGAGGCCGCCCATGGCGCAGAGCGAGGCGTCCGTCATCAATCTGTTGAGATCGCGCAGCACGGCGAGGTTCTTCGGCCGCTCGACGCCGGCGATGATCCGGTCGACCAGTTCGACGCCGCGCGTCGCCCCGATGCGGCAGGGCGTGCACTTGCCACAGCTCTCCCGGGCGCAGAATTCGAAGGCGAAACGGGCCTGCCTGGCCATGTCGACGCTGTCGTCGAAGACGACGATGCCGCCATGGCCGAGCATCGCCCGGATGCCGGCGAGCGCCTCGTAATCCATCGGGGTGTCGAGCTGCCTTTCCGTCAGATAGGCGCCGAGCGGGCCGCCGACCTGCACGGCCCTGATCGGCCGCCCCGACAGCGTGCCGCCGCCCATCTCCTCGATGATCTCGCGCAGCGGAATGCCGAAGGCGAGCTCGATCAGCCCGCCGCGCCTGATATTGCCGCCGAGCTGGACCGGCAGCGTGCCGCGCGAGCGACCCATGCCGTAGTCGGCATAGGCCTCGGCGCCATGGGCCAGGATCCAAGGCACCGCGGCGAAGGAGAGCACGTTGTTGACGATGGTCGGTTTGCCGAACAGGCCGGCGAGCGCCGGGATCGGCGGCTTGGCCCTGACGACGGCGCGGTGGCCCTCCAGGCTCTCCAGCAGCGAGGTTTCCTCGCCGCAGATATAGGCGCCGGCGCCGAGCCGGACCTCGATCTCGAAGGCTCTGCCGGAGCCGAGCACCGACGGGCCCAGCATGCCGGCATGATGCGCTCTCAGGATCGCCCGCTGCAGGGTCTTGTGGGCGTGCGGATATTCCGAGCGCAGATAGATGTACCCCTTGGTCGCGCCCACCGCGATCGCGGCGATCGCCATGCCCTCGATCACCAGGAAGGGGTCGCCCTCCATCAGCATCCGGTCGGCGAAGGTGCCGCTGTCGCCCTCGTCGGCGTTGCAGACGATGTATTTCCGCTCGGCCCTGGCATCGTGGACGGTCCTCCACTTGATCCCGGTGGGAAAGCCGGCGCCGCCGCGCCCGCGCAGACCCGACGCCGTCACCTCCTCGACGATCGCGGCGCCGGTGAGCGAGAGTGCCCGCTCCAACCCTCTCAGCCCGTCATGGGCGCGGTAGTCGGCGAGCGAGAGCGGGTCGGTGAGGCCGACGCGGGCGAAGGTCAGGCGCTGCTGGCGCTTCATCCAGTCGAGCTCGTCGACCCGGCCGAGCCGCAGCGCATGCGCGCCGCCGGCCTGGAAGCCGGCGTCGAACAGCGAAGCGACGTCCTGCGCTGCGGCGGGGCCATAGCCGACCCGGCCGTCGGGCGTCTCGACCTCGACCAGCGGCTCCAGCCAGAGCATGCCGCGCGTGCCGTTGCGGACGAGTTCGATCGCGACGCCGCGCGCCTGCGCCTCCCTCAGGATCGCCTGCGCGACCGCCTCCGCGCCGACCGAGAGGGCGGCGGCGTCGATCGGGACATGGATGCGGATCGCGTCGCTCATCGCGGCTCTCCGCAGAGCGCGGCGATCCGGTCGGCGTCGACCCGGCCGAGCAGTTCTCCCTCGACCAGCGCCGACGGGCCGAGCGCGCAGTTCCCGAGACAGTACACGCTCTCGACCGCCCCGCGGCCCTCGCTGCCGGGGCCGTCGACCACGATGCCGTGCTCGCGCGCCAGCTCCTCGACCAGCGTCTCGCAGCCGACGGCCTGGCAGGCTTCGGCACGGCAGAGCTTGACCAGGCGGGGCGGCGGCGGGGTGGTGCGGAAGTCGTGATAGAAGGAGATCGTGCCGTGCACATCGGCCAGCGACAGGTTGAGGGTCTCGGCGATCAGCGGCACGGCCTGCGGATCGACATAGCCGAACTCGTCCTGCAGCGCGTGCAGGATCGGCAAGGTCGCGCCTTCGAGGTGCGACAGGCTCGCCACGATCAGCCGAGCGCCGTCCTCGTCCCAGGCAGGGTATGCCGCCATGTCTCCTCCGTCCCCGGCCGCTTCGGCTCTCGCTTGGCGAGATTGAGACGCAAGCTTGGAACAGGTTCAAATCGTTTGTTCCGACCGTACGATAGGCAAGACCTATCAAAAACGGCCAGCGCGCGGCCACAGCCGGATCATCATAGCACACATCGGCCGCGAAGCATCGATCGTCGGGCGATCTTGCGGTGCATCAAAACCGCACGCCGCGGCGCGATAGAGACCGGCTATCGTACGATCGGCCGGCGCGGCAGCGCCGCGTCGGCGACCGGGCGGGTCATCATCAGGAGGTTGCGCGCCAGCGGCGCGAAGGGCTGCCGATCGGCGACGATCAGTCCGATGGTGCGCTGCGCCGTCGGCTCGATCAGCGGCAGCGCCTTGGTGCCGATCGGCACGCCGAAGAATTCGAGCAGCTGGATCGAGACGATGCTGGACACGCCCTGGATGCCGGCATGCGAGCAGAGATTGAAGATCGAATTGGTCTCGATCGCCGGCCGCGGCGAGCGCCCGATCGAGCGGAAGATGCCGTCGATGATGCGCCGGTTCTGCATGTCGGAGGTCAGCAGGCAGAGCTTGTGCTCGGCCGCCTCGGCCCAGGTGATCGAATGATAGGCGCCGAACTCGCCATCCTCGCGCGTCAGCAGCACATAGGATTCGAGGTAGATCGGCTTCGAGATCACCCGGTCGAGCGGCTCGTTGTCGAGATAGGTCAGGCCGACGTCGAGCTCGAAATTGTCGATGCGCTGCTGGATCTCGGCGGAGGTCAGCGAGAGCACCGTCAGCGACACGTCCGGGTAGCGCGAGGAGAACGGCGCGGTGATGTGCGCGATCATCGGCAGCGCGGTCGGGATCGCGCCCAGCCGGATACGGCCGCTGACGCCTTCGCGCAGCTCCGCGATCGATTCCTTCATGAGGTCGGATTCGGCCAGGATGCGCCGGGCATGGGCGAGCACCACCTCGCCTTCCTTGGTCAGGCCCTGGAATCGCCGGCCGCGCTCGACGATCATCACGCCGAGCTCCTCCTCCAGCTGCACGATCGCGGCCGAGAGTGTCGGCTGCGAGACATGGCAGGCCTCCGCCGCCTTGCGGAAGTGCTTCTCGCGGGCGAGCGCATCGAGATAGACGAGCTGGCGTATGATCATGCGCTGCCTCCCCCGGCGCTTCGGCCGATGCGATCATTGGCATAGCGGAGGCGGGACGGTTCGCAATCTCCACCGTCGCGTGACGCCGCTCCGCACTCGGCGCCGCGCTCGACAAGACGATCGCAATTCGTGCAGGAACCCGCGATAGTGAGTGGCGAGAGGCCTGCTGGCTGACCATGGACGAGAACGCCCTTCTGAGCCGCCTGGCGGTTTCGCTCGCGATCGGCCTGCTCATCGGCCTGGAGCGCGGCTGGCGCACCCGCACCGAAGAGGACCATCACCGTGCCGCGGGGCTGCGCACCTTCGCGCTCTCCGGATTGCTCGGCGGCGTGACCGGCGCGATCGCCCAGCAACTCGAATCCGCAAGCGTGGTCGGCCTGGTTTTCCTCGGCTACACCGCGGCGTTCTCGGCCTTCCACTGGCTCGAGGCCCGGGCGGACCGCAATTTCAGCGCGACCTCGGTGATCGCCGGCCTGGCGACCTTCCTGCTGGGCACGCTCGCCGTGATCGGCAACCTCGAGGCCGCGATCGCCGGCGCGGTCGCGATGGCTCTGCTGCTGGCGCTGCGCGACCAGCTGCACCGCTGGGTCGCCTCGCTGAGCTGGGCCGAGATCCGGTCGGGCCTGACGCTGCTCGCCATGAGCTTCCTTTTGCTGCCGATCCTGCCGAACCGCTCGGTTGATCCCTGGGACGTCGTCAATCCCTACGTGATCTGGCTGCTGACGATCATGCTCGCCTCGGTCTCCTTCGTCGGCTATGTCGCCATTCGCGTCTTCGGGGATCGTCTCGGCGTCCTCATGGCTGCCGTCGCCGGCGGCCTCGCCTCCTCGACCGCCACGACCCTGACGCTGGCGGGAATGGCGGATCGCCGGCCGGAACTGCGCGCCCTGCTTGCGAGCGGCATCGTCGTGGCCGGTCTGATCATGGTCGTCCGCGTGGTCGCCATCACCGCGGCGCTCAATCCGTCGCTCCTGCCCCTGATCCAGTGGCCGTTGCTCTCCGCCGGTGCGGCCCTGGCGACCGGCGCCGCCGCGCTGCTGCTCGAGAGCCGCGGTGCATCGCAGCAGCCGGAGCTCCGGATCTCCAATCCGCTCGAACTCGCCTCCGCCCTCAGGATGACCGCGCTGATCACCGCGGTCTTGCTGGCGGCGCGTCTGCTCCAGCGCCATTTCGGCGACGCCGGGGTCTTCGCCATGGCCGGCCTGTCCGGGATCGCGGATGTCGACGCGCTCGTGATCTCGATGGCGCGGATGGCGAGCGCGGCGATCGAGTCCGCCGTCGCGGCGCAGGCCATCATGCTCGCCGTGGCGGTCAACACGCTGGCGAAGACCGCCATGGCCGCCTGGGTGGGCGGTGGCGGGCTCGGCCTGCGCGTCGGGGCGGTCAGCGTCCTCGCCATCGCGGCTGGCGCGCTCGCGCTGTTCCGCCTGGGCTGAACGCGCCTTTCAGCCGCGGCCCGGCTCGGCGATGGCCGGTGTCGCGCCGCTCTCGTCCTTGAGCGCGACGCCGGTCATCTGCCGCGCGAAGGCCGCGCGGATCAGCCAGAGCGCGCCGGCCGCCGCCTGGTCGTGGCTCAGCCCGGCCGCATGGATGTTGGAGATGCAGTTGCGCTCGCCGTCGCTCCGGCCCGGCCGCGGCGCATAGGTCAGGTACAGGCCGAGGCTGTCGGGCGAGGACAGGCCCGGCCGCTCGCCGATCAGGACGAGGGCGAGCCGCGCCTGCAGCAGCGCGCCGATCTCGTCGCCGAGCGCGACGCGCGCCTGCTCGGCGATGGCGACCGGCCCGATCCGCCAGCCCGCTTGGCGCACCGGCGGCAGCAGCGCGGCGACGACCTTGGCGGCATGCGCCGTGACGGCCCGCGCCGAGAGCCCGTCGGCCACGATCAGGGCGAGATCGACCGGCCCTGCGCCGCTGCCCGTCAGCCTCTCGCGGCCGGCATCGGCGAGCGTGCGGCCGAGGTCCGGCCGCAGCAGATAGGAATCGCGGCCGGCGGCACGGCTCGAGACCCTGACGGTGGCGAGCCCCAGGGCCGCGAGGCCGCGCTCCAGCCCGTCCGCGTCGAGGCTTGCATGGACGGCATCGCGCGCCTGCGCATGGGCGAGCGAAAAGCGCAGCGTCTCCCGCGTCGGCAGGCCCGCGCCGCTGCGGCCGAGGCGAAGGCGCGCCGGCGTCGACTGCGCCAATCGCCGCCAGAGATCGGGCTCGCTCATGCCGCCAGCTCCGCCAGCGAGGCGAGCAGGCGCCCCTCTCCGGGCTTTGCCGCCAATCGCCCGTCCGCCTCGGTCAGGCCGTGGGCCGCGAGCCACGCCTCGAACTCCGGTGCCCGCTTCAGGCCGAGCAGGTCGCGGATGTAGAGCTGGTCGTGGAAGGAGGTCGACTGATAGTTCAGCATCACGTCGTCGGCCCCCGGCACGCCCATGACGTAGGTCACGCCGGCCGCGCCGAGCAGCGTCAGCAGCGCATCCATATCGTCCTGATCGGCCTCGGCATGGTTGGTGTAGCAGACGTCGCATCCCATCGGCAGGCCCATCAGCTTGCCGCAGAAATGATCCTCCAGCCCGGCCCGCGTGATCTGCTTGCCGTCGTACAGGTATTCCGGGCCGATGAAGCCGACGACCGTGTTGACCAGCAGCGGGTCGAAGGCGCGGCAGACCGCATAGGCCCGCGCCTCCAGCGTCTGCTGGTCGACGCCGTGATGGGCTTCGGCCGAAAGCGCCGAGCCCTGGCCGGTCTCGAAATACATCAGGTTGGCGCCGAGCGTGCCGCGCTTCAGCGAACGGCCCGCCTCATGGCCTTCGCGCAGCACCGCAAGGTCGATGCCGAAGGAGCGGTTGGCCGCTTCCGTCCCGGCCACCGACTGGAAGACGAGATCGACCGGCGCGCCGCGCCCGATCAGCTCGATCGAGGAGGTGACGTGGGTGAGGACGCAGCCCTGGGTCGGGATCTCCAGGCGCGTGATCAATTCGTCGAGCAGCTTCAGCAGGTCGCCGAGGACGGCGAGATTGTCCGAGACCGGATTGATGCCGATGACCGCGTCGCCGCAGCCGAACGCCAGCCCCTCGCACATGCTGGCGAGGATGCCGCGTGGATCATCCGAGGGATGGTTCGGCTGAAGCCGCACCGCCATGGTCCCCGGCAGGCCGATCGTGTTGCGGAAGCGGGTCACGACCCGGCATTTGCGCGCGACCGCGATCAGGTCCTGCAGGCGCATGATCTTGCAGACCGCCGCCGCCATCTCGGGCGTGATCCCGGGGGCCAGCCGCGCCAGCGCGGAGGTCGTCGCCTCGTCCGACAGCAGCCAGTCGCGGAAGTCGCCGACGGTGAGGCTGGCGACCGGCGCGAAAGCCGCCCGGTCATGGCTGTCGAGGATCAGCCGCGTCACCTCGTCGGCCTCGTAAGGGACGAGGGCCTCGGCCAGGAAGGTCGAGAGCGGCAGCTCGGCCAGCGCCATGCGCGCCGCGACGGCCTCCTCGGCCGAGCCGGCGGCGAGCCCGGCCAGCCGGTCGCCCGAGCGCGCCGGCGTCGCCTTCGCCATCAGCTCGCGCAGATCCTCGAAGACATGGGTCTGCCGTCCGATGATGTGTCGATAGGCCATCGTCGCTTCCATTCGCCGCAGCCCGCCGCAAGCGGATCGCATCCGGCGCAGGCCTGCCGACGCTGCCACCGCTCTGCGGGCTCGCGCAACCCTGCTGCTGCCGGGAGGCTGCGCCGGCGGCGGGCTTCGGTACGCGGCCGCACCGTTCGGACGAGGCCGGCAACCGCGGCTGCGGGCGCAGGTTATCGGGCCGGGCACTCGGCCCCCCTCGCGAGCCACACCGATGCTCCAGACACCGACGCCGCTCTATCGCCACAGGCTTTCGGCCTGCCATCCCCCGACCGGCAAGATGCTGGCGCGGCAGCTGGAGACGGATTTCGCGGGAGTGCCGTTCCAGCGCGAGCTCGCGCGCCTCTCCGGGCGCAGCGAAGCCTCCGTCGCCTGGCTGCTTCAGCAGGACATCGTCGTTCCCGCCAGCCTGCTCTGCGCCGCGCTGGCGTTCCAGAGCGCGATGGACGCGGAACGCCATGACCCCTGAGAGGCCCGCCGTCGCCCACCCGAACATCCGGCTTGTCGGCGCGATCACCGATGACACCGTCCGCGACTTCTTGGCTCAGCTGGACCGTGCGCAGGAGAGCGGCGGCCCGATCGTGCTCGAGCTCACGACCCAGGGAGGTGACGCCGATGCCGCGCGCCGCATCGCCCTGGAAATCCGGCTGTGCCGCTCCTGGCTGGGATTGCAGACGAGGTTCATCGGCAAGACGGCGGTCATGTCGGCCGGCATCACCATCATGGCCGCGTTTCCGGTCGCCGATCGCTTTCTGACGGCCGACGCGCTCCTGCTGGTCCACGAGCGCCGGATCGCCCGGCCGGTCGAATTGAACGGGCCGATCCGCGCCAACATCCAGATCGTCCGGGAGGTGCTGGCAGAACTGGAAACGGCGCAGACCCTGGAGCGCGACGGCTTCGCGGAGCTGGTGCAAGGCAGCCAGCTGAGCCTGGCGGAGCTGCAGGAACGTGCGCGCTTCAACTACTATCTCGGCGCGAGCGAGGCCCTGAGCCGAGGCCTGATCGCGGCGATCGTCTGAGCAGAGGCAACGGAACACCAGCCGAGGAGTGCGGAAATGGTCGAACTGCGGAATGCCATGTCGGGCGACGGGCGGGAGAATGCCGGCATGCGGCCGCTCGCCGAAGAGGGGGGTCAATCCCGGGACACGCTGAAGGAGTTCGGCGTCGATACCGACCGCATGGTCGAGGCGGCGAGCGAGAGCGCGAGAACCCTCCAGGACATGCTGGCCGACGAGGTCCGGGCCCGGCCGCTGCGGGCCTTGGGCTGGGCCGCGGCGATCGGGCTCGTCGTCGGCGTCATCGCCGCTCGGTGAGCGCCGCCCGGAGCCGTCATGTCGCCGTCTGGACGGCCGCGGAGGCCCGCCGCGCCCGCCAGCTCGCCGAGGTCTGCGGCTTGACGAAGACCGAGGCGATATCGGAACGGCCCTGGCGGAGCGTTCGCTCGATCCGCTCGACGCAGGCCTCGATGTCGGCGGTCGAGCGGTCGTCCCTGAATTCGAGGCTCAGCGCGACCACGATCTGATCGGGGCCGAGATGGACCGTGGTCAGGCCGTTGACGCGCTCGACATCGGGCTCGCCGCGGGCCGCGGCGAGTATCTCCGCCTGGACATGGGGCAGTGCGGCCTCGCCCATGAGCAGCGCCTTGCTCTCGCGCGCCAGGACGATCGCGGTCAGGGCCAGGATCGTGCCGATCAGCAGCGAGGCGACGCCGTCGAGCTCCGGGCGGCCGAAATAGGCCGCCGCCGTGATGCCGACGAAGGCGATGAGCAGGCCGAGCAGGGCGGCGGTGTCCTCGAACAGCACGGTGAAGACACTGGGGTCCTTGCTCTGCCGCACTGCGGCGTAATAGCCGAGCGAGCCCTTGGCCGCGCGGAACTCCTTCAGCGCGATCCGCCAAGTATAGCCCTCGAACAGCAGCGAGACGCCGAGGACGACATAATTCGCGGTCAGATCGCTCGCATGCCTCGGCGCGAGGATGTGCGACACACCTTCATAGAACGAGACGCCGGCGCCCACGGCGAACACCAGCAGCGCGACGACGAAGCTCCAGAAATAGAGTTCGCGCCCATAGCCGAACGGATGCGCCAGATCGGGCGGCCGGGCGGCCCGCCGCAGGCCATGGAGCAGGAGCAGGCCGTTGCCGGTGTCGACCAGCGAATGGACGCCCTCCGACAGCATCGCAGAGCTGCCGGTCCAGGCTGCGGCGGCGAATTTGCTCGCGGCGATCAGGAGATTGCCGGCGATCGCCGCGTAGATGACTTTCCTCGAGCCAGAATGTGCCATCTCGTCCCCGCTCTCGCTGGCAACGAGCCGACGCGGCGAGGGTTCCGCGCATGGGCGTGCTCGGTCGCGCCGCATCGTGTACGCTGGCGTACATTCTGGGCGGCCGTTCCGGCCGGTGCGATCCCTTTGCCTCCGCGGATCGTTGACTCGTCGGAGCGCGCCCGTCCGACCGGAGCCTTCCCCCGTGCTCCCGGAGTGGCCGAGCAATGGCACGATTCCTCGTCATCGGTGCGACCGGGCTGATCGGCTCCCGGATCGCGGCCGACCTCGCCGGCGCCGGACACCGGGTCGTCGGTGCGGCGCGCGAGATCGGCAGGGCCGCGCGCCGCATTCCCGCCATCGACTGGGTGCGACTGGATCTGGCGACATCGCGCACCGAGGATTGGGCGCGGCTGCTCCCCGGGATCGATGCCGTCGTGAATTGCGCCGGAGCGCTGCAGAACGGGCCGGCGGATCGGCTGGAGGAGACCCATCATCAGGGCCCGCGCAGCCTCTTCGCCGCCTGCCGCGCCGCAGGCGTGCGGCGCATCGTCCATGTCTCGGCGATCGGCGTCGACCGGGCCACTCCGACCGAATTTTCACGCACGAAGCTCGCCGGCGACGAGGCGCTGATGGCGAGCGGACTGGACTGGGTCATTCTCCGCCCGTCCGTGGTGCTCGGCGACGCCGCCTATGGCGCCAGCGCGCTGATCCGCGGGCTCGCCGCTCTGCCCGTCGTGCCGGTGATGCCAGGCACCGCGCCGCTTCAGCCGGTCACGCTCGACGATGTCGCGGCGACGGCGATCCGCTTTCTCGATCCCGGTGCCCCCAGCCATGTCGTGCTCGAACTGGCCGGCCCGGAGACGATGAGCTTCACCGAGCTGGTGCGGCGTTACCGCAGCTGGCTCGGCTTGGCTCCCGCCATCGAGCTCCGCCTGCCGGCATGGCTCGCGCGTGCCCTGTATCGGCTCGGCGACTTTGCCGCACGGCTCGGCTGGCGCCCGGCGGTCCGCACCACGGCGCAGCGCGAAATCGCGCGCGGCGCCGTCGGCGACCCCTCGGAATGGCGCCGCCTGAGCGGCATTGCGCCGAAACCGCCGACGGAGGTCCTCGCGCGGCGCCCGGCTTCGGTGCAGGAGATCTGGTTCGCCCGCCTCTATCTTCTGAAGCCCCTCGTCATCGCCAGCCTCGCGCTCTTCTGGATCGGCTCCGGCATCGCCTCGCTCGGACCCGGCTACGAGAGAGGACGGGCGCTGCTGGCGCCCGGGCTGAGCGACGCCGTCATTCCCGTCGTGATCGTCGCCGGAGGCATCGCCGATCTGCTCATCGGCATCGGCATCGCCTTGCGACGAACTGCCCGCCCCGCCCTGGTCGCGGGCATCGTGGTCTCGCTGCTCTACGCTGCGGCGGGGACGCTGTTCACGCCCTCGCTCTGGCTCGACCCGCTGGCGCCGCTGCTCAAGATCGCGCCGGTCGTGGCGCTGCTTCTGGTCGCGCTGGCGACGCTGGAGGATCGCTGATGACCTATTTCGTCCTCAAATTCGTCCATCTTCTCGGCGCCGTCGTGCTGATCGGGACCGGCGCCGGGATCGCCTTCTTCATGCTGATGGCGCATCGGACCGGGAACGTGACGAAGATCGCCGGCGTCGCCCGGATCGTCGTCACGGCCGATTTTCTCTTCACCGCCACGGCCGTCGTCGTCCAGCCGATCTCGGGGATATGGCTCGCGCGCGAGGTCGGATACCCGCTGACCGAGGGCTGGATCGTCCTTTCGATCGTCCTCTATCTGGTGATCGGCGTCTTCTGGCTGCCGGTGGTGATCTTCCAGATGCGAATGCGCGATCTCGCGGAGGCGGCCGATGCCGTCGGCGGCACCCTCCCCGCCGCCTATCATCGCCTGTTCCGGATCTGGTTCGCCTTCGGCTTCCCCGCCTTCGGCGCCATCCTCGTCATTCTCTGGCTGATGATCGCGAGGCCCAGCCTGTCCGTCTTCGGATGAGGCTCCGGATCGCGCCGCACCCGGCCGGTCCCGTCGGTCAGGACCGGCCGCGGCCACCGACGCGCGGAGAGAGCGCGAGCGCGAGCGCCATCGCGGCATAGGCGGCGCCGATCGCGGCCGGGCTGACGACCTTCTCCCAGCCCGGCGTCAGCCGTTTCGGCACGACCGCATAATCGACCACCGCCGCCAGCGTGGAGACGGCGACAGCGTCGCCGAAGGCGGCCCGCCGTCCCGGATGCCGGCGCAGCAGCTCGTAGGCACAGGCCCAGAACAGCGAGGCGCCGTGATGCGTCGCGAAGCCGACGATCGT
This sequence comes from Allobosea sp. CS1GBMeth4, assembly GCF_900185715.1. Classification (GTDB taxonomy): domain Bacteria; phylum Pseudomonadota; class Alphaproteobacteria; order Rhizobiales; family Beijerinckiaceae; genus Allobosea. Next base: position 17,731 of record NZ_FYAS01000030.1, read on the forward strand.
GTGCGGGGCATCGAGCCGCCGCGAGCGCCCCGCCGCCTCGCCCCAGTACCAATGGCTGGTGGAGTTCACCGGCTGCACCGCCGATCGCCCCTCCAGCCTGGCCAGGACCGAGAGGACCGCGCTGGTCGCGAGGCTGACCGCCGTGCCCGAGACGAGGATGTTCGCCACCGAGCGCAGGCGCGACGTCACTCGCCCCTCGTCGGCTTCCCCCGGACGATCGGGCTCCGGGAGGGGTGGAGCCCGCTCCGGAATCGGCGAAGGGGCTTCGTGCCCCTGCTCGGCGGCCGCGCGCCTCGCGGGCCGTTCGCCGGCGATCAGGCGGGTGGCCGCCGTCAGCAGGTCCTGCGGAGGCATGGTGTCGTGCTGGAGATGCCATTCGACATAGTCGCGATCCTTGCCGAGGAGATCGGCGATGTCGGCCACCCAGTCGCGCCGCGGGAAGCGGCCCGCCATCTTCAGCGCGAAGCTCGCGCTGGTCTGCACCGACAACGCCTCCATGTCGTCGCGCTCGCCCGCCGCTTCGCCGCCGGAGGTGCGATCCCATTCGTCGGCGGCGTCCAGCAACTGCTTCAGCTCGCTGGTCTCCGAAACGGTCGCCGGGCTGGTTCGCAGTTCCCGGATGCGCGCCAGCGCGGCTTCGTAGTCGTCCTGGCTTCTGATCGTCGCGTTCATCGCAGATCCTCCCGCGCCCGCTGGGACTACCCGTTGCAGGCAGGAAGGTTCGCGGCGCCGCCCCGCTTTGGTACGGAAGCGTACTTTCCCCCGTGCGGTGAGTCGGGTGCTTCATGCGAGCCCCGGCGGAGTCGGCCCGACGAAAGAGCTTTGAACCCGCCGCGCTTCTTGTCACCCTCGGCGCGAAACGGAAGGATTGTGGATGTTCGACCTGATGATCCGAGGCGGGCGCGTCATCGATCCCGAGACCGCCTTCGACGCGATCGCCGACGTCGCCGTGAAGGACGGAACGATCGTCGCGATCGGAGCCCTCCCAGAGCCGGCCGGACGGACGGTGGACGCCGACGGCCTCGTCGTCACCGCCGGCTTCGTCGACCTGCACGGGCATGGCCAATCGATCCCGGCCGACCGGATGCAGGCCTTCGACGGCGTCACCACCTCGCTGGAGCTGGAGATCGGCGTCCTCCCGGTGGCCCGCTGGTACGAGGAACAGGCCAATGCCGGCCGGGTCCTGAACTATGGGGCCTCCGCGGGCTGGGTCTTCGGCCGGATCGCCGCGATGACCTCGCAGCAGACGCAGCCGACGATCGAGGGCATGGGCCTCGCCATGCGCGACCGGCGCTGGGTCACCGATGCCGCCGACCCGGCCGAGACGGCCGAGATCGTCGAACGCGTCCGGACCGGCCTCGAGCAGGGCGCGCTCGGCATCGGCTTTCCCAATGCCTACGCGCCGGGAACCGGCATCAAGGAGCTCTCCGAACTCTGCAGCCTGGCCGCCGGCTTCGGCACGCCGACCTTCACCCACATCGCCTTCATGTCGAACGTCGATCCGCTGAGCTCGATCGAGGGTTATACGCGGCTGATCGGGCTGGCCGGCTCCACCGGAGCCCACATGCATATCTGCCATTTCAACAGCACGAGCCTGCTCGACGTGGAGCGGGCGGCGGAGCTCGTGCGCAACGCCCAGGCTCAGGGCCTCAAGGTCACGGTCGAGGCCTATCCCTACGGCACCGGCTCGACCGTGATCAGCGCCGACTTCTTCAGCGACCCGGCGTTCCCGACACGCTTCGGCACGGATTACGGCGCGATCGAGGTCGTCGCCTCGCGTCACCGCTTCCGTGACCGCGACGAGCTCCTGCGTGCCCAGCAGGAGAATGCCGGGGCGCTGGTGCTCATCCATTTCCTCGACGTCGCCGCCAATGACCGGCACAGGAACCTGCTCGACGTCTCGGTCATGTTTCCCGGCGGCATCATCGCGTCGGACGCCATGCCCTGGACCCTGCCGAACGGCTCGACCTATATCGGCGATGCCTGGCCCCTCCCCGAGGACGCCGTCTCGCATCCGCGCTCGTCGGGGACCTTCACGAAGTTCCTGAAGGAATGGGTCCGCGAGCGGCAGGCCATCAGCCTGCTCGAGGGCCTCGCCAAATGCTCGCTGCTCCCGGCACGGCTGCTCGAGGGCTGCACGCCGGCCATGCGGAGGAAGGGCCGCCTCCAGATCGGCTGCGATGCCGACATCGTCGCATTCGACTTCGCTGCCCTGACGGACCGGGCGGACTTCACGCGCATGAACGCGCCCTCCGAGGGCGTGCGGCATCTGCTGGTCGGCGGCGAGGCGGTCATCGCCGACGGAGACCTCGTCAGGAACGCCCGGCCGGGTCGCCCCATCCGGCGCCCGACGCCGTGACGGCGATCCCCATCCTGCTGATCTCCGGCCATCTGGGCGCCGGGAAGACCACCCTCGTCAACCGGCTGCTCCAGGAGGCGCTGGGCAAGCGCATCGCCGCGATCGTCAACGATTTCGGAGCCATCGACATCGATGCCGCCTTGCTGCAATCCTCCAGCGACGGCCTCGTCAGCCTGAAGAACGGCTGCATCTGCTGCTCGCTCCAGGGCGACCTCCTGCGGACTCTCGCCTCGGTGGTGAGGCGCGCGCCCGCCCCGAATGCCATCGTGATCGAGACCAGCGGCATCTCGGATCCGGCGGAGATCATCCGCAGCCTTCTCGATCCAGTGATCTTCAGGGCAGCGGCGCTGGAAACGGTGCTGACTCTGGTGGACGGCCTGCGAACCTCCGAGGAGCCGGAGCTGTGGCACGATCCGCTCTGGCTCTCCCAGGCGCGGTCGGCCGATGTGCTGCTCGTCACGAAGGCCGATCTGATCGGCCGCCCGGCGGCGGACCAGCTCGCCTCGCGGCTCGAACAGCGCTTCCCGGCCAAGCCTGTCTTCGTGCTCGAGGGCGACCTGCCGATGGAGCTGATGTTCGGCCATGGCCCGGGCGAGCTGCGAACGCCCGCGCCGCCTCGCCCGAGCTCGCCGACCAGCTTCGAAACCCTCGCCTGGACCGCCCGCCGGCCGCTCTCGCTCGCGAAGTTCCAGGCCGCCCTGGACCCGATGGCGAAAAAGCTCCTGCGCGCCAAGGGCTTCGTGACTTTCGCGGACCGGCCCTCGCAGCCTCTCGTCTTCCAGCTCGTCGGCTCGCGCGCCACGCTGACGCCGGCCCCCGCCCCGCCGGCCGACGGTCTGGCGGCGGCGATCGTGCTGATCGCCAGGCAGGAGGTGGCGGACCTGGGCGATATCGCAGCGTTGCTGGACGAGACGGTGACGCCGTGACGGCACGTGCGACCGGCCGGGGGCTCTGCCCGGTTCCCGGGCCAGCTCGACCCCGCGGTTGCGGCCGCCCGTGACGAACGACCGGGGCTCGCCCGGCGCGCCTCACACCGGCAGCCAGTGGAGCGAGCGGGGCCGGAGCGTCAGGCGGGCGGCACTGCCGATCTCGAACAGATCGGTCCCGGACTGGAACGGCATGTCGACAGAGACCTCGGTGGCGCCGATGCGTGCCCCGTAACGGATGCTCGCCCCGAGGAATTCCCGGTTGGCGATGACGCAGGGCAGGGTGAGCGCGCCCTCCGGCGCCTCGTTCGCGTCGACCAGGCTGGCATGCTGCGGGCGGAACACGAGCGCTGAACCCTCCGGGATCGCCACGCCCGCGGCGACGGGGAACCTGACCTGCCCGTCAATCTCGAAGCCGCGCTCCGCGCCGCTGCCGACGACGCGGCCCTTCAGGATGTTGGCGGTGCCGAGGAAGCCGGCGACGAAGAGGTTGGCAGGATGCTCGTAGAGCTCCATCGGCGTGCCGACCTGTTGCACGACGCCGTCGTTCATCACGGCGATGCGGTCGCAGATCGTGTTCGCCTCCTCCTGGTCATGGGTGACGAAGATCGTGGTCAGGCCGAGCCGCTGCTGCAGGTCGCGCAGTTCGCGCCGGACCTGCACGCGCATCTTCGCGTCGAGATTGGAGAGCGGCTCGTCGAGCAGCAGCACCTTGGGCTCGACCGCGATGGTGCGCGCCACGGCGACGCGCTGCTGTTGGCCGCCGGAGAGCTGCGAGGGCCGGCGCTCGGCGAGATGGCCTAGCCCGACCAGATCGAGCGCCGCCTCGACCCGCCGCTCGATCTCGGCGCGCTTCACGCCGCGCTCCTCCAGTCCGAAGGCGACGTTGCGGCGAACGCTCATATGCGGCCAGAGCGCATAGGACTGGAAGACCATGCCGACATCGCGCTTCCAGGGCGGCAGGCTGGAGATATCCCGTCCGCCGATGGTGACGCGGCCGGTATCGGCACGGTTGAAGCCCGCGATCAGCCTGAGCAGCGTGGTCTTGCCGCAGCCGGACGGCCCGAGAAAGGCGAAGAACTCGCCCGGTTCGATCGCGAGGTCGATGTCCTTCAGCACATGGTTGTCGCCATAGGACAGGTTGACGCCCTCGATCGCGACGGAAACGGCGGGCCTGGTCAGGGAGACGGTTGCGTTCATGGTCGGTGGCCTGATCCCTTGGCCTTCTGGCTGCGTTCGACGATGAGGTGCGAGAGATAGGTGCAGGCCGCGACGAGCAGGACTGCGACGACGCCGAGCGCCGCGCCCGGCCCGCGCCCGGCTGCCGACTGCATGAAGACGTAGAGCCCGTAGGCCAGCGGCGCGTCGGAGTTGGACTGGACCAGCATCAGCGTCGCCGAGAGCTCGACTGCGGCGGTGGCGAAGGAGGTCACGAAGCCGGCGAGGATACCGCCGGTCATCAGCGGCACGACGATGCGGCGCACGGTGCGGGCCTTGGTCGCGCCGAGATTCTCCGCCGCCTCTTCCAGGGAGACCGAGATCTGCTGGAGCGCGGCATGGCAGGCCCGCAGCGCATAGGGCAGGCGACGGATCGCCAGCGCCAGCACGATCGTGATCCAGAGCGCGGCGAGCGGCGTCCCGTCCGGCAGGGTGATGCCGTAGAAGGTCCTGAGATAGCCGATGCCGAGCACGACACCGGGAACGGCGAGCGCCGCCGTCGCCATCCAGTCGAGCCATTCGCGGCCGACGAGCCGGGTGCGCAGCACGAGATAGGCGATGGCGACGCCGAGCACGATGTCGATGCCGCCGGCGAGCATCGCGTAGATCAGCGTGTTCTTGATGTAGAGCGAGCTCTCGCCGAAGACGCGGCCGTAATGGGCGAGCGTATAGGCGTCCGGCAGCGGCGAGAACGACCAGATCGTCGCGAAGGAGAGCAGCAGCAGCGCCAGATGCGGCGCCAGCACCAGCGCCAGGATCAGGATGACGACGCCGTAGCCGAGCACCGCCTCGTGCGGGCGCATGACCCGCCGCGCGAGGCCGCCGCCGCCGCGCTGGGTGGTGGCGTAGTCGCGCCCCCTCAGCGCCAACGCCGAGAGCCACATCGCCAGCACCGAGGCGATGATCAGCACGACCGAGATGACGTATCCCATCGGGTCGGCGATGCCGATCGAGGTCACCCGCAGATAGGCCTGCGGCGCCAGCATGTCCTTGACATTGAGCAGGAGCGGCGTCGCGAGATCGTCGAAGACCTTGACGAAGACCAGCGAGGCGCCGGCGAGATAGCCGGGCAGCGCGAGCGGGAAGACGATGCGCCGGAACAGGCGGAAGCCGGAGGAGCCGAGGTTCTGCGCCGCCTCCTCCATGGCGCGGTCGATATTGCGCAGCGCCGCCGAGAGATTGACCAGGATGAACGGGAAATAATGCACCGACTGGACGAAGATGACGCCGTTCAGCCCTTCCATGAAATCGATCTTGACGCCGAGCCAGTCGTCGAGCAGCAGGTTGATCGAACCGTTGCGGCCGAAGAAGAGCTGCATCGCCACGGCGCCGACGAAGGGCGGCATGATCAGCGGCAGGAAGCCGAGCGTCTGCACGATCGCCGCGCCGCGGAAAGCGAAGCGCGTGGTGAGATAGGCGAGCGGCAGCGCCAGCACAGAGGCGAAGGCCACCGACATCGCCGAGACATAGAACGAGTTCCACAGCGAGCGCATGAACAGCTCGCTGCGGACGAAGTCGTGGAAATTGACCAGCGTGAAGGTCGACGTGCCCTTTTCGGTAAAGGCGACGTAGATCACCGTCGCCACCGGCAGCACCAGGAAGACGAGCAGGAAGGCCGCGATGGCGAGCGCCAGCGCGATCTGGCCGGGCGTGGCGGAGAAGGCGCGGGCGCGGGATGGGGTCGTGGGGACGGCGGTCATGTCTGGCCTTGCGAAAGGGCGTCATGCCCGGGCTTTCCCCGGGCATCTCCGGACAAGTGGCGCAGCTTCAACGGAGCCATATCCGGCATGAGATTCCCGGGTCGGCACATGCGCGCCGCCCGAGAATGACGCACTCTCACTTCGCCGCCTTCAGCGCCTCCTCGGCCTTGGCCTTCGCCTTGGCGTAGCTGTCACGGGCGAAGCTCGCCCATTGCGCCTCGACCTCGGCCTGGCGCGCGCCCTTCTCCTTGCCGCCGGTGAAAGCGGCCCGCAATTCCGGGCTCGAGGCCTGCGCCTCGGTGACCGGCGAGGCCGCGATCAGCGCCCTCGCCTCGTCGGCCAGCGCCCTGGCCTGGGCATTGGGCTTCTTCGCCAGCGCCGCATCGACCTCGTGCAGCGTCTTGGTGACGCCCTTCAGCGCTTCGAGCTGGAAGGAGATCAGCTGGTCGAACAGGGTGTCGACCACGGCGGTGCGCGCCTCCGACTTGTCGACGTCGAAGCCGATCATCTTCTGGAAGCGCGGATCGGTGAATGGGTTGGGATAGTCGGCCCCGGCCTTGGCGTAGACGGCCGGATTGACCGGCAATCGGCGGATGCCGGGCTCGAGCAGAACCTCCTGCCCGGCCGGCGAGAGCAGGAACTCGATGAAGGCCTCGGCCGCCGCCCCGTTCGGCGGATTGGCGACGATGCCGACATTGGCCGGCACCACCGTGGTCACGGTCGGGTAGACGAACTTGACCGGGAAGCCCGACGCCTGGGCGGAGAAGGCGAAGAAGTCGATGACGATACCGACGCCGACCTGGCCGGAATTCACCGCCTCCGGCACGCCGAAGGAGCGCTCGGTGATCGAGCGGAAATTGCCGGCCATCTCCTTGAGCGTGCGCCAGCCCTTCTCCCAGCCTTCGCCCTGCAGGATGGTCTCGACCGTCAGATGGGTCGTGCCGGAGCGCGCGGGCGAGGCGATCGAGACATGGTCGTGGAATGCCGGCTTGGCGAGGTCCTGCCAGTCCTTGGGCTCGGGTAGCTTGTTGGCCTTGGCGTAGCGCTCGTTCCACATGATTCCGTAGCCCGAGGCGGCGAAGCCGAAATAGAAGCCGTCGGGATCGTTGATCGGGTAGGAGCCGATCCTGGCGGGAATGCCGGTCGCCCTGGGCTTGTAGGCGGCGAGCAGCTTCTTGCCCTTCAGCACCTCGAAGGCGTCGGGCGCCGAGGCCCAGAACAGGTCGACCTGGTTGTTGGCCCTGGTCTCCTCGATATATTTCACGCCGGCATTGGTGTTGCGGTTCTGGACCTCCAGGATGACGCCGGGCACCGCCTTCTCGAAGGCTTTCTTGATCGGGTCGGTGACGTCCTTCGAGAACGAGGTGACCACCGTGACCTTGCCCGACGGCGCCTGCGCCCGGGCGGCCGGCGCGGCGACGGCGAGCCCCAACGCCAAGGCGAGCGTGATCCTGCGTGTGAACATTCGATCCTCCCTGTCATCCGATGGCCGCCGGCATCGAGGCCGGCGGATTGCCGTTGCCGCAAAACTGTCACGAAAGTCGCAGGAATGTCATCATGCGTGATGGCGCTCGCCTGCGCGGCTTCGCCGACCGGTGCCCGGCCCAGGCCCGCTCCATGCCGAAGGTGAAGGCAGCAGGAGCACGATCGCGGGATCGGGCCGACGCCCGGCAGGACTCCGATCGCGGTGCCGATCAGGCACATCCCGGATTCTCGAGCAGCTCCGCCCGCGTCATGAAGCGGGGCCCCGAACATTCCTGCATCCGAGCCGTCCGATGCCGGCGAGCGACCCCGCGCGTTCCTACGGCAAGGTATAGGCGATGACGTGATCGCCCGGCCTGGTGCCGATCGAGCCGTGGCCGCCGGCGACGATGACGACATACTGCTTGCCCTCGCCGGCTGTATAGGTCATCGGCGTCGCCTGGCCGCCGGCCGGCAGCCGGGCCCGCCAGATCTGCCGGCCGCTGGTCACGTCGTAGGCGCGCAAATAATTGTCGACCGCCGCCGCCAGGAAGGCGACGCCGCCGCGTGTGAGCAGCGGCCCGCCGATCCCGGGCACGCCGAGCTCGAACGGCAGCGGCAGCGGCGTCATGTCGTGGACCGTGCCGTTCTTGTGGCGATAGACGATCTTGCCGCTGCGCAGGTCGATGCCGGCGACATAGCCCCAGGGCGGAGCCTGGCAGGGAATGCCGAGCGGCCCGAGGAACGGCCCCATATAGACGCCGTAGGGCGCCCCCTCATTGCGGTTGAGCCCCTGTTCGCTGCCCTTCTCGCCCTCGCCCTTGGGCGGGATCTGCGAGCGCGGGACGAGGCGCGAGGTGAAGGCGAGATAGGTCGGCATGCCGAACATGATCTGGCGTTCCGGATCGACCGCGACGCTGCCCCAGTTGAACACGCCGAAATTGCCGGGATAGACGATCGTGCCCTGCAGCGAGGGCGGCGTGTAGCGGCCCTCATATTTCAGCCGGCGGAGCTGGATGCGGCAGACGAGCTGGTCGAAGAGCGTGATGCCCCACATATCGGCCTCGCGCAGCGGCGGCGGCGAGAAGGTCAGGTCGGAGATCGGCTGCGTCGGGCTGGTGAAGTCCTCGGGAATGGCCCCGCCCGGCGCCGGCACCTCGCGCACCGGGATGATCGGCTCGCCGCTGCGCCGGTCGAGCACATAGATGTCGCCCTGCTTGGTCGGGCCGACCAGCGCGGGCGTCGCCGTCCCGTCGGCGCGCCTGAGATCGAACAGCACCGGCTGCGCCGGCACATCCATGTCCCAGAGATCGTGATGAACCGTCTGCCGGACCCAGCGCAGCCGGCCGGTCCTGATGTCGAGCGCGACGATCGACGACGAGAAGCGCTCGACATTCGCGCTCCGCCCCATGCCGAGCTGGTCGGGGACCTGGTTGCCGAGCGGGATATAGACGAGGCCGAGCCCCTCATCGATGCTGAAGACCGACCAGCTGTTCGGCGAATTGGTGGTGTAGGTCTCCCCCGGCCCGATCGGGGCGGTGGCGTCGGGATTGCCCGCATCCCAGTTCCAGAGCAGCGCGCCGGTGCGGATGTCGAAGGCGCGGATCACGCCCGATTGCGATTGCGTCGAGTAGTTGTCGTTCACCGCGCCGCCGATGATCAGCTTGCCGTCGACCGCGACCGGCGGAGAGGTGGAGTAGTAGTAGCCGGCCGGATTGTACTTCATCCCGGTCTCCAGGCGCAGCGTGCCGCTATCGGCGAAGCCGGCGCAGACCTCGCCCTTGGCCGCGTCGAGCGCGATCAGCCGGGCATCGGATGTCGGGAGATAGACGCGCGCCGCGCAGGGCTGCCCGGAATCGGCGCCTGGATCCGCCCAGTAGGTCACGCCGCGACAGGTCTGGTGCTGCCGGTCGGGGTTGAGGCCGGAATTGGAATCGAACTTCCATTTCTCCCGGCCCGTCGCCGCGTCCAGCGCGATCGCCCAGTTGTGCGGCGTGCACAGATAGAGCGTGTCGCCGACCTTGAGCGGTGTCACCTGATAGGTCGTCTCGGCGACGTCCTGCGGCAGCTTGACGTCGCCCGTCCGATACTGCCAGGCGACCTTGAGCGCGCCGACATTGCCCGGCGTGATCTGGTCGAGCGGCGAAAAGCGCTGGCCGAACGGCGTGCGGCCGTATTGATGCCACTCGCCGGCGGGGACGTCGCCTCCTAGGGGCGTCGCCGCCAGCCTGTCTTGCGGCAGACGGCCGGCGAGGTCGTGCGGATCCTGCGCCATCGCATAGAGCGCGACAGCGACTGCCGCGACGACCGGAATGGCGAGCGGCCATGCCCCGGCGAGGAACGTCCGGCGCGGCCGCAGCCCGCGTGTCACCCACGGCGTCAGCAGCCACAGGCCGAGCACGATGACGACCCCGCCGCGCGGGCCGAGCTGCCACCAGTCGAAGCCCACCTCCCAGATCGCCCAGCCGAGGGCGGCCAGCACAAGGGCGCCATAGACGATCAGAGCGCTGCCGCGACGCCGATACAGCAGCACCGCCGTGGCGATGAACATCAGTCCGGCCAATGCGTAGAACGGACTGCCGCCGAGGCCGATCAGCCAGGCGCCGCCGCCGAGAAGGGCCAGGCCGAGAACGGCCAGCAGCAGCGAGGTCAGGGAGATCGTCATGGGCGGCATCCTTCTGCCCGACGGCGCCTGCCCGTCGCGAGACGCGAAAGCGGACTGTTATGGCCTTCGCGACTGATCGATGGCGTGGGGCGGCGGCTGGCCCGGCCGGGAACCTTCACCGCGGGTGACGGCGTAGAGCGCGACGATGGCGACGACGGCCGCGACCGCGATCCACAGCGCGTTTCGCGAGATCATGTCGGGCTGTCCTCCGAGGCCTGCGCGTCCGGACGGTGACGGGCGGAACCTTCGGCGACGCGGCATGTTCCGCGAAGTCGCGTCGTGCTTCGTCTTTGTCCGGTCGCGTACAAAGCGGCAGGCCGACGGAAGCGGCTGCGATGGCGCTGCGGTTTGGGCGACGGTGGTCTCGCGCCGTATCGGCAATGCTAGCCGCGGTTCGCCGTGCCGATCTCCAGCAGGACGACCTCGCAGACCGTGCCCAGAGCGGTCGGGCAACGTTCGACGCCATGCGGCACGACGATGAACTCGCCTTCCGCGATGACCTCGTCGCGGTCGCGGAACTTCATCAGCAAGCGCCCCTTGTGGACGAAGAAGACCTCGTCCTCGCGGCCGTTGAAATGCCAGCCGGTCTCGCCCTCGAACTTCGCGAGCTTGATCTGGAGGTTGTCGATCGCCGCAGCGACCTGCGGGGGCCAGCGATCGGAGAAGCGCCCGAAGGCGCTGCTCAGATTCTCCTTGTGGAACGGCGAGATGTGCCGGTTCAGCATCGCGACGTCGCGGATGATCGTCGCGAGCTGGCTCGTCACATCCGTGCCGGCGGCCGGGTATTTCCCGTCGAGGGCCGCCGTGCCGATGGTGAAGCCAGCCGCGCCCGCCTCCTTCAGCGCCGAGATCCGGCCCGGCGTGTCGATCGAACCGGCCACATAGACGGGCTTCGTCACCGCCGAGCAGACGGCTTCGATGAGCGCCGGAACGTCCTCATGGGAGCGATAGGCCAGCAGGTCGAGCCCGTGCACGCCGTCCCGGGCGGCCAGGGCCCTCGCGCTGGCGACGATGTCGGCGATGCTGCCCTCCAGAACGCTCGGATGCCCGGAGATCGTGCCGGGAAACGGGCAGTACTGGATCGCCGTGCCCGCGATGATCGGCAGCACGTCGTCGACCCTCGTCCCGCCGAGCAGGACGTCGATGCCGATCTCCACCGCCGCCTTCGCCGATGCGATCTCGCTGTCGCGGTCGAGCGAGACCACCTCCAGATAGGCGGTCGCGCCGCCGGCCTTGATCGCCGTCCTCAGCGCCTTCAGTTCGCTGAGAGGCAGGCCGATATCCTTGAAGCCGATATGCCGGACGCCGAGCGCCAGAGCCGTCCGGAGCTGCTCCATCGCATCGCTGACCGTGCGGTCATTGCGGGTGAGCATGAATATGAAGCGAAGGCCCATCGGGACACCTGTGCCGTTCCGTTGTCCAGGCTGCGCGGCCACGAGCCGCCGTGCATCTGCGGGTATGCTGGCTCACTCTGCGCATTTGGCAACCACTGGACGCTCGGCGGGGCTGCAGCCGGCGCGCTTTGAATGGAGCGGATGCCCGCCCTATCAAGGGCGCTGATCTCCTTTCGTCCCGGAGCCGGTGCTCGATGACCCCTCGCGTTTCCGCTGGCAGCCACCCCGTGGCCTCGGTCGGCATAGGTCAGCCCGTGCCGCGCCGGGAGGACGCGATCCTCCTGCAGGGACACGGACGCTACACGGACGACCTGAACCTCGAGCGACAGCTCTTCGCGGCTTTCGTCCGCAGCGCGCATGCGCATGGCCGCCTGCGGGCCGTGGATACGGCAGAGGCGCGGTCGATGAAGGGCGTCGTCGCCATCTACACGGCGGCCGACCTGGACGGCCAGGGATATGCCGCCATCACGGCGCCCAGCGATGTGCCCGGCCGCGACGGCACGTCGATGCGAAAGCCGCCCAGGGCGGCGCTGGCCGCCGACAAGGTCCGCTTCGTCGGCGATCCCGTCGCGATTGTCGTCGCCCGGACCGCCGATCAGGCCCGCAGCGCCGCGGAGGCGGTCAGGCTCGATATCGATGCGCTGCCGGCGGTTACCGATGCGGAGCAGGCCCTGAGGGCCGACGCCCCGCAGCTCTATGACGAGGTCCCCGGCAATCTGATCGTCGATTACCGGTTCGGCGACGGCGCGAAGGTGGCTGCGGCCTTCTCCGAGGCCGCGCACGTCACCCGGCTGAGGCTCGTCAACAACCGCGTCGTCGTCAATCCGATCGAGCCGCGCGCGGCCATTGCGAGCTTCGATGGCAAGTCGAAGCGCTATACGCTGCATGCTCCGAGCCAGGGCGCCTTCGGCATGCGCAACAACCTGGCCAAGGCCATGGGCGTGAAGGACGCCGCCATGCGGCTGGTCACCGGCCATGTCGGCGGCTCGTTCGGCATGAAGGCCTCGGTGTTCCCAGAATACGTCGCCCTGCTTCACGCAGCCCGCATGCTGAAGCGGCCGGTCAAATGGACCGATCAGCGCTCCGAGAGCTTCGTGTCCGATCACCATGGTCGAGACATGGTTTTCGAGGCCGAGCTGGCGCTGGACGCGCGCGGCCGCTTCCTCGCCACGCGCTTCAAGGGGGTGGCGAACATGGGCGCCTATCTCACTCCCGTCGGCGCCATGATGCCGACGCTGAATGTGGGAAAGAACGCCATCGGCATGTACCGGACGCCGCTCATCGAGATCGAGACGCGCTGTGCGGTGACGAATACGCCGCCGATCGGCGCCTATCGCGGCGCGGGTCGGCCCGAGGGCAATTACTTCATGGAGCGCCTGATCGATACCGCCGCCCGCGAGATGGGGATCGACAGCGCGAGCCTGAGACGCCGCAATCTGATCCGGCCCGCGCAACTGCCGCGCGCCACCCCGATCGGGACGGTCTACGACAGCGGCGACTTCCCCGCCCTCTTCGCACAGGCGCTCGCGGCGTCCGACTGGAAAGGCTATGCCGGACGGCGCAGGCTGAGCCGGAAGGCGGGGTTGCTGCGCGGGCGCGGCATCGGCTGCTACCTCGAAGTCACCGCCCCGCCGACCAACGAGATGGGCGGGATCCATTTCGAGCCGGACGGGAGCGTGAGCATCGTCACCGGCACGCTCGATTACGGCCAGGGCCACTGGACGCCCTTCGCCCAGCTCCTGACGAGCCAGCTCGGCGTCCCCTTCGAGCGGATCAGGCTCGTCCAGGGCGACAGCGACCGGCTGATCGCCGGCGGCGGTACCGGCGGCTCGAAATCGCTCATGGCGAGCGGCTCGGCGATCATCGAGGCGAGCGACCTCGTCATCGAGAAGGGCAAGCTGCTCGCCGGGCATTTCCTCGAGGCGAACGTCGCCGATATCGAGTTCGCCACAGGCAGGTTCAGCGTCGTCGGGACCGACCGCTCGATCGACCTCATGGACATCGCGGCGCGGCTGCGGGCCGGCGCTGCGCTGGCGCCGGACCTGCCGCAATCGCTCGATGTCGACCATGTCTTCAAATCCGCGCCCGCGGCCTATCCCAATGGCTGTCATATCGCCGAGGTCGAGATCGATCCGGAGACCGGGCATGTCGAGGTCGCGCGCTACGTCATGGTCAACGACTTCGGCACCGTCGTGAACCCGATGATCGTCGCGGGCCAGCTCCATGGCGGCGTCGTTCAGGGCATCGGCCAGGCGCTGTTCGAGAGGACGGTCTTCGACGACAATGGCCAGCCCATGACCGGGTCCTATATGGACTATGCTCTGCCTCGGGCGGCGGACGTCCCCTTCTTCTCGTTCGCGAGCCAGGGCGTGCCGACGCGGAACAACCGCGTAGGCGCCAAGGGCTGCGGCGAAGCGGGTTGCGCCGGCTCCCTGCCGTCGATCATGAACGCGGTGGTGGATGCCCTGGCGCCGTTTGGCATCACACATCTGGACATGCCCGCGACGCCCCAGGCGGTCTGGCGGGCGATCAGGTCGGTGCGGACCGGGCCCGGCCAGGGCAGCTCCTCGGCCGCGACCACTTGACGCCGTGATCTTCGGGGGGGCGCCGGCCCCGGCGGCGTCAGCCGGTCATCTCCTGGGCACGCTCGGCCACGGTCAGGAAGATGCAGCAGGCGACGAAGACGATCGCCAGCGCCAATGCATAAAGACAGATCAGCCTCTGCTCCGGCGTCATGAGGATCATCCCAGGAAAGGCGCGGCCTTGGCTCCATATCGCGACCCGCCTCCGCCCGGCTTGCCGACGATGACCGCCCACGGCAGTGGAAAGCGCCCCCTCTTAACCTATGAGGGCGCCTTGGCTGGAAGCCATCGCATATGCTGAGCGGCTAACAGCTCGGTCGCGGCCTGGTTCCTCTCTGTGCGGCGCCGCGCAATCCGGGTGCATTGTCGGTCATAACGGATGAGCTGCGCCGATGCCCTTCTCTTCACTTCATGACCCCGGCGATCTGGCACGTGCCTGCCAGCTCCTGGACCTCGCCTGGGCCAGAAGCGAGGAGCGCGGCCTTGTTCGCGAAGGCTCCGAAAGGGAGCGGACCCGGCTCGCCTATATCATTGCCGCCCTCCTGCACGCCGGCGAGAGCGACGAGCGGCTGATCGACGCCGCGCTCGCGCGCTATGCCGCCACCGCGGACGGGCTGGGCGGAACCGGCGACGACGCATCGCGTTGACCGTGCGGCGCCGGAACCCCGGCGCCCACACCGCCGCCGGCGATAGCCCAGCGAATATCCTGGGCGACTACCAGCGGCTCCCGAGGTTCGCACGGGCTTCCTGTCGGCCCCGGAGCGGGCGATGCCGAAATTCAAAGTGATCTCGAAGGATCCGCGCGGCGCGCAGCGCGGGACCATCGACTTCCCCGACGAGCAATCCGCCGCGACCGACGCCCAGCGTGCTCTTGTCGATATGGCTTCGGATGCGATCCCGAACGGCGATCGGGCCGATTTCCAGGTCCAGGTGGACGATGCGAGCGGCGAGGAGGTCTATCGCGCCTCCTTGAAATTCCGCGGCAGGACGCGGCGCAAGCGCATAAGGAGGGAACGCTCGCAGAAATAGGAGTTCCGAGCCCGGTGCGGTTCCAGCAGCGCCGCACCTCTCGCCGATGATCCTCCGGCACTATCGGTGAGAGGCAGTCACCATGACCGGGTCCGCCCGTCGGCTCGCCTCCGGCGGGCTGTCCGTCATGGAGGCGGACGCCCCTGCGATGGCAGGCGCGTCCTGTTGATAAGTGGGGCGCTCCGGCTCCGCCGGGCTGTCTTGGTCTGGCGCTGCGAATTATGGTCGCCCGCGCGGTGGCCTCCGTGCCAAGCCAAGATCACGGAATGCTGACATCTCAGCGTCCGCTTGCAAGCCGGGTGTTGCGCCCCGGCCCGCACCTTCCGTCACGACCTTGCCGGCGCGAGCCGACAGGTCGTGACGGGCCACTCCCCCGGCGGATCCTGACGCTGCTCGCGGCGCTCGACGGCCTGGTCAGCCCGGCAGGGCCTGCTCCGGCTCGAGCCCGAGCTGTTCTGCGAGCAGGCGGTAATGCGCCATCTGGCCCGCGGCCCATGTCTCGAACTCCAGGAGGAAGTCGGGCGCGACCGCGACGGCCCGACCGCCATGGTCGACTGAAAAGCAGCCGCGCCGCTCGGCCTCGGACAAGATATTGCCGATATGCTGACGCGAAACCCGGAAGCGCTCCGCCAATCCGCCATAGGACAGCGATATCGGCGCCGCGGCACCGGCGCGGGCGGTGTAATGCGCGCTCAGCACCGCAGACAGGACCGGATAGCCGCAATCCTGCTCCGTGAACCGGACGATGTTGCTGAAGCAGCCGAAGTAGACATCCTGCTGGACGAACATGTCGTAGGAGCGGCCGAGCCAGTCGGCCAGAGCGGTGTCCAGGTCGCGCAGACGAGAGGCGAGCGGCCATGGCGGCGGAGCGAGCCGCTCGGACGCTTCGAGGAATGCCAGGGGCGAGCGGCCGATCTCCGCGAGGAGCGCCATCGCCGGCTGGAGCCGCACGGCGCGGCGGTCCTGCGCGGGACGGGTCGCGATGACGTATCCGCCGAGCTTCAGCGCAGCGACGAGGGCGGCGACCTGTCGCGGACTGGCGTGCGCCGCCCGCTGCAGGGCGGCGAGCGTCGGCAGTTCTCCGCCGTTCCGCCGCCAGCGGACATCCTGGCCGATCAGGGCGAAGGCGACGAGATAGCGGAGCTTCTGCCCGAAGAACTTGTCGGCCGGCCAGGCGATCTCGGGCGGCTGCATCATCGCGGCGCAATAGGCCAGCAAGGCGTCGGCGAAGGCGGGCAAGCGGATCAGCTCGGCCGCATAGGACCATACCGGGCCCGCCGCGTGGGCATGTATGGCGGGATGAAGATGGCCGGTGACCGGCCCGGGAGCGTCGCCCACAGCAGAATGCCTGCAAATTCTAGACTTCAACCGGCTCTGTTGAGTCGGGAGTAATGCGCCGCCTGGAGCCGAGCGAATCCATCGACAGATAATCCACCATGGGCTTCCTTGCCGTCAATCGCTCGGCAATCGCCGCAAATAACAAACGAAATTCGCTAAAATACCCTGAGCCTCGATGCAGGAGGAGCGATTTCTCCAAGGACCGCCATTTATTACCTTTCCATATTGTTTTTATCTCCATATCCCCATGCCGCACAGCAGCGGCGAAAGGAGGACCCGCATCGACCTGGCCTCCTTCATCGACAGCATCGCCTATGACGATCAGGATACCGGGAAAGCCGTCGCGGTTGCCGGTCGATCGACGGCACCGCCACCACCAAGCCGCATGCGCTCCAACGCATCGCGTCGCACTTCATCGACAACGCCGTGAAGTTCGCCGGCGCTGTGGAGCGCAGAGAGGACGGCGCCATAGCGATCACCGGCCGGAGACCGGCGTTCCAGAAATATAATAATCGAAGCAACGGTTTACACTGTTCATATCCAACCTTCTGATATGGATCAGATCTGTCGTTGCCGCAGTTTTGGTCACCGCCTAAGCTCCTGGCCATGAAGGGCGAGAAACGCCCCGTCTTCAGGGAGGTGACGATGACGCGTCTGCGCGCCTGGCTGCTTGCCGCTTCGCTGCTGGCTCCGATGTTCCCGTTATCGCCTGCGACGGCGCAGGGCATCCCACAGAACATTCCGCGCAAGGAACTCCTGATTCTCGAGAACCCGGAAGGGACGATCAAGAACGCTGGCTGGTTCAATATCTGGGCGATCAACGCCGGCAGCCAGTCGAACGGGCTGCAGCAGGCGGCACTCGATACCCTCTGGTACATCGACCCCGAGAAAGGCCTCGACGGCCCCTGGTACAATTCGCTCGCGGCCGACAAGCCGGTCTACAATGCCGACTTCACCGAGATGCAGGTCAAGCTCCGGCGTGGCCTGTTCTGGAGCGACGGCGTGGAGTTCAGCTCCGCCGACGTCAAGGCCACCGTCGACATTCAGGTCAAGAACACGAACATGCGCTTCTCCGCGGTGCTGGCGAACAACGTCGCCTCCGTCGAGACGCCCGATGCGGAAACGGTGATCTTCAAGCTGAAGAAGCCCAACTCGCGCTTCCACACCAATTTCACGGTGCGCTGGGGCGCGATCTGGATCCTGCCGAAGCATGTCTTCGACAAGGTCGACGATCCCCTGAAGTTCGACTTCAACAAGCCGGTCACGCTCGGCGCCTATACGCTGCACTCCTTCGATCCCGACGGGAAATGGTATATCTGGCAGCTGCGCGAGGACTGGCAGCGCACCTCGCTCGGCAGCCTCGGCAAGCCCGGGCCGAAATACCTCGCCTATGTCGATCCCGGCCCGCCCGACAAGCGCGTCATCGCCCAGCTCAACCACGAGCTCGACGTCATCCACGACATCGCCCCCGAGGGCATGTTCACGCTGGCCAAGCAGGACAAGGGCACGCGCGCCTGGTTCAAGGGCTTCCCCTACGGGCATCCCGACCCGACCCTGCCGGCGGTGATCTTCAACACCCAGAACGAGATCCTGAAGAACCGCGACGTGCGCTGGGCGCTGGCGCTGATGATCGACGTCAAGGCGGTGACGATGGCGGCCTATCGCGGCGCGGCGACGATCTCGGCGATCGCCGTGCCGCCGACCGGCATTCACCCCGAAGCCTATCACAAGCCGATGGAGGCCTGGCTCAAGGACTTCGAGATCGACACCGGCAAGAGCAAGTTCAAGCCGTACGACCCCACGGTCGGCAAGCAGATCGCCGACATGCTGCGTCCCTCCATGGGCGACCAGATCCCGTCCGATCCGGCGGTGATCGCCAGATCCTTCGGGCTCGGCTGGTGGAAGACCAATGTCGCGGCGGCCGGCGAATTGCTGAGCCGCGCCGGCTTCCGCAAGCAGGGCAACCAGTGGCTGACCCCGGACGGCAAGCCGTTCGTGATCAGGCTGATGGTCGAGGGCGATCTCAGGCCTGTGATGACGCGAGCCGGCACCATGATCGTGCAGCAATGGAAGCAGGCCGGCGTCGATGCGCGCATCGACGTGGCACAGGGCACGCTGCTGACCCGGCGCGCCGCCGGCGACTTCGACGCCTTCATCGGCTGGAGCGTCGAGACCTGGGGCGGCCACCAGGACCTGTCCTATTTCATGGACAGCTGGCACTCGCAGTTCGTCGCCCGGCCAGGCCAGCCGCAGCCGCTGCGCAACTGGCAGCGCTGGTCGCATCCCGAACTCGACGAGATCATCGAGAAGATCCGCAAGATCGCCTTCGACGATCCCAGGGGCGTCGAGCTCGGCCGCGACTACGTCAGGCTGATGGCCCGCGAGATGCCGATCATTCCGCTGATGGCCTACAATGTCTTCACCGCCATGGATCAGACCTATTGGAAGGGCTATCCGACCGCGGACGACCCCTATGCGAACCCGGTCACGAACTGGGGCAACTCCCGCTACATGTTCGTGCGGCTGAAGCCGGCCGACTGACCCACGCCGGGCCGCTCCACGCGGCCCGCAACCCTCCCCAGCACAGCGCCGGCTGGCGGCAGGTCGCCGCCCCCGGGCCGGTGGAGCTTTCGGGATCGCATGAGCGCCTATCCAGCCTATTTCGCCAAGCGCCTGGCCCAGTTCGCGCTGGTCGTCTTCATCGGCGTCAACCTCGCCTTCGTGATCACCCATGCCTCGCCGATCGACCCGGTCGAGCAGTCGATCTCGGTGGTGACCTCCTTCGGCAACACCGCGCCGGAAGCGATCGCCGCGATGCGGAGCTCCCTGCAGGAGCTCTACGGCCTCGAGGGCACGCTCGGCGAGCAGTACCTCACCTTCTGGAGCCGCGTGCTGCGCGGCGATTTCGGCCCCTCGCTCTCGGCCTTCCCGACGCCGGTCTCGACCCTGATCGGCCGGGCGCTGCCATGGACGGCGGGGCTGCTGATCGTATCGACCGTGATCACCTGGGTGCTCGGCAATCTGCTCGGCGGCCTCGCCGGCTATTACCAGCGCAACCGCACGCTCAAGCTGATGGGCGTGGTGGCGATGGGCGTCCACCCGATCCCCTACTACATCGTCGCGCTGATGCTGCTCATCGTCTTCGGCTTCCTCTGGCCGGTGCTGCCGATCACGGGCGGGGCGGCGATGAACCTGGAGCAGGGCTGGAACCGGCCCTTCCTCTCGAGCGTGGCGCTGCACTCGGTGCTGCCGGCGCTCTCGCTCATCCTGATCGGGCTCGGCAGCTGGTTCCTCGGCATGCGCTCGCTGGTCTCGAACATCGTGACCGAGGATTACGTGGTCTATGCGGAGGTCGCCGGCCTCGACAGCCGCCGGGTGCTCGGCTCCTACGTCATGCGCAACGCGCTGGCGCCCCAGGTCACCGGTCTGGCGATGTCGCTCGGCGGCATCTTCAACGGCGCGGTGATCACCGAAAAGGTCTTCGGCTATCCCGGCGTCGGAACGCTCCTCGTCGACGCGGTCTATGCCGGCGATTACGGGCTCGTCCTCGGCGTCACCACCGTCTCCATCATCGCCGTCTCGATCGGCGTCCTGGTCATCGATCTGCTCTACCCGCTGATCGACCCGCGCGTGGAGCTGCGCTGATGCTGGTCATCCTGCGCGATCTCCTCCGCTACAACCTCGAGTTCCGGATCGGGCTCGTTCTCGTCGCCATCGTGCTGGTGATGGCCGGCCTCTCCTTCGTCTCGCCCTATCCGCCGGGAGACGTCTACCTCGTCCCGCCGGACGTGCCGCCTTCGTCGGCCTATTGGCTGGGCACGACCTCGCGCGGTCAGGACGTGTTCTGGCAGCTCACCTTCGCCATCCGCAACACGTTGAGCTTCGGCATCATGGTGGCGGTGCTGTCGCGGCTGATCGCACTCGTCGTCGGCCTGCTCGCCGGCTACAGCGGCGGCTGGCTCGACCGGGTGCTGATGTCGATCAACGACACCTTCATCATCATCCCGCTCTTCCCGATCCTGATCCTGTTCTATTTCGTGCTGCGCGACAGCATGTCGACGCCGCTGCTCGCCACCATCATGGCCTGCCTCGGCTGGTCCTACGACGCCCGCCTGATCCGCTCCGTCGCGCTCAGCCTGAAGACGCGGGAGTTCACGCAGACCAGCATCTTCTCGGGCATGAAGACGCACGAAATCCTGGCGCGCGAGCACCTGCCCTACGTACTGCCGATCGTGTTCTCGACCACGATGAACAACATGAACTGGTCGATCGGCATCGAGGTCACCCTCGCCGTCCTCGGCTTCACCGACATCAACACGCCGACCATCGGCGGCATGATCTACTGGGCGAACCAGCACACGGCGCTCGTGGCCGGCATCTGGTGGTGGATCGCCTTCCCGGTCGCGCTGGTGGTGATGACCTTCATCGGACTGTTCCTGCTCGCCGTGTCGATGAACGAGTACATCGACCCGCGCAGCCGGCTCGCCCGGATGGGAGGAAGCCGATGAGCGCGGCGCCAGGTCGGGCTCCGGTGCTGCAGGTCCGCGACCTGCAGGCCCATTTCCGCACCCGCTATTTCGGGGTCGATCGCGAGGTCAGGGCCGTCGACGGCGTCGGCTTCGATGTCCGCCGCAACGAGATCTACGGGCTTGCCGGCGAATCCAGCTCCGGCAAGACCACGCTGGTCAAGACCATCGCGGGACTGCTGAAGCCGCCGCTGGAGATGGTCGGCGGCTCAGCCCGTTTCTCCTTCCTGCCGGAATGGGACGCTGTCGGCCGCGCCCCGCCGGAGGTCGTCCGCCGCATCCGCTGGCGGCACCTCTCCTACATCATGCAGGGCTCGATGAACGTGCTGAACCCGCTCCGGCGGATCAGGCACAGCTTCCGCGACTTCGCCTGGCGCCATATCGGCGGCGGCAAGCGCGAGTTCGACGCCCGGGCGGCCGCGCATCTGGAGCGGGTCAGGCTCGATCCCTCGGTGTTGTCGGCCTATCCGCACGAGCTCTCCGGCGGCATGCGCCAGCGCGTCACCATCGCGCTGGCGACGATCTGCAAGCCGGACTTCATCATCGCCGACGAGCCGACGACGGCGCTCGACGTGGTCGTGCAGAAGGACGTGCTGGGGATGATCCGCTCCATCCAGCGGGAGATGGAGTCCAGCATCCTGTTCATCACGCACGACATGGGAGTGCATGCGGCGCTGACCGACCGGCTCGGCATCATGTATGCGGGACGCCTGGTCGAAGACGGCGAGACGCCCGAGATCTTCGGACGCCCTCTGCATCCCTATACGCGGCACCTGATAGCGAGCCTGCCGCGGATCGGCGATGTCGAGCAGCGCGAAGGGCTGGAGGGAACGCCGCCCAATCTCGCCATGCCGCCGCCCGGCTGCCGCTTCCATCCGCGCTGCCCCCTTGCCATGCCGCTCTGCGCCACCACCGTGCCGGCGATGGTCGAGACGCTGCCGGGCCATCGGGTCGCCTGTCATGCGGTCAACCCCGGAGCGGCGGCATGAGCGCGCTCCTCGAACTCGACAAGGTGAGCAAGAGCTTCTCGCGCGGTGGCCTGTTCTCCTCACGGCGCGTCGATGCGGTGAAGGAGGTCAGCTTCACACTGGACGACGGCAGGCCGGAGATCTTCACCGTGATCGGCGAGTCGGGTTCGGGCAAGTCGACCCTGGCGCGGATGATCCTCGGCATCAATGCGGCGAGCAGCGGCCAGGTCAGGCTGGCTGGGCGCGATGTCGCCTCTTACGAGCGCCGCGCCTTCATGGCGCAGGTGCAGCCGATCTTCCAGAACCCGTTCGAGGCCTTCAACCCGCTGAAGCGGCTCGACCGCTATCTGTTCATGACCGCGGAGCGCTTCGGCGGCGCCGCTGACAGGGCAGCCGCGGAGGAACTGGCCGACGGAGCACTGAGACAGGTCGGGCTGTCGCTGGCCGAGGTCAGCGGGCGCTTTCCGCATGAACTCTCCGGGGGCCAGCTCCAGCGCGTCGCCGTCGCCCGCGCGCTCGTCGCGCGGCCCCGGCTGATCGTCGCCGACGAACCGGTCTCGATGGTCGACGCCTCGCTGCGCATGTCGATCGTCAACCTGTTCGGCCGGCTGCGCGACGAGCTCGGCCTGTCGATCATCTACATCACCCACGACCTCGCCACCGCCTATTACATCAGCGACCGGCTGATCATCATGCAGAAGGGCATGGTGGTCGAGGCAGGTCCGGCCCGCGCCGTGCTCTCGGCCCCCAGCCACCCCTATTCCCGCCAGCTCCGCGACGCCGTGCTCACGCCCGACAGCGCCGGGGCCTTCCGCGCCCGTCACCCGCTGAAAGCCGCTGCAACGCCTGGAGCCACGCCATGAGACAAGCGAGCATCACCTTCGACCGTGCCTTCGCCATCGGCGATACCGACCCGCGGCTCTTCGGCGCCTTCGTCGAGCATCTGGGACGCTGCGTCTATGGCGGCATCTACGAGCCCGGCCATGCGACCGCCGACAAGCGCGGCTTCCGCAAGGACGTGCTCGAGCTCGTCAAGGAACTCGGCCCGACGATCATGCGCTATCCCGGCGGCAATTTCGTCTCGGGGTACAATTGGGAAGACGGCGTCGGCCCGGTCGAGGACCGGCCGGCCAGGCTGGACCTCGCCTGGTTCACCACCGAGCCGAACAGCTTCGGGACCAATGAGTTCGTCGACTGGTGCCGGGCCGCGAAGATCGAGCCGATGCTCGCCGTCAATCTCGGCACGCGCGGCGGCGACGCGGCGCGCAACCTCGTCGAGTACTGCAACCATCCCGGCGGCACCGCCTGGTCGGATCTTCGCATCAAGCATGGCTGGAAGAAGCCGCACGACATCAAGTTCTGGTGCCTCGGCAACGAGATGGACGGTCCCTGGCAGATGGAGCACAAGACAGCGACCGAATACGGCCGCGTCGCGCACGAGGCCGCGAAGATGATGCGCTGGATCGACCCCTCGATCGAGCTCGCCGCCTGCGGCTCGTCGGGCCGCAACATGCCGAGCTATGGCCGCTGGGAAGACGAGGTGCTGGAGCACACCTTCGACCAGGTCGAGTTCATCTCGCTGCACACCTACTTCAACAACTACGCCGCCGACACCAGGGCCTTCCTCGCCAGTCCGGACCTGATGGACCAGTTCATCGAGGAGGTCGTCGCGATCTCGGACGCGGTCGCGGCCAGGCGGCGCTCCGACAAGCGCATCATGCTGAGCTTCGACGAGTGGAACGTCTGGTACCGGACGCGGCGCGTCCGGGCGGACCGCGTCAAGGAGGGCTGGCCGGTCGCACCGCCGATCCTGGAGGAAATCTACTCGATGGAGGACGCGCTGGTCTTCGGCGGGGCCTGCATCTCGCTGCTCAACCACGCCGACCGCGTCAAGGCGGCCTGCCTCGCGCAATTGGTCAACGTCATCGCGCCGATCATGACCGAGACCGGCGGCCCGGCCTGGCGCCAGACCATCTTCTGGCCGTTCGCGCAGATGAGCCGGCTCGGGCGCGGCAGCGTGCTCAGGACACTCGTCAAATCCGAGAGCTATCGGGCCGACTATTACGATCCGCGCGGCAAGCAGGACCTCTACTATCCGATCGAGGCGCCCTATCTGAAAGCCTCCGTCGTCGCCGACGACAAGGGCGTCTCGCTCTTCCTGCTCAATCGCGATCTCGAGCAGGCCGTCACCGTCGCGGTCGATGCGCGCGGCTTCGGCAAGCTCCGGGTCGCGGAAGCGACCGAGCTGCGCCATGCCGATCTCAAGGCGGTGAACAGCAAGAAGGCGCCGCTCGCGGTCAAGCCGGCGACGCTGAAGGGCGTCTCGGTGCAGGCGGCGACGATCGCGCTGGAGTTGCAGCCGGCTTCGTGGAATGTGATCAGGCTGGAAGGTTAGCCAACGGTCCCCGCGACAATGGACGAGAGCGCATCACGATCACGGCCCGGACGCCGGAGTCCCGCTGGGGCCGGCTCCGCGCCGAGCGACGCCCGGCGCGACCGCAGCTTCCTCGTCGTCAATGCGGACAGGCAATATCAGGTGCTGCGTGGACTGGCCTCGCCGGTCAGGCTGCGCATCCTGCGGCTGCTCAACCGTCACGGCCCGAAGAACATCAATCAGATCGCCGAGGTGCTCGGCCTGCCGCAATCGACGATCGTGACGAATGTCCAGGTGCTGGAGGAGGCCGAGCTGATCTCGACCTCGCTCGGCAAGGCGGCCAAGGGCCAGCAGAAGGTCTGCGCCGCGCGCTATGCCGAGATCGTCGTCAATCTCGATCCGGACGATCCGAGCCGGGAGCGCAACATCGTCGAGGTCGAGATGCCGCTCGGGCTCTATACGAGCTCGAACGTCTCGGCGCCCTGCGGGCTCTGCTCGACCGAACGCATCCTCGGCGTGCTGGACGTGCCCGAGTTGTTTCTCGACCCGCGCCGGGTGCAGGCCGCGCTGATCTGGTTCGGGCGCGGCTATGTCGAGTACAAGTTCCCGAACAACGCCAAGGTCCTGAACCAGGCGATCAACGCGCTCGAATTCGAGATGGAGATGTCCTCGGAGGTTCCGGGGACCAATGCCGACTGGCCTTCCGACATCAGCCTCTGGGTCAATGGCCGCAAGGTCGGCACCTGGACCTGCCCGGGCGATTATGGCGACCGTCGCGGCACCTATACGCCGCATTGGTGGAAGCTCGAGGGCTCCCAATACGGCATCCTGACGACCTGGCGCATCACGGCGGACGGCACCTATCTCGGCGAGCGCCGGCTCAGCGACGTCACGACCGCCGATCTCGATCTCGACCGCCACCACTCGATCAAGGTGCGCATCGGCATCGACGAGACAGAGGGGCGACCGGGCGGCGTCAATATTTTCGGCCGCGGGTTCGGGAACCACAACCAGGACATCAAGATGAGGCTGCATCTGCAGGGCATGAAGGCCTTGCCGCACGTTGCGGCCTGAGTTTCGCCTCGCGCCGCTCCGGCGGGCTGCCGCCTCGGAAGAGTGGCGCTCCTCGACGGCCGACATCGTGCCGAAGAGGCCTGCGGCTCGACCGGAAGCCGGCGGTCAGGAGCGTTTTCCGATCAGCTTGGATCGCGCGGCCCGTCATTGCGAGGAGCGCAGCGACGAAGCAATCCAGGGGCGGCAGAACGCTACGTCCCCCTGGATTGCTTCGCTGCGCTCGCAATGACGATTCAGTCCGGTCGAAAAATGCTCAGTCGAACTCCTTGCGGAACTTGTCGCTGACGACCGCGGCCGAACGGAAGCGCGCAATCGAGAAGGGCTCCAGCGGCGTCTGCGTCGAACCATCCGCGATCATTTCGCTGAGGCACAAGCCCACTCCGGGGCCGATCTGGAAGCCGTGCCCGCAAAAGCCGAACGCGTGAAACAGCCCGGCCGCCGTTTCGCTCGGCCCGATCACCGGAATCATGTCCGGCAGATAGGCCTCGATGCCGGACCAGACGCGGATGACGTGACAATGCGCGAGCATCGGCACGACGCGTGCCAGCGCCCGCATCGCCGCGAGCGTCTTGCCTGGGGGCACGGGCGCCCGATTGCTCACAGGATCCGCCGCCGTGCGCGGATAGCCGGCAAGGATGACGTTGCCGCGCGGAATCTGCCGGAAGATCACCGAGCCGTCGATCGCCTGGACCGATGGCCGGATCAGATAGGGGAACGGCTCGGTCACGAACTGGGGCGGGCCGGCGGGAAAGAGCGGCGCCGTTTCGCCGAATCTCTCCGCGATCTCCAGCGCCCAGGCCCCGGCGCTGTTGACGAGGGCACCGCAGCTCAGGCTTTCGCCGCCGGCCAGCCTCAGCGCGAAACCGCAGCCCTGGCGATCGACGGCGCTGACCTGCGTGTTCTCGCGGATGACGGCTCCATGCCGCGCGGCGGCGCGTGCGACGGCCGGCGTGGCGAGGCGCGGGTTGGCTGTGGCATCGCGGGCGGAGAAGGTCGCTGCGATCGCGCGCTCGCCGAGCCAGGGCCAGCGTCGCTTGAGGTCGGCGGGGCCGAAACGTTCGATGGCGAGCCCGTAGGATTCGGAGAGCTGCGCATAGGCTTCGAGCTTGACCTGCTCTTCCGCATCATAGGCGAGATAGAGATGGCCGCTCTGCTCGAACTCGCAATCCTCGCCGATCAGCGTGGCGAAGTCCTCCCAGAGCGCCTGCGCGCGCAAGGAGAGCGGATACTGGCCGGAAAAGCGTCCCTGCAGGCGCAGATTCCCGAAATTCACGCCGCTCGACTGGGCGCCGACGACGCTCTTCTCGAGCAGGGTCACGCGCAGCCCGCGCTTCGAGAGGAAGAAGGCGGTCCAGGCGCCGACGAGCCCGCCGCCGATGATCGCGACATCCGTCGTCCGGCCGCTCATGCCGCGGTTCCGGCCGCCGCAAGCGCGACCGGCTTGACCGGAGCCTGACCGCGCAGGCGCCCTGCGGCGGCGCCGTCGCCTCCGACCCTGCTCGCGACGATCTCCTGCAAGGCGGGACCGCAGACGCGGCCCTGGCAGCGCCCCATGCCACAGCGAGTCATCGCCTTGACGCGGTTGACCTCGAGCGGGCCGAGCGCCTTGTTCATCGCGGCCCGCACCTCGCCGACCGTGACGTTCTCGCAGCGGCACAGCATCACGGTATCGGGCAAGGCGGCGATCTGCGCCTTCGGCCAGGCAAAAGCGCGCGCCAGCCCGCGCTGGAAGGCGCGCAGGCGTTCGACCTGCCCGGTCAGCCGCCTCACCGCCTCGCTATCCTGCGGCTGACCGAGATCGGCCAGGAGCGCATGCGCGGCGAGCGCACCGCTCGCTTCGGCGGCGTCGGCGCCACCGATCCGCACTCCGTCGCCCGCGAGATAGAGATCCGGGCCTGCCCGGCCCATGCCGTCGATCTCGGGCAGAAACAGCCTGAAGTCGGGGTCGTAGGAAAACGCGGCACCCGCGAGGTCGGCGAGCTGCGTTTCCGGTTTCAGGCCATAGCCGAGCGCGACCGC
This sequence comes from Allobosea sp. CS1GBMeth4, assembly GCF_900185715.1. Lineage (GTDB taxonomy): Bacteria > Pseudomonadota > Alphaproteobacteria > Rhizobiales > Beijerinckiaceae > Allobosea. The sequence goes on from NZ_FYAS01000030.1 coordinate 45,364, forward strand.
GTCGCAAGCGAAGCGCCGTTCGCGGCCTCGGGCATCGCGCAGGAGCAAGGCCTCGACGCGGCTGCCGCCCTGGACGGCGACAGGCGTCACGCCGTGCAGCATCGGCGTTCCGGCGAGCAGCGACGCGCCCATGTAGCCGAGGCCGCGGACCAGCGTGCGCGGCACGCGCAGGAGCCCCGGCAACGCGGCCACCTTGGCCGGGAACGGTGTCGTGTCGGCGATCACCGCGATGTCCGCGCCCATCTCGCGATATTGCCCGGCGGCCAGCGCCAGCAGCGGCGAGGAGCCGAGGAAGGCGACGCGGCTGCCGATCAGGCACCCCTGGTCCTTCAGCGCCAGCTGTGCGCCGCCGAGCGTGAACACCCCCGGCAAGGTCCAGCCCGGCAACGGCGCGACCCGGTCCATGGCGCCGCTGGCGATCAGCAGCTTGTCGAAAGCGAGTGTCCCGGCCCGCCCATCATGCAGGAGATGCAGCTGCCTGCCCTCGATCGCCCAGACCAGCGTCCGCGATCGATAGTCGATCCTGCGCTGCAGGGCTTCGAAGCGGCGATGCAGTGCGGCGTACTTGCCGGCCTGAGCCCCCATCAGCCTGCCCATGTCGAGGGCGAGGCCCGCGGCGGGCCGGCGATAGCCCTGCCCGCCCGCCCGGGCGCCCTCGTCGATCAGGATCGGTCTCAGCCCGCTGGCGCAAAGCACTTCGGCCGCGCCGATACCCGCCGGCCCGGCCCCGATGATGACGGTGTCAGCCATCCGAACCGGCCGGCAGCTGCGGCTCGGCGGACAGGATCATGCCGTCGCCGACCTCGGTCGTGCAGGCCCTGATCCGGCCTCCCTCGGCGCTCCACACCCAGCAATCCTGGCAGGCACCCATCAGGCAGAAGCCGGCTCGCGGCTCGCGGCCGAACTCCAGCCGGCGGATCAGGGCGCCGTTTTCCAGCAGTGCCGCAAGGACGCTGTCGCCGCTCGTCGCGCGGATGGCTCTGCCCTCGAAGCTGAGCGTCACCGGCCGCCCGGCGCGAGCCGCGACACGGCGGAAAAGGGCCATCGGCGCTTCCATCCGGCCTCACAAATTTATCTTAATGCGATAACAATTCTCGAATATTGATAAGACGGCATTCGACCTGTCAAGCGCCTCTCGCTCGCGGTTCAGACCCGCGAAATGGCGTGGGCGGTCGCGATGACGAGGGAGGAAAAGCGCGACACGACCTCGGCATGGCTGTAGCGCGAGGTCGACATGGCGATGTTCACGGCGGCTTCCGGGCGGCCGTGATGATCGACGATCGCAGCCGCGATCGAGGCGTCGCCGAGATAGACCTCCTCGAAGGCGGTGGCGTAGCCCTGGGCCGCCGAGAGGCGCAGCTTCTCGCGCAACGCCTCGCGTTGCCAGGTCGTCGAGGGGGTGTGGGCCTTGAGATCGGAGGCGTCGATGATTGCCATCGCCTCCTCTTCGGGCAGGCGCGACAGCATGGCGATACCGGGAGCGGTGCAATAGGCCGGCATCCGCGTGCCGATGATGACGTCGGTGTTCAGCACATGGCGGCTGAGGAAGCGTGAGACGAAGATGATCTCGGTCCCCTCGCGCACGGTGAGATTGACCGTCTCCTCCGTCTCCTTGCTGAGATGCATGAGATAGGGCATCGCCCGGTCGAGCAGACGGCTGCTGCGCACGAAATGATAGCCGAGGTCCAGCGTCTTCGCGGTGAGCTCGAAGCGCTTGGTCTGCGCGTCCTTGCGCAGATAGCCGAGCCTGGTGAGCGTGTGGGTGAAGCGCTGCGCGGCGCTGACGTCCATCCCCGTCTCGGAGGCGACCTGCGACAGGTTGAGCGTCTGATGCTGACGGCCGAAGGCCGACAGCACCCGGAAGGCCTTCTCGACCGAATTGACCATCAGCGCATCGTCCTTGCGCACGGCCTCCTCGCCTGCCGTGGCCGCCTGCTTGCGGCCGTTCCGTCTCGGTTCTGGCGTCGTCATCGGGCCCGTTCTCCTGGCGCGATCAATGGCCGTGGCCGGCAGCCTTGACAAGCCGAGGCTTTCGCGCAGATTATTCAATAGAAATTATCGCATTGCAATAATATCTCATCGGAGGGCGGTATGCAGGATTCTGTTCTGGTCGAAGTGCGCGGCGCGATCGGCATCTTGACCCTCAACCGCCCGCAGATCCTCAACGCCTGGAACGCGCCGATGCGGGCCAGGCTCGTCGCAGGACTCGACGAGCTGGAAGCAAACGAGGCCGTGCGCGCCATCATTCTGACCGGCGCCGGCGACCGCGCCTTCGGCGCCGGCCAGGACCTCAACGAAACCAAGACCTTCGATCCCGACCGGGCGGAATTGTGGATGGGCGAATGGGAGCGGCTCTACGATCGCATCCGCTCGCTCTCGAAGCCGATCATCGCGGCGCTGAACGGTGTCGCGGCCGGCTCGGCCTTCCAGGTCGCGCTGCTCTGCGATCTGCGCATCGGCCATGACGGCGTCACCATGGGCCAGCCCGAGATCAATTCCGGCATCGCCTCGGTCACCGGCCCCTGGATCATGCGCGAGATGATCGGCCTCGCCCGGACGATCGACCTCACCCTGACCGGGCGGATGATGGACGCCGACGAATGCTTCCGCATCGGCCTGATCAACCGGATCGTGCCGAAGGAGAAGGTGATGGCGGCAGCTCTCGCCCTGGCCGAGGAGCTGGCGGGCAAGCCGCCGGTCGCCATGCGCCTCAACAAGGCCCGCTTCCGCGAGGTCACCGAGGAGAGCTTCCGCGAATGCCTCGCCGCCGGCATCCGCAACCAGCGCGAAGCCTACGGCACCGGCGAGCCGGCGCGGATGATGGAGCAGTTCCTGGCCGCTCGCGCCGCGCGCAAGAGCGCCTGACGATCTGATCACCCAGGGGAAATGCGGAAAACCGCTTGAAAGGGGAGACGACGATGACGAGCAGACCGAAGGAGCCGACCCGCCGCACGATGCTGCAGCTCGCCGGCAGTGCCGCCGCCGGCGTGATCGCCGCGCCTCGCCTGATCGGTGGCGCGAACGCTGCGACCCAGATCACGGTCGCCGATCCCGGCGGCCCGTTCGGCCCGGCCTTCCGCAAGGCCTTCTATGACCCCTTCGAAAAGGCGACCGGCAACAAGGTCGTCAACGTCGCCCGCGAGGCCGAGCCCACCGCGCAGTTCAAGGCGATGGTCGAGACAAAATCCTACACCTGGGACGTCTGCACGCTGACGCTCTCGGCCCGCGACATCCTCAAGGGGCAGGGTCTGCTCGACCCGATCGGTTTCGCACATGCCGATGTGCCCAAGCTGATGCCGCAGGCGATCTCGCCGGAATTCATGGGCACGGACGTCTATTCGACGATCTTCGCCTACCGCACCGACCGGGTTAAGAACGCCCCGGCGAGCTGGGCCGATTTCTTCAATGTCGAGAAATTTCCCGGCCGCCGCGCGCTGCGCAAGAACCCGATCGACACGCTCGAGCAGGCACTGCTGGCCGACGGCGTGCCCCTCGACAAGCTCTATCCGCTCGATGTCGACCGCGCCTTCAAGGTGCTCGACAAGATCAAGCCGCATGTCGCGGTCTGGTGGACCGGCGGCGCCCAGTCGACGCAGCTGCTGCAGAGCGGCGAGGTCGACATGCTGCCGGGCTGGAATGCGCGCCTGCAAGCCGCGATCGACGGCGGCACGCCGGCCAGGATCGTCTGGAACCAGGGCCTCTATTCGATCGAGGGCTGGGGGCTGCCCAGGGGCGGACCGAAGGCGGACGTCGCCCGCCAGTTCATCCGCTTCTGCTCGGATCCGAAGGCGCAGGCCAGCTTCACCGACGCCCTGGCCTATGGCCCGACCAATCTCGACGCCTACCAGACGATCCCCGCCGAGCGCGCCAAGGTGCTGCCGACCTCGCCGGAGAACCTGAAGCAGATGGCGATCGCCAACGAGGATTGGTGGAGCGCCAACCGCGCCAAGGTCACCGAACGCTTCAACGCCTGGCTCCTGACCTGACGCCATGCCGACGAGCATCGGGATGACCGCCGAGCCGAACACGGCCAAGCTCGTCATCGAAGGCCTGTGCAAGCGCTATGGCGCGACCACGGCCCTCGAGCCGAGCTCGCTCAGCGTCGCCGCGGGCGAGTTCCTGACCTTGCTGGGGCCGTCGGGCTCCGGCAAGACGACGCTGCTGCAGCTGATCTGCGGGCTGGTCGAAGCCAGCGAGGGACGGGTGGTGATCGACGGGCGCGATCAGTCGAACACGCCGGTCCATCAGCGCGATATCGGCCTCGTCTTCCAGCACTATGCTCTGTTTCCGCATTTGACGGTGGCGGAGAACATCGCCTTTCCGCTCAAGATGCGCGGCCGCCCCGGCGCAGAGATCGCACAGCGCGTCGCGGCCGCGCTGGAGATGGTCCATCTCGGCCATCTCTCCGCACGCTTCCCGCGCGAATTGTCCGGCGGCCAGCAGCAGCGCGTCGCGCTGGCGCGCTGCTTCGTCTACCAGCCCTCGATCATCCTGATGGACGAGCCGCTCGGCGCTCTCGACAAGAAGCTGCGCGAGCACATGCAGATCGAGATCAAGCGGCTGCACCGCGAGAGCGGCGCGACGATCGTCTACGTCACCCATGACCAGGAGGAGGCGCTCGCCATGTCCGACCGCATCTGCCTGATGAACCATGCCAGGATCGAGCAGCTCGGCACGCCGCGCGAGATCTACGAACGGCCGCGCACCGCCTTCGCCGCCGACTTCATCGGCATCTCCAACATCTTCCGCGGCCGCTGGGACGGCAATGGCGCGATCGAGACGGCGCATGGGCGCTTTGCCCTGCCGAGCGGTGCCCGTTGCCAGAGCAGCGAGGCCGCCCTCGTCATCCGGCCGGAGAACCTGCATCTCGGCGCACGCGACGGCAATGCGGTGACCGGGCGTGTCAGCGAGATCGTCTATGCCGGCTCGGAGACGCGGATCATCGCCGCGCTCGACGACGGCAGCCAGCTCGTGCTGCGCCTGGGGCCGGACGACGCCGTGCCCGCGATCGACGAGGCCATCATCGCCGGCTGGCCGCGCGACAAGGCGGTGCTGGTCGCATGAGCACGATCTCCCTCGGCAGCGCACCGGCACGCCGGAGCAGGCTGCGCTTCGGCGCGCTCTGGCTGGCGGTCCCCGGCCTGCTCTTCCTGGCGGTGTTCTTCCTCTATCCGGTGGCGCAGCTGCTCGGCCTGAGCATCGTCGACCCCGAGAGCAAGGCCTTCTCGACCGGAGCCTATCAGCGCATCGCCGCGACCGACGTCTATCTGCGCGTGCTCGGCATCACCTTCCGCATCGCCGGCTGGACGGCGCTCTGGTCGCTGCTGATCGGCTACCCCCTGGCCTACTGGCTGGCGCGCCTGCCCGACATGTTCCGCGGGCGCATGCTGCTCTTCGTCATGGTGCCGTTCTGGACGAGCTATCTCGTCAAGACCTTCGCCTGGATGATCGTGCTCGGCCGCAGCGGCATCATCAATTCCCTGGCGACCGGCTCCGGCATGGTCGAGCAGCCGCTGCCGCTCCTGCACAACGAGTTCGGCGTCATGGTCGGCATGGTCCACGCCATGGTGCCGCTCGCGGTGATGACCATGCTGCCGGTGATGACCGGCATCGACCGCCGCCTCGTCCAGGCGGCGCAGACGCTCGGCGCCGCACCGGCACGCGCCTTCTGGCTGGTCTATTTCAAGCTCTCGCTGCCGGGGGTGGCCGCTGCGGGCCTGCTCGTCTTCATCTCCTCGCTCGGCTTCTTCATCGTCCCCGCCTTCCTCGGCGGACGCCAGCAGACGATGCTGGCGCAGTTGATCATCACGCAGGTGCAGGAGCTGCTGAACTGGTCCTTCGCCGGCGCCTTGTCGGCGATGATGCTCGCCGCCGCCCTCCTCTCCTGCGTGATCTACGACAGGCTTTTTGGGCTCTCGACGATCGCCGGCGGTTCCGCGCAGGTCGCAACCGGGCGCATCCGCGACCTCGGCCTGGCGCTCCTCGGCGCCGTCGCCACCGCGGCGGCCAGGCTCGGCGCCCTCACCCGCGCGCTGCTCGGCAAGCGCGTCTGCGCGCTGCTGCTGCCCGGCTTCTGCTGGCTGGTCATCGCCTTCCTGGTGCTGCCGACCCTGCTCGTGGTCCCGCTCGCCTTCACCTCCTCGCAGTTCCTGGAGTTCCCGCCGCCGGGCTACGGCCTGGGCTGGTTCCAGACCTATTTCGGCTCGCCGCTCTGGATCCAGGCGACGATCCGCTCCTTCGCGGTCGCCTTCGTCACGGCCTTCGCCGCCACCGCGATCGGCGGCTTCGCGGCTCTGGCGCTGGCCAACAGCCGGACGCGCTGGGCCGGGCTGATCTTCGCCTTCTTCCTCGCGCCGATGATCGTGCCGCGCATCGTCATCGCCGTCGGGCTGTTCTACCTGTTCGCGCGGCTGGGCCTGATCGCCACCGATCTCGGCCTCGTCATCGGCCATACCGTGCTGGCGATCCCCTTCACCCTGGTCACCATCGCCGCCGTGCTCAAGACCTATGACCAGCGCCTCGACCAGGCGGCGGCGACGCTCGGCGCCAACCGGCTGCGGACGCTGACCGGCGTCACCATTCCGCTGGTCAAGGGCGGGCTCGTCGCCGCCTTCCTCTTCGCCTTCATCACCTCCTTCGACGAGCTGACCATCGCGATCTTCGTGTCCGGCGGCATCAAGACCACGCTGCCGAAGCAGATGTGGGACGACATGATCCTGCAGCTCAACCCGACGCTGGCGGCCGTCTCCGTCGTCGTCTTCGCCGTGGTGACGGCGATGCTGCTCGTCGCGGAACGCTTCCGCTCCTCCTCCTGACCGACCAGCGACCATGACGACCCCTGACGACGGTGGCTTCGTGAGCCTTCTGACAGCGCGCGCCGCAGCCGAGCCGGAGCGCCTCTATGCCCGCTTCTGCGGCGAGCCCGTGACCTATGCCGAGATCGAGCGGCGCTCCGCCGCCATGGCCGCTCATCTGAGAGCACGTGGCATCACGGCCGGCGAGCGCGTGGCGGTGATGATGCGCAATTCGATCGCCGCAATCGCCGTGGTCTTCGGGCTCGCGCGCGCCGGCGTCGCCTGGGTGCCGGTCAACGCGCAGCAACGCGGCGAGGGGCTGCGTTACCTGCTGACGCATTCGCAGCCGCGCCTTCTCGTCGCCGATGCCGAGCTGGTGCCGCAGATCGCCGAGGCGATGGCCTCCGGGGCGGAGCTGCCGCTGCTCGTCCACGCGCCCGGCGGAGAACTCGACGCCGTCCTCGCCGGCGCCGGGCGCTTCGAAGAACCTGCGCCACCGGCCGACGCCGTCTTCGCGATCATGTACACGTCCGGAACGACCGGACGGCCGAAGGGCGTGATCGTCTCGCACCGCATGCTTCGGCTCGCGGCGGAGAGCGTCGCACTGTTGTCCGATGCGCGGGCATCGGACGTCTTCTTCGTCTGGGAGCCGCTCTATCATGTCGGCGGCGCCCAGCTGCTGCCGCTGCCGATGATCAGGGGCGTCACGCTCGCCATGGTCGAGCGGTTCAGCGCCAGCCGCTTCTGGGATCAGGTCCGGGAGGAAGGCGCGAGCCATATCCACTATCTCGGCGGCATCCTGCAGATCCTGCTGAAGCAGCCGCCGTCGCCGCGTGATCGCGAGCATGGCGTGCGCATCGCCTGGGGCGGGGGCTGCCCGACCGACATCTGGCCGCAGTTCGCCGACCGTTTCGGCATCGCGATCCGCGAATGCTACGGCATGACCGAGGCTTCCAGCCTCACGACCTGCAATGTGGCCGGGGTGCTGGGCTCCGTCGGCCGGCCGCTGCCCTGGTTCACGGTCAAGCTGCTCGATGGCGATGGCCGGCCCGTCGCCACCGGCGAGCGCGGCGAGATCGTGATCGAGACGGCCATCCAGGGCGCGATCTTCCCCGGCTATCTCGACAATCCCGAGGCGACCGCGAAGGCCCTGCGCGAGGATGGCTTCCACACCGGCGATCTCGGCTCGTTCGACGCCGACGGCAATCTCTACTTTCATGGCCGGATGACCGACAGCGTGCGCTGCCGGGGCGAGAACGTCTCGGCCTGGGAGGTCGAGCATGTCGCCGCCGAGCACGAGACGGTCGAGGATTGCGCGATGATCGGCGTCGCGGCCGATGTCGGCGAGCAGGACATCAAGCTCTTCGTCAAGCCGCGCGGCGGCGCCGTCATCGATCCGCAGGCGCTGTCCGGCTGGCTCGGCCAGCGCCTCGCCCCCTATCAGAACCCCCGCTACATCGCCGTCGTCGACGATTTCGAGCGCACGGCGAGCCAGCGCATCATGAAGCACAAGCTCTCGTCCCGGCTCGATGACTGCTGGGATCGGGCCGCCAGCGCGACGAAGGGCTGACATGGCCGGGTGCGACATCCTGATCTCGGGTACCGGGGGCTTCGCCGCCCGCATTGCCTTCGACATCGCCGCGACGGCCGACGAGCCCGTCGAGGTCATCATCGCCGGACGCAACCGCGAGCGCCTGGGTTGGCTGCGGACCGCCGCGAATGCTCGTGCCGCGCTGTTCGGCAGGAAGGCGCGCTTCACGACGCACGCCATCGATCTTCTCGAGCCCGACGCATCCGATGCCCTGCTCGCCGCGACCGACCCTGGCATCGTCGTGCAGGCGGCCTCGATCCAGACCTCGCAGGTGATCGCGCAGAGCGGCGATGCCTGGACGCGCCTCGTGGCCGAAGGCGGCCTCAGTGCGACGGCGGTCTTCCAGGCGCTGATCAGCGCCCGCGTCGCGGCTGCGATCACCCGCAGCGGCAAAGCCGTGACGTTGGTCAATTGCAGCTTCCCCGATGTCGTCAACGGCATCGTCACGGCGCTCGGTCATGACGTCGCCTGCGGCATGGGGAACGTCGCGATCCTCTCCAACGTCTTCGCCGGCTCCGCGGCCACCCCGCCGGGCGCCGAGGTCGGGGTTCTCGCCCATTACCAGAATCTCGCCGCCTGGCGCCGGCGTCCGGAGGAACGGGGCGGAAGGCCGCCGCGCGTCTGGCTGGACGGCGCGGAGGTCGGCGATGTCTACGCGCGCTTCGCCGATATCCAGCTCACGCCCGAGCCCGTCATCGAGATCTCCGGTGCGAGCGGCGTTCCGATGCTGCTCGCCATGGCGAGCGGCCGCCCCTGGCGCGGACATGCGCCCGGCCCGAACGGCCTCCCCGGCGGCTATCCCGTCAGGCTGGCCGGGAGAACGGTCGAGCTGGAGCTCCCTGTCGGATTGACGCAGGCTGAAGCGGTCGCGTGGAATGCCTCCTTCGAGGAGCAGAACGGCCTCGTCGTCTCTCCTGATGGCTGGATCAGCTTCAACGGTGTCCTGGGCGCGAGGCTCGGCGAGCACATTCCCACCCTCCGCAAGGGATTTGCGGTGCAGGAGCTGGAAGTGGTCTGCGATGAGCTGCTTCGGCTTCGCGCCGTGCTGATGGCCGAGAACTAGGCAAGGCATCCACGCACCGTCCGCGCGGCCCGGCTGCTGAATTCGCTTGCCGGACAGCAGCGATCCGCGGCGATTGGCGCCTTCTGATCATCTCCTCTCCCGAGGCCAACCAACTCCAGCCGGGGCGGTTTCGATGGCGCTTCGGCGCCGCGACGGGGCATCTCGCACGCGGGCAAGCTCCATCTTCGGCAAGTCAATGGGCAGGCCGCCTCGCCACATCCGGCTTGACGCTGAAACTGGTTGGCGACAGTGTCGCGGGGCATGTTCAGGAACCAGCCCCTTTTCGACCGACGCCGACGCCGCATCACGCAAGCGGCGGCTCTTCGGGCTGCGCGTCGATCAGCGTCCTTCCGCGTGGTGACCGCCTCACTGTAGGCCCCACCCCCGGAGCGGCCCGGCCCGCCTTCCTGAACCCCCGCAGCCCTCGGCTCCGGGGGTTTTCTTTTGCCCGAACCCAGAGGAGACCACCATGAGCATTCGCGTCGGCATTGTCGGCATCAGCGGTTTTGGCGGCGGCGAGGCCATGCGCCTGGTCGCGAGCCATCCGTCCTTCGAGCTCGTCTACGCCGCGGGCGAGAGCAGCGCCGGCAGCCGGCTGGTCGACCGCTTCCCGGGCGTGCCGGCCAAGCTCGCCGGACTGGTGATCGCGAAATGGGACCCTGCGACCCTGCCGAAGCTCGACGTGCTGTTCGCCTCGCTGCCCACGGGCGCCTCGGCCGAGGCACTGGCACACGTGCCCGAGGACGTGAAGATCGTCGATATCGGCGGCGACCACCGCTATGTCGAGGGCTGGGCTTATGGCCTGGCCGATATCTGGCCGGCTCAGATCGAGGGCCAGACCCGCGTCGCCAACCCCGGCTGCTTCCCCGCTGCGGCGCTGACACCGCTGGCGCCGCTGCTGGCCGACAAGCTGATCGAGCCCGGCAACATCGTCATCGACGTCAAGACGGGCATCTCCGGGGCCGGCCGGGGCGGCGACAGCAAATTCGGCTATGCCGAGAGCAACGAGAACCTCGTGCCCTACGGCCTGCTCAGGCACACCCACATGCCCGAGATCGCCAGGACGATCGAGCGGCTGAGCGGCGGCAGCGCGGCCGGGCTGGTGTTCACGCCGCATCTGGTGCCGATGACCCGCGGCATCCTCGCCACCATCTACTGCCGCGGCCGCGCCACCACGGAGCAGTGCCTGGACGCAGCCCGGCGCTTCTATGCCGGGCGCTCCTTCGTCCGCGTGACCGACAAGCCGCCGCAGACCAAATGGGCGACCGGCTCGAACCTCGCATTCGTCAGCTATGCGGCCGATCCCGAGCGCAACCTGGTGATCGCGCTGGGCGTGGTCGACAATCTCGGCAAGGGCGCGGCGGGCCAGGCGGTGCAGAATGCCAACCTGATCTGCGGCCTGCCGGAAACCGCGGGGCTGGAAGGCGCGCCTGTCTGGCCGTGATGGATGGCGGCGTCGCCATTCCGGCCTTTCTCTTGCCGGCCCCCGCATTGCGCGGCGTCGCCTCTTACCCTGCGAGCTCTTCGCGGACCACGGCGAGAAAGCCGTCGACGAGCGGATCGGCGCGGTAGTGGCTCGGAAAGATCGCGTGGCCATGGAACATCACCTCCGGCTCGAAAGGGCGGAAGGTGACCGCGCTGCGGCGATGATCCTCGGCGGCGATCGGATTGACGATGCCGATGCCGAGTCCCTGCTCGACAAGCGCGCAGACGCCTGCGCTGAACGGCGTTTCCAGTGCCAGACGACGCTGCACGCCGGCATCCTGGAAGATGCGATCGATACGCGTCCGCGCACCATCCGCCAGCGACAGCGAGATGAACGCCTCGCCTTCCAGATCCTCGGGTGTGATGCGGCGACATCCCGTAAGCCGGTGCCCCGGCGGAAGCGCGCAGACGCCCGGGAGCATGTAGAGCGAGCGATGATCGACGAGCGGACTATCGATCATGTTTGCGATAAACCCGATATCGCAACTCGATGACGACATCCAGCGCGTCACCGTGCCGTCACCGCCCATCTGCAACGAGACGCTGACGTCCGGGAAGCGCTCCTTGAAGCGACGGATGCAGCGCGGCATGAACCCGAGCGCCATCACCGGTATCGCGGCGATGCGCAGGCGGCCCGTGCCGAAGGTGCGGATGTCGCGAGCGGCGTAGGAGAGGGTTTCCAGGCCGATATAGCTGCGTTCGACCTCGCGGTAGAACGCCAGGCCCTCCTGTGTCGGACGAATCCGTCCGGCTTTCCGCTCGAACAGCGTGAATCCGATGTCCGCCTCGAGTTCGGCCATCAGCCGGCTGATGCTGGGCTGCGAGGTCCGCAATTCCTGGGCTGCCGCCGTCATCGAACCATGCAGGATGATGGCCCGGAACGCGTCCACCTGTCGGAGATTCATAGCCACTCTCATATCACTGGTGAATAGAAGATCGAAAAACTGAGATTTGACCAGATGGGTAGCCAAGACAATACTTTTGCCCATGTCGACGCGCCCGAGCACCGCTGTGACGTCCCGCCTCAGCGGCATGGCCTGCCTGCGCTGCACCGAGACTTGGCCGGTGGCGGAATACGAGGCGGGTTGCCCGCGCTGCGCGGCCGAGGGACATGCCTCCAATCTGCGGCTGACCTATGCGCCCGGCGCGCGCGGCATCTCGCTTCCCTATCCGGATGCGCCGTCGTTGGGGGAAGGCGCAACGCCGCTGGTGCCGCTGCCCGACTTGGCGAGCGAGCTGCAGCTCGGCGGGCTGTCCGCCAAGCTCGAATGGTGCAATCCGACAGGATCGCACAAGGATCGCATGAGCGCGCAGCTGATTGCGCGCGCGCTCGATCGCGGTGCGGCGCGCATGGTGGCGGCGTCGAGCGGCAATGGCGGCCTCTCGGTGGCGGCCTATGCCGCACGCGCCGGACTTGCCGCAGAGATCGCTGTGACCGATGCGCTGCCGCGGGTCTACCGCAGCGCCATCACGGCCCATGGCGCGAGCCTCGTCAGCGTCGCCGACAGCATGGCTCGCTGGCAGCATCTCGCGAAGCGCGTCGAAGAAGGGGCCTTCGCGGCGACGAACTACAAGCTGCCGGCCATCGGCACCAACCCGTTCGGCATCGAAGGCTATAAGACGATCGCAGCCGAGCTGGCGTCGGGAACGATGCCCGATCTCGTCGTCGTGCCCTGTTCGCGCGGAGATCTCCTGTCCGGCATCCGCCTCGGCTTCGAGGAGATCGGCGAACACCTGCCGATGCTGGTCGCGGCCGAGCCGTTTCCACGCCTCGGGCGCGTGCTCGCCGGCGCCGATTACCGCGAGCAGTTCGCGGGCGAGACCGCGCAGGCTTCGATCGCGGGCAGCACGGTGACATGGCAGGCCGTCGAGGCGCTGCGGGCGAGCGCCGGCCGCGCTGTTCCGGTTGCCGATGAGGCGGCCCGGGCGGCGCAACGGCGTCTCGCTGCCTGCGGGCTCTGGGCCGAGCTGTCTGCGGCCTCGGCCCTGGCGGCGCTCGCGGCGCTGGCGCAGGGCGGGGCGATGGCCGGCCGCCATGCCGTGATCGTGCTCACGGGCTCGGGCCTTCGCGACCCCGGCGACATCGACCCGGCCGCAAGGCCCCGGAACCAGACCGCCTCCGAAGAGGCGCTCGCGCAGCCGGCAACGACCGGCCCTTCACCGCAGAGAACCGAGCCATCGGTCCAACAGAAGAGGGAAAACGGATGACCACTTGCATCTCGCGCCCGTCGGCGCTCTCGGCGGTCGCAGCCGGCGCCTTCATGTTCTCGGTCGCAGCCCAGGCCCAGAACCTGCCCCCGCTGCCGGAGGCGATCAAATCGGCAGGTGTCCTGAAGGCCGGGGTGCGCTGCGACCAGCCGCCCTATGGCTACAAGGACGAAACCGGCAAGTTCGCCGGCGTCGAGACCGACATGGCGGTCCAGATCGCCGCCTGGGCCTTCGGCTCGCCGGACAAGGTCGAGCTCACCTGCGTCACGGCCGAGAACCGCATCCCGCAACTGGCCGGCAAGAAGGTCGACATCCTGATCGCCACGCTCGGCGTGACGCCCGAGCGCGCCCGCGTGATCGATTTTTCCAGGCCTTATCGCTGGGGCGGCTCGGACATGCTCGTCGCCAAGGACAGCCCGATCAGGAAGCTCGACGATGTCGCGGGCAAGACCGTGATCATGCTCAAGGGCTCGACCCAGGCGAAATGGTTCGAGGACAACATGCCCAAGCTGGAGGGCATGCGGCTCAACACGGCCTCCGACGCGCTTCAGGCGCTGAAGCAGGGCCGTGGCGACGCCTATACCCATGATGCCGCGACGCTCGTCGTCATCGCTGCCAAGGATCCGAGCCTGCGCCTCGTCGGCGAATCCTTCGCCGTCTCGGACGCCGCGGTAGGCGTGCGCAAGAACGAGCCCGAATGGCTCGCCTATGTCGATGCCGCGCTCGACCGCATGAAGGCCGAGGGCCTCTACGCCAAATGGGTCGACAAGTGGATCCCTGCCGATATCCGGCCGTTCTACGTCGACGCCTTCACCAAGCCGAAGCCGGCCGCGCGCTGAACGGAAGGCAGGCGCCGGGAGCGATCCGAGCTCCCGGCAACCCGGAAGCCTGGCAGCGAGAGGAGCGCGTGCCATGGAGTTCGACTTCGCCTATCTCACAGCGCAATGGCCGGCGCTGATGCGCGGCCTGTGGCTGACGGTACAGGTCAGCGCGCTGTCGATCGTGCTCTCCATCCTCGTCGGAGTGCTCGGAGCGGCGGTGCGCGTATTGCAGGTGCCGGTGCTCGACAAGCTCGTCGTCGGCTATGTCGAGTTCATCCGCAACACGCCGCTGCTCGCCCAGCTCTTCTTCATCTTCTACGGCCTGCCGGGCCTGGGCCTCAGGCTCTCGCTGTTCTGGTCGGGCGTGCTCTGCCTCACGCTCTGGGCCGGCGCCTACCAGATCGAGAACGTCCGCGGCGGGCTCGAGACCGTGGGCAAGGGCCTGCGCGAGGCCGCCTTCTCGCTCGGCCTGTCGCCCTGGCGCTTCTTCCGCCTCGTCGCCGCGCCGATGGCGATCCGCGTCGGCCTGCCGTCGATGCTCAACACCTCGATCTCGCTCCTGAAGAATTCCTCCTATCTGCAGGCGATCGGCCTCGCCGAGCTGACCTATGTCGCGATCGACCGGATCTCGATGGATTTCCGCACCATCGAGATGTTCGCCGCGATCTGCGTGATCTACCTCCTGCTAGTCCTCACTCTCTCATTCCTCGCGAGCCGGCTGGAATACCGGCTCAACGCCCCGTTCAGGCTGTGAGGCGGGCGAGATGGACCTGCTGATCCGCAACCTTCCCTTCATCCTGCAAGGCCTTGCCATGACGCTGGGCCTGGCGCTGGCAACGCTGTTCTTCGCGACGATCGTCTCCTTCCTGCTCGGCACGCTGGCGACGCTGCGGTTCGGCTGGCTGCGCGTTGCGGTGAAGGTCTATGTCGAGCTCTTCCGCGACATTCCGCTGATCGTGAACATCTTCTTCGTGTTCTTCGTGGCGCCGCTGTTCGGACTGGAGCTCTCGCCCTTCGCGGCCGTGACGGTGGGGCTTTCGGTCTGGGGCAGCGCCAACGGCATCGAGATCGTGCGCGGCGGCTTCAATTCGGTGCCGCGGCATCAATGGCAGAGCGCCGCGGCGCTCGGGCTGAAGACCTGGGAGATCTATCTCTTCATCGCCGGCCCGCAGGCGCTGCGCGCGATCCTGCCCCCCTTCGTCGGGCTGCTGACGCTGCTGGTGCAGGCGACCTCGCTCGGTGCGCTCGTCGGGGTCAACGAGTTCTTCAAGGTGGGGCAGATCATCGTCGAGCGCACCACGATGATGGAGGGCTGGAATCCGGCCTTCACCGTCTATGCCGCGGTGCTCCTCACCTACTTCGTCATCTGTTCGACGCTGAGCTGGTTCGGCCGCTGGCTTGAGCGCCGGCTGAGGCGCGACCGCGCGCAAGCTCGTCCGAAGGCGATCTCCGCGGCCGAGCCGGCCGCCCAATTGCCCTGATCTCTCACAAACCCGCCTGGATACTGGGGACGCCGTCATGGAATCGAAAGTCAGCCGCCGCCTGACCGAAAAGGTCGCCGAAGAGGTCTGCGAACACATCTACGCGCCGCGGCTCGCGCGGGATTTCCGCACGGTCTTCGACTATATGAGCGACCTCAACCAGGCGCATGTCCTGATGCTGTCTCGCTGCGGGCTGATCTCCCCGCAGGCTGCGAAAGCGCTGGCCGCCGGGCTCCTGCGCATGGAGGCGGAGGGGGCCGAAGCCGTCGAGCTCGACCCGCAGCGCGAGGATTCCTACTTCAATTTCGAAGCGCATCTGATCAAGCTGATCGGCACCGAGGCCGGCGGCCGGATGCATATCGCCCGCAGCCGGAACGACCTGACCGCAGCGATCGACCGGCTGCGCGCCCGCGACCTGCTGCTCGATGCGAGCCAGGCGCTGCTCTCGGTCGAGGAGCACGCGCTCGACGGCGCCTTCCGCTTCCGCGACGTGGTGATGCCGGGCTACACCCATCTCCAGCCGGCGCAGCCCGTCACCTACGGCTTCTATCTCGCCGGCGTCGCGCAGTCGCTCGAACGCGACCATGGCCGTCTCGCGGATGCTTGGGTGCGCACCAACATCAGTCCGCTCGGCGCAGGCGCCCTCGCCGGCACCACCTTCGCGATCGACCGCGGCGCGGTCGCGCGGTCGCTCGGCTTCGAGGGGCTGGTGGAAAATGCGCTCGACGCCGTCGCGACCCGGGATTTCGGGCTCGAGATCCTGTCGGCGCTCACGCAGATCGCTCTGGGCTGGAGCCGCGTCGCGCAGGACTACCACGTGATGGTCTCGCACGAGTTCCAGACGATCGAATTCCCGGACCGCGTGACCGGAACGTCGAGCATCATGCCGCAGAAGAAGAATCCGGTGGTGCTCGAACATCTCAAGGGCAAGGCCGGCCATCTGCTCGGGCTCTATGTCGCTTCCGCGACCGCGGTGAAGGCGACGCATTTCACCAACACCATCGACGGCAACCGCGAAGGGATGCGCGGCGTCTGGGAGGCGGGCGAGGAGGCTCTGCGCTGCCTCTCGCTGTTCGACCTGATCATCGCCACGGCCAGACCGAATACGGCGCTGATGAAGCGCCGCGTCACCGAGGACTTCGCCACCGCGACCGATCTCGCAGATCTGATGGTGCGGGAGGCCGACCTCTCCTTCCGCGAGGCACATCACGTCGTCGGCGGCGTGGTGCGCGCGGCAATGGATGCCGGCCTCGCGGCCGACGGCATCACCACGGAGATGGTCGATGCGGCAGCCAGCCACCAGCTTGGCCGCCCGCTTGGCCTGCCTGCCGGCCGTATCCGCGAGAGCCTGGATCCCGCCGCGAGCGTCGCGGCGCGCCTCATGCCCGGCGGACCGGCGCCGGATGCGGTCGCGCGGACGGTGGAGGCGGCGCAGTCGCGGCTCGAAAGTCGCCGCGCTGCACTCGCGCGCAGGCGCAGCGACCTGCAGACGGCACGCGAGGGGCTGAAGCATGCGATCCGGGAGCTCGCCGCATGAGCGCCGCGCCGCTGATCAGCCTGCGCGGCATCGCCAAGCGCTTCGGCACGCATCAGGCGCTGCACGGCATCGACCTCGATGTCGAGGCCGGCAGCGTCGTGGTGCTGATCGGGCCGAGCGGCTCCGGCAAGAGCACGCTGATCCGCTGCATCAACGGCCTCGTCCGGCCGGACGAAGGCATGCTGCACGTCGCCGGCAGCCCGGTCGACATTCACCACGAGCGTGCCTGGCAGCGGATGCGGACCGAGGTCGGCATGGTCTTCCAGGACTATGCGCTGTTCCCGCACCTGACCGTGCTGCGCAACATGACGATCACGCCGGAGCGCCGCCGCGGCATCCCGCGCGCGAAGGCGGAGGAGGAGGCGCGCGCGCTGCTGACCCGCGTCGGCCTCGCCCACAAGGCTCTGGATTATCCCTCCGCCCTGTCCGGCGGGCAGCAGCAGCGCGTCGCCATCGTCCGTGCGCTCGCCATGCGGCCGAAGGCGATCCTCTTCGACGAGCCGACCTCGGCGCTCGATCCCGAGACGATCGGCAGCGTCCTCGACGTGATGAAGGACCTCGCCCGCGAGGGCACGACCATGGTCGTGGTCACCCACGAGATGGGCTTCGCCCGCGAGGTCGCCGATCGCGTCGTGTTCATGGCCGAGGGACGGATCGTCGAGGAGGGGCCGCCGGATGCCCTCTTCGGTGCCCCCCGGCACGAGCGCACCCGTGCCTTCCTGTCCAGCATCAGATCCTTCGGAGAGGCCGTCCATGGCTGAATCGCCCGGCGCCCTGGCGCCGAACTTCACCACCGATCCCTATTGGTGGGACGCGGCTCCGCCGGAAACCGCGCGCGAGCCGCTGCCGGAGGAGACCGATGTCCTGGTCGTCGGCTCCGGCTATTGCGGCCTCTCGGCAGCGGCCGAACTGGCGCGCAACGGCGTCGACGTCACGGTCGTCGATGCGGAGGAACTCGGCGCCGGGGCCTCGACACGCTCGGGCGGCATGGTCTCCAGCGGCCAGAAGCTGGTCATCGGCGGCGCCGTCAGGGGGGTTGATGCCGCTCGCATGGAGCGGCTTCTGGAGGACTCGCTCTCCTCTTACGAGCACCTCAAGGCCCTGATCCGCGAGAAGGAACTCGATGCCGATCTCGGCGTCTTCGGCCGCTATTTCGGCGCCCATGTCCCCCGCCACTACGATCGGCTGCGCCGTCACGGCGAGTTGCTGGCCAAGCACACCGGGGTCACCGTCCACGAGATTCCAAAATCGCGGCAGCACGAGATCACCAGGACGGACTTCTACCATGGCGGCATCGTCATCGACGATTACGGCGGCCTGCATCCGGCGAAGTATCATCGCGCCTTGCGCCGCCTCGCGCAGGCCAGCGGGGCGAAGCTGCGCTCGCATGCTCCGGTCCTCCGGGTCAATTCGCTCGCAGACGGCCTTCACGACGTGCAGACCGGCCGCGGCACTGTTCGCGCGCGCCACGTCTTCTTCGGCACCAATGGCTACAGCGACGGAGCGAGCGGCTTCCTGCACAAGCGCATCGTCGCCGTGCGCAGCTACCAGATCGCGACAGAGCCGCTGCCGCCGGAGCTGATGGCCGAGATCAATCCGGGCCGGCGCATGATCACCGATTCCAGGCGCGAGCTGATCTACACGCGGCCCTCGCCGGACGGGACGCGCATCCTGTTCGGCAGCCGGCCCGGCATGTTCACCCTGCCGGAGCGCGAAGCGGCGCCCCGCCTTCACGCCATGATGCTGAAGGTCTGGCCGCAGCTCGCGCGCTACAAGGTGACGCATTGCTGGAGCGGCAAGGTCGGCATGACGGCCGACAAGATCGCGCATATGGGCAGGCTCGGCGGCATCGACTTCGCCGTCGGCTGCAACGGCAACGGCGTCGCGCTGATGACCTATCTCGGCCACCAGTCGGCGCTGAAGCTGCTCGGGAAGCAGAATCGCAGCAGCGCCTTCGACGATCCTGCCTTCCCGGAGATTCCAGTGCCGCTTTATGACGGCCGCCCGTGGTTCCTGCCCATCGTCAGTGGCTGGTACCATCTGCAGGATGCGATAGACCGCCATCTGGCCCGGTTTTGAGAGCGCTCGATCGCGGCTCGGACCTTGGTCTGTTCGCCATTGCCTGACCAGGGATCGTCGCTTCAGCTCTGCCGGATGAAGTCCACGATCAGCCTGCCGATCTCGTCTGGGGCGTCCTCGAGGCAGTAGTGACCGACGCCGGCCAGACGCCGCACCGGCGCGGACGGAAACAGCTGGGTGAAGAGCGGCAGGAAATGCTCGGCGTGGAGCGTTCGGTCCGCCTCGCCCCATAGGGCGATGGCGGGTCTGGAGCGGATGGTCCGGGCCGTGGCCGCGTCCGGCGTCTCGAACCGGTGCGCGCCCGTGGCGAAGCCCCTGGCCCAGCCGATCGCGCCGAGGCAATCGGCGGGGCTCGCGAAAGGCGATCCATAGGCGTCGAGCCACGTCTCCGTGATCAGCGTGTTGTCTTCGAAGCCGTTGAGCTTGAGCGTGCTCAGGATGTTGAAGCCGAGCTGGCCGAGGACCGGCTCGAGGCTGCCGTCGGCTTCCGCCTTGGCGATCCACCGGAACCACGGCGACATGGCGGCATTCGCCGTCACCCGTTCGAGGAGGTCGGCCTGGCCGAACGGGGTCGGCCCGTTTGTCGAGATCACGCGGTGAATGCGGGCGGGTTGCCGGGCGGCGAGCCCCATGCCGACGGGGCCTCCGAAGTCGTGCATGACGAGGGTGATGGCGTCGAGATCGAGCGCGAGAACGAAGCGCTCCAGATTGTCGATGTGATCCTGCAGCCAGTACGACCGATCCGGCGGCGTATCGCTCTTGCCGAAGCCCATATGGTCCGGAACGACGACCCGGTGCGTTGCGCTCAGTACGGGAACCAGATGGCGAAACAGATAGCCCCAGGTCGGCTCGCCATGCAGGCAGAGAACGACCTCTGCCCCGCGGGCCCCCTCGTCGACATAGTGCATCCGACAGCCGGGAGCATCGCTGAAATGCGGTGCGTACGGGAAGCTGCCGCCGAACGTGGCATCGGGCCTTATCATCGATGTCTCCTCCCTCGGAGCCTGCGCCTGCCGGAGCCCGGAGGCCGCGCCCCGGCGATGTCCCTGGCCTCAGAGGCGGATGACGAGCTTGCCGAAATGGCGGCCGCTCGTGAGTTCGTCATAGGCGGCCTCCGCCTCGTCGAAGGCGAAGCTCCTGTCGATGACCGGCCTGATGCGGTGTTCGACGAGGAAGGCGTTCATTGCCTCGAACTGCTCGGCCGACCCGACATTGATGCCGTCGATGGTGCCGTTGATCAGCTGAAGGCGAATGAGGTTCGAGCGCGGCCCGAAGCCGGTGAAGACACCGATCTGGGCGATGTGCCCCCAGGCCGCGAGCGCGCGCAGCGAGCGGTCGAAGGTGTCCGGCCCGCCGAGCTCGAGGATGTGCGAGACGCCGAGCCCGCCGGTCAGTTCGCGCACCGCGACGTCCCAGTCCGGCATGCCGCGGTAGTTCACCGTCGCGAAGGCGCCGAGCGCCTCGGCGCGCTCGCGCTTCTCGTCGGACGACGACAGCACGATCGTCCTCGCCCCGACGGCATTCGCGATCTGCAGCCCGAAGAGCGCGACGCCGCCGGTTCCCTGAACCAGAAGCGTGTCGCCGGCGGCGATGCCGCCGCGGACCATGAGCGCCTGCCAGGCGGTCAGGGCGGCGCATGGCAGGGTGGCGGCCTCCTCCGCGCTCAGCGCGTCGGGGATGCGCACCAGCGAGGCTTCGGGAACCGTGATCAGCTCGGCGAGCACGCCATCGGTGTCGCCACCGCCGAGCGCTGAGGGCCCATACGCCTCGCGATAGGGACCGGTGACCCAGTTGCGATAGAAGATCGGCGCCACCCGGTCTCCTTCGCGCCAGCGCGTCACGCTCCTGCCCGTCGCCACGACCCGCCCCGCGCCGTCGGAGAGCGAGACCAGCCCGGCACGCACGGGTCCGAGCTGGCCGCGCCGGACGAGCAGGTCGCGGTAGTTGAGGCTCGCAGCTTCCACCCTCACCAGCACATCGCCCGGCCCGGGCACTGGCGCCGCATCCTCGACCCGGTCGAGACGGCTGCCGCCATCGGTCGGAACGAGCTGGTAGGCGCGGCGTGTGGCTGAGGACGATAAGGCGGCTCGGGACACGGCCTTCTCCTTGCGACGATTAAACTAGTGATCGCTAGCTAATTAGGAGATTGCGCTCGGGTCAAGATATTTTTATATTGACCGCTATGAAAAGCACGGAGAGGCGACCCCGCGGGCGGCCGCGTGCACTCGACCGCGACGAGGCGCTCGAGACGGCGCTGCAGCTGTTCTGGCGGCACGGCTACGAGGGCACCTCCATCGCCGACCTGACCGCGGCCATGGGCGTGACCCCGCCCAGCCTCTACACCGCGTTCGGCAGCAAGGAGCGGCTCTATCAGGAGGCTCTGGACCGCTACGGCATGTCCTATGGGTCGTTCGTCGCCCTGGCGCTGGCCGAGGAGCCGACGGCGCGGCAGGCGATCGAACGCATCCTGCGGGAGGCGGTGGCGGTCTACTCCGAAGGCCCGGCCCCGCGCGGCTGCATGCTGGCCAGCGGCGCCGTGACCTGCGCACCCGAGCACGCCCCGGTGGTCGCGGACTTGTCCCGACGGAGATTGGCCACGATCGCCGGGATCAGGACGCGGTTCGATCGCGCTGTGGTCGAAGGCGAGCTCGCGCCCGCGACCGATACGGAGGCGCTCGCGGCCTTCTACGCCGCTATCGTTCAGGGCCTGTCGATCCAGGCGCGTGACGGCGCCGGCCGCGAGGTCCTGGAAGCCATCGCCGCCACGGCGCTGCGCGCCTGGCCAGGAGCAGCAGCCGGCCGCTGACATGACGGCCGTCGAACCGGCGGAATCGTTCGCCGCAGCCCATGGCCGCCGGGAAGCCGGGACTCAACCCTGCGTCACTCTGCCTCGCCATATTGCCTATCGGAAGTAGTGTCCGAAACGCGATTTTGTAGTGAACTGCGGATCGCTCAGGACACGCGACCATCCGGTGGGCGATCGGCGTCGATTTCGCATGAATCGGGGTCGAATCATGATGTCCATGCCCGGTTCACTGCGCGGCTGCACGGCGTTGCTTTTCACGAGCTTGGCGACACTCACCTTGGCCGCGTCCGTGCGAGCGGCGGACATGTCGGAGCCGAGCAGGCTCCAGACCCCAACCTTCGTCGCGCAAAAGGACTGGTCGCTCACCGTCACGCCTTACCTTTGGGCAGCATCATCGGTGACCGAAGCCCTGGAGATGTGGACCATCTGGGCGGCGAAGCCCATGGGGGAAGATGCTTTCAAAGGCTCGATCGAGCCGGGCAAATACGCCGATATGGCTGTCCTGTCCGACGATGTCCTCACAATGCCGACGACGGGTCTCAAGGACGTCAAGGTCTTGAAGACCGTTCTCGGTGGCCGGACCGTCTACGAAGCCAGATAGGACCGCAGGTTCGCCTGGACGCATCCTGCCGCTCCGATCGAAGTGTCTGGCCGGCCAGGTGGAGGCGTCGCAGACGGCCTGCGGGCCTGTTCCTCAATCGGCGCGCCCGCGCGCCTCGACATGCCAGAGCGCGACCAGTTCCTGGCCGCGCACGACGTGGAGTACGTCGTGCAGGTTGATCGTCGGATCGCAATGCGGAACCGTGCATTCGACGACCGAGCCGATCGACGGCGGGCCTCGTCCGTCGGCGGGAAGGATGCGACCGAACTCGTCCCCGCACCATTCGATTCGGCCGACCTGCTCGTCGCCGAGGAAGACGCGCGGCGGCGGGCCGTCGAGCGCGAAGCTCTTGCTGCCGCCGTCGGTGATGGCGAAGCCGAGCGAGCTGTGGCCGATCACGGTGACGGCGATGCGCAGCGCCGGTTTGAACTCCGGCCCGCCGCGCCCATGCATGTCGACGCTGCCATAGGCCTCGTCCATGAAGACATAGGAGCCGGCCTGGATTTCGGTCAGCAGCCGGTCCTCGCCGTCGAGGAGATGGCTGCCGGTGCCGCCGCCCGAGACGACCTCCGGCTGGAAGCCGGCCGCGCGTAAGGCGTCGAGCATGGAGGCGAGCAGACGACCCATCTCCCGGTTGGCGGCGCGGCGCGCGGCGAAATCGTCGATATGCTGGACGCGGCCCTGATAGGCCTGGACGCCGCGGTAGCGCAGCCCGTCCAGCCCGGAGACGAGCTTCGCCAGTTCGGTCGCCTCGGCCGGGGTCGCGACGCCGCTGCGCTTCAGTCCGACATCGAGATCGACCAGCACGTCCAATGTCGTGGCGTGTCGCCGCGCCGCCTCGGCATAGGCGGCGGCGAGGTCGGCCCGGTCCACCACGACGCCGATACGCCCGCCGGCCGCTGCGGCTCGCGCCAGGGAATCGATCTTTGTCGAACTCGCGATCGGAGCACTGAGCAGGAGATCGCGGACGCCGCCCTCGAACAGCGCCAGCAGCTCGCCGGGCTTGGCGCAGCAGATGCCGAGCGCCCCGGCCGCGATCTGCCGGCGGGCGATCTCGGCGCACTTGTGCGATTTCGCGTGCGGCCTGAGATTCAGTCCGGCGTCGCGGCAGGTCCGCGCCATCAGAGCGACATTATGCTCGAACAGGTCAAGGTCGAGGACGGCCGCCGGCGTCTCCAGCCGCGACCGGCTGCCCGGCTCGTTGACGAGCTTTTCGTTGAAGGCAGCCGCACCGAACAGTGCCTTGCTCATGTCCCCGCCTCCGTGAGCAGGGCGCGTCGGCGGGCCGTGGCATCCCGATCGACGCTGACGCCGTCGGCGGCGAGAACCACGCCGTAGTCACGGACGGCCCCCGCCGCCGTGATCTTGCCCTCGCGCAGATCGTCCTCGACACGGATCGGGTCGCGCCGCACCGCATCGCCATAGCCGCCCCCTCCCGCGCCGATCAGCCGGAAGATCTCGCCGGGGCGCGCCGAGAAGCTCTCCATCGGCATGGTCGGCAGGCCCTGCTCCGTGCCGTCGGCGCGGATCAGGATGTGAGCCGAGGGCGCGCCGGGACTGCCGCCTTCGAAGCCGAAGGGAGGATGATCGCGACGGTCGCCACGCAGCACGAAACGGATCGGCGCGAGGAAGCGGAACTCGCGGATGAAGGAGAGCCCGCCGCGGAACTCGCCCGGCCCGCCCGTATCGGGCACCAGCCCGTAGCGCAGCACCTCGACCGGCATGTCGGCCTCGATCATCTCGACCGGCTGGTTGGAAAGGTTTGCGGCGGGGTTGGAGATGCCCTCGATGCCGTCCTTGCCGGCGCGCGCGCCCCAGGTGCCGACCACCATCTCGTTGAGCACGAACGGCCGGCCCTCATGGCTGCCGCCTGCGGCGAGCAGATAAGGCCCGCCCTCGGAGCCGCCGATGGCGCGCTCCGGCACGATCTGGGCGAGCGCCTGCATGATCGCGTCGAAGACGCGGTAGCCGACGACGCCGCGCGCGCCGCAGGCGGCGGGATAGCGCGGATTGACCAGGCAGCCCTCGGGCGCTCGGACCGTGATCGGCCGCAGATAGCCCTCGCAATTCGGTATATCCTGCTGCGACAGGCAGCGGATCGCGCAAAAGGAGGCCGATTCCGGCAGCGAGATCGGGCAATTGATCGAGGCGGCGACCTGCTCGGCCGTGCCGGCGAAGTCGATGTCGATCGTGTCCTCGGCGACGGTCACCGTCGCGACGATCGGCAGCGGCTGCGGGTTCTCGCCGACGCCGTCGATATAGTCGGTGGCGCGATAGACGCCGTTCGGCAAAGCGCGGATGACGTCGCGCATCATCGCCTCGGCATGGTCGTGCAGCGCGTCGATATAGGCCTCCAGCGCCTTGGCTCCATAGCGGCCGATCAGCGCCTTCAATCCCTCTTCGGCGACGTTGCACGCCGCGATCTGGGCGCGGATGTCGCCGAGCACCTCGACCGGCGAGCGGGTGTTCGCCTCCAGGATGCGGAAGACCGCTTCGACCGGCTCGCCGGCATCATAGAGTTTGAGCAGCGGGATACGCAGGCCTTCCTGCTGGATCTCGGTCGCGTAGATCGCGACGCTCCCGGGCACGATGCCGCCGAGATCGGTGTGATGCGCGACCGTCGCAGCGAATCCCGAGAGCCGGGCCGCCACGAAGATCGGCTTCAGGATGTAGATGTCGGGCAGATGCTGCCCGCCCGAGCCATAGGGGTCGTTGGCGATCAGCACGTCGCCGGGCTTCAGCCCGTCGCCATAGCGCTCGTGGACGAAGCCC
Organism: Allobosea sp. CS1GBMeth4; assembly: GCF_900185715.1. GTDB lineage: Bacteria > Pseudomonadota > Alphaproteobacteria > Rhizobiales > Beijerinckiaceae > Allobosea. Next base: position 70,602 of record NZ_FYAS01000030.1, read on the forward strand.
ATGATGCGCGGGAAGGAGCAGAGCTGGATCGGCAGCGTCAAACCCTGCGCGATCACCCGGCCCTGCGCGTCGCAGAGCGCGGTCGAGTAATCCATGATGTCGCGCACGACCGGCGAATAGGCGCTGCGCATCACGATGAGCGCCATCTCGTCGGCGGTTGAAGCCAGCGCGTTGCGGATCACTTCCAGCGTGATCGGGTCGATCTCGCGCATGCTCATGCGGCCTCCAGGGCGATGTCGATATTGCCGGCCTCGTCGAGCCTGGCGCTCTGGCCGGGGCCGACGACGCAGGTGCAGTCATATTCCTCGACGACGAAGGGCCCGCGCCGTGCGGTACCGTCGAGATCGGCCCGGCCGATCACGGCGATGGCGACGGCAGGCGCTCCCGCCTTGAACGAGACCGGCCGGTCGGCCCGGCGCATCGGCGCCTCCGCGGCGAATTTCTGGCGCGGCGCGGCCAGCGGCAGGCAGGCCGAGAGGCGGGCATTGACGAGGTGGACCGCGTCCTTTTGCGAGCGATGGCCATAGGTGCGCTCGTGCTCGCGATGGAACAGCTCGCTGAGCTCGGCGATGTCGAAGCGCCTGGCCGACACGGTGAGCTCGTAGGCCTGGCCGACATAGCGCAGGTCGGCGGCATAGCGGAATTCTGCCTGCGCCAGGTCATAGCCTTCGAGCGCGAGGATGCGGCTGGCATCGGCGCCGAGCTCGGCGAAGAGCTGTTCGAGCCCGGCATTGTCGAGTTCTCCAGCCCGCCGGCGCGACGGCCGCACGAACTCCTGCTCGACATCGGAGCGCAGCAGGCCGAGCGCGCTGAAGACGCCCGCGGCGCGCGGGACGATGACGCGGCGGATGCCGAGCGCGCTCGCGACCTCGGCCGCGACGACCGGGCCGTTGCCGCCGAAGGCGACCAGAGTCGCCTGGCGCGGATCGCGGCCGCGATAGGTCGAGACCGCCTTGACCGCCCGCGTCATGGTGGTGACCGCGAGCGTCAGCACGCCGCGCGCCGTATGCTGGAGGTCGAGGCCGAGCGGGCGGGCGACCTGGTCGTTCAGTGCGGCGCGGCCCGCATCGGCGTGCAGAGGAAAGCTGCCGCCGGCGAGTGCGACGTCGTTGATATAGCCGAGCGTCAGGAAGGCGTCCGTCAGCGTCGCCTGCCGGCCGCCCAACCCGTAGCAGACGGGGCCGGGCCAGGCGCCGGCGCTCTGCGGGCCGACCGAAATCTGGTTCATCCGGTCGATCGCGACGATGCTGCCACCGCCCGCTCCGATCTCGGACACGTCGATGAACGGCATCTTGATCGGGTAGCCGCCGCCCTTGACCAGCTTGCTCGACAGGTTGATGCCGGCGCCGACCTCGTATTCGGTGGTGCGCGCCGGCTCGCCATGCTCGATCAGCGCCGCCTTGGCGGTGGTGCCGCCCATGTCGAAGGAGATGATGCTGGGCTCGTCGCTGCCCGAGACCAGGCGGGCGCAGGCGATGACACCGGCGGCGGGTCCGGATTCGACCAGGGAGGCGGCTCGCTTCACGGCCGAGCCGAGGCGCATGATGCCGCCGCCGGAATGCATCATCTCGACCTGGCAGCCGACACCGATCGAGGCCAGTCGCGCCGTCAGCGCACTGGCATAGTTGCGCACGACCGGGCCGATATAGGCGTTCACCACCACGGTCGAGGTGCGCTCGTATTCGCGGATCTCGGGCAGGATCTCCGAGCCGCGGCAGATATAGACGCCCTCGCCGAGCTCGGCGCGCAGGATGTCCTCGGCCTCGATCTCGTGCCGGGGATTGGCGTAGGCATGCAGGAAGCTGATCGCGACAGCCTCGACGCCCTCCTCGCGGAAGCGCCGGGCGGCCGCCACGACATCCGCGCGAGAGAGCGGCACGCGCACCGCGCCGTCGGGACCGAGCCGCTCGTTGACCTCGAGCCGCAGGCGCCGCGCCGCCAGCGGCTTCGGCTTGTCGTATTGCAGATCGTAGAGCACCGGGATGCGCAGGCGGCGCATCTCGAGCACGTCCCGGAAACCGGCTGTGGTCAGGAGGCCGGTGCGGGCGCCCTTGTATTCCAGGATGGCGTTGGTCGCGACCGTCGTCGCATGGACGATGCCGGTGATGCGGTCCGGCGTCGTCTGATAGTCCTCGATCAGCGCCTTCAGCGCCTCGGCGATGCCCCGGCTGTAATCATCGGGCGTCGAGGGCACCTTGCGGGTCTCGACCAGCCCGTCATCGCGCGCGATCACGACGTCGGTGAAGGTGCCGCCGATGTCGATGCCGATCCTGTAGCTATGCTGCGCCATGGATGTCTTCCCGGGTTTCTGGGTCCGCGCCAGCGTCGGCCAGTGCCGGCGACGGCGTCCGCCGGCCGGCGAGGCCCTTGGGCACGGCGGCGATGAGGGCTTGGGTGTAGGGATGCCGGGGACGCTCGAGCACATCGAGGCAGGGCCCCTGCTCGACGATCGCCCCCTTGCGCATCACGACGATGCGGCTGCACAGCGTGCGCACCAGTGCCAGGTCGTGGCTGATGAACAGCAGCGTCAGGCCGAGCTCGCGCGTGAGGCGAGACAGCAGGTTGATCACCTGGGCCTGCAGCGAGACGTCGAGCGCGGAGACCGGCTCGTCGGCGATCAGCACCTCCGGCTTCATTGCCAGTGCGCGCGCCAGGCCGATGCGCTGGCGCTGGCCGCCGGACAGCTCGTGCGGCAGGCGCGGCCCGATCTCGGGCCCGAGCCCGACCAGCGTCAGCAGCTCGGTGATCTCGCTTTCGCGCCGCACCTTTGGCACGCCGCGCAGCGCCAGCGTCTCGCCGAGGCAGCGCGCCACGCTCTTGCGTGGATTCAGCGCGCTGCTCGAATCCTGGAACACCATCTGCACGCGCCGGCGCCACGGCCCGGCATGGTTGCGCATCAGCTCCGTCATCGGCTGGCCGTCGAGCAGGACCTCGCCGGACGTCGGCCGCGCCAGTCCGACCGCGAGCCCGGCCAGGGTCGACTTGCCCGAACCGCTCTCGCCGACGATGCCGACGACATCGCCACGCATTACGTCGAGGCTGACATCGTCGAGCGCGACGAGCCGGCTGTCGCGTCCGAGCAGGCGATCGAGCAGCCCGCCCTGCGGGAAGGATTTGCAGACGCTGCGCAGCGAGAGGATCGGGCCGGTCATCGCGGCCTCCAGCAGGCCGTGCGATGCCCGGCATCGGCGACCAGCGCCGGCATCTCACTGGCGCAGGGCTCGACGGCGTCGGGGCAGCGCGGCGAGAACGGGCACCCCGCCGGCAGGCGGCCGAGCCGCGGCGGCGCGCCCTCGATCGCGGTGAGCGGGCCGACCGGGCCGGAGAGGCTCGGCACGCAGGCCTTCAGCAGGCCGGTATAGGGATGGCGCGGGGCAAGCTCGATCGCCTCGACCGGCCCGTCCTCGACGACCTTGCCGCCATACATCACCACGACGCGGTCGACGATCTCGGCGACGAGCTGGAGATTGTGCGAGATGAAGACGACGGCGAGGCCGAGCTCGCGACGCAATTCCGCGATCAGGTCGACGATCCGGGCCTGCACGGTGACGTCGAGCGCCGTGCTCGGCTCGTCGGCGATCAGCAGGCGCGGTCGGCAGGCAATCGCCATGGCGATCAGGACGCGCTGGCGCATGCCGCCCGAGAATTCGTGCGGATAGGAAGCGAGGCGTCCTGCCGCATCGCGAATGCCGACGCGCTCCAGCGCCTCGGCCGCGATGCGCCGTGCCTCGCGCGTCGAGACATTCCGGTGCGCGCCCACGACGTCGGTGATCTGGCGCCCGATGGTCAGCGCCGGGTTGAGCGAGCTCTGCGGGTCCTGGAAGACCATGGCGATGTCGCGCCCGCGCAGTGCCCGCATTCGCTTTTCGTCGACGGCGAGCAGATCCTCGCCGTCGAGGATCACGCGTCCGCCGGTGACGCGCGCCGGCGCGCCGAGCAGGCGCATCACCGCGAGCATGCTGAGGCTCTTGCCCGAGCCCGATTCGCCGACGATGCCGACGGCTTCGCCGGGCGCGACGGAGAAATCGACGCCACGCACCGCCTCGACCATGCCGCCATCGGCGGAGCGGAAGCCGACGCGCAGCCCCTCGACGCTGAGCAGGGCCGGGCTCATGCGACCAGTGTCCTGGCTTCGCTGCGCGGGTCGAGCAGATCCCGCACCGCATCGCCCAGCAGGTTGAAGCCGATCACGGTCAGCGAGATGGCGAGCCCCGGGAAGACCGGCAGCCACCATTCGCCGGAATAGATCGCGCTGCGCGCATCGGAAAGCATGGTGCCCCAGCTCGGCTGCGGCGGCTGCACGCCGAGGCCGACGAAGCTGATCGAGGCTTCGATGACGATGCCGATCGCGACCAGCAGCGTGCCCTGCACGATGATCGGCGAGAGGCAGTTCGGCAGCACCTCGCCGGCGACGATCTGCCAATGCGAGGCGCCTTGCAGGAACCGGGCGCGGACATAGTCGGCCCCGGCGACGCGCTTGGCGACCGCATAGGTGACGCGGGCGAAGACGGGCGAGAACAGGCAGCCGACGAGGACGACGATCTTGACCTCGTTCGGCAGCAGCAGCGGGCCCACCGGCAGCGGTCCGACGCCGAGGATGCCGACGATGGCGATGGCCCAGACCAGGAGCGGAATCGAGGCGACGCCGTCGACGACGCGCATCACCACCTGCTCGCCGAGCCCGCCTTTGTAAGCGGCGAAGATCCCGGCCGAGACACCAATCGCTGCGCCGATCAGCACGGCACCGATTCCGACCGAAAGCGAGGCGCGCGCTCCGAACAGGATGCGGCTCAACACGTCCCGGCCGCCCTGGTCGGTGCCGAGCCAATGGCTTCCGTCGGGGGCCGCCAGCCTGTCCTCGATATCGAGCGCGAGCGGGTCGTAAGGCGCGATCAGCGGCGCGAAGACCGCGGCGAACAGGATCAGCCCGACGATCCCGGCCCCGAGCCAGCCGCTCCAGTCGAGGTCATCGAGGGCGTTGCGCAGGCCGCTCATGCCGCCGCCCTCTGGCGCGGATCGAGCACGCGGTTGATCAGGTCGGCGCCGAGATTGGCGAAGACGAAGATCGCGGTGAACAGGAAGACGATGCCCTGCAGCAGCAGGAAGTCGCGCTGCGAGATTGCGTTCAGCAGGGCCCGCGACAGGCCGGGGATGTTGAAGACCTGCTCGATGATCAGCGCCCAGCCGAACATGTAGCCGAAGGAGAGCGCCGCGAGATTGACCACCGGCGGCAGCGCGTTGACCAGCGCATAGAACACCACCTGGCGGGGAGAGAGCCCCATGGCACGGGCGGTGCGGACATAGTCGCCGCGCAGGGTCTCCTGCAGGCTCGCCTGCGTCATCCGCGCCAGCACGGCGATGTAGTAGACCGCGAGCGAGAGCGAGGGCATCAGGATGCTCTGCAGGTGCAACGACAGGCCGGCCGCGAGCGGAAAATATCCGCCCGGCGGCAACAGGCGCAGATCGACGGCGAGGAAGCGGATCAGCACGATGCCGAGCCAGAAGGCCGGGATCGACAGGCCGAGCACGGATGCGAAGCGGCTCACCCTGTCGAAGACGCCGCCTGGCTTGAGCGCGGCAAGGACGCCGATGCCGAGGCCGAAGACGAGCGCGATCAGGAAGGCGAAGAGCACGATCGCCAGCGTCACCGGCAGCGCATTGGCGATCTCGGCGGCGACGTCGCGGCCGGTGACGAAGGACCTGCCGAAATCCCCGCGCGCCACGTCGCCGAGCCAGGCGGCGTATTGCGACAGGAACGGCCGGTCGAGGCCGTGCGCCTGCTCGAACTGCGCGATCTGCTCGCTCGTCGCGTCGGCCCCGAGCACGATCCGGGCCGGGGAGCCCGGCCCGGAGCGCGTCAGCGCGAACAGCGCGAGGCCGACGAAGAGCAGCGTGCCGATCGAGGAGACGATGCGACCTGCGACGAGGCGGAGCATGGCGGGCCCGGTTCAGACCTTGATCTCGCCGGGCGCGATGGTCAGGCCCTGATTGACCTTCACGTCCTGGAGAGACTGCCGCCAGAGATTGGAGGCGTGGACATAGCCGAGCACGCCGAGCGGCGCGTCGCGCGCCGCCAGCATCTGCAGCTTGCCGTAGAGCGCCTTGAGCTTTGGCTGCTCGGTCTCGGCGAAGGCGGCGGCGAGCGTCTGGTTGAACTCGGGGTTATTGTAGCCCGTGCTCTTGGAGAGCACCTGCTCCGGCGTCAGGCAGACCTGCATGATGTAGCTCGGCTCGCCCGGCGACATGAAGACCTGCAGCGCCGCCTGGTGCTCGCCACGGATCGCCTGCTGGATCAGCACGGAGAATTCATGGACCTTGAGATTGACCTTGATGCCGATCTTGGCGAGCTGCGCCTGCACGAAGATCGCGGCATCCTTGGTGTCGAGCAGATAGGGCTCGGCCTGGATGCTGAGGTCGAACTCGACTCCGCCGGCGTATTTCGACTTGGCGAGGAAGGCCTTGGCCTTGTCGAGGTCGAAGCCGAGTTCCTTGTCGGCTTCGGCATTGAACCACCAGCCGCGCGAGGGTGCCGGCACCGCCGAAGGATCGAGCAGTCCGTAATAGACCTTATCGCCGATCGTCTTGCGGTCGATCGCGGCGGAGACCGCCTTGCGGAAGTTCAGGTCGTCGAAGGGCGGCTTCAGATTGTTGGTGTACATCAGCAGCGCGCCGCCAAGCGTCGGGCGCGAGGCGCCGGTGATGCCCGGCATCGTCTTCAGCCGGCTGAACTCGCGCGGCGGCGGCGCGCTGATCAGGTCGACCTGGCCGGTGAGCAGATAGGCGACGCGGGTCGCGTCTTCCGGGATCATCTTGACGACGAGCCGGTCCCAGCGCGGCAGGCCCTTGCGCCAGTAGGTCGGGTTCTTCCTGAAGCTGATATAGTCGTTCGGCTTCCACTCCTCGAAGACGCCGAAGCCGGTGCCGACCCCGGCAGGCTTCGACTTGAAATAGTCGTCGCCATGCTCCTTGCGCGAGCCGGCCGGGTAGATGCCCATGTACTTGGTCAGGAAATAGAGCCAGGGGCCGTAGGGCTCCGTGAGCTCGAACTGCACCTTGAGCGGGTCCAGCACGGTGACCTTGGCGATGCGGGTGAAGAGCGAGCGGCGGGCCGCCTTGTTGGCGGGGTCGAGCAGATAATCGAAGGAATATTTCACATCCTCCGCCGTCATCTTCTTGCCGTTGTGGAAGGTGACGCCGTCGCGCAGCTCGAAAGTATATGTCCTCTTGTCGGCCGAGATCGTCGGCAGCGCCGTGGCGAGCTGCGGCTTCAGCACGCCGTCGACATCGTACTCGACAAGGTTCTCGAACACGGTCTGGCCGAGCACCATGGCGTCGTGATTGAGCTGGTTAATCGGATCGATGGTGATCGGGTTGCTCGGCAGGACGATTGTCAGCGTCTTGCCGTTGTTCGGTTGCGCGTGGAGCAGGCTTGCCGGAAGCAGGCCGCCAAGGGCGCCGCCGGCAGCGGTCGCGATGAATGCGCGGCGATTTGTCGGCCTGGTCAGCATCGGGATCCCCTCTTTTCTGCAATGCCTTGGCGACGGCCCGCAGGCGTCGCGCCGAACGAGGGGAGGCTAGAGTGCTGGGGCGACGAATAAAAATAAGAAGTGGTTGCCGCTCGATTGTCTGCCGCTATCATCTCGAGCGATGCGCTATACCTTTGGTCAGGCGGAAGCGTTCTATTGGGTGGCCCGGCTGGGCGGCTTCCGTTCCGCCGCCCAGCATCTCAACCTGTCGCAGCCGACGGTCAGCCTGCGCATCAAGGAGCTCGAACGCACCTTGGGTGGGGAGCTGTTCGATCGCTCGCTCTACCGCCCGGTGCCGACGACGCTCGGCAGCGCCATCTATGCCGATATCGAGCGCATGCTGGCCCATGCCGAGCAGGTCCAGCGCCATGGCAAGGACGGCTTGCGCGGCAAGAGCCTGCTCCGCATCGGCGCCGCGGATTCCTTCGCGGCTTCGATCCTGCCCGATCTGCTCGCCCAGCTGGCGCGCCGCCACGCCGAATTGCAGGTCGACGTCACCGTCGATTTCAGCACCAGGCTGGAGCAGCTGCTGCTCGACCGGTCGATCGACATCGCCTTCCTGTCGCAGCCGCGCGCTCATGACGGGATCACCATCGTCCCGCTCTGGCTGATCGATCTCGTCTGGGTGGTCGGAGAAGGGCTGCCCTTCGCCGGCAACGTCGCGACGCCGGAGAGGCTCGTCGACCTGCCGATCTTCACCAACAGCTCGCCATCCGGCCTGTTCACCACCATTCAGATGTGGTTCGGCGCGCATGGTTTGAAACCGCGACGGCTCAACACCTGTAACCCGCTGACGGTGATCGCTCGCCTCGCCAGCGCCGGCACCGGCGCAGCGATGATACCGCGCGAGATGATCCATCTCTCGGGCGACAGGCTCGCGCTGCGCGTGCTCGAGGCCAATCCGCCGATCCCGTCGCATAATCTCTGCGCGATGTGGTGGAACAACGAATCCGCGGACGAGTGCGGCGACCTTGCCAATCTCGCCCGCGAGATTGCGGCGGGCGGCGGGGCAGCGACGCCCAAGGACAGAGGCTAGAGCATGCTCTAGCTCTCGCCAGGAAGCCGATATGCGCGCCAGGTCCCCGATGCCTCGATCCCGGTCAGGGCGTGATAGCGACCTTGAGGACGCCGTCGCGCTGCGCGCCGAAGAGTTCGTACGCCTCCTTGATGCGCTCCAGCGGGAAGCGATGCGTGACCAGCCCGCCGAGATCGACACGCCCGGCGTCGACGACGTCGATCAGGCGGCGCATCCGCTCCTTCCCGCCGGGACACAGCGTGGTGACGATGCGATGGTCGCCGAGCCCCGCGGCGAAGGCGCCGAGCGGAATCGTCAGGTCACCCGAATAGACGCCGAGCGAGGACAGCGTTCCACCGGGGCGCAAGACAGCTAGGGCGGCGGCGAACGTCTCCTGCTTGCCGAGCGCCTCGATCGCGACGTCGACGCCGCGTCCATCCGTCAGCCGCATGATCTCGGCGACGGGATCGCCCTTGCTGAAATCGACGATCTCGTCCGCGCCGAGCCGCCGCGCCATCTGCTGGCGCTCCGGAATGCTTTCCACGGCGATGATGCGGGTCGCTCCCATCAGCCGGGCGCCCGCCGTCGCGCACAGGCCGATCGGCCCCTGCGCGAAGATGGCAACGCAATCGCCGATCTTCACTCGGCCGCTCTCGGCCCCGGAGAAACCGGTCGACATAATGTCGGGACACATCAGCACCTGCTCGTCGGTCAAGCCTGACGGCACATGCGCGAGATTGGCCATCGCGTCGGGCACGAGCAGGTACTCAGCCTGCGCCCCGTCGATGGTATTGCCGAAGCGCCAGCCACCCATGGCCTTGAAGCCGTGCCGCTCGCCAGGCCCGTCCTGCGAGAGGCAGCCGCAGAGGCAGGCGGCGCTGTGCCCCGATGGCGTGATCGCACCGGCGATCACGCGCTGGCCCTCCCGGAAACCCTTCACCTCCGAGCCGAGCTTCTCGATCACGCCGACCGGCTCGTGACCGATAGTCAGCCCGCGCGCCACGGGATACTCGCCCTTGAGGATATGGACATCGGTCCCGCAGATCGTCGTGGTCGTGATGCGCAGCAAGGCATCGAGCGGACCGGGCTCAGGTATCGGCTTGTCCTCGAGCTCGATGCGGCCGGGCTCCACGAACACGGCTGCGCACATCATCTGGGGCCGGCGCTCCCGCCCAGGCTGCGTTGCGGTCAGGGTTTGAGGCTCAGCTGCCTGCGTCATGGTCGCGCTCCGAAATCTCGTCGGACGATGCGACCGAAGACTGCCGCAGATCCGGGCCACTGCATTGATGCAGCGCAACGACCTGGACGGGCAGGTCGGCCTTCTCAGCGGCCTGCGCGAACAGCTCGCCATCCCGACGCGCCTGGCCTTCGCCCGGCTGCTCGCCGGGCACGGTCAACTCGGCGGCTTGTGCTGCCGGCGATGGCGCAGAACAAGCCTTGCTTTTGCCAATCCCCGCGCACTGGTCGTCGTGTCCGTCACTGCACCCGACGCGGTTCGAATGCGAAGACGCTGAGCCCCAGCCATTGCTGCATGGTGCGAGCCAGGGCCTGATCGCCGTCGATCTCCAATTGACCGGTATCGGCCTCCTTCTTGATCGTCGTCAGCCCCATCCAGATCGCCGTCATCGTGCGCAGGGAACTCGTGACCAGCAGGTCAAGCTGATGACCGGGATCGAAATTGCAGAGGTCGACGGTGCCGTCGGTCACCACCAGCCACCACCGCTTCTGCGACCCCGGAAGTTCGGGGTACAGAAACTGTATCGTGCAGCGATGCGCCGGCAGCAGCTTGACGTTGAGGCTCCGGCGCATGTCCCACATCAGCAGCGAAGGGTCGAGATTTCGGAGCGAAAGCCGCGATTCCATCCAGCGCTGCGCCCAGTTGCCGAGGCCCATGATCAACGATCGCAACTCCTCGCCCGCCTCTGACAGGTGATATTCGACCGAGCCTTTCGTCTTGCGCGATACGGTGACGACCCCGGCCTGCTGCAGTTCCTTGAGCCGTTTCGAGAGCAGGGCTGGAGACATTTTCGGCAGGCCGCGCCGCAAATCATTGAAGCGGGTACTGCCGCAGAGCAGTTCTCGCACGACCAGCGTCGTCCATCGACTGCACAATATCTCCGAGGCCATCGACACCGGGCAGAACTGGCCATAGCCGCCGCGATCGTTCATGGCGAACCCCGTTTTTCTTTTCGGGAATGGTATCAGATCGGGGTCGTACGGAAAACGCCGGCGGTTCAGATGCTGAACTGGAAGCTCGAGGCCACAGCGGTGATCCTTCTGCCTCGCAGCAATGGAGGGCACCATGTCGACGATCACCGCTTCGAAAGCCTCGGCGCCGTCGTTCGGCGCAGGCATCGCATCTGCCACCAATGTCGTGGAGACGGCGCGCCATCTCGCGCCGAAACTCGCCGCGCGTGCCGCCGAGATCGACCAGAATGACCGTTTCGTCAGCGAGAACTATTCCCTGCTGAAGGAGGCCGGCCTCGTCGAGGCAGGCGTCCCGCGCGAACTCGGCGGCGGCGGCGCCGAGATATCCGAGCTCGCCGAGATGCTGCGCGTGCTCGCAAGGGCCTGCGGCTCCACGGCACTCGCTTTTTCCATGCACACCCATCAGGTCGCCATCCCCGCCTGGCGTTGGCGACACCAGAAGGTCGCCGCTGTGGAGCCCCTGCTGAAACGGATCGCCGCGGAGAGGATCATCCTGTTGTCGTCCGGCGGGTCCGACTGGATCGGCGGATCCGGAAAGGCCGAGCGGGACGGCGACGGCTACCGCATCACCGCGCGGAAGGTATTCACCTCCGGCGCCGAAGCCGGTGACGTGCTGATGACCGGAGCGATCTATGAGGGAGAAGACGGGAATCGGTCGGTCATCCACTTCGGCGCGCCGATGAAATCCTCGGCAGTGCGCATCGAGGACACCTGGCGCACGCTGGGCATGCGCGGCACCGCGTCGAACGATGTCGTGATCGAGGATCTCTTCATTCCCGCCGCGAATGTCGCGTTTTCGCGCAAGGCCGGCGAGTGGCACCCTGTTTTCGAGACGATCGCGACCATCGCCTTCCCGCTGATCTATGCGGTCTACCTCGGCGTTGCCGAGAGCGCCCGCGACATCGCCATCGAGATCGCCAAGAAGAAGCCGATGTCGGATCAATTACTCGCCGGACGCATGGACACCGAATTGCGGGCCGCGCAGCTCGCACACCGTTGGATGATGGATACCGTGGCGCGCAACGCGCCATGTGCTGAAACGGTCAACGAGGTCATGATCGGGCGCACTCTGGTCGCTCGCCACGCGATTGCGGCCGTTGATCTGGCGATGGAACTGGCGGGCGGCGCGTCATTCTACCGGGCGACAGGGCTGGAGCGGCGCTTCCGTGACATCCAAGGTGCGCGTTTCCATCCGCTCCAGGCCGGCCCGCAGGCCCGCTATGCGGGTGCGATGGCGCTCGGCCTGCCGACGGGGACGATTTTCTGACAAGCCATACGGGCCGGAGAAGGAAGCCGCCTCTCGAGCCTCCTTCGGTCCTATGGCCTGTTCGAACGCGCCGAGCGCGGCGTTCAGGGGCTCTTCTCCAGCAGCCGGCGCAGGCTCATCATCTCGCCGGTCATCGGGGATCTCTCCGTTCAGGGTTAGCGTTCGCAAGCCAAAACTAACCGGCAATCGCCGATGACCACCTCGGCTACACCAGCCCACGTGACACGACGACCGAGGGCTGCCCCAGCAATGCGGCTCGGCAGCCACTCGCGAGATGATCAAGCACGTGTGCGGACGCCCCAATCTCTCGCGCAACCCTCATCCCGGCGAGATGCGGTTCGGAAGTTCGCAGCGAACAGGTGATCTTCCGGCGCCCGAAGCGAGGACGCAGGTCAGGCGGGGTGGCGCGTCGGAAGTGGAAGATGCGGTTGCGCCGACCGACGTTGCGAAGAAGACCCGCCGAACGGTGCATTGTAGCAACCGGACGGGCAAATCGCTTTGCCGGCCCGGAGACGGCAGACGAACCGCTTTAATATCAAGAGCTTGAACGAAATTGGCTGGGGCGCCAGGATTCGAACCTGGGAATGGCGGTACCAAAAACCGCTGCCTTACCGCTTGGCGACGCCCCAATGCGCGTTGCCTTCTAGTGCGCGCAGCCGTGCCGCGCAACATCGGATCGGCCGGCCTGCGAGCGATCGCCGCCGGAGCGCCGGACCAGTACCGGCCTTCCCGAAAAAGATTGCGCATCCGGCCTGCTTGGCTGTTGCACCGCGGCGGCCGGCTGGCTATAAGCCGGCCACCAGTTGATCGGAGTGTGGCTCAGCCTGGTAGAGCACCTCGTTCGGGACGAGGGGGTCGCAGGTTCAAATCCTGCCACTCCGACCAAAATTTCCCGAGATATCGCCAGAGATCGAGAGCGGCCTCCCGGCCGGGTCCCCCGGCTTCGGGCTCATGCTCCGAACGGTCTAACCCGCGCGCGGTCCCGGACCCTCGCGCCCGGGCAGCGTCCGTAGCCGCCGCTCGCCTCCGACTGCATCATCCGTGGCGCGGCGGCGAGCGCTTCGCTATGCTCGCGCCACAATCTGGAGCAGCCCCTGCATGAAGTCCGCCTTGCGCCTCATCGCCGTCCTCGGCCTCACGACCCTGCTCGCCGGCTGCGACCGCTGCGGCAACATGATGGAGCTCGACATGTTCCTGCAGCCGGTGAAGAAGGTCTGCACCGGCCAGAAGCCGCAGGGCTGACGCCTTTCGCGCAATCCAAGGCGAACAAAAAAGCCGGGGCGGACCCCGGCTTTCCGATTCTGGACCAGGCCGCCCGGCTCAGCCGCGGCGCTTCAGCACCGACCAGCCGGCGCCGACCAGGCTCGCCGCCAGCGCCGCCTTGATCAGGTCGCCGAGCAGGAAGGGCGCGACGCCCGCCGCCCAGGCCTTTGCGAAGCCGATGCCGGACGCCCCGCCCGCCATCTGCGCGCCGAGCGCCAGCCAGGCGAAGCCGAGCGCCATCAGCGCGATCTCGGCCAGCAGCACGCCGCCGGCGAGGCGCCAGAGCGAGGCGCCGCGCGAGCCGGCCCAGCCGGCGATCGCGGCGGCGAAGACGAAGCCGATCAGGAAGCCGCCGGTCGGCCCGAGCAGGTAGAGCGGGCCGGCCGCGACCGGCGGGGTGTTGGTGAAGACCGGCAGGCCGAACAGGCCGTAGGCGATGTAGAGCGCCACGGTCGCGGCGCCGAGGCGGGCGCCATAGGCGGCGCCGAGGCCGAGCACGGCCAGCGTCTGCAGCGTCATCGGCACCGGCCAGAACGGCACCTTGGCCTTGGCGGCGGCGATGATCAGCAGGCTGCCGGCGACGGCGAGGGCCGCATTGCGCAGGAAACGGCTGCGCCGGTCCGACAGGGCCGGCAGGGCCGCGTTGACCATGGTGGTGGCAGACAGGGGCAGCGTCTCGGCCATCGGGGATCTCGTCCTTCTTCTTCGGGCGCCGTCGACGCCCGGCCCGTTCGTCTATAGGGAATGGCCCGCCGGCTCACAAGCCGGCGATCCTGCCCGCTTCCGGATGCGCAGATGACCAGCTCCACAGCAGATGACGGCGACGCCCTCGACTTCGATCGCGACCCCGGCGCCGCCGCCGGCGAGCTCGTCCAGCTCTCGCCGCTGGTGCGCCGCCTGATCGCCGGCAATGGCGGACCGATGACCTTCACCGGCACCTGCAGCTATGTGGTCGGCCGCGGCCGAGTCGCGATCATCGATCCGGGGCCGGACGATCCCGGCCATGTCGGGCGCCTGCTCGCGAGCATCGCGGGCGAGACCGTCACCGACATCGTCGTCACCCACACCCACCGCGATCATTCGCCCGCCGCGCGCGCGCTCAAGGCCGCCACCGGCGCCCGCATCGTCGGCTGCGGCCCGCACCGTCCGGCGCGCGAGCTCGTCCTCGGGGAGATCAACCCGCTCGACGCCTCCGCCGACAAGGACCATGCGCCCGATCTCGTCATGACCGAGGGCGACGCCGTCTCCGGCCCCGGCTGGACGCTCCAGGCGCTCGAGACGCCCGGCCATACCGCCAATCACCTCGCCTTCGCCCTGCCGGAGGAGGACACGCTGTTCTCCGGGGACCACGTCATGGCCTGGTCGACCTCGATCGTCGCCCCGCCCGACGGCTCGATGGCCGCCTACATGGCCTCGGTCGAGAAACTGCGCGGCCGCGAGGACAGGCGCTACTGGCCCGGCCATGGCGGGCCGGTGCGCGAGCCGCAGCGCTTCCTGCGCGGCCTGGTCCAGCATCGCCGCCTGCGCGAAGCGGCGATCCTCGGCCGCCTGCAGGCCGGCGACGAGACCATTCCCGCGATGGTGCCGCCGATCTACCAGGAGCTGCCGGCCGCCCTGCGCGGCGCCGCCTCGCTCTCGGTGCTGGCGCAGCTCGAGGACCTGGTCGCGCGCGGCGTCGTGCTCTGCGACGACGAGGCGCCGGCGCTGACGAGCCGCTACCGGCTGGCCTGAAGCCCTGCCGTCATTGCGAGGAGCGTAGCGACGAAGCAATCCAGGAAGACGTAGCGCTCCGCCGCTCCTGCCTGCTCCGCTACGCTCGCATTGCCGACGTCGGCGACGCAGTTCAGCGCAGTTCCACCAGCAGCTTCACCTCCTCCTCGAACGCGGCGATATGGCGGGCATTGCTGCCGAAATCGAAGCCGCCGAGCCGCGAGGCGGAGCGGATGTCGATGCGGCTGCCGTCGGCGCGCGGACGGATGCGGATGGTGATGTCGTCCTGAAGGCGCAGCACGCGCGATGTCGCGACCGCGTCGAGCCGGCCGGCACCGCTGCGCCCGCCGGGCGCCGCCCCTTCCAGCACCCGCCAGCCGAGATTGACGCAGGCCTTGCGGGCGATGTCGTAGGCGACCTCGGCCGGCAGCTCGAGCACGATCGGCAGCGCCTTCGGATAGCCCTGGCGCTGCGCCCTGCGCCGCTCGCCCGGCAGATCCGGCGGCACGCGCCCCTCCCGCGCCGCCAGCACGACGCGCGAACGGCTGAAGGCGGGCGGCTCGTCGACATCGGTCGAGACGTCGCTGATCAGCGGCAGGGTCGCGAGCTGGAATCCGGCATAGGCGACCGGGGCGAGCAGCAGCAGGCAGAGCAGGAAGGCCTGCACGGCGATGCCGACGCCACGGTGCCCGTCCTGCCAGATCCTGATGAAGGCCGCGAGCGACAGCAGGAAGGCCAGCAGCACGAAGACATAGGCGCCGGCGATCGGCGCCAGCCTTTCGAGCGAGGGCTGGCCGAAGCGGAAGACCAGCACGGCCAGCAGCACGACCGTCAGCCCGAACAGAGCCAGCCGCCGGCTCCAGAGCGCGGCGCGCGAGACGGGCTCTTCCAGGACGAGGCGCCGGTGCATCCCTCTTAGGTGGCCGAGCGCCGGAGCGAAGGCAAGCGGGGAACTCCTCCCCCGTCGTTCCGGGGCGCTGCGCCAGCAGCGAGCCCGGAACGACGAAACGGCCCGTCTCAGTCGATCGCCCTGACCGCCCCCTTCGCCGCGCTGGTCGCCAGCGCCGCATAGGCCTTGAGCGCCGTCGAGACCTTGCGCTTGCGCGGCGCCCCCGGCTTCCAGGCCTGCTTGCCCCTGGCCTCCATCGCGGCGCGTCGGGCCGCCAGCTCCTCGTCGGAGACCTTGAGCTCGATCCTGCGGCCGGGGATGTCGATCTCGATCACGTCGCCGCTCTCGACCAGGCCGATCGCGCCGCCCTCGGCCGCCTCGGGCGAGACATGGCCGATCGAGAGGCCGGAGGAACCGCCGGAGAAGCGCCCGTCGGTGACCAGCGCGCACAGCTTGCCGAGGCCTTTCGACTTCAGATAGCTGGTCGGATAGAGCATCTCCTGCATGCCCGGCCCGCCGCGCGGCCCCTCATAGCGGATCAGCACGATCTCGCCGGCCTTGACCTTGTTGTTGAGAATGCCCTCGACCGCCGCGTCCTGGCTCTCGAAGATCACCGCCTTGCCGGAGAAGGTCAGGATCGAGGCATCGACGCCCGCCGTCTTCACGATGCAGCCGTCCTGCGCGATGTTGCCGTAGAGCACGGCGAGCCCGCCATCCTGCGAATAGGCATGCGCCCTGTCGCGGATCACGCCGGCCTGCCGGTCGAGGTCGAGCTCCGCGAAGCGCCGGTCCTGGCTGAAGGCTTCCTGCGTCGGCACCCCGCCGGGCGCGGCGCTGTAGAAGCTCTTCACCGCCTCGCTCGCAGTGCGCTTGACGTCCCAGCGCTCCAGCGCCTCGGCCATGCTGGCGCTGTGCACGGTCGGCAGCGAGGTGTCGATCAGCCCGGCGCGGTCGAGCTCGCCGAGGATCGCCATGATGCCGCCGGCGCGGTGGACGTCTTCCATATGGACGTTGGCGACCGCCGGGGCGACCTTGCACAGCACCGGCACGCGCCGCGACAGCCGGTCGATGTCGGCCATGGTGAAGTCGACCTCGGCCTCGTGCGCCGCGGCGAGCAGATGCAGCACCGTATTGGTCGACCCGCCCATGGCGATGTCGAGCGTCATCGCGTTCTCGAAGGCCTTGAAGCTCGCGACGTTGCGCGGCAGCACCGTGGCGTCGTCCTGCTCGTACCAGCGCCTGGCGATGTCGACGATCAGATGCCCGGCCTCGACGAAGAGGCGCTTGCGGTCGGCATGGGTCGCCAGCGTCGAGCCGTTGCCGGGCAGCGCCAGGCCCAGCGCCTCGGTCAGGCAGTTCATCGAATTGGCGGTGAACATGCCCGAGCACGAGCCGCAGGTCGGGCAGGCCGAGCGCTCGATCACCTCGACCTCGGTATCGCTGTACTTGTCGTCGGCGGCGGCGACCATGGCGTCGACCAGGTCGACCTTCTTCAACACGCCCTCGGCGATGAACTTGCCGGCTTCCATCGGCCCGCCCGAGACGAACACGGTCGGGATGTTGAGGCGCATCGCCGCCATCAGCATGCCGGGCGTGATCTTGTCGCAATTGGAGATGCAGACCATCGCGTCGGCGCAATGGGCGTTGACCATGTACTCGACGCTGTCGGCGATCAGTTCGCGCGAGGGCAGCGAATAGAGCATGCCGTCATGGCCCATGGCGATGCCGTCATCGACCGCGATGGTGTTGAACTCCTTGGCGACGCCGCCGGCCTTCTCGATCTCGCGCGCCACCAGCTGGCCGAGGTCCTTGAGGTGGACATGGCCGGGCACGAACTGGGTGAAGGAGTTCACCACCGCGATGATCGGCTTGCCGAAATCCGAATCCTTCATGCCGGTGGCGCGCCAGAGGCCTCGCGCGCCGGCCATGTTGCGGCCATGGGTGGTGGTGGCGGATCTCAGCCTCGGCATGCTTGACCTCGTTGACGCTACATCCGAACAGAAGGGCTCGCCCTATAGCTAGCGGGCGCGCCCGGCCAGCCAAAATTGAATTATTCGATTTTGACCATCGGCGCCGTCCATGCTGCGGGCGCGAAAGGCCTTGCGATGCTGCGCAATATCGACATCGACCTGCTGCGTTCCTTCGTCACCATCGCGGAGCTG
This sequence comes from Allobosea sp. CS1GBMeth4, assembly GCF_900185715.1. Classification (GTDB taxonomy): domain Bacteria; phylum Pseudomonadota; class Alphaproteobacteria; order Rhizobiales; family Beijerinckiaceae; genus Allobosea. The sequence continues at coordinate 88,642 of NZ_FYAS01000030.1, forward strand.
CGCTCCTTCACCCGCGCCGCGGCCGCCCTCGCCCGCACGCAGTCGACCATCTCGACACAGGTGCGCAAGCTCGAGCAGATCGTCGGCCAGGCCTTGTTGCTGCGTTCGCCGCAGGAGGTGTTGCTGACCCGCGCCGGAGAGGATTTCCTGTCTTACGCCCGCCGCATCGTCGCGCTCCACGACGAGGCGCTCGATGTCGTCAGGGCCCAGAGCGTCTCCGGCCGGGTTCGCCTCGCGGTGATGGACGATTACGCCACCATCGTCCTGCCGGAGACGCTCGCGCGCTTCGCCCGTTCGCATCCCGAGGTCGAGCTCGAGGTCACCACCGGCTTCACCCGCGACCTGATCGCCAGCCTCGGCGAGGCCTTCGACCTCGTCTTGGCGACACAGAAAGCCGGCGACGGCAGCGGCGAGGTGCTGCGGGCCGAGCGCACCGCCTGGGCCTGGTCCGACCGGCACGACTTCCCGCCGGCAGGGCCGCTGCCGCTGGCCCTGCTGAAGGCGCCGAACATGTATCGCGAATGGGCCCTCGCCGCCCTGAACGAGGCCGGCCTGCCCTGGCGCATCCTGTTCTCCTCCTCCAGCATCGGCGCGGTCGAGGCCGTCGCCGCCGCCGGCGCGGCGCTGACCGTGGTCAAGGCGGGCACGGCCCGCCAAGGCCTCCGGCTCATCGGAGAGGCGGAAGGACTGCCCCCTTTGCCCGCCTCCGAGATCGCGCTTCACCTCGCCCCCGGCCGCACCGGCCCCGCGGCGCGCGCGCTGGCCGGCTTCCTGGCGCAGGAGCTGCGGATCGCGGGCGGCTGAGCGCCGGCGGCGAGATCGCCGCCGCGGCCGAGAGGCCGACTTTTGGTGGTCTCGCCATGCCGCCGCACCTGTGGAACCATGCCACCCGGACGTGACGGGCGGTGCAGAACGAGAACGACCGGGAGGAGGCGATGCGGCATCCCGAGCGGCGCCAGCATGCGGACAGGATCCATCGCGCCATCGAGGCGGGCGAGGCCGCGATGTCGGCTCTCGTCGCATCCTGGAAGCGCTCGGCCGCCCTGCACCGGCTCGATCCCGCCGAGCGCCGGCTGCCGCAGCGGCTCGGCGATCACGACCTCGCCATGGCCCGGGAGCACGTCGCGCCGCTGCTCAGGGCCGCCCAGACGACCCTGGACCGCCTCTTTCTCGCCGTCGGCGGCATGGGCTGCTGCGTCCTGCTGGCGGATCGGCACGGTGTCCCGGTCGAGCGCCGCGGCGCGCCCGGCGACGACGGAACCTTCGAGAGCTGGGGGCTGTGGACGGGCTGCGTCTGGAGCGAGGACAGCGAGGGCACCAACGGCATCGGCACCTGCCTCGTCGAGCAGCGCGCCCTGACCATTCACCGCCATCAGCACTTCTTCACGCGCAACACCCTGCTCTCCTGCACGACCGCGCCGATCTACGATCACGAGGGCCGTCTCGCCGGCGCGCTCGACGTCTCCTCCTGCCGTGCCGATCTCGGCGACGACCTCGTCAATCTCGTCGCGGTCGCCGTCGGCGACGCCGCCCGCCGGATCGAGGCCGAAGCCTTCCGTCTCGCCTATCCGCAGGCCCGGATCGTCGTGGCGCCCGCGGCGGACTGGACGCCCAACGCCCTCCTCGCGGTCGACAGGGACGATCTCGTGATCGGCGCCACGCGCGCGGCGCGCCAGGCCTATCGCCATCGCGGCGACCTGATCGGCAGGCCGGTGCCCGCCAGCGACGACGCCGAAGCGCGCTACGAGGACGGGCTGCGCCATGCCGAGCGCGTCATCGTCGAACGCGCCCTGATCCGCTCCGGCGGGAACGTCACGGCCGCGGCGCGCCAGCTCGGCCTCTCGCGCGCCACCCTGCATCGCAAGCTCGGCCGGCTCGGGCTCGAGCGCCCGCACTGAAATATTGCACCGCACAGTGTCGCAGCGCTGCGACACTGGGCCGGTGCCCGTTGCGCCGGCGGGGCTGACAGGGCTGCGGCGTCGGCGACACTTCCAGGCAGGACGCGGATGTCAGCGTCGTTCCAGGGAGGTCAGCATGAACAAGCCCGAATTCGTCCATTCCGCCGCCGCGCCGTTCAAGGCACGCTACGGCAACTTCATCGGCGGCAAATGGACCGAGCCGGCGGCGGGCCGCTATTTCGAGAACCGGTCGCCGATCAATGGCCAGCTCCTCTGCGAGGTCGCCCGCTCGGACGCGGCCGACATCGAGGCCGCGCTCGACGCCGCCCATGCCGCCAGGGAGGCCTGGGGCCGCACCAGCGCCGCCGAGCGCGCCCTGCTGCTCAACCGCATCGCCGACCGGATCGAGGACAATCTCGGCACGCTCGCCCTCGCCGAGACCTGGGACAACGGCAAGCCGATCCGCGAGACCACGGCAGCCGACCTGCCGCTCGCCATCGACCATTTCCGTTACTTCGCCGGCGCCGTCCGCGCCCAGGAAGGCGGCATCTCCGAGATCGACCACGACACCGTGGCCTATCATTTCCACGAGCCGCTCGGCGTCGTCGGCCAGATCATCCCCTGGAACTTCCCGCTGCTGATGGCGGTGTGGAAGCTCGCGCCGGCTCTGGCGGCCGGCAACTGCGTCGTGCTCAAGCCGGCCGAGCAGACGCCCGCCTCGATCCTGGTGCTGGCCGAGCTGATCGCGGACATCCTGCCGCCCGGCGTCCTCAACATCGTCAACGGCTTCGGCCTGGAAGCAGGCAAGCCGCTCGCCTCCAGCCCGCGCATCGCCAAGATCGCCTTCACCGGCGAGACGACGACGGGGCGGCTGATCATGCAGTACGCCTCGCAGAACCTGATCCCGGTGACGCTGGAGCTCGGCGGCAAGTCGCCGAACATCTTCTTCCAGGACGTCGCGGCGGAGGATGACGACTTCCTCGACAAGGCCATCGAGGGCTTCGTCATGTTCGCGCTGAACCAGGGCGAGGTCTGCACCTGCCCGAGCCGGGCGCTGATCCACGAGACGATCTACGACCGCTTCATGGAGAAGGCGCTGAAGCGGGTCGAGGCGATCGTGCTCGGCGACCCGCGCAATCCCGCGACCATGGTCGGCGCGCAGGCCTCCGGCGAGCAGCTGGAGAAGATCCTCTCCTATATCGACATCGGCCGGAAGGAGGGCGCCGAGGTCCTGATCGGCGGCGAGCGCAACCAGCTGCCGGGCGACCTCGCCGGCGGCTACTACGTCAAGCCGACCGTGTTCCGCGGCCACAACCGGATGCGCATCTTCCAGGAGGAGATCTTCGGCCCGGTCGTCTCGGTGACGACCTTCAGGGACGACGAGGAGGCGCTGTCGATCGCCAACGACACGCTCTACGGCCTCGGCGCCGGCGTCTGGACCCGCGACGGCACCCGCGCCTACCGCTTCGGCCGCGCCATCCAGGCCGGCCGCGTCTGGACCAACTGCTACCACGCCTATCCGGCCCATGCGGCCTTCGGCGGCTACAAGCAGTCCGGCATCGGCCGCGAAAACCACAAGATGATGCTCGACCATTACCAGCAGACCAAGAATCTCCTGGTCAGCTACGCCCCGAAGAAGCTCGGCTTCTTCTGATCCCGCGCCGGGAGGGAAGCCGATCGCCGCGCAGCTTGCGCTGCATCAAGGATCCCCTCCCGGACCGCGACCACCATGCGTCGAGGGTGCAGGACCATTCCGGAGCGATGCTCACGGACGCCGGCCCGACCAGTCGAAAACGGAGGTTTCCCAGCCATGGCCAGGACGATGAAGGCCGCCGTCGTGCGGATGTTCGGAAAGCCGTTGACGATCGACGAGGTGCCGGTGCCCGAGCCCGGCCCGGGCATGATCCAGGTCGCCATCAAGGCTTCCGGCGTCTGCCATACCGATCTCCACGCCGCCGAAGGCGATTGGCCGGTGAAGCCGAACCCGCCCTTCATTCCGGGCCATGAGGGCGTCGGCTTCGTCTCGGCGGTCGGGGCCGGCGTCAAGCACGTCAAGGAGGGCGACCGCGTCGGCGTGCCCTGGCTCTACACCGCCTGCGGCCATTGCCGGCACTGCCTCGGCGGCTGGGAGACCTTGTGCGAGGCCCAGCAGAACACCGGCTATTCGGTCAATGGCGGCTTCGCCGAATACGTCGTCGCCGACCCGAACTATGTCGGGCACCTGCCGGACAACATTGCCTTCACCGAGATCGCCCCCGTGCTGTGCGCCGGCGTCACGGTCTACAAGGGCCTCAAGGTCACCGACACCAAGCCGGGCGACTGGGTCGTGATCTCCGGCATCGGCGGCCTCGGCCACATGGCGGTGCAATACGCCAGGGCGATGGGCCTCAACGTCGCCGCGGTCGACATCGACGACGCCAAGCTCGATCTGGCGCGGCGCCTGGGCGCGACCGTCACCGTCAACGCCCGGAACGAGGATCCCCGCAGCGTGATCCGCCGCGAGACCGGCGGCGGCGCCCAGGGCGTGCTCGTCACCGCGGTCAGCCCCAAGGCCTTCGAGCAGGCCATCGGCATGGTCTCCCGCGGCGGCACGATCTCGCTCAACGGCCTGCCGCCCGGCGGCTTCCCGCTCGACATCTTCGGCATGGTGCTGAACGGCATCACGGTGCGCGGCTCGATTGTCGGGACGCGGCTCGATCTGCAGGAATCGCTCGACTTCGCCGCCGACGGCAAGGTCAAGGCGACGATCTCCACGGCGAAGCTCGAGGACATCAACGAGGTCTTCGAGCGGATGCACAAGGGCCAGATCGAGGGCCGCATCGTGCTCGACCTGGCGGCCTGAGGGTGGCCCAGCAGGCCTCGTCCGCAGGGGCGCAACCCGCGGTCCGGGCGACGCCTGCCGCCATCGCGCTGCTCGACGAGATCATCGCCGAGTACGGCCCGGTGCTGTTCCACCAGTCCGGCGGCTGCTGCGATGGCTCCTCGCCGATGTGCTATGCGCGCGGCGACTTCATCCTCGGCGACCGCGACGTGCTGCTCGGCACGATCGGCGGGACGCCGTTCTATATCGGCGCCGCGCAATATGAAGCCTGGAAGCACACGACGCTGACCATCGACGTCGTGCCGGGCCGCGGCGGCATGTTCTCGCTCGACAATGGCCGCGAACGCCGCTTCCTCGTCCGCTCGGAGATCTGCCGGATCGATTGAGGCCGGTGCTCAGGCGCCCGGCAGCCGGTACGTCCTGAACATCTCCCTGAGCGCCGTCTTCTGGATCTTGCCGGTCGCCGTGTGCGGGATCGCCTCGACCAGCACGACATCGTCCGGCAGCCACCATTTCGCGACCTTGCCGCTGAGATAGGCCAGCATCTCCTCGCGGCCGGGCGAACGCCCCGGCCTGGGCACGATCACCAGCAGCGGCCGCTCGTCCCATTTCGGATGGGAAACGCCGATCACCGCCGCCTCCGCCACATCGGGATGGCCGATGGCGAGGTTTTCGAGCTCGATCGAGGAGATCCACTCGCCGCCGGACTTGATCACGTCCTTGGAGCGGTCCGTGACCTGCATGTAGCCGTGCGGGTCGATGGTCGCGACGTCGCCGGTGTCGAAGAAGCCGTGCTCGTCGAGGATCTGGTCGTATTGGTAATAGGCCCCGGCGACGGCCGGCCCGCGCACCTTGAGCCGGCCGAAGGTCTTGCCGTCCCAGGGCAGGTCGCGTCCGTCATCGTCGGTCAGGCGGAACTCGACGGTGAAGGGCGGATGGCCTTGCTTGACCTTGAGATCGTAGAGCGCCTCGCCCGCGAGCCCGTCATAGACCGGCTTGATCGAGCAGAACGAGCCGATCGGGCTCATCTCCGTCATCCCCCAGGCATGGTCGACTGTGACGCCGTACCGGGTCTCGAACGCCTCGGTCATCGCCCGCGGGCAGGCCGAGCCGCCGATCACGACGCGCTTCAGCGTGTCGAGCCTGCCGCCGGTCGCTTCGAGATGCTGCAGCAGGCCGAGCCAGACGGTCGGCACCGCCGCGGTCAGCGTCACCTTTTCGCCGTTGAGCAGTTCCAGCAGCGAGGCACCGTCGAGCTTCATGCCCGGCATGACCAGCTTCGCCCCGGTCATCGGCGCCGAGTAGGCGAGCGACCAGCTGTTGGCGTGGAAGAGCGGCACCACCGGCATGACGACGGTGCGTGCCGACAGGCCCATATAGTCCGGCTGGGCGCAGGCCATGGCGTGCAGCACGTTCGAGCGGTGCGAGTAGAGCACGCCCTTGGGCCCGCCGGTCGTGCCCGAGGTGTAGCAGAGCCCGGCCGCGGTGTTCTCGTCGAACTGCGCCCAGGCGAAATCGGCGTCGGCCCCGGCGAGCCAGTCCTCATAGGGCACCGCGTTCCTGAGCGAAGTCTGCGGCATATGCGCGGCGTCGGTCAGCACGACATAGCGTTCGACGCTCGGCAGCTTGTCCTGCAGGCCCTCCATCAGGGAGATGAAGGTGAGGTCGAGAAAGACCAGCCGGTCCTCGGCATGGTTGATCAACTGCGCGATCTGCTCGGGAAAGAGCCGCGGATTGACGGTGTGGGTGATCGCGCCCATGCCGCTGATGCCGTACCAGAGCGCGAGATGCCGGTCGGTGTTCCAGGCCAGCGTCGCGACGCGGTCGCCGAGACGGATGCCGTCCCGCGTCAGCCGCTTGGCGATAGTCAGCGCATTCCGGCGAATTCCGGCGTAATCCGTGCGTCGGACCGGCCCTTCGACGCTGCGGGAGACGACTTCGCGGCCGCCATGCTGGATCGCCGCGTGGTCGATGATCCGGTGGATCAGCAGCGGCCAATGCTGCATCAGCCCGAGCATGCGTTTCTCCCTGTCGTCTCGCCTCGGTTTTTGGCAGCATAGCGAGCGGGCGCCGCGCGGCGAAAGCCCTCGCGCCCGATTGGGGGATGAGTTAGTTTAGAACTAAACGATCTAGGGAATGAACGCCTTGTCTCTGCCGCGCCCTGCCCCCGTCCCGGAGCCCGTCGAGCCGGACCGCGTCTGGTTCCGCTTCATGCGGCTGCATCAGCGCATGCTCGGGCAGATGACGGTGCGCATCCGCGAGCTCGGGCTCTCCATCCCGCAGTTCGACCTGCTCTCGACCCTGACCGAGCGCGAGGGCATCAGCCAGTCCGAGCTCGCCGAGCGGCTCTACGTCACCAAGGGCAACGTCTCCGGCCTGGTCGACCGGCTGGTCCAGGCCGGGCTGGTCGAGCGCCGCGCCATCGTCGGCGACCGGCGCTCCTATGCGATGCATCTGACCCCCGAGGGCCGGCGCCTCGCCGAGGCCGGCATCGCGGCGCAGCGCGACTATGTCGCGCAGACGCTGGGCAAGCTGCCGGCGGAGGATATCGCCGAGCTCGACCGCCTCGTCCTCGCCTGGCGCGAGCGCGCCCGCGCCGTCGACGCGCCCTGATGTTCCAGGGTCTCGCCTATGCCGGCGGCGGCAATCGCTGCTACTGGCAGGGCGGCTTCCACGAGACGGTGGCGCCCCGGCTCGCCCTGAAGCCGCGCCGGGTCGTCGGCGCCAGCGCCGGCGCCTTCGCCATGCTCTATACCGCTCTCGGCCTCGGGCCGACCGTGCGCGAGCTGGTGCGCGAGGCCTGCATCGGCCGCACCTCCGATCTCGACTGGGCAGCCTTCCGCCGCGGCGGGCGGCTCTTCCCGGTCGGCGAGATGTATCGCGACATGCTTCGCCTGCTGTTCACACCCGGGCGGCTGGCCGAACTCGGGGCGCAGGCCGACTTCCTGATCGCGGTCTCGCGGCCGCCGCGCTTCTGGCCGCTGCCGCTGATCGCGGCGCTCGGCATCGGCGCCTATCAGCTCGAGAAGCGCCTGCGCCGCCCGGTCCACCCGACCGCCGGGCGCCGCCTCGGCTTCCGGCCCGATCTGATCCGCATCGCCGATTGCGCCGGCCCGGACGAGCTCGTCGCGGCGCTGATGGCGAGCGCTTCGGTGCCGCCCTTCATGCCCGCCGGCGCCGTCGCCAGCCGCGCCGCACTCGATGGCGGGCTGGTCGACAGCGCCCCGGCCTGGGCGCTCGCCGACGTGGAAGCCGCCGGCGCGCCGACGCTCGTGCTGCTGACGCGCCCCTTCGCCGAGGTGCCGCAGGTCGAAGGCCGCACCTATGCCCGCCCGTCGCAGCCGATCCCGGTCAGCCAGTTCACCATCAGCAACTGGGAGGGCATCCGTTTCGCCTATGAGCTCGGTGTGAAGGACGGCGAGGATTTCCTGAGGACGATGGAGCAGCGGATGGCGGGGTAGAGAGCCGAACATGAAAGAAGTGCGCGGGGAACCCTTCTCCCGCGTGGGAGAAGGGCAGGGATGAGGGCCTGCCCTATCCGATTGAGGTCGCAGCGGCAGCCGCGGCACCCAACGATCAGCGGCGGTCCCTCACCCCTGCCCCTCTCCCATCCGGGAGAGGGGTTTGCGCACTCCGCTACGCACAGCACTTCATTGTCCCGGCCCACACCCCTGGTCTACGATTCAAGTCCCCTCCGCCGGACCCCCCGATGGCCTCGATCGACCTCACCGCCTCAGCAACCAGCCTGCGCGCCGATCTGCTGGCCCGCCGCTTCAGCGCCACCGAGTTGCTCGAGGCGACCTTCGCCCGCATCGACGCGCTGAACCCTTCCCTCAACGCCGTCGTCGCGCAGGATCGCGCGGCGGCACGAAGCATGGCGGCGGAATCGGACCGGCGCATCGCCGCCGGCGAGGCCCGCCCGCTCGAAGGCCTGCCGATCACGATCAAGGACGCTTTCGACGTCGCCGGACTGCCCTCCTCCGGCGGCCTGCCCGCCTATAAGGAGCGCGTCCCGCAAGAGGACGCTGCCGCCGTCGCCCGCCTGCGCGCCGCCGGCGCGGTCATCCTCGGCAAGACGCTTGTGCCGGTCTTCTCCGGCGACTTCCAGAGCTACAACCCGGCCCATGGCGTCGCCAGAAATCCCTGGAATCCCGAGTATTCGCCCGGCGGCTCCTCGGGCGGCGCGGCGGTGGCGGTCGCGACGGGGATGAGCGCCTTCGAGCTCGGCTCCGATCTCGGCTCCTCGATCCGCTGGCCGGCCCAGGCCTGCGGCGTCTTCGGCCTCAAGACCAGCTGGGGCCTGGTCTCGACGTGGGGGCTGATCCCGCCGCCGCCGGAGCGGCGCACTTTACGCAATGCCGACCTCGTCGTCGCCGGTCCGATCGCACGGGCAACCGAGGATCTCGACCTGATCCTGCCGGTGCTGACCGGCCCGCGCGATCCGAATGTCGTCGGAGCCGCCCTGCCCGCCCCGCGCAAGCTAGACGCAAAGGGCCTGCGCGTCGCGGTCTGGGCGCAGGAGCCGTTCGCCCCGGTCACGCGCGAGGTCTCGGACGCGGTGCGCGAAGCCGGACGACGCCTGGCCGAAGCCGGCGCGATCGTCGACGAGACCGCCCGCCCCGGCTTCCGCTTCAGCGAGGCCTATGAGGTCTATGCCCTCCTGAACCACGCCGTCGTCGCCTATGGCCTGCCGCCCAAGGTGCGCGCCCGTATCCAGGCGCAGGCGGCGAAATTCGCGCCCGGCGACCTCTCGCATCAGGCGCTGCAGGCCCGCGGCGCGAGAATGACGCCCGGCCTCTACCAGCAGCTCCATCAGCGCCGCCTCGCGCTGAAGCGGCAATGGGCCCGCTTCTTCCAGAACTGGGACGTGCTGCTCTGCCCGCCGGCGCCGGTGGCAGCGTTGAAGCACGATCATCTGCCCGATTTCCACACCCGCCGGCTCGACATCGACGGCACCCCGCGCCCCTATCTCGATTTCCTGTGCTGGGCGAGCCTCGCCACCGGCTCCGACCTGCCTTCGCTCTCGGCTCCCGTCGGGCTGTCGCAAGCGGGATTGCCGACCGGCGTGCAGATCATCGCGCCCTTCGGCGAGGACCGCACTGCGATCGCTGTCGGGGCGATGCTGGAGAAGTCGGGCGGCGGCTTCAGAGTGCCGACGAGCCTCGGCAACTCACTTAGGTAAAAGACCTCGGTAGTAGAAGGCGATATTCTCTGCGGGGCCGTCCTTGATCCGCTTCAGAGCTTTTCCGATAGGCCAGAAGACTGCTCCCGATTTTGCCTGCACGGCTGGGAAGCTGCCGCCCTCGATCGTCATCGTGCCCCACTCGGCACCGTGATGACGGCGATACACCTCACCGACATAGCTGCCATAAGCCTTTGCGACCGCGGAAATTTCTTCCTCAGACGGGCGGGGGTTGGATCCGACATACATGCGGTTCATCTGCGCGAGGAGTTGCTCAACCGCCTCGACACTCCGCTCCGACCAATCCAGCTCGATTCCGAAATGTGCCTTGGCATGGTCAACCGCGTCGAGCGAATACGCCTCCGTCATCGCTCGAACTTTGGGGTCAGCAGAGAAGGCTTGCTTGAGAGCGTTTTGAGCCATTGTCATCCCTGCGAAGACAAGAGCTGACAGTACAACCGTCAAAAACAGGCGGACGTTCATGCTCTCGATTCCGATCACCGGTCGGTACGCAACAGACTAATAGCAGCTCAACTTTCGCGTGCAATCCGCGCTTCGCCCCAGCCTTCTTTCATAGGAAATCCGCCAGCGACGGCCGGCGATTGCCGTCGCGCCCGATCGTCTCCGGCGCGGCCAGCATGGCGTTCAGCACCGCCTCCTGCGTCGCCTCGGCCGCGGCGCGGAAGGGCAGGTCGATCCGGTTCTCGTTGAGCACGGTGAGCGGCACGAGATCGGCCTCGTCGAAATGCGCGATCCGGCCGACGGTCGAGAAGCCGATGGCGATGTCGCCGCTGCCATTGCCCCAGAAGGCGCCGAGCCGCGCCAACCCCGCGCCGCAGCGCCGGGCGATGCGGGTGAGCTGCCGGCTCTCCAATGGCAGGTCGGTCGCCAGGATGATGATCACCGAGCCGCGCTCCGGCGCCTGGGCCGGGCTCGCGGCCGGTGGCACCGGGCGGCGGCCATCGGGCAGGACGAGATCGCCGGCATTGCCGAAATTCGCCTGCACCAGCACGGCGACGGTGAAGCTGCGGCCATCGAGTTCGATCAGGCGCGAGGCGGTGCCGATGCCGCCCTTGAAGCCGAAGGCGCTCATGCCGGTGCCGGCGCCGACCGCGCCCTCCTCGACCGGCCCGCCGCCGGCGGCATCGAGCGCCGCGCCCGCATCCGCCACGGTCAGGCGGCGGGCGCGGATGTCGGAGAGGAAACCGTCATTGCATTCGAGCACGACCGAGTTGACCGTGCCGGTGCCGCGGCCGATCTCCGGATTGCCGGCGAGCGCCCGCCCGACCAGCGCCTCGATGCCGGTGGCGACGGAGAAGGTGTTGCCGAGCAGGAGCGGCGTCTCGATCTGGCCGAGCTCGGCGAGCTGCATCAGCCCGGCGCTCTTGCCGAAGCCGTTGATCACCTCGACGCCGGCCCTCACCTTCTCGCGGAAGAGGTCGCCCTGATGCGGCAGCACCGCCGTGAAGCCGGTGAGGATCTCGCCCTCCCGCACGGTGCGATGGCCGACGGCGACGCCGGCCACATCGGTGATCGCGTTGAGCGGGCCGGGCGGCAGCGCGCCGCAGATCAGGCCGTAGTCGCGCGCCCGCTTGCTCAAGGGCGTTCTCCTGTCTTGGTAACGCTACACCGCCGCGTTGAACACGGCCTCGATGGCGTGTCCGTCGGGATCGATGACGAAGGCTGCATAATAATGCGGGCCGTAATGCGCCCGCAGGCCGGGCCCGCCATTGTCGCGGCCACCATGCTGGAGCGCCACGCGATGGAAGGCATCGACGGCCCGCCGGTCGGGTGCGGCGAAGGCGACATGGAAGCCCGGCCCCGGGGGCCGCTGCCCGTCCGGACGGTGCTTCAGCGCCAGCTTGTCGCGGCCATCCGGCATACCATAGCCGACCGCCTGATCGGCCTCGCCGGGCCGAAGGTCGCTCCAGACCCGGACATAGCCGAGCGGCGCGAGCACCGCATCGTAGAATGCGCTCGCACGGTCGAGATCGGCGACACCGAGCGAGAGGTGGTGCAGCATGGGGCTCGGCCCGCTCATGCGGCCGCCCGGACCTTCACAACCGTCATTCGCGGCCGCCCGGCGGCGAGCTCCTCGCGCAGCACCAGCCGCTCGTCGGGCGTGATCGTCCCGAGCGGCACGTCATGGTCCGGCATCACCGCGGTCGCCGATCTGTTGAGAAAGACGATCACCGGGCGGTTGCCGGCCGCGGCCCAGCGGCGCAGCTGCGTCAGATAGGGCTCCTTGCGCCAGGCCTGCGGCGCGCCGGGATCGAGCTGGACGAACAGCCAGTTCGTCGCCGGGTCCATGGTCAGCACGAAGCGCGCCTTGTCGGGCTTCCATTCCGGCCCGAGGAAGCCTTGCGTCATCCACAGGCAGAAGAAGGCCCGGCAGTGCTCCGGCCGCGTCGCATGGATGGCGCAACCCCGGCCGGGCTGGCAATGCCTGCACCAGCTGCCGGCGAGGCTCTCCACCGCCGGCACATCATAGACCTTGCAGCACAGCGTGCAGCTGCCGCAGTCGCGGCCGGGCGCCGGCTGGTTCGCCATGCGGGCGGGATCGATCATGCGTGACCTCTCGGACGGGCGCGGAACCATGCGCATCCGGGCTGCGGCTGGCAAGCGGGTTTGGAGGCGTTTGAAAGTTGCTCTGCGTCCCCTCACCGTCGTTCCGACAAGCCGCGATAGCGGCGCAGCTCCGGAATCCATCGCGGATCTCCGGTCGTAGGGCCCCGGAGCCCTATGATGGATTCCGGCGCTCCGCTTCGCTGCGGCCGGAATGACGGTGAACGGTTCGGCAGGACGCAGCGAGGAAGGCCCGCCCCGCGCCAGACTCTGCTCCGCTCTGCAGGAAAATCGCTCAGCGCTTGCGCGGGTCGCGGTCTATGCTCGCATAATCCACGCATAAGCACCGGGAGCCGGGAATGCTGACCAACCTTGCCGTCCGTGACATCGAGACGCTCGTCCACCCCTACACCAACCTCGCCACCCATCGCGAGGTCGGCCCGCTGGTGCTCGAGCGCGGCAAGGGCGTGTTCGTCTACGACGTCTCGGGCAAGGACTATATCGAGGGCATGGCCGGCCTCTGGTGCACCTCCCTCGGCTATTCCAACGAGGAGCTCTGCGACGTCGCCTATGAGCAGCTGAAGAAGCTGCCCTTCACCCACATCTTCTCCGGCCGCAGCCACGACCCGGCGATCGAGCTGGCCGAGAAGCTGAAGGAGATCGCCCCGGTGCCGATCTCCAAGGTGTTCTACGGCGCCTCCGGCTCGGACGCGAACGACACCCAGGTCAAGCTGGTCTGGTATGTGAACAATGCGCTCGGCCGGCCGAAGAAGAAGAAGATCATCTCGCGGCTGAAGGCCTATCACGGCGTCACCGTCGCCTCGGCCTCGCTGACCGGCCTGCCGGCCAATCACACCGATTTCGACCTGCCGATCCCGAACGTCCTGCACACCTCCTGCCCGCATCATTACCGTTTTGCGCAGGCGGGCGAGAGCGAGCTCGACTTCTCGGCGCGCCTCGCCGCCGAGCTCGACGAGATGATCCAGCGCGAGGGGCCGGACACGGTCGCCGCCTTCATCGCGGAGCCGGTGATGGGCGCCGGCGGCGCGGTCACCCCGCCGGAGGGCTATTTCGAGGCGATCAACGCCGTGCTCGCCAAATACGACATCCTGTTCATCGCCGACGAGGTCATCACCGGCTTCGGCCGCACCGGCGAGATGTTCGGCACCACCACCTACAAGATGAAGGCCGACACGCTCTCCTGCGCCAAGGCGCTGACCTCGGCCTATTTCCCGCTCAGCGCGGTGCTGATCAACGAGCCGGTCTACCAAGTGCTGGTCGACCAGAGCAGGAAGATCGGCACTTTCGGCCATGGCAACACCTATGCCGGACACCCGGTCGGCTGCGCGGTCGCGGTCAAGACGCTGGAGATCTACCAGCGTGACCGGATCGTCGAGCGCGTGCGCTCGATCGCGCCGAAATTCCTCCAGCGCCTCGGCAGGCTCGCCGACCATCCGCTGATCGGCGAGGCGCGCGGCGTCGGCCTGATCGGCGGCGTCGAGTTCGTCAGGGACAAGGCGAGCAAGGCGCAGTTCGAGGCCAAGAAGGGCGTCGCCGCCAAATCGGTCTCCTTCGCCCAGGAGGAAGGCGTGATCCTGCGCGCCATGGGCGGTGACCGCGTCGCCTTCTGCCCGCCGCTGGTGATCAGCGAAGCCGAAATCGACGAGATGTTCGACCGCTATGAGCGGGCGCTCGCCAAGACCCTGGACTGGGTCAAGGCCGAAGGGCTGCTGGCGGGCTGAAGGATGGCGCCGGAATCACGCCGTCATTCCGGGGCGCCGCGCAGCGGCGTGCCCGGAACCCATGAACACGGGTGAAGCCGGTCTCAATACCGCGGTCATCGCTCTTCTGAAATCTGCCGGTGTTCATGGCTTCCGGGCTCAGCGCTTCGCGCTGCCCCGGAAAGACGGTGGTGGTTGCCACCTCCCCGCGAAACTGTGCCAAAGCTGACCAAAGCCTCGGTGTGACACGAAAAATGTCACGACAAATTCAAAATGCCGCCGCCGGTGCGACCCGATCGACAGCGACATTGGCAGTGCCGGCGGCCCAGGAACCGCCGGCACGACGAACTGGAAACCGAGGATCATGTCCACGCATAAGCCGCGCCAGCCGGCGCACCGTTCCGCCAGCTTCCATGATGCCAGCGCCCGGGAGGCCTATGCGTCGCGCTTCCGTCCGATCGCGATTCCTGCCATCCTGGCTGGAACCCGCTGGACCCCGACCGCGTTGACCGCCCAGCACAGGGACGTTCCGGCGCTCCTGCGCAACGGTTTCGAAGATTGATACGACGACCTCCGACCGAGACCCTCCATGCTTGACCGGCGCAGAGTCCTCCGGACTCTCGCCGGTCTTTTTCTGTCCGGTTTCGGGCTCGGCGGATATGCCTATGCCTGGGAGCCGGCGCGGCAGGGCGTGACGCGCTATCGCCTCAAGCCGGCGGGCTGGCCCGATGGCAAGCAGCTTCGGCTCGCCGTGATCTCGGACCTGCATGTCGGCGGCGTCCATATGCCGCTCTCCCGTGTCGGCGCCATCGTCGATCAGGTTAATCTGCTGAAACCGGACCTCGTGCTGCTGCTCGGCGATTTCGTCGCCAGCCGCGCCCGCCGTCCCGGCGATCCCGCGCCATCCGAATGGGCTTCCGAACTCGCCCGCCTCGCGGCGCCCGCCGGCCGCTTCGCTGTGCTCGGCAACCACGACTGGTGGCAGGATGAACGTGCCCAGCACAGGCTCGGAGGCCCGACGCAGGCCGGCCTCGCGCTCGAGACCGCGGGCATCCCGGTCCTCGAGAACCGCGCTCTCAGGCTCGAGACCGGCGCCGGTCCGCTCTGGCTCGCCGGCTTGGGCGATCAGGAGGCCTTCGCCATGCGGCGCAGGCCTCGCGGCCGCCGCTACGGCATCGACGATCTGCCCGCGACGCTCGCCATGTTCGAGGACGATGCGCCGCTGATCCTGATGGCCCACGAGCCCGACATCTTTGCCGGCGCTCCGGCGCGGATCACGCTCACCCTGTCGGGCCACACCCATGGCGGCCAGGTCAGGCTGTTCGGCTGGTCGCCTCTGGTGCCGTCGCGCTACGGCAACCGCTATGCCTACGGCCATGTGCGGGAGAACGGCCGCGACCTCATCGTCTCGGCCGGGCTCGGCACCAGCAAGCTGCCGATCCGGCTGGGCGCGCCGCCGGAGATCGTGCTGGTCGAGCTGGGGTGAAACGGCTCGCCGCCGCCTTCATGGAGCTCCGTCGTTCCGGACGAGCCGCGATGGCGGCACCGATCCGGAATCCATCGCAGAGTACAGGAGCCCTGCGATCGATTCCGGCGTTCCGCTTCGCTGCGGCCGGAATGACGAGGTTGATGCGAGAAGGCGAGCCCTACCGGACGATGACCTTCCCGCCGACCTGGGCGCGGTTGTAGAGGTCGATCGCATCGATATTGCGCATCCGGATGCAGCCGGACGAAGCCGAGCGGCCGATCGTCTCCGGCTCGTTGGTGCCGTGGATGCGGTAGAGCGTGTCCTTGCCGTTCTGATAGAGATAGAGGGCGCGGGCGCCGAGCGGATTGTCCGGCCCGCCCTCCATGCCGCCGGCACGCGGCGCCAGATGCGGCCAGCGCGCGATCATCTCCGCCGGCGGGGTCCAGCGCGGCCACTCGGCCTTGCGCTGCATCACCGCCGTCCCGGTCCAGCCGAAGGCCTCGTCGCCGGTCGCGACGCCGTAGCGGATCGCCTTCCTGTTGGGCAGGACGAAGTAGAGGAACTTCTCCGTCGTATCGACAACGATGGTGCCCGGCTCTTCGCCAGTCGGGTCGTTGATCTCGTAGGGCAGATGCGTGATCTGCGTCTCGAAGTTCGGCACCAGCGCCATGTATTCGGCATCGCGCGTCGACAGGGCCGGAGCGCTGACGCTCTTGTACTGGCAGGCGCCGAGCAGAACCGACAGGCCGAGCACCGCAACGAAAGTCTGCTTCATGGTTTCCACCGCCGGCACCGGAACGGCGCTCGTTATGATGAATGCTTCGTTAAGAATCGGTGACCCGACAGGACAGGACCCGGGCCGAACACAGGCCGGTCTTACGGTGCAAACGATGTTGAGGCAATGAAGTTGATGGACCGCTCTGGCGTCTTGCCGCGTTGCAGTGACAATATGGTCACGCTTCGGGTCGGGGCTCCTGCAGGTCGGCATGCATGGCGGGGCGACCGGGAAACCAGGTCCCGTCGGAAGCGAGAGGGGGCGCTGGTCGGATCGAGTCGGTCCGGCCCGAGCCCCCCTGATGTTGATGCCGCCCTTCGGAGAGCCGTGCGTGACGACGCTGCTGATCAGCCATCCCTCCAGCCTTCGCCATGTCACGCCGCCGGGTCATCCCGAGCGGCCGGACCGCATCCGCGCCGTCGAGCAGGCGCTGGAGGAGGAGCGCTTCGCCGCGCTCCAGCGCGTCGAGGCGCCGGAAGGGACGCTCGCCCAGATCGGCCTCTGCCATCCCGCCGCCTATGCGCAGGCGATCGTCTCTGCGGCGCCGCAGGACGGCATGGTCCAGGTCGATGCCGACACGATCATGTCGCCAGGTACGCTCTCGGCCGCGCTGCATGGTGTCGGAGCCGCGACCCTCGCCGTCGACGAGGTGATGACGCAGCGCGCCCGCAACGCCTTCAGCGCCATGCGCCCGCCCGGGCACCATGCCGAGAGCGACAAGGCGATGGGCTTCTGCTTCTTCAACAACGCCGCCATCGCCGCGCGCCATGCGCAATCGGCCCATGGCGCCGAACGCGTCGCCATCGTCGACTGGGACGTCCATCACGGCAACGGCACGCAGGAGATCTTCTGGTCCGACGCCAGCGTGCTCTACGCCTCGACCCATGAGATGCCGCTCTATCCCGGCACAGGCGCTCCTTCCGAGCGTGGCGAGCACGGCACCATCGTCAACGTCCCGCTCAGGGCGGGAGACGGGGGCGAGGCCTTCCGGGACGCCTTCGAGAGCGCGATCCTGCCGCGGCTGGACGCCTTCCGGCCCGATCTCGTCATCATCTCGGCCGGCTTCGACGCGCATTGGCGCGATCCGCTCGCCAACCTCAATCTGAAGGAATCGGACTTCGCCTGGGCGACGCGGCAGCTGATGGAGGTCGCCGACCGCCATGCCGGCGGGCGCCTCGTCTCGGTGCTGGAAGGCGGCTACGACCTCGAGGGCCTGTCGAAATCGGCCGCCGCCCACGTCATGGCGCTGATGCGGGGGTGAATGGCGACAGTAGGCAGCCGGGGAGACCTACTGCCTGCTGCCCGCTACTCCAGCGGCGCGGTCTCGGCGATCTCGATGCCGAAGCCGGAGAGGCCGACGAAGGCGCGGGTCGAGGACGCCAGGTTGACGATCGAGGCGACGCCGAGATCGCGCAGGATCTGGGCGCCGAGGCCGACCTCGCGCCATTGCTGCGAGCGCAGCGCATCCGAGGAGCCCTCGTCCTCGACGCTGTTGATCGGCACGCCGGCCGAGCCGTCGCGCAGATAGATCAGCACGCCCCGGCCCTCCTGCTGGAACCGGCGCAGCGCGCACTGGATCGTCGAGGCGCCGCCGAGCACGTCGGCGACGACATTGGCGCGGTGCAGCCGGGCCGGCACCTTCTCGCCGTCGCCGAGCTTGCCCATGACGAAGGCGAAATGCTGGGTGTCGTCGAAGGGCGTGACATAGACATGGCCGGTCATCTCGCCGAACTCGGTCTTGACCGGGAAGGAGTGCACGCGCTCGACCAGCTTCTCGCGCGCCTGGCGATAGGCGATCAGATCGGCGACCGTGATCTGCTTGAGACCGTGCTTCTGCGCGAAGGCGGTGATCTGCGCGCCCTTCATCACCGTGCCGTCGTCATTCGCGAGCTCGCAGATCACGCCGACGGGCGGCAGCTCGGCGAGTTTGCACAGGTCGACGGCAGCCTCGGTATGGCCCGAGCGCATCAGGACGCCGCCATCCTTGGCGATCAGCGGGAAGACATGGCCGGGGCGGACGAAGTCGGCGGCGCCCATATTGCCGTTGGCGAGCGCACGCACCGTGTTGGTGCGCTGCTCGGCCGAGATGCCGGTGGTGAGCCCGTGCTTGACGTCGACGGTGATGGTGAAGGCGGTGCCGAGCGGGGCGTCGTTGGACGAGACCATCGGGTCGAGCCGCAGGCGTCTCGCCTCGCTCGCCGTCAGCGGCGCGCAGACGATGCCGCAGGTGTTGCGGATGATGAACGCCATCTTCTCCGGCGTGCACAGCGAGGCGGCGACGATGAGGTCGCCCTCGTTCTCGCGGTCGTCGTCATCGGTGACGATGACGATCTCACCGCGCGCGAAGGCTTCGATGGCTTCGGTGACGTGGCTCATGCCGGTTCCTCGCGAGCCCTGCAGGCCCAGAAAGTCGTTGGGGGTGACGGCGCCGCCGGTCGCGGTGGCGATGCGCTCGGCGCTCTCGCGCGAGATCCAGGCGGACGGATCGTTGCAGAGCGCCGTGACGCTGGCCGGCGACAGGCCGACCTGCCGGGCAAAGGCGCTGCGCGCGGTTTTGGTCTGAAGGAGCCAGGCGTCGAGCTTCATGAGCCGAAGCTAATACGGCTTTGGTTCAGCTGCAATGAATGAAATCGAATTTTTCAGCGATACTGAAATGCTGATTTGAAGTCGTCCTGGTCGGGCTCGCCCCCCACCAGCTCAGGCCGCAAGAGGCTCCAATTGCAGCCTTCTCGTCAGGAGATTCTCGGGTCTGCGTTTCGCTTCGCCCGAGAATGACGCCTCTGGTCACCCCCCGAACGGCCAGCGCGGCTCGATCACGCCGACCTGGGCACGGTGGCGCAGGAACTGGTCGGCGAGCACGCAGGCGACCATGGCCTCGCCCACCGGCACGGCGCGGATGCCGACGCAGGGGTCGTGCCGCCCCTTCGTGAACATCTCGGCCTCGCCGCCGGTGCGGGTCACGGTGGCGCGGGGCGACAGGATCGACGAGGTCGGCTTCACCGCGAAGCGCGCCACGATCGGCTGACCGGTCGCGATGCCGCCGAGGATGCCGCCGGCATGGTTCGACAGGAACAGCGGCCGGCCGTCATTGCCGGCGCGCATCTCGTCGGCGTTCTCCTCGCCGGAAAGCTCGGCCGCGCCGAAGCCGTCACCGATCTCGACCCCCTTGACCGCGTTGATGCTCATCAGCGCCGCCGCGATCTCGGCGTCGAGCTTGCCGTAGATCGGCGCGCCCAGCCCCGCCGGCACGCCTTCCGCGACGATCTCCAGCACCGCCCCGATCGAGGACCCGGCCTTGCGGATGCCGTCGAGATAATCGGCGAAGCGCTCGGCCGCCTTCGCGTCCGGGCAGAAGAAGGGATTGCGGCCGACCTCGTCCCAATCCCAATTGCCGCGATCGATCCTGTGCGGCCCCATCTGGACGAGGGCGCCGCGCACGACCAGGCCCGGCACGACCTTGCGGGCGATCGCCCCGGCCGCGACCCGCATCGCCGTCTCGCGCGCCGACGAGCGCCCGCCGCCGCGATAGTCGCGAATGCCGTATTTCACGTCATAGGTGAAATCGGCATGGCCGGGACGGTACTTGTCCTTGATCTCGGAATAGTCCTTCGAGCGCTGGTCGACATTGTCGATCATCAGCCCGATCGAGGTTCCCGTCGTGACCTGCTCGCCATCGGCCTCCCGGGCGAAGACGCCGGAGACGATCCGGACCTGGTCCGGCTCCTGGCGCTGCGTCGTGTAGCGCGACTGGCCGGGCCGCCGCCGGTCGAGCTCGCGCTGGATCTCGGCCTCGCTCAGCGGGATCAGCGGCGGGCAGCCGTCGACGACGCAGCCGATAGCAGGCCCATGGCTCTCGCCGAAGGTGGTGACGCGGAAGAGATGGCCGAAACTGTTGTGGGACATGAGTGCCTGGCGAGACTGGAGCGCTCGCTTCTTATCCGGTTTCCGGCAGCGGCGGCAGCCCCTGAAACGGATCGAATGCGGAAACACCCAAGGGTGCGAAATGCCTCAGGTTTCTGGTCAGCACGGTCAAGCCGTGCGCCTTGGCCGTCGCGGCGATGGCGATATCCTCGAAGCCCGGCCGATGAGCCCGTGCCCGGTCGATCAGGTCCCCGGCAAACTGCGCGCAGCGCAGGTCGAACGGGAGCACCTTCTCGCCATAGAAGTGCTCGACCGCCTGCCACCACGCGGCGAGCGCGCGTGCCTTGGCGCCTGCACCTTCCCGCTCCGCCTTCGCGATGCCGGCCTGCACCTCGGCCGCCGTGACAACCGAGAGAAAGAGCTGCGCGCTCGCCCGATCGAGCCAGACGGCCAGCTCCGTCGTCTCCATCCGCTTCGAGGGGGCGAGCGCCGAGATCACATTGGTGTCGACCAGGAACATCAGAGATCGGCAGGCGAACGGAGCTCTCCGCTTCGGGCAGGGATGTCCTCCGCCTCCCCCGGAAACGCCGCCAGCAGATGCCCGAAGCTCGGCGAGCGCGCGAGCCGCTCATACTCCGCGAACGACATGACCACCGCGTCCTTGCGGCCATGCCGTGTGATGATCGACGGCTTCCCGCGAACGGCCTGGTCGACCACCGCGGACAAGGTCGCCTTCGCATCCTTGAGCTGGATCTCACGCATCGCCGCCTCCGATATGACCAGAGTGGTTATTTATTGTGGCCCCGGACTCTGGGCAATAGGGCTGGCCGCGCCTGGAGCGCCGTTCACTTCACGTCGATGACGATGTCCTTGCTCGTGACAAAGCGCCCGCCGCCATCGTTGCGGATGCCGTCATACTTCAAAGTCAGCCGATCTTGGCCGCGAAAGCCGGAACTGGGCGTGTAGATCGACACGCGATAGTCGACGACTTTGCCGTCGCATCTGTCGCCGGGCAGCTTGAGCGGGTGCTTGACCAGCGTATGGGTCACCCGCCCATGTGCCGGCGCTGTCTCGATCGAAACCTCGGGCGGTTCCCACGCCCAGCACGATCCGTCCGTGTACATCGTAAACGCATAGGCAACGACAGGGGTATTCACCTTCGTCGTTGTCGTATGGGCAGCGTTGCAGCCAGCCAACACGATCGCCGCAACGCCGAGCCCGGCGCAAATCCTGATCGTCATGGTATCCCCCAGCCCGGAATGGGCCGGGACACCTAATGCAATCGTGAGTTGCGGCGCAAGTGCATCGAGCTCAATGCTGCGAGGCTGCCGCCGGCACCGCAGGCGCGCCCTCCCAGCGCGTGTTCGCCGGCAGGCTCTCGCCCTTCATGATCACGGTCAGCAGGCCGATCTGGGCGTAGTCGCCGACATGGGTGTCGTAGAGCACGGTCGCGCCGGCGCCGACGCAGACGCCCTTGCCGAGCGTGACCTTGCCGACCTTCATCACCCGGTCCTCGTAGAGATGGGTCTGCAGCGCCGAATGGGCGTTGACGGTGCAGAAATCGCCGACCTTGATGCAGTCGAACTCGGTGATGTCGGTCGAGTCCAGCCACACGCCCTGCCCGTATTGCGCCCCGAACAGGCGCAGGAACCAGGGCAGGAACGGCGTGCCGCGCAGATAGTCGAGCAGCACCTTGCCGCCGAGCCCCCAGTAGAGCACCGCGACCGCCTCGGTGCGCATCGCCCAGAACGACCACATCGGCTTCATCACCGGCCTGTAGACGCCCATCAGCAGCCATTTCATCAGCGCGCAGATCAGCGTCTGCACGACGGCGATGACCACGGCGCAGCCCATGAAGGCGAGCGCGAGGCCAGCCCAGTCGCGATCGAAGATCTTCTGCTGGAGCACGAGGTCGACGGCGAGCGTGCCGAAGGTGATGAACAGCATCGCCGGGAAGGAGGTGTGCAGCGCCTCGAAGGCAGCGCGCCCCAGCTGCTTGCCGAGCGAGGGCTTGTAGGTCCAGTCGACGCCGAGATCGACCTTCTGCCGCGTCGGCAGCCTGATCGGCGGCGAGCCGAACCAGGTGTCGCCGGCGCTCATCAGCGCGTTCGCCGGCGGCTTCGACTTGATGCCGATCAGCACCCGGTCGGGAATCACGGTGCCGGGCGGCACCACCGCGTCGTTGCCGACGAAGACCTGTTCGCCGGTAAGGGTCATGTCGAGGCGCATATAGCCGCGCCGCATGTCCTCGTCGCCGAAGATCACCTCGTCGGCGATGAAGTTGCCGGCGCCGATGCCGGTGATGTCGTAGCGGCCGGACAGATTGGTCGAGATCTCGGCGCCCTGCCCGATCCTGGCGCCCATCATCCGGTACCAGAAGCGCATGTAGATCGTGGCGAACAGCGAGGACAGCGTCTCCAGCGTCACCTCCGTCGCCAGCGCCACCGTCCATTTGCGGGCATAGAAGCTCGAATGGATCGAATAGGAGCCCGAGGAGACGCGCGGCAGGATCGCCCAGCGCAGGGCCGCGATCAGGAACACGGTGATCGCGATCAGGCCGATCGCCGTCGGCCAGGTCAGCAATGGCAGGTACCAGAGATAGCTGACGTCCGACCAGGTCGCGACCCAGTTGTCGATCCTGTCGAACAGCCAGAAGGCCGGGAAGATCGGCAGCAGGCTGATCGGCGGCAGGGCGATCAGCATGACGACGTAGAACAGCGTCATCGCCGCCCGCCTGCGGCTGCTCGCCTGCGCCTGCTCGGGCAGCGCCGCGAGATCGACCTGGCCGGTCCTGCGCGCCGGCGAGCCGTCCCAGATCTCGGCCTCGCCGATCCTGGCGCCCGGCGCGATCGCGGTCAGGTCGCAGATCTCGGCATGGTCGCCGACCTCGCAGCCATGGCCGAACACCACGGACGAGCCTGCATAGACGTCCTTGCCGAGCGTGATGCGGCCGATGACGAAATCGGCCCCGATCGCCTCGGCATTGGCGAAGGTCGTCTTCGAGCCGAGCGTGGTGCCGTCGCCGATCTCGATGAGGTCGACGGCGCCGGCCTCGTAATCGGAAATGATGACGTCGCGCCCGACTCTGGCGCCGAGCAGGCGCCAGTAGAAGCGCATCACCGGCGTGCCCTGCAGCCATTTGATGTGCACGAGCCCGGCGACCCGTGATGCGAACCACCAGCGGAAATAGTAGACGCCCCAGAGCGGATAGGTGCCGGGCTTCGTCCGGCCGAGCACCAGCCATTTCAGGCCGATCGAGATGAAGCCGGTGGCGATCGTGATCGCGACATAGATGCCGAGCAGCGCGAAGACCTGCGCCATCGCCGACAATTCCTCGCCGGAGAGCAGCATGTAGCTGACGAAGATGCCGAGCCATTGCGCCGTCGACAGGCTGATGATGACCGGCAGCGCGACCGCCTGCGCCAGCCCGCACAGGAAGCGGCGCAGCAGCGGCGGCGGCGTGAAGGAGAGGTCCTCTTCGGCCCGCGCGCCGCGCGCGTCGAGCAGCGCCGCCATCGCCCGCAGGGTGCGCGCGCCATAGACGTCCTGCAGCGTGATCCCGGCATGGGCCGGCGTCTCGCGCACGATCGAGATGAAGCGCGCCGCCAGCAGCGAATGGCCGCCGAGGTCGACGAAGAAATCGGCCTCCAGCGGCAGCGCCTGCGCGCCGAGCACGCGCTTGGCCGCGTCGAGCAGGGCCGCCTCGGTCTCGTTGCGCGGCGGCTCCTGCTGGCCGCTCGCAGCCGGGGCGGTCAGCGGCGCCGCCTTCAGCATCTTGCGGTCGACCTTGCCGGAGACCATGCGCGGCAGCGAGCCGATCGGCTCGAAATGCGCAGGGATCATGTAGGGCGGCAGCCTCTCGCGCAGCGAGGCGCGCAGCACGGCGCCTTCCATCTGGACCCCCGGCTCGCCGACCAGGAAGGCGACGAGCCGCTCGATGCCGTCATCGGTGCGCAGGACCACCGCCGCCTGGCCGACGCCGGCCTCGTCGGTGAGCGCCGTCTCGATCTCGCCGAGCTCGACCCGGAAGCCGCGGATCTTGACCTGGTCGTCGATGCGCCCGTGGAAGACGATATTGCCGTTCTCGTCCAGGCTGACCGCGTCGCCGGAACGGTAGAGGATCGGATCGTCGCCGCTGGTGCCGAACGGGTTGGCGATGAACTTCTCGGCGGTCAGCTCCGGCCGCAGATGGTAGCCCTTCGCCACGCCGGGGCCGCCGATCAGCAATTCGCCCTGCTGGCCGATGCCGGCCAGCTTCATCTCCTCGTCGACGATATAGGCGGTGTAGTTCGGAATCGGCCGGCCGATCGTCACGGTCTGGCCGGGCTCGACCGGAGCGGCGGTCGCCACCACCGTCGCCTCCGTCGGCCCGTAGGTGTTGAAGATGCGCCGGCCCGGTCTCGACCATTTCTGCACGATCGAGGGCGGCAGCGCCTCGCCGCCGAGCAGGATCAGCTTCAGCGAGGGCACGTCGGCGGGCAGGATGCCGAGCAGGGTCGGCACGGTATCGATCACGGTGACACCGGCCTCGGCCAGGATGGCCGGCAGCATCTCGGCGTCGCCCATCATCTGCGGCGTCGCGACGAACAGGGTCGCGCCGACGAGATAAGGCGTCCAGATCTCCTCCATCGACAGGTCGAAGGCGACCGAGGCACCCTGGAAGACCACGTCCTGCGGACCCATGCCGTAGATCGCGTTTCCGGAGCGCAGGAAATGGCAGATGTTGCGATGGCTGATGACGATCGCCTTCGGCGTGCCGGTCGAGCCCGAGGTGTAGATCAGATAGGCCGGGTGATCGGGCGTGAGCCCCGGCGCCCGCGCCGGCAGCGCCTGCCCGTCGCTCGCCTGCGCCAGCTGTTGCGGGCACCAGACCGTGCGACCGGTCGCCGCCGCGCGCGTCTTCCAGTCGGTCTGCGTCACCAGCCCCTTGGCGCTGGCGTCCTCGAGGCAGACGGCGATGCGCTCGACCGGCGCCTCGGCATCGAAAGGCAGCCAGGCCGCCCCCGACAGCGTGATCGCGATCTGCGCCACGAGCAGCTCGATGCCGCGCGGCATCCACAGGCCGACCATGTCGCCCGGGCCGACGCCGGCCAGCACGAGCCCGCGCGCCTGCGCCTGCGCCTGCTGCCAGACCTGCGCATAGCTCAGCCGCAGCTCGCCCGAGATCATCGCGACATGGTCGGGACGCGCGGAGACGCTCGCCGCGAAGATCTCGGCGAGCACCTCGTCGCGCAGCAAGTCCGGCCGCTTCTCGCCCGCCAACATCGCGAGCGCGGTCGCGGCCGAGTCGGCGGTGCCCGCCGAAACCGTGGTGATATCGTTCATCCTGCCCCGCCGCGGGCCGGAATCCGCCGGACCGCGCCTCATGCCGAACGTCCGCCCCCCGCGGCGCGTCCCCTGGATCCTCGAACCGGGCACCCGCTGACATGCGGGAGCTGGCCTGCCGGCCCTACCTGCGCAGATGTGACTGAACCAGGGCTGAACGGCAAGCGTGAAGACCGGATGCGGTTAAGCCCGGCCCGGCTCGCCCCGTCACATCCATGTTGCCCTGGCGCCCTCGACCACCAGGATCTTGCCCTGCCAGATCTCGATACGGGCGGCGTCCGCGGTGCCGACCGCGCCGATCAGCGCCAGCACCGCCCGCGCCACGCCACCATGGCTGACCATCACCGTATCCGGCGCCAGGCTTTCGATCGCCGGCCTGATCCGCTCCGCCAGCATGCGATAGCTCTCGCCGCCGGGCGGCACGAAGCCCCATTTGTCGCGCTCCCGGGCCTGGGCGAGCTCGCGCTCGCGGCTGCGGATCTCGCGCCAGGTGAAGCCCTCCCAGGCACCGAAGGTCAGTTCGCGCAGCCGCTCGTCGATGCGGAAGCGCTCGGGCTCCAGGCCGAGCTCCCGACGCATGATCGTCATCGTGTCGCGGGCGCGCAGCATCGGCGAGCAGACATAGTCGACCGCGGCGTAGTCCGGCGTCAGCTTCTTCAGCCGTCGCGCCGCCTCCTCGGCCTGCATGCGGCCGAGCGCGTTCAGCGGGATGTCCTGCCCGCCCTGCAGCCGGCCTTCCCGATTCCAGTCGGTCTCGCCGTGGCGGACGAGGAAAAGGCGACCTGGAATCGTCAAGGCAGTCATACCCTGCCTCATGCACGTTGAGCACCGCCACGTCAAAGCGGCGAAAGCGCCGCGCAGGCGTCCTCACTGCCTCGTGAGCTTTGTGGTGGCCGTCCCCCATGGGCCTGTGTAAGAGGCGGGCATCTCTCCTCGACGTGTCGACCACATGAACGCCACGCTGACATTGCCGGATGGCCGCAGGCTCGACCTCGGCGCCAGACCCCTGCTGATGGGCGTGGTCAACGTCACCCCGGATTCCTTTTCCGACGGCGGCCTCTTCGCCGACCCGGCGCTCGCCGTCGCGCACGGGCTGACGCTGGCGCGGCAGGGCGCCGACATCGTCGACGTCGGCGGCGAGTCGACCCGGCCCGACCATACCCGCCTCGATGCCGCGGCCGAGCTCGCCCGGGTGATGCCGGTGATCGCCGGCATCGCCGCCGGGAGCGACGTGCCGATCTCGATCGACACCTACAAGGCCGAAGTCGCCGAGGCGGCGCTCGCGGCCGGCGCCTCGATCGTCAACGACGTCTGGGGCGCGCAGCGCGAGCCCGCCATCGCCGCCGTCGCCGCGCGCCATGGCGCGCCGATCATCCTGATGCACAATCGCGAGGAGGTCGATCCGGCGCTCGACATCCTCGCCGAGGTCATGCGCTTCCTCGAGCGCTCGATCGCGATCGCGATCGAAGCCGGCGTGCCGCGCGGCCAGATCGTCGTCGATCCCGGCATCGGCCGTTTCGGCAAGACCGCCGAGCAGTCGCTGCGGCTGATGAAGCAGCTCGGCCGCCTCGCCGAGCTCGGCTGCCCCATCCTGCTCGGCGCCTCGCGCAAATCGGTGCTCGGCCACGTCACCGGCAAGGCGGTTCCCGCGCAGCGCGTCGCCGCCAGCATCGCCGCGCATCTCTATGGCGTGATGTGCGGCGCCGCCATCATCCGCGCCCACGACGTCGACGAACATGTCGACGCGCTCAAGGTCTGGGCGGCGATCGGAGAGGCGCGATGAGCGCGACCGGACAGATCTTCATCGAGGCGCTCGACCTCTACGCCTATCACGGCCATTTCGCCGAGGAGGGCCGGCTCGGCCAGCGCTTCTCGATGGACCTCGTGCTCGACTGCGACCTGCGCGCCTCCTCGCTCAGCGACGACCTGTCCGACACGGTCGATTACGGCGAGGTCGTCGCGCTGGTGACGCGCACCTTCTCGGCCAGGCGCTTCAAGCTGCTGGAGGCCGCCGCCCGCGCGCTCGCCGAGGCGATCCTCGCTGAATATCCGGCCGTGAGCCGCGTCGCGGTCACGCTGCGCAAGCCGGCTCCGCCGATTCCGGGCCGCATGGAATCGGTCGGCATCAAGCTGGACTTCAGCCGATGACGGTCGAGGCCGCGCTCGGCCTGGGCGGCAATCTCGGCGATCCGGTCGCGGCCTTCGCGGCGGCGCTGGCGCGGCTGCGCGCCCATGCCGGCATCGAGCTGAAAGCCGTCTCCTCGGTCTGGCGCACCGCGCCCTGGGGCAAGCTCGACCAGCCCGAATTCCGCAACATGGCGGTGCTGGTCGAAACCTCGCTGTCCGCCGAGGACCTGCTCGCGCTCTGCCTCGCGATCGAGCGCGAGAGCGGCCGTGAGCGGCGCGAGCGCTGGGGGCCGCGCACGCTCGACATCGACATCCTGACCTATGGCGATGAGGCGATCGACCGGCCCGGCCTGCAGGTCCCGCATCCGCGCATCGCCGAGCGCGCCTTCGTGCTGGCGCCGCTGGCGGAGATCGCGCCGGAAATCATGATCGGAGGCCGCAGCGTCGCGACGCTCCGAGCGGCGATCGCAAGCCAGGATGTCAGCCGCGATGCCGACGATTCGGCGCGGCTGAAGGACCAGCAGGCAGACCAGAGAGGCTGAGCTCTCACTCGCCCTTGTCGAGCGAGATGTCCGGCGCGGTCGGAACCTTCATGCCGACGACGTGGTAGCCGGCATCGACATGCATCACCTCGCCGGTGATGCCGCGCGACATGTCGGAGACCAGGAACACCGCCGTCTCGCCGACCTCCTCGATGGTGACGGTGCGGCGCAGCGGCGAGTTGTACTCGTTCCAGCGCAGGATATAGCGGAAATCGCCGATGCCCGAGGCCGCCAGCGTCTTGATCGGGCCGGCGGAGATCGCGTTGACCCGGATCTTCGAGGGGCCGAGATCCGCGGCGAGATACTGCACGCTCGACTCCAGAGCCGCCTTGGCCACACCCATGACGTTGTAGTGCGGCATCCACTTCTCGGCGCCGTAATAGGTCAAGGTCAGCAGCGAGCCCCCGTCCGGCATCAGCTTCTCGGCGCGCTGGGTGATCGCCGTGAAGGAATAGCAGGAGATCAGCAGCGACTTGGAGAAGTTCGCCTCGGTCGTGTCGACATAGCGTCCGGTCAGCTCGTCCTTGTCGGAGAAGGCGATGCAGTGGACGACGAAGTCGAGCTTGCCCCAGAGCCGTTCGACCTCGGCGAAGACCGCGTCGATCGTCGCCGGATCGGTGACGTCGCAATGGCCGACGACATGCCCGCCGAGTTCCCTGGCCAGCGGTTCGACCCGCTTCTTCAGCGCATCGCCCTGATAGGTGAAAGCGAGCTCGGCGCCGGCGTCCGCGGCCGCCTTGGCGATGCCCCAGGCGATCGAGCGGTTGTTGGCGACGCCCATGACGAGACCGCGCTTGCCCCGGAGCAGATTGGCGGTCGGGGCGGCGCTGCTGGATTCAGGCATCTGAGACCTTCGAACTGAACGAACCGGCGAAAGAACCGGACGGTCTCATAACTGAGGTGGCGAAGCGGTGGAAGCGTCCTCTGCCGAAATCCTGTCCGGAGCCTGCCGGACCCCCGGCATGTCGCGCGAATGTCCTCCGCCGATCGCGTCGGATCGAACGGAGGCGCGCTGAATCACGTTGTCTGCATTTGGACGGAATCGTCCAAATGCAGACAACGTGATCGATTCCAAGAGCTTAGAGCATGCTCGATGCGAAAACCGTTGCCACTTTTTCGCAGCGCGCTCTAGCTCGCGCGCGCCTTCATCAACGCGGTGAGCTCGGCATCCTCCGTCGGCATCTCGATGTCGATCGAGACGAAGAGATCGCCATGCACGCCCTTCTTCTCGCCGGGCAGCCCCTTGCCGCGCAGGCGGAACTGGCGCGCCGTGCCGGTCATCGGCGGCACCTTCATCTCGACGGCGCCACCGAGCGTCGGCACATGGATCGGCCCGCCCAGCACCGCCGTCGCCAGCGGGACCGCGACGCGCGTGCGCAGGTCGAGGCCGTCGACGCTGAAGCGCGGATCGGGCCGGACCTTGATCGTCATCAGCACGTCGCCGGCCTCGCCGGTCAGCGGATGCGTCTGGCCGAGGCCGCGCAGGCGCATGACCTTGCCGTCGGCGACGCCTTCGGGGATCGTCACCTCGACCTCGCGCCCGCCCGGCAGCTTCACCCGGCGGGTGCCGCCATTGACCGCCTCCGCCAGGGCGACCTCCAGAGTGAAGCTCTGCTCCGGCGGCTTCTGCGGCTGGCTCGTCCGGCCCCGGCCGCCGCGCCGGGCCGCATCGCCGAAGAGCGAGCCGAAGATGTCGGCCGGGTCGAAACCGGCCTCGCCGCCCCGGCCGAAAGGTGCCCCCCCGCCGTCGAAATGGAAGTCGAAGCCGCCCTGGCGCGCGCCGCCGCGTCCAGCCCCCATGCCCTCGAAGCCGGTGAAGCGCGGCTTGCCTTCGGCGTCGATCTCGCCACGGTCGAACTGCTTGCGCTTGTCCGCGTCGCCGAGGATCTCATAGGCCGTATTCAGCTCGGAGAAGCGCTCCTGCGCCTTCGGATCCTTCTGGTTGCGGTCGGGATGCAGGTCCTTGGCGCGGCGGCGATAGGCCTTCTTGATCTCGGCCTCGTCGGCCGATTTCGACACGCCCAGAATCTGATATGGATCACGCATTCGCAACACCCCCGGAAGGCTTCGTCTCCGACGTACCGGAACCGCCTCCTAGATGGGAAGACTGTGGCGCAGTTGCAACAGAGGGCTCAGGCCGCCGCCTTCCATGGCCTGGCGTCCTTGACGACCCACTCGCCGCCGGACGGGCGGCAGGCCGTGCCCTGCACTTTCACCGGCCCGCGCTGCAGGCTCATCGAGGCGAGGAAGGCGCGGCAGATCTCGTCCGCTTTCAGAAACGGGCCGCCGACCGGGGTGAAGGTGCCCTTCATGCCGCTCTGGGCATTGTCCCAGGACACCGGTGCGCCATTGCCCTGCGGATCGAGCGCCAGCGCCAGCGCGCCTTCCGCCCGCCGCCAGTCCTCCGGCCCGAGATCGGGCGCGAGCGCGACCAGCGGGCTGCTGCCGTCGCTGCCCCGGGCGGGCAGCACCGAGGCCGTGGTCATCGCGGCCTCGTCCTCGCCCTTGCCGGCGAGGCCGATCATCGGAACGGAGATCGAGCAGCCCGCCACGGCCGTCGCGAGCAGCAGCATGCCGAGAAGCGATGCCCCGCGCGCAAGGGGACTGCGCTCACGCGGCCTCTGGCTCCGCTGCACGCGGGGCTTATATATGACTGCCGACTCAAACCGCATTGCGGATCGCGCTCGCCCGACGCTTCCTGAACTTGCGAGGATTAAGCAGTGAATCCGTTAATGAGCGGTGACTTCACCCAGGCCGAAGACCCCTTCGCGCTGTTCGCCGGCTGGCTCGAGGAGGCCCGGGCCTCGGAGCCGAACGACCCGAACGGCATGGCCCTCTCGACGGTCGACGCCGACGGCCTGCCCAATGTCCGCATGGTGCTGCTGAAGGACCATGGCCCGGACGGCTTCGTCTTCTACACCAACACCCAGAGCCAGAAGGGCGAGGAGCTCACCGGCCAGCCCAGGGCGGCGGCGCTGTTCCACTGGAAGAGCCTGCGCCGGCAGGTCCGTGTCCGCGGGCCCGTCAGCCTCGTCAGCGATGCCGAGGCCGACGCCTATTTCCAGTCGCGCCCGCGCGACAGCCGGATCGGCGCCTGGGCCTCGCAGCAGTCGCGCGCCCTGGAGAGCAGGTTCGCGCTCGAAAAGGCGGTGGCGGGGTACGCGCTGAAATTCGGCGTCGGCGAGATCCCGCGCCCGCCGCACTGGACCGGCTTCCGCATCGCGCCGGTCTATATCGAGTTCTGGCGCGACGGCGCCTTCCGCCTGCACGACCGCGTCGTCTTCCGCCGCGCCACTCCCGGCGAGGCCTGGGCGAAGACCCGACTCTACCCCTGAGGATCAGCCCGCATGGCCATGCCCAAATTCGACATTCCGAAGACGGAGCCGGGCAAGCGCCCGGTGATGCTGCTGACCGGCGCCAGCCGCGGCATCGGCCACGCCACGGTGAAGCAGTTCGCCATGGCCGGCTGGCGCATCCTGTCCTGCTCGCGCCAGGCCTTCTCCGAAAAGTGCCCCTGGCCGTCGGGCGCGGACGACCACGTCCAGATCGATCTCGGCGATCCCGAGGACACGATGCGCGGCA
This sequence comes from Allobosea sp. CS1GBMeth4, assembly GCF_900185715.1. Taxonomy (GTDB): domain Bacteria; phylum Pseudomonadota; class Alphaproteobacteria; order Rhizobiales; family Beijerinckiaceae; genus Allobosea. The sequence continues at coordinate 120,509 of NZ_FYAS01000030.1, forward strand.
TCGCCGAGATCAAGAAGCGCCTCGCCGCCGAGGGCGGCAAGCTCAACGCCCTCGTCAACAATGCCGGCATCTCGCCCAAGGGGCCGGGCGGCGCCAGGCTCGGCGCCGCGACCACCTCCTTCAACGACTGGCACCAGGTCTTCCAGGTCAATTTCTTCGCGCCGATCATGCTGGCGCGCGGCCTGCTCGACGAGCTCAAGGTGGCGAAGGGCACGATCGTCAACGTCACCTCGATCGCCGGCTCCCGCGTCCATCCGTTCGCCGGCGCCGCCTATGCGACCTCGAAGGCGGCGCTCGCCAGCCTGACCCGCGAGATGGCCGCCGATTTCGGCCCGCTCGGCATCCGGGTCAACGCGATCTCGCCGGGCGAGATCGATACCGCGATCCTCTCCCCCGGCACCGACAAGATCGTCGAGAGGCTGCCGCTGCAGCGCCTCGGCCGCACCGAGGAGGTCGCCAAGGCGATCTACTTCCTCTGCACCGACGCCTCGAGCTACGTCACCGGCGCCGAGCTCCACATCAATGGCGGGCAGCACGTGTGAGCGCAGCCGGCAGCGACGCCAGCCAGGTCATCCGCTTCCCCGGTCCGTCGCGGGCGGCGCGCCCGGTGCTCGCCGCCTCGATCGCCGTCTTCCGCGACGGCAAGGTGCTGCTGGCGACGCGGACGAAGCCGCCGGCCGACCAGCTCTGGTCGCTGCCCGGCGGCAAGGTCGAGGCCGGCGAGAGCCTCGAGGACGCGGCGCTGCGCGAGCTCGGCGAGGAGGTCGGCGTCAGCGCCCGCATCCTCGGCTTCAACCGCCATGTCGAGATCGTCGGCCGCGACCCCGGGGGCGCGGTGACCCATCATTTCGTCATCGCCTCCTTCGTCGGCGCCTGGCTCTCCGGCGAGCCGCGGGCGGGGCCGGAAGCCGGGGCGGTGATGTGGGCCGACCCGCTGAGGCTCGCGGGCCTGCCGACGACGCGTGAGCTCGGCGACGTGCTGCGCCGTGCAGCCGCCATTTTCGCGCGCGACGCTGGTGCATGACGAAGCGCGCGCTCGCAGGCCTGATCCTCGCCGCGCTGGCGGCGAGCCCGGAGGCGCCGCTGGCCCAGGCGCGGCGCCAGGTTCCGCCGCCGCCCGCGCAGCAGAAGCCCGCCGAGCCGGCTCCGCCGGAACCCGAGGCGCCGCCGCCGCCCTATGAGCCGCAACTGCTCCAGCTCGCCGAGATCATCGGCTCGCTCTCCTATCTGCGCACGCTCTGCGAGGCTCGCGAGGCGAACGACTGGCGCGAGCGCATGGCCGCGCTGCTCGATTCGGAAGGGGGCACGCCGCTGCGGCGCGAGCGGCTGGCGAATGCCTACAATCGCGGTTTCCGCGCCTATTCTGCGACGCACCGCACCTGCAGCGAGGGCAGCCAGGAGGCCTCGGCCCGCCTCGCCCAGGAGGGCGAGAAGCTGGCCAAGGCGCTGGCCGGCCGCTTCGGCGGCTAGCTGCCCGCCTGCTGGGCGCGATCCCGGCGCCGCGCCGGCTCAGCCGGCCGTGACGGTGCAGCCGAACTCCGCCGCCGAGGCCGAGAACCAGGACCAGAAGCTGCCCGCCATGCTGCGCGCCACCAGGATCTCGAACACCGGCCCATCCGGCCCGTCGGGGAGCCGCCAGAGCTGCACGCCGACATGGGCGATGCTCGTCAGGGCCGCATCGCCGACCGCGAAGGCGGCGGGGTGAAGATCGAGCATCACGCCCTTGGCCAGCACCTTGCGGACCTGCGACCCCGACAGGCGCAGCGCCGCGCGGGCGTCGCTCTGCTCGCTGACGGCGGCATGGGCCGCGAGCTCGCCGAGGAGCGCGGACCAGCCGTCGCGCGAGGCCGCGCGCAGCAGCCATTGCTCCGGCCCCGACCAGATCGCGTCATGCGTCTGCCCCCGGACGATCCTCGGCGTCGCCGGCAGGACGATGCCGAGCCGGCGTTCGACCGCCTGCGACAGGCTGCTCGCGCCGCCTGTGCCGGCGATCAGCGTCGCCAGGCCGAAGCCGCCGAGCAGCGTCGCGATGATGCCGGATACCCCTTCCGCTCCGAAGGATCCGGCCCGTGTGCTGCCGCTCCAGGCGCCGCGCGGCACCCAGGCGATCGCGGTCGGCGAGGTCGCTGTCTCAGCCATGGAGGCGGGCTCCTTCGGGATCGACGAAGACGGGCGAGCAGATCTCGACGACGACGTCGCCGTTCCGGACCGGGTCGTAGGCGCGCACGCGCTCGCCGATGCGGGCAGCGCCGCCCCTGATCAGGCCGAGGCCGATCCAGTGGTTGAGGTGCGGGGAGTAGGCGACCGAGGTCATGTAGCCCTCGTCATTCGCCATCTCCGCCGATCGGCCGATGCCGATGAAATGCGCGCCGGCGCGCAGGCGCTGGCCGGGCTCGGCCGGCTTGAAGCCGACCAGGGCAGGCCGGTCCTGATCGAGCAGGGCCGCGCGGCCCGCCATCAGCCGGCCGATGAAATCCTTCTTCGACGACATCATCCGGCCGAGGCCGAGATCGCGCGCCGTGGTCTGGCCGTTGAGCTCGTTGCCGGCGACATGGCCTTTCTCGATGCGCAGCACGCCGAGCGCCTCGGTGCCGTAGGGCGTGATGCCGAAGGCCGCCCCCGCTTGCATCAGCCCCCGCATCATCGCGTCGCCATGGTCGGCCGGCACGGCCAGCTCATAGGCCAGTTCGCCCGAGAAGGAGATGCGGAACAGCCGCGCCGGGATGCCGCCGCCGACCGTGACGGCGCGCGCCGCCAGATAGGGGAAGGCCGCGTCCGACAAATCGTGCTCGGGATCGACGACGCCCCGCAGGGTCTCGCGCGCCTTCGGCCCGGCGATCGCGGCCTGCGCCCATTGTTCGGAGACCGAGACCATGCGCAGGTCGAGCTCCGGCCAGAGCACCTGATGGCAGAATTCGAGATGCTGCATCACCTTGCCGGCATTGGCGGTGGTGGTGGTCATCAGGAAATGCTGCTCGCCGAGGCGGGAGGTGGTGCCGTCATCCATCACGAAACCGTCCTCGCGCAGCATCAGCCCGTAGCGCGCCTTGCCGACCGGGAGCGCCTTCCAGCCATTGCTGTAGACCCGCTCCAGGAACTCGGCGGCGTCGGCGCCCTGGATGTCGATCTTGCCGAGCGTCGAGACGTCGCACAGGCCGACGCTGCTGCGGACCGCGCGGACTTCCCGGTTGACCGTCGTCAGCCAGTCGGTCTCGCCGGGCTTCGGATAATACTGCGCCCGCAGCCATGGCCCGGCCTCGACGAAGACGGCGCCCTGCTCCTTCGACCACTCATGCGTCGGGGCGAGCCGGACCGGCCTGAAATCCTTGCCGCGATGATGGCCGGCGAGCGCCCCGATCGCGACCGGCGTGTAGGGTGGCCGGAACGTGGTCGTGCCGGTCTGCGGGATCGTCCTGCCCGTCTGCTCGGCCATGATGGCGAGGCCAGCCAGATTCGAGGTCTTGCCCTGGTCGGTCGCCATGCCGAGCGTGGTGTAGCGCTTGAGATGCTCCACCGGCCGGAAGCCCTCGCGGGCGGCGAGCTCGACGTCCTTGTCGGTGACGTCGTTCTGATAGTCGACGAAGGCTTTGCCCTTGCCGCCGCTCACCCGCCAGACCGGCGAAAGCCCGTTGGTCTCCGGATCGGTCGTCAGGGTGGGCTCTGCCGGCTTGGCGGCAAGGCCCGCCTCGGCCGTTGCCTCGCGCCCGAGCCTGGCACCGTCCTCCAGCGCCTGCGCCAGGGTGAAGCGCCCGGCGGCGCTGCCCGCGACCGCAAGCCCTGCCGGGAGGGCAGCCGGCACGAAGCAGTGCAGCTCCTCGTTCCAGGCCGGCTTGCCGTTCTGATGCGATGTCAGATGCAGCGTCGGATTCCAGCCGTTCGAGACGGCGAGCAGGTCGCAGGCAAGCTCGGTCACGGCTCCGGATGCATCGCGGATCGTCACAGCGCGAAGCTGCCGCCCGCCGCGCGCGCGCAGCACGGCGCCCCCGGCGAAGAGCCGCGCGCCAATCTTGTCGGCCAGCGCCTTGCGTGCCGGGTCATCCGGACGGGAATCGACGATCGCGGCCACCCTGCCGCCGGCGGCGGCGATGTCGCGCGCCGTCCTCCAGCCGTCGTCGCCGGCGGTGAAGAGCACGCTCTCGCGGCCGGGCAAGACGCCATGGCGGTTGACATAGGATCGCACCGCCCCGGCCAGCATGACGCCCGGCAGGTCATTGCCCGCAAAGACGATCGGCCGCTCCAGCGCCCCGGCGGCAAGGATCGCCCGCCTGGCATGGATGCGCCAGCCGCGCTGGCGCGGCTGATGCGCCGGCGGCTCCGGCAGGTGGTCGGCGACGCGCTCGACCGCGCCGTAGACGCCGTGGTCATAGAGGCCGAACACGGTGGTGCGCGGCATGATCCGCACCTCCGGCAGGCTTGCGAGCTCGGCCAGCGTCGCGGCGAGCCATTCGGAGCCCGGCCTGCCGCCGATCTCGCGCCGCTCCGCCAGCAGCCGCCCGCCCAGCCGGAAATCCTCGTCGCAGAGGATGACGCGGGCGCCGCTGCGCCCTGCCGCCAGCGCGGCGGAAAGACCGGCGGGGCCGGCGCCGATCACCAGCACGTCGCAGAAGGCGAAGGCCTTCTCGTAATGGTCCGGATCCTCCGCGCCGGCGGCGCGGCCGAGACCGGCGGCGCGCCGGATCAGCGGCTCGTAGAGCTTCTCCCAGAAGGAGGCCGGCCACATGAAGGTCTTGTAGTAGAAGCCGGCGACGAGGGCCGGCGAGACCAGCCCGTTGAGCGAGAGCAGGTCGAAGGCGAGCGAAGGCCAGCGGTTCTGGCTCGAGGCGGCGAGACCGGCGAACAATTCGACGACCGTCGCGCGGCTGTTCGGCTCCCGGCGCGCACCGGAGCGCAGCTCGACCAGCGCGTTCGGCTCCTCTGGCCCGGCCGAGAGGATGCCGCGCGGGCGGTGATATTTGAACGAGCGGCCGACCAGGCGCACGCCATTGGCGAGCAGCGCCGAGGCGAGCGTGTCGCCGGCATAGCCGCGATAGGAGGTGCCGTCGAAGCTGAACTCCAGCTGATGGCCGCGATCGATCAGCCCGCCGGAGGCGAGGCGGAAAGGTTGCGCGCTCATGCCTTTGCTCCGACCTTTGCCGCCGCTCCCGCCTTGCGCGCCTTGGCGACCTCGACCGCCGCGATCGCATGGGTGCGGGTGTCGCGGGTCACGACCAGCCAGGCATGGCAGCCGGCGCCGTGATACCAGAGCTCGCGATGGCGGCCGGCGGGGTTGTCGCGCTGATAGACATATTCGGCCATGGCGGCCGCGCTCGCCGCCATGCCGTCCGGCCGCTTCGGATCGGCAGCGCCCAGATAGCTGAATTCCTGGGCGTCGCGCGCGCCGCAATGGGGACAGGTGATGCGCATGGTCAGGCTTCCACGATCGTCGGGATGCGACGCGCCGCCACCGTCATGCTCGCCCTTGTGGCGAGCATCCACGTCTTGAACACCACGCTCGACCAGCGAAGAGGTGGATGGTCGGGACAAGCCCGACCATGACGGGAAGGGGAAGCGCAGCTTGTCATCTCAATGCAAATTCGGCTGGGCGCCGGCGCCCTTTTCGTCGATCACCCGCCCGGCGGGGAAGCGGTCGAGCCGATAGGCGCTCGCGACGGGATGCGGCTGTCCCGTCGCGATCAGATGGGCGAAGCAGAAACCCGAGGCCGGCGTCGCCTTGAAGCCGCCATAGCACCAGCCGGCATTGAGATAGAGCCCCTCGACCGGCGTCGTATCGATGATCGGCGAGCCGTCCATCGACATGTCCATCACGCCGCCCCAATGGCGCAGCATGCGCACCCGGCCGAGGCCCGGCCACAGCGCCATCGCCGACTCCATCACGTCCTCGATGATCGGCAGGTTGCCGCGCTGGGCGTAGGAATTGTAGCCGTCGATGTCGCCGCCGAAGACGAGGCCGCCCTTGTCGGACTGACTGATGTAGAAATGCCCGGCGCCGAAGGTGACGACGCAGTCGATCAGCGGCTTCAGCCCCTCCGAGACGAAGGCCTGCAGCACATGGGTCTCGATCGGCAGGCGCATTCCCGCCATCGCCGCGACGCGGGAGGAGTTGCCGGCGACCGCCGTGGCGATCTTCTTCGCCCGGATCGGCCCGCGCGAGGTCTCGACGCCGACGGCGCGCCCGCCCGTTATGGTGATGCCGGTGACCTCGCAGTTCTGGATCAGGTCGACGCCGCGGCTGTCGGCGGCGCGCGCATAGCCCCAGGCGACGGCGTCGTGCCTTGCCGTGCCGCCGCGGCGCTGCAGCAGCCCGCCCTGGATCGGGAAGCGGGCATTGTCGAAATCGAGCACGGGCGCCATCGCCCTCACCTGCTCGCGGTCGAGCAGCTCGGCATCGACGCCGGCGAGCCGCATCGCGTTGCCGCGGCGGGCGAAGGCGTCGCGCTGCGCGTCGGAATGGAACAGGTTGACCACGCCGCGCTGGCTGACCATGGCGTTGTAGTTCAGATCCTGCTCCAGCCCTTCCCACAGCTTCATCGAGAGCTCGTAGAACGGGGTATTGCCCGGCAGCAGGTAGTTCGAGCGGATGATCGTGGTGTTGCGGCCGACATTGCCGGAGCCGAGATAACCCTTCTCCAGCACGGCGACGTTGGTGATCCCGTGGCGGCTGGCGAGATAATGCGCCGTCGCCAAGCCATGGCCGCCACCGCCGATGATGACGACGTCGTATTCGGGCCGGGGTGCAGGGTCGCGCCAGGCCGGCGTCCAGCCCTTGTGGCCGCGAAGGGTCTGCGACAGCAGCGAGAAGAGGGAATAGCGCATCGGCGGGTCCGGACGGTCTTGTCACCAGGAGATTGACCGACATAGGCTGCACGACATGCTCGGCAGCGACATGCGATTGTCCATTAGCGACAGCGAGGCCCCGACCCATGTCGGCTTCCTGCTGATCCCCGACTTCGCGCTGCTGCCTTACGCCTCGGCGATCGAACCGCTGCGCGCCGCCAACCGGCTGTCGGGCCGTTCGCTCTATCGCTGGAGCCATATCGCGATCGACGGTGCCGCCGCCTCGGCCTCGAACGGGGTCGCGATCGCGCCCGACGCGACGGTCGGGGCCGAATTGCGGCTCGACTATCTCTTCGTCTGCGCCGGCGGCAATCCGGCGCTCTTCCAGCATCAGCCGACTTTCGCCTGGCTGCGCCAGCTCGCCCGGCGCGGCGTCAGGATCGGCGGCGTCTCGGGCGGCCCCTATCTGCTGGCCCGCGCCAATGTGCTGACCGGCTATCGCTTCACCATCCATTGGGAGCATGCGCCGGCCTTCCTCGAGGAATATCCCGACCTCGACCTGCGCCGCTCGCTCTACGAGATCGACCGCGACCGGCTGACCTGCAGCGGCGGCACCGCGCCGCTCGACATGATGCACGCCATCATCGCCCGCGAGCATGGCAGCGAGCTCGCGCTCGCGGTCAGCGAGTGGTTCCTGCAGACCCATGTCCGCGAAGGCGCGGGTCCGCAGCGCATGCCGTTGCGCGAGCGGCTCGGCATCGCGCACGCGCCGCTGCTGCGGGTCATCGGGCGCATGGAGCAGACCATCGAGACCCCGGAGCCGCGCGAGGAGCTCGCCCGGCTCGCCAATGTCTCCCTGCGCCAGCTCGAGCGCCTCTTCCGCCAGCATCTCGGCCGCTCGCTCGGCGAGCACTACCTCGCATTGCGCCTCGACCGGGCCCGCGATCTCCTGCGCCAGACCAGCCTGTCGATCCTGGAGACCGCGCTCGCCTGCGGCTTCGCCAGCGCCAGTCATTTCTCGCGCAGCTATCGCGAGCGCTTCGGCCATCCGCCGCGGGCCGAGCGACCGCAGCAGCTTCAGCCGGGTCGACGCTGACAGACAAGAAAGCGTCGCACATGGTCAAATCTGCGCGGCGATCCACCGGAAGCTAGGGCTTCAAATAAAAGGGGATCGCCGCCGATGAAACGACTGACCGCTCTGACGCTCGCCTTCGCCGCCACGCTCGCCGCCCTGCCGGCCTTCGCCCAGGACACGCTCGCCAAGATCAAGGAGAAGGGCGTCCTCACCGTCGGCGTCAAGAACGACTACAAGCCCTGGGGCTTCCTCGATCCGTCGGGCAAGATCGTCGGTCTCGAGATCGATCTCGCCCAGGAGGTCGCCAGCAAGATCGGCGTCAAGCTCGAGATGGTGCCGGTGATCGCCGCCAATCGCATCGAGTTCCTGCGCCAGGGCCGCATCGACATGATCCTGGCGACGCTCGGCGACACGGCCGAGCGCCGCAAGCAGATCGGCATGATCGAGCCGAACTACTATGCCGGCGCCACCAATGTGCTCGCGCCCAAGAGCGCTGGCCTGAAGAAGTGGGAAGACCTCAAGGGTCGCAAGGTCTGCGCCGTGCAGGGCGCCTATTACAACCGCCGCGTCTCGCAGGTCTATGCGCCGGAGCTGGTCGTGTTCCCCTCGGTTCCGGACGGGTTGAACGCGCTGCAGGGCAACAACTGCGTCGCCTTCCTGTTCGACGACACGCTGATCGTCTCGACGCTGTCCGGCGGCGACCCGAAATGGGCGAATTACGAGATGCCGCTCACCTCCGAGGACCCGCAGCTCTGGGCGATCGGCGTCCGCCTCGACGATCTCGACGGCGCCTTCGGCAAGCTGCTGAAGGAGATGTCGGCCGACTGGCACAAGAGCGGCAAGCTGCTCGCGCTCGAGACCAAATGGGGCATCAAGCAGAGCCCCTACCTGATCGAGACCAACAGGAAGCTGAAGGGTGGCGCGTAGGCGAGGGCGCGTCATTCTCGGGCTCGCCCCGAGAATCTCATGACCAGAGCTCTCTGGTTTCCGAGATGGTCGGGTCAAGCCCGACCATGACGCACCGAGTGCCCCCGGAATGCCGGACATGATCGCCGCCTTCTTCGAGCGTCTGAACGAGGTTCACGGCCTCAACTTCTCGGTCTTCTACGACGCCTTCGACCGGTCGCGCTTCCTGACCGGGCTGTGGACGACGACGTATATCTGCATCGTCTCGATCCTCGCCTCGCTCGCGATCGGGCTGCTCGGCGTCTGGATCGCCGGCGGCGGCTCCCGGCTCGGCCGGCTCCTGATCCGGTCTTACGTCCAGTTCTTCCGCAACACGCCGCCGCTGGTGCAGCTCTCCTTCTTCTATTTCGCGGTGGGCGGGCTGCTGCCGACCGGCTCCGACGGCTTCGGCGGCCAGGCTCCGCTGGTCAGCGGCACCGGCTGGGCGATCATCGCCTTCTCGCTCTTCGCCGGTGCCTTCAACGTCGAGATCTTTCGGGCCGGGATCGAGGCGGTGCCCGAGACCATGGTCGAGGCGGCTGAATCGCTCGGCTATACCCGCTTCCAGCTCTGGCGCGAGATCGTGCTGCCGCTCGCCTTCCGCATCTGCCTGCCGGCGCTCAACAACAATCTCGTCAACCTGGTGAAGACCACGACGCTCGCCTACGCCATCGGCGTACCGGAATTGCTCTACGCCGCCTCGCAGATCTGGTCCGAGGTCTTCAATGTCCGCGAGATGATGAACGTGCTGCTCGTCACCTATGTGCTGCTCGTCGCGGTGCTGGTCTGGGTGATGCACCGCTGGGAGCGGGCCATGCGCATTCCGGGCTACATGCCATGAGGACCGCCGCCACCGATCTTCCCGTCCTCAAGCCCTTCCGCGCGCCGCCGATCGCGCCGAGCGGGCTCGCCGCGCCGGCCCTGCTCGGCGCCGGCCTCGTCGCCGGCGTCGCCATCGTCTTCGCTGCCTCGCTGGCCGTGGCACAGGCGACAGGCCCCGCCATGCGCGACGGGGCCGTCACCATCCTGCTGCGCTGGCTGCCGCTGATCTTCCAGGGCTTCCTGTTCAATCTGCTGATCAGCGTGCTGTCCATGGCGCTCGGCACCGCCGTGGGCGTGCTATTCGGCATCGGCCAGGTCTCGCCCTCGGCGGCGCTGCGCCAGCCGGCCTGGGCGGCGACGCAGTTCTTCCGCAACGCGCCCTGGCTTGTGCTGCTGTTCTACGCGATGTTCCTTCTGCCCTTCGAGATCAGCCTCGGGCCGGTCGCCATCGCCTTCCCGGCCTGGGTCAAGGCGATCATCGGCCTGGCGCTGCCGGTCGCGGCCAATGTCTCGGAGATCGTGCGCGGCGGCATCCGCTCGATCCCGTCCGGCCAGTGGGAATCGGCCGAGGCGCTCGCCTTCAGCCGCCGCCAGACGATGTGGATGATCATCCTGCCGCAGGCGGTCAAGCGCATGCTGCCGCCCTGGATGAACCTCTACGCCATCCTGACCATGGCGACGACGCTGATCTCGGTCGTCGGCATCCAGGACGGGCTGACGGTGACGCGGGCCGCCCTCGTGGCCGAGAGCCGGCCCGAGCTGATGCTGCCGATGTACCTGCTGCTGCTGCTGATGTTCTTCGCCTATTGCTACCCGATCGCACGCCTCACCATGGCGCTCGAACGCCGATTCCACGTGAAGGGATGACCATGGCCGACAAGGACATCGCCAGACATCGGCTCGGCGAGCCTGTCGTCGTGGTCGAGGGCGTCGAGAAGGCCTTCGGCGCCTTCGTCGTGCTCAGGGACGTCAACCTCACCGTCCGCCGCGGCGAGACCGTCTGCATCATCGGCCCGTCCGGCTCCGGCAAGTCGACGTTGCTGCGCTGCATCAACGCGCTGGTGCCGATCAGCAAGGGCTCGATCACCGTCGCCGGCCGGCAGGTCAACGACCCCGGCCTCGACAAGCTCGCATTGCGCCGCGACGTCGGGATCGTCTTCCAGCAATACAATCTCTTCCCGCACAAGACCGCGCTGCAGAACGTGATGATGGCGCCGATCCATGTGCTCAAGCAGAAACGCGCCGAGGTCGAGGAGCGGTCCGTGCGCCTGCTCGCCAAGGTCGGGCTGTCGCACAAGCACGACGCCTATCCGGGCGAGCTCTCCGGCGGGCAGCAGCAGCGCGTCGCCATCGCCCGCTCGCTGGCCATGAACCCGAAGGTGATGCTCTTCGACGAGGTCACCGCCGCGCTCGATCCCGAGACCAAGAAGGAGGTGCTCGTCACCATCCGCGATCTCGCTACCGAGGGCATGACCTGCATCCTCGTCACCCATGAGATGGGCTTCGCCCGCGAAGTCGCCGATCACGTCTACTTCACCGATGGCGGGCTCATCGTCGAGCCCCCCCCGCCGGCCGAGTTCTTCGGGGCGCCGCGCGAGGCGCGCACCCGCGCCTTCCTCGAGCAGGTGCTCTGACGCGAGGCGGGAATGTCGCGCCCGGGCGAGACAATGTCGCAAACCGGCCTGCCTCGCCGCCCTGCCGTGCCGAGACTGAGCCCCGCCATCCGAAAGCGCAGCCCATGACCAACCCGGCCCCAGACCCAAGATCCGTCACCGGCAAGCCGCTCACCATCGCCGAGACCGTCGACGTCCTCGTCGTCGGCGCGGGCCCGGCCGGCCTCGCTGCGGCGATCGGCGCGGCGGCGCACGGCTTCGGCGTGCTGCTGGTCGACGAGAACCCGGTCCCGTTCAGGACGATGGGCGACGAGGTGCCGCTGCATTACGGCCAGGGCATGGCGGCCAGCGCCCGCAACCGCAACGCCATGATGGAGGCCTTCGTGGCCTCCGAGCCGCGGATCGCCGAGGCCTTCGAAGCCGGCATCGACGTCCGCCTCGGCACCGCCTGCTGGGCGCTCTATGCCAACGGCCCGGCGCTGGGCTGGCTGCCCGGCCTCGTCGCCGGCCTCGCCGACGAGGAGCGCAGCCTCCTCGTCCAGGCGCGCCACGTCATCCTCGCCTGCGGCCGCCGCGACATGGGTCTCGGCTTTCCCGGCTGGGAGAAGCCCGGTGTGATGGGCGCCACCGCCGCGCTCGGCCTCGCGACGCGCTACGGCGCCATCGGTCCGCGCAAGCTCGTCATCCTCGGCTCGACCACGGAGGCGCTGACGACGGCGCTCGCCCTGCGCGAGGCCGGCGTCACGATCGCCGCCATCGTCGAGCAGGCGTCCGAGCCCGTCGGCGATACGGATCTGCTGGCCGAGCTCCGCGCCGACGGCACCGAGATCCTCGCCGGCCATGTCGTGCGCGAGGCGCTCGGCCGCGATCGCGTCGAGGCGGCAGCGGTCGCGATGCTGGACGCGCAGGGCCGCCCGGCGGGCACGGAACGCGCCATCGCCTGCGACGGCATCGTGCTCGGCGTCGGCACGACGCCGGTCGTCGACCTCATCGATGCCGCCGGCGGCAAGGTCGCGTTCCAGCCCGAGCGCGGCGGTTACGCACCCGTGCTCGATGCGGGCCAGCGCACCAGCCTCGCGAACGTTCATGCCGTCGGCGATTGTGCCGGCCTCTGGGCGGCCAAGACCCGCGACCGCGCCATCGCCGAGGCTGAGGCCGCCCGCGCCGTCGCGGCGCTCGGCCTGGATGCGGCGGGGGACATGGCCGCCGCGCCGCCGGCGCCGGAGTACGACGTCTCGGCCTATCGTCTCGCCTGGGTGCGGGCGAGCGTGATCGAAGCCCGCGCCGAATGCCATGTCTGCCAATGCGAGGAGGTGACGGCGCGCGAGATCCTCGAAATCCGCCCGCCGCGCTATCTCGACTGGCGGGACGAGCGCCGCAACGACCGTTCGCTCGCGGCGCTGCTCGGCGAGGGCCCGCCCAATCCGGACCAGGTCAAGCGTCTGACCCGTGCCGGCATGGGGCCCTGCCAGGGCCGGCGCTGCCGCGAGCAGGTCGCCGCCCTGCTCGCGCTCGGCGCGGCGCAGCCTCTGTCGGCGATCCCCCTCGCCGGCTATCGCGCCCCGGTCAGGCCGCTGCCGCTGGCGCTGACGGCCGATGTGCCGGAGGCGCCCGGCCAGGTCGAGCATTGGGACACCTGGTTCGGCATGCATGCGCAATGGCGCCCGTTCTGGGAGGTGCCGGCGCTCTACACCGTCGCGGGCAACGACGCGGCCGGCCCGGTCGCGAGCGAGTGAGACGGCAGCGATGAACGGGATCAAGGGAGCCTCGGTCGTCATCGTCGGTGGCGGCGTCACCGGTCTTTCCGCCGGCTGGTGGCTGGCGCAGGGCGGCGTCGACGTGCTGGTGCTGGAGAAGGGGCTGATCGGCTGGGAGGCCTCCGGCCGCAATGGCGGCGGCTGCTCGCACCACCATTCGCCCCTCTTCGCCGAGGAGCAGCGGCTCTGGCCGATGATGGACGACCTGCTCGGCTACCCGACCGAATTCCGGCCCCAGCGCATCCGCCTCGCCGCGAACGAGCAGCAGATGGCGCTCTATGGCCGCGCGCTGCGCAACGCCGAGCGGCAGGGCTTCCGATCGGAGGTGCTCGACGCCAGGCAGGCGAAGGAGCTCGTGCCGCTGGCGGGCGACACCATCGTCGGCGGCTATCACTACAGGTTCGGCGGCCATGCCAATCCGCACCGCACATTGCAGGGCTATGCCTGGGCGATGCAGGACCATGGCGGGCGCGTCCTGCAGCACACCACCGTCACCGGCTTCCGCAGCGAGGGCGGCCGCGTCATTGCGGTCGAGACCGATCGCGGCGAGGTCGGCTGCGACAGCCTCGTGCTCGCCGCCGGGCCGCAGACCGGCCGGCTCTCCGCCCTGCTCGGGCAGGAGGTGCCGGTGCAGTCCGCCCGCTGCGAGATGATCGTGACCGAGCCGCTGCCGCTGATGCCGCTCGGCGGCGTCGACGGCTGCGGGCTCTATGGCCGCCAGACCCTGCGCGGCAACCTCGCCTATGGCGGCGGCCCGCATGAATGGCTGGCGCTGGGCGAGGAGGGCACGCCCCCCAAGCCGACCACGCCGCTGATGCTGCCGATCGGCAGGCGCCTCGCCGAATTGCTGCCCAAGGCGGCGCATGCCCGCATCATCCGCTCCTGGGCCGGGGTGATCGAGAACACGCCCGATGGCCGGCCGGTGATCGACCGTCTCGACGCGCAGGCCAATGTCGTGGTCGCGACCTTGTCGAGCGTCGGCTTCGGCCTCTCGCCGGCGAGCGGCCGCGCGATCCGCGACCTCGTGGTGGACGGCGCCTGCGGCTTCGCCGACCTCTCCAGCTTCAGGCTCGCACGCTTCGCCGCGCTCGAGCCGGACTGGCGCGAGCGTCAGGGCTGGGCCGCCGCGGCGACTCAGCCCTTGGCCGCGCCGGCCGGCTCCGGCACAAAGCCGTAGAGCCGGTGCGCGTTCTCGGTGAGTACCCGCTCGCGGGCCGCCGGATCGGGCACCCAGTCGGCGAGGAGATCGAGCAGCTCGCCGACATTCATCATCCGCTGCCAATGGGCGACATGCGGCCAGTCGGAGCCCCAGACGCAGCGTTCAGGCGCCGCCTCGTGCAGGAGGCGGACGAAGGGCACCGTGTCGGCATAGGGCGGCCCGTCGACCGTGTTGCGGTAGGCGCCCGAAAGCTTGACCCAGCCCCCGTCGCGCACCAGCGCGAGCAATGTCCGGAAGCCGGGGTCGCCGAGCCCGCGCGAGACCGGAAAATGCCCCCAATGGTCGACGACGAAGGGCACGGGCAGCTTGCCGAGCTTCGGCGCCAGCGGCGCAAGGTCCCTGGCGTCGATGAGGAATTGCAGGTGCCAGCCCATCTCGCGGGCGAGCGCGGCATAGTCCTCCAGCTGCTCGAAGCCGATGCCGCCACCGTAGAGGATGTTGAGGCGCAGGCCGACGACCCCCGCCTCCTTGAGCTCCGCCAGCGCCTTGTCGGGCAGGCCGAGCGGGATCACGGCGATGCCGCGCAACCGGTCGCGATGCGCCCTCAGCGCCTCGACCATCAGGCTGTTGTCCGTGCCGTGCACGCTGACCTGGACCAGGACGCCGTAGCTCATGCCCGTCGCGTCGAGCATGGCGACGTAGCGCTCCAGCGGTGCGGCCGGCGGCGTGTAGCTGCGGTCGACGACGAAGGGATGGGCCGGCGGCACGCCGATGACGTGCGCATGGGTGTCGACGGCCCCGCGCGGCACGGCGAAGCGCGTCGGCCCGCGCGGAGCAGGATCGGGCCCCGGACAGGCCGGGGCACGATCCGGGAGCGAAGCCTCAGGCATCGGCATGCAGCACCTTGCCGCGCGTTTCCGGCAGCGCGTAGGCCGCGAGGAAGAACAGGAGATAGGCGAAGAGCGCGAACAGGCAGATCGCGTTGGCGAGCGAGGTCATCTGCGAGAGGTAGCCGACGAGGAAGGGGAAGAGAGCCCCGACGCCCCGGCCGAAATTATAGCAGAAGCCCTGGCCCGAACCGCGCAGCCTGGTCGGGAACAGCTCCGTCAGGAAAGCTCCCATGCCGGAGAAATAGCCCGAGGCGAAGAAGCCGAGCGGGAAGCCGAGCACCCAGAGCAGCTCGTTCGACAGCGGCAGCTGCGTGTAGGCGAGCACGACCACAATGGCCCCGAGCGAGAAGCTGAGGAACAGGTTGCGGCGGCCATATCTGTCGGCGAACCATGCGCCGACGAGATAGCCGGCGAAGGAACCGACGATCAGCGCCGACAGGTAGCCGGTCGAGCTCACGATCGAGAGCTTGCGCTCGGTCGTCAGGAAGCGCGGCACCCAGAAGGTGATGGCGTAGTAACCACCCTGGCAGCCCGTCGTGACGAGCGAGGCGAGGATGGTCGTCTTCAGGATCGGCCCCTGGAAGATCGCGAGGATCGACGGGCGATCGCCGGTGGCGGCGCCCCTGGCCCGGGTCTGCGCGGCGACTTCCGGCTCCTTCACATAGCTGCGCAGATACAGGACCAGCAGAGCCGGCAGCGCTCCGATCGCGAACATCCAGCGCCAGGCCTGTTCCGCCGGCAGCAGCGAGAACAGCACGGCCTGCGCCAGCACGGCGAGCCCCCAGCCGACGGCCCAGCCCGACTGGACGGAGCCGACCGCGCGGCCCCGGTACTGCGCCCGGATCGTCTCGCCCATCAGCACGGCGCCGGCCGCCCATTCGCCGCCGAAGCCGAGCCCGAGCAGGGCCCTGAAGATCAGGAGCTGGTCGAAATTCTGCGCGAAGGCGCAGAGCAGCGAGAAGAAGGAGAACCACAGGATGGTCAGCTGCAGCGTGCGCACGCGGCCGATGCGGTCGGCGAGATAGCCGGCGCCCCAGCCTCCGACCGCCGAGGCCAGCAGCGTCACGGTGCCGGCGAGGCCGGCCGTGCCCGCGTCGACCTTCCACAGCGTGATGATCGTGCCGATCACCAGCGGGTAGATCATGAAATCCATGCCGTCGAGCGCCCAGCCCGTCGCGCAGGCCCAGAAGGTGCGCTTTTCGGGAACGGTCATGTCCTTGTAGAAGCCGGTGAGGCTGGTGTCCTCGCCCGGCGCGACTGTGCTTTCGGATGTCGCCATTGGTTGCCTCCCTCGCGTCGCCTTCCATGGGCGATCGGCTGGGGCGGAGAGGTCTCTCAGAACAGCGCCGGCCGTCTGCCGGAAAATTCTCCGGCGGGGCGCTCATCTTCGGGGTTTTGTCGAAAAATCACTGGCGCCCGCGCCGCAGGCGGCGATACCGCGCCGGGCTCTCTCCCGTCACCGCCCGAAAGGCGACACCGAAATGCGATTGCGACGAGAAGCCGGCCGCAAGGGCGACCTCGACGATCGGCAGGTCCGAGGTCTCGAGCAGGCGCCGGGCGGCGAGGACCCGCTGCTCGACCACGAAGCGATGCGGCGTCATGCCCGTCGTCCGCTTGAAGCTCCGGATGAAATGGGACGGGCTCATGCCGGCGACCTGCGCCATCGCCGTCAGCGTGATCGGAGCGGCCGGATCGTCCAGCACGAACTCGGCGACGCGCTGGCGCATCGCCTCGTCCAGTCCCGGCAAGTGCCCGGACATCCGCGTCTCCGGTGCGGCATAGCGATCGGACAGATGGAGGGCGAGGGTATAGGCGACCTGTTCGGCCAGGAGGGCGTTGGGCCGGACGCCGCTTTCGCTGGCCTCGACCAGGCGTCTCGCCGACATCTCCAGCATCGGATCCTCGGCGTCCCAGACCTTGTCCATCAGGGCGATCGGACCGGCCGATCCCCGCGCGGCACCCGCCTCCCTGAGCAGGGCCTCGCCCAGATAGAACAGGAGCAGCTTGCCGGACCGGACCTCGGGCACGGCATCGACGACAACGCTGCGCCCGGGCTGCCCGATGCGGAAGCGCCCGGCGCGAACCGGCGCATCGCGCCTGACCCTGCCGTTCTCGATCAGCACGTGACGGCGGACGTCATAGAGCGTGATCGCGACCGTCGGGACCGGCAGCTCTCCGAACTGGTAGAGATGCGGGCCGGTGACCTCGCTCACCGCCGCGGCGAAGCCTGTCGTCGACCACAGGTCGATCAGGGCCGACTGCCTGCGGCCCGTGACCAGTTCGGCGTGGAGAAGCGGGTTCAGCTGCATCGGATCGCGCGGAGCCGGGTGATCGATACCGTTAGCATCGATGACCCGGACCCGCCACCGCGCCCGCGAAGGCTACAGGCGCGCGCTCCGCAGCCTCAGCGAGTTGCCGATGACGCTGACCGAGGACAGCGCCATGGCCGCGGCGGCGATGATCGGCGAGAGCAGGATGCCGAAGGCGGGGTAGAGCACGCCGGCCGCCACCGGTACGCCGGCCGCATTGTAGATGAAGGCGAAGAACAGGTTCTGGCGGATGTTCCTCATCGTCGCGCGGCTGAGCTGCAGCGCCCGCACGATGCCTTGAAGATCCCCTTTCAGGAGCGTGACGCCGGCACTCTCGATCGCCACGTCGGTGCCGGTCCCCATGGCGATCCCGACATCGGCGGCGGCGAGGGCCGGAGCGTCGTTGACGCCGTCGCCGGCCATCGCCACCACGCGGCCCTCGCGGCGCAGCCGCGCGACGATTGCGCTCTTGTCCTCGGGCAGGACCTCCGCCTCGACCTCGGAGATGGCGAGCCTGCGGGCGACCGCCTCGGCGGTCGTCCTGTTGTCGCCGGTCAGCATCACCACCCGGATGCCCTGCGCCGTCAGGGTGCGGACGGCCTCGGGCGTGGTGGCCTTGACCGGGTCGGCGATCGCGAAGAGGCCGGAGAGGACGCCGTCGGTCGCCATGAAGATCACCGTGGCGCCCTCGCCGCGGAGCCGTTCGGCCTCGGCGCTCATGGCGGAGAGGTCGACCCCTGCCTCGGCCATGATGGCGTGGCTGCCCAGGACCAGTCTCCGGCCCTCCACGGTGCCGGTCACGCCCTTGCCGACCGGGCTGTCGAACGCCTGCGCCGTGCCGAGGGTGAGGCCGCGCTCGCGCGCGGCATTGACGACGGCCAGCGCGAGCGGATGCTCGCTGGACCGCTCCAGGGTCGCCGCCAGCCGGAGCAGCTCGGACTCCGCCAGGGCTTCGGCCGGGACGATCGCGGTGACCTTCGGCCGTCCCTCGGTCAGCGTCCCGGTCTTGTCCACCACCAGCGTGTCGACCTTCTCGAAGCGCTCCAGCGCCTCGGCGTTCTTGATCAGCACGCCGAGTCCCGCGCCGCGGCCGACGCCCACCATGATCGACATCGGCGTGGCGAGGCCGAGCGCACAGGGGCAGGCGATGATGAGCACGGCGACCGCCGCGACCAGCGCATGGGCGAGGCGCGGCTCCGGTCCGGCGAGAAACCAGGCGAGGAAGGCGATGATCGCGACCAGGATCACGGCGGGCACGAACCAGCCCGAGACGTCGTCCGCCAGCCGCTGGATCGGCGCACGCGAGCGCTGCGCCTCGGCGACCATGCGCACGATCTGCGCGAGCATGGTGTCGCTCCCGACCTTGGCGGCCTCCATCACGAAGCCGCCGGTCTGGTTCATCGTCCCGCCGATGAGCGCGGCGCCGGGCGCCTTGGTCACCGGCATGGACTCGCCGGTGACCATGGATTCGTCGACGGAGCTGCGTCCTTCCAGAAGCGTGCCGTCGACCGGGACCTTTTCGCCCGGGCGCACCCGCAGCCGGTCGCCGACGGCGACCGCATCGAGTCCGATATCCTCGTCGGTGCCGTCCGGCCTCACCCGCCGCGCTGTCCTGGGTGCGAGATCCAGAAGCGCGCGGATCGCGCCGCCGGTCTGCTCGCGGGCGCGCAGCTCGAGCACCTGGCCGAGCAGGACCAGCACGGTGATGACGGCCGCCGCCTCGAAATAGATCGGAATCGCTCCGTCCGCGCTCCGCAGCGCCTGCGGGAAGATGCCCGGCGCGGCGGTCGCCACCACGCTGTAGAGCCAGGCGACGCCCGTGCCCATGGCGATGAGCGTGAACATGTTGAGCTGGCGGGTCACCAGGGAGCGCCAGCCGCGCGCGAAGAAGGGCCATCCAGCCCACAGCACGACGGGCGTTGCCAGAACGAGCTGGGCCCAGTTCGAACTGCGCGGCCCGAGCCAGCCATGCAGGTTGGTCAGGTGCCCGCCCATCTCCAGCAGGAGGATCGGCAGCGTCAGCACGAGGCCGATGCAGAAGCGGCGCCGCATGTCGCGAAACTCGGCGCTCGGACCTGTGTCCGGCGAAGGCATTTCCGGCTCGAGCGCCATGCCGCAGATCGGGCAGTTTCCAGGCTGCGCCTGGCGGATCCGCGGGTGCATCGGGCAGGTATAGATGGTGCCCTCGGCGACCGGCTGAGCCTTGGGCGGCCCGGGTACGCTCGCCGCATAGGCGGCGGGAGCGGCGTCGAACTTGGCCTTGCATCCGGCCGAGCAGAAATAATGGCTCGCGCCGCCGTGCTCGCTCCGATGCGGCGTCGTCGCCGGATCGACATCCATGCCGCAGACGGGGTCCTTCACCGTTCCGGCCGCGGCCGATTCCCGATGGTGGTGCGGCCCGTGGCCGCTATGGTGCGCGTGCTGCTGATCGGACATCGGCGGGCTCCCGGCGCATGAGCGACATGGGCGTTCCGGAGTGAGCCTGCAGGTTCCAACCATGGCAAGGTCAAGCCCTTGATCGTCGATCGCCAGATCGGCTGCCGGGGATCAAATTGCCGCCGCATATGGCTGGTCGAGTTGGCAGCCCGGAAGGAGGATCGACATGCGCCTTGCTCTCGCAGCCATCGCCCTGGTTCTGACCGGCTGCGGCGGAACCGACCAGCCGCACGCCGTCGCCCGGAACCTGACGATCGGCACCGGCGAATGCTCCAGGCACAAATGGGGGACCGCCCAGATGGCCGAGTGTCTCGACCGCGTGGCCACGCGCCAGACCGCGACCATGTCCGGCGGCAAGGCCGGCGAGAGCAGCTAGGACGGACGGCCGGTGACGGCCGGGCCGATGCGTCCCGACCGGCCGGAATGCGAAAGGTTAACCTCTTGCATTTGAGCGAGTAACCATATGGTCCGAGCGCTTGTTCGCGGCCCTGGCGAATCGGCTAGTCAGGTGTCGCGAGGGAGTGGAGGAACAATGTCGGACAACCGCGAAGAGTTGCTTGGCCTGGCTGCGATGGTGGTGTCGGCCTATGTCAGGCACAACCGCCTCCCGCAATCGGAACTGAGCGCGCTGATCGAGAAGACCCACACGACGCTTCACGCGCTCGGCAATGGAAGCCCCGAGCCGGAGCCCGAAAAGCCGAACCCGGCCATTCCGGTCAAGAAGTCGATCACCCCCGATGCCATCTACTGCCTTGAGGATGGGCGGCCGTTCAAATCCTTGAAGCGCCATTTGCGCACGGCCTACGACATGTCGCCGGAGGAGTATCGGGCGAAGTGGGAGCTGCCGGCCGACTATCCGATGGTCGCACCCAATTATGCCGAGACGCGCGCGCAGCTGGCGAAGTCGATGGGCCTGGGCCGGAAGCCCGGGGAGCGGCCCGGAGCCTCCGGCGGCAGGCGCAAGGGCGGCCGCAGGATCTAGGGAATGCCCGCGCTTCCGCGGAAGAATCCTCGCCGCGTGACAGGTCCCCGAACGGCGCCCTTGCCTGAAAGAACCGCTCCAGCCCGATGCCACGCTACCGTGACGAACTCGATGCCATCGTCGCCTATGAGCGGGAGCTTCGCGGCCGGATCGCCAGGCGGATCGCCGACGAGGCGGGCATGCCGGTCGTCGGCGAGCCGACCGCGCGCGAATGGGCCGCGGCCGAGGCGGCGATCGAGGCCTGGCGGCAGGGCGGGGAGGACGAGGCCGATCCGCGCGCATTCCGCCCGACGGGACCGCTGCAGCACCTGCTCGCGGAGCATCGCGCCGCATGTGACCGGATCGACGACGTCCTCGACCGCCGCCTGTCCTGAGGCCCGCCGTCGCCGACGCGGAAGCGGTGCATGCGGCGATGCGGCGCAATCCCGTCAGCCGGGTCAGCTCCGCAGCGCCTTGTCGGCCTGAAGGCTCTTCTTCAGCGCCTCGAAGAGGTTGACGACGTTGCTCGGCCGCTCCTTGCCGCCGGCGGCGGCGGCGGCGGCGGCGCGCGTCCCCTTGCGGCGCTTCTTGGCCGCGATCAGCTTCAGCAGATGCTCCTGAACCGGGTCCTTCACCATGTCGGGTGACCACTCCTTGGTCTTCGCCTTGATGAATTTCTGGGCCAGCGCGAGCAGCTCGGGTTCGGGCTTCTCCTTGTCGATCTCGGCGAAATAGGCCTTCTCGTCGCGGACCTCGTCGCCGTAGCGCAGCGTCCACAGCACGATCCCCCTGTCGCGCGGCTCCAGCATCACGGCGCGCTCGCGGCGGTAGAGGACGACGCGGGAGATGCCGACCATCCTGGTGGCCGCCATGGCGTCGCGGATGACCGCGAACGCCTCCTCGCCGACCTCGTCGTCGGGAACCAGATAGTGCGGGCTGTCGAGATAGATCCAGGGAATGGACGCGCGCGGGACGAAGGCGTCGATGTCGATCGTGCGAACGCTCTCGAGCTTGACCGCGTCGAGCTCCTCATCCTCGATCACGACGAGGCGGCCGGCCTCCGCTTCGTAGCCCCTGGCCTGGTCCTCGGGATCGACGGGCTCGCCGCTCTCGGCGTCGACATAGCGGCTGACGACGCGGTTGCCGGTCTCGCGGTTCAGGGTGTGGAAGCGGACCTTCTCGCTCTCGGAGGTGGCCGGGCTCATCGCCACCGGACATGTCACCAGCGAGAGCTTGAGATAGCCTTTCCAGTAGGTCCGGGCAGGCATGCGCTGCAACTCCGCTCGACGGCTGTGCCGATTCAATGCGGCTTGGCTCGATTCGGTTCCCTGTGCCGGAACTTGCCGGGCTGCCCCGCATTGACTCGCCGATGCTGCGTTCTGGAGCGAGGGCCATGGCTGCGCCGCGGGCGAACTGGAAGGGCTATCTGAAATTCGGCGAGATCAGCTGCCCGGTCGCGCTCTACACCGGCGCCAGCACCTCGGAGCGCATCGCCTTCCACACCATGAACCGCGACACCGGGCATCGGGTCCGGCGCGAATTCATCGACCCCGTGACCGAGAAGCCGGTCGGGCGCGAGGAGCAGATCAAGGGCTTCGAGATTGGCGAGAACCGCTATGTCGAGGTCGAGCCCGAGGAGATCGCCAAGGCCGTGGAGGAGAGCAAGAAGACCCTCGCCGTCGCCGCCTTCGTGCCTTGCGCCGAGATCGACACCGTCTATTTCGACAAGCCCTACTATCTCGCTCCGTCGGGCGAGATGGCGAACGAGGCCTTCGCGGTGATCCGCGAGGCGCTCCGCGCCGGCCAGGTCGCAGCTCTCGCCCATGCGGTGCTGTTTCGCCGCTACCGCTCGCTGATGATCCGCGCCCAGGGCCTCGGCCTCGTCGCCCACACCCTGAACTTCGACTACGAGGTCCGCTCGGCGCGCGAGGCCTTCGACGGCGTCCCGAAGCTCAAGCTCGACAAGGAGATGCTCGAGCTCGCCAAGCACATCATCGACACCAAGCGCGGCACGTTCGACCCGTCGACATTCGACGATCGCTACGAGGCCGCTCTGGCCGAGCTGGTGAAGGCGAAGCTCGCCGGCAAGCCTGTCAGGGCGGCGAAGAAGGTTAAGGCGCCGCAGGTGCTCGACCTCATGGAAGCGCTGCGGGCGAGCGCCGGCCGGGCGCCCCCGAAGCCGGTGAAACGCAAGGCGGCGAAGAAGGCGGCATAGCCTCGACCTCGGCTTCCCGGCAGCGAGGATTTGGCAGGCGCTCTGCGGAGACCGCCGTTCAGCTCGGGCGGAGTTGCACCAACCCGGAATTGCAGCGAGATGCATGACCAATGGTAAGTTATATTGCCTTACGTCAACAACACAGGATAACGCATCAGCAGATCCGATCATGTGAATAAATCTTGTGACAGTTGATCGATACTGCCTGTAAATAGTATTCCCAGAGAAATTAGATCCAAATTTGTACCATTATTTACAGAATCGCGCGACTCGCACGTTTAAACCGATTTAGTCAAGACTGAATCGGTTTAAACGACATGCGCCCGGCGCTACCCACGGTTGACACAACCAAGGGTATCCCTTGCATGCAACCTATTTAAACATCTCGCCGACTTTTAAATCGGGGAGAGAATCCGTGATTCCGAGAAGCGGGCGAGCTGGTCATTTCGAGGTGCCGCGAGTGTCCTTGCGGCTTTCCTTGCTCACGGCGACGGCGTTGACGCTGATGCCGGCATCCGGAGTGCAGGCGCAGCAGATCATGACGTCAGGCGATGTGACGCCGGCTTATCCGGCCGGCACCAATCCATGGAACGTCGTCGGCAACCTGGTCGTTGGAAACGCGGCCAATGGCTCAGTGAGCATCCAGAACGGCGGCGCCGTGTCGGTCAGCAACTGGCTCGTTCTCGGTGCCTCGACCGGCACGTCAGGGCAGGTCACCGTCGACAATGCGACGCTGACCAGCTCGGTGTTGTTCATAGCCAACGCAGCCGGGTCTCAGGGCAACGTCCTGATCACCAACGGCAGTACCGTCAACACGACATCGGCTATCCCGGCCGTCGGCGTGATCGCCCAGGGCACCGGCTCCACCGCCACCGTAACCCTGAGCAACAACTCGGTCTGGAATACGAACGGCTCCATCGGCGTCGGCCAGAACGACAATTCGACCGGCACCCTCAACGTGCTCAGCGGCAGCCAGGTCAACATCACCAACCCCGTCGGAGGTGGTCTTTTCGTCGGCCACATCGACAGCGGGGCTCGCGGCTTCGTGCTGATTGATGGCGCGGGCTCGGCCGTGAACAGCGTCGCGAATGTCTATGTTGGCGGCTCCGGCGGAACCGGCTCGGTGACCGTTCAGAATGGTGGCCTGCTTCACGCCGATGGCTTCATCAACGCTGGTGGACATGCGGGTGGCCCCACCACCGCAACTGGCACCATAACCGTTACGGGCCCCGGTTCGGCCATGACCGCCGGCCAGGACATCAATATCGGCTTCATCGGCCGGGGCACGCTGAGCCTGCTGGCTGGCGCAACGGCGACCGCCGGCGGCGCCTTCAGCATCGGCACCCTGGCAACGGGCACCGGAACAGCCACGATCGATGGTGCCGGCACATCGATGACCGCGGCCTCGCTGGTCGTCGGTGACGCCGGCGCGGGAGCGCTGACGATCAGCAATCAGGCTGTCGTGAATGCCGCCGGCGGCACCACGATAGCGGCGCAGGCAGGCTCGACCGGCACGCTCGATATCGGCGCGGCCGCCGGGGCGGCCGCTGCGGCGCCGGGCGCGCTGAACACGCCCACGGTCACCTTCGGCGCCGGCACCGGACGGCTGGTGTTCAACCATAGCGACACCAGCGGAGCCTACACCTTCGCGGCCGCGATCGGCGGCACGGGCGCTGTCGACTTCCACAACGGCTACACCCGCCTGACCGGCCCGAGCACCTATGCCGGGCCGACGACCCTATACGCCGGCACCGTTGCGGCCGGCGCCGCCAACGTGCTCAGCCCGAATTCCGATTACACGGTGCAGGCGGCCGGCACGCTCGACCTGCTCGGGAACAGCCAGACCGTCGCCTCGCTGACCAATGCCGGAACGGTCATGCTCGGCCTGCCCGGCGGCACCGCCGGCACGACGCTCACCACCGGCAGCTATGTCGGCCAGGGCGGAACGATCGCGCTCAACACCGTGCTCGGCGGCGACAACTCGCCGAGCGACCAGCTCGTGATCGATGGCGGCAGCGCGACCGGCACGACCGGCCTTCGCATCAGCAATGCCGGTGGCGGCGGCGCGCTGACGACGGGCGACGGCATCCGTGTCGTCGATGCGATCAACGGCGGAACCACCGCGTCCGGCGCCTTCTCTCTCGCCGGGCGCGTCGCGGCCGGCGCCTATGAATACAACCTGTTCCGCGGCGGCAGCTCGGATGCGCAGGACTACTTCCTGCGCTCCGTCTACACCGGGCCGACGACCACGCCCGGTGCGGCGCAGGAGACGCCGCAAGGTGGCGCACAGCCGGGAACGCCGGCGGCGACGCAGGCGGCCGAGCTGCCCAATTACCGCGTGGAGGTGCCGGTCAACCTGGCGGTGCCGGCCATGGCCAACCGCTTCGGCCTCGTCATGCTCGGGACCTATCACGACCGCAACGGCGAGGACTATGCCGACGCCCGCACGGCGTCGGGCGAGCGGCGCAGCGCGGCGTGGGGCCGTGTCTTCGGCGAGACTGGAACGGTCAAGCAGGGCGGCACCGGAGCTTTCGGACGCTTGAACAGCTTCTACAAGAACGGGCCCGACTACGATTTCGACGTCGCTGGCCTGCAGACCGGCCTCGATCTCTTCCGCAGGCACGCGGCCGATGGCGTCCGCGACATTGCCGGCCTCTATGTCGGTGCAGGCCGCATCGTCGGCGACGTCGACGCCGTCTATGGCGGCAGGGCCGGATCCGTCTCGATGTACGGCTATTCGCTCGGCGGCTACTGGACCCGCAAGGGCGCGAGCGGCTGGTATGTCGATGCCGTCGTGCAAGGCACCCGGTACGATCAGGTCGAGGCGACCTCGATGTTCGGCGAGCGCCTCAAGCCGAGCGGCTGGGGCCTCACCGCTTCGCTCGAGGGGGGCTATCCCGTCGCCCTCGGTGCCGGCTGGACCATCGAGCCGCAGGCGCAGTTGATCTACCAGCGCGTTTCGCTCGACGGCGGCGCCGACAGCTTCGGCTGGACCAAATATGACGACACCGACGTGCTCTACGGCCGAGTCGGCGCGCGCTTGACCAAGGACTGGTCGCTCGGCGGGCGCCCGGTGACGACCTGGGCCCGGGCCAACCTCTGGCATAGCTTCGGCGCTGATGCGAAGACCACCTTCACCAATCTGGCGGGCAATTTCCCCGTTACGCTGAAGACCGGGCTCGGCGGCACCTGGGCCCAGCTCGGGCTCGGAATGTCCGGTCGCCTGGCCGAGAACGTCAACCTGTTCGCCGCGGCGGACTACAATTTCGCACTCGGCGAAGGCGAGGGCCACAGTCTCGGTGGGCGCGTTGGCCTCAGGGTGACCTGGTAACCACTGCCCGGCCAGGCCGGGAATGGGATCGAGGCTCCAGCGGCGCGCGGATCGCGCCGCCGGAGCCTCGGCGATTTGTAGGCTTGCCGGCCCGGAGCCACGCGCTCTCGCCGGGGCTCAGGGCGAACGCCGATACTGGTCGATGCTGCGCTGCATCAGGTCGTCCTCATCGATCGAGAGAGCGACCAGATTCGCGACGATATAGGCCAGCCTGGTGCGTTCCTGCTCGGTGAGGGCTTCGGGAATATTGGTTGCGACCGCTTTCCAGGCGGCTTCCAGCGCCGCCTGGGCGCGGGCGAGCTCGACCGGATCCGTCAGTGACGAGAATGGCATCTCCTTTCCCCCGATAGCCAGTCCAGAGGGAAGGAGATGTGTCGATAAGCGCGAGGATTCGCAAGTGGTTCCGCACCTTCGGCGCGCTGCGGACGGCTCCGCGCCGGGCACGGCGGCGCTGCGCGGCTCGAACCCCGGCCAGCAAGCCCGGCAAGAGCCTGGCGTGTCGCCGAAGCGTGCGCCGGCGCGCCGGAACCCGTCCCGGCGTTGCCGCGTTGCGCCTTCGCCGGGACGGCGTGCCTCGAATACCGGGCCACTGGCCGTCCAAGCGCCGAATCCGATCAGGTCGGCTCCATCTGCCCGCCGTTCCCGTGAGATCGGTGCCCCGCAGCGAACGCCCCGGAGGACAACGTGACCGATCATCCCAAGCCGCCCTTTCCCGACCAGCAGCAGGCCATGCCGGGCGCGACCGGCCAGATGCAGCCCCAGCCGGACCATGGCGAGCACTCCTACAAGGGAGCCGGCCGCCTCGCCGGCAAGCGCGCGATCATCACCGGCGGTGACAGCGGCATCGGCCGGGCGGTGGCCATCGCCTATGCCCGCGAGGGCGCCGATGTGCTGATCGCCTATCTCGACGAGGACCACGACGCGGCCGAGACCGAGCATTGGGTGGCGAAGGCCGGGCGCAAGGCGGTGCTGGTTCCGGGCGACATCCAATCCTCCGACCATTGCCGCGCCATCGTCGCGACGGCGCTGCGCGAGCTCGGCGGCATCGACATCCTCGTCAACAACGCCGCCCACCAGGCCAGCTTCGAGGAGCTCGACGAGATCAGCGACCAGGAATGGCAGACGACCTTCGCGGTGAACATCCACGCGATGTTCTATCTGACGAAGGCTGCGGTGCCGCACATGCAGCCGGGCAGCGCCATCATCAACACCGCCTCGATCAACGCGGACATGCCGAACCCGACCCTGCTCGCCTATGCGACGACGAAGGGGGCGATCCAGAACTTCACCGCCGGCCTCGCCCAGTTGCTGGCGCCGAAGGGGATCAGGGCGAATGCCGTCGCGCCGGGGCCGATCTGGACGCCGCTGATCCCCTCGACGATGACCGGCGAGAGCGTCACCAATTTCGGCAAGCAGGTGCCGATGCAGCGGCCCGGCCAGCCGGCCGAGCTCCAGACCACCTATGTGATGCTCGCCGATCCGCTGTCGAGCTACGTCTCCGGCGCGACCGTCGCCGTGACCGGCGGCAAGCCGATCATCTAGAGCATGCTTTAAACCTCTAGAATCGATCACGCTGCATTTGGACGACTCCGTCCATGCAGCGTGATCGAGCGTCCCGCCGACCCGACTGCGCCCTTCCGAACTGTCCCGCAGCGTGCGCCAGCGCACCGATCCACGGCACGGCTGAACGTCCGCGAGCCTGCCCGGTTCTTGGGGCAGGCGGCAGGGCGCCTCGCTGATGACGGCGCCGCCGGGCCCTCGCGGCGTTCTCTCGGACGTCTTCGAGCGAGCCCAGCGATCGATCAGGAGATATGCAGATGGCCAGTCCCGAAGAACGGCTGATGGAATGGTTGCGTGATGCGCACGCCATGGAACGGCAGGCCGAGACGATGCTGTCGTCTCTCGCGTCGCGGATCGAGAACTATCCGGACGTGAAGGCGAAGATCGAGGCTCACCTCGGCACGACCCGCCAGCAAGCCTCGCTGCTCCAGGACTGCATCGAGAGGCGGGGCGGCGACACCTCGACCATCAAGGATCTCGCTGCGAAGTTCGTCGCCTTCGGGCAGGGCCTGAGCGGCATCTTCGTCGGCGACGAGATCATCAAGGGCGCGATGGCGAGCTATACCTTCGAGCAGATGGAGATCGCCGCCTACCGCATTCTCATCGCCGCGGCCGAGCAAGTCGGTGATCGGGAGACGAGCGCCGTCTGCGCCCGCATCCTCCGCGAGGAGGAGGAGATGGCGCGCTGGCTCTCCGAGAACCTTGCGCCGCTCACGCAGCGCTATCTGGTGCGCGAGGCCGCTCCCGAGCTCGAAGCGCAGCATTGAGGCGCCGCAGCCGGCCGGGCCGGCTCAGGCCGGCTCGGCCGCCGTCGCGCAGGATCAGCTGACCGTCGCCCGTCATCATGGCCCCTCTCGCGTCGCAGGCGCCGAAGCCCGTTCGCCGCGGTTTCGTCCGAGGAGCTGTGCAGGCCGCAAGCGCCCGATTCGTCCGGGCCGATAGCTTGGTACGTCTCCGCACAATCTCTGCACGGTAGCGGAACCGAAGCGGCCGGGTCCCGTTCGAGAGCCGGTGCCACGCCCCGGCACCCAACTCGTCGCTGACCGGGCAGCTCATGCTGTCCATGGGACCACAGCCAGCGGCGCCCGGAGTTCTCGGAGCTCCGGGTTTTTGTTGACGGCAGCGGCATGACGGAGACGGAGCGATGGCGGAGAACGGCAATCACGAGGCTCTCGACGACCAGATCGCGCTGTTGCGGCGGCAGATCTCGGAGTTGACGGAGCAGGCGGCCGCGGCCTCCGGAGCGGCCCAGGAGGAGCGGCTGGCGGACATGCTCAACGAGAAGCAGGACCGCCTCAATGGCCTCCTGAAGGAGCGCGAGCGCTCGGGCTGAGCCGGGCGTCCGGCCGAACTCGATGAACTTCCGAGCCGATCCCGCATTGAGTGCTGATGACCCGAGATGCATGCTCGCCCCCGACCGTCCCGGTCACCCTCGCGACCTATAACGTCCGCCGCTGCCTCGGCACCGATCGCCGGCTCTCGCCGGAGCGCATCGCCGAGGTGATCGCCGGCTGCGACGCCGACATCGTGGCCCTGCAGGAGATCGATGTCGGCCGGCTGCGCAGCGGCGGCGTCGACCAGGCCCGCCTCATCGCCGAGAAGCTCGGCTTCGCCAGCCATTTCCACCCGGCGCTGCGGATCGCACAGGAGCAATACGGCGATGCGGTCCTGACGCGCGGCCGGTCCCGGCTCGTCAAGGTCGGCTTCCTGCCCGGCCCGCGCATCTCCTGGCTGGCCGAACCGCGCGGCGCCATCCGGATCGAGGCGGTGCTGGACGGCGCCCGGCTGCAGGTGATCAACACCCATTTCGGCCTCGGCCGCCGCGAGCGGCGCGCTCAGGCGCTGGCCCTGCTGGGCACCGACTGGCTCGGGCAATGCCCGGCTCCCGTCGTGGTGGCGGGCGATCTGAACTCGCTGCCGGGCGGCCAGGTCTACCGGAGCTTCGCCGCCCGCATGGGCGACGCCCATCTGGCCGGTTCGCAGGGCAAGCCGGCGCCGACCTTCCCGTCGCGCCGGCCGCTGCTGCGCATCGACCATGTCTTCGTGTCGCAGGATATCGAGGTCGCGGACGCCGCGGTGCTGCGCACGCCGCTCGCCAGCGTCGCCTCCGACCACCTGCCGCTGGTCGTGCGGCTGCGCGTCCCGGTCCAGGAGGGCAAGGCCGGCCTTGCCGAAACCGATGGACCTTGACGCTTCCCGCGACGGGAGCGGAGGCGGCGCCAAGCGATGGCCCTCCGTCCTGCGGACCCTCCTGGCGCTGGCCGCCATCGCGCTGGCGGCCTACCTGCTCCACCGGACCTTGCGCGGCCACAGCTATGACGAACTGGTCCGCCTGCTGCGCTCGGCCGCCCCGGCGCGCGTGGCCGCGGCACTGGGCTTCGCCCTGTCCAGCTATGCCTGCCTGACCCTGTTCGACGCCCTGGCGCTCCGCTATGCCGGCAGGCCGCTGCCCTATCGGCAGGCGGCGCTGGCCTCCTTCACCAGCCTGTCGCTCGGCCACAATATCGGCCTGGCCGCTCTGAGCAGCGGCGCGATCCGCTACCACTTCTACGCGCGCTGGGGGCTCAGCGTCGGCGAGGTCGCCAGGGTGATCCTGTTCTGCGGGGCGACAGTCGGCATCGGCCTCGGCACGCTCGCAGCGCTGGCGCTGCTCCTGCGCACGGACCTGGCGGCGAAGCTGACCGGCCTGCCCGAAAGCGCCCTGCTCGCCCTGGCGGCCGGGCTGATCCTGATGCTGGCGGCCTACCTCGTCGCCTGCGTCGTCGTACGCGGGCGCTGGCGGATCCGGAACTGGGGCGTCGAATTGCCCGATCCCCGGCTCGCCGCCGCCCAGTTCGTCGTCGGCCCGCTGAACTTCGCCCTCGTCGCGGCGAGCCTGCACCAGGCCCTGGCGAGCCTCGGGACGGTATCCTACCCCGATGTCGCCGCAAGCTATGTGCTGGCCAACATCGCCTCGCTGATCGCCCATGTCCCCGGCGGGCTCGGGGTCATCGAGGCCGTGGTGGCGACCGTTCTCCCCGGCGCCGGCGTGGTCGCCGGCCTGCTCATCTTCCGTGCCGTCTACTTCCTCGTGCCCCTGCTTCCCGGCGCAGCGCTGCTGGCGTTCTCGCTGCTGCGCGGCCGCAGGGAGCAGGAGGCGTCCGGATCGGCGTGAGGTTACGGGCCTTGTCGGCGCGATCACCGCCCCCGCGGACCGAGGGGCGCTCTAGCGGAACGGCCAGGGCAGCCGCAGGATGCGCTCCGGGTCGAGGAATTGCGTCCCCAGGATCGGCCGGAACGGCCCGTCCGGCGTGCTCACGTCGAAGGGCCTGAGCCCGCGCGGCTTGCGGTTGAGCCGATCGAGCGCCGGCACCAGCCCGTCGGCTGCGATCGCGGCGTCGACGGCGTCGACCGGGCAGTCCAGATGCTCCGCCAGGAGCCGGTTGCGGATGCCGGCGATGGCGCGGTGGTCCGCCGGGCTGCCGGCCTCGATCGCGACATCGCATTCGGTGTCGAGACCGACCGAGCGGTTGTTGAGGTTCGAGGATCCGATCCGGATCAACCGGTCGTCGGCGATGATGAGCTTGGAATGGACGAACACCTCGACGTCCCCCTCCGGCCCCGGAACCACCGGGTAGAGCACCCGCAGCCGGCCGAACCGGTCCGCCCGGGCGAGCCTGCGGATCAGCCGGTCGCGGTTCTCGGACATGGCGAGGCGTTCGAGGAGGCCGCGCGCCTCCCGCGTCATCACGATGACGATATCGGGTCCGTTGCGGGCCTTGAGCCGCTTCGACAGCGCCGCACCGATGCTCCGCGCCGTCAGATACTGCGTCTCGATGTAGACCGAGCGCTCCGCCGACGCGATCATGTCGAGCGCCAGCGCCGCCGACTCGCGGATTTCGGCGCGCCCGTCATAGGCCGGCTCGGTCCGCGCTATGGCGGCCGAGGCCGGGTGGAAGTCCGGGGTCAGCCCGTCCGGCCAGGGATCGTCGGCGCCACCCTGCCGCGCCTGCGCCGGTGGATCCGCATCGCCGCCCGGAGCCTCTCCCGTGGCGCTGCGCCAACGCTCGGCCGCCATGGCGCACATCGCCGCCGCCGCGCTGCCGTCGAACACCATCTGGACATCGTGAACCGGCGCGTAGGGTTCGCCGTCGCAGTCGAGGCGGCGCGGATCCTCCGCCAGATGCTCCGGCGTGTCCCAGCGGCGCACGGTGAGATCGATCCCGCCGACGAAGGCGATCGCGCCATCGACGCAGACGATCTTCTGGTGGTGCGATCCGTAGATCGGGTGCCGGGTGTCGAGCTTGACCTGGATGCGCGGATGGCCCTGCCATTCGCTGCCGAACAGGGCGGGAGCGATCGCGCTCGGGCCATGCAGGACCGAGACGCTCCAGATCAGGATATGGACGTGAAGCTCCGGCTTCGCCTCGACCAGCGCGCGCAGGAGCGGCCCGAGCGCAGGCGAGTCGTCGTCGCCGGCCTGCGGGCGCAGGCGGATGCGGCCGTCGAAATCCCAGCCGATGATGATGATCGAGCGCCTCGCCCGGCGAAGGCTGCTCTCGAGATGGCGAAAATACTCGGCGCCGTCGATGAGGACGGCCGCCCGCTCGGCCGCCACCGCGTCGCGGCAATTCCGGCCGGGGCAGAACATCGAAGCCGGGCTTCGGCCGGGCGGGGCCTGCTGCGGACGGCTCCCCTTCCGGAAGATGTTCAGGCGCGAAGACAAGCTCATCACGGAGCGCGCAACGTTCCGCGCGGCGCGATTGTTCCCGAAGCCGCGATCCGGCCGGAGCCGCGATCTCGGCCCCCGGCGACGGTACGCTGGCGTACGGTCGCGGCCGCGCCGGGACCCCGGCCTCGGGGCGTCACGTTTCCTCGCAATCGGCGGAGGTCGCGATGAACGCCTGGGACGAACACAGCCGCTCCGTCTGGATGGATGCGCAGGTCGCGCCCGACGCGCGTCCCCTGGCCGGGAGTGCGAACGCCGACGTGGCCATCGTCGGCTCCGGCATCGCCGGACTCTCGATCGGCTACGAACTGCTGCAGCGCGGCCTGTCGGTCGTGATCCTCGACCGCGGCGCGATCGCAGGCGGGATGACCGCGCGCACGACCGCCCATCTCGCGCCGATCTGCGACGATTCCCTGGCGAGCCTGCTGTCGATGCGCGAGATCGACGAGGCGCGCGGCTTCCAGGCCAGCCAGAGCGCCGCGCTCGACAGGATCGAGCAGATCGTGCAGCGCCACGGCATCGCCTGCGAGTTCCGCCGCCTGGACGGCATCCTCTGCCTCGATCCGGGCAGCGAGCCGTCGATCCTGGACGACGAGGCCGAGGCAGCCCGCCGGCTCGGTATCGCGGTGGTCCGCGAGACCGGGCTGCCGCTGCGGACGCTCACCGAGACGCCCTGCCTGCGCTATCCGGGGCAGGCGACTTTCCATCCCCTCGCCTATCTGCGCGGCCTGTGCGAGGCGATGGCGGCGCAGGGCGCGGCCCTGCATCCGCGCTCGGCGGTCGAGGAGATCGCCGAGACCGCGGACGGCGTTCGCCTGAGCGTCGCCGGCGGGCACGAGGTCCTCGCCCGACATGCGGTGGTCGCCACCAACGCGCCCGTCCATGCCCGCTTCGCCTATCACACCAAGCAGGCGCCCTACCGGACCTATGCGATGGCGTTCGAGATCGAACGCGGACGCCTCGCCGACGCGCTCTACTGGGACACGGCCGACCCTTATCATTATGTCCGCCTGACCGCCGGCGCGGACGGCAAGGACCTCCTGATCGTCGGCGGCGAGGATCACAAGACCGGCGAGGCGGACGACGCGCCCAGGCGCTTCGCCGCGCTCGAAGCCTGGATCAGGACGCTGCTGCCGGATCTCGGGCGGGAGACCCACCGCTGGTCGGGCCAGGTGATGGAGACGCTCGACTACGGCGCCTATATCGGGCGCGACCCTGACAGCCGGCGCACCTATGTCGCCACGGGCGATTCAGGCCAGGGCATGACGCATGGCGTCGTCGCCAGCCTGATCATCCCGGCGATGATCGCCGGCGAGGGCAGCGAGTACGCCGCGGTCTACCATCCCGCCCGCACGCCGGCCCGCGCGGCAGCCACCTTCCTGAGCGAGAACGCCACCGCCGTCACGAACATGGCCGAATATGCCCTGCCGGGCGAGATCGCCTCGGTGGACGAGCTCGGCCCGGGCGAAGGCGGAATCCTCCGCGACGGGCTGAACAAGGTCGCGGCCTATCGCGATGTGGACGGCACGGTCCAGCTGCGCTCCGCCGTCTGCACGCATCTCGGCTGCCATCTCAAATGGAACGCCTTCGAGCGCTGCTGGGATTGCCCGTGCCATGGCTCGCATTTCGCGCCGGACGGTTCGGTTCTCAATGGACCGGCCATTTCCCCGCTCGCTCCGGCCCGGGAAACCTCGTGACCTCGCCGCCCCTGTATCGGCCGGCGGAAGGTCGACGGACCCGAGGCCGTCAGCAGGACCGGCACTCGAACGGCTTGATCTGGGCCTGGCCCTGCTGGACGACGATGCGTTCCACAACGCCGTCCGGCTTGATCCGGATCACGCCGTCTCCAAGGCATTCGTCGATGAAATAGGCGGGAAGCCCGGCGCGCAGGGCCTTCTCGATCGATCGCCTGCGGAATTGCTTCAGCTTCTCATGGTACATGGCCAACTCCCTTGCACGATGAGGCGACGGCTCGTTTGTAGCTGCGAATGGGGCGGAAGTTCGGCTTTCCAGGCGGCCGGGCGCGCGACGGTGCGGTCGCGCACCCCGCCCCGTGAAATCGAACAACGCCCGTCGCAGCGTCGTTTCAGATCCTGACCTGCCGAGCGGACGGTTATTTCCGTCGGCTTCCACCCGGAGTGAGGACTTCGCGATGCATCGACGCATGATCGTCCTGACCGGCGCGCTGCTGCTGCCCGGCCTGGCCGTCGCCCAGGCAACGACGGGGCAGCCGCTGGCCGGCTCGCAGCCCGCGGCGGGTCCCGACGAAACGCAGCATGCCAATGCGACGCTCGCCGCCGGCGGCATCGCCCTCGAA
The DNA here is from genome assembly GCF_900185715.1 of Allobosea sp. CS1GBMeth4. Classification (GTDB taxonomy): domain Bacteria; phylum Pseudomonadota; class Alphaproteobacteria; order Rhizobiales; family Beijerinckiaceae; genus Allobosea. The sequence continues at coordinate 155,381 of NZ_FYAS01000030.1, forward strand.
ACCAGCCGCCTCGCGCTGACCAGGGCGGGAACCCTGGCGAAATCGTTCGCGGAACTGGAGATCGCGGAGCAGGAAACCGTCGCCGCGGTGCTCAGGCAGCGCGCGCACGCCCCCGCGCAGGCGCTCGAGCCGAAAGGCCAGTCGATGCTCGGGCGGCTGGAGAATACCGCGACGGGCTCCGCTTTCGACAAGGCCTATATCGCCCATCAGATCGAGGGCCACCAGGAGCTTCTGGAGCTCCAGGAGGCCTATCTCGGCAAGGGGAAGGACCCTTACAGTCGCGCCGTCGCGATGCTAGCGCGCGGTCATATCCGCGAACATCTCAAGGACCTGGCGACGATCCAGGCTCAGCTCGCCTGACGCGGGCGGCGGTACCGTAGCGTACAGACGCCGGTCCGGCGGAACCGGCGGGGCAGTGTAGCCGTTCCTGCTCGCCGATTCCAACCGGAGTGCGACCATGGCAAGCAATCCCAAGACCCTGAACGATCTTTTCATCGATACGCTCAAGGACATCTATTACGCCGAGAAGCAGATCCTGAAGGCCTTGCCGAAGATGGCGAGGGCCGCAACCTCGCCCGGTCTGAAGCAGGCCTTCGAGAAGCACCGGGACGAGACCGAGACCCAGGTGGACCGTCTCGGCGACGTGTTCGAGATCATCGGCAAGGCGCCGCGCGGCAAGACCTGCGACGCCATCCTCGGCATCATCGAGGAGGCCAAGTCGATCATGGAGGAGTTCGAGGACAGCCCCGCGCTCGACGCCGGCCTGCTCGCGGCGGCCCAGGCCGTCGAGCATTACGAGATTTCCCGGTACGGCACGCTGAAGACCTGGGCCCAGCAGCTCGGGCTCAAGGATGCGGCCAAGCTGCTCGACCAGACCCTGCGCGAAGAGATCGCCACCGACGAGGCCCTGTCCAAGCTCGGCGAGAGCTCGGTCAACAAGCAGGCCCAGAAGGCGGCCTGAGGACGCGGCTGCGCCGGATCGTTCCGGTGCCGCCCCCGCCCGGGATCCGAGGCGGCGAGCCAAGGCTCGCCGCCCTTTGTCACTTTGCCGAATAGGTCACCGCCTCGATCTTGTTGCCGTCGGGATCGAGAACGAAGGCCGCATAATAATGGTGGTCGTATTGCGGTCGCAGCCCGGGCGGCCCGGCATCCGTCCCGCCATGGTCCAGGGCGACGCGATGGAACGCCTCGACCATGCCCCGCCGTCCCGCCGAAAACGCGACATGCACGCCGTTGCCGACCGTGGCCGGACGGCCGTCGACGGGCGTCTCGAGGCTGAACAGGAAGCTGCCCACGCCATAGTCGGCCGAGCCTGCATCGGCCTGCAGCAGCCGGATGCCGAGCACGGCGAGGACCGGGTCGTAGAAGGCACGCGCCCGCGCGACGTCATTGGTCCCGAGCGACAGGTGATGGATCATCGTGATGCTCCGATGGCTGTGGTCTCGCGCCGACCCCGGCGGCCGGCTCAGGCAATCGGGGTCGCGACCGGCAAGGCGGCGTCGAGGATCGCCTCGACCTGCAGGACCTCGCCCGGCTCGGCCTGGACGGCGACGAGCGCCGCCCCCTCCTGCACGGCCTCCGAATGTCCGCGTGCCTCCGGCTCGGTGACGCCAGCATCGACCAGCGCTCCGACGACTCCGCCGGCGAGCGCTCCCGCCGCGGCCCCTCCCAGCAGCCAGCCGGCAGCGATTACCGGTCCCACGCCGGGCAGGGTGAGCGCCCCCAGGCTGATGACGGCCCCGGCCGCGGCGCCGGCGGCGCCACCGATCCCGGCGGCGGCCGCCGCATTGTCGTCACCGGTGCGGCGGCGCCCGACCAGCCCGATCCGCTGCGCGGGGATGCCCGCTTCGGACAGGCGGACGACGACGTTCCGCGCATCCTCGAAACTGCGATAGCGACGGGTGATGGTTCGTATCATCGATCGGCTCCGGCGATGAGGATCGGGCGCGGGCCGCGCTGCTCGGCCTCTCCTGAGGGCGGCGGCCGTCTTTCCGCAGGCGGACAGCGCCTCGTGCGGGGTGGCCGACCCGATGACGCCTCAACGCCCGCGTGCGCGAAGGGGTTTCGGTACGCCGACGCACCGACGAAAGGCATCCGCGGATCGGCTGCACCCCGGGACGCCTCGGAAAGCCGGCGAACCACCTGCCCCGCACGCGCGTTCAGCCTTGGCCGGCTTGAAGACGGGAGGGCGGCATGAGTTTCGATTTCCGCGACGAGCTGGATCTGCTGCTGCGCCTGCTGGCGGGAACGGCGGCCGGCATCGTCGTCGGCTGGGAGCGCACCAGCAAGCAGCGCGCGGCCGGGATCCGCACCTTCGGGCTCGTCGGCCTCGGCACCGCCGCCGCCGCGACCATTTTCAGCGAGCCGCACCAGGCCGACGCCGCCAGCCGCGTGATCCAGGGTCTCGTCACCGGCATCGGCTTCCTGGGCGCCGGCGTCATCGTTCTGCGCAAGGGCGAGACGACCCCGCAGGGACTGACCACGGCGGCTGCGATCTGGGTCACGGCGGCGCTGGGCTGCGCGGCCGGGCTCGGGCATCACGCCATCGTCCTGTCGGCGACCATCCTGGCCGTCGGGCTGCTGGCGGTCGACCACTCGATCGAACGCTGGGCCGGCCGGCCCGGACAATCTCGGAGCGGCGCTCCTCCGGACGGAACTGACTGACCCTTCGAACAGTTCTCCCGGCAGCCGCCGAGCGCGCATCCCGGGAGGACAGCTATGGACGACGTCATCTATCTGGTCGGCCTCGTGGTCGTCGTCATGGCGATCCTCTCCTTCTTCGGCCTGCGATAGGAGCGTCCCATGGCAAGCGAAACCACCGACGTCGTCGTCGTTGCCCCGGCCGAAACGGCCCCGCCCTCCGGCTCCTATCTCGAATGGAGCGCGATCTTCGGCGGCGCTGCCCTCTCCGCCGCCATCACGACGCTGCTCACCGCCTTCGGCTCGGCGATCGGCCTGTCGCTCGTCTCGTTCGAGCCCTCGCGGTCGACCGGCCTGACCGCATTGGCGATCGCCGGTGCGCTCTGGGCCCTGTGGGTGGCCGTCACCGCCTCCGCGGCTGGCGGCTATCTGGCGGGACGGATGAGGCGCCCGGCCGCGGACGCCAGCCTGCACGAACGCCATGTCCGGGACGGCGCTCACGGCCTGGTCGTCTGGGCGGTGGGCGCGCTGCTCGTCGCCGCTCTGGCCGCGTCCTCCGCGACCGGTCTCGTCAGGACCGCCGCCAGCGGGGCTGCCGGTGCCGGCACGGCAGCGGGCGCGGCCCTCAGCCAGCAGCCCGATCCGCTGGCGACGGCCGTCGACATGCTGACGCGGGCGAGCGGCACCGAGCCGGCGACGCAGGCCGAGCGTGACGAGGCCTCGCGCATCCTCCTGCGCAGCCTGGCGACCGGTCAGCTCGATCCGGCCGACCGGTCCTATGTCGCGAGCCGGATGGCGGCGCGGATGAACATCGCCCAGCCCGAAGCGGAGAAGCGCATCGACGATGCCTTCGCCCGCCTCGGCCAGGCCAAGGAGACCGCCAGGCAGGCCGCCGAGCGGGCCCGCAAGATGGGGGTTCTCTCGGCGTTCCTGACCGCGGCGGCCCTGCTCGTCGGCGCGGCGGCTTCGTGGCTGGCGGCGCAGCTCGGTGGCAGGCATCGCGACGAGGAACTCGATCTCACGGCCCTGCTGGGGCCGCGCTGAACGACAGGAGGTCATCATGCGAGACGGACACGGCAACCCGCTCAGCCCCGACGAGGAGGCGCAGGTCAAATCCCGCAAGCCGGAGAAGACGGACGCACGGGGGCAGTTCGCCCCGTCCCGGGCCAAGCCCAATCCGGACGGGCTGACCAGCGCCAACCCGGTCGTGGTGTCGGGCGACGGCGACGCGACGCCGGGCAGCGGCCATGGGCGCGACCGCGACCCCAGCGGCCCACGCTCCGGCTGAGAGGGCGGACAACCATGGCGACGGTGCCGACGATCCTGATTCTCCCTTTCGAGGAACGCGGCTTCGTTCCGAACAACGCCCGGTTTCCGGCGCTCGTCTATCGGCAGGCCTTCGCGAACGACACCGCCGATCTCGCCGGAGCCATGGAGCGACGCTTCGGCGAGAACGGCTGGCCGCCGGCCTGGCGCGACGGCGTCTTCGACTTCCACCACTACCATTCGAAAGGCCATGAGGTGCTCGGCATCGCCCGGGGCTCGGCCGAGCTGGTCCTGGGCGGGGAAGGCGGTCGCGAGCTCGCCGTCTCGGCCGGGGACGTGCTGCTCCTGCCCGCCGGCACGGGGCATTGCCGGGTCGGCGCCAGCAGCGACTTTCTGGTCGTCGGCGCCTACCCGCCGGGCCAGAGCGGCGACATCCTCCGCGAGGCGCCGAGCGCCGAGCTCCGGGCGGCCATCGCGAGGCTGCCGAGGCCCCCAGCCGACCCCGTCTTCGGCAGGGACGGACCGATGCTCGAGCGCTGGAGCGACGGGCTCGTCCTCTGAGCGGCGGGTACGATGGTCGGCAAGGCGATGGAGGAAGCCTCGGCGGTCCCGCGGGAGCCGTGACGATGACCGCAGCGCGTCGGCGAGATGGGAGCGCTGCGAGCGCAGGCTGGCCGAGACAGGAAAGCCCCGCCGGCGTGAGCCGGCGGGGTCGGATGCTTCGGCGCGGTGGTCAGATCAGAGGGCGGTAGGGTTCGCCCTGATCGTCGAACCGGGACCAGCCTTCGCTCCTATAGTCCGCCATCCGCCGATCCCGGTCGATGGGCGTGGCGCCGTCCATGATCGCCTCGACGGCAGCCGCGCGGTCGTCGGCAGCACGAACCGAAACCACACTGCCCCCGCGGCGGACGGTCTCGGCATAATAGTGGGCGCTTTCCTCATCCTCGCCGGCGCTGGTCAGGGCGCCGATGATGCCGCCCGTCGCGCCGCCCGCGGCAGCGCCGGCCAGCGTCGAAGCGAGCCATCCTGCAGCGACGACCGGACCGATGCCGGGAATCGCGATCAGGCCCAGGCCGGCGAGCAGCCCGGCTGCGCCACCAACCGCAGCGCCGATCCCGGCCCCCTCCCCGGCATTGCTGTCGTCGTTGTCGGCCTCGACGCGACGGCCGAGAAGGCTGATGTCGGAGGTGGCGACACCGGCCGCCTGAAGGCGCTCCACGACGCCCTCGGCAGTGGCGTAGTCGTCATAGGCGCGGGTGATCGTGCGGGTCATTTGGGTTTCCTCCCTCAGTTGCGCGTGATGTTGCCGCGGTAGTCGACCGAGACGTTCACCTTGGCGCCGGAATGCATGGCGGTGCCCTTCCAGACGCCGTTGTCGTCCTTCTTGAGCTCGCTGACGCCGCTATAGCCGTTCGCCTCCAGGCGGCTCCTGGCCTGCCCTTCGGTGAAGCTGTTGGCCCCGGGCAGCGGCGCGTTGGCATCCGCCGGCGCGTTCGGCGCCGGTGTCGGCGACGTTGTGGATGTCTGTGCGATCGCCGCGGTTGAGACCACGGCGCAGAAGATCGACGCGACGAGCGCGTTGCGCATGGGAAACTCCTTGTCTGAGAGCGGGTTCGGGTACGCCAAGAACCCGCAGCAGCCCGGAGAAGTTCCTTCGGCAAGACGTCGCGATCAGCCCGTGCTCAGCGCTCCAGGATTTTCGGCCTCCAGCCGGGAATGAAGCCGGCGGCAGCGCCCGGTCGCCGAACCAGACGAACAGGCCGGTGCCGACCCGCACCGCCCTGGCGAGGCGGCGCCCGGGCCAGCCGCCGACGCAGGGAACGAGGCGCGGCGGATCACAAGCGCGCTGCCCTCGTCCACTTGACGCAAGGTCAGGAGAATGATGCGATCGCGTGTGCGGCCACGTCGGGAGGGATCAATGGTTGCAGCTGGTCATCGCGTGCATGCCGAGGAGGTGCGGGTCTCCGCCACATCGAGCGGAACCGAGACGCCGATCCCGCTGGCGGCCGGTCACTTCGCCAGGTTCAGCAATGCGCGGCCCGGGCAGAGGTGGCTGACCCACCCGCACGGCAGCGAAGGCTGGTGCGGCCCCGGCGGTAACGGCGTGCGGTTCGGCGGCGGCAACGAAGGCAGCTTCGCCGTCTCGCGGCACCCGCCGGGCGGCCGGCCGAGCATGTACTTCATGATGCGTGACGACGATGTGCTGACCATCGCCGGGCCGGGCCGGCTCTTCATGACCGCGCATGACAACGACCGCAGCGACAACCAGGGCGAACTGGTCATGCTGTTCGAGATCTTCTCCGGCCCGCCGGCCGCCGAGTCGGCCAGTGTCGAGCAGGAATAGACGAGCGGATCCGCACGATCGCAACGTCTCGCGCACGGCCCGGCTCGGCAGCCGCCGCGCTCCGCGCTGCCGGAAGGAGGACTGCCGAGATACCGCGGCTCTCTACTCCGTCACCGCATAGGAGGCGCGGTCGATGCCGTGACGGGTGAGCTTGTCGTAGAAGGTCTTGCGCGGGATGCCGAGCATCTCGAGGGTCGCGCGGACATCGCCGCGATTGGCCTCCAGGGCCTCCCGGATCAGATTGGCCTCGATCGCATTCAGGCGCTCGGGCAGGCTCGCCGCCACGACATCGCCCTTGGCGGGCGCCGCAGGCAGGTCGGCGACGAGGCCGAGCGCCACCCTCTCGGCGAAATGGACGAGCTCGCGGACATTGCCGGTCCAGGCGTTCTCGACGAGATGGCGCTCGACGCTGCGATCCAGCGGGGGCACGTCACGGCCGTATTTGCGCGCCGCACGGGCGAGAAACTGGGCGAAGAGCAGCGGCACGTCGCGGCGGCGTTCGCGCAGCGGGGGAATCCGCAAGGTGACGACGTTGAGGCGGTAGAACAGGTCCTCGCGGAAATCGCCGCGCTCGGCGGGGTCGCCGAGGTCGAGCTTCGTCGCGGCCACGACGCGCAGGTCGACGCGGCGGCGTTCATTCGAGCCGAGCGGCGAGATTTCGCGCCCCTCCAGCACCCGCAGGAGCTTGACCTGGGCCGCCGGCGGCATGCTCTCCAGCTCGTCGAGGAAGAGGGTGCCGCCGCTGGAATGCTCGATGCGGCCGACGCGCTTCCTCTGTGCCCCGGTGAAGGCGCCGGCCTCGTAGCCGAACAGCTCGCTTTCGATCACGCTCTCCGGCAGGGCTCCGCAATTCAGGGCGACGAAGGGCTTGCTGCGGCGGCGACCCTGCTGGTGCAGCAGGTTCGCGACGACCTCCTTGCCGGTGCCGGTCTCGCCCAGGACCAGTACGTCGACATCGACATCGGCGAGATCGCGGATGGTCTGGCGCAGGCGGATGATCGCCGGTGCCTCGCCCAGCAGCGCGGTCTCGTCCTCAGGCGCCGCCGCCAGCGAGCGCAGCCGCCGGTTCTCGAGGACGAGCGCGCGCTTCTCGACCGCGCGCCTCAAGGTCTCGACCAGGCGGCCGGTGGAATATGGCTTGGCGATGAAGTCGTAGGCGCCCTCGCTCATGGCCTCGACCGCCATGGCGACATCGGCATGGCCGGAGATCACCACCACCGGGATATCGGCGTCCATCGCCCGCAGGCGCCGGAAGAGCGCGATGCCGTCCATGCCGGGCATCCGCACATCGGTGACGACGACGCCGGCATAATCCGGGCCGACGCGGTCGAGGGCGGCCTGAGCCGAGGCGAGCGGGACGGCGGCGAAGCCGGCGAGGCGCAAGGCCTGGGCGTTGGCGTCGCGCAGATCCGGATCGTCGTCGACGAAGGCGACCTCGACGGCGCGCTGGTCGCTGGCGGAAGCGGTCATGCGGCTCTCTTCAGGCTGATCGTGAAGGTGCTGCCTTCGCCCTTCCGGCTCGTCGCGGAGAGCGTGCCGCCGAAGGAGGCGACGATGTCCTGCGAGATCACCAGCCCGAGGCCGAGCCCACGCGGCTTGGTGGTGCGGAACGGGGCGAAAAGCGCGGCGAGCGCGGCGGCGTCGAGGCCCGGCCCATTGTCGCTGATGGCGATGTCGACCTGCTCGCCCCGGATCGCGACATCGATCGCGAGGCATGGCGCACGGCCGTCCTGAGCCTCTGTCATCGCCTCGATCGCATTGCGCATCAGGTTGACGAGAACCTGTTCCAGCTCCACCGGCCGGGCCAGCACGAAAACCGGCTCGGCTGGTTCGGGAAGGGCCGGCGCGATGCCGGCGTGCCGCAGCGCGGCATCGAGGATCATCAGTGCCCCGCCGAGCGCCTCGCCGAGATCGACCGGCCCATGCGGCCCCCCGCCGCGCCGGGCGAAGCCGCGCAACGTGTCCGTGATGGTGCCGATACGGTCGGTCAGCCCGACGATCCGCGCGAGTGCGCCATCCGCCGCGGCCGCGTCGGCACGACCGAGGAAGGCGCGGGCGTTCTCGGCATAGGTACGCATCGCGGCGAGCGGCTGGTTGATCTCGTGGGCGACACCGGCCGTGACCTGGCCGAGCGTTGCGAGGCGATTGGCTTTCGCCAGTTCCTCGCGCGCATCGGACAGGCGTTGCTGCGCCCTCGTGCGCTCCGCCATCTCCTCGACGAGCCGGTCGTTCGCACCGGCCAGCGCGAGCGTGCGCTCGGCCACGCGCCGCTCGAGCTCGGCCTTGACCCGGGCCTCGGCGTCGCGCCGGGCGAGATTGACCTGGCGCCGCCACAGCGCGAATGCACCGAGGGCTGCGCCTGGCATGAGCAGGAGCGCGACCAGCGTCTGCAGGCGGACCTGCTCGTCGCGGATCGCCGCGCCGACCGGCATCAGGACCTCGAGCTGCCAGTCCGTGGTCGCGACCGGGATGCGCGAGGCGACATGCGCGCCGGCTGCGGCGCCCGTGCCGCGGACGATCTCGCCGTCCCGCCGCAAAGGCAGCAGCGTCAGCGGCGCTGCGCCGAACTGCAGCGATTGCCGGATCTCCGCCGCCATGTGCGCGGCGAGCGCGATCTCCGTCCGGAAGCGCCAGTCCGCGACGGTGGAGATCAAGACGACGCCGCGCCTGTCGACGGCATAGGTCTGGCCGCCCAGCGCCCGCCAATCGGCCTCGACCCGATCGAACTCGACCTTGACCACGACGACACCGAGCGGATCCTCGCCATCGCCGACGCGGCTGGTGATATAGAGGCCCGGGCGCTTGCTGACGGTGCCGAGGGCGAACTGCTCCGCCGCCCCTCCTGAAACCGCGCCGCTGAAGTAATCCCGGAACGCATAGTCGTTGCCGACGAAGCTCGTCGGCTCCCGCCAGTTGCTGGCGGCGATCGCAAGGCCGTCCTTCCCGAGCACATAGATCACCGCCGCACGGGTCTCGCGGGCGATCGCCTCCAGCTTGAGGTCGAGCGCGTGCCTGTCGCCGTCCGTCAGCGCCGCGTGCACGTCCGGATCACGCGCCAGGATCACCGGCAGGGCGCGGTGCTTCTCCAGCTCGCCGCGCAGGATGGCGAGCGCCAGCGTCGCGGCATCCGCAGCGCGGCCGCGCATCGCTGCGATGGCGCGGCTGCGGCCGGCATCGCCCGCGATCAGCACAGCGCAGCTGGCGATCGCCACGGCCGCGAGCGCAAAGACGATCCAGAGGCGGCGCTTGCCGATCCACTGGGCGCGCGTATCCGATGGGGCCATGCGCCATCTTGTGTGGAATCCCGCACAAGTCAACCAGCTCGCGTGCGGCTTACCGCCAGGCCGCTGGTCGAAATGGGCGGATAGGACTTATAACACACTGAAATCACGTGATGAAATCCCGCGGGAGACCTTGGCACAGTGATTGCCAGCGAGGCGGCAGCGGCGTCGAGAACAGCAAGAACCCGCGAGCTAGGCCCCAAGGAGGAAACCATGGCGATCACGCTTGACCAGGCGCCGACCCAGCCGGCCCGCCCCCGGAAATTCCATCAGCACCTTTATGTGCAGGTGCTCGCGGCCATCGCCGCCGGCATCCTGCTCGGCCATTTCTGGCCGGAGCAGGGCGCGGCCCTCAAGCCGCTCGGCGACGCCTTCATCAAGCTGGTGAAGATGATCATCGCGCCGGTGATCTTCCTGACCGTCTCGACCGGCATCGCCGGAATGAGCGACATGCAGAAGGTCGGACGCGTCGCCGGCAAGGCGATGATCTACTTCCTGACCTTCTCGACGCTGGCGCTCGTCGTCGGCCTCATGGTCGGCAACCTGGTCCAGCCGGGCAGCGGCCTGCACATCAACCCGGCCAGCCTCGACGCCAGATCCGTGCAGGGCTACGCCACCCAGGCTCATGATTCCAGCATCGTCGGCTTCCTGCAGAACATCATCCCGAACACGATCGTCGGCGCCTTCGCCTCCGGCGACATCCTGCAGGTGCTGTTCTTCTCGGTGCTGTTCGGCCTGTCGCTGTCGCTGGTCGGCGAGCGCGCCAAGCCCGTGACCGACTTCCTGCAGGCGCTGTCGACCCCGATCTTCAAGCTGGTCGCGATCCTGATGAAGGCCGCCCCGCTCGGCGCCTTCGGCGCCATGGCCTTCACCATCGGCCGCTACGGCATCGGCTCCGTCGCCAATCTCGCCATGCTGATCGGCACCTTCTACCTGACCTCGGCGATCTTCGTGCTCATCGTGCTCGGCGCGGTCGCCCGCTATAACGGCTTCTCGATCCTGGCGCTGATCCGCTACATCAAGGAGGAGATCCTGCTGGTGATCGGCACCTCCTCCTCGGAAGCGGCGCTGCCGACCCTGATGGAGAAGATGGAGGCCGCCGGCTGCAAGCGCTCCGTCGTCGGACTCGTGGTCCCCACCGGCTATTCCTTCAACCTCGACGGCACCAACATCTACATGACCTTGGCCGCCCTGTTCATCGCCCAGGCGATGGACATCCACTTGCCGCTCGGCGACCAGATCCTGCTCCTGCTCGTCGCCATGCTGAGCTCGAAGGGCGCAGCGGGCATCACCGGCGCCGGTTTCATCACATTGGCTGCCACCCTCTCCGTCGTCCCGGCGGTGCCGGTCGCGGGCATGGCGCTGATCCTCGGCATCGACCGCTTCATGTCGGAGTGCCGCGCCGTCACCAATTTCATCGGCAACGCCGTCGCGACGATCGTGGTGGCGCGCTGGGAGGGCGAACTCGACCAGGGGCAGCTCCAGGCGGCCCTGAGCGGCAAGCTGCCCGACCTGCTCGACGAGCCCCTTCTCACGCCGGCCGAGTGAACGGACCGGCCCGCGACGCGACGTGGCTGCCGGCTGCCCCGATGGCGCAGCCGGCTTCGAACGGCAGGCCGGCCGGCAACCATGCCATCCGAGCGACCTCCAGCTGATCTTCGGTCGGTCCAGGGCGGTGGGAGCAAAGCGCCGGATGCGGCGGCGCTGCTTGCTGCAGGTTGGCAAGGACCGTACTGGCTGCCATGGACGACGAACGTCCGCCCTGCGTTCGCCGGATCCATGTCGGACGCGTCAGGCTGGCGCGCCGCCTGAAGTCGGCCATGGTGCCGTCGCCGAACGATTGGAACTCCGCGCCGCGCCCCGCCTCGAACTCGGCGGTGGTGCGGCAGCCCCCGAACAATGCGCACGCGGCAATCAGCGCCGCACGGAGCGAGATGCGCCGGCGGGGACGAACTCGGCTTCTGTGTGAAACGCTTACCGGAAACGGCCGAAACGACCGCAAAATTCGAAGAGATGGCGCGCCCGACACGATTCGAACGTGTGACCTTTGCCTTCGGAGGGCAACGCTCTATCCAGCTGAGCTACGGGCGCTAACCGTGGAGGCTGGATAGCCGATTGGCGGCGCTTCGGCAATGCGGGAATTGCGGGCGGAGCAAAGGGCCCATCAGGCAAAGGTCACACGTTCGAATCGTGTCGGGCGCGCCGGGATTGTGGCTAGCTATTCGGTGATTGCCGGCTTCGCTCCATCTTCATGGTCGTCTGCGTTCTGCGACCAGGCGAGCAGCTCGATGCCCGCCGCGACATAGGCGGCACGAGGATCTGGACGATCCTTTCGCGGGAGACGCTTATCCTCGATCTTTAAGATCCACGCTATTTCAGTGCGCATGAGGATCGGCACGATCGTCGAGGGAGTTGGGTCTTCCAGCGCCAGCAGCGCCTTCACGGTGTCGCTGACGGGCATAACGTGCTCCCAGTGGAAAACTCCGCGTTCTGGATCTTTCATAAGACCGCGCTGATCTCGCCACCGAAACCGAGTCAGATCGCCGAGCTCCAGTTCATCAGCGAGCCTCTGGGCTGCACGCGACGCCCCAGGCACGACGAAGCTTTCAAGACCGCGTGCCATCCAACCCAGCATCATGGCGAGTGTGCTTTGAACGTCAGGCGGAGAAGTCTTATAGCGCCGCAGAAGGTCGACAATCGCTTCCGCAATAAACGGCGCAGCCCGGGCCAGGTTCGATCCGGATTCCGCATGGGGTAGCGGTTCGCCATCCAAGTCCATCACGCACTACCCTGCTCAATTCTCGAGAAAATCGACGAGAAATTCCGAGGCCGGCTCGACGCCAGACACCAGCAAATGATCTCGGGCCCGGGTGCAGGCGACATAGAGCAGGTGCCGTTCCGTGTTGTAGACCTCTTCGAGATCGGCATCGTCGGCCACGCTCTCGATGCGTTCCTGCAACGGGATGATCTCGTCGTCGCATGCCATCACGACGACGGATCTGAATTCCAGCCCCTTGGCGAAGTGCATCGTGGTGACAGCGACTGCACCGTCTTCGACTTCGACCTTGTCGTTCAGTTCTATGAACGGCGTGCCCAGCAGTTTGACCGCTGCCCTCGCTCGCTTCAATTCGGCATCCGATCGGACGAAGACGCCGATCTCGTGGGCCTTGCAGCCTTCGGCAAGGCGTTTCGAGATCCAGGCCGAAACGACCCCGGCCTCATCGTCCGGGCCTCGGGAGATCACGACGTCGGGTGGCGGACCGTCGAACATCGATACGGTGCCCCGGCGACCCTCCGTATTGCCGTCCACGTCCGAAATCATGCCCGGCAGGAGCCTGTCGGCCTGCGAGCGGATCTGATGCGAGGTGCGGTAGTTGATACGCAGCGTGAACGAGCGCCCGCGCACGTCGAGACCGAGAGCCTTCCAGGAGAAGGGCTGCTGGAAGATCCGCTGACCCAGATCCCCGGCAAAGAACAGGCCATCCGGCCGCTCCCCCGTCAGGGCTGCCAGGAAGCGCGCCTCGGCGACACCCAGGTCCTGCGCCTCGTCGACGACCGCATGATCGAACGGACGGGTTTTGCCGTTCGCCAGGTGCTCCGTGAGCCGGCCGAAGATGTCTGACCAGGTGACGAGCTTGCGCTCGGCCATGGCCGCACGCGCCCGCTCGAAGATGCTCCAGAGCGCCTCGCGCTGCTTGCCGCCGATCCGGGTCTTACGACCGAGCCGGGAGACGTCGCGATAGGCCTCCCAGCTCTTCAATTGCCATGCGTCGACGACGTCGCTCCATTCCCCGAACAGGAAATTTGCCGAGAACTTGTATTCCAAGACATCGGCTGCCGCCTTGCTGAGGAGGCTCCGGATGAGCGATGCCGAGGCGATCTGTGGCTGTCCGAACCATTCCGCATAGAGCTCGTAGCCGAGCGCCGTGAGCGCCTTTACGGCGATGCGCGCTCGAAGTGCATCGTCGGACGGCGCCAAGCTCGCCAGTTTGCCCCGCAACGCGTTCGCGAGCGGCTTCGAGAAAGTGGTCAGAAGCACGCGGCTTTTTGGATTAGCGCGCGCCAGATGGACGGCGCGGTGAAGCGCGACGATCGTCTTGCCGGTTCCAGCCGAGCCAGACACACGCGCGGGCCCAGTGAAGGCCCGCTCGACCAGCGCGCTCTGTGCCGGGTGCAGGAACACCGCCCATTTGTCCCAGGGGTAATCGAGAGCCTGCCGGAGCTCCTCCACATTGGTCAGAACACGGAAGCGGCGCTGCGCGTCGGGGTGAGCGAATGGATCGGCTTCTGCCGGCGCCGGGTGCGGCGGCTCCGGGTTCTCGCCGACCGCGAGCTTGAGCAGCGCTTCCTGCGCCTCCTGCGGCAGGTGCCTGATGATGTCGAAGAGCGTGTCCTCGGTGGCTCGCCGCACGTCGTCGACCCATTCCTCCGGCACACCGAACGCCATCAGCTCGTATTTGCGCAGATTGTCGAACAGGCAGACTGTCCGCACGGACGGAGTCGCGACTTCGGGCTGCACGCCGGTTTCGGCGAGAGGAGTAATCCGGACCTCTTCGACCCGCTCGCGGATCTCGACCAGCTGCATCGCGCCGGTCGTCGGATGACGCTCGATCTTGCGCCGCTCAGCCCAGCTGTAGGCGGCGTCGTGGTGGTCCACATAGCAGAGCAGGATCCCACTTTGCGCGCGGTGCACGATGATGCGGATATCCGCGTTGACGCGCAGCGACCAGAAGTTCGGGTCCTTGGCGCGGTCCAGCTTGTGAAAGGACAGGCCAGGCGCGGCAGGGTTCATCTGCAGGTCGAAAGCGGTCGTCTTGACCGACTTCTGCTCCTGTGCGGTTAGTCGCCCCAGGCTATCCGTGAACGTGTCGGCGATGCGGAAGTCCATCGGCTAATCACCTCAGCCATCTAACCGGGATTATCGTTCTCTCGAGTGTTTCACCATCTGGGAGTGAGACTTGGTCGCCCTTGTAAGCAATGATCGATTTTTGAGTCAGGAATGGCGATGTTCCTTCATAGCGAAATCGCCCAAGCGGTCGGTCTTCTTCGAGAAAACTAACATCAACGTCTGACTTGTTGTCGAATAGCCCAACCTTCACGACCACGCACAACATCCACCCGTCGCTGTCGAGCGTTCTCTTAAAAACAATGTTCTCATGGCGAGCGATTCGGAGCAGCCCCTCGGACGTTTGCTGATCTCGCAGGTCATCGGGGAATATGGCTGTGCCTCGCGTGCCAGTTCGTGATTGACTGTTGTCGGTGCAAGGATGCTTTGGCCAGGGCCATCCTAGGTCGTCAAAATAAATCCTCGATCCATGGGTGTTTTGATAATAATAAACCCCCTCACCACAGATTGGACAACTTGCATTCGGATTAACAAAGCAGGCAACGCTACGAGTTTTTGAAACGTAGTATCCGGCCAATGACAATGCGTTGTTGACGCTGTGCCCGGGCATAGACTGGAATGATCTGGCATAAGCACCAGACCTTGTCCGGTAGCACCAGCCACAACTGCACCATGGGTAGTGATTATGGCCAGGCACGGAGCTAATTCACCGCAAACACCTTCATCACCTCATCCCCGAGATGATTGATGACCTTTACCGCGATGCGCCCGCTCTTCGGCTTCGGGAAGGGGCGGGAGATGTCGGAGTTCAGGCTCTCCCAGGCTTCCTGGTCGATCTCGGCCTTCAGCGTCGTCTTGAGCGCCTTGTAGGGGTCGTTCGCGCCGAGAAAATAGGCGTGGCGGACGAAGAAGCTCTCCTCGTTGTAGTCGGTGTCGAGCATCCAGAGCGCGATACCGTCCGTGCCCTCGGAGATCACCTCGCCGGTCTGAGGCTTGAACACGTCGACGCCGAAGACCTTCACCTGCTTCATGCCGTCGGCTGCATCCAGGATCTTGATGTCGGGCTCGCCGAAAATGACGAAGAGGTTGCCGGCGCCGGTCGCCTTGAGATCGCCGCCCATGTGAAGATCGGGGTTCATCCGCGCCTTCAGCACCGGCACGCGGCCGAGCTTGTCGAACTCGGCGGAATGGGCGTCGTAGTTAAAGGCGCAAGCGATCAGCACATCGAAGCCGGCATCGCCCGCCTCACGCGCCGCCGCGACGAGATCAGGTCGCGAGACCGTGCCAAATTCCGGACCGATGAAAATGCCGGCGCGCTTCTGCTGCTGGCCCTCGGTGTAAGTGCCCTCGGCGCAGATGAACTCCCCCGGCCAGCCGGTCAGGCTGGAGAAGGTGATGCGATCCTCCTTGTGCGCCTGCTGGACGCCGGCGATCTTGAGATTCTCGAGGATCATGTGCGCGAAGTCGTGCACGGTCTCGTCGCGCTCGGCCGCCTTGCGCTTGCCTTCGGCGGCTTCGAGCACGTCGATCAGCTCGTCGTCCCAATCGACGGCAAGGGTGCGATGCGGTGACAGGCTCTCGACCGTGAAGGGGCCAGCGACGCGCACCTTGCTGTTGTCGGTGTAGGGCCTGTCGTAGAGATATTCGAATTCGGCCTTGGCCGCGATCGAGGCATCGATCTCCTTCTGGCGGGCGATGCGAGCTTCCCACCATTGGCGGTGCGCCAGCGTCGCCGCTTCGGGCCAGCCGGGCGCGGCTTCGCGTGGGATTTCCCACTCCTCCCAGCTCTTGCTGAGTGCCGCGTTGAGGGCTGCGCGCAACGGCGCGAGCGTCGCCTGCCACTTCTCCCAGATCACGTCGATCTCGGTGTTGCTGGCGATCGCGCCTGAGCTTCCTGAGCGCGCACGATCATAGACAAACCCGTGGCGAATGTCGCCACGGGTCGGCGTGCTCTTGGGCGATGTGCGAGTGAGATCACCTTCCTTAAGCTGACCTTCAGGGCTGTCAGCGAGCAGGTAGTAAGGGTAGCGGGCGCCCATAAGCCGCGAACGAGCTAGAGCGATGGCCACACGACTCGTATCCACAGTGATCCAGCGGCGCCCCCAATGCTCGGCCACATAGGCGGTCGTACCGGAGCCGCAGGTTGGGTCAAGCACTAGATCGCCCGGATCGGTGGCCATCAGAATGCAACGCTTAATAAGTTCTGTGTTTGTCTGAACTACATAGATTGGTTTCGAGGCCCCTCCGAGCGCATCCCACCAGTTTGACATTTGTTTGATCGATGGCGACGGCGAATACCTGATGAACCGAATGTCCCGGTTGAGCGGAAAAAGCCTATCGGCATATGCCAATCGCGTCATACCAGGCGTTTCGCCATCATCGCTAACGACAGTGTGCTTCCAGCACTGGCCGTCGCCTATCGGAAAAACACGGCCGAAAAGCTTAATATCGTGCGATTGATTACGTCGAAAACCCCCGCTTTTTAGAGGATTCAGCCCAAAAATTCGAGCTCCGGGATAGGTGGCACGAAATAGAGCGATATTCCGCTCATAATCAACATTGTCTCGTGCGCTGAGCTGAGATACCCGCAGACGCACTCCGCCATCAAGCTCAACAAACGGGAAATCTTCGAATACCTCTTCTTCCTCCCGAACAAGCCACAGCTTGCGAAACTTGAGACGCTCGCCTTGTCGAGCATACATCAAGATAAAATCGTTTACAGGCTCTAAAGTCCCACTGATCTGGCTACCTTTTTTCTTTACAAGAATTTCCGAAACATAGTTTTCCTCCCCGAATACCTCATCCATCAACGCCCGCACGCGGTGCACGTTCTCATCGCCGATCTGCACGAAGATGCTGCCGCTCTCGTGCAGCAGGTCGCGCGCCACGGTGAGGCGGTCGCGCAGATAGGTGAGATAGGAGTGGATGCCGTCTTTCCAGGTGTCGCGGAAGGCGCGGACCTGCTCCGGCTCGCGGGTGAGATGGTCCTTGGCGCCGTCCTTCACGTCCCGTGACGTGGTGCTCCACTGGAAATTGCTGTTGAACCTGATGCCGTAGGGCGGGTCGAAATAGATGCACTGCACCTTGCCTCGCAGCCCCTCGCGCTCGGCGAGGCTCGCCATCACCGAGAGGCTGTCGCCCGAGATCATCCGGTTCGACCAGTGCTGGTCGTGCTGGTAGAACTCGGTCGCGGCCTCCTTGTCCTTCAGCCCGTTGAAATCGGCGAAGAGATCGGGCGCCGAGGGCTCGGCCTCCTCGCGGCGCGCCTGCGACTCGCGCTTCAGCTCGTCGATGATCGCCTTGGGATGCACCTTCTCCTGGATGTAGAGCGGCGGCGCCTGGACGATCAGGTCCGACCAGTCCTGCTCGTCCTTGCCGCGCCAGACCAGTTGCGGATCGAGATCGCGATTGCGGCGCTCATAGGCGAGCTGGACCGGCGCCTTCTCATCGGCGCGCATCACGCTTTCATATTCGGCCGTCGGGATATTCCGACGCGTCGCACTGTCATGCTTGAGCGCTTCGACCGAGAGTGGGTTCTTGGCCATCAGTTCGGCTGCCCTCTATGCAACGCAATCGTCGAACCGCTGCCATTGACCCGCAAGAACGGCGCGACCAGCGAGTGGCCGCGATCAGTCAGTTCGAAATGCTCATTTCGACAGGATACGCAGTCGCTCAGGAGGAGCGCCCGCATCACGGCCCGATCGGGCCAGAGGAAACCGTCTTCCAGGGCGATCCCGCACATCGGTATCGCCCCTCCCGCCAGCTCCACGTAAGCGCAGAGGTATCCAACAGTTCGCCCATTGCGCCAGTCCGGAGTCTTGCCGTCATTCTCCAGCCACCAAGCCTCCTCGAGCCCGTGCTTGTTCGGTCCCTGCTTGACGGTCTTGTTGGTCGAGGCCTGCTTGCCGTCGAGCCGACTCGTCCAATTGTCGAGCAATGCCCTGGCTTCGGCGAAGGTCATGCTAGCTCCAGGGGCAAAAACGTCGCAATCAGCTTGTTGAACTCCGCCTCGATCTCATAGACGGCCGTGAACTCGGCAAAGGCCCAGCGGCCGAACTTGCCGAGGTTGTTGACGCCCGGCACCCAATAGGCGCGCATGGTGTTGGCTTTCTCCTTGGCGTCCTCGCCTCGGTAACCCTTGATCTCGACGATGAGGTTCAGCGGCTCGGCTTGTCCGTCATTGATGCGAACGATGAAGTCCGGCAGGTATTTGCGTGGCGTCGAGCCCATCAGATAGGGCACTTCCAGCCCGAGGTTCTGGTTCTTGACGTAGGCCAGCACACCGGGGTGCGCCTCGGCGACGCGGCAGAACTCGGCCTCCCAGTCGCTGTCACAGACCACCCAGTTGACATGGCAGCGGCGTTGGTCGGTCTGCCAGCGCGTCTGCTTCGACGTGGTGAAGTTCACGAAGGCGGTCGAGCCCGTCGGATTATAGGCGTCGAGGATCGCCTTCACCGGGCGCGTGCCTGCGAGCGTCTCGGTGATCGCGGACTTGATCCGCTCGGCCGCCATGTCGGCGATCTCGCGATAAAGCACCTGTGCCGGATAGGTGGCGCCCGTGCACTGGAGGCCGCCGCTTGCCAGCCATTGCCGCGTGATGCGCTTCAGCTGACCAAAAAGATGCAGCTTCGGTTCCTCGCCGGGATCGCGATACTTGTTGTAGAGCAGATGCTTGGTGAGATTGAACAAGATTGTCGAGGAGCGAGTATCCTCGAGATGCGCGACCGTCAGGTCGACGCCCTCGCCGATGATGCCTTGGTTCTTCGTGACCGAGGGACCGACGAGCTCCGGCGTCAAATGTAGCACATGGTCAGGGCCGAAGGTCGCTTCCAGACGCTCGTCCGGAAGTTCAACGCGATAGCCTTCGACCCGCGGGAAGACGATCTCCAGCGCGTCGCGATCCGGCTTGACCGCGTGGACGCGCACGGTCTCGCGCGGCTTGGCAGGAGGGGCAATGACGGGCTTGGCTGCGAAGTCAAAGGGGATGCCGAGCACATCGGCATATTCGACGTTGAACAGGCCTTCGTCGTTCAGCTCATAGGACTGGCGACGAAGGCCGCGGCCGACGACCTGCTCACACAGCAGCTGGGTGCCGAAGGCGCGCACACCGAGGATATGCGTGACGGTGTTCGCATCCCAGCCCTCGGTCAACATCGAGACTGAGACGACGCAGCGGATCTGCTCGCCGAGCCGGCCCTTTTTGCCGACCGTGTTCATCACCTCGCGCAGCAAGGTGGCCTCATCGATCTCCCCGCCGGTCAGGATGTCGTTGGCGTCCCTGCCACCGCGCTCGACTATATCGCGCTTGAAGCGCTCGATCTCGTCCGCTGCCATCTCGCGAAAGTCCTTGTCGAGCGCCTCGCCGGATTCAAGCTGGGCGCTGTCGATTAGGATCGTGTTCGGACGGGCGATGCGGTTACCGTGCTCGTCGTAATTGCGGAACAGCTCAAGACGGCCGTTCTGCAACACGCTTGAGCCATCATCATTTTCGCGATGAAAGCCGGAGACGTATTTGTAGATCAGCTCTGAGGTTGAGGTGTTGTTGCAGACGACAATGAAGACCGGCGGAACGCCAATGCCTTCCTTCGTCCATAGCTCGAACGTCTTCTCGTAGTGGCCGTAGAGGGCATCCAGCGCCGCCAGCAGCACCTGTGGCAGCGCGTGAGGATCATAGCTTTTGCCGGCAGAGGAACGCCCTTTTTTTGGCAATCCCTTCGGACTCTTCTTGATCTCGTCCCATAGGTTCCGGAACTTCGGTGTGTCGCCGCCCGGCACATTGTCCGCAACTGGCACGCGCGGCAGCTTGACGATGCCGCATTCGATCGCGTCCATCAGCGAGAAGTCGCTCATGGTCCAGGGGAAGAGTGTGCCCTCGACGTAGCCCGAGCCACGTAGGAAGAACGGCGTCGCTGAGAGGTCATAGACCAGCGCGAGGCCGAGCTTGCGCTTCACTGCCTCGAGGCCGGAGATCCACATCCGCGCGGCCTCGTTGTTCTCCTTCGCCTCGTCCTTGTCCTCGCCTTTCAGATCGCCTTCCGTCTCACCCGTGGCGTCCTTGATGCGCTCGCGATAGCAATGGTGCGCCTCGTCATTGAGCACGACGATGTTCTTCATGCCCATCAGCTCGGGCATCACCCGCTGAAGCATCTGCCCCTCGGTCTCGAGGGTCTGCAGCTTCTCACCGCGCCAGCCTTCGAGCGCGGTTTTGGTTCCCTTGGCAATCTCCAGCCGCTCGCGCAGCTTGAACGCGTGATAGTTGGTAATGACGATCTTGGCGCGATCGATGTCCGCCAGCATGTCAGGCGGAACGATCTCGCGGTGCCGGTAATAGCTTTCGGGATCATTCGGGAGCAGGATACGCAGCCTGTCCTTGATCGTGATGCCCGGCGCGACGATCAGGAAGCCGCGCGAGAACTGCTTGCTGTTGGGGTGCCTGACGGCGTTGACGGTTTGCCAGGCGATCAGCATGGACATCACGGTCGTCTTGCCGGCGCCGGTCGCGAGCTTCAATGCCAGGCGCATGAGCTCCGGATTTGCCTGCTCGTTGGCGCCCTTGAGGTGCGCCCAGAACTTCGCCGCGCGGGCGCCGAGCTTTGGGGCGACCTCGGTCAGCCAGATCGCCGTCTCGACGGCCTCGACCTGGCAGAAGAACGGCGTGACGCTCTGAAACTTGTGATGGCGCCAGTGCTGCAGCAGCCGAGCTGTTTCGGGGGTGACGAGCCACTGCTCGGGATTCGGCAGATTGCGCCAGACTTCAACGTAGGTGCGGACCTCGTTGATGATAGGCGTCGGGTTGTATTCCTGCTCCTGCGTCGACAGATCGTCGTCGGCGCCGAGAACGAATGAGGCCTGCTTGCCGCTCTGCCGGCGCTTCTTCGGTTTTGGAACCGGGGTAATGAGGTCCGAACGACGCCGAGTCTCGATGATGCGGTTCGTCGGCTGGCCGTCCGCATCGAGCTCCCAATGCCGCGCCGGGAATGCATAAGGCGAATTGAGGATCGGCCTCTCGAAGAACTGCTCAGTCACCGGCGCCAACCTCGGTCGTGGGACGATGGCGAACGGCGCCGGCGAGCCGCCGAGACAGCCAGACGCTCTCTGCGACCCCGGATTGTCTTCGATCACCCAGAATGTGGGCTGGCCGCGCTGCTTGTCTCTGAGCCGATCGCATTGATTCCCCCGGACAGGGAAGGTAAATGGCTCGGTGGCCACTACACAAGCTAGGATTGCATGGCGATGTTTCCGCCTCGAGAATTTAGCCGGTGGGCTGACCTGAGACCCTGATCCTCCTCCAGATTTGAGTAGAGTCCGTCACTCACGGAGACGGACGATGCGCCCCTCACGATTCACGGAAGAGCAGATCATCGGGATGCTGAAGGAGCAGGAGACTGGAGCTGCGACGGCGGATGTCGGCCGCAAGCACGGCATCTCCTCGGCGACCTTCTACAAGTTCAAGGCGAAGTATGGCGGGATGGACGTGTCGGATGCGCGCCGGCTGAAGACCCTCAAGGATGAGAACGCCCGCCTCAAGAAGCTGCTGGCTGAACAGATGCTCGACAACGCGATCCTGAAGGACGTCGCCGCAAAAAAATGGTGACGCCCGATGCGAAGCGGAAGGCGGTGGCTCATGCCTGCACGGTGCATGCGGTGAGCCAGCGTCGGGCGTGCCTGGCCTTGAAGATCGACCGCTCGACGGTGCGCTACACGAGCACCCGGCCGGACGATGCGCTGTTGCGCGAGGCGATGAAGGCCGTGGCGGCGGAGCGCCGGCGGTTCGGCTATCGCAGGATCCACATCATGCTGGACCGTCAGGGCATCGTGATGAACCAGAAGACGCTGCGGCGGCTCTATCGCGAGGAGAAGCTGCAGGTGCGCCGGCGCGGCGGCCGCAAACGGGCATTGGGCACGCGCAGGCCCATGCTCGTGCCGGATCGGGCCAATGTGCGCTGGAGCCTCGATTTTCTCTCCGACACGATCTCGGATGGTCGCCGCTTCAGGGTGCTCGCCATCGTCGACGATTACACGCGCGAGTGCCTGGCGCTTGTCGCCGACACCTCGCTCTCGGGTCTGCGCGTGGCTCGCGAGCTGGATGCCATCATCCGCCTGCGCGGCCGGCCGGGGACGATCGTGTCCGACAACGGCACCGAGTTCACCTCGATGGCGATCCTGCGCTGGTGCCAGGAGACCGGGGTCGAGTGGCACTACATCGCCCCCGGCAAGCCGACGCAGAATGCCTTCGTCGAGAGCTTCAACGGACGCTTCCGGGACGAGTGCCTCAACGACATGCTGTTCTCGACGCTCGTCGAGGCCCACAGCGCCATCACCGCATGGAAGGAGGACTACAACCGCCACAGACCACACTCGGCCCTCGGCAACATCACGCCCGCCGAGTTCGCCCTCAAATCCGCGCTGGAAAAACAGGCCGCCTGAGGCCAGAAATGAAACTCAGGACTCTCCCTCAGACCGGAGGAGAAAAGGGTCTCAGGTCACCAGCCGCTCGGAGCCAAGGAGGTTTCCAGGCGCGGCGCTAAGGAAATCCGGCTGGATGTGGCGCTGGTGTGCCGATTGCGGCTCAGGCCGCTGAGACAGACCACTGGATGCCTGATCGGCCAAGGAGTTCCGCGGAATCCATACTCGGAATGGTTCCGCCTTCGGTAGGCAACGCTCTATGGAAGAACGATTCTCTAGCGTTCGTCGAGGCTCGTTTGCACTGTTGCCGCGAACATCTCACGGAGATCGCTGTCACTCACTGGGGGCGCCAGCATCTCCTGCGAGAGCCGTCGCTTGCGAGCAAGTAGGCGGTCGAGAGTCACATCGAATGAGGCGTCACCAAACTCGGGGTGGACCGCGATGGGCATGTGAATGGTGACGGACAGTGTCTGACCGATGCGATAGCAGCGGTCATTGCATTGATCTTCTACCGCCGGGTTCCACCAACGGCTCAGATGCAGAACGTGATTCGCTGCCGTGATGGTCAAGCCTACACCCGCCGATTTCGGGCCGAGGATGAGGAGGTCGAAGCCCTTCGGCGCCTTCTGAAATCGTTCGACGATCGCCTGCCGCTTGTCGCCCGGAACCTCGCCATTGATAATGGCTGGAGTGCGAGCGAGACCGAGGAGAGTCGTCGCAGCAGCGGCGAATGCTCCTTGCACGCTCCTGTCCTCTATAAAGACGAGCGCCTTCTCGCCGGATTGTTCGATGCGGCTCAGTAGAGCGAAGACCTGGCGGGTTCGAGCCGAGCGTTCGATCCAGGTCTGGGCCTGCCGCGGATCATAGCCGTCGACGCCTTCCGCTCCGTCCGGATGAAGGGAAATGCCCCGCAGCGCATGAACTGCCTTCAACATGGCGCGGGGATCACGCCCTGCGGCATGTGCTTCGCGCACAGCAGCGGTGTAGGCCTCCGCCTGCGGTGCTGGCATGTTCACCGGATACGACACGATGCGCTTCTCCGGCAGGCCTTCGAGGATCTGCTCCTTCATGCGACGCTTCATGACGGCTGGCGCGCCTTCCTGAGGCTCGTCCAGCCGCGACTTTAGGGTCTTGAGAGCTGCCGCGTCTTCCTCCCCATGTGCCGCAGAGAACGACTTCAGATCCCCTAGGTATCCTGGTGCGACCCGGTCCATCAGGCACCAGAGGTCTTCAATGCGGTTCTCGATCGGCGTGCCGGTAAGGCCGAGCACGAAGTCCGCGTTCATCGCCTTGGCGGCCTGGGTGTTGATCGTGCCCGGAGATTTGACCTTCTGCATTTCGTCGAACACCGCGACCGCGTATCCGACCCGCGCAAAGGCGCGGTGGTTGTCGGCCAGCGTCTCGTAAGTCGTCAGGATCCAGCCTGCATCGCGCAAGCGATCCACGTCGAGCGCATCCTCCGGTGTCCAGCCAGGCTCTCTACGGCGCTTCAGCCGCGACAGACCAGGGCCGAACGCTTCGATGCATTCGCCCAGCGCGTCATCAACCAGGTGCTGGCTCGCCTCTGCGGTCCAATTGCGTAGCAGTGCTGTGGGCGCGACCACTAGGATCGGGCCAGACGGGGCGGCGCGCGACGCTTTCTGGCTGGCGCGAACCCAGGCGAGGAACGCGAGAGCCTGAAATGTCTTGCCCAGCCCCATGTCGTCCGCGAGCAAGACACCTGGCCCCCCCGCGGTCCAGGACTCCACCAACCAGTCGAAGCCTTCTCGCTGATGCGGCTTGGGCGCGCTACGCAACAAATGCTCCGGCAGGCCCGGCGCGATCGCACAGCGTCGTCGCGGCCGCGTCATTATGTAATCGACGCCTTCGACGTTGCTCTTGATCTGCAGCACAAGACGCTCTGAAGCGGGCGGCTCACTACTGGGTCCGAGCGCGTCCGCCTCTGGAAGTGTCGTCCCGCCGCGCAGGCCGGCGATCGCGGCCTCAACCGTGGGCAGAGGTGTCAGCGTGCCATCGATCTCGATTTCTGGCTCGCCCGCCGCCTTGGCAACGTCAGCCCGTTCGATCAGCGCATCCAGCTTCTCTGGGGTGAAGTCCAGCGTGCGCTCACCGATTTGCAGCCTGAAGCGTTCCGGCAGCCAGCCACTAGGCTTGCGGACCAGCCAGGGCAGTTTCGGCGGGTCCCAGAGACCGAGGCCGGTCACCCGTTCGGAATACTGTTTCGTCTCGACAAACAGCAGCGCCGCAGCCATGTCAGCGGCATCTCCGCCTAGCGCAGCAGCCAGCGCCGGCCGCGGGTTTCGAAGGAAAGCCCGGCGCTCCTCGGTTGAGGCGGCTCGCTGTCTTCGCACGACGTCTAGCGCCGTGCGCAGCTCCGGCGCCACGACGACGAACTGGTTACGCCCGAGCACATGCGACTGGCGCGGTCCGCCACTGGAGAACTGGCTGAGGAACTGCGCCTGCAGCTCCGGCGGAAGAAGCGCGTCAGCCTGCGTGTCGCGCAGCCTCGCCTCGGCTGAGGCCTCATCCTCGCTGTCGAAGCGATCGGCTGGCGCGTCGTCCTCTAAGGAGGCCGCCTTTTCACGAGCCATCAAAACCGGCACGAAATCGGGCCCCTCGACGTCCGAGCGCTCGCGGACATCCAGTGCGAACGAGCCGGCCTGGAAGATCGTCAGACTGCCGAGCACGGCGTCCGCATGAATATCTTGCCCCGCCGCCTCGCGTAGCGCCTGCTGCACAGGCGCCCAGGCGGCAACGCGGGCCGCGGGCTCCGTGCCGAGCGTCGCGTTGTAACCCTCGACCGCTCGGACTAGTGCGAGCAGCTCGCGGCTGAGCCTGCCCCTTTCGCCTCCCCATGACAGCACCGCACCGAGACGTTCGGGCGCAATGTCCCGGTAGGAGCGGTCGCGCCATTTCAAACGGATACGCCCCTCTGCGGTCTCTATGCGCCCGTCCAGTGACAAGCTGACCGAAAGCCGGCCGAGAACCGGAAGCGCGAGTGTATCGGCGACCGAAGCCGGTGCCGAGGCGACGGAATCCTCGGCAAGGAGCAGATCGTCGCCGTCGATTCGGCCTAGGCCGGCCTCGACCTCGGCGAGTGCAAACCGGCCGGCGACGCGAGCGGATCCGGCAAGTCCGGACCAGCTGGAAGGGGGCACGGCCTTCCGTGAAAGGAGGCGCCGTTCTTCGGCGCGTATGCGCAGCTCGGTGCCTGTAGGGGTGGCAGTGAAGACGATGGCCATGACTTTACCGCACTCGATAGCTCGCTTCAGGGATTCGGAAGCCGGTCATAAAATGGATCCTGTCGGCCACCTTTCGCTGCCAGGCGTAGAGATCGGAGTTGTGGTGAGTGACTTCGAATATCTCTGCGGTCGGCGCTGCAACCGCATCCGCAGGTGCCTGTAAAGAAGCCGCCTTGTAGGTTTTCGCGTCCATTCGGGGCGCAGACTGGTGGCCAGAGTCGCTCCAGATGATGCATTTTCCAGTGTGGCTCCATTCGGAAACGATGCCGCGCCCGATACGCAACAGCAGCACCGCATGCCCTTGCTGAACTCGGTCCTCGAATGCGGCGAAGGCGACGCCAGTTCCGAGTCGCTGGCGCGCGATCCTCGCCCCATCCTTGTCGAAGACCACCCATGCATCGGCGATCAGGTCGTGCTGATACACGGCCTCCCAGAATGCGCGGCGATAGCGCCACATCTGCGCCACTGCGACGCGATCCACGACGTCGAGGAATTGCCTCAGCGACTGTTCGACCAGCCATCGGCGGACTGTCTGTTCATCGTCCCGCATCCGAGTCCAGCGACCGGGGGTCACACGCGGGTCGCCGAACAGGCTAAGCAGCAGCCCCAAATAGGCGTCGCGGATTTCCTTCGCTGGCATGCCAACGCCGAAGGGGGCCAGCAATGCCCGCACCGCCAGAGGACCAAGCCCCTCGTATTGCAGCTTGCCGTCGGGCTTGTGCACGAGCGCCCGCACGAGTGCGAGCCGCGCCATCGGGTCCGGCTCGCGTCCGCCGGCCAGCTCCTCGAGGCAGATGCTCATGCAATGCCGAGCATAGCCCCCCGCGGCGAGGCTGGAGAGGCCCGTTTGTGTCAGCAGCGCCGCCGGCGTCAGTCGTTCGGCGATTGCCGCCTGTGCCACATTCCGAGGCCCGGCTTCGATGTCGAAGAGCCCGAAACGCGCATGCAAGCGATCCCAAGGCGCGCCGATGGTCGCCACGAGGCCGTGAAGCGCCGCTGCGACCTCCGGCGTGCCGGTGCGTCCAGGCTCGAAGCTGGTCAACCATGACAATGCCAGCGTGCGGGAGGCGGTCTTGCGGCCGCTGCGGCGGACCCCCTCAATGACAGCGGCCAGCGCAGCCGGCTGCTCCGAGAGAGCCGGAGATGTAGTCCACAGGCACCATGCTCCGTCGCGCGCACGGCGCCAATCCAGTGGCTCTCCGACAGCAACGGCGGCT
The DNA here is from genome assembly GCF_900185715.1 of Allobosea sp. CS1GBMeth4. Lineage (GTDB taxonomy): Bacteria > Pseudomonadota > Alphaproteobacteria > Rhizobiales > Beijerinckiaceae > Allobosea. The sequence continues at coordinate 182,623 of NZ_FYAS01000030.1, forward strand.
GCGATCTCGCGGGCAACCCTGTCGTAGTCTTTGCCTGCCCGCGGCGCTGCCATACCGGCCCCGGCGACGACGCGCGCCGCCGCCCGCGCTGTGGCCGTCTCCGCTGGCGCACCAGCAATGCTGAGCAGGCGCCGCTTAAGCTCGGTAATCGCGGACCTAAAGGCAGGTGCCGCACCGCTCATCGACCGCTCCCACTCGCCTGCGTCAGGCGGTCGATTTCCTTCTTCATCTCCTCCGTCAGCTTGAGGATCTCACCAAGCCTCTGGCGGCTGTCCACCTCCATGACGAAGCGCAGATCGATGCGCCGGTTCCGCGCCCAGGCCTCGCGGCTGCTACCGGCATCGATCGGGCGTGTCGCCGCATAGCCCGAGACGGAGACGATTTCCTCGCCACGCTGGTTGCGAAGCATACGCAACGCCCGAGCCTCGCCCATCATATGGCGATAGGTGTTCACCGCCCGCTGCACCGACAGCAGCCAGTTCTGGGCGTCGGGGCCATCCGAATCGGTGTGCCCCTCGATGAAGACGGTCTCGACCGAAGGCGCGCCGCTGGCGCGGCAGGGCGGCGCGTTGCTCTGAAGACGGCAAGCACTGTAGCGCGGCAGCACGCGCTCGAGCACCCGCGCGATCTTCGATACGTTCGTCAGCGCGAGGAACTTGAGGTCTGCTTCATTTGGGTTGAAGCGCACCGAGTCCTCCGTCAGCCGGAGCACGCCATTGGCTTCGTCCACCCTGACGTTGAGACCTTCAGCCTGCAACTGGCTTTCGATGTCTCTGAGCATCTCGCGCCGCACACGCTGGGCCTCGTCCAGCAGCGTAATCTCCGCACCCACCTGACCGCGTAGTTCCTCGAGCTTGTGCGCCATCTTGCGGGCGTCATCGACGGCGTTCTCCTGGACCTCGGTCTTGGTCCGGAAATCGAGGGCGAACATCATCAGCATGATGATGAAGATGAACAGCACGCCGACCATCATATCGGTCATCGAGACGAAATAGTTCTCGCCGTCCTCCGAGCCGCTATGGTCAGTCTCGTCAGCGATCGCCATGGCACATCAATCGATCTTGCCGGCCGCGCGGGGCGTCGGCAGCACCGCCCGAAGGTCCTGGACCGCCTCGCCAAAATCGCCGGTATTCTCTGCAATGGCCGCGAGCGCGGGGTTGAGCTTGTCGATGGCGTCGGCGAGGCCCTGGTCGACCTTCGATGCGTAGTCGACGAGTTGCCGGGCCTGCCGCTCCGTCGCCTCGCCCAGCTCCTTCACCGCGGCTGCAAGGTGCTCGTCGACGGTCTCGAAACGGGCCGCATAACTTTTCCAGGTCTCGGCCATCTGGGAGACATGACCGGAGAGCGCCTCCGCCAGCCGCCCTGAGGATTCGCGGCTGGCCTCGAAGGTCTCGGTCGCCTTCCCGATCGTCTCGCCAAATCGCTCGGTGACACCGGCTATGCGTTCGCCTGACTGGGCGAGAGGTTCCGACGCGGCCCGGACCTCCTGCGCCGTTTGCTGGAACGCTTCCGCGAGATGGCGTGACTGTTCCACCGCGGCCCGGATCGTTGTGCCGGCGTCGCTGATGATGCTGTTCAGCCCGGATGCAGCATCGGCCATGCGGCGGCCGAAATCCTCGCCCGTGCCGCTGATGCCCTGCTGCGCCCGCTGCATCGCCTCCTGCATCTCCTTCAGCGTCGTGGCGAGTTCGCGCAGTTCGGTCCCTGCGCCGTTCTGCACCTGCTCCGAGAATGTCTTGAGCAACTCGCCGAGCCCGTCCTGGCTGTGAGCCCTTAGTTGGCCGACCGCGGTCTCGATCCTGTCGCTGACGGGAGCCATCGCGACGGACATCACCTCCTGCAGACGCGGCGTCATCTCCTGGCCCATGCGCGTGAAGAAATCGGCGCTGTTGATCGCCTTGAGCTCAGTGACCTGCTGCTCCATCAGGTCTTTGGTGTCGGACGCGATCGACTGCGGCGCCTGATAGCGGAGACGGGATTCGACCGCGTGGCAGAAGCCGTCGAACGCCGCCTCGATCCAGATCGTATAGGTGCGAAAGAAGATGGACAGCATGATTGAGGCGCCGAGGCCCGCGATCGACGTCGCGAACTTGAACGTCGCCACCTGCAGCAGATTGCGCGTCGCAGACTGCATGGCGCTCGTGTCTGAGCTACTCACCGCTGCCGCCGCCTGGTTCAGTGCCAACACCAGCCCCAAGAAAGTCAGCAGCAGGCCGACGCCGACGAAATAACCCGGTATTGCCCCCATCATCTTGAGACCGAACAGCTTCTCGCGCGCGGTCGCGAGGTTGATGAAGGCTTGCGGTCGAACGGTATTTCGAAGGATGTCCTCGCCTTGCCGCCGAACCAACGTCTCGTCGAACTCCTTCCAAGCATGCCCTATCAGCGGGTGAGCCTCGAACAGGTCTCGTGTTTCGTCATAGGTCTTGGCGAAGCCGACCATGTCCGCCGATCGGATCACTTGGCGCCGCAGGCGCCTGAGCGGAATACAGATCCCGAGCACGTGCAGAGCACCGAAAGCGATCGCGAAGCCCAGCGCGACGGCGAAGATGCCGCTCGAGACAGCGAAAGCAAAGGCCTCGGAGCTGAGGCCGTGGAGATCGCCCCTGGTCGCCTGCGAGACGACCCGCAACATAACTGTCGTGTCGAGCCAAGGCGCTACCTGGGCGAAGCTCCACACCACCAGCGCAACCAGTGCCCAGAACACGATGATGCGTGCCCAGGCGTTCCAAGCCAACTTCGGCAACCTCATTCGCCCCCCCGACTGCCAAGATCGTCCGGCAGCACGAGAAACAGCCTGGCGATTATCGCGCCTTGGGCGTGTCGGGAGCATGCGGAACGCGAGCAGTGACACGTATAAATTGCGCAGGCTAAGACGAGCCCGCAAGCGCAAAGCGCTCAGCATCGTGGTGGGGATTTGCTTTGCTAGGCGTTGTGGGCGGGCTCATGTGTGATTTCGGCGGAAACGCGGACACCTGGATCAACAAATGCAAGGAACTCACGACCAGCCTGATGGTCAGCCACCTCGCGAGCTGACACTTCGATCAGGCTAATTCGTTCGAGCCGGGACAGCGTGCCGTCCGGTCCCACTTCAATCGCGCTCGCGCGATCTCGCGCCCGCTCCTTGCTCGTTTCAGGTGAGCATGCAGCCCGGTCAAGCGGCGTCAGTGGTGATCTTATAGACCCGGCGCCGCACAGATGTGGCTAGGTCGTGCCGCATCGGATCGTTGGCGCCACAGGGAGGCATCGATAGCCGTCAATGTCTTGTAAAAGAAGAGCTTTCTAGCTCGCCGGCCCCAGCGATTCCCAGCTTCGGAGGGCAACGCTCTATCCAGCTGAGCTACGGGCGCTAACCGTGGAGGCTGGATAGCCGATTGGCGGCGCTTCGGCAATGCGGGAATTGCGGGCGGAGCCGGCCGCCGAATCCGACCAGGATGGGACCTGGCCCGGGATGCTCGCGTCATGGGCCGCCGCCACCCTCCCGTCATCCTTCGGATCGCATCGGCGCAGGGCACCGAGGTTCGAGCGTGTCGGCCGCTCGGCGGCGCGCGGGCACATGATGCGGGTCGCGGAGCGTGGTGGCACGATCCGGAGCGGGAGGATCGCCGACGCCGCGGCGAGGCACCGGATCAGCGGCTCGGCCCGACCTCGCTCAGCGCCCGCCAGGGCAGGACGAAGGCCTCGCCGTCGCAGGCGCCGCGCGCGACCCCGATGCCGAAGGCGCGGGCGAGATTGCCGTCGTCGAGCACCGCCGCCGGCACATCGTCGGCGAGGACGCGCCCGCTTTCCAGCAGGACGAGCCGGTCGCAGAAGCGCCCGGCGAGCGAGAGGTCGTGCAGGGCGACGACGATGCCGGTGCCGCCCGAGGCGATCCGGCGGAACAGCGCCATCGCCTCGAGTTGGTGACGCGGGTCGAGACCGACCAGCGGCTCGTCCGCGAGCAGCATCTCCGCCTCCACCGCCAGGGCCCGCGCCAGCAGCACGCGCATGCGCTCGCCGCCGGAGAGCGTGTCGAGGCTGCGCCCGCGGAAGGCGTCCGCATCGGCCGCGGCGAAGGCGCGCCCGATCGCGGCCTTGTCGGCTGCGGTGAGACCGGCGAAGGGGCGGCGATGCGGCAGGCGGCCGAGCGCGACGACCGCCTCCGCCCGCATCTGCCATTGAACGGTGCCGCCCTGGGCGAGGAAGGCGAGGCGCCGGGCGAGCGTGCGGCGGCCCAGCCTGCCCGCCGACAGTCCGTCATAGAGCACCGTGCCGGCATCGGGCGGCAGCAGGTCGGCGAGGACGCGCAGCAAGCTGGTCTTGCCGGCACCATTGGCGCCGATCAGGCCGACGAGCTCGCCCGGCCGCAGTGAAAGATCGATCCCGGCGAGGATCGGCCTGCCGGCCAGGGCGACCGTGACGCGGTTGGCTTCGATGCGCATCACGCCTCCCGCCGCAGGCGCTGGATCAGGCCGAACAGGAAGGGCGCACCGATCAGGGCGGTGACGACGCCGAGCTTGAGCTCCGGCCGGATCGGCAGCAGCCGCAGCAGCGTATCGGCGGCCAGCAGCAGGCAGGCGCCGCCGAATCCGCTCGCCAGCAGCAGCCGGCCCGGCCTGTGGCCGACCAGCGGGCGCAGCAGATGCGGCACCACCAGCCCGACGAAGCCGATCGTGCCGGTGACGGCGACGGCGCTGCCGACCGCGAGCGCCGCCCCGCCGATCAGGCGGCCCCGCAGCCAGGAGAGCTCGAAGCCGAGGCTGCGCGCCGTGTCCTCGCCGAGGGTGAGGCCGTCGAGCGCCGGCGCGCAGGAGAGAAGCAGGGCCCAACCGGCCAGCATCAGCGGCAGCACGAGCCAGACATGGACGAGGCTGCGGTCGGCGAGCGAGCCCATCAGCCAGAACACGATCTCCAGGGCGGCGTAGGGATTGGGTGTGAGGTTGAGCGCCAGCGCGGTCATCGCCCCGGCGAAGCTGTTGAGCGCGACGCCGGCCAGGATCAGCGTCATCGTCCCCGCGCCCCGGCCATTGAGCGAGAACAGCAGGACGACGGCGAGCAGGGCCCCGGCGATGCCGCCGAGCGGCAGGGCGAGCGCGAAGGCGCCGGCAAAGCCGGAATAGAACATGGTGACGGCGCCGAAGGCCGCGGCGCCGGAGATGCCGACGACGCCTGGCTCGGCCAGCGGGTTGCGCAGGAGTCCTTGCATCGCCGCACCGGCGAGGCCGAGGCTGAAGCCGACCAGAGCGCCGAGGACGGCGCGCGGCAGGCGTAGCTCGACGAGCACCAGTGCCGGCAGGCTCTGCCGCCCGGCGAACCAGTCGCCGAGCGCGACGGCAAGGTCGAGCTCGGCATAGCCGACCGCGAGCGACAGCGCGGCCATGGCGAGCGTGGCGGCGGCGAGCAGCCCGACCAGCCGCCAATAGGAGAGCCGATCGGATGCGGATGAGGGCATGGCCGCTGTGCTCATGGCATGCTTCCGGCCGGCGTCGGCGCGGCTGCGTCGAGCAGCAGTTCGATCGCATCGACCACTGCCGGACCGGCGCAGGTCCAGAGCTTTGCCGGCAACGCGACGAGCTTCAGCCGGCCGCCGAGGCTGGCGAGAACCGGGTGATGCAGCAGCTCGTGCGCAAGCGAAGGCGGCCCGTCCGCCGCGGCGTCGAGGATCAGGAGGTCCGCCCGCCCGAGCGCGACGGTTTCGAGCGCGATCTGGCTGTAATCGTCGATGCCGAGCTCGGCGGCGAGATTGGTCAGCCCCGCCGCCGTCAGGATCTCGTCGACGAGGGAGCCGCGCCCAGTAGTGAAGCCGTTGGGGCGCAGCACGATGGCGCGGGGACGCTCCGGGCGCGGCCGCACGGCGAGCGCCGCCAGCCGCGCGTCGATCTCGGCGATCAGCGCCTCGCCGCGGGCGGACTCGCCGAGCAGCTTCGCCATGTCGCGGATCTGCTCGCGCATCCCGGCGAGGCTGCTCGGCACGGGAAACTCCCTGACGGTCATGCCGACCCGCTTCAGCAGCGCCACCGTGCCGCGCGTGGTATGGGCGCCTGCCACGACGAGGTCGGGCTTTCGCGCCAGCACCTCCTCGACCAGCCCGTGATTGGCCGGGATCGTGCGGGCGAGCCCCGCCATGTTGGCGTTGCGCGGGTCCTGCGACAGCCAGGTCACCGAGGCGACGTGCTCGGGCGCGGCGAGCCGCAGCACCAGCTCGTCCGTGCACAGGTTGAGCGAGACGATGCGCTGCGGCTGCGCGGGTGTGTCGTCGGCATGGGTGGCGGCATTCGCGGCCACCAGGCAGAGAACAGCCGCACTCAGACGGAGAACGGTCTGCTGAAGAGTCGTCAGTAAGCGATGGCGGCAAGAGCATCCGCGGGGAACCCCTCTCCCGGATGGGAGAGGGGCAGGGGTGAGGGACCGCCGCTGATTATTGGCGCGCGACGGCACCGCTGCGACTTCAATGGGCGAGGGCAGGCCCTCATCCCTGCCCTTCTCCCACACGGGAGAAGGCTTCCCCGCGTTCTTCATCGGACGACCCGGGTCATCTTTCGCCACAAGGGCGGGCATGACGGCGGAGCTCGACAGCCTCACAGGCTCACCCTGACACCACCGAAAGCCCCGAGGCCAGGCACGAGGAAACCGACCGGGTTCTCGTGGCGCTTGTCGAACAGGTTGTCGACGCGGCCGAACAGGGTGAACCGATCGTCGACCCTGTAATCGGCGGCGAGGTTGACGATCGTCGCGCCGGGTGCGCGCAGGCGCGGGATCGAGAAGTCGCGATTCCCGTCCATGCGCGCCCCGAGATGGATCAGCGTCGCCGACAGGGTCAGCTTCTCGACCGGGTTCCAGCGCGCGGTGACGCTGAGCTTGTGGCGCGGCCGGCGCAGCAGCTCCTGGCGGGCCGTCTCGTCCTTGGCGAGGGTGAAGGTGTAGTCGGCCCGGACCTTGAGCTGCGGCGTCAGCTCCAGAGCCGCGAAGGCCTCGACGCCTTTTGTCGTGGCGCGGCCGACGTTGTCGTAGGAGGTGAAGCTGCGATTGGTCAGGATCAGCTCGTCGATGTCGTTGTGGAACCAGGTCGCACCGAAATTGACCTGTCCGTTCAGCAATGGCTGCTCGAAGCCGAGATCCCAGCCGCGGCTCTGCTCCGGCTTCAGGTCGGGATTGCCGTGGAAATCATAGGCCGGGCGTGAATCGCTGAAGCGCTCGCTCAGCGTCGGCGCCTTGAAACCGGTGCCGTAGCTCGCCTTCAGCTTGGTGTCGGTGCCTGGCATGATGAAGACCGGTGCGATGCGATAGGTGGTGTGGCCGCCGAACTCGTCGTCGTGATCGTAGCGGATGTTCGCGACGGTGAAGAAGCGCTCGCTCCAGTTCGACTGCCATTCGAGGAAGGCGCCCCTGTTGCCGCTCGAAACGGCCTTGTTGGGCGTGTCGAAGCGCTCGTTCTCGTATTGCAGGCCCATGGCGAGCGTCTGGCCCTGCGTGATCTTCAGGTCGCCGCGCCAGTCGTATTTGATGCGCTCGCCGAGATTCTCAGCTGGCAGGCCGAGGATGCCGAAGGCGTCCGGGCGGCGGTTGGAGCGATCCTGGTTGCTGTAGGACAGGCCGAAGCGGTTGACGAAGCGCCCGTCCAGCGGGTCCCAGACGATCTCGCCGCGGGTGAAGGCCTGGCGATCGTTCTGGCTGGAGCGGAACGAATCCGGCCGGCTCGGAAAACCGGAATCGCCGGTGAACAGCAAGTGCCCGTCGCTGTAGCGGCCGACCCAGCTGGCGCTCAGCGTGTCTGTCAGACTGGCGCCGAGACGGGCGGAATAGCTCCAGTTGTCGTAACCGTCCGGATTGCGCCGCCGGCCGGCGGGAACCAGCCGCGCCGGCGTGACCGGGCTCGAATCCGAGCGGAAACGGCTGACGCCGAAAGCGTAGTCGAAGCGATCATTGCCGCCGCTGAGGCCGAGGCTCTGGTTGAAGCTGCCGTAGGAGCCGGCCTCGACCGAGGCCGCCAGCTTCGGCGGTCCCTCGCCGCGCCTCGTCGTGATCGCGATGACGCCGCCGAGCGCATTGGCGCCGTAGAGGCCGCTCTGCGGGCCGCGCAGCACCTCGATCCGCTCGATGTCGCTGGTCAGCATCTGGCCGAAATCGAAGGCGCGGTTCGGCGCCGAGGGGTCGCTCACATCGATGCCGTCGACCAGCACCTTGACGTGGTTCGCATTGGTGCCGCGCATGAAGACCGAGCTCTGCCCGCCCGGCCCGCCGGTCTGGACGAGGTTGAGGCCGGGCACGGCGGCGAGCGCCTGCGGCAGGGTCCGGTGCTGCTGGCGCTCGATCTCCTCGGCCGTGACGACGGTGACCGAGCTGGCGATCTCCCGGGTCGGCGTCGGCACGCCGGTCGGGCTGACGACCACCTCGTCGAGGGCGATCGGCTGCTCGCCGGATTGTGCCGGCGCCGGAAGCGGCCTCAGCATGGCCGAGGCGGCGAGCAGGGAAAGAGCGAAGGGCGGACGCCCGCTCCTGGCGGGTTTTGGCAAGCGAATCACGGGAAACCTCGGCGGGTGACGTCAGTGGCACGTCACCGCGAACGAGATGCTCCGCTGCGCTCCCGCAGCCGGGCGCGCAAAGGTCCATCACCCATCAGCGCACCCCGGCCGATGTGTTCGCGTGTGACCACGGCTGACGGCAGGTCTCCTGGCTCGCGGGTCGCCGCCTTTCGCCGCCTTCCCAGGTCCGAGGCCCCAGTGGCGCATGGCGAAAGGCTCGCCGCTTACAGTTGCGGGGGCAGCCGCAGCATGAGGCGGCCAGGCCACCCGCACTGCGTTCCCTTTTGATCCCGTGAGGGAACCGTCGCGAAGACGGGTAAGGCCGAAATCCGGCGGGGTCAATTCGGCGGAGCGATGCTCCTCATCTCGCCCGCCGGCCAGCGCTCGCGACGACTCGACGCCTTGAGTTCCCACGTCCCGCCGGCCTCGGCGGCAGGGCCGGGCGCCTGCACTTGGGCAGCGAAGCCGCAATGACGTCGCACCCGCGCGGCTCGGCTCGGGCGGTCGGCGCGCGTTCGGCCGCCTGATCGAGGTGATGGTGCAGCAGGCCCATCGCCTCCTCGGTATCGAGCGCGTCGATCGGCAGGTCGTGCGCGTCGATCGCGCGTTCCGGGCGGTTCTCAGAAACTGTAGGCCGCCTTCACCTTCACCAGATGCTGGCTGAAACTGGTGACGTCGAGATCGCCCGGAACGCCCTTGGCCTTGCCTGCGATCTGAACATTATAGGCCGCCGAGATGGCGAACTGCTTGGTCGCCTGCCAGAAGACGCCGGGCCCGGCGAAGGTGGCGTAGCCGGCCTCCTTGCCGAAGCCGAGAGCGTCGTGGCGGCGCTGATGGCGCACCTCGCCGCTGAGATAGAGCCCGTCGAGCACCTGCCAGGCGACCGAGCCGCCGACCGTGAAGGTCGAGGAGCGCAGATTGGGGCTGGGCCCGGTCCAGGTCAGGTCATGCGAGAGATTGAGCGCGGCGTAGAGCTTGCCGGGGACGAGCGTCCTGTCCGCGAAGAGCCGGATGCCGGTGTTGTAGGCCGTGAAGTTGCCGGCGCCGGTCGGGTCGAGGCGGTTGAAGCTGGGATCGACCACGACGGTCAGGCCGATGCCGTGCAGGTCGCGGCCGAGCAGGCGGTACTTCATCTCGACGCCGGCGCCGGCACTGCGGCTGTCCGCCTTGGCGCCGGCGACGCTGGCGTCGCTGAAACCGCCGAGCAGGTAAGGGCCGATCTCGAAGCAGGGGAAGAGGCCGTAGGAGCCCTGGAGCTGCAGCCCATGCGCGGCCTGGCGGCCATCGCGGATGCCGAAGCCGCCGCCATAGGTCAGGCTCGCGCCGAGGGAACCGACCTCGGCGACGTCCGAGCCGGTGGTGAAGCCGAACGCGTCGGTCGGGATGCCCTCGCTCTCGGTGCAGGCCGAGAGCACCGGCGGCACGGCCGGGACGCCCTTGCGCGCGGGAAGGTCCGCGGCGAAGCCGGGCGTGAGCAGGCTTGAGACGGCGAGAGCGAAGGCGGCGGGCTTCAGCAAGGCTGGCGATCCTGTTGGTGGCTGCACCTTACGCAAATGCGAATTAGTCGCAATACGAGGCCGCCGGCCGCAGGATCATATTGTTACATTGTTGCGGGCGAGCAACAGCGGCCCGTTCAGTCTTGGGAGCCCAGGGCGCGCAGCCGCGCAAAGGCGATGGGCGCGATCCCGGCCAGCTCTGCGACGGGCTTCCAGGCGGCGGCATGCACCTCCTCCTCCTGTGCGACGAGGGGCAAGGCCGGATCGGCGATGAAGAGATATTGCAGGTCGTGATGGATGTGCGGCGGCTCGCCCCGGCGCGGATTGCCGGGGACCTCGTGGCTGTCGATGGCGAAGGGTGTATCGGCGCCGCCATGCCAGAGATGCAGCCCCAGCCCGGAGACGCCGGTCTCCTCGACGGCTTCGCGCGCCGCCGATTCGTGGAAGCAGGCGGCCGGCTCGTAATGCCCGCCGGGCTGGAGCCAGCGGCCGATCACGACATGGTCGATCAGCAGCACCCTGGCATAGTCGGGCGACAGCACGAGGGCGCTGGTAGTGACATGGCCCGGCAGGGTCTCGCGTGCCTCGAGCGCATGGCGTTCGGCGATCTGCCAGCGCAGCAGCGCCAGGCGCTCGCGCGGGCCGGCGACCTCGGCGAGATAGCGGGAGACGAGAGAATCGAGGCGGTCGAGGAAGTCCATGGTCCTTGCCATCGCATGTCGGGGAATGGCGGTGAAGGCCGGCGGCCCCGCCTCAGCGCAGCCTCAGCCGGTATTCCTCGAACCCGCCGTTCCTCACCCCGTCATAGCCGACGAGCACGCGCAATTCGTCACGCTTCTGCGCCAGAACGGTGAGCGCCTCGGCCTTTGCGGGCTTGCGCGGCGGCAGTTCGCCGAGTTCGCGGACGGAGGCCGGATCGGCCGGATCGAGCAGCAGGACCGCATAGGGCACGTCCTGCTCCTGCGCCGGGCCGACGAGGACGAGGAGCCGGCCATCGGCGAGCGCAGCGAGGTCGCGCACGCCGCGCTGCGCCCCGGCTGCGAAGGCGAGGAGTTGCGGCTTACCCGCCGCCGGCTCGCTGCCCGGCTTGAACAATTCGGCGACGCTGCCGCCGACCAGGAAGGCGCGGCCGGCGAGCGAGGGCGCGCGCAGGCCGAGCCAGAGCCGGTCGCCGACCACAGCGAGCCCCTCGATGTTGAGCCCGTTGCCCGTCTCGTCGAGCGTCTTGCCGAGATAGGGCGCGACCTCGCCCGCTGCGGCGAGCAGATCGGCGACGCGCCAGCTCAGTTCGGGAGCGCCGGCCTCGCCGGTGCCGGCTGCGATCCGGGCCAGCAGGAAGGAGGACGGGCGATATTCGCCGCTATGGCGCGAGCAGCCATGCGAGCCGACGACATAGAATTGGCGATCGGCGAAGGCGACGCCCTCGCCGTCGAACTCGCCGAAGCTGCCCTGCCTGGGGCAGCCGACCGTCGGCTGGCGCCCGCGCGCGCCGGCCGGCGCGCCCTCCCCGATCAGCGGCAGGCTGCGTCCGGGGCTGATCGTCCCCTGCGCCAGCGTCGCGAACTGGGCCGCCCGGCTCTCGTCGTTGACGACGAGGCAGCGCCATTCGGCGCCGGCCGGCGGAAGGCAGGCGATGCCGCTGATATCCCTGGCGGCCTTGCGCTTCTTGCCGGCGAAGTCGGAGGCGGTCTCGATCCTGCGCTCGGGCTTCAGCGGCTCGGCGAGCAGCGCGCTCGTCGCGAGCAGGCCGAGCGCGAGGGCGGACAGGAACGCGAGCCGCATGGTCTTGCTCCGATGGAGAGAAGGGAAATGGCGGTGCCGCGGCGAATTTCAAAGGTCCGAGAGCAAAGGAGAAGTCTCTGCGGGGACGGATGGTGAATTGATCCCCGTGCTCTGGCAGGCCCGATCATACGCGTCGGGAAAAGGGAATCGTCATGGCGCAAGCCGGTTTCGCGAGTGCGTTGTTCGACATGCGGCTCGGCGTCGAGCGGATTGCCATGACGCTGCTGGAGTTGCGACGCGATCTGCTCGTCAGCCGACCCTGGCGACCGATCGCGTCCAAATACAATCCCGACCAGCCGCGTGTCCCCGCCGGCAGCCCTGATGGTGGGCAGTGGACGAGCGGTGGGGATGGCGGAGACGATCTGTCCTCCGATTTCGAAGGAGCACTGGATAGCCTGGATGACACGTCGCTGGACTGGGCCACGGGTCGGCCACGCGGAAGCGCCGGTGCCTGGCCCAATGCGACGCCTGCCCAGCAGGCCCGACTCGTCGCGTCCGAGCTGCAGGCCCAGGCGGCCATCCGTCAGGTGCAGGAGATCGATGCTCGCTGGAAGCCCCCTGCCAGCATTTCTGAGGGAATCGAAGGTGCAATCGCTACGAACCAGGCTGCAGTCAGGCAAGCCGAGGCGCGGCTGCGTGAGCTGCAAGCGATGGGGATTGGACCGGGGGCGTTCTCTGCGGACTCCATCCCGGCTCGTAACTCGTATCAACGTTTCACCCCTTCTGAGCGAGATGAAATAAATAGAATCGGGTCGCGTTTCGGCTGCCATACCTGTGGAACGACCGAACCTGGAACCGCTAGTGGTAATTTTATACCGGATCATCAGTTGCCGAGCGCATTCGGCCGATCCGGAGCGACCCAACGGCTATATCCTCACTGCTTGTCATGTAGTTTGAAGCAAGGCGGCTTTGTGCGTCGCTTCAGGGGAAGAAAATGATGCAGCGAATTGTCGAGATTCGACCGGTCAACTCGATCGTGTTCGTGCACGGCAGCGGGGATTTCGATGTTCCGTCGAAGAGCTTCGAACCCAAGGTCAGCCTGGTGGCCGCCTCGCCCAGCTGTCTCATCGTCGGGCTGTTCCCCGAGATCGACGGGCCGACGCAGCTTCATATCGGTGCGGCCAAAGACGTCGATCCCGGTTGGCCGGTGGCCTTTGCAGGCACGATCGAGACCCCTGCCCATGCCCTGATCATCGACACGGTCGACGAGGAACTCGTCCATCGCCAAGACGTCCCGTCAACAACGACGGCCATCAAAATATGGCTCAGCGATCATCGCTGGCCGGAGCATGTCTTTATCGGTATCGACTGAACCCGGACGCCGGCCTCGTGCCGGCGCCCGCTTCTGTCGATCACCCCAGCTTCCCATAAGCCGGCACGGTCAGGAACTCCTCGAATTCCGGCGCCAGCGACAGCTTCGAGAACAGCTCGATCGCCTCGGGGAAGCGGCCCTTGTCGTAGGCCTCGGCGCCGAGCTCGCCGCGCACCCGCGCCATCTCCTCCGGCAGGCAGCGCTTGAACAGCTCGGCGTCGGCCTTGATGCCGCCTTCGAGCGCGACGCCGTACTGGACGAACTGCCAGATCTGGGCGCGGCTGATCTCGGCGGTCGCGGCGTCCTCCATCATGTTGTAGATCGGCACCGCGCCGCGGCCGCGCAGCCAGGCTTCGAGATACTGCACGCCGACGCGGATGTTCTCGCGGAAGCCGGCCTCGGTGCGGGTGCCCTGATGGACTTCCAGCAGGTCCTCGCGCCCGACCGAAACATCCTCGCGCAGCTTGCCGAGCTGGTTTTGCTGCGGCATCAGCCGGTCGAACACCTCCATCGCGACGGGGACGAGGTCGGGATGGGCGACCCAGGTGCCGTCATGGCCGTCGCCGGCCTCGCGCTCCTTGTCGGCCTTGACCTTGGCGAAGGCGGCGGCATTGGCCTCGGGATTGTTCTTGACCGGGATCTGCGCCGCCATGCCGCCCATGGCGAAGGCGCCGCGGCGATGGCAGGTCTTGATCAGCAGCAGCGAATAGGCGCGCAGGAAGGCCTTGGTCATCACCACCTGCGAGCGGTCGGGCAGGACGAAGGCCTTGTTGCGGGCGAGCTTCTTGATGAAGGAGAAGATGTAGTCCCAGCGGCCGCAGTTCAGCCCGGCGATGTGCTCGCGCAGCTCGTAGAGGATCTCGTCCATCTCGAAGGCGGCCGGCAGGGTCTCGATCAGCACCGTCGCCTTGATGGTGCCGGCCTTGAGGCCGAGCGCGCCCTGCGCGGCGACGAAGACGTCGTTCCAGAGCCGCGCCTCGAGATGGCTCTCGAGCTTGGGCAGGTAGAAATACGGGCCCGAGCCCTGCGCCAGCCCCGCCCTGGCGTTGTGGAAGAGATAGAGGCCGAAATCGACCAGGGAGCCCGAGGCCTCCTCGCCGTCGATCAGGATGTGCCGCTCCGGCAGGTGCCAGCCGCGCGGGCGGACGATCAGGACCGCCGGCTTGTCCTTGAGCCTGTAGTCCTTGCCGGAGACCGGATCGGTGAAGTCGATCCGGCCGGCCCAGCGGTCTTTCAGGTTGATCTGACCCTCGACCATATTGGCCCAGACCGGCGAGGAGGCGTCCTCGAAATCGGCCATGAAGACCTTGGCGCCGGAGTTCAGCGCGTTGACGATCATCTTGCGGTCGACCGGGCCGGTGATCTCGACGCGCCGGTCCTGGAGATCGGCCGGGATCGGCGCCACCTTCCAGTCGCCCTCGCGGATATGCCGGGTCTCGGCCAGGAAGTCGGGCGTCTCGCCGGCGTCAAAGCGCTTCTGGCGCTCCTTGCGCAGGGCGAGCAGGCGCTTCCTCGTCTCGTTGAAGCGCCGCTGCAGATCGGCGACGAAGGCGAGCGCGTCATGGCTCAGCACCTCGTCATGGCGCTCGGCGAGCGTACCCTTGATCTCGACGCCGGCTGGCAGGCTCAGGCTGGACATGGCGGTCTCCTCCGTGCGGCTTCAGGACGTGGAGACACTATGCCGGTTCGCGATTTTCACCGGAAGCGGCGGAATGATCGAGGACTTGTTCCAGGATAGAAACAATCAAGCCGCCGACTCGCGTCGGCGGCTCGACAGGATGTCCCGATTCGCGGCGCCTCGCCCGGCGAGGCGGCCGCGGCTCCGGCTCAGAACTTGTAGGTGACGCCGGTGCCGAAGAGCCAGGGGTCGATCTTGACCTTGCCGGCGACGGCGCCGCCATTCACCTTCACCTTGGGCTCGAGGAAGATCTTCTTCACGTCGAAGTTGATGCCCCAGTGCTTGTCCAGCATGATGTCGACACCGGCCTGCAAGGCGAGGCCGAATGTGTTCTTCAGGTCGAAGCTGGTGAAGCCGCCCTTGGCCTTCTCGTCGAAGAAGACGGTGTAGTTCACGCCGGCGCCGATATAGGGCTTGAAGGCGCCGATCGGGTCGAAGTGGTACTGCAGGGTCAGCGTCGGCGGCAGCAGCCAGGCCGAACCGATCTTCGCCCCGGCGAGGACGCCGGCGCCCTTCACATTATGCGGGGTCACGCCGAGAATGAGCTCGACGGCGATGTTCTTGGTGAAGAAATAGCTGATGTCGAGCTCGGGCACGACCGAGTTCGAGATGTCGACATCGGCGCCGGGCACCGGCACGCCGCCGACGCGCAGGCTGGCCGATTCCTGCGGAACCACGACGAGGGCGCGGCCGCGGATCATCCACGGGCTCCAGGTCTCGACTGTCGTGAAGGTGGGCGCCTTGCGCGAGGGCAGGTCGGCAGCGGCGGCGCTGAGCACCGTCGTGCTCAGGAGCGCGGCGGTGAGGGGGAGGAGGCGGTGCATCATCGGAGGGGTCCTGCGGAGGGAGCCGCCCCGGGGCGGCGCGTTTCCGACACAGCATTGCCGCAGTGTTGCCCGCTTTGATCGAGATCAAAGTCGAGCCTGAGCTTCTGGCGATCCTGAATCACTGTTGCAGTGCGGCAACAACCGCGCGAGCGAAAACCGCTCTGGACCGGACATGGCACCGCCATGTGACGGCGCGGGGCGCGCCGGTCGACGATCGGAGATGCGCTCATGACCGCCAGCCGCCTCGGCCTGTACGCCGCAATCCTCGCCGGCTGCCTGACGGCGGCGCCGGCGCTCGCCCAGAACCGCTGCGCCGTCACCGATCCGACCGGCACCCCGCTCAACATCCGCGAGACTCCGAACGGCGAGATCATCGGCCGCGTCAGCAACGGCGCCGGGATCCGGGTGATCAACACCGGCTCGGACGAGCGCGGCCGGGCCTGGGCGCTGATCAGCCCGCGCGGCCGCAACCATGTGGTGGGCTGGGTCTATCGGGAGTTTGTTTCCTGCTATTGAGGCCGGACGCTACCGGCGACGATAAAGCCGCGGGGCCCCCCTTCTCCCATGGGGGAGAACGGCAGGGATGAGGGCCTGCCCCAGCCACGGAAGGCGCAGCCGCTCGGAGGGTCGCCCTAGCGGTCAGCGGCAGCCCCTCACCCTACCCCTCTCATCCGGAAGAGGGGATCCTGCACCTCATCCTGTTAGTTCGCCAAAGCGCGCCAGGAACGCTCCCTGCGCCGCTTCCGTCGCCTGCGGCTCGAGCAGCGCCAGGATCTCGCGCGGCAGGGCCTGCGGCCGGCCGAAGAAGCGCAGCGCCTCCGCGCGCTCAAAGCCGGCGAGCTCCGTCGCCTCGAGGAAGGCGGCGATCTTGTCGGCGTCCTTGGTCCTGCGCTTCACGATCGCCGGCGTCGCCGCCGGCAGCCCGAAGCGCAGATGGATCGCCGCGAGCAGGCGCAGCTCGACGCCCTTGTAGGCGTCGCCCATCACCGCCTTGAACGGCGAGATCATGTCGCCGATCACGTATTCCGGCGCATCGTGCAGGAGCGCCATCAGGCGCCAGCCGCGCGGCCAGTCCGGGTTGAGATGGCCCGCGATGGCCTCGACCAGTAGGCAATGTTGCGCCACCGAGAAGGAATGCACCCCACGAGTCTGGCCGTTCCAGCGGGCGACGCGGGCGAGGCCATGGGCGATGTCCTCGATCTCGACATCGAGCGGCGATGGGTCGAGCAGGTCGAGCCGGCGGCCCGACAGCATGCGCTGCCAGGCGCGCGGCGGGGCCGGAGGCTTCGCCATCAGGGCTTCTCCGCCATCAGGCGGCGGGGCGGGTGTCGCGGGCGAGCGCCGCGCATTCCCGCCAGCGGAAGCAGCCGGTCAGGTGGTCGTTGACCATGCCGCAGGCCTGCATCACCGCATAGACGATGGTCGGGCCGCAGAAGGTGAAGCCGGCCGCCTTGAGCTCCTTCGAAATCGCCCGCGACACGGCGGTCTCGGCCGGCACCTCCTCATGCGTGCGGAAGGCGTTCTGGACCGCACGCCCGTCGAGATGCTTCCAGAGGAAGTCGCTGAAGGGCCCCTTCTCGCTGAGCCTGAGATAGGCCTGCGCGTTGCGGATCGTGCCCTCGATCTTGCCGCGATGACGGACGATGCCGGCATCGGCCAGCAGCCGCTGGACATCGGCTTCGCCGAAGCGGGCGACCTGTTCCGGCTCGAAACCGGCGAAGCCGGTGCGGAAGGCGTCGCGCTTCCTCAGGATGGTGATCCAGGACAGGCCGGCCTGGAAGCCGTCGAGCATCAGCTTTTCCCAGAGCGCGCGGGAATCGTATTCCGGCACGCCCCATTCGCTGTCGTGATAGGCAAGGTAGAGCGGGTCGCTCCCCGGCCAGATGCAGCGATATTTGCCGTCCGGCCCCTCGACCGCCTCGCGCCCGCCCGTCTGCATGCTCATGCCGCCGCTCCGAATTCCGGCTCTCCCGGATAGGGGAAGCGGATGAAGGGCGGCTTCGGCGCCAGGGCGAAGGCCAGGCCGCCGGCGTCGAGCACCTGGCCCGCGGCGAGCGCGTCCGCCACCCGGTCGAGCCGGAGCAAAGCGAGGCCGCGGCCATCGGCGCAGGAGCCGACGCGGCCGATCGGCTTGCCGCCGGCGCTGGCCTCGACCCCGTCCTCCGGATTGACGCCGTCGCTGAACAGGACCGGCACGACGCGCGAGCGGGCGGTGCCGCGATGCTGCATGCGCGAGACGACCTCCTGGCCGATATAGCAGCCCTTGCTGAAGGAGACGCCGCCGAGCTGGTCGAACAGCGCCTCGTGCGGGAAGGCGTCGCCATAGAGGAAGTCGCGCCCGCCATCGGGAATGCCGAGGGCGATCCGGCGGGCGTGGTAATCCGCCATCGCTGCGTCGGCGAGCTCGTCGGCGCCGTCGCGGTCGACGATCGCGCGTTCGCCGAGCTCCGGCAGGCGCGGATCGTCATAGGCCAGCCCCACATCCGCCGGCAGCGCGCCGCCATCGGTCGCGGCGATCACCGCCGTGCTCTCGCTGAGATCGTCCAGCGCGACCCTGGCGCGCAATCTGTAGAGCTTCAGCTTCTTCATCAGGTCGGGGATCTGGAGCAGCGGCGCGTCGAGCAGGAAGCCGCCGCCCTCGTCGTCGGGGATAGCGACGATCAGAAAATCGCCGATGATCTTGCCCTGCGGTGTCAGCAGCCCGCCATAGCCGGCACGCCCGGGCGTGACGGTCTCCATCGCATTGGTGACGATATTGTCGAGGAAATCGCGGGCGTCGTCGCCGCTGACGCGGATGACGCCGCGGTCGACCAGTCTGGTTGCCGGCATGGCGAGGCTCTTTCGGCGAAGGCTGTTTCGGCGCGGGCGCCGTTCGCCCCGATAGTTAGGGCGCTTCGGGCCGGGGCTCAACCGATGCCGCCAGGCGAGCCAGGATTCGGGTGCCTCGTCCTGCCGCCGGATTTTTTTTCCGGGTGCTGTCGATCCCGGCTCTGCCCATTCGACGTGGAGGCAAGGAGCAGCGGAACGGGCGAATTCCTGGCCGCGCGGAGCTCCGGGCTTCACGAGCCGACAGGCTCCTTCGACCGGGAGAACCATGATGAGACAAGTCGTTGCCGCCACCTTCGTGTCACTCGACGGCGTCATGCAGGCGCCGGGCGGCCCGCAGGAGGACAGCAGGGGCGGGTTCAGCCATGGCGGCTGGACCTTCCACTACTGGGACGAGCCGATGGGCAAGGTCATGGACAAGGCTTTTGCCGAGGACTTCTCCCTGCTGCTCGGGCGCAGGACCTACGACATCTTCGCGGCGCATTGGCCCTATGCCGGCGACGATCCGATCGCGGTCAAGTTCAACGCCGCGATCAAATATGTCGCGACCTCGGAGCCGCAGACGCTGACCTGGCAGAATTCGGTCGCGCTGCGCGGCGACGTCGCCGCCGAGGTCGCGGCCCTCAAGCGCCAGGACGGGCCGAAGCTCCTGCTGCAGGGCTCGGGCGAATTGATCCAGGCGCTGCTGGCGAAGGACCTGATCGACGAGGTCACGCTGCTGACCTTCCCGCTCGTGCTCGGCGAGGGCAAGCGCCTGTTCGGCCCGGGCACCATTCCTGCCGCCTTCAGGCTCGTCGAGAGCGGAGTCTCGAGCACCGGCGTGATCATGGCGACCTATCGCCGCGAGGGCGAGATCACCACCGGCTCCTTCGCCATGGCGGAGCCGAGCGCGGCGGAAATCGCGCGCCGCGAGATATTTGCGGCCGAGGGCTGAAGAATTTTTCCGGAGCCTGTCGATCAGGGCGCGCCTCGATCGACGTGATGACGGAGGGCGGGATTTCTCCCGCCCCGTAGCGAAGCGAAACCAACCCGACGGGAGAAGACCGATGCGTGTGATGGTTCTGGTCAAGGCCGACAAGGACAGCGAAGCCGGCGTGATGCCGAGCGAGGACATCCTCACCAAGATGGGCGCCTACAACGAGGAGCTGGTGAAGGCCGGAGTGATGCTCGCCGGCGAAGGGCTGCATCCGAGCTCGAAGGGGCTGCGCATGCGCTTTTCGGGGACGCAGCGGACGATCACCGACGGCCCCTTCGCCGAGACCAAGGAGCTGCTGGCCGGCTTCTGGATCTGGCAGGTGCGCTCCTTCGACGAGGCGGTCGAATGGCTGAAGCGCGCCCCCTTCGACGGCGGCACCGAGATCGAGCTGCGTCCGATCTTCGAGATGGAGGATTTCGGCGCGGCGCTGACGCCGGAGCTGCGCGAGCAGGAGGAGCGCCTGCGCGCCGAGACGGCGAAGCTCAGCGGCTGAGCTGCGAACAGTCCACAATCCCCGCAATCCGGACCGGCGAGGCCGGTCCGCCATCCCAGGGAGAAGACCATGCGTTTCATGATTCTGGTCAAGGCGACCAAGGACAGCGAGGCCGGCGCGCCGCCGAGCCAGGAACTGCTCGAAGCGATGATGGCCTATAACGAGGAGCTGGTGAAAGCCGGCATCATGAAGGGCGGCGACGGCCTCCAGCCGAGCGCGAAGGGCGTGCGCGTCCAGTTCGACGGCGCCAGGCGCTCCGTCGTCGACGGCCCCTTCGCCGAGACCAAGGAGCTCGTCGCGGGCTACTGGCTCTGGGAGTGCAAGTCGCTCGACGAGGCGATCGCATGGGTCAAGCGCTGCCCCAATCCGATGCCCGGCCCGTCCGAGATCGAGATCCGCCCGCTCTACGACCTCGCCGATTTCGGCGAGATCGTCACGCCCGAGGTCGAGGCGACCTGGGACCGCCTCAAGAGCGAGATCGGCGACAAGGGCTGAGCCATCGCGCACGGCCCTTCCCCAGGGTCGTGAGCTCGGAGTCATCTGTCTCCTCGTCAGTCCGGCCGCAGCGAAGCGGAGCGCCGGAATCCATCGTGGAACGCAGCGCCCTACGATGGCTTCCGGATCTGCGCCGCTTTCGCGGCTGTCCGGAACGGCGCGGAGGGAGACTTCCGTCTCGTTCAAGACCCAATCGGTCGGCTCTGAACTCGGGCTCACAGCCTGCAGCAGCGCCTGCACCGCTTGCCAGACCCGCCTGCTGATGGTGTGTATCGCAGCCGATGACGGCAAGCGATGCACACCGCGCCATCGAGGCGGTCTTCCGGATCGAGTCTCCGAAGCTGATCGCGGGCCTCGCCCGCCTCACCCGCGATGTCGGCCGGGCAGAGGAACTGGCGCAGGACGCGCTCGTCGCCGCGCTCCAGCAATGGCCGGACGAGGGCGTGCCGCGCAATCCCGGCGCCTGGCTGATGCAAGCCGCCAAGCACCGCGCCCTCGACGGCCTTCGGCGCGACAGGATGCTGAAACGCAAGCATGAGGAGATCGGCCGCGACCTAGACGAGGAGGACGATCCGGTCGCGCAGATCGAGCAGGCGCTCGACGACGAGCTCGGCGACGACCTGCTCAGGCTGATCTTCACCGCCTGCCACCCGGTGCTCGCGGTCGAGGCGCGACTGGCGCTGACCTTGCGCCTGATCGGCGGGCTCACCACCGAGGAGATCGCCCGCGCCTTCCTGGTGCCGGAGCCGACCATGGCGCAACGTCTCGTCAGGGCGAAGAAGGCGCTGGCCGAGGCCGGGGTGCCCTATGAGGTGCCGCACGGGCCCGAGCTGGCGAACCGGCTCGCCTCCGTGCTCGAGGTGGTCTACCTGATCTTCAACGAGGGCTATGCCGCGACCGCCGGCGAGGACTGGGTGCGCCCGGCCCTGTGCCAGGAGGCGATGCGGCTCGGGCGCGTCCTCGCCGGCCTCGCGCCGCTGGAGCCGGAGGTGCACGGCCTCGTCGCGTTGATGGAGCTCCAGGCCTCGCGCCTGCGCGCCCGCATTGGCGCCGATGGCGAGCCGGTCCTGCTGCTCGACCAGAACCGGGCGCGCTGGGACCGGCTGCTGATCAATCACGGCCTCGGGGCGCTGGCGACCGCGCGGAGCCTGTCGGCTGCGCCCGGGCCTTACGTGCTGCAGGCCGAGCTCGCCGCCTGCCATGCGCGGGCCCGCACCGCCGATGAGACCGACTGGCGCCGGATCGCGGCGCTCTACGGTGCGCTCGGCGCGCTGACGCCCTCGCCCGTGATCGAGCTCAACCGCGCGGTCGCGGTCGCGATGGCGGATGGGCCGGCGGCGGGGCTCGCGCTGGTCGACGCGCTCGCCGGCGCTCCTGCGCTAAAGAACTACCATCTTCTGCCGAGCGTGCGGGCCGACCTGCTGGTCAAGCTCGGTCGCCATGGCGAGGCGGAGGCCGAGTTCAGCCGCGCCGCCGCCATGACCAGGAACCGGCGTGAGCGCGAGCTGCTGCTGGGCCGGGCGCAGAGCGCGCGGGAGGCAAGTCAAGCCACCCCGGCTGCGTCCTGAACCACGTCGTCATTCCGGCCATAGCGAAGCGGAGCGCCGGAATGACGGTCGATTTTCTACGAGTGCGCGAGCGCAGTAGGCTCAGTGCCGCGTGCCGATGGTGAAGTTGCCGCAGCGAATCTTCTCCGGCAGCGCTTCGGCGAAGACGGCGGTCGCCTCCTCGCCATAGGTCTCGACCAGCGTGCGCATCGCCGCGAACAGGGCCGCGTGGGCGAGCGCGTCGGAATCGAGCCCGTCCTGGCGCGCTTCGGCGAAGGCGTCCTCGACATAGCAATAGGCGACGCGGCGGGCGTCCTTGACGTCCTCGGCGAGCGTCGGGTCGAGCGGCAGGTCGTCGGAGAGCACGGACATGAAGGCAGCGGACCCGGCGTCGAAGGAACCAACGGGCGGAACGGCGCGCGAGGCGACCATCCCGGTGATTTGCCCGCCGACAATACGGTCCGGCATGCGCGGGCGCCATCACGGTCTTTAAGAAAGGTTAATTCGCAGGGGACAATTCTGCCTAAGGCTGGCGCAACGCCGTCCCGATTCCGGGTCGCGCAGCCTTCCGTCGGGCGCCGATCGCCATCCGGCTCCGTGCCTGAGCACCGGATTGCCCCGAGATGCGACACCCACCCTCGGGGCCGCAGCTCCGACGCCACTCGCCTTTACCTAGAGATCCGTGCTTTGGGGCAGGATCACGAGGTCCCTGATGGTGACGGTCCGGGGCCGCGTCAGCATGAAGTGAACGGCCTCCGCCACCTCCTCGGCCTCGAGCAGGCCGCCGCGGGCACGCTCGGCCGCTAGCTTCTCGGGCGGCCAGTCGGCGATCAGCGCGGTCGCCACCGGGCCGGGCAGGACCGCCCCGACACGCAGCCCATGCGGGATGACCTGGCGCCGGACCGTATGGACGAAGGCCTGTACCGCGTGCTTCGAGGCGGTGTAGACGGGCTCCCACACCACCGCCTCGACGCCGGCGACCGAGCTGGTCACCAGGATGTCGCCGGTCCTGCGCCCGATCATGTGCGGCAGCACCGCGCGGACGCTGCGGAACACCGCGTTGACGTTCAGAGTGAGCATGCGGTCCCAGGCGTCCGGATCGCCGTCCGCGACAGGCCCGCCGACATAGGAGCCGGCATTGGCGTGGAAGATGTCGAGCTGCCCCGTCTCGGCGAGGATGCGCGGCATCATTCCGGCGACCGATGCGGGCTCGGCCAGGTCGACGACCAGCGGCGATGCCGGCGCGCCGAGCGCCTGGCAGGCGCGAGCGAGCGCTTCGCCGTCGCGGTCGATCAGGACGACGCGCGCTCCGGCGGCGACCAGCCGCTTCGCGCAGGCGAGCCCGATCCCCGAAGCGGCCCCGGTGATCGCGGCGACTTTTCCGCTCAGTTCCTGCATCACCTCGTCTCCCTCGCCTGGTCGTCCTGCGGCGCCCGCATGAGCTCGCGCGCGGCTCGCGCCGCCTGCTGAAGCCGGCCGAAGGCGGCGAAGCGCCGCTCGTGCAGGCTGGCGACGTCCCCGCCCGCGGGCAGGCAGGCGCCGGCCCCGGGCGCCATGCGCGACATGGCCTCCTCCAGTGACGCGAACAGGCCGGCCGCCGTCGCGCCGAGCATCGCCGAGCCGAGGAGGACCGGGTCGACGCCGTCGGGGACGAGCACCGGCAGCCCGGTACAATCGGCCAGCATCTGCCGGATCAGCGGATCGCGCCCGGCGCCGCCGCTGAGAACGATGGCTTCGATCGCGGCGCCCGCGGCGCGGCTCGCCTCGAGAATCTGCCGCAGCCCGTAGCCGATCCCCGTCAGGCCGGCGACGTAGAGCGAGACCAGATGCACAAGATCGCGCTCCATGCCGAGCCCGGCGATCAGGCCGCGCGCCTGCGGGTCGGCCTGCGGCGAACGGTTGCCGAGGAAATCGGGCACGACGACGAGTCCTCCGGCCAGACGCACCGCATCGGATGCGTCGCCGGCCCGCGCCAGCGCCTGCGCGGCCAGCCAGGCCGGCGTCGAGAGGTCCGCGGCCGCCGCCAGCGACCCGGCTTCCGCCGCCGCCGGATGGAAGGCGATCAGTTGCTCGATCGCGGCGCCGGCACCCGACTGGCCGCCTTCGTTCAGCCAGAAGCCCGGGGCCATGGCGGAGAAATACGGGCCCCAGAGTCCGGGAATGAAGCGCGGCTCGCGGCTGCTCGTCAGGGTACAGGCCGAGGTCCCGAAGACATAGGCCATCCGCGTCAGCGCCGTGCCATGGGGCGAGACGACGCCGATCGAGCCGACGCCGCCGGCATGGGCGTCGATCAGCCCCGCCGCGACGGCCGTTCCCGGCCGCAGGCCGAGCTCGGCGGCGGCCCGCGCCGTCAGGCCGCTGCCCAGCGCGGTCCCGCCCGGCACGATCTCCCGGCCGATGCGGGCGAAGCCGTCCTCGCCGAGGTCGCCGAGCCCGACCTCGGCGAAATAGCCGCCGTCCCAGCGCGCCTCATGCGCGAGATAGGTCCATTTGCAGGTCACCGTGCAGGTCGACCGCGCCAGCGAGCCGCTGGCGCGCCAGGTCAGGAAATCGGTCAGATCGAAGAACTGCCAGGCCGCCGCATAGGTCCGCGGCAGAGTCTCCTTGAGCCAGAGCAGCTTCGGCGTCTCCATCTCGGGCGAGATCGTGCCGCCGACATAGGCGAGCACCGGATGCCCGCCGCGATTGATCCGCTCGGCCTGGTCGAGGGCGCGATGATCCATCCAGACGATGACGTCGCGGCTGGAGTCGCCATGGCGGCCGACGGGGAGAGGCGTCCCGCCCTCGCCCAGCACCACCAGCGAACAGGTCGCGTCGAAGCCGATCCCGGCCACCGCCTCCGGCGCCAGCCCGGCCTGGGCCATGGCCTCGCGCACGCAGGCGCAGACGGCGCGCCAGATGTCGTCGCTCGACTGCTCGGCGATGTCGGGCCCGTCCCGATACAGGGCGATGTCGTGCTTCGCCGTCGCGACCATCCGCCCGCTTCGGGTGAAGATGCCGGCGCGGGCGCTGCCGGTGCCGACATCGATGCCGACGACGTATTCGCTCATGACAGGCGCTCCGCAGGCTGGGTCCGTACCGTTCGCTGAGACACGCTTTCCCTCCGAGACGATCTCGACGCGGGCTGCGCGTCCGGCAACCCAGCGTCGCCGATCAGTGAACGGCGCGAGCCGGCGGCAGCGCCGACGCGGCGTCCGGCGGATCGGGCCCGAGATCGGAACCGCCGGCGGACGGCATGTCGCGCACGGAATCGCGGACCTGCAGGCTCGTCTGCAGCACGAGCCGTTGCGGCGGCGCGGCGTCGCCATCCATGCGCGCGCGCAGCCTCCGCCAGGCCGCGGCCGCGATCTCCGCGACCGGCTGCCGGATCGCCGTGACGCCGGTCCTGCGCGCGCTCATCCAGGGATAGTCGTCGAAGCCGACCACGGAGACCGGATCGGGGCTGTCGATGCGCAGGCGCGCCAGGGCCGTGAGCGTGGCCAGCGTGGTGACGTTGGTCAGCGCGATGACGGCGCCCGGCCGCCGATGCCGCTCGAGCCAGTGCTGGAAGACGTCGGCGCCGCGCTCGGCCTGCGAGCCGAGCTCCAGCACGGTCGCGGCGCAACCGCCCCGCGCATGGATCAGCTCGCAGGCGCCGCGGACGCGCTCCCGGATCGGCGAGACGGCGAGGCTGGAGGCCGCGACGACGATGTCGCGATGCCCCCGGTCGACGAGATGGCGGGCGGCGATCTCGCCCGCTTCGCGATTGTCGATCGCGACCGTGTCGACGACGCTGCCCGCCGGCGGTACGCGGTCGGCGAGCACCAGCGGCAGCCGGCCGATCTCGCCGTCCAGGCCGGCGGGCAGGGCGTCGCTGCAGGGCACGACGATCAGCCCCGCCGGGCGCCAGGCCAGCAGCGCGCGCAGCCGCGATCGCTCCAGGGCCGGATCGTCGCGCGAGCTGGCGACGATGATGTCGTAGCCGTCGGCCCCGGCCCTGATCTCGAGCTGCGAGACCAGCGCGGTGAAGAAGGCGTCGTCGAGATCCGGCACCAGCACGCCGACCACGCGCGCCTGCCCCGAGCGCAGCCGCGAGGCGGCGCGGTCGACCTGGTAGGACAGCTCCTGCGCCGCCTGGCGGACGCGCGCCTGGAGCGCGGCATTGACCGGCTTGCTGCCGCTGAAGACGTTGGAGACGGTGGCGATCGAGACGCCGGCCCGCGCCGCGACATCCTTGATCGTGATGCGCTTTCCGCCCACGCTTCCATCCTGTTAAACGTTTAACGGAAAAACGTTTAACAGGACGGAAGCGGCTCGGCAATCATGCGGCGCAGCAGAGCTCGCGTACCTTCGAAGCGGGCGGCCGCGCTCCGGGCGATCGGCCTCGGCACCGGAAAGCCCTCGCCTACTTCACCACGAAGCCGTGCGCGAACGGGTCGCGATCGTCGATGAAGATGGTGTTGTAGCCGGTCATGCGGGCCCAGCCGGCGATCGAGGGGATGATCGCCTCGCGGTTCGCGACCGTCGTCGCCGCCTCGACCCGGCCCTTGAACAGCGAGCCGATGATCGATTCATGGACGAACTCGTCGCCGACCGCGAGCTTGCCCTTGGCGGCGAGCTGCGCCATCCGCGCCGAGGTGCCGGTGCCGCAGGGCGAGCGGTCGATCGCCTTCTCGCCGTAGAACACGGCGTTGCGGGCATGGGCGCCGTCCTGCGTCGCCTTGCCGGTCCACTGGATATGGGAGAGCCCCCGGATCTCCGGATGCTCCGGATGGACGAACTCGTATTTCGCGTTCAGCGCCGCCCGCAGCTTCGGCGACCAGCCGACCAGCTCGCCGGCGCTGTGATCGGCCATGTCGCGGAAGTTCTTCTGCGGCTCGACGATCGCATAGAAATTGCCGCCATAGGCGACGTCGACGACGATCTCGCCGAGCCCCTCGACCTCGGCCGTCAGCCCTTCCGCGTAGAGGAAGCCCGGGACATTGGTGAGGCGGACCTCCTCGACGAAGCGGCCTTCCTGGCGATAGCTGATGTCGACCTTGCCCGCCGGCGCGTCGATCGAGAGCCTGCCTGGCTCGCGCGGCGTGATCAGCCCGTTCTCGATGCCCATGGTGATCGTGCCGATCGTGCCATGGCCGCACATCGGCAGGCAGCCCGAGGTCTCGATGAACAGCACGGCGACGTCACAATCGGGCCGCGTCGGCGGATAGAGGATAGAGCCCGACATCATGTCGTGGCCGCGCGGCTCGAACATCAGCCCGGTGCGGACCCAGTCGAACTCGCGCAGGAAATGCGCCCGCTTCTCCAGCATGGTCGCGCCTTCCAGGCGCGGGCCGCCGCCCGAGACCAGGCGGACCGGATTGCCGCAGGTGTGGCCGTCGATGCAGGAGAAGGTGTGGCTGGCCATGGTTCAGAACTTTCCTGAGGCGTACAGAGCCTGCTTGAAGTCATGTCGGCTTTTTGAATACAGCATGTATACAGATTTGCAACGGCAGAGCGAGGCAACGCCATGAGCAAGACGACGATCCTCAGCATGGCGGCGCTGACGCGCCGGATCGAGGCGGTCTTCCGCAAGGGCGGATTGTCGCCGCTTCATGCCGCGGCGCTTTCCCGCGTGATCGCCGCCGGCGAGCGCGACGGCTGCAAATCGCATGGCGTCTTCCGGGTCGAGGGCTGCCTGCGCACCATCAAGGCCGGCAAGGTCTCGCCCGAGGCCGACCCCGTCCTGCACGATGACGGCTCGGCCGTGCTGCGCGTTTCGGCCGGCGGCGCCTTCTCCTGCGCCGGCTTCGAGCTGGGAGCCCCCGCCCTCGCCGAGCGAGCCAAGCAGCTCGGCCTGGCCGCGCTGGTGATCAATGACTGCACCCATTTCTCGGCGCTCTGGCCGGAAGTCGAGGCGCTCGCCGAAATGGGCGTCGCCGCGCTGGCGATGTGCCCGAGCTATGCCACCGTCGCGCCGGCCGGTGGAATCAGTGCCCTGCTCGGCACCAACCCGCTCGCCTTCGGCTGGCCGCGCCAGGGTGGGCACCCTTACGTCTTCGACTTCGCCACCAGCGTCGCCGCGCGCGGCGAGATCGAGCTGTACCGCCGGGCCGGCAAGCCCCTGCCCGAAGGCTGGGCGCTCGATTCCGCGGGCCAGCCGACCACCGACCCGACCGCGGCGCTCGCCGGGGCGATGCTGCCCTTTGGCGGGCACAAGGGCTCGGCGATCTCGACCATGATCGAACTCTTGGCCGGGGTGATGATCGGCGACCTGACCAGCCGGGGCGCGCTCGATTTCTTGGGTACCACGACGCTGGCGCCGCAGCATGGCGAGCTGATCCTGGCGTTCTCGCCCGAGCGCTTCGCCGCCGGCCGTCCCGGCGATCCCTTCGCCCGTGCCGAGATCCTGTTCGAGGCGATCGCCGGACAGGGCGCACGCCTGCCCTCGCAGCGCCGCTTCAAGGCCCGCGAAAGCTCGCTGGCGGAGGGCATCGCCCTGACCACCGCCGAGATCGAGCAGCTCGACCGGCTGGAAGCGCTCGGCCTCGACGCAGTCGCCTGACAAACAAGAAAGTCAGAGCCCCGACGCGACTGTCAGCTCACGACCCATAACGGGCATTTTCGAAGGCCGCTCTCGAAGCTTAACGGCGGACGCGCGCAGGCGTAGCAGGCTTGTCAGTGGGCAGCTTGCGCTGACATCCCCGGCTGTCGCATTCTGAGGCGCTGGCCAGGAGAATCGTATGCCCAGCACCCTCCCCAAAGTTCACACAGAATTTCTGGTACGCACTCGCGATGCGGTAGCCTCCGACGAACGGTTCATCGCGCTTCTGATCGGCGGCTCGTACATTCACGGAGGGCTCGACGAACAGTCCGACCTCGACTTCGTGATCATCGTCGAAGACGACAGCTATGCCGACGTCATGGCGTCGCGCATGCGGTTTGCCGAAGCGCTGGGCGGCCTCCTCAGCGCCTTCACCGGCGAGCATGTCGGCGAACCGCGCCTTCTGATTTGCCTCTACGGCCCACCGCTTTTGCACGTCGACTTCAAATTCACCCTCGCTTCCGATCTCGATCGCCAGATCGAACGACGGACCGTTCTGTTTGCCCGCGATCCGGCGGCGATCGAACAACGCATGCAAGCCGGCAGTGTCGCATGGCCGAACCTGCCCTCCGAATGGTTCGAGGCGCGCGCATGGGTCTGGCTGCACTACGCAGCCACCAAGCTTGCTCGCGGTGAGCTTTACGAAGCCATAGGCATGCTCGGCTTCTTCAGGGAGCAGGTGCTCGGCCCACTTCTCTATCGCCGAACCGGCAGGGACCAGCGTGGCGTAAGACGTTTGGAGGCCCTAGGCCTAGACACATCAGACAAGATGGCTGCCACCGTTGCCCGGCACGAGGCCGCGTCGGTCGCGGATGCCATCAAGGCGTCCATCGACTGCTATCTTGACCTGCGTGCTGATGATCCAATGCTGAAACCGACGAGAGGAATGCCGGAACTCCTGTACGATTTCATCGATCGTGCTGTATTGCCGAGCGGCGGCGCCGCACCGAGAGAATAGAAGGCCCGCGACTGCTACCGACCCAACTGAGACATTTGTCACGTCGGGCAGCTTGACACCCATGGCCCAATAAACAGGCCCTCCCATCTCCGGGAAGGCCTGTCCTGAGCAAATGCTTCAAGCGGCCTGCTTCAGCACGGCGGGCTGCTTCGCCCACTGTGCGTACCAGGCGTCGAACAGCTTGAGCTGCGCCTCGACATAGCCGCGCTGGCTCTCGCCGAGCACATCGGTCGGGTTGAAGTGCAGCGTATATTCGGCGTCGCCCTTCAGCACCATCATGTGCTTGAAATAGAGGACGAGCTCCGGCCCCTCGTCGAAGGAGGAGAGCACGGCGAGCGCCGCCTCCAGCTCGAGCGCGAGCCGGCGCGCCTCGACATCGCCCTTCGCCGCGGCCTGGCTCAGGCTGACCATGTGCAGCACTTCCTTCGGCAGCACGCAGCCGATGCCGGTGATCGCGCCGGTCGCGCCGCAATTGACGAAGCCGTGGAAGACGCAGGTGTCGACACCGATCATCAGCGAGACGTCGTCGTCGCGGCTGGTGATGTTTTCCGCGGCGTAGCGCATGTCGGCAGCGCCGCCGAATTCCTTGAAGCCGACCAGATTCGGATGCTCGGCCCGCAGCGCGAAGAACAGGTCGGCGCGGGTGGCGAAGCCGTAATAGGGGCTGTTGTAGATCACCGCCGGCAAGTCCGGCGCGGCGGAAAGGATCGCCTTGAAGTGGTGGCGCTGCGCCTCGACCACCGAACCGCGCGAGAGCACGCGCGGGATCACCATCAGCCCCTTGGCGCCGACCTTCTGGGCATGGGCGGCATGGGCGACGGCGGAGGCGGTATTGACCGCGCCGGTGCCGACGATCACCGGCACGCCCGCCTTCACCAGGGCCTCGACGCCCTGCATGCGCTGCGCATCGGTCAGCAGCGGCCAATCGCCCATCGAGCCGCAATAGACCACGGCCGACATGCCGGCGGCGATCAGCTCCTTGCCCTTGCGCACCAGCGCTTCGAAATCGGGGCTGCGGTCGTCCTTGCAGGGGGTCATCAGCGCCGGCATGCAGCCGGAAAAGATCTGGGCCTTCATCGCGCGCTCCTCGGGCTGGCTGGTTCGTTGGCGGCGTGCCTTCGCCGCTTTGATCGACAGAGATAATACTCTTTGTATTTTATTTGTCGACAAAGAAGTTTGCGACGCAGAATCCCGCCAGCCCAGGCGTCGCGGACAGCTCCGAGATGACGGCGAGGTCTGGGAGAGTGTCCTACAGCGCCGGCGTCTGGCGCCGGTCGCGCGCGATCAGTTGCTGGATCTGCTGGACGATCTGGTCGGCATGGGCCCTGGCCAGCCGGTCGGCGGCCTCGACGTCGCGGGCCGCGATCGCCGCGATCATCTCCTCGTGCTCCGCCACATAGCGCTGCGGCAGGCGATCCTCGAAGGAGGAGTAGTAGAGCCGCAGGATGCGCCGCCCCTCGTCGAGCAGGCGGCAGAACAGCCCGGTATAGTAGGGATTTCGCCCGGCCTCGGCGATGGCCGCGTGGAAATCGCGATTGGTCGCGATCATCGCCAGTGCGTCCTGCGCCGCGACGGCCCGCGCGAAGGCGGCCTGCCGGGCTCGGATGATGTCGAGGTCGGCCGCGACGTGGAACTCGGCGGCCAGCCTCGTGGTGACGCGGTACATCAGCGTGATCGCGTCGAAAAAGGTGTGCAGGTTGAGGAAATCGATGTTCGACACCACCGTGGAGCGGTTGGGCAGCGTCGTCACCAGCCCTTCGCTCGCCAGGCGCACCAGCGCCTCGCGGATCGGCGTGCGCGACATCGACAGGCGCTCGGACAGCTGGATCTCGTCGATCGGGCTGCCGGGCGGCAGCACCAGATCGATGATGTCGTCGCGCAGGATGTCGTAGACGAGCCTGGCGCCCTCGCCACGCTTGCGTTCGGCCGGGGCGGCCGCGATCCTGTCGGTCATGTCGCCCTCCCTTGTCGACATGACGAATACAGATTGCACCCGACGGCAGCAACAGCACAGGGAGCCGTCATTGCGAGCGCAGCGAAGCAATCCAGGACGTCGTCGCTGCCGCTCCTGGATCGCTTCGTCGCCGCGCTCCTCGCAAATGACGGCGACGCCGTTCAGTCAGATCCGCTTCAGCCGCCGATCTGCCGGATCGCGATCTTGTTGAAGCGCGGCTTGGCCTCGCCCTGCTGCTCGATCGCGACCTCGCCATTGCGGACCCGGAAGCGGATCAGCGTCGCCCCGGCGCCGCGCCAGTCGGCGGTCTCGCCGTCGTCCTCGTAGAGCTCGCCGGACGCGCCCTCGACCACGCCGCAGACCAGCAGCTCGCGCTCGTCGCCCATGCCCTTGGGGTCACCGAGCGGGATCAACGCTCCGGCGCGGACGAACAGCGGCAGGCGGCCGAGCGGCGCCGGAACCGTCACGGTGACGCCGCCGGGATAATGCCCGCCCTCGTGCCAGTCGAACCAGCCGCCCTCATGTTGGGGCAGGTAGGCGCTGCGCTCGCGCGCACCGTCCTCCAGCACCGGGGCGACCAGCACGTCCGGACCGAGCATGAAGACGTCGTCGACCGCGACCGCCGCCGCGTCCTGCGGGAAATCGTAGAGCAGCGGGCGCACGGCCGGGATGCCGTCGCGGCTCGCCCGCCACATCTGCGTATAGAGGTAGGGCATCAGCCGGTAGCGCAGCGAAATCGCCTCGCGCACCTGCGGTACCATCTCCGGATACATCCAGGGCAGGTTGACGACCCCGTCATCGTTCCAGGAGTTCATCACCATGCGCGGCCAGAGCGCGCAGAACTCGTTGAAGCGGACGAACAGCTCCGGCCCCGGCGTCGGCCCGTGGAAGCCGCCGACATCGTGGCCGATCGAGAACATCCCCGACAGGCTCATGTTGAGCCCCTGGGTCAGGTTGTAGCGCAGCGTCTTCCAGGCGGTCTCGTTGTCGCCCGACCAGGTCTGGGCATAGCGCGAGATGCCGGCGCAGCCGCCGCGCGTGATCGCATACTGCCGCTTGCCGGGGGCGCGCGCGGCCTGCGCCTCATAGGACAGCTTGGTCATCAGGAGCGGCTGCGCCGGGCGCGCCAGCGCCTGGCGGAACGGGCGGCCGTCGCCGTCGCAGACCGCGTCCTCGTCCCAG
The DNA here is from genome assembly GCF_900185715.1 of Allobosea sp. CS1GBMeth4. Taxonomy (GTDB): domain Bacteria; phylum Pseudomonadota; class Alphaproteobacteria; order Rhizobiales; family Beijerinckiaceae; genus Allobosea. Next base: position 215,212 of record NZ_FYAS01000030.1, read on the forward strand.
ATCTCGTATTCGTTGTTGTCGTTCCAGACCGTGTCGAAGCCATGCTCGAGCAGCGCCGTCTCGATGCCGGCGCGCCACCAGGCCCGGCCCTTCGGATTGGTGAAGTCCATGTGGAAGCCGAGCCCGTCCCAGAACTGCGCCACGGCCGGCTCACCGGTCCCGGCATCCTTGACCAGAAAGCCCTGGCCGAGCGCTTCCTCGAGGCGCGGATGGTCGTCGAGCAGGCAGGGCTTGAGGTTGGCGACGGTGCGCATGCCGGCCTTGTTGAGCCGCTTCATCGTCGCCAGCGGATCCGGGAACTTGTCGCGGTTCCAGTTGAAGGCGTAGCGGCGCTGACCGATCTGGGTGTAGCCCGAGCCGAAATGGAACGAGTCGCAGGGGATGGCGTGCTCGCGGCATTTGCCGATGAAGTCGCTGATGCGGGCATCGGCATCGGGTGCGTCGGCGATCGCCATCGAGGTGACGCCGAAACCGAAGGACCAGCGCGGCGCGAAGGCCTGCCCGCCCGTCAGCCAGGAAAAGCGGCGGACCACGTCCGGCACGGCCGGCCCGGCCATGACATAATAGTCGAGATCGCCGTCATCGCCTTTCCAGGAGCGGAACAGGCCATGGTAGTTGTCGAGCGTGCAGCCGAGATCGACGCTGCCGGTCGAGAGGTTGTCGTAGAAGATGCCGTGGGCGCCCGCCTTCCCGTCGACGATGAAGAAGGGCAGCATCTTGTAGAGCGGGTCGGAGAGCTCGGCATCGAAGCCGCAGGGGTCGACCGCGTCGATGGCAAAGCGCCGCCCGGTCCGGTCGAGCGGGCCGGCCTTGTCGCCGAGCCCGTAATGCCGGTCGGCATAGTCGCGCGCCATGAAATGCGAGACCGCCCCGGTGCGCGGCGAGATCAGATAGGCCTGCGTCGTGCGATCCTGCAGGAAGGGCGTCGTCTCGCCCTCGCGCCGCCAGGCGATGCCGAAGGGGCTGAGCGTCACCTCGGCACTGAGGCCGGCCGCCGACAGCGTGACCTTGCCTTCGCTCTCGCTGATGGTCGCCTGCGGGCAGGTGAAACCGGAGAGATCGTCGCGCGGACGCCCCTCATAGGGCGGCTCCAGCCCGCCCGGCGCGATCGACCAGCCGCGGTCGAGCCGGTAGCCGTCCTGCGGCTTCAGCGTCACCCGGCCGATATCGCCTTCGAGGATGCGGACAGCGATCGTCGCGCCGAGGCCGACATCGAACAAGGCGGCTTCGCCGTCGCGGCCGAGATAGCGGCCTTGCGTCAGGGCTTTCATGGGATCTCTCCAGTCGTCAGGACCGGACGGCCCGGCCGTTCTCGTCGAACAGGTGCAGGTGCTGCTGCGGGAAGGCGAGCGCGACACTGTCGCCGCGCTGATGCTCGCTCTGGCCGTCGAGCCTGAGCGTGATCTGCGGCAGGCCGGGCGAAGACCCGTAGAGATAGCTCTCGCCGCCGAGGCGCTCGACCAGCTCGATCGCGAGCGGCACGCCGCCATCCTGCGCCGCGAGTGCGAGATGCTCGGGCCGGATGCCGAGCGTGACCGAGGAGCCCGCAGCGAGGGTCCCGGTCGGGCAGGCGACCTCGTGACCGGCCTCGCCGAGCGCGACCGTGCCGTCCCGCTCCACCTTGCCCGGCAGCAGGTTCATGCGCGGCGACCCGATGAAGCCGGCGACGAACAGGTTGTCCGGCCGGTTGTAGAGCTCGAGCGGCGTGCCGACCTGCTCGATCCGCCCGCCCTGCAGCACGACGATGCGATGCGCCAGCGTCATCGCCTCGACCTGATCGTGCGTGACGTAGATCATCGTGCCGCCGATCTCGGCATGCAGCGCGGCGAGCTCCTTGCGGGTCGCGACGCGCAGTTCGGCGTCGAGATTCGAGAGCGGCTCGTCGAACAGGAAGATCTTGGGGTCGCGCACGATGGCGCGGCCGATGGCGACGCGCTGGCGTTGGCCGCCGGAGAGCGCCTTGGGCTTGCGCTCGAGATAGTCGGTCAGGCGCAGCATGGCGGCGGCGCGCTTCACCCGCCTGTCGATCTCGTCGCGCTTGAAGCCCATATTCTCCAGCGCGAAGGCCATGTTCGCGTAGACGCTCATATGCGGGTAGAGCGCATAGGACTGGAACACCATGGCGAGCCCGCGCTCGGAGGCCGGCAGGCCGGTGACGTCGGCGCCGTCGATCGCGATCGTGCCGCCGGTGATGCTCTCCAGCCCGGCGATCGAGCGCAGCAGCGTCGACTTCCCGCAGCCCGACGGACCGACGAAGACCACGAACTCGCCATCGGCGACGTCGAGGTCGATGCCGTGCAGCACCGTGGTCGCGCCATAGGCCTTGCGGACGCCGGAGAGGCTCAGTCCCGCCATTATTTCATTCCCGTATTGGCGATGCCGGTGGTGATGAAGCGCTGCAGGAAGACGAAGACGAGCGCGACCGGCAGCAGCGTCACCACCGTCATCGCGAGCAGGTAGTGCCATTGCGTCTGCAATTCGCCCTGGAAGGCGTTGAGGCCGATCTGCAGCGTGTAGCTCTCGGTCTTGGTCAGCACCGCGAGCGGCCAGAGGAATTCGTTCCAGCGCCACATGATCGAGAAGATCGCGAGCACGGCCAGCGCCGGCATGGCGAGCGGCATGACGATGCGCCAGTAGATCTGCCACTCCGAGGCCTTGTCCATGCGCGCCGCCTCGATCAGGTCGCGCGGCAGGGTCAGCATGTACTGGCGCAGCAGGAAGACGCCGGTCGGTGTCGCCGCGCCGGGCAGGATCACCGCCCAGAGCGAGTTCACCAGGCCGAGCTTGGTGATGACGAGATAGACCGGCACGAGGATGATGGTGATCGGGATCATCAGCGTGCCGATCACCATCAGCATCACCGCCGTCTTGCCGCGGAATTCGTAGATCGAGAGCGCATAGGCCGCCATCGAGTTGATCACCAGCGTGATCAGCGTCGCCACCGCGGTGACGAAGACCGAGTTCCACAGGAAGCGCATGAAGGCGAAGCGCTCCAGCGGCTCGGTATAGTTCTCGGTCGCGAGCTTGAACTCGCGGACCGCCGTGCGCCTGTCGATCGGCACGCGGATGCTCTGGCCGGGATTGGCCGGATCGACCATCTGCGCCTGGATGCCGATGCGGCGGACCTGCGCCAGCACCCGCTTCGAACCGTCCTCCAGCGTCACCTCGAACAGCGGCAGCGGCTGCGCATGGCCCTCGACCCGGACTTCCTTCTGCGACATCGGCAGCAGCGAAGGCGGGAATTCGAGCAGGCCGGCCTGCGTCTTGAAGGAGGACAGGCCGAGCCAGAGCACGGGGCCGAACATCAGCACGACGCCGAGCGCGAGATAGGCGTAGGCGGCGACGTCGGTCCAGTGCCAGCGGCCGGGGCTGCGGCGGGCCGTCGCCATGCGGGCGAGCCTGTTCATGCCGCCCCCTTGCGGCGGCTCGCCGCCAGTTGGAGGAGCGTCAGCGCGAACAGCACGACCCCGAGCACGACCGAGGCGGCCGCCGCCAGGCCGAAATTCTGGACCTGGTTGGCGAAGGCGGTCTCGTAGATGTAGTGCACCACCATCAGCGTCGCGGTACCCGGGCCGCCGCCGGTCAGCACGAAGACCTCGTCGAAGGTCTGCACCCCGCGGATGAGCGCCAGCACGATCACCACGATCATGTTCGGCCAGAGCAGCGGCAGGGTGATGCGCCAGAACACGCGCCAGCGCGGCGTCGCATCCATCTCGGCGGCTTCGTAGAGATCGGCGGGGATCGCCTGCAGGCCGGCGAGCAGGATCAGCGTGTAGAAGCCCATATGGGCCCAGATCGAGACGAAGACGACCCAGAACATCGCCCAGCTCGGATCGACCAGGAACAGGATGCGCTCGCCGCCGAGGGAGGTGATCGCGGCGTTGAGCAGGCCGTCGCGCTGCAGGATCCATTTCCAGGTCAGCGCGACCACGACCGGCGAGAGCAGCACCGGGAAGAAATAGACCGCGCGGAAGAAGCCGCGCGCCCGGATCTTCATGTTCAGCACCACCGCCGTCAGCAGCGAGAACAGCACCATCGCCGTGACCTGGAAGATGGTGAAGCGCGCCGTATTGGCGACGCCCCGCCAGAAATGATCCTCGCGGCAGGAAGAGGCGTCGAGGAAGGAGCCGCAGTCGAAGAGATAGGCGTATTGCTGCGCCCCGACATAAGGCCGCTCGGAGGGAAAGAGGCCCGCACCGCCCGTCACCGAGAAGATGAAGTTGATGACGAGCGGCAGGAAGACGAAGAGCGAGAAGAAGCCGAGATTGGGCAGCAGGAAGACATAGGCCATCCGCCGCTCGCCGATCAGCCGCTGCAGGCCCTGCATCGGCCAGTCGATCAGGCGCATCGGCAGCGCGAGCGGGGCGGCGAGCAGGCTCGCTGCGCCGGCGCGTTCGGGTTGCGCCGCCGGGATCGGAGCGTCGGAGGCCATCCGGCTTACTTCTTGCGCTCGGCGATCTGCTGGGCGATGTCGGATTCGATCCGCTTATAGGCCTCGTCGAGGCTGCCCTCGCCCGAGATCGCCTGGCCGAGCCGGCTGATCACCGCGTTGAAGATGACGCGATTGCTCGTATAGCCCTGCAACTGGTAGGCGACCGGCGAGAGCTGCGCGACCTGATCCGAGAAGACCTTGAGCGCGGCCTTGGCGTGCGGGCTCGCGCCCTGGTAGTCGAGCCCCTTGGCGGCGATGCCGAGATGGCCGGGCACGAACAGCGAGCGGGCGTAGAACTCGCTCAGAACCGGCTCGCTGGCCAGGTATTCCATGACCTTGGCGACGGCCTCCGGGCTCTTGGTCGTCTTGATCGCGACGAGACCGGCCCCGCCCGGCATGCCCGAGCAGGCGCCGGCGCCGCAGGGAGCGGGCACCGCGATCCAGTCGAAGGCGTCGCCCACCGTCTTGTCGAACTGGGCGATCTGCCAGGAGCCCGACTGGTACATCACCACCTGGGCGTTCTTGAACTCGTCGTTGGCGCCGCGATAGGCGGTGCCGGAGACCGAGCCCCAGAGCTCCTTCTTCATCACGCCGGCGTTGTGCCAGTCATAGACCAGCTTGGCGCCGCGCTTGAAGCCGTCGTCGATCACCGCCGGCTCGCCCTTGGCGTCGAAGACCTTGGCGCCCTCCGAGATCGCGACCGAGAAGAAGCGGTGGCCGGAGCGGTCCATCGCCAGCGGGAACGGGGCCTGGACCTTGGCGGCGACCTCCTTGACCGTCTTGCCCCATTCCTCCCAGCTCGTCTTCGGGCCCGGAAGCGCGATGCCGGCCTGCTCGAACAGCGTCTTGTTGACGAAGGGCCCGGAGACGGTCAGCTGCGTCATGAAGCCGGTGATCGCCTTGGCGTCGCCCTCCGGGCGCATCCACGGCAGGAAGGGGCCGAAATTCTTCTCCCAATAGGCGGCGTCCTTGAGATGCGGCCGCAGGTCGAGCGCATAGCGGGCGACGCCGCCGAGATCGACGACGCGGGCGATGTCCGGCCCCTGGCCGGAGGCGAGCTGGACGGGCAGGTTCTCGGTGATGGCCTTGTAGGGCACCTGGTCGAGCACGACCTTGATGTCCTTGTTCTGGGCCTCGAAACGCTTGAGCAGGTCGGTGAGGACCTCGCCCTCGTTGCCGTCGGAGTACCAGGCGATGCGGACCGTGGTCTGGGCCTGCGCCGAGTCGCTCGCAACGAAGCCGCCCATGGCGAGGCCGGCCGTCAAGGCGAGCGCCGAAATCCAATGCTTGCTGTGCATGAGCGTTCCATCCCCGCTTGAGACGACGCCTCCAGGGCGTCTTGACTTCTAGTAAGGCAAACGTTTGCCTAGCTTGTCAATCCCGAACTGAGCCGGCATCTCTGGCGGGCTGACTCGCCGGACGGGACAGCGGGAAGAGAGCGCGATGAAGACCAGGGCAGCCAGGGCGCAGCAGGGTTCGGTGTCGCTCACCACCGTCGCCCGGGATACGGGCGTCTCGATCTCGACCGTCTCGCGCATCGTCAACGGCGAGAGCGGGCGGGCCTCGCCCGAGACGGTGGCGCGAGTCGAGGAGGCGATCGCGCGGCTGGGCTATCGGCCGAACCCTGTCGGGCGGGCCCTGCGCCACCGCGCCAGCCGGGTCGTGGCGATGCTCTCGCCCAATCTCGACAATCCGGCCATGGCGGCGATCGCGGTCTCGACCGAGGCGGCGCTGCGTGCCGCCGGCTACGTCATGATCCTCTGCGACACGCATGACCGCGCCGAGCTGCAGGACGATTACCTGCGGGCGATGCGCGAACAGTTCGTAGCCGGCTATGTGATGGTCAGCGCCGTGCGCAGCCGCGGGCTCGAGGAGACGCTGCAGCGCGGCGATCCCATGGTCTTCGTCGCACGCCACAACCCGCTCGGCGGCGGCGCCTATGTCGGCATCGACAACCGCGCCGCCGGCGCCGACGCCGCCGATTTCCTGCTGGCGCGCGGCATCGAGCGGCCGGCCGTGCTGACCGCGGCCCAGAACACCTCGAGCACCGCCGAGCGCGCCGCCGGCTTCATCGACCGCCTCGTCGCGCGCGGCGTCCCGGCCGATGCGATCCGCCGCGCCAGCGGCCCCGGCCTCTCGCATATCGAGATCGGCTACGCCGCCGCCAGGGCGCTGGTGCAGCAGGGCGGCTGGCCGGAGGGAGCGCTCTGCGTCAGCGACATGATCGCCTATGGCGCCTACCGGCTGGCGGTCGAGAACGGCGTGCCGATCCCGCAGCGCTGCACGCTGGTCGGCGTCGACGGCAATGCGATCAACCGCTGGATCGCGCCCTGGCTGACCTCGATCCGAATCCCCTATGAGAGCTTCGGCGGCCATGTCGTCGCCCAGTTGCGGTCGCTCTGGGCCGGAGAGCCGACGGCGGAGGTCCGTGTCCCGCATGAATTGCCGGCGGCGGCGTTCCCGGCGAAGGAGACGGCATGATCCCCATCGATCACGAGACCCAGCCGCTCGAGCAATGGCGCGCCGGCGTGCTGACGCGGATGCGCGTCTCGGCGCTGGTGCGCTCCGCCCAGCTCTGCATCTTCGAGCAGTTCTGCGATCCCGGCCTCGGCGCTCCGATCCACCTCCACGCCGTCGAGGAGGTCCTGGAGGTGATGGAGGGCGAGGCGGAGGTCACGCTGCGCGGCGAAAGCCTGGTCCTGCGCGCCAACCAGTCCGTGCTGATCCCCGCCGGAGCGAAGCATGGCTTTCGGAACATCGGGAGCCGGGTGCTCAAGGTCCGCGCCACGCTCGCCGCGCCGATCTTCGAGGCGAGCTACGAGGATCGCGCCGAATTGTCGCGACGCTATGTCCCCTGAGCCGGCCGAGGAGGCGAGGATGCCGCTGACGATCGGGATGATCGCCCATGACCGCAAGAAGCCGGAGCTGGCGCAATGGGCGAGCGACCATGCCGAGCTGATCGCGCCGCACCGCATCGTCGCGACCGCCACCACCGGCCAGGTACTGAAGGAGGCCATGCCCGATCTGGATATCCGCCTGGTCAAGAGCGGCCCGCTCGGCGGCGATCAGCAGATCGGCGCGATGATCGCGCAGGGCGAACTCGACGCGCTGATCTTCTTCCCGGACCCGCTGCAGGCCCAGCCGCACGATGTCGACGTCAAGGCGCTGCTGCGGCTGGTGCTGGTCTACGATATCCCCGCCGCCTTCAGCCCGCGTACCGCGACCGCGCTGGCGCAATCGGGGCTGCTGAGGGGGCAGTCGGACCCGACCGGGCCGGAACAAGCCGGCCGGTGAGCCGTCTCTCCCTCCGAGAGGCAGGACATCCCCGCCTCGGAGCGTCGCATTGCCGGAATAGGGACCGCCGATGAGCACATCGCATCATGTCGTGGTGATCGGCGGCGGCTTCGCCGGGCTCGAGACCGTGCACCGCCTGGCGGGCGCCGACACGCGCATCACCATCGTCGACCGTCGCAATCACCATCTCTTCCAGCCGCTGCTCTATCAGGTCGCCACCGCCTCGCTCGCGACCTCCGAGATCGCCTGGCCGATCCGTCACCTGTTCCGGCGGCGCCGGGACGTGACGACGCTGCTCGCCGAGGTCTCCGGCGTCGACGCCGCCAGGCGCGAGGTCGCGCTCTCGACCGGCGAGACGCTGCACTACGATACGCTCGTCGTCGCCACCGGGGCGACCCACGCCTATTTCGGCCATGACGACTGGGAGCCGCACGCGCCCGGCCTGAAGACGCTGGAGGACGCGACGACGGTCCGCCGGCGCATCCTCGTCGCCTTCGAGCGCGCCGAGGCGGAAACCGATCCCGCGCGCCGCGCGGCCCTGCTCACCTTCGTCGTCATCGGCGCCGGCCCGACCGGGGTCGAGCTCGCCGGCACGATCGCGGAACTGGCCCGCGCGACCTTGCCGGGCGATTTCCGCCGGATCGACACCCGCTCGAGCCGGGTCGTCCTGGTCGAGGCGGGCCCGCGCATCCTGCCCAGCTTCGACGCGACCCTCGCGGCCTATGCGCATCGCGAACTCCAGCGCATCGGCGTCGAGGTCCGCACCGGCGTCCCGGTCACGGCCTGCGGTCCGGAGGGCGTCGTGATCGGCGAGGAAGGCCTGCCGGCGGCGACGGTGATCTGGGCGGCCGGCGTGCGCGCCTCGCCGGCCGGCGCCTGGCTCGATGCGCCGATGGACCGGGCCGGCCGCGTCCGCGTCGAGGCCGACCTGACCTTGCCGGCCCGGCCGGAGATCTTCGTGATCGGCGACACGGCGAGCGTGACGGACCAGGACGGCAGGCCGGTTCCCGGCATCGCGCCCGCCGCCAAGCAGCAGGGCCGCCATGTCGCCGCGACGATCCGGCGGCGGCTGGCGGGCGACGCCGCGCCCAGGCCCTTCGCCTACAGCCATGCCGGCAGCCTCGCCACCATCGGCAAGCGCGTCGCGATCATCGATTTCGGCCGGGTGAAGCTGAAGGGTTGGCTCGCCTGGTGGCTCTGGGGCCTGGCGCACATCTATTTCCTGATCGGCGTGCGCAACCGGCTCAGCGTCGCGCTGAGCTGGCTCTGGATCCATGTCCGGGATCAGCGCAGCGCCCGCCTGATCACCCAGCGCGACGTGAGGCAGGCAGACCCGGGCAGGACCGGGCGGAGCGAGCCGGCGCCCTCGGTTTCGGCGCCGGGCTGAGCTTTGGCGTCATGTTCGACCGATTCACCCTCGACTACGCCGAGACGCCCGAAGCCAGGCTCCGCTTCCGGGCCGGCGGCAGCGGTCCGCCGCTTCTGCTGCTCCACGGACATCCACGCACGCACACGACCTGGCACCGCGTCGCGCCGCTGCTGGCCAGGTCCTTCACCGTCGTCTGCCCCGACCTGCGGGGGTTCGGCCTCTCCAGCAAGCCGCCGGACACCCCCGATCACGCCGGCTCGTCGAAGCGGGCCAAGGCCCGCGACTGCGTCGCGCTGATGCGCGCGCTCGGCTTCCCGCGCTTCGCCATCGTCGGCCATGACCGCGGCGCCTACACCGCCTTCCGCACGGCGATGGACCATCGCGATTCGATCGCGGCGCTCGCCGTGCTCGACGGCGTGCCGATCCTCGAGGCCCTGGAGCGCTGCGGCGAGACCTTCGCCCGCAGATGGTGGCACTGGTTCTTCTTCGCCCAGCCCGAAAAGCCCGAGCGCGCCATCCTCGCCGATCCCGACGCCTGGTACGGCGGCTCGCCGGCGGCGATGGGCGCGGGGAACTATCGCGATTTCCAGCGCGCGATCCATAATCCCGAGACGGTCCACGGCATGCTCGAGGACTATCGCGCCGGGCTCGGCATCGACCGCCGCCACGACGAGGAGGACCGGCGCCTGGGCCGGCAGGTGCAATGTCCGACGCTCTGCCTGTGGTCCAGCCGCGACGATCTCGAGACGCTCTATGGCGACGTGCTGGCGGTCTGGCGGCCCTGGGCGCCGGACCTGCGCGGCGGCGTCATCGAAAGCGGACACCACATGGCCGAGGAGGCGCCGGAGCAGCTGGCCGCGGCGCTGTCGAGCTTCCTCGGCGAGATCGGCTACGGCGCGCCGGTCAGATAGCGCGCCAGCCCCGCGGTCGAGGAATCATGCGCCTCCGGCGAGGCCTTGCCCTCGATCACCGGCAGCAGCGCCGTCGCCAGCTCCTTGCCGAGCTCGACGCCCCACTGGTCGAAGGCGTTGATGTCGAACACCGCCGCCTCGACGAAGACGCGGTGCTCGTAGAGCGCGATCAGCCGCCCGAGCGTGAACGGGTCGAGCTTGCGATAGGCGATGGTCACACTCGGCCGGTTGCCGGGGAAGACCTTGTGCGGCGCGAGCTGCTCGACCGCCTCGGGCGACAGCCCCTGCCCGGCGAGCTGCGCCTTGGCCTCCTCCAGGGTGCGCCCCTTCATCATCGCCTCGCTCTGGGCGAGGCAGTTGGCCAGCAGCAGACGGTGCTGATGGGCGAGCTCCGGCTCATGCCCCTCCGCGGCGACCAGGAACTCGCAGGGGATGATGTCGGTGCCCTGATGCAGCAGCTGGAAGAAGGCGTGCTGGCCGTTGGTGCCGGGCTCGCCCCAGACCAGCGGGCCCGTCGGCCGCGTCACGGCGCCGCCCGCCTTGTGCACGCGCTTGCCGTTCGACTCCATGTCGAGCTGCTGCAGATAGGCCGGCAGCCGCGCAAGGCGCTGATCGTAAGGAAGAACCGCGCGCGCGGGATAGCCGCAGCTCTCGCGGTGCCAGAGCCCGATCAGACCGAGCAGCACCGGCAGGTTGCGAGCGAGCGGGGCGCTGCGGAAATGCTCGTCCATCGCATGGGCGCCGGCGAGGAAGGCGCGGAAGTTCTCCGAGCCGACGGCGATCATCACCGGCAGGCCGATCGCCGACCAGACCGAATAGCGCCCGCCGACCCAGTCCCAGAAGCCGAAGATGCGGTCGGGCGCGATGCCGAAGGCGGCGACCTTGTCGAGCGCGGTCGAGACCGCGGCGAAATGCCGGCCGACGGCCGCCTCCCCGAGCGCGCCGGCGATCCAGCGTCGCGCCGTCGCGGCGTTGGTCATGGTCTCGATCGTGGTGAAGGTCTTCGACGCCACGATCACGAGCGTCCGCGCCGGGTCGAGCCTCGCCAGCGTGTCGGCGATATGGGCGCCGTCGACATTGGAGACGTAGTGCAGGCGCGGGCCGTCATGATAGGGCGCCAGCGCCAGCGTCGCCATCACCGGGCCGAGATCGGAGCCGCCGATGCCGATATTCACGACGTCGCTGAAGCGGCCGCCATCGGCCGCCGCGATCGCGCCGCCACGGATGCCCTCGGCGAAGGCGGACATCCGCGCCAGCGTCGCTCTCACCTCGGGCATGACGTCGACGCCGCCGACCATCACCGGCCGGTCCGACTGGTTGCGCAGCGCCGTGTGCAGGACGGCGCGACCTTCGGTCGTGTTGATCGGCTCGCCGGCGAACATGGCGTCGCGCTTGGCCGCGACCTCGGCCGCCTCGGCGAGGGCCAGCAGCAGCCTCATCGTCTCGGCGCTCACCGCCGTCTTGGAATAGTCGAGCAGGAGATCGTCGAGCCGGGCCGAGAAGCCGGCGAAGCGTTGCGGGTCGGCGGCGAAGATCTCGCGCAGGTGCTGCGCGACGGTTCGGGTGCGGTGCGCGGAAAGATCCGCCCAGGCCTTCTCCAGCACGATCATTCTCCGTGGCGATTGCGATCGGCCGCCGTGGCGGCAAGCCGGGGTAGCATACCGATGGCGGCGTGGTCACGGCAGCGGGCGGAAGGGGGTAGCCATGCGCGCGCCGAGCCTCAGGCAGGATCGACCAGCTTCGACCTCACCTCGGAGGCGCAGGGCGGGTCGGCGCCGTGACGGCCGACCGTGATCGCAGCCGCGGTCGCGGCATAGGCCAGCAGTTCCCGCAAGGCGGAGAGATCGAGCGCGGCGACGGTGTCGAGGCCGAGGCGGCCCGTCTGCGAGAGGCGGGCCAGCAGCGCGGCATGGAAGCTGTCGCCCGCGCCGACCGTGTCGCGGACGGCGACGGGCCGCGCGGCCAGCTCGACTTGCCCGGCGGCGCAGAAGCCGACCGCCCCTTCCGCCCCGCGCGTGATCACCACCAGCTTCGCGCCGAGGCCCAGCCAGTAGGCGGCCGCGTCCTGCAGCGACAGCCTTCCGCCCCAGGCGATCCGGACATCCTCCTCGCTCGCCTTGACGATGGTGGCGACGCGGTAGAAGCGCTCGGCGGCACGCGCCCATAGCGCCATGTCCGGCACCACGCCCGGCCGCAGGTTCGGATCGACGCTGATCGCGAGACGGCCCTGCTCGCGCACCGCGAGCAGGGCGAGCGTCGAGCCCGTCGGCTCGACCGCCATGCTGTAGGAGCCGAAGCTGAGCGCCTCCACCTCCGGCGGCAAGGCCGCCGGCAGATCCGCCGGCATCAGGAACCGGTCGGCGGCGCCCTCGCCGTGGAAACCGTAGCTCGGCTGGCCGTCCGCACCCGTCGCGACGGCCGAGATGGTGGAGAGCCGGTCGCTGCGGGCGATGAAGCGGGTCTCGACACCCTCCTGCCGCAGGCGCTCGGCCAGCATCGCGCCGATACCGTCGCGCGAGATCGCGCCCAGGAAGCCGGCCGGCACGCCGAGCCGCGCCAGGCCGATCGCGACATTGAAGGGCGAGCCTCCGGCGACGGCCCGGCCGGCCATCTGCGCGCCCTCGGGCGGATCGAGGAAGAGGTCGACCAGCGCCTCGCCGCAGACCAGGATCATGCCATCACACTCAGGCTGCGCGAAGGATGGCGCAAGGCGGCATCGAACGGATTGATCGTCGCGCCGAGGGTCGCGGCCTCCGCCTTGAGGATGGCGACGACGCCGGGCAGGCGCTCCGGGCGCAGCCGCTCCGCCAGGGTGCCGACGCTGAGCGCCGCGACGACCCGCCCCTGCGCGTCGAAGACCGGCACACCCAGGCCCGCCATGCCCGGGATCAGCCCGGTGTTGAGATTGACCCAGCCTTGCTCGCGGGCCTTCGCCAGCTCGACCCGCAGCGCCGCCTCGTCGAGAAAGCCGCGGTCGAGCAGGCGCGGCACGTTGAAGCGGATCACCGCCTCGCGCTCGGCCTCGGGCAGATGCGCGAGGATGGCGAGGCTCCCCTGCCCCAGCCCGAGCGGCACCTTGCCGCCGATATCGCCGGTGAAGGAGCGGATCGGGAACGGCCCCTCGATCCGGTCGAGGCAGACCGCGTCATAGCCGTTGCGGACGAGCAGGAAGATCGTGTCGGCCAGGGTCGCCGAGAGGCGCAGGAGCACCGGCTTGGCGAGGTCGCGCAGGCCGCCGGCCTGGCCGGCGCGCGCCGCCAGCACGAAGAAGTCGAGCGCCAGCCGGTAGCGCTTGCCGACCTGCTCGACGAAGCCCTCGGCGGCGAGGTCCTGCAAGGCGCGGTGCGCGGTCGGCTGGCTGCAGCCGGCCTGCTCGGCGAGATCCTTCAGGCGGATCCCGCCGGTATCGGCTGCGCCGACCAGGCGCAGCAGACCGAGCGCCCGGCGCAGGCTCGACAAGGTTTCGGCGGATTCGGCCATCCGCGCAGCGTTAATCAGCAGCAAGGCATCAGGCAAGTAATTTCACATATCGGAATTCACGGCATAAAAATTCTCATATCCGGAATTACTGATTGACGGCGGTGGGGAGGCCCGGATTCTGGCCGGCATACCGGCAAAAGACCCCGATGAGCGGGTGGGGCGAGCCAGGCGGGAGAGGTCATGAGCTTCCTGAGGCTGGAGAAGCTGAGCAAGGTCTACGGCGATTTCACCGCCGCGCGCGACATCGACCTCAGCGTCGCCAGGGGCGAGTTCGTCTCGCTGCTCGGCCCCTCCGGCTGCGGCAAGACCACGACACTCCAGATGATCGCGGGCCTGGTCGAGCCGACCACCGGCACGATCACGCTCGACGGCCGCGACATCACCCGCGAGAAGCCGAACAGGCGCGGCCTCGGCATCGTCTTCCAGAGCTATGCGCTCTTCCCGCACATGACGGTCGCGCAGAATGTCGCCTTCGGCCTGGAGATGCGCAAGATCGCCAGGGCCGAGCGCGACGAGCGCGTCGCGACCATGCTCGGCCTCGTCCATCTCGGCGGCTTCGCCGAGCGCTATCCGCGCCAGCTCTCCGGCGGCCAGCGCCAGCGCGTCGCCATCGCCCGCGCGCTCGTCATCCAGCCGCCGGTGCTGCTGCTCGACGAGCCGCTCTCCAATCTCGACGCCAAATTGCGCGAGGAGATGCAGTTCGAATTGCGCCGCATCCAGCAGCGCGTCGGCACCACCACCATCATGGTGACGCACGACCAGGCCGAGGCGCTCTCGATCAGCGACCGCGTCGTGGTGATGGAGCAGGGCGCGATGACGCAGGTCGACGCGCCCTACCGGCTCTACGAGAACCCGGCGACGCCGTTCATCTCGTCCTTCGTCGGCAAGATGAACCGGCTCGACGGCGTCTGGCGCAGCGGCGCGGCGGTCGTCGGCGGCATCGCCCTCCCGGCCGAGGCCGGCGGGCTCGCCGAAGGCCAGGCGATCGCGCTCTCGATCAGGCCCGAGAAGATCGCGCTGAGGGGCGAAGGCCGGGGCCGGCTCGACGGCACCATCGCCAACCGCTTTTTCCTCGGCAGCGCCTGGCTCTTCACGGTCGAGACCGCCGCCGGGCCGATCCTGGTCTCGGCGCCGAACGACGGCGAGGAACCGGCCCGCGAGGGCGCCAGGGTCGGGCTCGACTGGGCTCCGGCGAGCCTGCGCATCGAGCCGCTGGCGCAGGGAGCCGCGGCATGAGCGTCGGACGCTCCGCGGCGGCGCCGTACTGGCTGGTCGGGCCGGGCGCGCTGCTCTTCCTCGGGCTCGTCGTCCTGCCGCTCGTGCTGACGGTGATCCTCTCTTTCCACGTCTACGACCATGCCAGCGGCATCAGGAACGAGTTCACCCTCGCCCATTACCTCGCCGTGGTCAGCGACGACTATTATCTCGGCATCTTCTGGCGCACGCTCCGGCTCGCCGCCCTGACCACGCTGATCTGCGCCGTCATCGGCGCGCCCGAGGCCTATATCCTGTCGCGGATGCGCGACCCCTGGCGCTCGGTGTTCCTGCTGGTGATCATCGGGCCGCTGCTGGTCTCGGTCGTGGTCCGCGCCTTCGGCTGGAGCATGCTGCTCGGCTCGACCGGGCTGGTGAACCAGGCCCTGCAGGCGTTCGGCCTCGGCAGCGTCCGCCTGCTCTATACCGAGACCGCGATCGTGATCGCGCTCGTCCACGTCATGCTGCCCTTCATGGTGATCCCGGTCTGGACCGCGCTGCAGAAGCTCGATCCGATGGTCGAGGCCGCCGCCTGGAGCCTCGGCGCTTCGCATTTCACGGCGCTGCGGAGGGTCGTGCTGCCGCAGGTCTCGCTCGGCATGCTCTCGGGCAGCCTGATCGTCTTCGGCCTCTCGGCCTCGGCCTTCGCCATCCCCGGCCTGCTCGGCGGGCGCCGGCTCAAGATGGCGGCGACGCTGGTCTACGACGAATACATGCACGAGCTGAACTGGCCGCTCGGCGCGACGATCGCGATCATCGTCCTGCTCGCCAACCTCGTGATCATGCTGGCCTATAACCGCGTCGTCGAGACGCGCGCCCGCAAGGCCCTGGGGTGAGCGGAATGCACAGGAACGGCCCCGTCGCGCTCCTCTTCCATACGCTCGTCGTCGGCTTCGTGCTGGCGCCGCTGCTGGTGATCTGCCTCGTCGCCTTCACGCCGGAGAACACGCTCTCGATCCCGACCACCAGCGTCTCGCTGCGCTGGTTCGAGGCGATCTTCGCGCATCCGGACTTCGTCGCCTCCTTCGTCAACAGCCTGTGGCTGGCGACGCTGGCCGCGACGCTCTCCGTCGCGATCTCGGTGCCGGCGGCGCTCGCCATCGACCGTTACGCCTTTCCCGGCCGCGACGCGCTGAACGCGCTGTTCCTCTCGCCGCTGATCATTCCGCATCTCGTGCTCGGCGTCGCCTTCCTGCGGCTGTTCGCGCTGATCGGCGGCACCGGCAGCTTCGGCTGGCTGGTGGCGAGCCATGTCGTGATCATCACGCCCTATGTGCTGCGGCTGGTGATGGCCGCCTTCACCGGGCTCGACCGCTCGGCCGAGCAGGCGGCGATGACGCTCGGCGCCTCGCACTGGACCGTGTTCCGCCGCGTCACCGCGCCGATGATCCTGCCCGGCATCACCGGCGGCTGGCTGCTCGCCTTCATCAACAGCTTCGACGAACTCACCATGTCGATCTTCGTCACCTCGCCGCAGACCGTGACCCTGCCGGTGCGGATGTACATGTACGCGACCGAATCCATCGATCCGATGATGGCCGCCGTCTCGGCGCTGATGATCGCGCTGACCGCCGCCGCCATGCTGGTGCTCGACCGCGCCTTCGGCCTCGACAAGATCCTGGTCGGGCAGAAGTGACCATGCCGCTGCTGCGCCGCCTCGTCCGGGCCGACCATCCCGCCATCCCCTTCACCCTCGACGGCATCGCTTGCGAGGGCCGCGCCGGCGACACCGTCCTGACCGCGATCCTGACCCGGGCCGAGCGGCTGCGCCTCAGCGAATTCTCGGCGTCGCCGCGCGCCGGCTTCTGCCAGATGGCCGCCTGCCAGGATTGCTGGGTCGTGCTCGAGAGCGGCGAGCGCCTGCGCGCCTGCTCGACCGCGCTCAGCCCCGGCATGCGCATCCTCACCCGTCGCGCGGGGGCGGCATGAACGCGCATTCGACCCGCACCCGCCTGCAGCCGCTGATCGTCGGCGCCGGCCCGGCCGGCATCCGCGCCGCGCAGGCGCTGGTCGCGGGAGGCCTGCGCCCGCTCGTCGTCGACGAGGCGCCCGCCTGCGGCGGCCAGATCTACCGCCAGCGCCTCGTACCGGACCAGCGTTCCGCCCGCGACCTCTACGGTTCGGAAGCCGGCAAGGCCGAAGCTCTGCACCGCGACTTCGCCGGGCTCGCGGGCAAGCTCGATTACTGGCCGCAGGCCCTGCTCTGGAACCTGCGTGACGGCCGGGCCGACATCATGGTCTCGGGCGAGAGCCGGCAGGTCGCCTATGACGGCCTCGTGCTCGCGACCGGTGCGACCGACCGCGTCCTGCCCATCCCGGGCTGGACGCTGCCCGGCGTCTTCACCCTCGGCGGCGCCCAGATCGCGCTGAAGAGCCAGGGCTGCGCCATCGGCAGCCGGATCGTCTTCCTCGGCTCCGGGCCGCTGCTCTATCTCGTCGCCTGGCAGTATCTGAAGGCCGGCGCCGACGTCGCGGCGGTGCTCGATACCGCGCCCTTCGCCGCCAAGCTCAGCCTGCTGCGCGGCCTGCCGCTCTTTCCGGGAATCGTGCTGCGCGGCCTGCGGATGAGCGCGGAGCTGAAGCTCGGCGGCGTCGCTCTGCATGACGGCGTCGCCGATGTCCGCATCGAAGGTACCGACCGGGTCGAGGCGATCGCCTGGCGCCGCGGCGGGCGCGAGCATCGCTTCGCCTGCGACGGCATCGGTTACGGCCTCGCCTTGCGTTCCGAGACGCAGGCCGCCGATCTCGCCGGCTGCCGCTTCGCCTTCGACCCGCGCGACCGCGCCTTCCTGCCCGAACGTGACGCCGCCGGCCGCACGAGCGTGCCCGGCATCTATCTCGCCGGCGACGGCGCCGGCATCGCCGGGGCGGATGCAGCCGAACGCTCAGGCGAACGCGCCGCTCTCGCTCTGCTGCAGGATCGTGGCCTGCCCCATGACGCCGGCCGCGCCGCCGCGCTGGAGAGAGAGCTCGCCCGTATCGGCCGCTTCCGCGCGGTCATCGAGGCCGCCTTCCCCTTTCCGGCGCACTGGATGGGCGGGCTCGCCGACGGCACGACGCTCTGCCGCTGCGAGGAGGTCGATGCCGGCGCGGTCCGCGACGCCATCGCCCGTTTCGGCGTGCACGAGCTCAACCGGCTGAAGGCGGCGAGCCGCGTCGGCATGGGCCGCTGCCAGGGCCGCGTCTGCGGCGCCGCCGCGGCCGAACTGCTCGCGCACGAAACCGGCCGCGGCATCGAGGCCGTCGGCCGCCTGCGCGCCCAGGCGCCGGTCAAGCCCGTGCCCCTGACGCTCGCGCTCGCGGCACGGCCGGAGGCGGCGGAATGAGCCGGCGGCTCGACGTCGACGTCGCGATCATCGGCGGCGGCCTGATCGGCTCCTCGGCCGCGCTGGCGCTGCGCGGCATGGGCTTATCGGTCGCCCTGCTCGACAAGGGCTTCTGCGGCGCGCAGGCCTCCGGGGTGAACTATGGCGGCGTGCGCCGCCAGGGCCGGCCGGTCGAGCAATTGCCGCTCTCGCAGCGGGCGCATGCGATCTGGCCGCGCCTGCGGGCGCTGATCGGCATCGACGGCGAGTTCCTGCGCTCCGGCCACCTCAAGCTCGCCCGGGACGAGGCGGACATGGCCTCGCTCGAAGCCTATGCGCGGGCCACCGCCCGGCACGGGCTCGGCCTCGAGCTGATCGGGCACAATGAGCTGCGCGAGCGCTTCGGCTGGATCGGCGACGGCATCGTCGGCGCCTCCTTCTGCCCAGGCGACGGCCATGCCAATCCGCGCCTGGTCGCGGCCGGTTTCGCCGCCGCGGCGCGCCGGGCCGGCGCCAAGGTGCTGGAGAACACCGCCGTCACCGGCGTGACCCGAGACGGCGAGGGCTTCGCGCTGGAAGCGGCCGGCAATCTGTCGCTGCGCGCCCGCTTCGTCGTCAACAGCGCCGGCGCCTGGGCCGGGCCTTTCGCCGAGAGCTTCGGCGAGCCGGTGCCGCTCTCGCGCATCTACCCCTCCATGATCGTCAGCGAGCCGATGGAGAAGGTGATGTCGGTCAATATCGGCATCGAGGGCGGCGGCATCTATGCCCGCCAGGTCGAGCGCGGCAATGTCGTCGTCGGCGGCGAGCGCGGCCTGCCGCTCGCCGACCCCGATTTCTCGCGGCCGCGCGGCGACGGCGCGCTCGCGATCATGAACCGGGCGGCCGAGCTGTTCCCCGCCCTGCGCCACGCCCAGGCGATCCGCTTCTGGAGCGGCACCGAGGGCGCCATGCCGGACAGGAACCCGGTGATCGGGCCGAGCCTGACCACGCCGGGCCTGATCCATGCCTTCGGCTTCACCGGCGCCGGCTTCCAGATCGCGCCCGGCGTCGGCGAGGTCCTCGCCGAGCTCGTCCGCGACGGGCAGACGCAGACCCCGATCGCCGCCTTTTCCATCGGCCGCTTCAGCCAGCCTTCCGCCCGCACCGACGCTGGATCGGGTGCGGGGCAAGACCAAGAGCCACAACCCGGGGAGTTGAGACCATGACAAGCCATCGCACCATACTGGCGGCCGGCGTCGCCGCTGTGGCGCTCGCCGCCGCAGGCAGCGCCTTCGCCCAGTCGAAGACGCTCTATGTCGGCATGAACGGCGGCAATTTCGAGAAGACCTTCACCCAGGCCGTCTTCCCGGAGTTCGAGAAGGCCAACGACGTCAAGGTCGTGGTCGTGCCCGGCACCTCCTCCGACATCCTCGCCAAGGCGACCGCGGCCAAGGACAAGCCGCAGATGCATGTGATGTTCCTCGATGACGGCGTCATGGTCCGCGCCATCGGCGCCGGCCTCTGCCAGAAGCTGAAGCCCGGCCCGGAGCTCGCCGAACTCGCCGCCGGCACGCGCATGAAGGACGACATGGCCGTCGGGATCGATCTCGGCATGACCGGACTCGGCTACAACAAGAAGCTGTTCGACGAGAAGGGCTGGCCGGCGCCGACCTCGTGGATGGATCTCGCCGACCCCAAATACAAGGGCAAGGTCGTGTTCCAGTCGGCCTCGGCCTCGTCCTTCGGCCTGCACGCCTTCCTGATGTTCAATCGCATCCAGGGCGGGACCGAGGCCAATGTCGAGCCGGGCTTCTCGAAGTTCCGCGACACGATCGGCAAGAACGTGCTCGAATTCATCCCGAGCTCGGCCAAGATCGCCGAGATGGCGCAGACCGGCGAGGCCGCGATCTTCCCGCTGACCCCGACCGGCATCGCGACGCTGAAGGACAAGGGCATCGCCGTCGAATACGCCCAGCCCAAGGAGGGCTCGGTCGTGCTGATGGTGGCGCAATGCGTGATCGCCAATAATTCCGAGCCCGAACTGGCACAGAAGCTCGCCGCTTACCTGCTCTCGGCGCCGGCACAGTCGAAGGCTCTCGCAGCCGGCAACGTCGTGCCCTCCAACACCAAGGCCAAGGCGACCACGCCCGAGGCCGAGACGAAGCTCGAGACCTTCCACGGCTACATGAAGACGGCGGTGACGCTCGACTGGGACGCGATCAACGCCAAGCGGCCGGAATGGAACAGCCGCTGGAACAAGATGATCGAGCGCTGAGCTTTCCGTCAGTCATCGACGCCGCCGCGTGACGACGCGGCGGCGTTCCGATCGACCACGCCGTCTTTGCGGGGCATTGCGTAGCACTGAGCCCGGAAAGACGGTGTGGTTCCGCGACCGGCCTGTCCGGGACCAGCCCCTGCCGCTCTTCGGCAGACCGGTGCGACGATCGCGTTTGACAGAGGGCGTGTCCCCGCTACATTTCTGCAATCGATTACATCGGCACAGGCGGTCGATCGCGAGCTCCGCCACGGAGCCGCGCTGTCGGGAGGGGCGCGATGAAGACCATGAAGGGACCCGGGCTCTTCCTCGCCCAGTTCGCCGGCGACGAGGCGCCGTTCAATTCGCTCGACGCGATCGGCCGTTGGGCCGCCGCGCTCGGCTACAAGGGTGTGCAGATCCCGAGCTGGGACGCGAGGCTGTTCGATCTCGCCAAGGCGGCCGAATCCGACGCCTATTGCGACGAGGTCAGCGGCACGCTCGCCCAGTACGGCCTCTCGATCACCGAGCTCTCGACCCATCTCCAGGGCCAGCTCGTCGCCGTCCATCCCGCCTTCGACGAAGCCTTCGACGGCTTCGCCGCGCCGGCCGTGCGCGGCAATCCGAAGGCCCGGCAGGAATGGGCGGTTGCGCAGATGAAGCTCGCGGCAAAGGCCTCCCGGCGCCTTGGCCTGACCGCCAATGTCAGCTTCACCGGCGCGCTCGCCTGGCCCTTCCTCTACCCTTGGCCGCAGCGCCCGGCCGGGCTGATCGAGACCGCCTTCGCCGAGCTCGGCAGGCGCTGGCGGCCCATCCTCGACGCCTTCGACGAGGCCGGCGTCGATCTCTGCTACGAGATTCATCCGGGCGAGGACGTGCATGACGGGGCGACCTTCGAGCGCTTCGTCGACGCGGTCGGCGGCCACCGCAGAGCCTGCATCAACTACGATCCGAGCCATTTCCTGCTGCAGCAGCTCGACTATCTCGCCTTCATCGACCTCTACCACGAGCGCATCCGGGCCTTCCATGCGAAGGACGCCGAGTTCAACCCGACAGGTCGCGTCGGCGTCTATGGCGGCTACGAGCCCTGGCTCGACCGCGCCGGCCGCTTCCGCTCGCTGGGCGACGGCCAGGTCGACTTCGACGGCATCTTCTCGAAGCTGGCGCAATACGATTACGATTCCTGGGCCGTGCTGGAGTGGGAGTGCGCCCTGAAGCACCCCGAGCAGGGCGCGCGCGAGGGGGCGGAGTTCATCGCCGCCCACATCATCCGCGTCACCGAGAAGGCCTTCGACGACTTCGCCGCCGGCGGCACCGACGAGGCGGCGAACCGGCGCATGCTCGGTCTCGATTAAGCTCGAGGAATGGACCTCTCCGGTCATTGATGGAGACCACCATGGCGATCGAAGGCTCGACTGCGCCGAAGCTCAACCGCCGCCTGCGCCTCGGCATGGTCGGCGGCGGGCGCGGTGCCTTCATCGGCGCGGTGCATCGCATCGCCGCCCGGCTCGACGACCGCTGGCAGCTCGTCGCCGGCGCCCTCTCCTCCGATCCCGAGCGCGGGCGGCTCTCCGGCGCGGATCTCTTGCTCGATCCCGCCCGCATCTATGCCGACGCCGCCGAGATGGCGAAGCGCGAGAGGCGGCGCAAGGACGGCATCGACGCCGTCGCGATCGTCACGCCGAACCACGCCCACGCGCCGGCGGCGAGAGCCTTCCTCAAGGCCGGTATCCATGTCATCTGCGACAAGCCGCTGACCACCGGCCGGCGCGAGGCCGAGAGCCTGGCGAAGCTCGCAGGGGACAGCGGCCTGATCTTCGCGGTCACCCACAACTACACCGGCTATCCGCTGGTCCGGCAGGCGCGGGCCATGGTCGCCGAGGGTGCGATCGGAGCGTTGCGCGTCGTCCAGGTCGAGTACGCGCAGGACTGGCTCGCCACCCGGATCGAGGACAGCGGCCAGAAGCAGGCCGCGTGGCGCACCGACCCCGCCAGGTCCGGCCCCGCCGGTTCGATCGGCGATATCGGCACGCACGCCTTCAATCTGGCCGAGTTCATCGCCGGCGACGAGGTCGAGGCGCTCTGCGCCGATGCGCACATCTTCGTCGCGGGCCGGCGGCTCGACGACAACGCCCATATGCTGCTGCGCTTCAGGGGCGGCGCGCGCGGCATGCTCTGGTGCAGCCAGGTCGCCCCCGGCCAGGAGAACGGCCTGCGCATCCGCCTCTATGGCGACAAGGGCGGGCTGGAATGGCAGCAGGAGACTCCGAACCTGCTGATCCATTCGCCGCTCGGCGAACCGCCGCGCCTGATCCGCCGCGCCGGCGCGGGCACGACCGCAGTCGCCGCCGCCGCCTCGCGCATTCCCGCCGGCCATCCGGAGGGTTATCTCGAAGGCTTCGCCCAGCTCTACGCCGATATCGCCGAGCAGATCGCGGCCCGGATCGAAGAACGGCCCCCGGCCCCCTACTCGACGCTCGTTCCGACCGTCGCCGACGGCGTCCGCGGCGTGCGCTTCATCGAGGCGGCGGTGCGGTCCTCCGCCAGGGGCGCGCGCTGGCTGGAGATCTGAGCCCGGGCGAGCGAAAAAGCGCGGCCCGGAGGCCGCGCTTCCAGATGTCGGGCCGGAGCCGGTCAGTCGATGATCTGAACGACCTTGCGCGTCTTCGGCTCGACGATCACGGTTCGGTCGTTGACCACCGTGTAGCGATAACCCTTGCGAGCGCCGTATTCGCGCGGCACCTCGCGATAGGTGACGCCGCGCGCCGGCAGCACCGCGCCGACCTCGAGCGGCTCCTCGTAGCTATAGGACGGCACGCGCTGCTCGACCACGTACTGCCGGAAACGCGGCGCCGTGTTGTCGCCGATGATCGCGCCGGCGACTGCACCGCCGACACCGCCGACGACCGCGCCGGCCGGCCCGCCGACCACCGCGCCGCCGACTGCGCCGGCTGCCGCGCCGCCTGCCGCACCACCCTGGGCGCCCGAGGGATTCTGCTGCGCGAGAGCAGCGGTCGAGAACGCGACGACGGCCGTCGCGAGAGCCAGCTTCCTGATCATATGAGTTCTCCTTCCGATGAAAGAACTCCCCGGCAAACCGCGATTCCCCGGCATGGTTCCCGAGAAACCGCCAAGTCACGCCGAAGCCGCGGCTTCGCCCCGAAATCGCCGGCGGCTTGTCTCAGTGTCGCCATGCGGCGCATAAGGACGCAGCCCGCGCGGCAGGGAGGCACCATGGAATTCCGCCCCGATATCGGCCAGCTCTCGCCGACCGTGCGCGAGCACCTGGCTCCCGGGAACCTGCTGCGCGCCGGCATCAATCTCTCGAATTTCCTGCTGGTCTCGGGGCGTGGTCCGCAGGGCGAGCCGCAAGGCGTCTCGCCTGACATGGCGCGGGCCTTCGCCGATCTTCTCGGCACCGGCCTGCGCTACGTGCCCTATGCCAATCCCGGCCTGCTCGCCGACGCCGCGCCCTGCGACGCATGGGATGTCGGTCTGATCGGCGCCGAGCCGCAGCGGGCCGAGACAATCAGCTTCACGCCGCCTTACGCCGAGATCGAGGCGACCTATCTCGTCCGCGAGACCTCGCCGCTGCGCGAGATCGCCGATGTCGACGCCGAGGGCGTCCGCATCGCCGTCAGCGGCCGCGCCGCCTATGGCCTCTGGCTCGACCGCAACCTCCGCAAGGCCGAGCTCGTCCGCTCGGGCACGCTCGACGATTCCGCTGCCGACTTCGTTTCCAGGGAGCTCGATGCGCTGGCAGGCCTGCGGCCACGCCTGCTGAAGGATGTCGTGGCGATCCCCGGCACACGCATCCTCGACGGCCGTTTCACGACCGTGCAGCAGGCGATCGGCGTTCCCAAGGCCAAGGCCGAGGCGGCCGATTATCTCGCCAGATTCGTCGCCGCGGCCAAGCAGACGGGCTTCGTCGCGGCGCTGATCGCCAAACACGGCATCGAGGGGCTGAGCGTCGCGCGCTGATCAGCCGTCATTCTCGGGCGGAGCGAAGCGCAGACCCGAGACTCTCAGGACGAGAAGATACTGGTTTCCGAGATGCTCGGGTCGGGCCGGGGCATGACGGCGCGGTCACGTCCCGTCCGTTCCCGCGCCGCAGACCAGCGCGCAGACCCTGCTGCCCGGCGCCGGCACGAAGCGCTTCGCCTGCAGCGCCGCCACCGCGGCCGCGCCCGAAAGGTCGGCGGCGATTCCGAACTCGAACCAGAGCGACCTGGCCGCCTGTTCCATCTCCTCGTCGCTGACCAGCACGATCTCGTCGACATTCTTCGCCACCGCATCGTAGATCGCCTGGTCGGTGCGCCGGCACGACATGGTCGCGACCCGCGTCTCCAGCCGGTCGAGCGTGACCAGCCGGCCGGCTTCGAGGCAGGCGTGCAGCGTCGGCGAGCCATAGGGCTCGATGCCGATGATGCGCGTCTGCGGCCTGAGCGCCTTCACCGCCGTCGACAGCCCGGTGATCAGCCCGCCGCCGCCGATCGCGACCAGGATGACGTCGACATCGGGGATGTCGTCGAGGATGTCGAGGCCGAGCGTCCCCTGGCCGGCGACCACCACCGGATCGCTGAACGGATGGGCATAGGTCGCCCCGGTTTCCCTGGCATGGGCAAGCGCGGCCGCGTTCGCCTCGTCCCAGACCGCTCCGACGATCTCGACCTCGGCGCCCCATTTGGTCAGCTTGGCGACCTTGTCGGCGACGACATTGGCGGGCAGGAAGATCTTGGCCCTGGCGCCGAGCACATGGGCGGAACGGGCGATGGCGAGCCCGTGATTGCCGCCCGAGGCGGTGACGACGCCGCGCCTGAGCTCCTCCTCCGAGAGCGTCAGCAGGCGGTTCATCGCGCCGCGCGCCTTGAAGGAGCCGGCCGCCTGCAGCAATTCGAGCTTCAGCGTCACCATGCCGCCGAACTCCTCGCCCGTGCTGAGCTGGGCATAGGGCAGGATCGGCGTCTTGCGGATATGCGGCGCGATCCGCCAGCGCGCGGCGCGGATGTCGTCGAGGCCGATCACGACAGCACCCCGCGATAGGGCGCCGCCACGATCAGGCAGCAATTGCCCGGCCTGACGCGGCCCGGCTGGCGCCTGCCATAGAGGATGCCGTCGGCGGCGTAATGCAGCGTCTCCGGCGGGCGGGCCGGGTCCCAGGTGCAGTGGATGCGCCCGGCCGGCTGGCCGGCGCTCACCTTGTCGCCATTGGCATGGAACGGCTCGAAGACGCCGTCCGCCGTGGCGTAGACGTAAGCCGAGGTCCCCGGCAGTTCGAGCACCTGCCCGTCGCCGCGGCGCGGCTCCGGCGCGTCGCGGGCGACGATGCCGAGATGGTCGAGCACATTGGCGACGCCGCGGCGGCAGAGCTTCAGGGCGTCGAGCGAGACCGTCCCGGCCCCCGCCATCTCCGTGCCGACCGTCACCAGCCCCTGGCGGCAGGCGGTCGCCGTCGCGGTGCGCGGCTCGCCGAGATTGGAGATCACCACCGTCATCGGCGCGTCGAAGGCCTGCACCGCCGCGACATTGCGCTTGTGCAGCGCGGGATCGTCGGTCGGCTCGACGATCGCGCTCGGGATGATGTCGAGCGAGGAGCCGCCGGAGTGCAGGTCGAGGAAGGCGTCGCCCAGCGGCAGGATATGATCGCTGACGAAGGCGGAGATCTGCTGGGTGATGGTGCCGCGCGGATCACCCGGGAAGGTGCGGTTGAAGTTGAGCCCGTCGACGCTCGAGGTGCGCTGGCCGGCGACGACTGCGTGGACGTTGTTCGCCGGCATCAGGATCAGCCGGCCCTGGACGCGCCCGGGATCGAGGTCGCGGATCAGGTCGCAGATCGTGATCGGGCCCTCGTACTCGTCGCCATGATTGCCGCCTTCGAGGATCGCGGTCGGCCCCGAGCCGTTCTTGATGACCGCGACCGGAATGCGCGTCGCGCCCCAGGCGTCGTCATGCGGCGAATGCGGGATCATCAGGAAGCCGACCTGCTTGCCGTCCTTCTCCGGATCGACGGTGAGGAAGGCGCTTGACGGGCGTGGCGTCGGCTTGTGGCGGGGGCTGGTCATGGGGGCTCGGGGCATGGTTTGAGAAGCCCTGCCCATGAAGGGAAGGGTCGAGGCAGGCGGTCATGCTCGGGCTGACCTGAGCATCTCAGGCAGGATCAGGCTCCGGCTGGAGCCATCTCGTCATGAGATTCTCGGGTCTGCGCTACGCTTCGCCCGAGAATGACGGCAGTGGGCTGCTCACAGCGACGGCAGCGGGTCCATCGGCATGTCCAGATACTTCTTGTGCAGCCGGTCGAGCTCGCCGTTCATCGTGTTGAAGAAGATGAAGCCGTCGAGCCAGCGCACCAGATTGTGCTGGTCCATCTGCACGCCCATATGCGCCGGGCTGCGCCGGATGACGAATTTGCGCTCGAACTCCTTGCTCGGGTTCTGCTTGGCGAGCGCCTGGGCGACGATCGAATTGGTCGCGAGCAGATCGGCCTGGCCGGTGATGTAGGCGGCCGCCGCGGTCGCGTCGTCCTCGGTGCGCATGATCGTCGCCTTCGGCGCCGAGGCTGTGATGGCGAGTTCCTGCGTCGTGCCCTTGGCGGCGGCGACGCGGTTGGAGCCGATCGTCTCGGCGCTCGTCACATTGGCCGATTTCGGGCCGTAGACGGCCAGGAAGGTGTTGGCGTAGGGCGCGGTGAACTGGATCTGCTTGGCGCGCTCGGGCGTCAGCCCCATCACCGAGATGACGATGTCGACCTTGTCGGTGAGCAGGAACGGGATGCGGTTGGCCCCGGTGATCTGCTGCATCTCCAGCTTCACGCCGAGGCCCTTGGCGACCATTTCGGCGAATTCGATGTCGAAGCCGACCGCTTTGCGGTTGGCGTCCTGCGAGCCGAAGGGCGGGGCGTCGAGCGGCACGCCGATGCGCACCACGCCCTTGGACAGGATGTCCTGGAGCTTGTCGGCCCTGGCCTCGGGCGCCCCGAATGCGGCGATCGCCATCGCCGCGAGACCTGCCAGGAATGAACGGCCTGCGAACAGTCTGCGCATCTGCTTTCTCCCCTCGTTGACCCGTTACCGGAACTGATCCTCCCGCCTCAGTGCAGCACCGCGCTGAGGAAGGTCGTGAGCTCGGGCGTCTTCGGCCGGGCGAGCACCGCCGCGGCCTGGCCTTCTTCGTGGATACGGCCCTCGTGCATGAAGACGACGCGGGAGCCGAACCTGCGGGCGAAGCCCATCTCGTGCGTGACGAGGATCATGGTCATGCCCTCCTGCGCCACGGCTTCGAGCACCTTCAGCACCTCGCCGGTGAGTTCGGGATCGAGCGCCGAGGTGACCTCGTCGAACAGCATCAGCTTGGGCCGCATGGCGAGCGAGCGCGCGATCGCGACGCGCTGCTGCTGGCCGCCCGAGAGCTGGGAGGGGTAGGCGTCGAGCTTGTCCTCGAGTCCGACGCGGGCCAGCACCTCGCGGGCGACCTCGCGCGCCTCCTCCGGCTTCTGCTTCTTCACCACCCTCGGGGCGAGCGTGATGTTGTCCGCGACCGAGAGATGCGGGAACAGGTTGAACTGCTGGAAGACGATGCCAACCTCCTGCCGCAGCTTGCGCAGGTCGGTGGCGGGACTATTGACCTGGACGCCATCGACGCGGATCGTGCCGGCCTGCACCGGCTCGAGCCCGTTGACGCAGCGCAGCAGCGTGCTCTTGCCCGAGCCCGAGCGGCCGATCACGGCGACGACCTCGCCCTTCTCGACGTCGAGCGAGACGCCCTTGAGCACCTGGTTGGCGCCGTAGCTCTTGCTGACGTCCCGGATTTCAACGAGCGACATCGAGCTTCCGCTCGAGCGAGCGGCTCCATTGCGTGAGGGGGAAGCACATCGCGAAATAGATGCAGGCGACGGTGATGTAGACGGCGAAGGGCTTGTAGGTGCCGGCCGCCGTGAGCTGGCCCTCGCGGGTGAGCTCGACGAAGCCGATCACCGCGGCGAGCGAGGTGTTCTTGATCAACTGCACCAGGAAGCCGACGGTCGGCGGGATCGCGATCCGGATCGATTGCGGGATGATGACATGGCGCAGCTGCTCGGCCAGCGAGAGCCCGAGCGAGGCGCCCGCCTCCCATTGCGTCCTCGCGATCGAGGTCAGCGCGCCCCGCCAGATCTCGCCGAGGAAGGCCGAGCCGTAGATCGAGAAGGCGACCGCCGCCGCGATCCAGGGATTGACCGAGATGCCGGCGAGCGGCAGCCCGAAGAAGATCAGGAACAGCCAGACCAGCAGCGGCGTGCCCTGCACGACATGGATATAGCTCGCCGACAGCCAGCGCAGCGGCGCGACCGGCAGGATGCGCAGGATCGCCAGCGCGAGGCCGAGCACCGCCGAGCCGGCGAAGGCGACCGCCGTCAGCGCGATCGTCCAGCGCGCCGCCGCGACGAGGTACATGACGTCGATCAGGCCGAATTCCCGAATCATCGCACGAACACCAGGCGGTAGATCAGGGCGAACAGGCCGCGGAAGCCGATGGCGAGCGCGAGATAGAGCACCCCGATCACCGTATAGACCTCGAAATCGCGGAAGGTGCGCGACTGCACGATCGAAGCGGCGTGGAAGAGATCCTGCACCGAGATCTGCGAAGCGACGCTGGTCGCCAGCATCAAGAGCACGAACTGGCTGGCGAGCGCCGGGAACATCGCCTTCAGCGCCGGGAAGACGACGATGTAGCGGAAGACCTGCAGGCCGGAGAGCCCGAGCGAGTGGCCGGCCTCGATCTGCGCCTTCGGCACCGCTTCGAGGCCTGCGCGGACGATCTCGGTGGTGTAGGCGCCGAGATTGATGACGAGCGCGATCATCGCCGCCGTCAGCCCGTCGAGCCGCAGGCCGAAGCTCGGCAGCCCGAAGAAGATCAGGAAGAGCTGCACCAGCAGCGGCGTGTTGCGGATGATCTCGACATAGGCGCCGACGATGCGGCGCAGCCAGGCCGGGCCATAGGTCCGCCCGGCGGCGCAGAGCACGCCGATCAGCAGCCCGCCGGCCATGGCCACGACCGAGAGCAGCAGCGTGATCCAGACGCCGTCGAGAATGGACTCCCAGGCCGCAAAGACGTCGCGAAACTGGAGCCCGTACTTCATCGCCGTCAGCCCTGCCGCGGCCGCCGGCCGGGGGCCGGCCGTCCGGACATGCTGGACGGATGCTGCGGCGATGCTGTCATCTCTCTCCCTCTTTACCCGGAGGCTAGTTTGGCTTCTTATTTGATGTCAAGCTTCACATATGAAACAGGCGCGGCATGAGCGTTTTCCCTGAAGCCGAGAGCGAGGAGAAGGCGGCCTATGCCGCCCCGGCCCTGGAAAAGGGTCTCGATATCCTCGAGCTGCTCGCCGAGACCGGCGAGCCGCTCTCGACCCGCGTCATCGCCGAGCGGCTGCAGCGCTCGAAGAGCGAGATCTTCCGCATGGTCTTCGTGCTGCAGCAGCGCGGCTATCTCGAACGCGAGGCCGGAACCGACCGGCTCGGCCTGTCGCGCCGCCTGTTCGACCTCGGCATCAGGACGCCGGGCGGCAAGCAGCTCACCTCCGTGGTGCTGCCGCTGATGGAGCGCTTCAGCGAGGAGAGCGGCCAGGCCGCCCATCTCGTGGTGCTGAGCCGGGCGCAGACCGTGGTGCTCGCCACCACCGCCGGCCATCTCGACGCCAGCGTCATCGTCCGCCCCGGCTATGGCCGCCCGGCACTCGACGCCAATTCCGGCCTGCTCATCCTCGCCTTCCAGTCTGAGGCGCGCCGACGCGGGCTGATGCGCGAGGCGCCGCCCCAGATCCGGCAGCGCCTCGACGAGCCGGGCACCCAGGCCGCGCTCGCCGAGATCCGCGCGCTCGGCCACCGCATCGCGCCGAGCCGCGACATCCTCGCCGTCACCGACATCACCTGCCCGGTGATCGGCCCGGCCGGCCACGCCGAGGCGGCGATCCTCGTGCCCTGCCTGCAGCGCCACGGCGTCGAGACCGACGAACACGCGATCCTGCTCGCGCTCAAGGCGTGCGCAGCCGAGGCGGGCTTGCGACTGCCGCTCGGCTGATCCTTCCGCAAAAACAGCGGCAATTGCCGCAGCCCAACCCGAAGCCGGCCATACGCTCTCCCAAATTGCTCGCGATTTTGCCTCTGACAGACGCAACCGCCACGGAGGAGGACAGCATGGCCGAGACCGCGACGAGCCCCGACACCATCGTGATGACCGATCCGGAATGGATCGCGCTGGAGAGCATCAGCGAGGAGACGCGGCGCTTCATCTTCGGCGAGGCGATGCTGCGCCTGCTTCAGGGTCGCGGCCTGGCCGAGCCGGGCGACGAAAACTGGAAGGTCACGCCTCAGGGCCAGCAGGCGCTCCAGGCCCACGGCCATTGAGTTGCGCCGAGCGTCATCCGGCACACAGTCCCGGACGGCGAAGCGAGGCGCCGGGCGCCCCATGCGATGTCGCTTCGCCGGGCGGTTGCAGGCACGCAGGGCGCAGCCCATCTCAGCGGCACGCCGGCTCGCTCACGCTTTCGGGACCTGACGCATGAAACGCCCCGTCACCATCACGATCTCGCACGCGCTCGGCCGCGAGGCGGCGCGCCAGCGGCTGCAGGGCGGCGTCGCGACGATCCGCGACAAGCTCGGCAGCTTCGGCATGCGGCTGATCGAGGAGGACTGGCAGGGCGACACGCTGCGCTTCGGCGTCGCCGCGCTCGGCCAGACCGTCAGCGGCAGGATCGACATCGAGGACGAACTGGTCCGCGTCGAGGTGATGCTGCCCTGGATGCTCGCGATCTTCGCCGAGAAGCTCAGGCTCGGCGTCGAGAAGCAGGGGCGGATCCTGCTCGAGCACAAGCCGACCAGGGCCTGACGCTTCCGCACACGTCGCTCCCACCGTGTCGCAGCCGCCCTTGCGACTTTTGTCTGCCATCGAAGGTTGAATTCCCGCGCCGCGATCCGCAAAGTCGCAGGCGCTCTTCCTTCCGCCTGCCCACCGGAGACCCATGCATCACGGCCCCTTGATCGCCATCATCGTCATGGGCCTCGGCCTCGCCTTCGTCTTCGGGGCGCTGGCGCAGAAGTTCAGGGTGTCGCCGCTGGTCGGCTATCTGCTCGCCGGCGTCGCGGTCGGCCCCTTCACCCCCGGCTTCGTCGCCGACCAGAACCTCGCCAACGACCTCGCCGAGATCGGCGTCATCCTTTTGATGTTCGGCGTCGGCCTGCATTTCTCGCTCAAGGACCTGCTTTCGGTGCGCGCCATCGCCGTACCGGGCGCGCTGGTGCAGATCGCCGCCGCGACCTTGCTGGGGCTGGGGCTCGCGCTGCTGCTGGGCTGGGGCATCGTCGCCGGCCTCGTCTTCGGCCTGGCTCTGTCGGTCGCGAGCACCGTCGTGCTGCTGCGCGCCTTGCAGGAGCGCCGTATCGTCCAGACCGAGAAGGGCAAGATCGCCGTCGGCTGGCTGATCGTCGAGGATCTCGCCATGGTCCTGGCGCTGGTCATGATCCCGGCGGTCGCCGACGTGCTCGATGGCGGCTCCGGCGCCGCGTCCGGCGGCGGGCCGCTGGCGACCCGCTTCGATCTCGGCCTCTGGGGCGTGCTCGGACTGACCTTGGCCAAGGTCGCTGCCTTCGTCGCCTTCATGCTGATCGTCGGCCGCCGGCTGATCCCCTGGCTCCTGCACTGGGTCGCCCATACCGGCTCGCGCGAGCTCTTCCGCCTCGCGGTGCTGGCGATCGCGCTCGGCGTCGCCTATCTCGCCGCCAGCCTGTTCGGCGTCTCCTTCGCGCTCGGCGCCTTCTTCGCCGGCATGATCCTGAGCGAATCGCCGCTCAGCCACCGCGCCGCGGAGGAATCGCTGCCGCTGCGCGACGCCTTCGCGGTGCTGTTCTTCGTCTCGGTCGGCATGCTGTTCGATCCGAGCATCCTTCTGCGCGCGCCGCTCCCGCTGATCGCGACCATCGCCATCATCCTGTTCGGCAAGTCGCTGGCCGCCTGGCTGATCGTGCGCGCCTTCGGCAAGCCCGATTCCGTCGCGCTGACGATCTCGGCGAGCCTGGCGCAGATCGGCGAATTCTCCTTCATCCTCGCCGGTCTCGGGGTCTCGCTGAAACTGCTGCCCGAGCAGGGCCGCGACCTGATCCTGGCCGGCGCGATCCTCTCGATCGTGCTCAACCCGCTGCTGTTCAAGCTCGTCGACCGCTTCGCCCCGGCGGAGCCCGCCCCGGCCAAGCCCAGGCCGGCGGAGCCCAGGCCGGCCGAGGCGGCGCCTGTCCCCCAGCCTGAGGTTCCTGCAGCCGCGCCTGAGCCGGAGCCCGCCCCCGAGCGCGACATCGCCCCGACGGAGCTGTCCGACCACGTCGTCGTGGTCGGCTATGGCCGCGTCGGCTCGCTGCTCGGCGCCGGGCTCGCGGCGATGGGCGAGAGCCTGCTGGTGATCGAGGACCAGGATGACGGCATCGCCGCCGCCCGCCGCGACGGAGCCGAGGTGCTCGCCGGCAATGCCGCCGATCCGGAAGTACTCGCCGCCGCCGGTCTGGAGCGGGCGAAGCGCCTCTTCGTCGCCATCCCCGGCAGCTTCGAGGCCGGCCAGGTCTGCGAGCAGGCCCGCAGGCGCAATCCCGGCCTGCCGATCGTCGCCCGCGCCCACTCCGCCGCCGAGGTCGAGCATCTCCGGCAATGCGGCGCCAGTCGCACCATCATGGGCGAGGCCGAGAT
The DNA here is from genome assembly GCF_900185715.1 of Allobosea sp. CS1GBMeth4. Lineage (GTDB taxonomy): Bacteria > Pseudomonadota > Alphaproteobacteria > Rhizobiales > Beijerinckiaceae > Allobosea. The sequence goes on from NZ_FYAS01000030.1 coordinate 248,195, forward strand.
CGCCCGCGCCATGCTGGCGCTCTGCGGCAGGAAGGGCGAGGAACCGGCGCCGAGCGCGGCCTGAACCGGGCTAGCTCTCGCCGTCCATCAGCGGGTGCAGGTCGCGCACCATGCTCTTCAGCCGCTCGTCGAGGACATGGGTGTAGATCTGCGTCGTCGCGATGTCGGCATGGCCGAGCAGCTCCTGCACGACCCGCAGATCGGCGCCGTTCTGCAGCAGATGGCTGGCGAAGGCGTGGCGCAGCACATGCGGCGAGACCTTGGCCGGCGACAGGCCGGCCGCCGCCGCGAGCGATTTGAGGTCGCGCCCGAAGGCCTGACGGGTCAGGTGCCCGCTCTCGCCGTCCGACGGAAAGAGCCAGCGGCCCTCGGCCGCGCTCTGCTCACGCAGCAACGCCAGATGCGCCGAGGCCGCCGCGCGCGCCGCCTCGTTCAGCGGCACCAGCCGGTCCTTGTCGCCCTTGCCCCGCACCACCAGGAAGCGCTCGCGCGTGGTCGCCGCCGAGAGCGGCAGCGCGATCAGCTCGGAGACGCGCAGGCCGGTCGCGTACAACATCTCGATCAGGCAGCGCATCCTGACGCTGCGCGCCCGCGCCGCCGGCGTCTGTCCCTCCCGCTCCGTCATCTGCTGTGCGGCCGCGATCAGCCGGTCGACCTCGGCGACGCCGAGCACCTTCGGCAGCGGCCGGCCGAGCCGCGGCCCCTCGATCGCGGCCGTCGGATCGGTGCCGGCGAGGCCTTCGGTGTAGAGGAAGCGGTGGAACTGCCGGACGGCCGAGAGCCGCCGCGCCGCCGAGGAGGCCTTCAGCCCGCGCCCGGAGAGCTCGGCCAGATAGGCCCGGACATCGTCGGCCGTGACGGCGGCCGGCCCGCCCCGGCTCACGGCAAAGCCGAGATAGTCCTCGAGATCGCGCTCATAGGCTTCGAGCGTGTTCCTGGCGGCGCCGCGCTCGGCCGCCAGCATGTCGAGGAAGCCGTTCAGCCAGGCGCGCGCCTGCCTGCTCATTTCTGCAGCTTCGAGGGCGGCACGATCTCGACCATCTCGCGCGGCTCCGGCTTCACGAAGGTGACCAGGGCGAGCATGCCGCCATAGACCAGCCCGGCGACGACAGCCAGGAACGTCAGGAACTTGAACAGCGTCGGCACGGCCGGCGATTCCCCATGCACCCCTCGCGGTTATTCCTGATCGGCAGGGCCGGATGCAAGCGAAGAACCGATGTTCTCCCGTTCCCGGCGGGCGGCACGCTTTCCCGCTCGGCATCCTCCGGCAGGGCGTGGCGGCAGCCGGATCGTCATGCTAGAGCGTGCGGGAGGGTACACGATGGCAATGGCTGAAACGATCGAACAGGTGGACCGCGACGCTCTGCGCGCCGCGCTCGGTGCGCGTGCGATCGTGCTGGTCGGCATGATGGGCTCCGGCAAGAGCTCGGTCGGCAAGCGCCTCGGCGCCCGCCTCGGCCTGCCCTTCGTCGATGCCGACACCGAGATCGAGACCGCGGCGGGGATGACGATCCCCGAGATCTTCGCGCAGCGCGGCGAGAGCGAGTTCCGCGACGGCGAGCGCCGCGTCATCGCCCGCATCCTGACGACGCGCGCGCCGCTCGTGCTGGCGACCGGCGGCGGCGCCTTCATGAACGCCGACACCCGCGCCCGCATCGCCGAGCTCGGCGTCTCGATCTGGCTGAGGGCCGAGTTCGACGTGCTGATGCGCCGCGTGCGCAAGCGCAGCAACCGTCCCTTGCTTCAGACCTCCGATCCGGAGGCGACCATGCGCCGGATGCTGGCCGAGCGCGAGCCGATCTATGGCCTGGCCGACATCACCCTGATCTCCCGCGACGACCCGCACGAAGTGGTCGTCGAGGACGCGATGGTGGCGCTCGACCGCTGGCTGCGGCGGGAGGCCGCGCGATGAGCGCCGCGGCAGCCACGGCGGCGCCGGCGGCCCGCATCGTCGTTCCGGTCGCGCTGGCCGAGCGCTCCTACGACATCCTGATCGGCCGTCATCAGCTGTGCGAGGCGGCGGAGATGATCGCGCGCCTCTCGCCCGGCGCCCGCGCCGCCATCGTCACCGACGAGACCCTCGCCGGACTCCACGCGCCCGCGCTCGAAGCCTGCCTGCACCAGGCCGGCGTAACCACCACGCGCCTGACCGTGCCGCCGGGCGAGGCCTCCAAATCCTATGCCCGCTTCATCGAGCTCTGCGACGGCCTGCTCGCCGCCAAGATCGAGCGCAACGACCTCGTCATCGCGCTCGGCGGTGGCGTCGTCGGCGATCTCACCGGCTTCGCCGCCGCGGTGCTGCGCCGCGGCGTGCGCTTCGTGCAGATCCCGACCAGCCTGCTCGCCCAGGTCGACTCCTCCGTCGGCGGCAAGACCGGCATCAACTCCAGCCACGGCAAGAATCTGATCGGCGCCTTCCACCAGCCCGCGCTGGTGGTCTGCGACACCGCTTTGCTCGACACGCTCAGCGAGCGCGAGTTCAAGGCCGGCTATGCCGAGGTGGTGAAATACGGGCTGATCGACGATCCCGCCTTCTTCGACTGGTGCGAGGTCAACTGGCGCCGCGTCATGGAGGGCGGGCCCGAGCGCGACCACGCGGTGGCGACCGCCTGCCGGGCCAAGGCGGCCATCGTGGCGCGCGACGAGCGCGAGGACGGCGACCGCGCTTTGCTCAATCTCGGCCACACCTTCGCCCATGCGCTGGAGCGGCTGACCCGCTACGATTCCGCCCGCCTCGTCCATGGCGAAGCGGTCGCGGTCGGGCTTTGCCTCGCCTTCCGCTTCTCGCAGCGGCTCGGCCTCTGCTCCGGCCAGGACGCCGGCCGCGTCGCCGCCCATCTCGTCGCCGTCGGCCTGCCGACCCGCCTGCAGGACGTGCCCGGCGGCACCGGCACCGCGGCCGAGATCGTCGAGGCGATGACCCAGGACAAGAAGGTCAGGCGCGGCGCGCTGACCTTCATCCTGGCGCACGGCATCGGCAGGAGCTTCATCGCGCCCGGCGTCACCGCCGAGGCGGCGCGCGACTTCGTCGAGAGCGAACTCGCGGAAACCTGACCGCTTCCTCCATGGTAGCCATCCCGCATCTCGATCCCTGGCTCGCCATCACCATCGTCGCGCTCGGCGTGCTGCTGACCGGCTTCCTCGCCGCGGCCGATGCCGGGCTCAACGCGATCTCCCGCGCGAGACTCGCGGCGCAGGAGAAGGCCGGCAGCCGCCGCGCCGCGATCGCGCTGCGCGTGCTCGGCGACCGCGAGCGCCTGAGCGGCGTATTCCTCCTGGCGCGCACCCTGGTGAAGACCGCGACGGCGAGCTTCGCCGCCTATGCGGGGCTGGCCTCCTTCGGCGCGGGCGGGGCGGCCGGCATCGCGATCGCGGTCGCGCTCGTCGTCGTCGTCCTCGGGGAACTGGCGCCGCGCATGGCCGCCGTCGCCGATCCCGAGCGGATGTCGCTCAAGCTGGTGCGGCCGGTGGCGCGCCTGCTCGCCCTGCTCGGCCCGCCGGTCCGGCTGATGCAATGGCTGGCCCGCCGCGCCCTCGGCCTGTTCGGCCTGCGGATCGATTCGCAGCGGCCGGTGCTGGCGATCGACGAGATCCTGCGCGATCAGGTCGAGCTGATGCGCCAGGAGGGCAAGGTCGGCAAGGCCGACGGCGACATGGTCAGCGGCCTGCTCGACCTCAAGCAGCTCGAAGTCGCCGACGTGATGATCCACCGCACCAAGATGCGCACGATCAATCTCGATCTCGGCCCCGAGGCGATCGTGCGCGAGGTCCTGGCCTCGCCCTATACCCGCATGCCGCTCTGGCGCGACAAGCCCGAGAACATCGTCGGCGTCCTGCATGCCAAGGACCTGCTGCGCGCGCTCGACGCCGCCGGCGGCGACGCCGGCAGGCTCGATGTCGCGGCGATCGCCTTCACGCCCTGGTTCGTGCCGGAGAACACGCCGCTGCCCGAGCAGCTCAAGGGCTTTCTCGCCCGCAAGACGCATTTCGCCCTCGCCGTCGACGAATATGGCGAGGTGATGGGCCTGGTGACGCTCGAGGACATCCTCGAGGAGATCGTCGGCGACATCCGCGACGAGCACGACGTCGCCGTGCCCGGCCTGCGCCAGCAGCCGGACGGCGCCGTCGTCGTCGATGGTGGCGTGCCGATCCGCGATCTCAACCGGGCGATGGACTGGCAGTTGCCGGATGCGGAGGCGACCACCATCGCCGGTCTCGTCATCCACGAGGCGCGCGCCATCCCCGACGCCGGCCAGGCCTTCACCTTCCACGGTTTCCGCTTCGAGGTGATGCGCAAGAGCCGCAACCGGCTGACGGCGCTGCGCGTCGCACCAGCGGGCAACGGCGCCGATGCCGGCCAGGAAGCAGCCGCGCCGCCCGCCGCGGTCAGGGACTGAAGACCAGCACCAGGAAGACGAAGAACACCGAGAGATGCACCGCGCCTTCCAGCATGGTGGTGCGCGTGCCGGTGAAGGTCAGGGTCGACAGCAGCAGCGTCATCGCCAGGATCACCATGTTGGTGTCGGACAGGCCGAGCACCACCTGCTGGCCGGTGATCAGGCCGATCAGCAGCACGGCCGGAACCGTCAGGCCCAGCGTCGAAGCGGCCGCCCCGAGGCAGAGATTGATCGCCCGCTGCAGCTGGTTGGCGGTGATCGCCCGCAGCGCCGCGATGCATTCGGGCGTGAACACCACCATGGCGATCAGGATGCCGCCGAGCGCGGCCGGGGCGCCGAGCCGGGCGATCCCGAAATCGAGCACGACGGCGAGGCTCTTCGCCAGGATGACGATCGGCAGGATGTTGGCGAGCAGCAGCGCGACATGGCGCGGCGTCGAGCCTTCCGAGGGCCGGTGCCCCGGCTCATCTTCCGGTTCCGGATCGGGAGCCGGCGGCGCGGCAGGGTCGGGCGCCGGCTGCATTCTGGCCCGGATATAGGCCGAGCCGTAGGGCATGCTCGATTCGCCCGCCGGCTCCTTGAAGAAGACGCTGTGCCGGCCGGTCTGCAGGATCAGGAAGGCGCCGTAGAGCAGAAGCGTGAAGAACGAGAACGCGATCGCCTGGAAGCTGGTGAGCGTGCCGTGCCCGGTCGAGGTGGTGAAATTCGGCAGCACCAGCGGGATCAGCGTCAGCGGAATGATCACCGCGAGATAGGCCGAGGCGCCCTTGAGGTTGTAGCCCTGCGAGAAGTGCCTGAGGCCGCCGATCAGGAGGCCGATGCCGACGACGCCGTTGAGCACGATCATCAAAACCGCGAACATCGTGTCGCGCCCGAGGGTCGGCGCGCCCTTGGCGCCGAGCATCACCGCCGAGATCAGCGCCACCTCGATGATCACGATCGAAAGCGTCAGGATCAGCGTGCCATAGGGCTCGCCGAGCCGGTGCGCCAGCTCCTCCGCCTCGTGCACCACGCCGAAGGCGGACCAGACGATGACGCCGAGCAGCCAGCCGAAGATCAGCAGCGACGGCATGGGCGCGCCGAGCTGCGCGAGCAGCGTATCGCCGAAGAACTGGAAGGCTGCGACCGAGGCCCAGGCGCAGGCGAGGCGGGCGATCATCATGTCCGGCAATGGATCCGTCGTTGGGCAAGGAGACAGGCGAAGACTCGCCGTCAAATGATCTCACAACGGCACGCCGGTGACACGCGGTTTCGCCCTGTGCGGCCCCCGTGTCAGCGCTTCGCGAAGGCCTCGAGGACGGCCGCGCCCTCCGGCCCGGCCTTGGCGCGCCATTCGTCGACCGCGACCTCGCCGGCGGCCGCGAGCCGCTGGGTCAGGTCCGCCGGCAGGTTGGCATGGATGGTCACGCCATTGGCCCGCATGCGGGCATAGTTCTCCTCGAGCCGCGATGTGATCGCGCTCCACTGCCGCCGCTCCGTCGCGGCCGCCGCCTCGTCGACGACCTGCCTGAGATCCGCCGGCAGCGCCTCGTAGGCGGCGATGCCCACGCTCGCGAACGAGATCGGCAGCGCGTAGTTCACCTCGCTGAAATGCGGCAGGAACTGCCAGAGATTGCGGCCGGCCCCGCCGTCTCCCGAGGACAGCACCGCCGTCACCGAACCATCCTTCACCTTCGGCATCGCGTCGGCGAAGGACAGGTTGACCGCCCTGGCGCCGGCATTGCTCATCACCGTGGTCGAGGTCGCGTCATAGGTGCGGATCGACAGGCCGGCGAGATCCTTGGCCGAGATCACCGCCTCCTTCGACCAGATGCCGGAAGCCGGCCACGGCGTGGTGTAGAGGATGCGCTGGCCATAGCCCGCGAACACCTTGGCATAGGCCGGCTTCGCGATCTCGGCGAGGCGCTTCGCATCCTCGACCGAGGTCGCGAGGAAGGGCAGCGAGGACAGTCCGAACAGCGGATGCACCGCTCCCAGCGCTCCGGCGAAGGCGTCGCCGGCGGCGACCTTGCCGTCCCGGATCGCGGCGATCATCCCGGCCGACTTGATCCCCTTCGCCGCATCGAAGCTCGGCACGATGGTGAGCCGGCCCCCCGAGCGTTCGTTCACCAGCTTCGCGAAGGTCGCGACGCCTTCGCCCGGAATGGCGCTGGCCGGATATTCGGTCGGCATCTCCCAGACGGTCTGGGCGAAGGCGGCGGGCGCCGGCGAGAGAATCATGGCCAGCGCGAGCGCGGGCAGAAGGCGGGGCATGGGACGGATCTCCGTGTCGATCGGGCGGCGGCGCGGCCTGCGCCTCGGCGATGCGGGTCGCGCGGGCCGGCCGGTCCTCACGCCCCAGGCAACTTCTGCGCCAGCGGGCTGACCTCGCCGTCCGGCAGTGCCTGCGCCGGCCTGTCGGCGACGAGGTACTGCGCCCGGGCCAGCGCGGCGAAGCGGCCTCCCTTGGCGACCAGCTCCTCGAAGGATCCCATCTCGATCACCCGGCCCTGCTCGAACACCAGGATGCGGTCGGCATTGCGGATGGTGGCGAGGCGGTGGGCGATGACGAAGGTGGTGCGGCCCCGCATCACCTCGTCGAGGGCCTTTTGCAGCTTCACCTCGGTCGCCGCGTCGAGGGCCGAGGTCGCCTCGTCGAGGATCAGGATCGGCGGATTCTTGAGCAGCGCCCGGGCGATCGACAGGCGCTGGCGCTCGCCGCCCGACAGGGTGCGGCCGCGCTCGCCGACGATGGTGTCGAGCCCGTCCGGCTGGCGCGCCATCACCTCGCTGGCCTGGGCCCGGTCGAGCGCCTCCATCATCTCGGCGTCGGTGGCGTCCGGCTTGCCGACCGTCAGGTTCTCGCGGATCGAGCGCGCGAACAGCATCGGCTCCTGGAAGACCACGCCGATATTGCGTCGCAGGGAGAGGAGCGAGATCTCGCGGATGTCCCTGCCGTCGGCGAGGATGCGGCCGGACTGGGGATCGAAGGCGCGATGCAGCAGCCCGAGCGTGGTCGACTTGCCCGAGCCGGTCGAGCCGACGATCGCGATGGTCTCGCCGGGATTCACCTCGAACGACACGTCGGCGACGGCGGCGCGCTTGCCGTCATAGGAGAAGGAGACGTCGTCGAAGGCGATGCGGCCCTCGAGCCGGCCGGCATCGGCCGCGCCCGGCAGGTCCCGCACCGCCGGCAAGGTGTCGATCACCTCGAAGAACTCGCGCATCTTCGGCGCCTGCATGAAGATGAAGTTCACGAAGGCGACGATCTGCTCGAGCCGCCCGACCAGCATGGTGGCGAAGCCCATGAAGGTGACGATCTCGCCGACCGTGGTCAGCCCCTGCATCAGGAGCCAGGTGCCGACCACGAAGATCGAGAGCACGGTCAGCGTCGCCGAGGCGCGCGTCGCCACCGTCGCGACCGCCCACCAGGTCAGCACCGGGAGCTGCGCCTCGAGCAGGCTGGTGATGGTGTTGCGCAGGCCGCGCACCTCGGCCTCGATCCGGGTGAAGCTCTGGATCACCGGTACGTTGCCGAGCGCGTCCGAGGCCCGTTCGGCCAGGTTCGAATGATAGGTCTCGACATTGCTCTGCAGCTTGTCGGTCTTGCGCAGCACATAGGCGGTCAGCGAGCCGAACAGCAGAACCAGGAAGATCAGCAGCAGGCCGAGCTGCCAGTTCTTCCACAGCGTGAACGGCAGCAGGATGAAGAGCGCGACGAAGCTGGCGCAATGCTCGCGGAAGAAGGAGAGCCACAGCGCCCACATGCCGCTGGTGCCTTCCAGCATCACCTTGAGGACCCGGCCGGAATGGGTCTGCGTGTGATAGGCGAGCGGCAGCGTCAGCGCGTGCTCGAAATAATCGGCCATCACCGCGAGCCGCCGGCGATGCGCCAGCCGGTCGGCGTGCAGCGCGACGAAGACGCCGGCCCCGATGTTGAACAGGCCGAAGCCGACCCAGGCGGCGAGCAGCAGGTTGACGTCGCTCCAGGCCGGGCGGGCGCCGGCATTCTGGAGGCTGGTGAGCCTGTCGATCAGCGCGCCGAACAGCATCGGCTCGGCGAAGGCCGCGGCGGCCAGCGCGATGTTGGCGAGCGCGAGAACGAGCCCGAGGCGTCGCTCCGGGCCGAGCTCGCCGAGGACGCGGGCGTAGATCGCAAGCAAGGACATCGCCAAGCAGCTTTAGCTCAGGATGCGGCGCGAGCAAGCCCTGAAGCTTAACGCTTCTTTAAACCGCCGCTCCCTATGGTTACCGCTGCGGCGAAGGCATGGCTTCGCCGCAGCGTCAGCTGGGCGGCCGTGGGGTGAGTTCATGGATATCGCAACCGGCGTAGGCATCCTGGCCGGCATCAGCGTCCTCGTCGGGCTGATCCTGATCGACGGCGGCAATTTCGCCGCCTATTTCGACAAGCACGCCGTGATCGTCATCTTCGGCGGCGCCACCGCCGCGACGATGGTCCGTTTCCCCTTCACGGTGATCATGCACGGCCTGCCCATGGGCTTCCGCTTCGCCTTCACCATGCGCTCGGTGCACCCGCGCGAGCTGATCGAGGAGATCACCCGCGTCGCCGAGATCAACCGCAAGAGCGGCCCGGTCGCGCTCGAGAGCGTCGAGGTCTCCGATCCCTTCCTCGCCCAGGGCCTGCGCTACATCGCCGACGGCTACGACAAGGATTTCATCCGCGACACGATGGAGCGCGACCGCGACAATTTCCTGCAGCGGCTCGACGAAGGCTCGAAGGTCTACCGCGCCATCGGCGACTGCGCCCCCGCCTGGGGCATGATCGGCACGATCCTCGGCATGGTGACGATGTTCGCCAACATGTCCGACCCGTCCAAGCTCGGCCCGGCGATGGCGACGGCGCTGCTGGCGACGCTCTACGGCGCGGTGATCGCCAACATGATCACCCTGCCGCTCGCCGACAAGCTGCACATCAAGCTCGAGGAGGAGGAGATCTCGCGCACGCTGATCATCGACGGCGTGCTGCAGATGCGCGACGCCAAGAGCCCGACGCTGGTGCGCGAGATGCTGCTCGCCTATCTGCCCGACCATCATCGCGCCGAGATGGCGGAAGCGACCTGAGAGGGCCCGGACCATGGCACGCAAGAAGGGCGGAGCCCACGGCGGCCATGGCTGGTTCGTCACCTTCGCCGATCTGATGGCGCTGCTGATGAGCTTCTTCGTCATGGTCGCGGCCTATTCCAGCCAGGACAAGCAGAGGCTCCAGATCGTCGCCGGCTCGATGCGCGAAGCCTTCGGCACGCAGCGCGACTTCAAGCTCGCCGGCATCGTCGAGGTCGACGGCATCCCGACCAAGACGCATATCAAGAACGCCTATGTCCGGCCGATCGAGGACGCCTCGGACAACACCGCTCCCAACCACAACCAGCAGAAGGAAGAGGGGCTGGTCTCGGCCACGCACGACCGCGGCTTCGCGCTCGCCGCCGCCTCCCTGCGCCAGGCGCTGCGCGAAATGCCGGAGATCGGCGAGCTCTCGCGCAATATCCTGATCGAGGTGTCGGAGCAGGGCATCGACATCCAGCTGGTCGACCAGGACGGCCGCGCCATGTTCGCCGACGGCTCGATCCAGCCGAACGAGCGCCTGCGCAAGCTGCTCGCCGCGATCGCGCCGACGCTGCGCCGCATGCCCAACAAGATCGCCATTACCGGACACACCGCCTCGCAGCGGCCGGGCACGGCAGCGGTCGGCAATCCCTGGGGGCTCTCGGTCGGCCGCGCCGAGGCGGTGCGCGAGCTCCTCGGCAATGCCGGCGTCCCGGACGAGCGCTTCAGCGCGGTTTCCGGCAAGGCCGACACCGAGCCGCTGGTCAAGGACAACCCCTATCTCGCCTTCAACCGCCGCGTCGGCATCGTGCTCAAGGCCGATGCGCCGCCGCTGCCGGTCGGCGCCAAGCCCTGATTGCCCGATGTCCGTTCGCGGCGCCGCGAGCGGGCATTCAGGGCGCGACCACCAGCGCCCAGTAGACTTGGTATTTCGAGCCCGGCGCATAGGCCGAGGCGATGCCCATGCGCGTCGCGTTCGGCGCCTTCATCACCCGGTCGTGCTGCGGCGAATCGCGCCAGCCGGAAAAGGCTTCGGCGAGGCGGCGATAGCCGGCCGAGAGATTGGCCTCGGCGCCGGTCTGTCCGGCCCGCGCCAGCTTCGCCTTCACCGCCTCGGCCTGGGCCGGCTTGTCGGCGGCGGCCATGGCGGCGGCCTCCTGCTCGGCCGCCCGCATCAATTCGGGATCCAGCGTCAATGCGCCGAGGCCCGCGTTCAGCCGATAGGCCGAGATGGTCGCGCGTGCCGCCTCCGCATCGACCTTCGCCGAGGGTGAGCCGAGATCGCGATAGAAGGCCGGCTGTGTCCTCACCGGTTCCGTGCAGCCGGCGAGGTTGAACAGCGACAGCGCTGCGGCGAGCGCGGCGGGGCAGCTCATCGGGCGCAGCCGGAACGGGGGCACGGGCAGCGCGGGGAACAGGCGCATCGCATCAGTCCTTAGTCTCGTCCTTGCCGCCATCCGCGGCCGGTTCGGGTTTGGCGGGCGGCGGAGCCGGGGTCTCCTCCGGTTCCGCCTCGGCCGGCCGAGCCGACCGTTTCGCGGTGACGCGTCCCCCTGGTCTCGCGCGGCGGCCGAGTTCCTTCGACACCGCCGCGGCGATCTCGCCGAGCGATTCCTCGACGCCCTCCAGCCCCTTGACCGTGAGCTCGGTCGCGACCGGGGTCTCCATCTCGGCCAGGCGCTTGTGGATGACGTAGTTGAGATCGCTGGTGACCCGGCCGACGATGTCGACCTCGCCGACGACGCAGATCAGGTCGAAATCCATCGTCGTGGTGCCGATCTTCTTGAACAGCACATTGGGCGGCGGCTTCTTCAGCACGTCGCCATGCGTCTCGCCCGCCTCGAGCAGCATGGCGCGGACGTCCGACGGGTTGAGCCGGCGCGGCACGCTGATCGAGATCATCACCCGCCCGGTCCGGTCGGACCGGACGCGGTTGCGCACCACGCCGCTGACCAGGTTCGAATTCGGCACGACGACGGTGGAGCGGTCGAAGGTCTCGATCTCGGTCGAGCGGACATTGATGCGCTTGACGATGCCTTCCGCGTCGCCGACCAGCACCTGATCGCCGACCCGGATCGGCCGCTCCCAGAGCAGGATCAGCCCCGAGACGAAGTTCGACACCACCGATTGCAGGCCGAAACCGATGCCGACCGAGAGCGCCGAGGCGACGAGCGTCAGCCGCTCCAGGCTGAGGCCGAGCGAGGAGAAGGCGATCGCCGCCGCGGCGATATAGCCGACATAGCCGGCCGCCGTGGTGATCGAATTGCGCAGGCCGGTGTCGAGCGCCGTCGTCGGTAGGAACTTGCCGTCGAGCCAGCGCTGCAGCGAGCGCGTCGCCGTCAGCCCGAGCGCGAACAGCAGGATCGCGACGATGATCGACGAGAGCGAGACCGTGACGCCGCCGACCTGGAAGCCGAAGAAGGCGGCGCGCAGGGAGGTGAGGAAATCCGACGATTCCAATCCCCAGGGCGCCAGCGCCAGCATGATCGTGACCACGATCAGCACGATCTTGAGCACGCCGGAGACCACGACGGAGATCTTCTGCAGCGTCGCGGCGCGCAGTCCGATCCCCGCCCGCAGCGTCAGCGCGAAGCGGCCTTCGCCGGTGAGCTGGCTGGCGATGCCGAGCTCGATCAGCTGCATCAGCAGCACGAAGACGGCGGCGAGGATGCCGAGCCACAGCACCTGCGCGGTCAGGAAGGTCGCCAGCACGACATAGCCGAGCAGTAGCGCCAGGATGATGGCGAGGCCGACCGCCCAGCCGAGGATCCGCACCGGGCCGAGGGTCGCGCCGTCGACCGGCACATAGGGGCCGAGGCAGGCTTCCTCCTCGATCTCCTGATTGTCGCGCAGGCGATAGAGCCCGGCGATCAGGATGACCGCGAACACGGTGGCGACGACGCCGCGCACGATGATCGACAGGGTGAGGCCCGCCGCAATCGCCTGCAGCCAGGCCTCCAGCGCCTTGCCGACGGCCACGACGATGGCCAGCGAGCCGGCGAGCCAGGTCACGGTCCGGGCCGTCGATTCCATCACGCTGGCGAGCCGCCGCTGCGGCTCGCCGGGAGCGAACAGCGCATCCGCCAGCGCCTGGACGAAGGCGAAGAGCGCAAGCCCGAGCACGACGGCGAGGACGACCGGCTGGATTCGCGGCGGCAGCAGACCGGCCGTGTTCAGCCCCGCATAGATCAACCAGCTCGCCAGCGCCGGCGGGGCCGCCCGCGCCACGAGGCGCACCAGCGCCGCATAGAGGATATGGCGATCGCTCGCCTCCACGCTCGCCGCCAGGCGGGCGGTGAGCCGCGGCATGTAGCGGGCTCGGGCGACGTAAAGCGCGAGCGCGCCGAGGAAGGCGAGCGCGACCAGGAAGCCACGCGGGGTGAACAACGCCGTCGAGACGACCGACAGCCAGTCGCCGAAGATCAATCGCGAGGCGCGCAGATCGGACGGGAAGGCGGTCAGCGTCGCCGACCAGAGCTCGGGATTGAGGATCGAGGGGCCGGCGGCGAACAGCATCCTGGAGAAGCGCTCGCGCCTCAGATCGGCGAGCGAGCTCAGCAGCTGCTCGCCCTGCAGAAGCGTCGCGCGCCCGATCTTCAGCGTCTCGTCGGCCTCGGCGAAGGCCCGCGTCCGCGTCTCGCGCTCGCGCGCCACATCCGGCGTCTCGGCCGGGGCATTGGCATCCGGCTTCGCCCCGAGCTGCTCGAGCCTGAGCTTGGCCTGCTCGGTGCGCGGGGCCTGCTCGTCGGTGAGGATGCGCAGCTGGTCCACCAGGGGCTGCAGCCGCAGGCGCTGGCGTTGCAATTCCGCGTCCGAGACGTCCGGATTGGTCAGCGACGCCTCGATCTGGGAGAGTTCGCCGCGGACGGAATCGAGGCGCGCGCGGGCGCTGGCCGGATCGGCCGGCTGCGCCAGGGCGGCGAGCGGCACCAGCAGCAGCGCCAGCGCGAACAGCATGGCCGCGCCGGCCCGGCGGAAAGCCTGATGAAGGCCTGAGATCATCGGCATCGGCGCCCTGCCGGACTGATTCGCATCGTCGCAGCCTCGCCATGACGGCGGTGCGAAAGCAAGCGTGCCTGGCGAAAAGGTGGCGCGGCCGGATTCGCGGCTGCGCCGCGCCGGCGGGCGAAGAACGGACAAGGGCTTCACATTCCTGTGAGCGCGCGCCGCTGGCGGGCACGCCGACGCCGCGCTTCATCGGCGGAAATCCCGACAGCATCATGGCGGGCGCCGCCGGATGCGACCTGGACGCGGCGGGCCCGGCAGCGTCCGCTCCACCAACGCGACCGTGATCGAAGGTGACCGTACAACCTCTGGCGGTGGCCGCGCTTCTGCGTTTCAATTTCCTCGAAACAAGACATCCGGCCGCTCGCGGCCGGTTCGGCCGAAGGCGAGGCGCGCTGGCACTCTCGCCGAACTTGGGATCGAAACCGGGAGGTTTACGATGGCGAAGCTGACCATCAATGGCAGGTCTGTCGACGTGGAGGTGGAGGACGATACGCCGCTGCTCTGGGTCATCCGCGAGCAGATCGGCCTGACGGGCACGAAATACGGCTGCGGCGTCGCCCAATGCGGGGCCTGCACGGTGCACATCGACGGCGTCGCCACACGGTCCTGCACCATGCCGGTGAGCGCTCTCACCGCCGAGCAGAAGATCGTCACCATCGAGGGCCTCTCGCCCGACGGCGCCCACCCGCTCCAGAAGGCCTGGATCGAGCACGATGTGCCGCAATGCGGCTTCTGCCAGAGCGGCATGATCATGGCCGCGGCGGCGCTGCTGCAGTCCAATCCCAAGCCGAGCGATGCCGACATCGCCGCCGAGATCACCAATATCTGCCGGTGCGGCACCTATAACCGCGTCAAGGCGGCGATCAAGGACGTCGCCGCCGGCGGCCAGCTCGGCCGCGGCTGACAAGATTCCCGTTCCTGGCGCACGGCTCGAGCGCGACCGCCTCGCCCACAGCGCCATCCGCACTCTGGAGGACACCATGCGTCCAGCCTCTGTGACCGATACGAAGCTCTCCCGCCGCTCCATGCTGAAGGGCTCGGCCGCGGCCGCCGGCGCCTTCAGCTTCGGCTTCGCCATCCCCTTCGCCGGGGAGGCAGAGGCGCAAGGCGCGGTGCCGGAGATCAATGCCTGGGTCGTGATCCACCCCGACGACAGGGTGGTGATCCGCATCGCCCGCTCGGAAATGGGCCAGGGCACGCTGACCGGACTCGCCCAGCTCGTCGCCGAGGAGCTGGATTGCGACTGGGCCAGGGTCACCACCGAATATCCGACGCCCGGCCAGAACCTCGCCCGCAACCGCGTCTGGGGCAATTTCTCGACCGGCGGCAGCCGCGGCGTGCGCGAATCCCACGACTATGTTCGCAAGGGCGGCGCCGCGGCGCGGATGATGCTGACCCAGGCCGCGGCCGATGGCTGGAAAGTCCCGGCGGGCGAATGTAGCGCCGCCAGGGGCGTGATCACCCACAAGGCCTCCGGCCGCTCGATCCGCTATGGCGAGGTCGCCGCCGCGGCGGCCAGGCTGCAGCCTCCGGCGCCGGCCGACGTCCCGCTCAAGGATCCGAAGGACTGGACCATCGCCGGCAAGCCGCTGAAGCGGCTCGACACCGCCGACAAGACCACCGGCAGGAAGGTCTACGGCATGGACTTCAAGCTGCCGGGGATGCTCAACGCCGCGATCAGGGACTGCCCGGTCTTCGGCGGCAAGGTGAAGAGCTTCGACGCTGCCAAGATCAAGGACATGCCGGGCGTGAAGCACGTCCTGCCGGTCGGCGACAGCGCGGTAGCGGTCGTCGCCGACACCTGGTGGCGCGCCAAGACCGCGCTCGATGCGCTGCCGATCACCTGGGACGAGGGCGAGAACGCCAAGGTCTCGAGCGAAAGCATCGCCGCCTGGCTGAAGGAAGGGCTCGACGCGCCGCAGGCCGCGGTCGGCAACCAGAACGGCGACGTCAAGGCTGCGATCGCCAACGCCGCCCGCGTGATCGAGCAGGTCTATTCCTACCCGTTCCAGAACCATGCCTGCATGGAGGTGATGAACGCCACGGCGCTCTACACCCCCGAACGCTGCGAGGTCTGGACGCCCACTCAGAACGGCGAGGCGGCGCTGGCCGCGACCGCGGAGGCCTCCGGCCTGCCGCTGGCGAAATGCGAGGCCTACAAGATCGACCTCGGCGGCGGCTTCGGCCGGCGCGGCGCCGTCCACGACTGGGTTCGCCAGGTCGTCACCATCGCCAGACAGATCCCCGGCACGCCGGTCAAGCTGATCTGGTCGCGCGAGGAGGACATGCTGCACGGGCGCTTCCACCCGGTGACGCAGTGCAAGCTGACCGGGGCGCTCGACAAGGACGGCAACTTGGCCGGGCTCGCCATGCGCATCTCCGGCCAGTCGATCGTCGCCGGCATCTTCCCGCAGAACATCCAGAACGGGCGCGACCCGGTGGTGTTCCAGGGGCTCAACCCGCCGGGGCCGGAGGCCTCGATCGGCTACACCATCCCGAACCTGCTGATCGACCACGCCATGCGCAATCCGCATGTGCCGCCGGGCTTCTGGCGCGGGGTCAACCTCAACCAGAACACGATCTATCTCGAATGCTTCATCGACGAGCTGGCTCATGCGGCCGGCAAGGATCCGCTCGAATACCGCCGGGCGCTGATGAAGAACCATCCCAAGCACCTCGCGGTGCTCAACGCCGCCGCGGAGAAGGCCGGCTGGGGCACGAAGGCGCCGGACGGGGTGTATCGCGGCATCTGCCAGACCATGGGCTTCGGCTCCTATGTCGCCGCCGTCGCCGAGGTCTCGGTCAGCGCCGAAGGCAAGCTCAAGATCCACCGCATCGTCGCCGCGACCGATCCGGGCCACGCCGTCAACCCGGCCCAGATCGAGCGCCAGGTCGAGGGTTCCTTCGTCTACGGGCTCTCGGCCGCGCTCTATGGCGAGTGCACGGTCAAGGACGGGCGCATGGTCGAGCAGAACTTCGACAGCTACCCGGTGCTGCGCATGGAGGATATGCCGGCGGTCGAGACGGTGATCATGCCGTCCGGCGGCTTCTGGGGCGGCGTCGGCGAGCCGACCATCGCGGTCGCGGCCCCGGCGGTGCTGAACGCGATCTTCGCCGCCACCGGCAAGCGCGTGCGCAACCTGCCGCTGAAGCACACGGACCTGCGCAAGGCGTGAGTTGGTGAAAGGGCAAGGTCATCCTCGCCGCGGCGAAGCGAAGAGCCCGGCTCCATTCCGGAGCGCCAATCAGGAAGGTTCCGGAATGGGTCCCGGGTTTCGCTTTGGTCGCCCGGGACGACTCGCGATTGGTCTGGCAGGTCTGCTCTCGGCCCATTCCGCCACTGCCCTCGAAAGCTACACCGTCGTCGGCGACGCGATCCCCGCGCCGCTCGGCGGGCGGATCGGCGACGCTGCACGCGGGCGGGCGCTCGTGCTCGACCGCACGCAGGGCAATTGCCTGATCTGCCATCATGTGCCGGAGCCGGACGAGCCCTTCCAGGGCACGATCGGCCCCGATCTCGCCGGGGTCGGCGTCCGGCTCGATTCCGGGCAGTTGCGCCTGCGCCTCGTCGACGCGAGCCTGTTCAACCCGCGGACGGTGATGCCGCCCTATTTCCGCACCGAAGGATTGCGAGACGTTGCCCCGCAATATCGCGATCGGCCGGCGCTGACCGCCCAGGAGATCGAGGATGTCGTCGCCTATCTCGCCAGCCTGCGCCCCCTTTGAGCCCTTGCCTTCGCGCCGTCAGGTCATGGCCGCGGGCGCCGCGGGCCTCGCGCTCGCCGCCTTGCCGGCCGGCGCAGCCACTCCGCCGGCACTCGCCGAGCTGGTCGCGCGCCTGACGGAAGGCGCGGCGCCGGAGCGCGCCGGAATCGCCCTCGACATTCCGCAACTGGTCGAGAACGGCAATTCGGTCGATGTCGCGATCCGGGTCGAAAGCCCGATGACGGAAGCCGACCATGTCCGCTGGATCCATGTCATCGCCGAGAAGAACCCTTATCCCGACGTGGCGCGCTTCCATCTATCCCCGCGCAGCGGCCGGGCCGAGATCCGCGCCACCTTGCGCCTCGCCACCTCGCAGAAGGTCGCTGCCGTCGCAGCGCTGAGCGGCGGCGGCTACGTCATGGCCGATGCCGACGTCGTGGTGACGCTGAGCGCCTGCATCGACGGAGGATGAGAGCCGATGGCATCGTTCAACGCCCGCATCACCATGCCCGCCGAGGCCAGGGCCGGCGAGATCGTCGAGGTCCGCGTCCTCGTCCGCCATCCGATGGATCGCGGCGGCCAGGTCGACGCCGGCGGCGCGACCGTGCCGCGCAAGATCCTGAACCGGCTGACCGTGACCTATGCCGGCGAGCCTGTCTTCCGCTACGACATGCACACCGGCGTCTCCGCCAACCCCTTCGTCAGCTTCACTACGCGCGCGGTCGAGACCGGGGACCTGATCTTCGAATGGCGCGAGGACGGCGGCG
This sequence comes from Allobosea sp. CS1GBMeth4, assembly GCF_900185715.1. Classification (GTDB taxonomy): domain Bacteria; phylum Pseudomonadota; class Alphaproteobacteria; order Rhizobiales; family Beijerinckiaceae; genus Allobosea. The sequence continues at coordinate 266,115 of NZ_FYAS01000030.1, forward strand.
CGACCTATACCCGCACTGCCCGTCTCGTCGTGACATGAGCGCCGCCGGCCGCGCTTTCGCGGCAGCCCTGCTCGCGCTCGCAGGGACGGCCGGCGCCGGAGAGATCAAATCGGGCAGCGCCTTCCTCTCGCCGCAGATGCAGCGGCAGCAGGCGGACCAAGCCCGTAATCCCGGCTGGCTCTGGGTCGAGCAGGGGGAGGAGCTGTTCAGCCGCCGCGAAGGCGACGCGCCCGGCTGCATCTCCTGCCATGCCGATCCCGGACGGAGCCTGCGCGGAGCCGCCGCACGCTATCCGCAGATCGATGCCGCAAGCGGCAAGCTGATCAATCTCGAAGGTCGCATCGAGCAGTGCCGGGCCGTCCGGCAGAAGCGGCCGGCCCTCGGCCATGAGAGCCAGGAGCTGCTCGGCCTCGCGGCCTATGTCGCCTCGCTCTCGCAGGGCGTTCCCGTCTCGGTCTCGGCCGAGGGCGCGGCGAAGCCCTATTACGAAGCCGGCAAGGCCTTCTACGAGCGCCGGCAGGGCCAGCTCAACCTCGCCTGCACGCAATGCCATGACGGCCTCGTCGGTCGGAAGCTGCGCGGCGACACGATCAGTCACGGGGTCGGCACCGGCTATCCCGCCTACCGGCTCGAATGGAACGGGCTCGGCTCGCTGCACCGGCGCCTGCGCGCCTGCTCGCTCGGCGTCCGTGCGACGCAGTTCGACTACGGCTCGGACGACTATCTCGCGCTCGAACTCTATCTCGCAGTGCGCGCCAGGGGACTTCCGGTCGAGGCGCCGGGCCTCAGACGTTAGCGTTCCTCCCCCTCAAGCCGTCCCGGACAAGCCGCGTCAGCGGCGCCGATCCGGGACCATGCCTGAACCGTTCCGGAATGGGTCCCGGGTCTCCGCTTCGCTCCGCCCGGGACGACTCGCGAAGATCGAAGGCGACCTATTGGCGACAGCCGCGCGAGCCGTCACGATCCCGGCACAGTCCTGTCGGAGATGCCAGGAATGCTTCGCCTGCCTGTCGCCCTCGCTGCGCTCCTGCTCGCCACCGCCGCCATCGCGCAGCCGGATGCCGAGCCGCGGGCTTCCGCCGCGGCCGCGCCGCCCGTCGTGCTCAAGGGCACCGAGGTCAGGACGATCCGGGCCAGGGCGCTGCAGCGCGACTACGAGATCTTCGTCAGCCTGCCGGACTCCTACCAGAGCCAGCCGCGCCGGCGCTTCCCGGTCCTGTTCGTCACCGATGCCGACTATGCCTTCCCGCTGGTGCGCAGCATCGCCCAGCGCGTCGGCAACCGGGCGCGGGGGCTGGAGGAGTTCATCCTCGTCGGCCTGTCCTATTCGGTCGGTGACACGCCCGAATACAGCCGCCGGCGCGACTACACGCCGACGCCGAACGGCGAGAAGACGAAGGACCCGTCCGGCCGGCCGCCGCTCTTCGGCGAGGCGGACGGCTATCGCCGCTTTCTCTCGGAGGAGCTGATGCCCTTCGTCGCGTCGACCTACCGGACCGACACCACCCGCAGCATCTATGCCGGGCATTCCTATGGCGGGCTCTTCGGTCTCCATGTCCTGCTGACCGAGCCGAAGCTGTTCTCGCACTACATCATCGGCAGCCCCTCGCTCTGGTTCGACCAGAAGGTGATGCTCCGGCGCGAGCGCGACTATGCGCAGGCCAACACGGAGCTGAAGGCCAATGTGCTGATGGCGATCGCCTCCTACGAGACCATCGACAAGGACTCGGACGATCCGCGCTACAATCGAAAGACCGACATGATCGCCGATCTGCGCGAATTCGAGCAGGCGCTGCGCTCGCGGGGCTATCCGGGGCTCAGGCTCTCGACCGAGATCATCCCGGGCGAGGACCATCTCACCGTCTTCCCGGCGATCATCACGCGCGGCCTGCTCTGGGCGCTGCCGGCCCGGCGCGACTGAGCAGCTCAGTCCTTCCCGTCCTTGCCGTTCTTCGGCCTGTCCCTGTCCTTGCCCTTTCCCTTCGGCCTCGTGCGATTGCGGAAGCTGGCATTGCCGAGCCCGGTGCCGATCGTCAGCACTGCCCAGTGCTCGACATCCTGCATGAACGGCAATTCGCTGAGGCCCTGGACGACGGCGTCGTTGTGCATGACCACGACCGTGTCGTGCCCGCCGATCTCCGGCGCCATCGCCCGGATGCTCTCGACCAGGTTGAACCTGCTGCTCGACCAGTTGCCGGGCAGGTTCTGCGCGCCCCGCTCGATCGTGCCGTCCGACTCGATCAGGCCGGGACAGCCGACGCCGATGAACGGCGCGACGCGCAACTCCTCCTTCTCGGCCGCCTTGATCTGCTCGCGCAGCATCTTGCCGAGCCGCTCGACCGCCTCCTCGCGGCCCGGTCCCTCGTCGGCATGGCGCCAGAGCTCGGAATCCCAGACGCGAGCCTTGCTCAGGTCGGTGTCCTTGTTCTGGCGCAGCTCGACGATGCCGGCACGGATGTTCGAGCCGCCGATATCGACCGCGACCAGGCTGTCGTAGGCCTCGAAGATCCATTTCGGCGCGAGATGGGCGCTGCCGACCAGGCCGGCCTCGTCGGGATGATGGCGCACGGGGACGAGCTCGATCGCCTGCCCCTCGCTCTGCAGGATGATGCCGGCTCGCGCGATCGCCAGCTCGCCGATCCGGCTCTGGCGGAACCCGCCGCCGACGACGATGCGCTCGACCGGGCTCCAGGCCTTCTGCCGCAGGAAGCGCCGGATCACCACGGCGAGCGACTGGGCGAAGCGCTCGACCGCCGAGAGCACCAGCGCGGCCTCGCGCGCCTCGCCATCGTCGACCAGCTTGTCGAGCTCCGACTTGCTCGGCGTCTCGCCCGCCTCGGCCAGCGGATCCTCGCCGGTCTCGGCGAGATGGCCGCGCAGTTCGGCGAGATGCTCCATGAAGGCGCTGCGGCTCGCCTTGTCGCCGAGGAAGCCATCGCCGTCGCGGATCTCGAGATTGTAGCTGGTGACGAGGATCGAGGGCAGTTCCTCCGCGCCATGAGGACCGTTCACGCTGGTCTTGCTCGCCACGGCAGCCGCCATCCCCGTCTCCTACCGTCCACACTCCGGGAGCAACGGCGAAGGCGCGTGCCGGTTCCCGGCGGCTCCGCCGGCATGGCCCGTCTGCGCTGCCGGCAGGGCCGTTCGGCCCGCCGGAGGTTGACCGCGCCGCCTCGTTTCGCCTCCATGGTGGCGGCGCGGTTCGCAGCCGGGGGGAAACATGCTCGAACTGATCGGCCGCTCGCTCGCGATCGGCATCGTCGCGACCGCCTTGCTCGACCTTTGGGCGCTGTTCCTCAACCGCGCCTTCGGCATACCGCTCGCGAACTGGGCGGCGATCGGCCGCTGGTTCGCCCATCTGCCGCGCGGCCGCTTCGCGCACGACACCATCGCCGACACCGCCCCCGTGACGAACGAGCGCGCCATCGGCTGGGTCATGCATTACCTGATCGGCGCCCTCTTCGCCGCGGTGCTGCTGTCGATCTGGGGGCTGGACTGGGCGCGCAATCCGACACTGCTGCCGGCGCTGATCGTCGGCATCGTCACCGTCGGCTGCGGCTGGTTCATCCTGCAGCCCGGCATGGGCTTCGGCCTCGCGGCCGGCAAGCGGCCCAATGCCGGCCAAATCCGGCTGGTCGGACTCGTCAATCACGTCGTCTTCGGCCTGGGCCTCTGGCTCGCCGCGCTGCTCATGCGCTGAGCCGCCCGCACGCCGGCGCGTTCCTTAACATTCGTTCATCTTCCCTCAAGCTCGACGACATCATCTCCCGGCCAGATTGCAACGCCTGGTCCATCGCCCGCTTCGCGGAGTCGCGCGATGGCCGCCGCGGGAGGGACCGGATGCCACGCGATACCGTACTGGGGCAGGCGAGAGTGCGGCCGCGCATCGGCTCGCAGGCACGATTCTTCCTGCTGCTCACGATCTGGAGCCTGGCGCTCGCCGCCGGGACGGCCGCGATCGTCGAGCAGGCCTGGATCCGGCCGCTGCGGACCCAGCTCAAGGGAATGAACATCGCCTCCTACGATCATGCCTACCGGATCAACGGGCTCGAGAACGTGCTCGCCGCCTCGCCTCTGGTCTTCCGCAGCGGCCGCGACGTGGCCGCGCTGCGCGAGATCGAGATCTGCGTCGACGGACAGATCGCGGCGGTGAAGGCGGATTACGATCGCATACGCGACGCCTACGACGACTGCGCCGTCGCGCTGGCCCGCTTCCTCGACCGTTTCCGGCTGAGCTTCAGCGAACCCGAGCAGTTCGGCATCTTCGTCACGCTGGTCAGCTCCCGATTGGGGCGCTACGGCCCGAGTTCGACGACCGATCCGGCCCAGATCGCGCGCGATCCCGTCCTGAACTGCACCCAGACGATGATCTTCGTCGCCCGGACCATCAAGCGCCACTACCCCGCCGTGGAGGTCCGCGAGATCGGCATCGACAACCAGGCGCTCGGCGAGCACGGCTTCGTCGAGATGACGAGCCGCGGCCGTTCGATCCTGCTCGACGGGCTGGTCGGCCTGGTCGCGGACGTCTCCCTGGCCGAAGCGACCGCCGGCACCCGGCCGCGCCCCTTCATCATGGTCGACTTCTTCGACGAGACGCAGCCCAATCTGCGCACCCTCTCCGAAGGCTTCATGCGGACCTTGCGTCTCGGCGGGCTGACGCGCCGCGACATCGCCTTCGCCCGCCCCGTCGCGAACCCGGGCTGACGGCGAGATCGCCTCGCGCCCTGCGCGCCGCGGGCGGGCGCCGCGCGCGGCATGCGGTTGACCAATCCCGGCTCGCGCGCCACTCCGGAAGCTCCCTTCCGCCAGGACCCCTGCCATGGCCGCGACCCTCTTCCACAATGCCCGCATCGTCGACGGCACCGCCCCCGAGCGCGGCGAGCCGGTCTCCGTCCTCGTCGAGGGCGGGCTGATCCGCGAGGTCGGCAAGGGCCTGCGCTCCGACAAGGCGAAGACGATCGACCTCCGGGGCCGCACGCTGATGCCGGGCCTGATCGATGCCCATGTCCACGTCATCGCCGGCCTCGCCGATCTCGGCCGCAACGCCGCCCTGCCGGATTCGCTCGTCACGGTGCGCTCGCTCACGATCATGCGCGAGATGCTGCTGCGCGGCTTCACCACCGTGCGCGACGTCGGCGGCGCCGATTTCGGACTGAAGCAGGCGACGCAGGAGAGCGACTTCCCGACGCCGCGCCTCGTCATCTCCGGCAAGGCGCTGAGCCAGACCGGCGGCCATGCCGATTTCCGCGGCCGCTACGACGACCGGCTGGCGCCCGGTACCCGCCATCGCCTCGGCGCCCTCGGCCGGATCTGCGACGGCGAGGCCGAGGTTCGCCGCGCCGCACGCGAGGAGCTCAAGGGCGGCGCCGACTTCATCAAGATCATGGCCAATGGCGGCTGCGCCTCGCCGACCGACCCGATCCATTTCCTCGGCTTCTCGGTCGGCGAGCTCGAAGCGGTGGTCGAGGAGGCCGGCATGGCCGGCACCTATGTCTCGGCCCATGTCTATACCGACGAGGCGATCCGCCGCTGCGTCGAGGCCGGCGTCCATTCGCTCGAGCATTGCAACCTGATCGAGCCGCAGACGGCGAAGCTCGCCGCGAAGAACGGCGCCGTCGCGGTGCCGACGCTCGTCACCTATGACAAGCTCGCCAGCGAGGGTGGCAGGCTCGGCTTCCCGCCCGACTCCGTCGCCAAGGTCGAGTTCGTCCGCGCTGCCGGCATGGAATCGCTCGCGATCATGAAGCAGGCCGGGCTCGCCATGGCCTATGGCAGCGACCTGCTCGGCGAGATGCATCGCCACCAGTCGGAGGAGTTCGTCATCCGCGGCCGCGCCTTGCCGGCACATGAGGTGATCGCCGCCGCCACCCATGTCGCGGCCAAGCTGCTGAAGCTCGAAGGCAAGATCGGAACGATCGCGCCCGGCGCCTATGCCGATCTGATCGTCGTCGACGGCGACCCGCTCGCCGATCTCGCCCTCCTGACCCGGCAGGGCCGGCACATGCCGCTGATCATGAAGAGCGGCGCCTTCGTCAAGCGCAGCCGGCTGGACTGACGCGCCGATGAAGCCGTGGATTCAGCTCGATGCGGCGCCGATCCCCGGCGGCGGCGTGCTGAAGCTCATGCGCCGCGGCGACGACGAGTTCTCGATCACGCTCGGCCATAACGAGCTGATGAACTCCCGCCTCAAGGGGTCGGAAGAAGCGCTGGCGAGCCTCGCCGTCGAGCGGATCGGGCAGCGCCCACGGCCGCGCCTCCTCATCGGCGGGCTCGGCATGGGCTTCACGCTCCGGGCCGCCCTCGCCGCGCTTCCGCACGACGCGGAGATCGTCGTCGCCGAGTTGATCCCGGCCGTGGTCGCCTGGGCGCACGGGCCGCTCGCTCCGATCTTCGCGGGCTGCCTCGACGACCCCCGCCTCAGCGTGCGGGAGGCCGACGTCGCGGCGGCCATCCGCGAGGAGCGCGGCCGCTACGACGCGATCCTGCTCGACGTCGACAACGGGCCGGACGGGCTGATGGTCGCGACCAATGACGGGCTCTACGATCTCGCCGGCCTGTCCCATGCGAAGGCCGCGCTGCGCCGGGGCGGCGTCCTCGCCATCTGGTCGGCGGGGCCGGATCGCGGCTTCACCCAGCGCCTGCGGCAGGCCGGCTTCGCGGTCGAGGAGAAGCCGGTGCGCGCCCGCGCCGGCGGCGGTGCGAAGCACGTGATCTGGCTGGCGAGCGTGGCGGGCGCTTCGGCCACGCGCGCGGCGCGACAGCGGCCGAAGCGCCGCCGCTAGAGCATCTTCCGCAGGAACCATCGCAGCGGGCCTGGGTTGAAGGGTCGCCGGCCCCCATATCGGAGAGATGCGATGCCAGCGAAATCGAAAGCTCAGCAGAAGGCGGCCGGAGCCGCGCTCGCCGCCAAGCGCGGCGATATCCCCAAGAGCGAGCTCAAGGGAGCCTCGAAATCCATGGCCAAGTCGATGAGCGAGAAGGAGCTGCACGACATGGCTTCGACCAAACGCAAGGGCAAGCCGCAGCATGCGACGAAGCACTGAGGAGCGCCGGCTCGGCCGGAGCGGTTCCGGTCAGGCCTCGCACCGGTCCATCTCCGCGGCTGCGCCTGCCGATGCGGCGGATGTCGATGGCGGCTCGGGAATGTCGTGCCCTTCCGCCGCATAGGCGCTGATCTTGTTGCGCAATGTCCGGATCGCCACTCCCAGAATGGCGGCGGCGTGGGTTCTGTTGCCGCCCGTCTCGCGCAGGGTCGCCAGGATGAGGTCGCGTTCGACCTCGGCGATCGGCAGCCCGACCAGGTGATCCAGCGCTGCCTGGACGGGTTCCGGCACAATGTGCGCGACATGCAGCTCGGTCATGCCAAGCCCTCCCCGCGCCCCCAACGGCCCCGGTGGACGACGCGAAGATACACGCTCAGGGTTAACGAATGGTAAAATTCGCGTCGGGCGATATGATCCCGGCGATGCTGAGCGGGCCGGGGCGGGGCGAGCGCGCCGTCGAAGCCGTCCGCGCTCGCGGCGGATCGCATCCGCCCGACGAAACCCGCGCGACCTGGAGGGTTACTGCAGCCGGAATTCGCCGCTGACCGCGCTCAGATCGGCGGGCCCGATCAGATCCTTGTGCGCCACCGTCACCCGAAACAGCTTGCCGTCGAGCCTGGCCTGCCAGAAGGCGAGGAACCTGTTGAGCTCGGGGAAGCGCGGGGCGAGGTCGTAATCCTGCCAGACATATTCCTGCAGGATCGAGGGATGGTCCGGCAGGCGGTAGAGGATGCCGGCGGTCGTCAGACCATAGCCGGCGATCTGGCGGGCGAAATCGGTTGAAGCCATTCCTTCCAGCTCCGTGTTGCGCTGCTCATGGCAGCGCAAAAGGAATGCGCCGGCAAGCCGGAAAGTTCCTTTACCTTCATTGATTCAATGACTTGGCACTCACCTCAAAAAAGTGCTGCCAGCCTCTTGAAGGCAGAAATGCGGCAAACCAAATCTTCGCGCGGGCGCGGCGCCTCGAGGGCGCGCGGAACCTCGCCGCGAGCTCCATGAAGGGCCCGCCCGCTTTGACATGTGACCGACATGGAAACTGGAGGAACTCATGAAGTTTCGGCCACTGCATGACCGCGTCGTCGTGAAGCGCCTTGACGCCGAGGAGAGGACCAGAGGCGGGATCATCATCCCCGACACCGCCAAGGAGAAGCCCCAGGAGGGCGAGGTCGTCGCCGTCGGCCCCGGCGCCCGCGACGAAGCCGGCAAGCTGGTCGCGCTCGACGTCAAGGTCGGCGACCGCGTGCTCTTCGGCAAGTGGAGCGGCACCGAGGTCAGGATCGACGGCCAGGATCTCCTGATCATGAAGGAATCCGACATCATGGGCGTCATCGAGGCGTCCGCGACGTTGAAGCAGGCCGCCTGAGCGGGGCCGAACCGAACCATCGACCTGAACCCTCAAGTCTGAAGGAGTGAGGAATCATGGCTGCGAAAGACGTGAAGTTTTCGCAGGATGCCCGCGAGCGCATGCTGCGTGGCGTCGACACGCTGGCGAATGCCGTCAAGGTCACGCTGGGTCCGAAGGGCCGCAACGTCGTGATCGAGAAGTCGTTCGGCGCTCCGCGCATCACCAAGGACGGCGTCACCGTCGCCAAGGAAGTCGAGCTCGCCGACAAGTTCGAGAACATGGGCGCCCAGATGGTGCGCGAAGTCGCCTCGAAGCAGAACGACGCCGCCGGTGACGGCACCACCACCGCGACGGTTCTGGCGCAGGCGATCGTCCGGGAAGGCGCCAAGGCCGTCGCCGCCGGCATCAACCCGATGGACCTGAAGCGGGGCATCGACCTCGCCGTCGAGGCCGTGACGAAATCGCTGGAGGCGCATTCCAAGAAGGTCACCAATTCCGACGAGATCGCGCAGGTCGGCACCATCTCGGCCAATGGCGACCGCGCCATCGGCGCGATGATCGCGGAGGCGATGCAGAAGGTCGGCAACGAGGGCGTCATCACCGTCGAGGAGGCCAAGACCGCCGAGACCGAGCTCGACGTCGTCGAGGGCATGCAGTTCGACCGCGGCTACCTCTCGCCCTATTTCGTCACCAACTCCGAGAAGATGGTGGCCGAGCTCGAGGACCCCTACATCCTGATCCACGAGAAGAAGCTCTCCGGCCTGCAGAGCATGCTGCCGCTGCTCGAGGCGGTGGTGCAGACCGGCAAGCCGCTGCTGATCATCGCCGAGGACGTGGAGGGCGAGGCGCTCGCCACGCTCGTGGTCAACAAGCTCCGTGGCGGCCTCAAGATCGCGGCCGTCAAGGCGCCGGGCTTCGGCGACCGCCGCAAGGCCATGCTCGAGGACATCGCCATCCTCACCGGCGGCACCGCCGTCAGCGAGGATCTCGGCATCAAGCTGGAGAACGTCACCCTGCAGATGCTCGGCCGCGCCAAGAAGGTCCGGATCGAGAAGGAGAACACGACCATCGTCGATGGTGCGGGCTCCAAGCGCGACATCGAGGCCCGCGTCGCGCAGATCAGGGCGCAGATCGAGGAGACCACCTCGGACTACGACCGCGAGAAGCTGCAGGAGCGCCTGGCCAAGCTCGCCGGGGGCGTCGCGGTCATCCGCGTCGGCGGCGCGACCGAGGTCGAGGTCAAGGAGAAGAAGGACCGCGTCGACGACGCCCTGAACGCCACCCGCGCCGCGGTGGAAGAAGGCATCCTGCCGGGCGGCGGCGTCGCCCTGCTGCGCGCGGTCAAGGCGCTCGACGGGCTCGCCCCGGCCAATGACGACCAGAAGACCGGCATCGAGATCGTCCGCAAGGCGATCACCGCCCCGGCCCGCCAGATCGTCGACAATGCCGGCGACGACGGCGCGGTCGTGATCGGCAAGCTGCTCGAAGCGGCCGACTACAACCACGGCTACGATGCGCAGACCGGCAGCTATGGCGACCTCGTCAAGGCCGGCATCATCGACCCGACCAAAGTCGTGCGCACGGCGATCCAGGACGCGGCTTCGGTCGCCGGCCTGCTGATCACCACCGAGGCGATGATCGCCGAGTTGCCGAAGAAGGAGGCGGCTCCGGCCATGCCCGGCGCCGGCATGGACTACTGAGCCGACATGACCGAGGCCCGGAGCGATCCGGGCCTCATTCGCCGCGTTGGCGTTCGATCGTTTCAGTGGCCCCGTCCGCATTCATTCTGCCGAGGCCGCGGCTCGCGAGGACGCGAACCCTCCAGCCGCTCAGGAGCATGACCGAGCCCACGCCCAGGAGCATGAGGGCGGACAGGCTTGCGCCCGGCTCGAGATAGGAAATGCCCGGCGCGTCCGGATCATAGGCGACGGCGACCTGCTGGTGCGGCTGATAGGCCGAGCAGAGCCTGTCCTCATGCGCGGCATTGACGAGGCCGAGCGTATAGGCGTCCACGCCCGTACCGGTATGGACGACTCCGGCGACGCTGTAGGAATAGCTGAGGCGGGCCGTGCTCCAGCCCTTCGGACTGTCCGCGCTTCCGATGTTGCGGCGGTCCCCTTCGGACCAGTGCCGCTCGCAGCCGATGATGCTCGCCGCAGCGCGTGGCCAGCGCAGCGTCAGCATGCCCATGACGCTCGCATAGGCTCCGAAGGCGAAGGGGATGAGGCCGAGGATTGCGAGGTTGCGGCCGAAGGCCATGCCACCACGGTTGGGCGATCTCCTCCGCGCGCGCATCGGGCTGGTCTCCACTGGAGCGGCAGCGCCAGGCTATCGGGCAAGCGGGCCCGGGCCAAGCCTCGGCTGGGGACGGAGCACGAGATACCGCGAGGCAGGGGGCCGAGCCCTAGCCGGCCTTGAGCCGAGCCCGAACCTCGTCGATGATCTGCCGGATCGTCTGCCGAGGCAGGACGACCGAGGCCAGGAGCCAGCCGGAGACGGACGACCGGAAAACGAGCCTGATCTGCCCGAATTCGTCGGTCGCGAGATCGACCGCGAAGGCCGCCGGCCCCGTGAAGCCCGCGGCGTTGAACAGCTCCCAGGCGTTTCCCCACTCCCGGATGGTCGGCAGCTCGATCTTTCGGGCCGCCGCGGCGGGCCTGCCGCTGAGTGCCTGGGCGACGAGCTCCGGCGTCAGCTGCTCCGCCAGCATCGCTTCGACATAGGCGGCCGCAGCGATGCTCGCGCCCTGGCGAGCTTCAGCCGGCAGAGAGAGGAATCCGGGCTCCGTCGCGGCATGCGCCCGGACGATCTGGCGCGCGAACGAGGCGCGCAGGCGCCTCGCGTCGATCCGTTCCAGCACCTCCGCCACATTGCCGCTCCGCGCCGCTCCCGCGAACCGCGCCAGCGCCACATAGGGCGAAGCCCAATAACCCAGGCCGAGCACCAGGATCGCGACCAGGGCCAGCCTGGACCATCGCCTGCGCCGGTGCTGTTCGTTCATGTCGCGCGCTCGGTGGGCGGAGGAGACGGAGTGGGGTTCGACTGGCTCCGCGAAAACGGCCCCGCTCCGCGAAAACGGCCCCGCGCCGAAGCTGCGGGGCCGGAGATCGACGCGGGAGCGGTCAGCTCTGGCCGCCCTTGCGGCCGGCTTCCGAGGCGCGCTCGCGGTCATTGGCGAAATTGCCCTTGCCGCCGCGCTCGCCGCCGCCCTGCTGGCCGCGGCCGGAATCGCTCGCCTGCTGCTGGCCGCCGCCGCTGCTCTCGCCGCCCTTTCGGCCGGCCTCGGACGCGAGTTCCCGATCCTGCGAGAAGCTGCGCTTCTCGTCCGGCACGCTCTGGCCGCCCTTCGAGGCGATCTCGCGCTGCTTGTCCTCGTCCATCGACGCAAAGCCACGATTGTCCTTTGCCATTGCATTGCCTCCTGTTCGATTGGCCGAGCCGCTGCCCGGTTGTGGAAAGAACAGCCACCGATGCGAAGCGTTCGGCCTGGGCCTGGCGGCGTACGGCCGCGCACCCTCCGCCAATCCGCCGTTTCCGGGCGGAACCTGACGGCCCTCGCTGGGTTGAGTCGCGATCGTCCAGGCGCGGCGAGCCTTCTCACCGGGTCGAAGAGGCCGCCCCGCCTCGGCCGCCGAGACCCGGCGCTCGCCTCGCGAACCGGCCGCCGATGGCCAACCGGCTGATATCGGGGAAATTTGGCGTCCCGGAAGGGATTCGAACCCCTGACCTACGGTTTAGGAAACCGTTGCTCTATCCTGCTGAGCTACCGGGACGCACGTTCTTGCGTTTAGCATAAAGCGGATGCGGGTGAAGCCTTCCTTTGCGACGATCATGTGGTTTGTCGCCGTTGCGACAGCCTGGCCGGCCGCGACGCGGGCCGCGGACGACGTTTGCGCGGCGCCGGGCCCGGCCGAGCCGGTTCACCTCGCCGGCCTCGATCGGCATGGCGACCTGCTGCTCGCCGACGGCCGCGTCGTCCGGCTCGCCGGGCTCGCGCCGCGGCAGAGCGATGCGGAGCGCGAGCGCTTCGCCGCGCAGCTGGCGCGCTGGCACGGCCGCGCCTTCCGGCTGACGCCGCTCGGCGGCGCGGATCGCTGGGGCCGCCTGCCCGCCCGGCTGCAGGCGATGCCGGATGCACCGGAGATGTTCGACGGCCACGCCGACCTGACCGCCGCCATGCTCGCCGGCGGAGCGGCGCTGCGCCTGCCCGAGCCGGCCTCGCCGCCTGCAACGAGCTCTGGCGGCGGGCGGAACCGCGGCCGCTCCGGTCCCCGCTCGCGGGCGCTGTCGCCGCAGCGACGCTGCCGGTCGTCGACGGCCATGATCCTGCCGCGATGCGGGCGCAGGCGGGCCGGATCGTCGTGGTCGAGGGCCGTATCGCTGCCGTGGGAGAGCGCGCGCAACGCACCTATCTCAACTTCGAGCGGCGGCCCGGCGCAGGCGGCAGCATCGTCCTGTCGCGCGTGCTATGGCGTGAATTGCAGCGCGGCGGCTGGACCGCCTCGGCGCTGACGGGTAAACGCGTGCGCGTACGTGGCGTGATCGAGGGCCGTGATGGTCTCCTGGTCGAAGCCGAGGCGCGCAGCGCGCTTGAGATGATCGACTAGGAACCGATGCTGAGAGCGCAGCGACATCGTCGGCCGACCCCGGGACGCCTGATCGCGGCGACGCTGCCGGCGCTGCTGCTGGCGGGCTGCTTCGGCGACCAGAACTCGCTGCTGCCGCCGCTCAACCAGCCCGGCGGCGAAGCCGCGCCGCGCGTCGCCAGCCTGCAGCGCGGCACCGACCGCGAACATCAGCGGCTGCTCGCGGCTTTCGGCGGCGAATATCGCTCGCCCCAGATCAGGACCATCCTCGACGGGATCGTCGCCCGCCTCGCCAAGGCCGGCGAGGGCCAGATCGGCAATTACGAGATCACCATCCTGAACTCGCCGATCGTCAACGCCTTCGCGCTGCCGACCGGGCGGCTCTACGTCACCCGCGGCCTGCTCGCCCTGGCGAACGACGAAGCCGAGATCGCCTCGGTGATGGCGCATGAGATCGCCCATGTCACCGCCCGCCACGCCGTCGAGCGCGCCGAGATGGAGGCGGAATCGGCCCTGGTCAGCCAGGTCGTGGCGCAAGTGCTCAACGATCCCATGACGGGAGCGGCCGTGCAGCAGAGCTCGAAACTCTCGCTCGCGCGCTTCTCGCGGCTGCAGGAGCTGACGGCCGACCAGATCAGCGTGCGGAACATCGCCCGCGCCGGCTACGATCCCTACGGAGCCGGCCGCTTCCTCGTCTCCCTCGGCCGCAACACCGCCTTCCGCGCCGGGCGGCAGGGCGGCGGCGACAAGAAGCTCGACATCCTCTCCAGCCACCCTTCGACGCCCGAGCGCGTCGCCGCCGTCACCAGCGGCGCGCGCCAGATCGGGGCGCCCGGCCTCGGCGAGCGCGACGCCGCGCGCTGGCTGTCGGCGATCGACGGCCTCGCCTTCGGCGACGATCCGGCCGACGGCGTGGTGCGCGGCCGTCGCTATCTCAACAGCGCCCTGCGCATCGCCTTCACCGCTCCGGAGGGTTTCGAGCTCGAATCGGCGCGCGAAATGGTGGTCGGCGTCAGCAGTGACGGCACACAGGCCCTGCGCTTCGATTCCGTGGCGCTGAAGACCGGCCAGACGCTCGAATCCTATGTCGCCTCGGGCTGGATCGACGGAGTCGCCACGGCGGAAGTGCAGTCGCTCACCGTCGGCGACCTGCCGGCAGCGGTGACCGCGGGCAAGGGCGCCGACTGGAGCTTCCGCCTCGCCGCCATCCAGGCCGGGCCCCGTGTCTATCGCTTCATCCTCGCCGCCAAGGGCCAGCATGATCCCGAGCGGGGGATGCGGGCGCTGCTCGACAGCTTCCGCAGCCTGAGCGCCAGCGATGCGCAATCGGTCAGCCCGCTGCGGATCCGGCTGGTCACCGCCGGCACCGGCGACACGCCGTCCAGCCTCGCCGAGCGGATGGCCTCGACCGACCGGCCGCTCGAGCAGTTCCTGATCCTGAACGGGCTGGAGCGCAACGCGAAGCTGACGCCCGGCCAGCGTTACAAGATCGTGAGCGAATAGCGGTGTCGCCGGCCGGCGCCGTCCTCGCGCCTTGTGCTAACCTTCCGGCCGTCGTCAGGACAGGGAGGCCGCCATGGCGCTCGATCGCCGCATCGTCGAACTCTACGACGAATATACGCACAAGCCGCTCGACCGCCGCAGCTTCATGAACCGGCTCGTCGCCATTGCCGGCTCCGCCGCGGCGGCCGAGGCGGCGCTGGCCCTGCTGGAGCCGAACTACGCGCAGGCGCAGCAGGTCGCGCTCGACGATGCCCGCATCGAGGCCAGGCGCGTCGACGAGACCATTGCTGGGGTGCGGCTCAGGGGCTACCTCGTCACGCCGAAGGCGCAGGCCAGGCGTGGCGGCGTTCTCGTCATCCACGAGAACCGGGGCCTGAACCCGCATATCGAGGACGTCACCCGGCGCACCGCACTGGCCGGCTTCAGCGCCCTCGGCGTCGACTTCCTCACTCCGCTCGGCGGAACCCCGGCCGATGCCGACGCCGCCCGCGCCCTGTTCCCGCAGCTCAAGCCCGAGGACGTGGTGGCGCAAGGACGCGCGGCGCTCGCCTTCCTCAAGGCGCGGCCGGATTCGACCGGCAAGGTCGGCGCGGTCGGCTTCTGCTGGGGCGGCGGCGCGGTCAACGACCTCGCCGTCGGCGCGCCGGAGCTCGATGCCGGCGTGGTCTTCTACGGCCGCTCGCCCGATCTCTCCAAGGTGCCGCAGATCAGGGCCAGGCTGCTGATCCAGCACGCCGCCCGCGACACGCGCCTCGTCGAGGGCCTGCCCGCCTATGAGGCGGCACTGAAGGCGGCCGGGGTCCGCTACGAAGCGATCGTCTATCCCGACGTCGACCACGCCTTCCACAACGATACCAGCGCCGAGCGCTACAACGCCGCGGCGGCCAGGCTCGCCTGGGAGCGGACCGTGGCCTTCCTCGCCGCCGAGACCGGAGCGGCCTGACACGAAAAACCCGGCGGATCGCTCCGCCGGGCTGGTCTCGTCCGATGACGGAGGGCTGCCTCAGGCAGCCTCCTCCTGCAGGTCCTCGTCGCCTTCCTCGGCATCCGCCGCCTCGGCGGCGTCGGCCTTGCCGGCACGGCGCGGCGACTTGGCGAGCTGGCCCTCGATCTTCTTCAGGGCCTCGGTCTCGGTGATCTCCTCGACGGCCGCGATCTCGCGGGTCATCCGGTCGATCGCCGCCTCGTAGAGCTGGCGTTCGGAATAGGACTGCTCGGGCTGCGCCTCCGAGCGATAGAGATCGCGCACGACCTCGGCGATCGCGACGAGATCGCCCGAATTGATCTTGGCCTCGTATTCCTGGGCACGGCGCGACCACATGGTGCGCTTGATCCGGGCACGGCCGGTCAGGGTCGAGAGCGCCTTGCCGACGATGTCGGTGTCGGCGAGCTTGCGCAGGCCGACGCTCGCCGCCTTGGCCGTGGGGACACGCAGCGTCATCTTGTCCTTGGCGAAGCTGACGACGAAGAGTTCGAGCTTGAAGCCGGCGACTTCCTGCTCCTCGATCGCCGTGATCTGACCGACGCCATGGGACGGGTAGACGACGAACTCGCCCGTCTTGAAGCCCTGGCGCACAACAGCCTTCTTCGCAGTGGACATGCCGTTTCGACTCCTGATCTCTCCGCCTGGGCGGAGATGCGACTTTCAGCCGCCGGCCGGGATGACCGGAGGCACTCTGCCTGACGCGATCGCAACGGGAACCTTCTGGCTCCGTGCGGCGCGACACGCTCCCTCAGCCGACTGTTTCTTGCGACCGCCAAACACGAAGACAACGGCACGCCGGGCATCCTGACCGGTGGTGCGTTGCTGTCGTCTCAGGGGGTGCCCCGTTTGTGTGACCTCGCAGGGGCAGGCGGAACGAACTCGACTGTGGCTTGTGGATACCACAAAAAGCGCGCCGAATCAAAGGTAAACGGAATGCAAACGCGTCCAGCCGGCACAGCGGCCGGCAATGGTTAACTGCGATTGCGCTCTGACGCAGGGTAAGCTCAGTCGCCCTCGCCCGGATTCGGCGAGAAATGCGCATCGAGCTTGCCGGGGACGCCGTCGAACGCCTTAGCGTCGGCCGGCGGCTCCTTCTTCTGGGTGATGTTCGGCCAGTTCGCCGCATATTTCGCGTTGAGCTGCAGCCAGGAATCGAGGCCCGGCTCGGTGTCGGGCTTGATCGCCTCGGCCGGGCATTCCGGCTCGCAGACCCCGCAATCGATGCACTCGTCGGGGTGGATGACGAGCATGTTCTCGCCTTCGTAGAAGCAGTCGACCGGACAGACTTCGACGCAGTCCATGTACTTGCACTTGATGCAGTTTTCGGTGACCACATAGGTCATGGCGCTGTCCTTCCGATCGGCCGGCGCTTCTTAGAGCCGGTCGAGAGAATGTTTCAAGGCCCTGTCACGACCGGAAACGAGATCGAACTTCCATCGAAACGTGCGTTTCGAGAAGATTTCCGCGGCCTTGCTGACGCGTCCGCGTAATCTCGCGCTTATCCCTTCGGCTCCTCCGGCGCAAGCGACCGATCGCCGCGTTCCCCCCCGGCCACGACCTCGTACAGCGTCTGCGCCTGTTCGTAGGAGCCGCGGCGCGGGGCGAACGCCGCGACGCGCACCACCAGCGTCGCATGCGGCAGGGCGAGCGTGAGCACGTCGCCGGGCTTCAGCCCGAGGGCCGGGTTCTCGACACGCTTGCCTGCAACCCGGACATGCCCGTCCTCCACCAGCCGCACGGCTGCCGGACGGGTCCGCGCGAACCGCGCGAACCAGAGCCATTTGTCGAGGCGTTGCCGGTCGTCCCGCACGCGCTACCTCGGATCGATCGGCGCTGGCGTCAGCCCTTGCGCCCGTCATTGCCCTCGAGCTGGGCCTTCAGCGCGAGAAGCTTCGCGAAAGGCGAATCCGGATCGGGCTGGCGCTCGGCCGGCCGCGGCCGCGCCGGCTGCTGGAAGCGCTGCTCCTTGCCGCCGCGCTCCTCGCGACGCGGGCCGCCACGGCCGCCATCGCGCTTGAAATCCGGCCGCGGACCGCGCTCGGGACGCTCGCCGCGCGCCTGGGCACCACGGCCGGCTCCTTCCTGCGCCGCAGATCGGCCTTCGCCGCCCGCCGGAGGCGGGCCGCTCCA
>NZ_FYAS01000013.1 GCF_900185715.1 Allobosea sp. CS1GBMeth4
ACCCAGCCGCCCCGCCCGGGCTCGGTGCCGTCCTTCCCGCAGCGCGCCGCGCCGCAGCCGGCCTCCCCGCCCTGGGGCAGCCAGGCAGCCGCGCCGCAGCAGGGCATGGCCCCCGCGCCCGGCCCCTGGCAGAACCAGGCGGCGCAGGCACCGGCACGCGGCGGCGGCTTCCTGGCGAGCGCGCTGACCACGGCGGCCGGCGTCGCCGGCGGCATGGTCGCCGGCAACATGCTGATGAACGCGCTCGGCGGCGGCAAGAGCGCAACCGGCGAAGCCAAGGCGGCCGAAGCGCATACGGCGGAGAACAAGGACGCCTCGCAGGCCAGCGATGCGGCGAAGGACACGCAGACGGCGGCCGACCAGCAGCCCGCCGTCGAGCCGCAGCAGGACTATCAGGAGCCGAGCTATCAGGACGCCAGCTACGACGATGCCGGCTACGATGATGGCCTGGGCGGCGACGACGACTGGGTCTGAGCGCCGCACGGCTCGCTGAAAAGGACGAGGCCCGCCTGGCGACAGGCGGGCCTTTTCCGTCCGGTGGCGCGTCGCCGGTCTCAGATCACGACGACCTTCGCCCCGACGCGCACCCGCTCGTAGAGGTCGATCACATCCTCGTTGTTCATGCGGATGCAGCCGGAGGAGACCGCCTGGCCGATCGTGTTCGGCTCGTTGGTGCCGTGGATGCGGTAGAGCGAGGAGCCGAGATAGAGGGCGCGCGCGCCGAGCGGGTTCTCCGGGCCGCCGGCCATGAAGCGCGGCAGGTCGGGCCGGCGCTTGAGCATCTCGGCCGGCGGGGTCCAGCTCGGCCATTCGGCCTTGCGGGTGATGCTCTTCATCCCGGCCCATTCGAAGCCGGGACGGCCGACGCCGATGCCGTAGCGCAGGGCCCGGCCGCCGGGCTGGACCAGGAAGAGGAAGCGCCGCGGCGTGTCGATGATGATGGTGCCCGGCCTGTGCGGCCCGTCATAGGCGACCTCCTGCTTCTGGAAGCGCGGATCGAGCGTGCGCGCGATCGGCCGCTCGGCCGGCAGCGGCTCGCCGAGCGCCGCCGAGCGACGCTCGCGGCGCGGCTCCATCGGATCGCCCTGGACCGGAACCGGCGGCTCGTAGTCGGAGAGGCGACGCATCGCCGGCTGCTGGCCGTAGGCTCCGCGCGGCGGGCGGTTGTACACCGCCCCGCCCCGGCCATAATCGGTCGGGTCCCGCCCGGTCATCAGCATCTCGATGAAGCCGCCGCCATATTGGCCACGCGCCGTGGCGCTCGTGACCATCGGATCGGCCGGGCGCCAATAGGTCTGGGCGCTGGCCTGGACTGAGAGCTGGAGGGCGCCGCCGAGCACGGCGAGAGGAACGAGATAGAGCGGACGCATGACGCAACTCTCTGGACGCAACGTGCCGAAAGCGTGCGGCGAGGCATTGAAATGAATGGTGAATCGTTGACTCTGGCGGGCCGGGAATGGCCCGGATCGTGCGAATTCCGGCGGTTAACCTTAGCGATCGGCGAGCAAACGCGGTAAACGCGCGGTTTCCCGTGATCGCTCGGCCTATCGCGTCCGGCTCCTGCGCATGGCGAGCCAGAGCCGCAGCAGCGTCCGGCACCGCGCCACGTCGAAAGCCAGCATCAGCCCGCCATAGACGGTGGCGCCGAGCGCGGCCTGAAGCAGCAGCTCGACCGGGGGCTGAAAACGACCGGAGAGCGGCCAGACGGCCGCCGTCATCAGCGCCACCGCAGCGATGACGAGGCCGACATCGCGCAGCCTCGGCAGGGTCGGCAGGGCTCGCAACGCGAGCCAGCCGGTGACGAGGAGAACCACGAGGAAGCTCACGGTCTGGCCGATGGCGAAGCGCTGCGGCCCAGCCGCCGCAAATCCGAAGACGAGCGCGAGATTGGCGGCGAGGCCGACGCAGGCGGCCAGCGTCACCGTTCCCGTGCGCTTGCCGAGCAGGAAGACGGGATAGAGCCCGGCGACGAACACCGTGAGCGCGACGAAGCCGGGCAGCAGCAGCCGCAGATAGGGCGCGAAGCGCCCCCGAAACTCCGCCGGCACCAGCAGCGCTTCGAAGGCCGGCAACACCAGGAAAAGGCCGGCCGCCACCGGCAGTGCCACCATCAGCACGACCACCAGATTGTCGGCGATGCGCGCCTCCGCCGCGCGCCGGCCCCGGGTCTCGTCGAGCCGGAGGACCGCGCGCAGCATGACGATCTCGAGCGTCGCGGCGAGCGTGCCGAACAGGCGCAGGCCCATATCGGCCGCGAGCGAGAAATAGCCCGCCTCGGCAAAGCCATAGGCATCGGCGAGCAGCGACCGGTTGAGCAGCGGGATCAGCGAGTAGATCGCGTTGGCTCCGACGAGCGGCAGCGCATAGCGGGCGAAGTCGAGCGCCAAGTCGCGCCGTGCCGCCGACCAGGACAGCGGCGCGTCGGCGAGCGAGCGGCGCACCGTCAGGAGGGCCGCCATCACGCTGAGCACGCCGCCGAACATCACGACCGTCGCGTCGCGCGTCCACCAGGCGCCGCCAACCATCAGCAGCAGCGCCAGCACGTTCTTGACGATGATCAGCCGGGCATAGGCCGCGTCGAGGAAACGGGCGCGGGCGATGGCGCCGTGATAATCGAAAAGGCCGGCGCAGATGCCGCCGAGCACCGAGGCCACGACCAGCATCGCCGGCAGGCCGAAATCGACCCCGGCGGCGACGGCTGCGACCAGGAGACCGGTGAGCGCAATGGTGATGCCGGCGCTCAGAACGTCGAGCGTCGCCCTGATCTGCGGCTGTTCCTCCCGGCTCTTCTGCGAGTAGAAGCGGATGGCCGACAGCTTGATCCAGTCGAGCAGCGCCGTGTTGACGAGGACGATGATCGCGGCGCCGATGGCATAGCGGCCGAACTCGGCCGGGCCGAGGAAAAAGGCGATGAGCAGCCCGAGGGCGAAATTCAGCCCGGCATTGATCACGAAGGGCAGGAGAACGGTCATGACGCCATCGCGAAAGGGCCCGCCGGCGCGACGCCGGTCCCGCATGACTGCGCTGATTCCGCCCAACCGCCAAACCGTCCATGTCCCGGCCCGCGCCGCCCGGGCCCGGCGCCATGCCGTCGCGGCGGATTGAAGCGATGCCGGGCGACCCGCTGTTCTATCTCGTGGGCTGGGCGACGACATTGCTCGTCGGCATCGGCAAGGGCGCCTTCGGCGGCGGGCTCGCCATCCTCGGCGTGCCGCTGCTGGCGCTCGTCGTCGATCCCTTGCAGGCTGCGATCATGGTGGCGCTGCTGGTCGCGGCGATGGACATCGTCGCCATCGGCAGCTTCGGCGCCTCGACCTGGTCGAAGCCCGACCTCGCCTGGCTGATCCCCGGCCTGATCGCCGGCATCGCCATCGGCTATGCGATATTTCTCGTCGTCGACGCCCGCATCGTGACGCTGATCATCGGGCTCGTCACCCTCGCCTTCACGGCGCACTGGTTCCTGCGCGGCCGGGCGGCGCCCGCGGGCCACCTGCCGGTGTCGCCGCCGCTGGCGCTGCTCGCCGGCACTGCCTCGGGTTTCACCACCTTCGTCGCCCATGCCGGCGGCCCGCCCGTGGCGATGTACCTGCTGGCGCGCGGGCTGACCAAGAGCAGATTCGTCGGCACGACCATCGCCTTCTTCATGCTCGGCAACCTGCTGAAGCTGCCGCCCTATGTCGCGCTGGGCCTGAAGCAGCCGCAGGCGCTCTGGGCCGCGCTCGCGCTGCTGCCGGCCGCGCCAGTCGGCGTTTGGCTGGGGCGCTGGCTGCATGAGCGGCTCGACCAGAAGCGGCTGTTCTTCGCCTGCTACCTGCTGCTCGCCGCGGCCGCGCTGAAGCTGACGGCCGACGCCGCGCTGGCATTGCTGCGATAACGGCATGGCAGGAGCGCGGGCCGCCCATCTTTGCAGCGCGGCGCATTGGCCCTAAGCGATCCGTCATGACCGCTCTGCCTCCCCTTCGCGACGCGACCGACGCCGATTCGGAGCCGCTCGCCGCCCTGATCGCCGCGACCTTCGCCGAGTATCCGAACTGCCTGTTCGACTGGTCCGAGTTCCCGGAACTGCGCCGCCCCGCCAGCCATTATGCCGAAAGGGGCGGCAGGCTCTGGGTCGCGGACGGGACGGAGGGCCGCATCGTCGGCTCGATCGCCGTGGTGCCGGTGCCCGACCAGAACGCGGTCGAGCTGTTCAAGGTCTATGCCGATCCGAGCCAGCGCGGCGGCGGTCTGGCGCAGGCGCTGTTCGCGCGCACGCTCGCCTTCGCGGAAGCGGGCGGCTATGGCGAGATGATGCTGTGGTCGGACAGCCGCTTCGCGCGCGGCCACCGCTTCTACGAGAAGCTCGGCTTCGTGCGCTGGCCGGGCGAGCGCTATCTCGCCGACATCTCGTCCAGCTGGGAATACCATTTCCGCAAGCCGCTCGCCCCGGCGACGCCATGACCCTCGGCACGGCGCTGCGAGCGGTCCTCGGCATCGCGCTGCTCACCGCGATGGACGCGGTGATCAAGGCGCAGATGCTGCAGCATCCGTTCCTGCTGGCGCTGTTCATGCGCTTCGCCATGGGCGCGGTCTGCGCACTCGCCGTCGTCGCGGTCCTGCGCCCGCCGGCGCCGACGCGGGCGAGCGTGATCGGCAACAGCGCCCGTATCCCGATCGTCATCCTGACCGCCGGCAGCTTCTTCTATTCGGTCTCGGTGCTGCCGCTCGCCGAGGCGCTGACGCTGTCCTTCCTGGCGCCGGTCTTCGTCGCCCTGCTCGGGGCGCTGATCCTGAAGGAGCGGCTCGACGGGCGCATTCTGCATGCGCTCGGCTTCGGCCTCGCCGGCATGCTGGTGATGGTCTGGCCGCGCCTGCACGGCGGCGTCACCGGCGCCGAGCTCGGCGTCGCCGCCGCGCTGTTCTCGGCGCTCTCCTATGCCTTCAACCTGATCCTGCTGCGCAGGATCGCGGTGAAGGAGCACCCGGCGATCATCGTCCTGTTCCAGAATGCCGGGCCGGCGCTGTGCCTCGCCTGGCCGGCCTCCCGCGCCCTCCAGCCGATGAGCGGCGGCGACCTGCTCGCCTATCTCGGAGCCGGCGCGCTCGGCGTCGCCGGGCATTTCGCGCTGACCTCGGCCTTCGCCCGCGCCCCCGCCTCGCGGCTGGCGCCGATCGAATACACGGCGCTGGTCTGGGCGAGCCTGCTCGGCTGGTTCGTCTTCGGCGAGGCGCCGCTCTGGACCACCTATGCCGGTGCGCTGCTGATCATCGCCGGCGCCTTCGCCGTCAGCCGGCGCTGAGGACCGCCGCAAAATCGCCGGTTTGCTCGGCGTTGTGCACGGGGCGATGCGAGGGGAGAAACCGGCCGCCATGTTTGCCTTCCGCTCCAACCGCGATTGACCCGGCATGCGGCGCGCCGGCATCGCTGCTCGCGTCCTGCGCGAGCCCGGCCTTCCCGCCGCGCTCTGCTTCCACCTCCTGCTCGGCATCCTGGTCGCGATCCGAACGATCGACAGCTTCGTGCCGGCACAGGAAACCAGCGTCGAGGTCGAGTTGGTCTCCCCAGAGACCTTGACGCCACCGGCACCGCCTCCCGTCCCCGCGCAGGCGCCCACTCCCCCACCGGCGGCCGAGATCACGCAGTCTCCACCATCAGCGCCGCCTCCCGTGCGGCCGGACAAATCCACCGCCCCGCCTGTCCCTCCGCCCGCCGAACCATCGGCAATGATCACGGCCCGGACGCTGCATTCCGAGAGCGTGCTGGCCAATCCGCGCAGCCGCGGGACGCGGGAGGCGCTGAAGACGCTCGACGCGGCCGAGCGCATCGAGCAGCTCTGCAATCTCGAGGCGATGAGCCAGATCCATGCCTGGAAGGCGGAGTTCGAGCCGGATCGCGTCGTCGCCTACGCCATGGCCGGCACCAAGCTGTCAAAGACCATCCTGGAAGCCGAGGGCGCCGCCTTCCGCAGCCGTAAGCAATGGTACGGCTTGCGCTTCCGCTGCGAGATGGCGGCGGACGGCAAGGTCACCGGCTTCCAGTTCCGCGTCGGCGAGGCGATTCCGCGCAGCGAATGGGCGGCGCATGACCTGCCGCCCGAACATTGACGTGGCCGCAGCCGCCTCAGGCCGGCTTGCCGCAATAGGCCTCCAGCCGGTAGCCGTCGGGATCGACGACGAAGGCGGCGTAATAGTCTGGGCCATAGGCTTCACGCAGGCCGGGCCGGCCGTTGTCGGTGCCACCGGCGGCCAGCGCCGCCGCATGGAAGGCGTCGACGCTCGCGCGCGTCGGAGCGACGAAGCAGAAATGCAGGTTGGAGTCGCGATCCGGCGGCACCGGCGCCGAAACGGCCCCGATCCAGAGCCCGACACTGCCCTTGCCATAGCCGAGCGAGCTCTCCTCGGCGCTCAGGCAGTCATAGCCGAGCGCGCCGAGCGCCGCGTCGTAGAAGCGCTTCGCGCGGGCGATCTCGCGAACGCCGATCGAGACGTGATCGAACATGATGGTCCTCCCGGATGCTCAGGGTGCGACGCGCCTGGCGCGGAAATCCGCCTGGATCTGCCAGCTCGCGCCGTCGTCGCGCGATCGGTCGCCGATCCAGTGGAACGAATCCGGCGTGATCTCGGTGAAGCGCCAGCGGATCGCGGTGCCGTCCTCGAGCCGGCCGTGCTGGACGATGTCCCTGCCCTCGGCGCGGCCGATCTGATGCGTGTAGTACTGCTTGACCGGGTCGTTCCAGCGGATGTGCCAGGCGTCCCGGCCGGGGTCGTAGACGCGCAGCGTCGTGCCGTGGAAGAAGCCGGGCAAGGTCCAGACATCCTGCACGGCGCGCCCGCCCAGCACCCAACCGAAATGGATCTCGCCCCTGGCCTCGTGACGCTGGCCGTCATCGGTGTGCATCACCGCATCCATGGTCCAGGCGCCGACGAACTGGCCGTAGAGGGCGAGCTTGTGCGCGTATTCGGGCGCCGGCCCGGCGGCGACGAGGGCATCGGCCAGCACCGATGGCGCTGCTGTCATGATCGGGCTCCGTTCCTGTTCAGATGGCGCCCACCTAGACCCGGAGCCTCGGGCCCCGCTTGGGAAAAACTGCTAAACTTTCACTCATGACCACCACAGCGCATCGTCTGGCGTCGGGCCCCGGCTGGCGGGTCAGCGACATCGTCTGCACCGCCGGTCCGGACGACAGGCCTTTCGAGGAAGAGCATCCGCATCACTGCATCGCCATCGTCCGCAGCGGCACGTTCCGCTATCGATCGGCGCAAGGCAGCGCCGTCCTGGCGCCAGGTTCGCTGCTGCTCGGCAACCGCGGCGCCTGCTTCGAATGCGGCCATGAGCACGCGGCCGGCGACCGCTGCCTCGCCTTCCAGTTCGAACCGGCCTATCTCGAGGGCATCGTCGCATCGGTGCCGGGCGCCCGGAGGATCGGCTTCGCGCAGGCGCAGCTGCCGCCCCTGCCCCGGCTCGCCGGCCTGACGGCAGCGGCGGAGCTCGCCGCCGACGATCGCGACGGGCTCGAAGAGATCGCGCTGCGCCTCGCCGGCGCAGTGACCGGCCTGCTCTCCGACGCCGGGCCCGGGGCCAGGACGCCGAGCGCACGCGATCAGCGCCGGATCACGCGGGCGCTGCGCCATATCGAGGCACATTGCGAGGAGGCGCTGTCGCTCGGCGCGCTGGCGCGACAGGCGGCGATGAGCCCCTATCACTTCCTGCGGACATTCCGCGCCATAGTCGGGATGACGCCGCATCAATACGTGCTGCGCAGCCGCCTGCATCGTGCGGCATTGCTGCTGCGGCGCACGGAGCGGCCGGTCGCCGGCATCGCCTTCGACTGCGGCTTCGGCGATCTCTCGACCTTCAACCGGCGCTTCAAGCGGGTGATGGGCAAGAGCCCGAACGCGTATCGCGGCGCCTGAGCGGCACTCAGCGCCTCGCGCCGAAGATCATGCAGGTCTCCGTCCCGTGCGCCAGCAGCTTGCCCAGGGCGTCGACCAGCCTGCCCTCGCTGGTCGCGACCGAGCCGCCGCGGTGGATCAGCCTGCCTTCGCAACGCACCGGGCCGTTTGCCGGCATGACGGGGCGGACATAGTTCAGCTTCATCTCCAGCGTGGTATAGCCCTCGCCGGCCCGCAGCGCTGAATGCACGGCGCAGGCCATGGCGGAATCGAGGATGGTCGCGGTCCAGCCGCCATGGATCGTCCCGAGCGGATTGAAGAAGCGCGGCGAAGGCCTGCCGACGAAGACCGCCCTGCCTTCCTCGGCCTCGGCCAGGTCGAAATCCATCGCGTCGGCGAAGGGCGGGCCGGGATGGCGCCCCTCGATCATGCCGCGCAGGAAGGCCGCGCCGTCCTCCGCAAGCAGGACATCACGGCTGACGACACCGATCTGGCGGGACATGCGGAAGCTCCATCTCAATAGTGTAGATACACGATAGAGATGGAGCTCAGCTCGGGTCAAGCGCTCGCACCGTCATTGCGAGCGGAGCAAAGCAATCCAGGACGACTTGCCATTGCGCCCGCCCCACCCCTGGATTGCTTCGTCGCTTTGCTCCTCGCAATGACGGTACTAGCCGACGGCCCGAGCCGCCCGCCGGATCGCTCTGAGGCTGTCGCGCGTCTCGCTCCAGCGTTCCTGGCCGAGCCCGCTCTCAATCCTGTCCTGCGCCGCGCGCCAATAGGGGATCGCCGCCTCGATCGCGGCGCGGCCCTTGTCGGTCACCGCATAGGTGAGCGCCCTGCCCTTGCAGTCGACGGGCTCGATCAGCTTCTCGGCGGCGAGCAGTTGCAGGTTGCGCGTCAGCGACGTCCGCTCCAGCGCGAAACGGTCGGCGAGTTCGGTGACCGAGCGCCAGGCGCCGGTCGAGAGCGCCGAGAGCAGCACGAACTGGGTGATCTTCAGCCCGCTCGGCCGCATCGCCTCGTCATAGGCACGTGTCACCGCGCGCGCCGTCATGCGCACATGCAGCACCACGCAGGAACGGGCGATGTCGTCGAGGCGAGGGTCGATGGCTGGCGTCGTCATCTCGCCACGATAGCGGGTTTAACGTGCGCCCGCAGCAGGGCTGATCGGCCACCGGAGGGGGCGTTCACCTTTTGCGTGGCGGATTCCTTGACTCGCGCAGGCCTCGGGCCTATCTCCGCGACGTCGGTTAGCACTCACTTGGTGAGACTGCTAACAGATCCCTTTCGCGGGCCGATCTCGCGCCCGTCCAGAATGCCACCGAGAGGAAGACAGAACCATGAAGTTCCGTCCGCTGCATGACCGCGTTGTGGTCCGTCGCCTTGATAGCGAGGAGAAGACCAAGGGCGGGATCATCATCCCCGACACCGCCAAGGAAAAGCCCCAGGAGGGCGAGGTCGTCGCCGTCGGCCCCGGCGCCCGCGACGAGGCCGGCAAGCTGGTCGCACTCGACGTCAAGAAGGGCGATCGCGTCCTCTTCGGCAAGTGGAGCGGCACCGAGGTCAAGATCGACGGCCAGGATCTCCTGATCATGAAGGAATCCGACATCATGGGCGTCGTCGGCTGAGCAGCCTGTCGATAGCCCTTCCGTAGAGTTCAATCAGGAGTAGTCTCATGGCTGCCAAAGAAGTTCGCTTCTCCACCGATGCCCGCGACAAGATGCTGCGCGGTGTCGAAATCCTGAACAACGCCGTCAAGGTCACGCTGGGTCCGAAGGGCCGCAACGTCGTGATCGAGAAGTCGTTCGGCGCGCCGCGCATCACCAAGGACGGCGTCACCGTCGCCAAGGAGATCGAGCTCGGCGACAAGTTCGAGAACATGGGCGCCCAGATGGTGCGCGAAGTGGCCTCGAAGCAGAACGACGCCGCCGGTGACGGCACCACCACCGCGACCGTGCTCGCCGCCGCCATCATGCGCGAAGGCCTGAAGTCGGTTGCCGCCGGCATGAACCCGATGGACCTGAAGCGCGGCATCGACCTCGCCGTCGAGGCCATCGTCGCCGATCTCAAGAAGAACTCGAAGAAGGTAACCTCGAACGCGGAAGTCGCGCAGGTCGGCACCATCTCGGCGAACGGCGACGAGTCGGTCGGCAAGATGATCTCGACCGCGATGCAGAAGGTCGGCAACGAGGGCGTCATCACCGTCGAGGAGGCCAAGACCGCCGAGACCGAGCTCGACGTCGTCGAGGGCATGCAGTTCGACCGCGGCTACCTCTCGCCCTATTTCATCACCAACGCCGAGAAGATGGTGGCCGAGCTCGAGGACCCCTACATCCTCGTCTTCGAGAAGAAGCTGTCGTCGCTCCAGGCGATGCTGCCGATCCTCGAGGCGGTGGTGCAGACCGGCAAGCCGCTGCTGATCATCGCCGAGGACGTGGAGGGTGAGGCGCTCGCCACCCTCGTCGTCAACAAGCTCCGTGGCGGCCTCAAGGTCGCGGCCGTCAAGGCTCCGGGCTTCGGCGACCGCCGCAAGGCCATGCTCGAGGACATCTCGATCCTGACCGCCGGCCAGATGATCTCGGAAGACCTCGGCATCAAGCTCGAGACCGTGACGCTCAACATGCTCGGCCGCGCCAAGAAGGTGCGGATCGAGAAGGAGAACACCACGATCATCGACGGCGCCGGCAAGAAGAAGGACATCGAGGGCCGCGTTTCGCAGATCAAGGCGCAGATCGAGGAGACCACCTCGGACTACGACCGCGAGAAGCTCCAGGAGCGACTGGCCAAGCTCGCCGGCGGCGTCGCGGTCATCCGCGTCGGCGGCGCGACCGAGGTCGAGGTCAAGGAGAAGAAGGACCGCGTCGACGATGCCCTGAACGCCACCCGCGCCGCGGTGGAAGAAGGCATCCTGCCGGGTGGCGGCGTCGCCCTGCTGCGCGCCCTGTCGACCGTCAAGTCGATCAAGACCCAGAACGACGACCAGAAGACCGGCGTCGAGATCGTGCGCCGCGCGATCATGGCCCCGGCCAAGCAGATCGTCGACAATGCCGGCGACGACGGCGCGGTCGTGGTCGGCAAGCTGCTGGAATCGAAGGAGTACGCCTACGGCTACAACGCCCAGACCGGCGAGTATGGCGATCTGGTCAAGGCCGGCATCATCGACCCGACCAAGGTCGTGCGCACGGCGATCCAGGACGCGGCTTCGGTCGCCGGCCTGCTGATCACCACCGAGGCGATGATCGCCGAGCTGCCGAAGAAGGAGGCCCCGATGCCTCCGATGGGCGGCGGCGGCATGGGCGGCATGGACTTCTGAGGACGTCCACACACCCAAGACCTCAGCGCCGAAACCGGGCAGGCCCGGTTTCGGTGGCGGTATGGAGGCCCGGCTCGCGCCGGGCCTTCTTTCGTTTTGCCGGCGTGTCGCGCAAACGACATCGCTTCGTAACGGCACTGACGCCGGCGGATGGTCAGATCGGGCGTCTTCGGAGCCCCAGCCATGATCGACCGCCGCCTGCTGCTCGCCGGCTCAGCCTCGAGCCTCGTATTGCCCGCCTTCGCCCAGCAGGACTGGCGCGCGACGGTCACGGAGATCCGCTTCGGCGTCTCCTCAGCGGAGAACGAGGCGGCCGCCATCGCGCGCAACCAGCCCGTAGTCGACCATCTCGCGAAAAAA
Organism: Allobosea sp. CS1GBMeth4; assembly: GCF_900185715.1. GTDB lineage: Bacteria > Pseudomonadota > Alphaproteobacteria > Rhizobiales > Beijerinckiaceae > Allobosea. The sequence goes on from NZ_FYAS01000013.1 coordinate 11,549, forward strand.
CTGGGCGTGCCGGTGAAGCTCTACCGGGTCAGCGACTATGCCGGGCTGGTCGAGGCGATGCGTGCCGACCAGCTCGAATTCGCCCGCTTCGGACCGGCGGTCTACTCGCTCGGCCGGCGCGTGCTCGGCGACAAGCTGCAGCCGCTGTTCCGCGACGTCGATAACAACGGCCAGGAAGGCTATTACTCGGTCGTGGTGGTACGCGCCGACAGCCCCTACAAGTCGGTCGCCGACCTCAAGGGCAGGAGCTTCGCCTTCGCCGATCCGAACTCGACCTCCGGCTTCGCCTTTCCCGCCTATTTCCTGCGCAAGCAGGGCTTCGATCCGCAGGCGCATTTCGGCGGGACGGTGTTCTCCGGCGGGCACGACAATTCGGTCCTGGCGCTGGTCCGGGGCCAGTTCGACGGCGTCGCGACCTATCAGGTCAACGAGAACTCCGGCGTGGTGCAGCGGCTGACGCTGCGCGGCATGATTCCCGCCGGAGCGACGCGCGTGATCTGGACCTCGCCGCTCATTCCGGCGAGTCCGTTCTCGACGCGGGCGAACCTGCCGCAGGCACTCAAGGACGAATTCGTCGCGGCGATGCTGGCGATGAAGGACGAGGCTCCGGAGGTGTTCAGGACCTTCACCGACGGGCAGGTGTCACGCTATGCGCCGGCGAAGCACGAGGACTACCTCGACGTCATCGCCGTGACGGAGGAGCTGGAAGCGCGCCGCAAGCAGAAGCCCGGCGGCTGAGCGCCATGCTGCTGGAGGCACACAGCTTTTCACAGGCTCGAGCGGTCACCCGCTTGCATCGACTTTCGTTGTAAGCCCTAAATCGCGCAGGTGCGGCATCCTGCCGCGCTCCGCTCCCGGGGGCCCCTCCATGAACAATCCTGCCCTGGCCGACGCCGCCAAGCTCGTCGGCCGGATTCTGCTCGCCCTGATGTTCGTGCTCGCAGGCTGGTCGAAGATCACCGGCTATGCCGGCACGCAGCAATATATGGGTTCGGCCGGCGTGCCCGGTATCCTGCTGCCGCTCGTCATCATCGTCGAACTGCTCGGCGGCCTGATGATCATCGTCGGCTTCAAGACCCGGCTCGTCGCGCTCGTGCTCTGCGCCTTCACCATCGCGGCCTCGTTGCTGTTCCATCTCAACTGGGCACAGCCGATGCAGCAATTGCTGTTCCTGAAGAACCTCGCCGTCGCCGGCGGCTTCCTCCTGCTCTTCGCCGCCGGGCCCGGCACCTATTCGGTCGACAAGGGATGAGCACGAGGCAGGCCGCATCCGTCGGCGTTCGGCCGGCGGGCGAAGGAACCTCCATCACAAAACCCTGAAAAAGCGCGGCCCGGCCTTGAGTCGGGCCTTTTTTGTGCGCAGGGCTGCTCTACAACGCTCTCTTCCGGCAGCGCGGCTCCCGCGCTGATTCCCCGACAAGGACGATGCCATGCGCCTGTTGAGTTTCGCCGTCGCTGCGCTCGCCGTGATCGCGCTCGTGGTCGGCCAGCAGAGCGGCAGCGCCGGCCTGCTCGGCCTCGGCGCCGTCGGCCTGCTGCTGGCATTCGCGACCTTCCGCGCCGCCGCGATCAGCACCTTCCTCAGGATCTTCTCGACCATCTTCGCGGTGGAATACGCCGTCACCGGCGCCGGCGTGGTCCTGACGCAGACCGGCCTCTGGCCGTCCGGCTGGGAGGCGATCGCGCCGCCGGCGAGCCTGCCGACGACGATCGCGGTCTTCGGCATTCTCGTCTACGCGATCTCGTTCATCCCGGCGATCCAGCGCATCGCACGGCTGGCCTCGCCCTATTTCGAGGCGCCCGAACCGACCACCGCGCAGCTCTGGCCGGTGAAGCGCTTCCGGATCGGTACCGGCCGCCTCGGGGTCGTGCTGCTGACCTTTCTCGTGGTGCTCAACCAGATCCAGGTCGGCATCTCGCTGCGCCTGTCCTTCTTCAACCGCGACTTCTACAATGCGATCCAGGAAAAGGACGCGGCGGGCTTCTGGTATCAGCTGATCTACGTCTTCAGCGTCTGGGCGGCGATCTCGGTCGTCTCGAACCTGATCGAGCTGTTCGCCAACTATACCCTGCTGATCCGCTGGCGCCGCTGGATGGCGGAGAAATTCAGCTCCGCCTGGCTGCGCAATGCCAATCACTACCGGGTTTCGCTCGCCGGCACCGCCGACAACCCCGACCAGCGCATCGCCGAAGACACGCGCGCCTTCGTCAACCAGACTTATAATTTTGCCTTACCGCTGCTGACGCAGATTTCCACCCTTGTTTCGTTCTCGATTATCCTCTGGTCGATACCTGTCGCAAGTGTAGTTCCCGGCACCGATATCAGCATTCCTGGCTTCATGTTCTGGATGGCGCTGATCTATTCAATCGCCGCAACCTGGATCGCCCATATGATTGGTCGGTCGATGATTTCTCTTGAATTCGAACAAGAGCGGCGCGAGGCAAATTTCCGCTTTGCCATGGCGCGGCTGCGTGAATACTCCGAACAGATCGCGCTGATGCGCGGCGAAGGCGCGGAGCAGCGCCATATCAGCGAGCGCTTCGGCGATATCGTCTGGAACTTCTATCGGCTGGTCTGGGCGCGTCTCCGGCTGAGGACCTTTACGCTCTCCTTCGCCCAGGCCAATGTCGTCGTGCCCTACATCCTGCTCGCGCCGCACTATTTCTCCAGCAAGATCACTTTGGGCATCATGACCCAGGTCGCGTCCGCCTTCGACCGGGTGCAGACGGCCATGTCGTTCTTCATCGACAGCTACCAGACGATCGCCGCCTACGTCGCCTCGATCAACCGCCTGACCACCTTCGAGGCCGCGATCGCCCAGGCGGAGGCGCAGGGGGCGGGGGGCGCCGGCGCTGCGATCGACCTCGCCGAGAAGCCCGGCAGGGACACGACGATCGAGACGCTGTCGCTCGCCCTGCCGACCGGCAAGCCGATCGTCCAGGTGTCCGGGCTGACATTGTCGGCAGGTCGGTCGACCCTGGTCATCGGCCCGTCCGGCTCGGGCAAGTCGACCCTGTTCCGGGCGCTCGCCGGCATCTGGCCCTTCGGCGAAGGCAAGATCGCGACGCCGGCCGGCCAGCGCATGCTGCTCCTGCCGCAACGGCCCTACCTGCCGCAAGGCAGCCTCAGGACCGCCCTCGCCTATCCGGCCGGGCCCGACACGTTCAGCGACGTGGAGATCCAGGCGGCGATGGAGAAGGTCAAGCTCGGCCATCTCGCCGACCGGCTCGACGAGGTCGACCTCTGGGGCCAGCGCCTCTCCGGCGGCGAGCAGCAGCGCCTCGCCGTCGCGCGCGCCCTGCTGGCGAAACCGGACTGGCTCTTCCTCGACGAGGCGACGGCTTCGCTCGACGAGCAGCTCGAAGGCGAGATCTACGAGGTGATCCGGCGCGAGCTGCCGGGAACCAGCATCGTCTCGATCGGGCACCGCTCGACGCTGCGCGCCATGCACGACGATCTGATCGTGATGGAGAAGAATGCCGACGGCACATTCAGCCCCAGGGCGAAGGCCATGACGGCTGCGGGGTGACAGGGCCGCTCAGGCCCCAGCAAAGGCGCGAGCCCGCCAGCCAGAACGTCATGGTCGGGCTTGTCCCGACCATCCACGTCTTCACTTCACGGATCGAACGCGGTGTTCAAGACGTGGATGCTCGCCACAAGGGCGAGCATGGCGAGTGGGAACGGCGCAGCGGCCAATGAACCTCAGGCTCAGGCTGCCAGCCGGCCCGGGACATCGTGCCCGTCAGATGCCGCGGTCGAAGCGGATCTCGCCGGAGCCGGTCTTGATCACGAGGCGCCCCTCGACCAGGTCCCATTGCCGGGCGGTGCGCAGCGCCATCAGATAGCCGCGCTCGAAATCCGAGGCGCCCTTGTCGCAGGCCATCTTGGTCACGGCGATCGGGCCGACGGCGAAGCCCTGCTGCCGCAGCGGGTAGGCCGAGGCCGAGAAAGTATTGCAGCCGCCGAAGCCGGTGCCACGCAGATTGGAATCGACCTTCAGCGTCGCGCGAAAGCCGTTGATGGGTTTCCCGTTCATCTGAATCGCACTCCAGGAGGCGTCGAACGGAAAGTTCTTCTCCTGTTTCTGCGGCGGAGCCTGCTGCGGCTGCTCGCCGCGCGGAGGCATCTGCTGGCGACGCTGGGCGAGCGCGTCGCTCACCAGGACAGGCGACAGGGAGAGAACGAGAGCGGCCAGCAGGCCGAGGCGCGACTGCGTATTCAACTGGTCCAGACCCCGATTGGAAAGAGCGCTCCGGCTCTCGAAGAACCCGACGCTTTCCACTGCACCGATCACGGTGGCGAGCGCAAGCCTCGATCGCACCGCTCTTGGCGCCGCCTGCAGGAAAATCGCCTCGCCGATGCGAATTACCCGGACATTGCGTCGGGAATCCGGCGGCTCAGATGCGCGCCATCAGCCGTTCGAGCAGCGGATTGGAGCGGCGGAAGACGTAGTCGAGCGTCCGCACCGTGATGTCGTCGGCACCGGCCTTGCCCAGTTCCTCGACCAGCGGGAACACCGCCTTGCGCGGGCAATGCAGCGTGACGACGCCGTCCCCACCGGCCGCGCCGAAGGGCAGGCGCGCGCCGAGCCGGTGCGCGATCTCGCCGAGTCGCTGCGGCGAGACGGCGTTCAAAACGGCGCGGACCTCGCGCAGCGAGCGCGCCTCCTCCTCGGCCGCGATGCGCGACAGGATGGCTCCGGCGGCCTGACGGGCCTCGTCGCTCCAGGGTGCGCGCACGGACGCGACGAGATTGGCCTCGGAGGCCAGGATCACGCCGTCGTCGAGCACTTTCAGCGCATTCGCCGCCAGCGTCGCGCCCGTCGTGGTGATGTCGACGATGATCTCGGCCGTGCCGGCGGCCGGAGCGCCCTCGGTCGCTCCCAGACTCTCGACGATGCGGTAATCGGCGAGGCCGTGGCTGGCGAAGAAACGCCGGGTCAGGTTCACATATTTGGTGGCGACGCGCAGCTTGCGGCCGGTGCGGGCGCGCATTGTCGCGGCGACGTCGTCGAGATCGGCCATGGTGCGGACGTCGATCCAGGCCTGCGGCACGGCGACGACGACATTGGCCTGGCCGAAGCCGAGCGGCGCCAGCAGCACCATGCTGGCATCGGCATCCGCCACCTGCTCGCGCACCAGGTCCTCGCCGGTGATACCGAGATGGGCGGCACCGGAGGACAATTGCGCGACGATCTCGGAGGCCGAGAGATAGGCGACCTCGGCGCCGCCGAGCCCGGCGATCTGCCCGCGATATTCGCGCTGCCCGCGCGCCTGCACGAAGGAGAGGCCGGCGCGGCCGAAGAAGGCGGTGGCGTTCTCCTGAAGCCGGCCCTTGGAGGGCACCGCCAGCACCAGCGGCGTGTCGTTGATCGACTTCTGCGTCATCGTCCCGCTCATCGTTTGCTTCTCGCCCGCCGGCTCATGCCTTGCCTCCCGCGAGACGATCGAGCCAGAGCGAGGCGCCGACGGCCGGCACGGAAGCCGGCGCGCCGAGGCGCTGCAGCACGCCGTCATAGCGGCCGCCGCCCGCGATCGGCTTCAGGTCCGGCCGGGCCGGGTCGTGCAGCTCGAAGATGAAGCCGGTGTAGTAGTCGAGATTGCGGGCGAAGCCGGCCGAGAAGGAGATGTTGGCGACATCGACCCCGCGCGCCGCGAGGAAGCCGGTGCGCTCGTCGAAGGCGTCGAGCACGGCCGCGAGGTCGAGCCCCGCCTCGTCGGCGAGCTTGCGCCAGGCGGCGGAGGCGCCGTCCGGATCGCCGCCGATCGCAAGCGCATGCGCGATCACCCCGCTCGCCTCGCCATTGACCGGATTGTCGCGCTCGGCCGCCCGCGCCAGGAAGCGCTCGGCGATGTCGTGCGCCGAGCGGCCGCCGACGGTCGAGATGCCGGCGATCGAGAGCACGTCCTCGACGAAGGCGCGCGCCGCTCTCGGGTCCTGGCCCTCGAGCGCCTTGAGCAGGCCGGCATGGGCATGCTCGACCTCGTTCACCGGCGGCTCGAGCGCGGCGACGGCGTCGGCCCCCTTGCCCTGGGCGACGGCGCGCATCAGCCGGCGGCGGGCCGCCTGCGGCACGCCGAGCCGGTCGAGCAGCGCGGTCAGGAGCGCGACGTCGCCCATCAGCAGGCGCGGCCGGCTCAGGCCGAGCGCGGAGGCCGCCTCGACGGTCAGCGCCATGATCTCGGCGTCGGCGGCGGCGAAATCGCTGCGGCCGAAGGATTCCAGGCCCGCCTGGGCGAATTCGTTGGGCTCGCCGACGCGCATGCGGAAGACCGGGCCGGCATAGGCATAGGAGGCCGGCTCGGTGGCGTGGGCGGCGATGTGCGCGAGCGCGACGGGGATGGTGTATTCGGGACGCAGGCACCATTCGCGCCCGTCATCGTCCTGGGTCAGGAAGATGCGGCGGCGGATATCCTCGCCCGAGAGATCGAGGAAGGGCTCGACCGGCTGCAGGATCGCCGGCTCCGCGCGCCGGTAGCCCTCGCGCTCGAACGGCGCGATCACGGTCTCGAGCTTTGAGCGCATGGCCGGCACTTCACAAACACCCTGTTGCGGCGCCGTCCTAGCAGGGCGGCGCGCGATTTTCGACGGTTTTCAGGGAATTGGGTGAACGGGAATTTGGAGCGCCCCTTCCCTTCTCCCCTTGCGGGAGAAGGGCGCTAGCGATGACGCTCTACGACCCGCCTCACCCCTGCGACCAGCTCCGCCACCGGCACGGAGAACTGAGCCTGCGCCTGCCTTTCCTTGTGCTCGGCGGAATCCTTGACGTCGCGGCTGGCGGCGGCGAGCTCGGCGCCGAGGATCAGGTCCTTGATCACGACGGTGCCGGCCTCGCGCTCCGAAGAACCTTGAATGACAGCACAGACCGCGCCGCGCCGGTCGGCATATTTCATCTGGGCGTTGAAGCCGGAGGAGCCGAGATAGAGATCGGCCCGGCAGAGCGCCCGGCCCTCCTCGTCCTTCGCCTGGCGCAGCTGCGCGACGAAGGCCTGATAGGCCGGCATGAACTCCGGCGACTTGTTGTCCATCGCGGTGACGACGACGAGCGGCAGCTCGTTCTTCTGGTCGACGATCGGCGACTTCACCGCCTTCAGCGCCGAATAGAGCCGGGAGACGCCGATCGAGAAGCCGGTCGCCGGCACGGGTTCAGGCCGGAAGCGGCCGACCAGCCCGTCATAGCGGCCGCCGCCGGCGACCGAGCCGAAGCGGACGACCTGCCCATCCTCATTGGTGACCGGGAAGGTCAGCTCCACCTCGTAGACCGGGCCGGTGTAGTATTCGAGGCCGCGGACGACGGAGGGGTCGATGCGGATGCGGCCCGGTCCGTAATCTGAAGCGCGAAGAAGCTGCGCGATCTGCGCCAGTTCCTCGACACCCTCCAGCCCGCTCGTAGAACCTGCAACGGCGTCGCGCGCAAACGAGAGAGTCATGTCATCTGAGGGCCAGGTCTCCTCGCCCAGCGGATCTCCCGCCGGCGCCGGCTCCCCTCTACGCTTGGACGCCTCAACTAAATCTGGGGTATTCTCGCGAAAACCGACCTGCCCGGTTAGAAGAAGGATGCGACTGGCCTGCTCCTCGCTCAGCCCCGCGCCCTTCGTGAAATCCCCGCTCTCGTCCTTGCGGCCTTCGCCGAGCAGCAAGCGCACGCCTTCCGGGCCGAACTTGTCGAGCTTGTCGATCGCACGCAGCACCGTCAGCCGGCGGCCGGCGTTCTCGTCGCCGCCGAGGCCGATCGCCTCCATCACCCCGTCGAGCACCTTGCGGTTGTTGACCTTCACCACATAGTCGCCGCGCCGGATGCCGAGCTTCTCCATGGTGTCGGCGGCGAGCATGCAGATCTCGGCATCGGCCGCGACGGAGCCCGAGCCGACGATGTCGGCGTCGAACTGCATGAACTGGCGGAAACGCCCCGGCCCCGGCTTCTCGTTGCGGAAGACATAGCCAGCGCGGTAGCTGCGATAGGGCTTGGGCAGCGCGTCGAAATTCTCGGCGACATAGCGGGCGAGCGGCGCGGTCAGATCATAGCGCAGCGAGAGCCATTGCTCGTCATCGTCCTGGAAGGAGAAGACGCCCTCGTTCGGCCGGTCCTGGTCCGGCAGGAACTTGCCGAGCGCGTCGGTGTATTCGACGAAGGGGGTCTCGACCGGATCGAAACCGTAGAGCGAGAAGCTGTCGCGGATCACGGCGAGCATGCGCTCGGTGGCGGCGACATCGGCCGGGCCGCGATCGACGAAACCGCGCGGCTGGCGGGCCTTCAGCTTGGCAGGGGCGGACATGGGGCGTTCGAAGCTCGAAACTTGGACAATCGACAAGGAGTTGACTGGCGGGTTAGCCCGCTGCGGCGCCAGGGGCAAGGCGCAGCACGTCATTCTCGGGCGGAGCGAAGCGCAGACCCGAGAATCTCGTGACGAGGAGGCGCCAGCCAGCACCTCTCCGGCCTGAGATGCTCGGGTCAAGCCCGAGCATGACGGGAAGGTCACTCCGCCGCGACGAGCTCCGGGCTCGCCGCCTCCCCGATCCCCGCCTTCGCCAGCTTCTCCGGCAGGGGGCCGCCGGTCGCCCAGTCGAGCAGTTCGGCGGTGTGCAGGATCGGCGTCGGCGCGCCGCGATCGGCGAAGCCCTTGGCGATCTGGGTGATGCAGCCGATATTGCCGGTGGCGACGAGGTCGGGCTTCGTGCGCTGGATGTTGCCGACCTTGCGCTCGCGCAGCTGCCCGGCGATCTCCGGCTGAAGGATGTTGTAGACGCCGGCCGAGCCGCAGCAGATGTGGCCCTCCGGCACCTCCTTGACGCGGAAGCCGGCGCGCGCCAGCAGCCGCTTCGGCCCGTCCCTGAGCTGCTGGCCGTGCTGCATCGAGCAGGCGGAGTGATAGGCGACGGTGAGGTCGACGCTGCGGACCGGTGCGATCTCCAGCGTCTCGACGAATTCGGTCACGTCCTTCGCCAGCGCCGAGACCCTCGCCGCCTTTTCGGCATAAGCCTCGTCATTGCGGAACATGAAGCCGTAATCCTTGATCGTGGTGCCGCAGCCCGAGGCCGTGATCAGGATGGCGTCCAGCCCATCGCCCTCGATCTCCGCCATCCAGGCGTCGATATTGGCGCGGGCGAAGGCGAGCGCGTCGTGCTCGCGGCCCATGTGGTGGACCAGCGCGCCGCAGCAGCCCTCGCCCTTCGGCAGCACCACCTCGACGCCATGGCGGGTGAGCAGGCGGATCGTCGCCTCGTTGATGCCGGGGTCGAGCACCGGCTGGGCGCAGCCGGAGAGAATGGCGACGCGCCTGCGCCGCTCGCCCTGCGCCGCGAAGGAGGCGGGCCCCTCCATCGCCGAGCGGCCGGGCAGGCTCCAGGGCGCGAGCGCCAGCATCGCCTTCAGCCGCGCGCCGACGACCGGCAGCGCGCCGAACGCCCCGGCGAGCGGCTTGCCGAGGCGCGCCGCCAGCATGGCGAGGCGGAAGCGGCCGGGATAGGGCAGGATCGCCGAGAGGATGGCCCGCAGCGCCCGGTCGGCGGCCGGGCGCTGATAGGTCTCCTCGATATGGGCGCGGGCATGGTCGACGAGGTGCATGTAGTGCACGCCCGAGGGACAGGTCGTCATGCAGGACAGGCAGGAGAGGCAGCGGTCGACATGCTTGACCACGTCCGGCGTCGCCGGCCGGCCGCTCTCGAGCATGTCCTTGATCTGGTAGATGCGCCCGCGCGGGGAATCGAGCTCGTCGCCGAGCAGGAGGTAGGTCGGGCAGGTCGCGGTGCAGAAGCCGCAATGCACGCAGGTGCGCAGGATCTTCTCCGACGCCGGCAGGCGCGGATCGGAGGCGAGGAGCTCGGGCGTGAAGTTGGTCTGCATGGATCAGGCTCCACCCTGCCAGGCTTTGATCCAGTCCATGGGCCAGAGCAGCATGATGACATTGAGGGTGAGGTTGTCGCGGATCAGCCAGCCGACGAGCAGTTCCATCGCCAGCGCGCTCGCCAGCGTGATCCAGACCGGCGCGAACCGGGCAAACAGGAAGCCCAGCGCCATGGCGAGGATGTCACTGACCGAGTTCAGGACGCTGTCGCCGTAATAGTCGAGCGAGATCGTGACCGAGCGATAGTGATTGATCACCGCGTCGGTGTTCTCGGCGACCTCCCAGGCGCTCTCCAGCACGATGGCGAGCAATAAAGCGAGGCCGACGCTGATCGGCAGGCCGGTCACGCGCCGGATCAGCCAAAACAAGCCGTAGAACAGGAAGCCGTGGATGATATGCGAGAACGTGTACCAGTCCGCGATGTGCTGGGAGTTCTCGGAGGACATCACCGTGCCCTGCCAGAGCTTGATGCTTCCACATTTGCAGATCGGCTCACGGTCCATCCAGAGCAGGATCGCCGCAGCGCAGGCGATCAACAGGGCCGCCAGCGCCGCAGCGGTCACGGGGCCGAGGCGGCTTGGGGCCCAGCCTGGACGCTGTATCGATGCCGAGGAAAGCGTTTCAGCGAGCGCCATCACACCCCCGCATACATCCGGCCGGGCTCGAACACGCCCGCCGGATCGAAACTCTTCTTGATGCCGGCCGACACCCGCATCAGCGGCTCGGCCAGCGGCTCGAAGACGGGGACCGACGCGCGCACCGCGTCGGGCGCCCGCACCAGCGTCGCATGGCCGCCGAGCGGCTTCAGCGCCGCGCGGATCGCCGCCGCGCCGGCATCGCCCTCCGCCGGTACGGCGAGCCAGATGAGACCGCCGCCCCAGTCGTAGAACCAGCGCGCCCCCGGGACGGCGCGCGCGATCGCGGCTGTCGCCCTCGGCCCATGGCTCGGGGCGAGCGAGAGCCGCCAGACGGCCTCCTGCGTGCCGGCGAAGACGGCCGCGTCGCGCACCTCGCGCCAGAGCGTCTCGGAGGCACGGCCCTCGACCAGTTCGGGCCGGCCATGGCGTTTCAGCAGGCGGGCGAGCTCGGCGGCGCGATAGCCGACCGAGGCCGTGAAATTCTCCAGCCTGAGCAGGGTGCGCGCCTCGTCCGCGCCGATCCCGCCCGGCAGATGCGCCGCCGCCATCGGCTCGAAGGGCGAGCCGAGCGCGGCCGAGAGCAGCGTCACCGCCGCCTCGTCTGAGAGGCCTTCCCAGATCAGCGTGACGACGCGCTCCGGCCGCGGCAGGACGCGGAAGGTCACCTCCGTGAGGAAGCCGAGCGTGCCGAAGCTGCCGGCGACGAGCTTGACCAGATCGAGGCCGGTGACGTTCTTCATCACCCGCCCGCCGGACTTCACCAATTCGCCGCGGCCGTTGATCAGCCTGACGCCGATCAGGGAGTCGCGGGCAGCGCCGGCATTGATCCGGCGCGGGCCGGAGATGTTGCCGGCCGCGACGGCGCCGATGGTCGGCTCGCCCTCGGTGCCGAGCACGGCGCGATGATCCATCGGCTCGAAGGGCAGCATCTGGCCGCGTTCGGCGAGCGTCTCCTCGATCAGCTTCAGCGGCGTGCCGGCCCTGGCGCCGATCACCATCTCGGCCGGCTCGTAGAGCGTGATGCCGGTGAGCCCGGCGCTCGACAGGGTGCTGACGGCGTTGTCGGGACGGCCGAGGCCGGTGCGGGTGCCGCCGCCGCGAATGGCGAGCGGAACGCGCGCCGCGACGATCGAGGCGACGACGGCACAGGCCTGCGCCTCGGTGCTGGGCGTGTGGAGCATCAAAGCCCTCCGCCGTCTTGCAGGAGCGAGCCGAGGGTCCGAGCCTGGTATCCCGAGCCGATGCCGCTGATCAAAAGGCCTCCGGGGGGGCCGAGCCCGACCGAGATCCGCCATCGGTTCTGGGTTCCGGGCTCTTCGCTACGCGAAGCCCCGGAATGACGGTTCAGGTTCACAGCGCCAGCAGCGGATAGAGATCGGCCCAAAGCGGGTTCTGTTCCTCGATCAGTCTGACCTTCCAGTCCCGACGCCACTTCTTCATATCCTTTTCGCGCTCGATCGCCTCTACAGCCGTCGGATACTCCTCGTACCAAACCAGTCGATCGACGCCATGCTTCCGCGAAAATCCCGGCAAAGCCTTGCTTTTGTGCTCGTAAACGCGGCGAGCAAGATCGCGTGTCACGCCGAGATAGAGCGTCCCATGCTGCCCGCTCGCAAGCAGATAAACGTGGAACGCCAAGGTCATCCTCCGCCGTCTTTCCGGGGCTTCGCGCAGCGAAGAGCCCGGAACCCAGAACCGATGCCATTGAACGGGATGAGCGCCGCAGCGTCGAGCCTCTCCCATGCCTTTCATCGGTTCTGGGCCTCGGGCTCGAGGCTTTCCATCGCCTGGAAACAGCAGGAAGGCTCATCACGCCGCGATCCGGCCTTCCAGGGGGAACACCTTGGCCGGGTTGAGCAGCCAGCGCGGATCGAACACCGCCCTCACCCGCATCTGCTGGTGCAGGTCGGCCTCGTTGAACTGAACGGTCATCAGGTCGCGCTTCTCGATGCCGACGCCGTGCTCGCCGGTCAGGCAACCGCCGACCTCGACGCAGAGCTTGAGGATGTCGTTGCCGGCCTGCTCGGCCTTCTGCGCCTCGTCGGGGTCGTTGCAGTTGTAGAGGATCAGCGGGTGGAGATTGCCGTCGCCGGCATGGAAGACATTGGCGACGCGCAGGCCGTAGCCCTTGACGATCTCATCCATGCGCTCGAGCACGAAGGGCAGCTGGCCGGTCGGGATGGTGCCGTCCATGCAGATATAGTCGGCGATGCGGCCAGTGGCGCCGAAGGCCGATTTGCGCCCCTTCCAGATCGCCGCCGTCTCCATCGCCGACCTGCTCTCCTTCACCGTGCCGACGCCATGCTCGCGGGCGATGGCGACGATGCGGGCGAGCTGGGCGTCCATCTCGGCCTCGGAGCCCTCGACCTCGATGATCAGCAGCGCGCCGCAATCCATCGGATAGCCGGCATGGGCGAAGGCCTCGCAGATCTCGATCGCCGGCTTGTCCATGAACTCCATCGCGACCGGGATGATGCCGGCGCCGATGATGGCGGCGACGGCGGCGCCGGCCTCGACGCTGGTCGGGAAGCCGAACAGGACAGGGCGCGCGCCCTCCGCCTGGCGCAGGATGCGCACCGTCGCCTCGGTGACGATGCCGAGCTGGCCCTCCGAGCCGACGATCAGGCCGAGCAGATCGTAGCCGGGCGCGTCGAGATGGCCGCCGCCGATGTCCACAATACTCCCATCGAGCATGACCAATGTGACGCCGAGCACGTTGTTGGTGGTGACGCCGTATTTCAGGCAGTGGGCGCCGCCGGAGTTCATGCCGATATTGCCGCCGATCGAGCAGGCGAGCTGGGAGGACGGGTCAGGCGCGTAGAAGAAGCCGTCGGCCGAGACGGCGCCGGTGACGGCGAGGTTGGTGACGCCGGCCTGCACCCTGGCGATGCGGTTGGCGTAGTCGATCTCGAGGATGCGGTTCATCTTCGAAACGCCGATCACCACCGCGTCCTCCTGCGGGATCGCCCCGCCGGCGAGCGAGGTTCCGGCGCCGCGCGGCACCACGGGCACGCCCGCTTCGGCGCAATAGCGCAGCACCGCCGCCACTTCCTGGGTGGTCGAAGGCAGCACGACGGCGAGCGGCATGCGGCGATAGGCCGTCAGCGCGTCGGTCTCATAGGGCCGCCGCTCGTCCTCGGAGGTGATCAGCGCATCGGGCGCGACCAGCGCCGAGAGGCCGGCGAGGATGGCGTCACGACGGGCGAGGATGCCGGCATCGGGCGCCGGAAAGGCGATCGCACTCATGGCCAATCCTCCACTGACCTCTTCGCCGGAGCGCCGCCGGGCGGCGACGCTGAAGACGCGCTTACACCGGTATCCACCACGACTCTAGAATACTTCCACGGCCGGCGCAGCGCGAGTAACGTGGATGATTATTTCCAAATCGGAAAAGATGGAGGGCGGATGGACCGGTTCGGCGACCTCGACGTCTTCGCCCATGTCGTCACGGCGAGGAGCATGTCCGCGGCTGCCCGCGAGCTCAACCTCTCGCCGGCGGTGATCTCCAAGCGCATCCGCCGCCTCGAGGACAGGCTCGGCGTGCGCCTGCTCCAGCGCACCACGCGCCAGCTCTCGCTGACCGAGGCCGGCCAGGGCTTCTACGAGCGGGTGGTCTCGATCCTCGGCTCGATCGAGGAGGCGGAGGCCTGGGTCGCAAGCGGCGCCGGCCAGGCGCGCGGGACGCTGCGGGTCTCGGCGCCGACCTCGTTCGGCCGGATGCACGTCGCCCCGCATCTGAAGCCCTTCCTGGACGCCAACCCGGCGGTGAATGTCGAGCTGATCCTGAGCGACGCCTTCGTCGACATCGTCGCGGAAGGGTTCGACCTCGCGATCCGCATCGCCGACCTGCGCGATTCGAGCCTGGTGGCGAAGCGGCTGGCGCCCAACCATCGCGTGCTCTGCGCGACGCCCGGCTATCTCGCCGCGCACGGGACGCCAGCGAGCATCGCCGAATTGTCGCGTCACACCCTCATCGCCCATAATACCGACCAATGGCGCCTCGACGGGCCGGAGGGCCAGGTCGCGGTCCGGATCAACGGGCCCTTGCGGACGAATTCCAGCGAGGTGGTGCGCGAGGCCCTGCTGGCGGGCGTCGGCATCGCCCTGCGCTCGACCTGGGATGTCGGGCCGGAGCTGAAATCCGGCGCCCTGGTCAGGGTGCTGCCGGCCTATTCGGTCGGCAAGCGCGTCGCGGTCTACGCGGTCTATCCCAGCCGCCGGCACATGGAGCAGAAGGTGCGCGCCTTCGTCGACTACCTCGCCGAGCTCTACGGGGCGACGCCGTATTGGGACGAGGGGCTGGCGCTGTAGATCCGAGCTGGCGTCATGCTCGGGCGCAGACCCGCGCATCTCTTCCAGGAAATTCTGAAGTCTGCGCTTCGCTCCGCCCCAGAATGACGCCTGGACATGCAGCCCTTGTGCCTCGCGCGATTGCCTCGGCCCCTCCAATCGCCGATCTTGCCGCTCCCCAGGGAGGACAGGCATGACGTTCGGCTTCATCGAGGGTTTTCGCGTCGAGGTGCTCGACCCGCGCTTCCATCGGATCATTCCCGGCTCGGCCCGGATGGAGAGGCTCTGGACCGGGGCGCGCTGGGCTGAAGGTCCGGCCTGGTTCCCGGCGCATCAGACGCTGGTCTGGTCCGACATCCCGAACGACCGGATACTGCGCTATGACGCGCTCACCGGGCATGTCGGCGTCTTCCGCCAGCCGGCGCGCAACTCCAACGGCAACACCGTCGACCGCCAGGGCCGGCTCGTCACCTGCGAGCATGGCGGCCGGCAGGTGACGCGCACGGAGCATGACGGCTCCGTCACCGTGCTGGCGAGCCATTACCAGGGCAAGCGGCTGAACTCCCCCAACGACGTGGTGGTGAAGTCCGACGGCTCGATCTGGTTCACCGATCCCGATTACGGCATCCTCACCGATTATGAAGGGGACATGGCCGAGAGCGAGATCGGCCGCTGCAATGTCTACCGCATCGATCCGCAGAGCGGCGCGGTGACCATCGTCGCCGACGATTTCGTCAAGCCGAACGGACTCGCCTTCTCGCCCGACGAGAGCGCGCTCTACATCGCCGACACCGGTGCGAGCCATGATCCGGAGAACGGGCCGCGCCACATCCGCAAGTTCGCCGTCACCGGGGACGGCGCGAAGCTCGGCGCCTCCTCCGTCTTCGCCACCTGCACGAACGGACTGTTCGACGGCTTCCGCTTCGACGTCACCGGGCGGCTCTGGAGCAGCGCCGCCGACGGCATCCATGTCTACGCCCCGGACGGCACGCTGATCGGCAAGGTGCTGGTGCCGGAGGTGGTCGCCAATCTCTGCTTCGGCGGGCGCAAGCGCAACCGGCTGTTCATCTGCGGCACGACCTCGCTCTACGCGCTGATGACCCATACCAACGGCGCGGTCTGATCGTCAGCTCGCATCCTCGCGCTTTTCCGGCTTCACCCAGCCGACGAGGACAGGCATCAGCAGCCCGAGCAGCATGAAGCGCGTCAGATGGTGCGCGCCGACATAGAGCGGGTCGAGCCCCATGGCGAAGGCGAGCATCGCCATCGCCTCGAGCCCGCCGGGCGCGAAGGCCGCCATGGCGCTGGCATAGGGCACGCCGGCGAGCCAGGCCGCCGGCCAGGCGAAGGCGAAGGCGACCGCCATCGAGACGATGAAGCCGCCGATGGCGAGCGGGAACAGCGCCGCGATCTCGTTGCGCTTCAGGTTCGAGACGCGCCCGCCCATGGCCGCGCCGAGCATGACCATCACCGCGATCGCGATCTCGGGCGGCATCGTGCCGTGAACCAAGCCGGCGCCGTGCAGAACGGCACTCGCCAGGGTCGCCCCGAGGATGAAGGGCGCGGTGACGCCGACGCGCTCGAAGACGAGCCCGGTGGCGAGGCCGCTGCCGAGCAGCAGCGCCATGTCGCCGAGGCTCGCGACCACGGCCGGAGGCGGCAGGGCGAGCGGGCCGTCGCCGCTCAGCTTCATGATGCTGGGCAGGACCGCGACCAGGACGAGAATGCGAAAGAGCTGGATCGCGGCGATGCGCCCGATATTGGCGCCCTTGTCCTGCGCCACCGAGATCACCGCCGAGAGCGCGCCGGGCGCGGCCGCGAGCAGCGAGTCGATCCAGCTCCAGCGCGCGACGAAGCGCAGATAGGCGCCCGTCGCCAGCATGATCGCGACGAGACCGACCACCAGCACCAGCAGCGAGCCGGGATAGCGCGCCGTCGCGGCGAGCGCCTCCGGCGTTGCAGCCGAGCCGATCAGCACGCCGGACATCACCATGGTCGAATCGAACCAGGGGCGGCGCAGATCCGGCAGCGGCCGGGTGACGCCGAGGATGGAGACCAGCAGCATCGAGCCGGAGAGCCAGGCGGCCGGCACGTCGAGCAGGGCGAAGAGCGCGCCGCCCGCCGCCGCGCAGGCGATCACCGCCGCTTCGCGCGAGAGGGTGCGCAGATGATAGGGGACGTGGCTCGGTATCGGCATGACGCTCGCGATGCGCCATGCGAGCGCAACGCCGCATCAATGGCCGTCGCGGGGGCTCAGGTCAAACGCCCGGAGCGCAGGCGGGCCATGACCACCCGCCATGCCCCGCCCGCGGGCTCAATCGGCCAGCGCCCTCTGCAGACGCGCCACTGCTTCGACGAGGTCGGAGGCCTTGCGGGCGAAGCAGAATCTGAGACCGGTCTCGCCGCCGGGGCCGAAGGCGGTGCCCGGCGCCAGGCCGACATTGGCCTTGTCGACCAGATCGAGCGCCAGCCTGCGGGAATCCGTCCAGCCGTCGACGCTGAAGAACTGGTAGAAGGCGCCGTCCGGCGCCTGCAGCGCGACGCGGTTGGTCGCCTTCAGCCCCTCGGCGACGATGCGGCGCCCTTCCGTTGCGCGCGCGATCTGCTCCGCGACGAAGGGCTCGCCCTCCTCCAGCGCCGCCACGGCGGCACGCTGGACGAAAACCGGGGAGCCGGAGGTCGAGTACTGGATCAGGTTCTCGACGATCTGGCCGAAAGCAGGCGGCGCCTCGATCCAGCCGACGCGCCAGCCGGTCATCGCCCAGTTCTTCGAGAAGGTCTGGACGAAGAGCACGCGGTCTTCCTGCTCCATCACGTCGTGGAACGAGGCGGCGCGAGCCGAACCGTCATAGACGAAGCGGGCATAGATCTCGTCGGCGATGATCCAGATTCCGTGCCTGCGGGCGATCGCGAGGATGGCGGCGAGTTCGTCGCGCGTCGCGGTCCAGCCGGTCGGATTGGCCGGCGAATTGATGACGAAGGCGCGCGTGCGCGGCGAGATCGCCGCTTCCAGCCGCTCGAGGTCGAGCGTGAAGCGCCCGTCCCGGAACTCCATGGGCACGCAGACGGGATTGGCGCCGGCGACGCCCATGGCGGCGGCGAAGTTCGGCCAGGCCGGGGTCGGGACGATCAGCTCGTCGCCGACGCCCGCGATCAGGCGCACCGCGATCTGGACCGACTGCATGCCCGAGCCGGTGACGTAGAAGCGATCCGCCGCGAAGGGGCGGCCGTAGAGCGCGGTGTGATAGCGCGCCAGCGCCTCGCGCAGCTCGGGGATGCCGCGCTGCCAGGTGTAGAAGGTCTCGCCGTCGGCGAGCGACTTGTTCGCGGCGCGGACGATGAACTCAGGCGTCGGCAGATCGCCCTCGCCGACCCAGAGCGGGATCAGCCCCGGCTTGAGCCGGCCGTGATTGACGACCTCGACGATGCCGCTCTCCGGCGCGTTGCGCGCCTCGGGGCGCAGATCGGCGATCAGGCTGGTGCCGGCCGGTGCGTGCATGTTCATGGGCGATCCTTCGCGGGAAACATGCACGCCAATCTAGCCGATCTTGCGCCGCCGCGGCATGAAATGACGAAATCGACCCGATCGGTCGCGGTGATGGATCGCGGGCTGGCCGCTCCGCCATTTCGAGGAGCGCGGCGACGACGCCGCCGACATGACGCAGGCTCTGCGACACCGGCCAGCCTCGCCGCCGGCGACGACGCGGCGCAGCTCAGGATTTCTGCTTCAGCAGGTCACGGATTTCGGTGAGCAGGGCGATGTCCTGCGGCGGGGCCACCGGCTCGACCGGCTTGGCCGCTTCCTTGCGGCGAAGCGTATTGATGCCCTTGACGACGAGGAAGAGTACGAAGGCGATGATCAGGAAGTTGACGGCGATGGTGATGAAATTGCCGTAGGCCAGGACCGCACCCTGCTTCTTCGCATCGGCGAGGACCGGGGAGGTGACGGTGCTGTTGAGACCGAAGAAGTAGTTGGAGAAGTCGACGCTGCCGATCGCGCCGATCAGCGGCATGATGATGTCGCCGACCAGCGACTCGACGATCCGTCCGAAAGCCGCGCCGATGATCACGCCGATGGCGAGATCGACGACGTTGCCCTTCAGTGCGAATTCCCTGAATTCCTTGAGCATGGCGCGTCCTTCCGAATGCGTGGCCAGCCTGCGGCATCGCGCCGCGCAATGCCGCCGCCGGCGCAGGCTAGATCATCCCCGGCCGCCGAGGGAGTCGGTTTCTGGCCTTGTACCCGGCTCGCACCGGAGCGACGGACGTCCGGGCCGGACGCCGGCCGGATGACGAAACGGCGGCGGCGGGTGCGCGCCAAAAGGCCGATGGCGAAGACAGTTCAACGGCGATAGATTTGCCGGCGATCGCCGTTGCCAAGGAGGCGCGATGCTCCCGGCCTGGTCCGTCGTCCTGAGCGCACTCGGCTATCTCTGCGCCCTGTTCGCGATCGCCCATCTCGCGGACACGGCCGGACGGCGGCTGATGAGCGGGCGGACGCGCACGACGATCTATGCGCTGGCGCTCGGGGTCTACTGCACCTCCTGGACCTTCTACGGCTCGGTCGGCTTCGCCAGCCGGGCGGGCTTCGACTTTCTCGGCATCTATGTCGGCCCGGCCCTGGTGATCGGGCTCGGGCATCGCTTCGTCGCCCGCATCGTCAGCATCGCCAAGTCGCAGAACATCACCTCTGTCGCCGACTTCGTCGGCGCGCGCTACGGCAAGAGCGAGCGCGTCGCGGCGCTGGTCTGCATCGTCGCGGTGATCGGCGCCCTGCCCTATATCGCCCTGCAATTGAAGGCGGTGGCGAACTCCCTCTCGGTGTTCTTCGCCGCCGCCGGCGGGCCGCCGCCGATGACCAACATGCCGGTGCTGAGCGATCTCGCCTTCCTGGTTGCGCTGGTCCTGGCCGGCTTCGCCTGCGCCTTCGGCACGCGCCATATCGACGCCACCGAGCACCAGGACGGGCTGGTTCTGGCGATCGCGGCCGAGTCGCTGGTCAAGCTCGTCGCCTTCCTGGCGCTCGGGGTCTTCGTCGTCTACGGCCTGTTCGACGGCGCGGGCGACCTCTTCGCCCAGGCGGCGCGGGCCGCCGCTGACGGGCCACCGATCTGGGAACGGACATCGAGCTGGCCGATGTTCCTCACGCTGACGGCCCTGTCCTCCTGCGCCGCGCTGCTGCTGGCGCGACAGTTCCACATGGCGATCGTCGAGAACCGCGACGTCCGCGACGTGCGCCGCGCCGCCTGGATGTTCCCGCTCTATCTCGTGCTCATCAACCTCTTCGTCCTGCCGCTCGCCGCGGCCGGCGAGGTTCTCCTGCCGGGCGCCGCGGTGGATCGCGACATGACCGTGCTGCTGCTGCCGCTGGAGAAGCAGGCCGGGGTGATCGCCCTCCTCGTCTTCATCGGCGGGCTCTCGGCCGGCACGGCGATGGTCATCGTGGCGTCGGTCGCGCTGGCGATCATGATCTCGAACCATCTGGTCACGCCGCTGCTGCTGCGCGGGCGCGGCGTCAGCGTCGACCCGGAGCAGGCGGCCGCGCTGCTGCAGGGCGGCCGGCGGCGCAACAGCTCGACCGGTGGCGATCTCGGCTCGCAGGTGGTGCATATCAGGCGGCTCGCCATCGTCGCCGTGATCCTGCTCGGCTACGCCTATTACCGTGCGGCCGGCGAGGCGGCGCTGGTGTCGATCGGCCTGCTGTCCTTCGCCGCCACGGCCCAGATCGCGCCAGCCTTCTTCGGCGGGCTGATCTGGCGCCGCGGCACCGCGCTCGGCGCGGCGGCGGGGCTGTCCGCCGGCCTGCTGACCTGGCTCTACACCCTGCTGATGCCGAGCCTCGCCTTGCCCGGCGGCGATTGGGCGCAGATCGTCGAGCACGGGCCGCTCGGCATCGCCGCCCTGCGGCCGGAGGCGCTGTTCGGCCTGTCGCTGCCGGCCCTGCCCCATGGCGTGCTCTGGAGCCTCGGCATCAACATCGTCTGCTATGTCGGCTTCTCGCTGGTGCGGCCGGCGAGCGCGATGGAGCGGCTGCAGGCCAACGCCTTCGTGGAGTCGGACCGGGCGACCATGGCCCAGTCCTTCTCGCTCTGGCGCTCCAGCGTCACCGAGGCGGAGCTGCAGTCGACCATCGGGCGCTATCTCGGCCAGGAGCGGACGCAGCGCGCCTTCGAAGGGTTCGCCCATTCGCGCGGAGAGGTGCTCAACGGGACGCGCGAGGCCGACATCCACATGCTGCGCTTCGGCGAGCACCTGCTCTCCTCCGCGATCGGGGCCGCCTCCTCACGCCTCGTGCTGTCGCTGCTGCTGAAGCGGCGCAACCTCTCGACCGAAGCCGCCTTCAAGCTGCTCGACGACGCCTCCGCCGCGCTGCAGTACAATCGCGACATCCTGCAGAACGGCCTCGACCATGCCGGCCAGGGCATTACCGTGCTCGACCGCGATCTTCGCCTGCTCGCCTGGAACAAGGCCTTCATCCAGCTCTACGACCTGCCGCCCTCGCTGGTGCGCTTCGGGACCGGCCTCGACGAGATCGTGCGCTACAACGCGCAGCGCGGCGCCTATGGCGCCGGTCCGCAGGACGAGCTGATGGCGGCGCGGCTGGAGAGCTTCGTCAACGATCGCGAGCCGGTCCGGCTCAAGCTCTACCCATCCAAGAAGGTCATCGAAATCCGCTCCAACCCGCTGCCCGACGGCGGCATCGTCACCACCTACACCGACATCACCGAGACGGTCGCGGCCGAGGAGGAGCTGGCGCGCACCAACGAGACGCTGGAGAAGCGCGTCGCCGAGCGCACCGAGGAGATCCGGCGCGTCAACACCGAACTGCAGCGCGCCAAGGCCGAGGCCGACGAGGCCAACGCCTCGAAGACGCGCTTCCTCGCCGCCGCCAGCCACGACATCCTACAACCGCTCAACGCCGCCCGGCTCTACGCCTCCGCCCTGGTCGAACGCGACCGCGCCGGCGCGCAGCCCGACCTCGCCGAGAACATCGACGCCTCGCTCGACGCGGTCGAGGAGATCCTGACCGCGCTGCTCGAGATCTCGCGGCTCGACGGCGGCGCGCTCAAGCCCGAGATCGGCGCCTTCCGCCTCGACGAGCTGATGCGCCAGCTGCAGCGCGAATTCGAGCCGAGCGCCCAGGAGAAGGGCCTGAAGCTCGTCTTCGCGCCGACTTCGGCCACCATCCGCTCCGATCGGCGCCTGTTGCGCCGGCTCCTCCAGAACCTGATCTCGAACGCGATCAAGTACACGCCCAATGGCAAGGTTCTGGTCGGCTGCCGCCATCGAGGCGGACAGATCGCGATCGAGGTGCTCGATACCGGGCTCGGCATCCCGGCCAGCAAGCAGAAGACGGTGTTCCGCGAGTTCCAGCGCCTCGACCAGGGCGCCAAGGTGGCGCGCGGCCTCGGCCTCGGCCTCTCGATCGTCGAGCGGATCGCGCGCACGCTCGACCACAAGCTCTCCCTCGCCTCGACGCCGGGCCGCGGGACGCGCTTCTCGATCCTGGTGCCGCGGGCGGCGCCGCTGCCGGCGATGGCGACGACCGCAGCCACGCGCGGCACCCCGCCCAGCAGCCAGCTCGCCGGCCTGAAGCTGCTCGCCATCGACAACGAGCCGGCGATCCTCGACGGCATGCGCCTTCTGCTCGGCGGCTGGGGCTGCGAGGTCGAGACCGCCCGAGACCTCGACGAAGCCGCCGCCGCGATCGCCGCGGGCGGGGCTCCGGACGTGCTGATCGCCGACTACCATCTCGATCATGGCGAGAACGGCATCGCCCTGATCTCGGCTTTGCGGCACCGCGTCGGCGGGCTGCCGGCGATCCTGCTGACGGCGGACCGCTCGCCCGAAGTGCGCGAGGAGGCGGCCGCGCTCGACATCCACGTGCTGAACAAGCCGCTGAAGCCCGGCGCCTTACGGGCGCTCCTGGCGCAATGGCGCGCGACTCGGCTGGCTGCCGAATAGGCCGATTGCGGCCTCGCTACTCCGGCGCAGGCTCCGCCGCTGCCTGGCCGGCCACCGCGCCGGCCTGCCGCAACGCCTCCTCGGCCGCGAGGAAAGCCGCGACCTCGCGGCTCGGCGCCGGGCTCTCCGCTGCGACGCCCATCTCGCCGAACAGGCGCGCGGCCGGCACATAGGCCCTGGCCTTGCGGTCATAGAGCGCGGCGCGGACGAGCGCGACCGCGGCGACGATCTCGTTGCCGTCGCGCCCCGCCGCCAGGATCCGGTGCTGGATCACGACCCAGCTCTCGCTCCAGCAGAGCAGGCGCGTCTCCAGCCTGATCGCCCGGAACAGGCGCAGCTCGCGGCGGAAGCGGATGGTGCCGCAATTGACGACGGGCACCCAGCCATGGCGCAGGACCGCGCGCCAGAGGCCGCTGCGCAGCATCAGGTCGGCGCGGCCGAGATCCATCAGCCCCCAATAGCGGGCATTGTTCATGTGCAGGCTGGTGTCGAGATCGTGGAGCCAGACCCGGAAGGGCAGGATCGAGGCCTCGAAAGGCGGCTTCAGCCTGGGCTGGAAAGGCCGGCTGAGCAGCAGCCAGACGAGGCGGAACCAGAGATTCATGACAGCGTCCCGGGAAAGATAGTTCAGTTGTAAACATTTTTGCGCCTGCGGCCAGCGCCACCGGATTCTTCCGCTTCGATTCCAACCAAGCTGGATCGTCATTGCGAGCGCAGCGAAGCAATCCAGAAGGACGTAAAGCTCTCCCGCTCCTGGATTGCTTCGTCGCTACGCTCCTCGCAATGACGACCGGGCGTCTGGGTAAAGTCGCGATCGAATGCTGCACCGCACGATCGTGCGACGCGGGACGCCACGGCGGCGCCTGCGCGCGGATAATTCGGGATGGCGCGCAAGATCATGCTTGCCAAGCGCGCTTTTTGCGCAGAAGCATCTGCGCTTTCCGGCGGCCGCCGAGGCGCCACCGGTCATGGGACGACGCACCGGCGATGCAGATCGAACTCGATTCCCGCGACAGGACGATCCTGCGCATCCTCCAGAAGGATGGCCGGATCACCAATTCTGACCTCGCCGAGAAGGTGCACCTCTCGCCCTCGGCCTGCCTGCGGCGGGTGCGCCAGCTCGAGGAGAGCGGGCTGATCCGCGGCTATGTGATGATGCTCGACGAACGCATCGCCGGTTTCCCCGGCACCGCCTTCGTCTTCGTCACCCTCGACCAGCAGGGCCGCGCCTCGCTGGAGAGCTTCGAGAAGGCGGTGCAGGACCTGCCCGAGATCCTCGAGTGCCACCTGCTCGCCGGCGCGCATGACTACCTGATGCGGGTGATCTATCGCGACAGCGCCGATTTCGAGCGCATCCACACCGACATCATCACGCAATTGCCGGGCGTCACCCGGGTGCAGTCGACGCTGACGCTGCGCACGATCAAGAAGACCTCGGCGCTGCCGATGTGATGTGAGGCGGGGTTCCCCTTTCGAGCCACGCCCCACGAGCGCTCCTCGGAACGAGGCTCGGAGGTCGCTGCCTGAAGAGGGTTGCGAGAGCGGGCATCAAAGTCGATAACGGCCGCCCGCTGAAGCTGCCCGCTTCGATCGAATCGCCGACTTGCCTCACCCCTTTGTTTTGACGCAATTCCGGACGCAAACCGCTACGCACTCTTGCTGGAATTGCTTTGGGAACCGCGCCCGTGACCGACGCCAACACCAATGCCGATGTCGCCGGCCTGCCCTTCGAGGCGGCCCTGAAGGAGCTCGAAGGCATCGTCGCCCGGCTCGAGCGCGGCGATGTCGCGCTGGAGGAATCGATCGACATCTACACCCGTGGCGAGGCGCTGAAGGCGCGCTGCGACGCGCTGCTGAAGCAGGCCGAAGCCCGCATCGAGAAGATCACGCTCGGCGCCGACGGCAAGCCGACGGGCACCCAGCCGCTCGACGTCGGCAACTGACGGGCGCTCCGGCCATCATCGGGCCGGCGGGCTGACCACAGCCGCTTCGCCGAGCACAGCCTCGACCAGTCGCGCGACGTGCTGGACCGCAGGATCGCGTTCGCTGCGCCGGTGCCAGGCGAGATGCAGCGGAAAGCCCTCGACCGCCACCGGTGGCTCGAAGGTGACGAAGCGCTCGGCCTCGCCCGGCGGCAAGGTCCGACTCGGCAGGAGCGCGATCAGCTCCGACGCCAGCAGCAAGGGCGGCACGCCGAGGAAGCTCGGCACGACAAGGCCGATATGACGCTCGCGGCCGAGCCGCGCGAGCGCCTCGTCGAGCGGGCCATGGGTCTCGCCGCGGCCGGAAACCAGCACATGCGGGAAAGCGAGCCAGCGATCGAGATCGAAGCCGTTTGCCGCTGGATGATCCCGGCGCATCGTGACGACATAGCGCTCGCGCAGCAGCTCCCGGCGGGTGAAATCGGCGTCGATCGTCGGAAAGACCGAGATGGCGAGGTCGGCCCGCCCCTGCGCCAGCGCCTCCAGCGTCGCCTGCGCGCCTTGCCAGGGCAGGATGGCGAGGGTCAGGCCGGGCGCGGTCTGCATCAGCTGCGCATAGATCCGGCCGGTCAGCAGCGCCGGCGGCAGCTCCGCCGTCATCACCCGGATCGTCTGCTTCAAGCTCGTGAGCTCCGGCTCCGGCGCGTCGAGCAGCGCGGCGATCCCGGCGAGGATATCGCGCAGCGGCTGCCGTAGCGCCTGCGCCTTGGCGGTCAGGCGCATCCGCCCCCTGCCCCGCAGCAGCAGCGGATCTCCGAACAGGTGGCGGCAGCGTTCGAGCGCACTGGAGGCCGCCGGCTGCGACAGGCCGATCCGTTCGGCGGCGCGCGAGACATGCGCCTCGTCGAGCAGGGCGTCGAGGATGACGAGCAGGTTGAGGTCGATCGCGCGTAAATTCACGCGATCGATAATACGCTATATCGATCATCCATTGGAGCAATTTATTGGGCGACCGCATCCTCCTCCCGAACCGAAGGAGGTCGCCATGACGCAGACGCTGATCCTGCTCTTCCACCCCGATTACCGGAATTCGCGCGCCAATCGGACGCTGGCGGAGGCGGCAGGACGCCGGCCCGGCGCCAGCGTCGTCGACATGCAGGGGCTTTATCCGGATGGGCGTATCGACGCAGAGGCGGAGGCCGCGAGGCTGCTCGGCGCCGAGCGGATCGTCCTGCAGTTTCCGGTGCAATGGTATTCGACCCCGCCGCTGCTGAAGGCCTGGCAGGACGCGGTGCTGACCCGGATGTTCTACATCAACTACGAGGCGGAGGGGGCGAAGCTCGCGGGCCGGCCTTTCATGATCGCCGCGACCGCCGGCAACGTTCCGGAAGCCTATGCGCCGGGCGGCGCCAATCTGTTCTCGTTGCGCGACCTGCTGAAGCCGCTTCAGGCGAGCGCGCATCGCTGCGCCCTCGCCTGGCAGGAGCCATTCCTGATCTACGATGCGCGCCGGGCCGATGCCGAGGCGCTGGAGGCGGTCGCCGAGCACTATGTCGCACGGCTCGCCAGGCTCGAAACCCGGCAAGCCGCCTGACCGGCCGGCGGGGGGGGCCGGCGCCGAGACGGCGGCCCGCTTCAGCTCAAACCCGTCCGGCGCTGTTCCCGCCGCGTGCGAGCGCCGTCAGGATCGCGGTACCCAGCCCAGACTTCACCAGCGAGCCGAGCAGGAAGGGCACGACACCGGCCAGCATGGCCTTCTCAGCACCGATCAGCGTCGCGAGCCAGAGGCCGCCGAGCAGCAGGCAGAGCGCGTGGCCGAGCAGCATCGCCGCGAGGGCGAGAGCGGGGCGGCTGCCGTTCCAGCCGCGTTCGGCCAGCCAGCCGACAAGCGCGCCGGCGAGCGGGAAGGAGGCCAGATAGCCGGCGGTCGGCCCCATGAAAGGCGCGATGCCGCCGCTGCCATTGGCGAGCACGGGCAGGCCAAGCGCCGCCTCGCCGAGCCAGGCGAGGATGGTGAGCGCGCCGAGCCGCCAGCCATAGAGCGCGCCGATCAGCGTCACCGCCAGCGTCTGCATGGTCATCGGCACGGGCAGCATCGGCACGCTGATCTGCGAGGCGGTCGCCAGGACGAGTGTGCCGAGGAGGACGGCCGCCGCCCGGACGGGCACCGGGCGCCCCCGCAGATCGAGCGGGCTGAAACGAGCCCGCGCGGCGTAGCTGAGATCGGTCATGACTGGTCTCCGTTGAACTATATTATAGATAATTCTTCGATTTCATCTATCTTAAAGTCCACAGCCGCCGACAGAATGCAAGCGCGTACCGCATGCCGCCATGGGCACGCCGGCGCTGGCCTGCCCGGCGGCCCCCAAGCGGCCGCTCGAACTTCGGATTCAGCCCTGGATCGCGAAGACGTCGCGCGTCCCGCCGGCGGCCGTGCGTACGGGCTTCGAGCCGATCCACTGGACGTGACGGGCGAGGATGGCCGCCGCCTCGTCGATCTGGCCGGCGCGCAGCCCGGCGAGGATGGCGCGGTGGTCGTGGTCGGTGCGCGCCTCCCAGTCCGAGCGCCAGGCCGAGAACAGGAAGCGGGCGCTGGCGGCGTGGAGATCGTCGATCGCGGCCAGCAGGCGCGGCATGGCGCAGGGCGTCACGATCAGCCGGTGGAAACGCCGATTCGATTCCTCCCAGGCGCGGACATCGGGAGAGTGGTCACCGGCGCGCGTCGCATCCTCGGCTTCGTCGAGGATGGCGCGGGTGAGATGTGGGCCGGCATGGCGCAGCGCCAGCACCTCCAGCGCCGCACGCATCTCGGCGACCTCGCGAACCTCGCGCAGGTCGAAGGCGGCGACGCGCACGCCACGGCGCGGCTCGCTGACGGCGAGCCCCTGCGCCTCCAGCCGCTGGAAGGCCTCGCGCACCGGGACATGGCTGGCGCCGAACTCGGCCGCGACATGATCCTGCCGCAGCCGCGCGCCCGGCTCGAGCTCTCCGGAAATGATCCGTTCGGCGAGGACGCGGCTGATGCGGACCGGCAGCGTCTCTGAAGTCTGTTTGCCCATGGAATTATCGATAATTTCTCCCGTGGGCCGCGTCGAGCCCGGCCTCCGAGTTGCAGCTTGCCGCGCTCGGCGTCCAGGGCCAGTGTTCGACGCCCACAGGAGGACACTGCATGTCGCAACTGCCCGACCATGATCCGATCGCCGGCGACACCCGCTCCTGCGAGGCGCTCGAGCAGGTGATCGTGCCGCGCGCCCATGATCTCGGCGGCTTCTCGGTCCGCCGGGCCCTGCCCTCGATCGGGCGCAAGATGGTCGGCCCCTTCATCTTCTTCGATCAGATGGGCCCGGCCGAGTTCCTGCTCGGCGAGGGCATCGACGTGCGCCCGCATCCGCATATCGGGCTCGCCACCGTGACCTATCTCTTCGACGGCGAGATCATGCACCGCGATTCGCTCGGCACGGCGCTGCCGATCCGCCCCGGCGCGGTCAACCTGATGACGGCCGGGCGCGGCATCGTCCATTCCGAGCGCACCGCGCCGGAAGAGCGGCTGAAAGCGCCGAAGCTCTACGGCATTCAGACCTGGCTCGCCTTGCCGAGGACGCATGAGGAGGTCGCGCCCGAATTCGTCCACCATGCCGCGCCGGAGCTGCCGCGCATCGTCGGCGAAGGCAAGCGCGTCAGCCTGATCATGGGCTCGGCCTTCGGCCAGAGCTCGCCGGTGAAATTCCCCTGGGACACGCTTTATGCCGAGGCCGTGCTGGCCCCGGGCGCGATCCTGCCGCTCGACGCCGATTACGAGGAGCGCGCCGTCTACATCGTCGCCGGCAAGATCGACATCGCGGGCGATGAATTCGGCGCCGGCCAATTGCTGATCTTCAAGCCGGGCGACCGGATCTCGATCCTCGCCGTCGACCAGAGCCGGCTGATGCTGATCGGCGGCGAGCCGATGGACGGCCCGCGCCATATCTGGTGGAACTTCGTCTCCTCGTCGAAGGAGCGCATCGACCAAGCCAAGCAGGAATGGAAGACCGGCCGCTTCGACACCGTCCCCGGCGACGAGGAGGAGTTCATCCCGCTGCCGGAGCGGTGAGCTCGCCCGTCGGCATCGCCCGCAGCCGCGGCATCTGCGAGGCCAGGATCGCCAGCGTCGACAGGGCGAACAGGCCGACCGGCAGCCACATCGCCGCCTCGACGCCGAGCCATTCGCCGGCGAGGCCGCCGGCGACCGCGCCGAGCGGGCGCATGCCGTACATGGCCGTGGTGATCGTCGCGCTGACGCGGCCGAGCAGCGGCTGCGGCGTCACCGCCTGGCGCAAGGTCGTCTGGGTGATGAACCAGAGGATCGGGCCGAAGCCGAGCAGGAAGAAGGCGAGCGCCAATGCCGGCCAGCCCAGCGCCGGGGGAGCGAGCGCGATGGCCGCAGCGCCGAGGAGCGAGACGGCCGGACCGAAGACGAGCAGCGCCCCGGTCGGCAGGCGCGCGATCAGCCGGGCGCCGCTGAGAGCGGCCGCGATCGCGCCGGCGCCATAGACCGAAGAGGCCAGGCCGACGGTCGCCGGATCGAGCGCCAGCACGCGCAGCGCATAGGGCGCGAGCAGCGCCATGAACGCGAAGAAGGCGAGGTTCCAGCCGATGGCGCAGAGCGCGATCGGCCTGAGATAGGGATGGCGCGCGACGAAGGCGCCGCCTTCGGCGATGGCGCGGTGGAGGGGCTGGCGCGGCTGCGCCGGCGGCTTCTCGGACGGCAGGCGGAGCGCGGCCATGACCACGACGACGCCGCAGGCGGCGCAGAGGCCGAGCCCGAGCCATCCCGAGGCGCGGGCCACCGCCCAGCCGGCGATCAGCGGCGCGACGAGATTGAAGGCGGCCCGGCCGAGCTCGAGGCGGCTGTTGGCACGCGGCAGTTCGGCGAGCGCCACCGCCTGCGGCATCAGCACGAAGATCGAGAGCGCGATGGTGACCGGCCCGGCCGCGGCGATGAAGGTCGAGAGCGCCAGGGCCGGCCCGATCGCACCGCCTGCGAGCAGGAGCGCGCCGAGGCCGGAGCCGAGCGCCATCAGAGCGCCGCCGGCGAGGATCAACGTGCGCGGCGCCATCCGGTCGGCGAGCACGCCGGCCGGCAGCGAGATCAGCAGCCAGGCGGCCGATTGCGCCGCGACGAGCAGGCCGATCAGGCGCGGGCTCGCCCCGGCTTGCGCCGCCGCGAGCGTGATCGTGTCGAGCGCGAGCTTGTCGGCGAACTGCGCCGTGACGCCGGCGATCAGCAGGGCGGCGAAAAAGCGGGAGGTCATGGCAGATGTCCAAACGGCGATCGGAAGCCGATTGTCATGACGGCCGCGCCGCTCCCACCCGTTTCCTGCGCCGACGCCGCGAGGGACCGGTTTGCCAGCGTCGCCGCGAAGGACTATTTCGGAGGCACGATCCAGCAAGCTTCGGCCAGCCCTTGCCTCGCCCCCACACCCCTCTCCTCGACCAGGTGCCAGATCCAGCCGCATTGCGCCGGCTCGACGACGCGCAGCTGCACCAGCTCGCCGACGAGCTCCGGGCCGAGACGATCGACGCGGTCTCGGTCACCGGCGGCCATCTCGGCGCCGGGCTCGGCGTCGTCGAACTCACCGTCGCGCTCCACCATGTCTTCGATACGCCGCGCGACCGACTGATCTGGGATGTCGGCCACCAGGCCTATCCGCACAAGATCCTGACCGGCCGCCGCGACGCGATCCGCACGCTGCGCCAGCCGGGCGGGCTCTCGGGCTTCACCAGGCGCGCCGAGAGCGAATACGACCCGTTCGGCGCCGCCCATTCCTCGACCTCGATCTCGGCCGGGCTCGGCATGGCGGTCGGGCGCGACCTGGCCGGCCGGCGCAACAACGTCATCGCCGTGATCGGGGACGGCGCCATGTCGGCGGGCATGGCCTACGAGGCGATGAACAATGCCGGGGCGCTCGGCTCGCGGCTGATCGTCATCCTCAACGACAACGACATGTCGATCGCCCCGCCGGTCGGGGCGATGTCGGCCTATCTCGCCCGCCTCGTCTCGGGCCCGACCTACCGTTCGTTGCGCGAAGTGGCGAAGTACCTGGCCGAGAAGCTGCCGCGCTTCTTCCACGAGAAGGCGAAGCGCACCGAGGAGTACGCGCGCGGCTTCTGGACCGGCGGCACGCTCTTCGAGGAGCTCGGCTTCTACTATGTCGGCCCGATCGACGGCCACAATCTCGACCATCTGCTGCCGGTGCTGCGCAATGTCCGCGACGCCGAGACCGGGCCGATCCTGGTCCATGTCGTGACGCAGAAGGGCAAGGGCTACGCGCCGGCCGAGGCGAGCGCCGACAAATACCACGGCGTCGTCAGGTTCGACCCCGTCACCGGCCAGCAGGCGAAGGCGCCGGCGAACGCACCGAGC
Source organism: Allobosea sp. CS1GBMeth4 (assembly GCF_900185715.1). GTDB lineage: Bacteria > Pseudomonadota > Alphaproteobacteria > Rhizobiales > Beijerinckiaceae > Allobosea. Next base: position 42,613 of record NZ_FYAS01000013.1, read on the forward strand.
TACACCAATATCTTCGCCAACGCGCTGATCAAGGCCGCGCGCGAGGACGACAGAATCGTCGCCGTCACCGCCGCCATGCCGTCCGGCACCGGGCTCGACGCCTTCGGCAAGGAGTTTCCGGGCCGCACCTTCGATGTCGGCATCGCCGAGCAGCACGCCGTGACCTTCGCGGCCGGGCTGGCCACCGAAGGCTTCAAGCCGTTCTGCGCGATCTACTCGACCTTCCTGCAGCGGGCCTACGACCAGGTCGTGCACGACGTCGCGATCCAGAAGCTGCCGGTGCGCTTCGCGCTCGACCGGGCGGGGCTGGTCGGGGCCGACGGCGCGACCCATGCCGGCGCCTTCGACATCGCCTATCTCGCCTGCCTCCCCGACATGGTGGTGATGGCCGCCGCCGACGAGGCCGAGCTCACCCATATGGTCGCGACCGCCGCGGCCTACGATGCCGGGCCGATCGCCTTCCGCTATCCGCGCGGCGAAGGCGTCGGCGTCGAGCTGCCGCAGCACGGCGTCCCGCTGGCGATCGGCAAAGGCCGGATCGCCAGGGAAGGCACGCGGGTGGCGCTGCTCTCGCTCGGCACGCGGCTGGCCGAATGCCTCGCCGCCGCCGAGCTGCTCGGCCAGCGCGGGCTCTCGACCACCGTCGCCGATGCGCGCTTCGCCAAGCCGCTCGACGAGGCGCTGATCCTGCGTCTCGCCCGCGAGCACGAGGTGCTGGTCACGGTCGAGGAAGGCTCGGTCGGCGGCTTCGGCAGCCATGTCCTGCATCTGCTCGCACGCGAGGGCGCGCTCGACGGCGGGCTGAAGGTGCGCAGCCTGACGCTGCCCGACATCTTCCAGGAGCACGGCAAGCCGGAGGCCATGTATGCCGAGGCCGGGCTCGACGCCGCCGGGATCGTGCGCACCGTCGAGACCGCGCTCGGCCCCGCCAGCGCCATCCGCCGCGCCTGACCGCCATGGCCGCCGGCCTGCCGCGCCGGGTCCGGGCCGACCTGCTGCTGGTCGAGCGCGGCCTGTTCGAAAGCCGAGCGCGGGCGCAAGCCGCCATCGCCGCGGGCCTGGTCAGCGCCGACGGCGTCGTGCTGCGCAAGGCCTCGGAAACCATTCCCGTCACGGCGGCGATCGCAGCGCAGGCGGCACATCCTTACGTCTCGCGCGGCGGGGTCAAGCTCGCCGCGGCTCTCGACGCCTTCGGCTTCGATCCGGCCGGACTGACCTGCCTCGACGTCGGCGCCTCGACCGGCGGCTTCAGCGACGTGCTGCTCCGGCGCGGGGCGGAGCATGTCTACGCCGTCGATGTCGGCCAGGCGCAATTGCACCCGACCCTGCGCGGCCATCCCCGCCTGACCAGTCTGGAAAGCCAGGATATCCGCTCCCTCGATGCCGGCCTGTTCGCGCAGGCGCCGGCGCTCGCCGCGATCGATGTCAGCTTCATCTCGCTGAAGCTGGTGCTGCCGGCAGTGGCTACGCTGCTTGCGCCCCGGGCGCGGCTGGTCGCGCTGGTGAAGCCGCAATTCGAGACGAGGCGCTCGGCGCTGAAGAAGGGCGTGCTGCGAGACGAGGCGCTGCAGCAGCAGATCTGCGCGGAGATCGCAGCGGTCGCCGCCGGCCTCGGCTTCGCGGTCAGCGGGCCGATCACCTCCCCGATCGAGGGCGGCGACGGCAATCGCGAGTTCCTGCTCGGCGGCGAGCGGGCGGATCAGCTCGCCATCACGGCGTCGACTTCGGCCTGAACGGCGCCGGCATCGATGCGGGCCGCCTCGCCCCGGCCGTTCGCGTTGATGAAGGCGGTGGCGCGTGCGATCAGCCGGCGCAGCGACAGGCTGGCGACGTCGACGATCAGCGCCGGATCCTCCTCGGCCGGCATCTCATCGAGCAGGGCCGTCGCCGTGAGGATCAGCCGGTCCATGGCGGCGCAGAGCGCGTCGAAATTCTCGATCTCGCGCTGGCCGAGGGCGCGATAGGCGGCCAGGGCCTCGCCGGCGCAGCGCAGCGGAGACCCGGCGAAATGCTCGACGTAACCGACTGCGCGCCAGGCCTTGAGATCCTCCAGGATCTCGCGGTCCGCCGGCAGCATCTCCAGCAGCATCAGCGCCTCGCTGTGCCGGTTGAGATAGTCTGTCGAAAGCTGCGGAACCGCCCGGCCCGCCGCGGTCGGTGATGTCTCGGTCGCGGACGCAGACATTGAGAGGCCCCGGAAGCGCAGCGACTATGCTGCGCCAACCGCAAACAAAGTCTTGATCCGGTCGCGATAAGACGGAAGACGTCGAAGCATGTGTGGTCGCTATGCCGTAACCCTGCCGCCGGAGGCGATGCGCGCGGCCTTCGCCTATCGCGAGCAGCCGAATTTCCCGCCGCGCTACAATATCGCGCCGACGCAGCCGGTCCCGGTGGTGCGCCGCGACGAGGGCCGGCGCCAGTTCATCCTGATGCGCTGGGGCTTCATCCCGGGCTGGGTCAAGGATCCGAAGACCTTTCCCCTGGTCGTCAATGTCCGCAGCGAGAGCGCCGGCGAAAAGCCTTCCTTCCGCGCCGCCCTCTCCCGCCGGCGCTGCCTGATGCCGGCGGACGGGTTCTATGAATGGCACCGGCTCGGCGAGGGCCGCCAGCAGGAGAACCGCCCCTATCTCTTCCGGAGGCCGGATCGCGGCTTCTTCGCCCTCGCGGCGCTGTGGGAGACCTGGCACAGTCCCGACGGATCCGAGATCGACACGGTCGCGATCGTCACCGGCCCCGCGAACGGGCAGATGGCGGCGATCCATCACCGCTCCCCCGTCATCGTGCCGCCCGAGCACTTCGACGCCTGGCTCGACCCGTCGGCCGAGCCCGCCAAGGTGCAGGCGCTGCTGCGCCCACCGCCGGACGATCTGCTCGAGATGGTCAGGCTCGGCCCGGCGGTGAACAAGGTCGCCAATGACGGGCCGCAGGTGCAGGAGCCGTTCGATCCCGCATCCGAGCCGGCGCCTGCGGCAAGAGCCGTCATGCGTTCCCGGCGGGGCGGGGCCGACGGTGCACAGGGCAGCCTGTTCTAGCGCAGGCGACGACGGCGCGCTTACTCTGCTCCCGACGAGACGAGCACAGGATACGCCCGCGATGGATGGCCGCCGCCCGACGATGAGCTCCCTGCACGGCATGGTCGCCGCCGCGCACCCGCTGGCGGCGCAGGCCGGCGCACGCATTCTCGCCCAGGGCGGCAACGTCTTCGACGCGGTCGGGGCGGTCGCGGCGGCGCTCAATGTGGTCGAGCCGTTCATGTCGAGCCTCGCCGGAATGGGGTCGGCGACGATGTGGGTCGCGGCCGAAAAGCGCGTGCGCGTGCTCGATTTCGTGCCGTCCGTGCCGGAGAGCTTCCCGCATGAGCGCTTCAGCCAGCGCGCCGATCTCGAGCGCGGCGCGCTTTCGGTTGCCCCGCCCGGCAATCTCGCCGGCTGGTGCGAGCTCAACCGGAGCTATGGCCGCCTGCCGCTTGAGCAGATCTTCGCGCCGGCGATCGCGCTCGCGGAGGATGGCTTCCCGATCGCCGAGTTCGGCGTCGCGGAATTCAACGAGCAGGCGCCGCTGCTGCGCGAGCGGCCGGAGCTCTACGAACACTGGGCGCGCAACTATCTGCGCGAAGGCGGCGACAGCGTCGCACTCGGCCAGATCCTGCGCCAGCCGGAGCTGGCGGCGACCCTGCGCGGCATCGCCGCCAAGGGGCCGGGCCATCTCTATCAGGGCGCGCTCGGCGAGGCGGTCACCGCCCATCTCGCGGCACAGGGCGGCACGCTGACCATGGCCGATCTCGGCAGGGTCGCCCCGCAATGGCGCGAGCCGCTCAGTGTCGCCTATCGCGACCGGCTCGTGCATGTGCCGCCCCCGGCCTGCGAGGGTTTCCAGTTCCTGCTGACCTTGCGCATCCTCGACGGCTTCGATCTCGGCAAGCTCGAACGCAACGGCGTCGAGCATCTCGACATCGTCTACCGCGCCGTCCGCCTCGCCGCCGGCGTCCGCATCGCGCACAACAATCCGGCGCCGGAGAAGCTCGCCGAGATCCTGTCCGAGCCCTTCGTCGCCCGGCTGCGGGCACGGGTGGGCGATGGCGAGCCGATCGAGGGACCGACCGAACAATGGATGCCGCAGGCGCCCGCGGGCGAAGATCCCGCGCACACGACGTCCTTCTCGATCGCCGACCGCGAGGGCAATCTGATCTGCGTGACGCAGAGCATCGGCAGCCCGTTCGGCAGCGGCGTCGTGGTGCCCGGCACCGGCCTGTGCCTCAACAACTTCCTGTACTGGGCGGACGTCCAGCCCGGCAGCCCCAATCGTTCCCTGCCCGGCTCGGAGCTGCCGATGTGCATGTCGCCGAGCCTCTCGACCCGGGACGGCGCGCCGGTGCTGGCGCTCGGCACGCCCGGCAGCTACGGCATCCTGCAGACGCAGGCGCAGGCCATGGTCCAGCATGTCGATTTTGCCCTTCCACTGCAGGACGTGATCGAGGCGCCGCGCGCGCGGCTCTGGGACGGCCGCGCCATCGAGGTCGAGAACCGGCTCGCGGCCGAGACCATCGCCGCGCTCGCCCGGCGCGGCCACGCGATCACGCCCTTTGATACCGGCTGGACGATGCGCGTCGGCGGCATGCAGGCCGTATCGCGCGATCCGGCCACGGGCCGGCTCACAGGCGCCTGCGATCCGCGCCGTGACGGCTATGTCGCGACGCCCTGATGCGGCGGGGTGGAGCGAGATCCGGCGAGTTCACGCGGCCCTGACATCGCCCAGGAAGCTGCCGACGGCGCGCTCGAGCTCTTCGGCATCGGCCCGCAGGGCGACCGCCAGCCGCTGGGCATTGCCGCCTACCGCGCCCGCGCCGGCGGCCTCCTGCATCGCCTGGCCGATATCCTGAACCGCACGCCGGACACCGTCGGCCGCCGAGCCGGCGCCATCGGCGATCTCGCCGACCATGACGGCCTGGGCATTGACGGCGCCGGCGATATCCTTCGCCGCCGACGACATCGCCTCGACGATGCCGCGCAGGTCCTCGACCGTGCCCGCCGCGAACAGGGCGGCGTCGTCGATCTGCCGGATCTGTGCAGCGATGTCCTGCGTCGCGCGCGCGGTCTGTTCGGCCAGCTGCTTGACCTCGCCCGCGACCACCGCGAAGCCCCGGCCGGCCGCTCCTGCGCGCGCCGCCTCGATGGTGGCGTTGAGCGCCAGCATGTTGGTCTGCGCCGCGATCCTCTGGATCAGCGCGATCACGCTCTCGATCCGGGAGGTCGCCACCGTGACGGACCCCACCGCCTCGACCGTCACCGCAGTCCTCGCCAGCGCGCTCTCTCCGACATCGACCGAATGATTGGTCCTGTGCGCGATCTCCTGGATCGAAACGCGCAACCGGCCGGCCGCCTCGGCCGAATGGTCGACGGCGACCTCGGCCTCCCGCACCTCGCTCGTCGCCGAACGCGACGCGTCCTCGACATGCGCAGCGGCCCGCCCGAGCGCCTGGGACGAGGCCGAGAGCTCGGCCGAAACCTCGGCCATCCGGGCGAGGACGCGCTCGATCGCCGTCGCGAAGATGCCGATCTGCTGCTCGGTCCGGCGGTTGCGGTCCTGCCCCGCGCGCATCGTCTCGATCTCGGCCTCGGCGAGGCGCTCCTTTTCGACCTCGGCGAGGAAGTGCGAGATGAAGGTCCTGAAGGAGGCGTTGATGATGGCGATGACCACCACGCAATAATTCGCATAGACCGCGATCAGGCTGAGCAGGCCCGCATCCCATCTGGCGACGAGACTGGCGAAGCCGCTGGCGCCGACGATGCCGACATAGAGGATCGCCGCGGACGGAATGCTCGCCAGCGCAAAACCGCCGGCGCACGCCATGCCGCCCATCACCATCGCCGCGAGCAGGCTGCGCTGCGGATCATAGTCGAGCGCGAACAGGATCGCCGGCGCGACCCAGATCAGGCCTAGGAGCGCGGCATTCAGCGTCGCGGCCCGGATGACGCGCGCGGACGCCGTCGGCTTGCGCGGGCGCAAGTGCGCCTGCCGCCATTTCCGGACCGCCAGCAGCGCGAATCCGGCCGCCGCCACGGTCCAGGCGAGCAGGAGCGCGCCGTTGGCCACCGGCAGGAAGGTCGCGGCGAGGATGACCGCGTTGAGGATATTGGCGCCCATCATCACCGGCGTCAGCCGGCGCACCGTGTCGAGCTGGCGTGCCCGAACACGCGCGATCAGGGCCTCGTCGAGGCCGGTCGGCAGGCCGATCCGGCAAAAGCGGTCCAGGCGCTGAGCAGTCGGCTCCATCACATGCTGACGTATTGTTCTTGTTGGCCCCCGGACCAGGATCGGCGAGAAAGGATAACTATTTACGAAGGCCGAAGCTCGGCTTGAGGAAATCCCGCCGTCGGAGCCTGCCTACAGCACCGAGCCGGGGTTCAGCACACCCTTGGGATCGAGCGCGGCCTTGACCGTCCGCATCAGATCGAGCTCGACCGGGTCCTTCACGCCGGGCAGGAGCGAACGCTTCAGCCGGCCGATGCCGTGCTCGGCCGAGATCGAGCCCTCGAGTTCCGTGACGATGGCGTGGACCGCCTCGTTCATCGCGCCCCAGCCGGCAAGGAAGGCCTGCTTGTCGGCCCCGACCGGCTGGCTGACGTTGAAATGGATGTTGCCGTCGCCGAGATGGCCGAAGGGCACGGGCCGGCAGCCGGGTACCATCTCCTCGACCCTGGCGATGGCGCGCTTCAGGAACTCCGGCGTCGCATGGATCGGCACGGAGATGTCGTGCTTGATCGAGCCGCCCTCATGGGTCTGCACCTCGGAGAGCATCTCGCGCAGCTTCCAGAGGTCGGCGCGCTGTCCGAGCGAGCCGGCGAGCACGGCGTCGGTGACGAGCCCCTCCTCCAGTGCCTCGCCGAGGAAGGCCTCGACCGCGTCGGAAAGTCCGGCCTCGGCCTGGGCCGAGACCTCCATCAGCACATACCAGGGCGACGGCGCGGACAGAGGGTCGCGCGCGCCGCTGGCGTGGCGGACGACGAAGTCGAGCCCGATGCGCGGCATGATCTCGAAGGTGGTAAGCGTGCCGCCGGCGCTGGCCTTGGCCTTGTTCAGAAGCGCGAGCGCGGCCTCCGGATCGGGCACGGCGAGGAAGGCGGTGGCGCGCGCCGCCGGCAGCGGGAAGAGCTTCAGCACGGCGGCGGTGATGATGCCGAGCGTGCCTTCCGAGCCGATGAACAGGTTCTTGAGGTCGTAGCCGGTGTTGTCCTTGCGCAGCTGGCGCAGGCCGTTCCAGACGCGGCCATCGGCCAACACCACCTCGAGGCCGAGGCAGAGCTCGCGGGCATTGCCATAGGCGATCACCGCCGTGCCGCCGGCATTGGACGAGAGATTGCCACCGACCGTGCAGGAGCCCTCCGAGGCGAGCGAGAGCGGAAAGAGCCGCCCGGCGGCCTCGGCCGCCTCCTGCGCCTTCTGCAGGATGACGCCGGCCTCCACGATCATCGTGTCGCCATCGACATCAACCGAGCGGATCCTGTCCAGCCGCTGCAGCGACAGGATGATCTCCCTGCCCTCGGCGACCGGGACCTGGCCGCCGACCATGCCGGTATTGCCGCCTTGCGGCACGATCGTCGCGCCGGTCTCGCTCGCGCACTCCATCAAGGCCGAGACCTCGGCGACGGAGCCCGGCCGCACCACGGCCTGCGCCTTGCCATGGAAGAGACCGCGCGGCTCCTTGAGATAGGGCACCATCGCATCGGCGTCGGTGATGACGTTCCTGGCGCCGACGATGCCGGCCAGAGCTTCGATAACGGGCGCGCTCATCCTGCCTCCGGAAAGCTGATCACTTGCGGCCGACCGTCTTGCGGAAGACGCCGACGAGTTCGATGTGGGCGGAATAGCGGAACTGGTCGACCGGCGTCACGCGCTCCAGCGCATAGCCGCCTGCGACCAAAAGCGCCGCGTCGCGGGCGAAGCTGCCGACATCGCAGGAGACATAGGCCACCAGCGGCACCTTCGAAGCCGCGAGCCGCTTCGCCTGCGCTTCGGCTCCGGCGCGCGGCGGATCGAGCACGACGGCATCGAACGCATCGAGCTCGTGTTCCAGCAGCGGGCGGCGGAAGAGGTCGCGGGCCTCGGCCGCGACCGGCTTGAGGCCTTGCGCATGCTTGGTGGCGCGGCTCAGCGCCTGGATCGCGGCGGCATCGCTCTCGAAGGCGGAGACCTGCGCCTTCTCCGCCAGACGGAGGCTGAACGGCCCGCAACCGGCGAACAGATCGGCGACGCGCTTCGCCTTGGGGATCGCGGCGAGCACGAGGCGCGACAGCGCCGCCTCGCCCTCGGCGGTCGCCTGGAGGAAGCCGCCGGGCGCCGGCGTCACCGCCGCCCTGCCCATCAGCTGGAACGGCGCGCGCCGCTCGACGATGATCTGGCCATGCATGGAGAGACGGGCGAGGTCGAGCCGCTCGGCCGCCTCGGTCAAGGCGCGCCGCAGGGCATCGCCGGCCGGGCCGTGGCCACGGATGTCGACGTCGAGGCCGGCCTGCGAGGCGGTCAGCTGGATGTCGAGCGGCTTGTTCGAGGCCCGCAGACGGTTGGCGAGGTGCTGCGCCACGGCCGGCGCCCGCGCCAGCCCCGGGACCAGCACCGGACAGGCCTCGACCTCGATCAGCTCGTGGCTCTTCGCCGCCATGAAGCCGACGCGCATGCCGCTCTCGTCGCGGCGGGCATGGAAGGTGACGCGCCTGCGACCGGCGCCATGGGCCCCGACCAGCGGCGCCACCTCTGTCGCGAGCCCGGCGCGGGAGAGCGCCGTCGCCACCTGCCCGCGCTTCCAATCGGCATAGAGCTCCTCCGCCATGTGCTGCGCCGCGCAGCCGCCGCAGCGGGTGAAGAGCGGGCAGATAGCGGCGATGCGCGAGGCGGAGGGTGCGAGGATTTCGACGAGCTGCGCCCGCTCGCCGTCGCGCACGGCCCGCACGCGCTCGCCCGGGAGCGCGAAGGGCACGAAGACCTGGCCCTCGGTCGTTTCGGCGACGCCGTCGCCGCGCTGGCCGAGCCGCGCGATCGTGAGCGTTTCATTCATGGCGAGGACGGACATGTTTCCGGTATTGGTGATCTGCACGAAGCTTTCGCCTATCAGGTGACGGCAGGCAGGGAAATGGCTGGAGTTGCCTAACATGACCATCCGCAACGGCGTCGTCGAAGCGATCGGCAATACGCCCCTGATCAGGCTGAAGCGCGCCTCGCAGGAAACCGGCTGCGAGATCCTGGGCAAGGCCGAGTTCATGAATCCCGGCCAATCGGTCAAGGACCGCGCCGCGCTCGCCATCATCCGCGACGCAGAACGGCGTGGTGCACTCCGGCCCGGCGGCGTCATCGTCGAGGGCACGGCCGGCAATACCGGCATCGGCCTCGCGCTGGTCGGCAACGCGCTCGGCTATCGCAGCGTGATCGTCATCCCGGAGACGCAGAGCCAGGAAAAGAAGGACATGCTGCGGCTCGCCGGCGCGACGCTGGTCGAGGTGCCGGCGGTCGGCTACGCCAATCCCAACAATTACGTGAAGGTTTCCGGCCGCCTCGCCGAAGAGCTGGCGAAGAGCGAGCCGAACGGCGCGATCTGGGCCAACCAGTTCGACAATACCGCCAACCGCCAGGGCCATATCGAGACCACCGGGCCGGAGATCTGGCAGCAGACCGAGGGCAAGGTCGACGGCTTCATCTGCGCGGTCGGCACCGGCGGCACGCTCGCCGGCGTCGCGATGGCACTGAAGGGCTTCGATCCCGAGATCAGGATCGGCCTCGCCGACCCGATGGGCGCGGCGCTCTACGCCTACTACACCACCGGCGAGCTCAAGGCCGAAGGCTCCTCGATCACCGAGGGCATCGGCCAGGGCCGGATCACCAAGAATATCGAAGGCGCTCCGATCGACGTCGCCTTCCAGATCCCTGACGAGGAGGCGATCCCGCTCTGCTTCCAGCTGCTGGAGGAGGAGGGCCTGTGCCTCGGCGGCTCCTCCGGCGTCAACGTCGCCGGCGCGATCCGGCTGGCGAGGGAGATGGGCCCCGGCCACACGATCGTGACCATCCTGTGCGACTACGGCACGCGCTACCAGTCGAAGCTGTTCAATCCTGCCTTCCTGCGCTCCAAGAACCTGCCGGTGCCGGGCTGGCTCGAACGCGATGCCGGGCTGAAGGAGGTGATGGCGAGGGTGATGGCCTGAGCGGAATGGCCTGACAGATGACGGCGGAGGCCCGTGGCGGCGGCTCCGCTCAGCGCAGCGGCCAGACCCAGAGGATGAGCGGCACGGCGAGCAGGATGACGAGCGCGGACAAGGGCGCGCCGAGCCTGGCGTAATCGCCGAAGCGGTAGCCGCCGGGGCCCATCACCAGCGTGTTGCACTGGTGGCCGATCGGCGTGAGGAAGTCGCAGGCCGCGCCGATCGCCACGGCCATCAGGAAGGCGTCGGGATTGTAGCCCAGCGTCCTGGCGAAGCCGGCGCCGATCGGCGCCATCACCAGCACGGTCGCGGCATTGTTGAGGAACGGCGTCACCGCCATGGCGGCGACCAGCATCAGCCCGACGGCGCCCCAGCCCGGCAGGCCGGAGCCGACCTGCGCCAGCAATCCGGCGAAGACATCGGTCGTGCCCGTCGCACGCAGGCTGTCGCTGACCGGGATCAATGCCGCCAGCATGACGAGAATCGGCGCCTCGACCGAGTCGTATGCGTCGCGCAGCGTCAGGGCGCGGGTCACCAGCAGCAGCACTGCGGCGGCGAAGAAGGCGATCGCCACCGGCAGCAGGCCGAGCGCGACGACGATGACGGTCAACGCGACGATCGTTCCGGTGACGAAGCGGCGGCGCGTGCTGCCCAGCGCGAGGCTGCGCGCCGCCAGCGGCAGCAGGCCGAGCTCGCGCAGCCGCTCGGGCAGCAGGTCCTCGTCGCCCTGCAGCAGCACGACGTCGCCCGCGCGCAGGCGGATATCGCGCAGGCGCTCGGTGAAGCGCTCGCCGGCGCGGCTGATGCCGAGCAGGTTGATGTGGAACCGGGCGTGCAGATCCACCTGCGCCGCGCTGAACCCCTCCAGCAGCGAGCCCTGCGTGACGATGGCCTCGCCGGTGCGGGCCGGATCGAGCGAGCCTTCGCGCTGCGTCGGCCGGTGCTGGCCGACGAGCTCGAGCTCGCCCTCGGCGACGACGCGCTCCAGCGCCTTGGGCTCGCCGCGCAGGAGCAGGATGTCGCCGGCGCGCAGGCTGGCATCGGGCAGCGGCGCGGGGCGGCGCTCGCCGTCGCGCAGGATCGCCGCGATCTCGACCTCGCCGTCGCCCGGCTTCCTGAGGTCGGCGACGGTCTTGCCGACAAGCCCCCCCTTCTCGGCCAGGCGGGCCTCGGTGACGTAGTCCTTGATGTCGAGCGCCTGGTCGAGGGAGCGCGAGCCCTGGCGGTCCTTCGGCAGCAGGCGATAGGCGACGCTGAGAAAGGCGCAGCCGGCGAGCGCGATGCCGATGCCGACCGGCGTGAAGTCGAACATGCCGAAGGGCTCGCCGCCGAGCTCCTGGCGCACGCGCGCGACGATGACGTTCGGCGAGGTGCCGACCAGGGTGACGATGCCGCCGAGCAGCGAGGCGAAGGCCATCGGCATCAGGAAGACCGAGGGCGATTTCCCGTCCTTGCGGGCGAGCTGATAGGCGATCGGCAGCATCATCGCCAGCGCGCCGATGTTCTTGATGATGGCGGACATGGCGGCGACGACGAAGACCAGCACCACGACCTGCATCTGGGTGGTGCGCAACGCCGGCGCGATGCGCGCGAGCGCCGTCTCGACGAGCCCCGAGCGCGCCACGGCGGCGCTGACGATGAGCGCGCTGGCGACGATGACGACGATGTCGTCGGAAAAGCCCTTGAACGCCTCCCTGGCCGGCACGAGGCCGAGTGCGACGGCGGCCAGCAGCGCCAGGAGGGCGACCACGTCGTAACGCAGCCTGCCCCAGACGAAGGCCGCCATCATCGCGGCGACCAGGGAGCAGGACAGAATCTGCGGCAGGGTCATCATGCGCCCTTATGCGAGGCGCCAGGCGCCGGCCAGGTCAGAGCCACTTCTTCCAGCGGAAGAACATGTAGGGCAGCACCGCGAAAAGCGCCATCATGGCGATCGCCATCGGATACCCCCACTGCCACTCCAACTCGGGCATGGTCTTGAAGTTCATGCCGTAGATCGAGGCGATCAAAGTCGGCGGCATCAGCGCCACCGAAACCACCGAAAACAGCTTGATGATCTTGTTCTGCTCGATGCTGACGAGGCCGAGCGTCGCCTCCAGCATGAACTGCAGCTTGTTCGACAGGAAGGTCGCATGCTGCTCGATCGCCTGGACGTCGCGGATCGCCGAGCGCCACTCCGCCGTGAAGGTCGCATGCGCCTTCTGCGGCCGGGCGTAGCTGGCCGAGAGGAAGAGCAGCACGCGCTCGACCGCGACCATGCTCTCGCGCACATTCGAGATGATGTGCTCGTGCTGGCCGATCCGCTGGATCACGGACTCGTAGGCGCCGCCCTGCTCGACGTCCTGGGCACGCCCCGCGAAGATCCGGCGCGAAGCCTGGTCGACCTCGTCGCCGACGCCGCGCAGCACCTCGGCGGCGCGGTCGACGATCGCCTCGATCAGGCCGTCCAGCACCGCCTCCGGCTGGAGACCGCAGCCGCCGGGCTTGTTGGCGCGGTTGAGGAAGATGCGGAAGGCGCCGGGCTCGTCATAGCGCACCGTCACCAGCGCCTTCTCGGTCAGGATGAAGGTGACGTCGGCGAGCTTCGGGACGATCGTGTCGGATTGGCAGATGACGCGCGCGGTCATGTAGCGCGCACCGCTCTCGCTGTAGATCAGCTCCGACGGCTCGAGATCGCGCATCTCCTCGCGCGTCGGGATGGAGATGCCGAGATGGGCCTCGACCTTGGCATCCTCCGCCGGCGTCGGCTTGAGCAGGTCGATCCAGACCGCGCCTGCCGGGATCGAAGCGTCCGCCGCGAGGCTGTCATGGACGAGGCGATCGCCCCGCTCGGGGCAGATTCCATGAATCAGGAGCATGAGCGATCATCCAGCCGGCCGGGTTGCCGCACCAATCGCAAACGCCCGGCCATGTCAAACCGGCGGCCCCGGCCGGCATGCCGACCGGCTACACCCCGCCCTTCACGCCCTGCGGCGGCGTCATCTCCTCAGGCACGAAGAAGTCCGGCATCAGCGGCACCGACGGGTCGACGCGATAGGGCGTGAAGTCTGTGACGCCCTCGCTCGCCATGAAGCTGTCGTCGATCAGGAAATTGCCCGAGAAGCTGCGCGAAGGCTTGTTGAAGATCATCCAGGCGGCATCGGCCAGCATCTCCGGCGTGCGGCTCGCCTGCACCATCTTGTCGCCGCCGAGCAGGTTCTGCACCGCCGCGGTCGCGATCGTGGTGCGCGGCCAGAGCGCGTTGACGGCGATGCCCTTCGGCGCGAGTTCGCCGGCGAGCCCGAGCACGCACAGGCTCATGCCGTATTTGGCCATGGTGTAGGCGAGGTGCGGCGCGAACCAGCGCGCCTTCATGTCGAGCGGCGGCGACAGCATCAGGATGTGCGGGTTCGCCGCCTTTTCCAGATGGGGAATGGCGTATTTCGAGACCATGAAGGTGCCGCGGGTGTTGATCTGATGCATCAGATCGAAGCGCTTCATGTCGGTCATCTGCGTGTTGGTCAGCGAGATCGCGCTGGCATTGTTCACGACGATGTCGATGCCGCCGAAGGTCTGCGCCGTCTTGGCGATCGCCTCGGCGACGCTCGCCTCGTCGCGGACGTCGACCATCAGCGGCAGGGCCCTGCCGCCGGCCGCCTCGATCTCCGCCGCGGCCGTGTAGATCGTGCCCTCGAGCTTGGGATGCGGCTCGGCGGTCTTGGCGGCGATGGTGACGTTGGCACCGTCGCGCGCCGCCCTGACGGCGATGGCGAGCCCGATGCCGCGCGAGCCGCCGGTGATGAAGAGCGTCTTGCCCTTGAGCGACATTCTGGTCTCCTCCCTCTCTATCCCTGCAAGCTGAATCGTTCCGGCTGGCTGCCGTCCGCATCGGTGAAGCCATAGGCGCGGGCAAGGTCGGCGACATGCAGCACCTGCCCGGCATGGCGCGCGACGGCGGGATCGGCCGCCAGCGCCGCAACCGCGCGGCCGGCATAGAGCGGCGTCTCGGTTGTCTCGGCGGCCAGGCCGGCGTCTCGCACCCGCTCGGTCAGGACATGGCCGGGCGACAGGCCGAGCGCGGTGACGCCATAGGGTCCGAGCTCCCGGGCCATCGCCAGCGTCAGCCGGTTCATCGCCGTCTTGGCCAGATCGTAGAAGACGTCGCCGAGATAGCCGGCCGCCGTGTCGAAGCTCACCGTGACGATCAGCCCCCGGCGCATCTGCACCATGGCCGGCGCGACGGCGCGGGCCAGCAATAGCTGAGCATAGACACCACTTTCGAAGCTCTGGCCCAGCCGCGCCACGGGCCGGCGCCAGAACGGCGTCGCGAAGGCGGAACCGTCCGGATAGCGCTCGCCATCATAGCCTTCATTGCCGCCCCAGACCGCGTCGACGACGCAGTCGAGTCGGCCGAAGCGGCGCAGGGACCAGGCCACGAGCTGGTCGACCTCGCGCTCATTGGTGTGGTCGCAGCGATAGGGCTCGCCGCGCCCGCCCACCGCCTCGACCTCGCGGGCCGTGTCCTCGAAGGTTTCCGCGCGCTGGTCGGTGCGCGGCCCGGCCTCGCTGGAGCGTCCGGTGACGATCACGCTCGCGCCGGCCTGGCCGAGCGCCCGCGCGATGCCGCGCCCGAGCCCGCGCGAGGCGCCGGCGACGAGACAGACCTTGCCGGCGAGCGGTTTTGGCGGGCTATCATCGGTCATGGCGATACCGCTGGCGCAATGCGAGCGGCTCCGCTAGAAGCCCCCTCCCCCGACCGGCGAGGACGATCATGGAAGCGAGCGAGGTCGCGGCCTGCTGGGAGGCCAATGCGGAAACCTGGACCCGGCATGCGCGGGCCGGATACGACCTCTACCGGGACGCGCAGAACACCCCAGCCTTCTTCGCGAACCTGCCAGACATCGCTGGCATGACCGGCCTCGACATCGGCTGCGGCGAAGGCTCGAACACGCGCAAGCTCGCTCAGGCCGGCGCGAGCATCACCGCGATCGACATCGCTCCGACCTTCATCCGCCACGCACGCGAAGCCGAGGCTGCCAGCCCGCTCGGGATCACCTATCGCATCGCCGACGGCATGGCCCTGCCCTTCGCCGATGCCTCCTTCGATTTCGCCGCGGCCTTCATGTCGCTGATGGATATGCCGCGCCCGGACCGCGTGCTGGCGGAGACGATGCGGGTGCTGAAGCCCGGCGGCTTCCTGCAGTTCTCGATCCTGCATCCCTGCTTCGCCACACCGGGACGCAAGGTGCTGCGCGACGAGGCCGGCAATGTGCTCGGCCTCGAGGTCCGGGAGTATTTTCACGTCGGCGACGGCGCGATCGAGAGCTGGCGCTTCGGCGCGGCCCCCGCCGAGGAGAGGGCCAGGGTCGAGCCGTTCAGGGTGCCGCGCTTCCACCGTACGCTGAGCGACTGGGTGAACCTGCTGATCGCCACCGGCTTCCGGATCGAGCACATGCACGAGCCGGGTGTGGATGAAGAGACGGCCAAGGCCGTGCCCTATCTCGCCGACACCTATATCGCGCCGCTCTTCCTGCACATGCGCGTGCGGAAGCCGGTCCGACCTTGATGCGGCGCCATTCGTGACGATGAAGCGCGGGATCCCCTCTCCCGGATGGGAGAGGGGTAGGAGTGAGGGACCGCCGCTGATGATTGCAACGAAACGGTGCCGCCGCGCCTTCTGCGGATAGGGCAGGCCCTCATCCCTGCCCTTCTCCCATCCGGGAGAAGGGTTCCCCGCGGTTGTCCCCTCGGCCATCGCTGGCAGGGTCAGCGTCGCTTTCACGCCGCGAAGACCGCGGCCGAATCCTCGACGGCGCCGGCGCCTTCCGTGACCGCGAGCTCGAGCGCCGTCGCCTCGCCGACGAGGTGCTCGGCGTAGAAGCGGGCGGTCGCCAGCGCGGCAGCGCCCTGGACGTCGTCGCGCATCGCCAGCGCCTTCTTCGCCAGGCCCGTGCCGCCCTGGGCGAGCGCGAACAGCTTGAGATAGGGCGTGGCGCCGGCGAGCGCGCTCGCCTGGTCGATGCCCATGGTCGCGAGCATCCATTCGGTCGCCCGCTCGAGCGAGTCGACCGCCGCGCCGAGCCGCGCCGCACTGTGGCCGAAGCCGGGCGTATTGGCCTCACGCACCTGTGCGACGACGCCGCGCATGTCGCCGATCAGAGCCCTGACGGCATCGCCATTGGAGAGCGGAAGCTTGCGCAGCACGAGGTCGATCGCCTGGATGCCGTTCGTGCCCTCGTAGATCGTGGCGATACGGGCATCGCGCAGATGCTGGGCGGCGCCGGTCTCCTCGACATAGCCCATGCCGCCATGGACCTGCACGCCGGTGGAGGCGACCTCGACGCCGATATCGGTGGCGTAGGCCTTGGCGACGGGCGTGATGATCGCGGCGCGCTCGGCCGCCGCCTTGCGCCTGGCCTCGTCGGTCTCGCGATGCGCGCGGTCGAGCGTCGCCGCGAGCAGCAGCGAGAGTGTGCGCGCCGACTGCGTCTTGGCGCGCATCTCCATCAGCATGCGGCGGATATCGGGATGGACGATGATCGGGCTCATCGGCGCGCCCTTGGGCGCGTCGAGCGCCGTGCCCTGCCTGCGCTCCTGGGCGAAGGCGAGCGCCTGCTGATAGGCGCGCTCGGCGATGGCGACGCCCTGCACCGCGACGTTGAGGCGGGCATTGTTCATCATCGTGAACATGCAGGCGAGGCCGCGATTCTCCTCCCCGATCAGCCAGCCGATCGCGCCGCCATTGTCGCCATAGCTCATCGCGCAGGTCGGAGAAGCGTGGATGCCGAGCTTGTGCTCGACGCCGGTGCAGCGGACATCGTTGCGCGCGCCGAGCGAGCCGTCGGCGTTGACGAGGTATTTCGGCACGAGGAAGAGCGAGATGCCGCGCGTCCCGGGAGGTGCATCGGGCAGGCGGGCGAGGACGAGATGGACGATGTTGTCCGTCATCTCGTGCTCGCCATAGGTGATGAAGATCTTCTGGCCGGTGATGCGGTACGTGCCGTCGCCGACCCGCTCGGCCCGGGAGCGCAGCGCATTGAGGTCCGAGCCGGCCTGCGGCTCGGTCAGGTTCATCGTGCCCATCCACTCGCCGGAGACGAGCTTGGCGAGATAGGTCTGCTTCAGATAGTCGGAGCCGTGGGCGTGCAGCGCCTCGATCGCGCCGACGGTCAGCAACGGGCCGAGGGCGAAGGCGAACGCGGCCGAATTCCACATCTCGGTGCAGGCCGACTGCACCAAAGTCGGCAGGCCCTGGCCGCCATAGGCCTCGGGCGCCGGCAGCGCGTTCCAGCCGCCCTGGGCCCAGGCGTGATAGGCCTCCTTCCAGCCCGGCGGGGTGACGACGACACCGTCCTGCAGCCTGGAGCCATGCCGATCGCCGATCGCGTTCAGCGGAGCGAGGACATCGCCGGCGAACTTCGCCGCCTCCTCCAGCACCGCCTCGGTGACGCCATCGGCGAGCTCGGGAGCGAGCCCCTCGGCGATCAGGGCGTCGAGCCCGGCGACATGGCGCATCGTCGCCAGGATATCCTCGACCGGAGCGCGGTACGACATCGTTCTCTCCCTCGGCGCCCGCGACATTCTGTCGGGACATTCCGTATCGTTGCGTTTGACGGCCATGCTAGCCGCGAATAATTCGCTTCGCCACGCGCCACCCGGCGCAGTTTCGCGCATGCCGGACCGGCATTGTTATAGTTTAGATATGAACTTTCAAGGGTGACCGTGACAGCATCCCGCCGGACCCAGCGCCTTTCCGCCAATGCAGCGGGCATCGCCGCCGCGGCGGACCTGCTCCGCGCCGGCAGGCTGGTCGCGCTGCCGACCGAGACGGTCTACGGGCTCGCGGCCGATGCCAGCGACGATCGCGCCGTCGCCTCGATCTATGCCGCCAAGGAGCGCCCGAGCTTCAATCCGCTGATCTCGCATCTCCCGGATCTGGATGCGGCGCGGCGCCAGGGCCTTTTCGATGCCCCGGCGCTGGCGCTGGCGAGGGCGTTCTGGCCCGGCCCCCTGACGCTGGTGGTGCCGGCATCCGGCGGCTGCACCGTCTGCGGCCTCGCCCGCGCCGGTCTCGACAGCGTCGCGCTGCGCGTGCCGTCCCATCCGGTGGCCCATGCCGTGCTGCAGGCGGCCGGCCGGCCGATCGCGGCACCGTCGGCCAATCGCTCCGGGCGGGTCAGCCCGACGCGGGCCGAGCATGTGCTCGCCGATCTCGACGGCCGCATCGACGCCGTGCTCGACGCCGGCCCGACGGCGGTCGGGGTCGAATCCAGCATCGTCGCCTGCCTGGGCGGGGCGCCGCGCCTGCTGCGCCCCGGCGGCGTGCCGCGCGCGGCGCTGGAGGCGGCGATCGGGCAGCCGCTCGCCATCGTCGCGGACGGCGGCGCCGCCCCGATCGCCCCGGGGCTGCTCGCCTCGCACTACGCTCCGCGCGCCGCGGTGCGGCTCGATGCGGAAGCGCCGGGCCCGGGCGAGGCCTGGCTCGGCTTCGGGCCCGAGCCGCACGACGGCGTCCTGCCCGCGCTCGCCGTCAATCTCAGCCCGACGGGGGACCTGACCGAGGCTGCGGCCAATCTCTTCGCCGCCCTGCGCCGGCTCGACGATCGCGGCCCGGCGACGATCGCCGTGGCGCCGATCCCGATGCGAGGCCTCGGCGAGGCGATCAACGATCGTCTACGACGGGCGGCGGCGCCACGCTGACGAGGCCGGCGGGCTCGCTTGCAGCCGCTTGCAATTCCGCAAGATCCGGCAATGCTGCGCGCGAGACCGACGGAGAACGTCCATTGCCGACATCCAAGCTCGCCTGGGACGATTTCCGCCTGATCAAGGCGATCGCCGACGCCGGCGGGCTGACCGGGGCCGCCGCGGCGCTCGGCGTCAATCATTCGACGGTGTTCCGCCGGCTCGGCCAGATCGAGGAGCAGCTCGGCCACGCACTCTTCGAGCGTCGCAAGACCGGCTATGTCGCGACCTCGGCCGGCGAGGAGATGACCACTCTCGCCTCGCGCATCGACGACGACGTCACCGCCTTCGGCCGCCGCCTGGCCGGCCGCGACCTCGCGCCCTCGGGCGAATTGCGCATCACCACGACCGACACGCTCTACCTGCACGTCCTGCTGCCGATCTTCGCGGCCTTCCGGGCGGCGCATCCGCTGATCCGGCTCGACATCGTCATCGCTAGCCAGACGCTCAACCTGTCGCGGCGCGACGCCGACGTCGCCATCCGCGCCAGCGATTCCCCGGGCGAAACGCTGGTCGGCCGCCGTCTCGCCACGCTGAGCTGGGCGGTCTATGCCCGCGCCGACGCGCCCGCGACGGAGGAAGAAGCGGCCGACCCCAGGCTGCTGTTCCGGCGCGACTGGGTCGCGCTCGGCGATCCGCTCGGCTATGTCAAGGCGGCGCGCTATGTCCGCGACCATGTTCCGGCCGAACGGATCGCGCTGCGCTCCTCGGCTGTGCTCGGCCTGACCGAAGCGGTCGAGCGCGGCATCGGCATCGGCCCCCTGCCCTGCTTCATCGCCGACCAGCGCCCCGGGCTCGTCAGGCTGCTGCCGCCGGACCCGGATTTCTCCACGGGCCTGTGGATCCTGACCCATCCCGACATCCGGCACGCCCCGCGCGTGCGCGCCTTCATGGACTTCGTCGGCGGCGAACTCGCCAAGCGCAAGGCGCTGATCGAGGGAGCGGGTTGACTGCCATCGCATCGCGCGAGCAGGTGTCCGCTTCCCTCAAAATTCTAGCCGATCTCGACCACCACCCGGCCGCGGACCTTGCCGTCGAGCAGGGCGCGGGCGGTCTCGACGACATCATCGAGCGGGATCGTCGTCGTCATCGCCGCGAGCCTGTCGCGGTCGAGGTCGCGGGCGAGACGGGCCCAGGCCTCGAGGCGACGCGGCTTCGGGCACATCACCGAATCGATGCCGAGCAGCGAGACGCCGCGCAGGATGAAGGGCGCGACCGAAGCGGGCAGGTCCATGCCCTGCGCCAGGCCGCATGCGGCGACGGCCCCGCCATATTTCGTCATCGACAGGACATTGGCGAGCGTATGCGAGCCGACAGCGTCGACGCCGGCGATCCAGCGCTCCTTGCCGAGGGGGCGGCCGGGGCCGGAGAGTTCGTTGCGGTCGATGATTTCGGCTGCGCCGAGGCGCTTCAGGTAATCGGCCTCCTCGGGGCGGCCGGTCGAGGCGACGACGTGCCAGCCGGTCCTGGCGAGCAGCGCGATCGCGACCGAGCCGACGCCGCCGGCGGCGCCGGTGACGACGACCGGGCCGTCGGCCGGCTTCACGCCATGACGTTCCAGCGCCAGCAGGGCGAGCATGGCGGTGAAGCCGGCGGTGCCGATCGCCATCGCGTCGGCCGGCGTCATGCCCTCGGGCAGCGGCACCAGCCAGTCGCCCCTGACCCGGCTCTTCTGCGCGTAGGCGCCGAGATGGGTCTCGCCGGTGCCCCAGCCATTGAGGATCACGAGGTCGCCGGGCTTGAAATCCGGGTGCTCGGACGTCTCGACCCTGCCGGCGAAGTCGATGCCGGGGATCATCGGCCAGCGCCGCACGACCGGGGCGCGGCCGGTGATGGCGAGCCCGTCCTTGTAGTTCAGCGTCGAATGGGTGACGCGGACGGTGACGTCGCCCTCCATCAGGTCGGCTTCGGCGAAGGCGCCGAAAGCGACGCTGGTACCGGCTTCCCCCTTGCTGGCGATCAGGGCCCTGAAGGTCGACATGGCATGCTCCCGGGATGTTTCCTGCGCTCTCGGCGAACCGCGCCGCCTCCCGAGAGTTGACCGCGCCCGGCCGCCACCCGCAAGCGGCAAGCCGGTGCGTCCTTGGTCAGGCCGGCTGCGGCGCGACGCGCGTCACCGGTTTCTCGACGATCGGCAGGTTGATCAGCGCCGAGGCGACGCCGAGCGCGACCGAGAGCCACCAGACGATGTCGTAGGAGCCGAAGCGCTCGTAGAGCACGCCGCCGAGCAGCACCCCGAGGAAGCCGCCGACCTGGTGCGAGAAGAAGGCGAAACCGTAGAGCATCGCCATGTATTTGGTGCCGAACATCAGCATGACCAGCGCCGAGGTCGGCGGCACCGTCGAGAGCCAGAACACGCCGATGACGATACCGAAGGCGATCGCGGTCAGCGGGCTCGGCGGCAGCAGGATGAAGGCGGCGATGGCGACGGCCCGGCCGAAATAGATCCAGGCGAGCAGATGGCGCTTGGGCATGCGCGCCGTCAGCCAGCCGGAACCGAGCGAGCCGACCGCGTTGGCGAGGCCTATCGCGGCCAGCGTCCAGCCGCCGACCCAGGCCGGCATGCCGGTGTCCTTGAGATAGGCCGGCATGTGCACGGTGATGAAGGCGAGCTGGAAGCCGCAGGTGAAGAAGCCGAGGACGAGCAGCACGTAGGAGCGATGCCTGAAGGCCTCGGCCAGCGCCTGCGGGATGCTCTGGCCGGGCGTGGCGGCCGCTCCGGGGGCGGCGCTCGCCTGGTTCGTGCCGCGCGTCGCCAGCATCACCGAGAGCGGGATCACCGGCAGCAGGGTGAAGGCGAAGACGATCAGCGCCTGCTGCCAGCCCAGCGTCTCGATCAGGATGTTGCCGATCGGCGGGAACAGGAACTGGCCGAAGGAGCCGGCCGCGGTGCCGGCGCCGAAGGCGAGCGGCCGCCATTGCTCCGGCAGCAGCTTGCCGAAGGCGGCGAGGATCAGGTTGAAGGAGCAGGCGGACAGGCCGAAGCCGATCAGCACGCCGGCGCCGAGATGAAGCTGCAGCGGCGTCGAGGCATAGGCCATCATGACGAGGCCCGCGGCATAGAGCAGAGCGCCGACGCAGAGCACGCGCACCAGGCCGAAGCGGTCGGCGATCGCGCCGGCGAAGGGGGCGCCCAGGCCCCAGAGCAGGTTCTGGATGGCCAGCGCCAGGCCGAAAATGTCGCGGCCCCAGCCATATTGGGAGGTCATCGGGATCTGGAACAGGCCGGCGCTGGCGCGCGGGCCGAAGCTGATCAGCGCGATCAGGCAGCCGGCGGCGACGATGATCTCCGGCGCGTAGCCGCGCTTGGCGGTTGCGGTCATGAGAGGCTCCGGAGCAAGAAACGTGTGTCTGCACGATAGGGTCTGCGGACCATGGTCGCCAACGCGATTTCGTTACGTTGCGCATCACAGGATTGCATGATCGCCACGCGGCAAGGTCATCGGAATGCGCCGGCAAACAGGGTGTTGTTCTGCTAGAGTTGCTCTCGCAAATGTGGAGGCTAGCTATGCGTGCCGTCGTGCAGTTGCTGTCCGCCTACTCCTCCTGGCTGTCCCGGATGCTGCTGGTGACGCCGGAATTCATCACCAGAGATCGACGGGGCAACATGCCTCCGCCTTCCGGCGGCATCGGCGCCTATTGACGATCGCTGCCCGCTTTTCGACGGCGGGCAGCAGGATCGACTGGACTACCTGCCCCAGCGGAGGGCGAGCGGATCGAGCTCGCGCGCGAGCTCGATCAGGCCTTCGCGCGTCTTCGGATGCAGCGGCGTCAGCGGATGGCGGACGGCATCGGACCCGATCACGCCGCCCTCCTTCATCACCGCCTTGGCCGAGCGCAGGCCGCATTGCCGGTTCTCGTAATTGACGATCGGCAGCACGCGGGCATAGAGCGCCGCCGCCTGCTTGCGATCGCCTGCGGCATGGGCGGCCAGGATCGGCTTGATCAGGTCGGGAATCATCGCCGAGGTCATCGTCCCGGTGGCGCCGGCATCGAGATCGGCCATCAGCGTGATCGCCTCCTCGCCGTCGAACGGACCGACGATGGCATCGCCGCCGGCTTCGATCAGGGCACGCAGCTTGCCCGCCGTGCCCGGCTGCTCGATCTTGAAGTAGCGGACGAGCGGCACCTCCCGGTTGAGCCTGACCATGAAGGGCACCGTCATGGTCACGCCGGAAAGCGGCGCGTCTTGGAGGATGATCGGGATTCCCGCTGCATCCGCCACGATCTTGAAGTGCTCGATCATGCCCTGCTCGTCGGCCTTGAGCAGCGCGCCGTGATAAGGCGGCATCATCATCAGCATCTGCGCGCCGGCCTCGGCCGCCGCCCTGGCGCGCTGCGCCGCGATGCGGGTCGAGAAATGCGAGGTGGTGACGCAGACCGGCACGCGGCCCGCGACCTGCTCGAGCGAAAGCCGCATCACCTCCTCGCGCTCGGCGTCGGTCAGGAGGAACTGCTCGGAGAAATTGGCGAGGATGCAGATGCCGTCGACGCCCTGGTCGACCATCAGGTCCATGACCCGGCGATTGCCGTCATGGTCGAGGTCGCCATTCTCGTGGAAGATCGTCGGCGCGATCGGGATGATGCCCTTATAGGGTTCGCTCATGGCAATGGTGTCCTTCCTGAAACCTCGAGCAGGAGCAAGAACGGCAGCGGCACTCCCTCGTAGAGCTTGCCGGACTGCAATGCGCTACACATTCGACGACAAGGGCGCCGGCATCGCCGTCAGGCCTTCGCCGCCCGCGCCGTCACCAGCTTGCGGATGCCGCGCCGCGTCGAGCCGATCAGCGGGAAGAGCAGCAGCGCGAGGCCGATCGCCATCAGGCTCGCCACCAGCGGGTTCGACCAGAAGATCGAGAGCGAGCCCTGGCTGAAGATCATCGACTGGCGGAAGGCGTCCTCGGCCTTGTCGCCGATGACCATGGCGAGCACCAGAGGCGCGATCGGATAGTCGAGCTTCTTGAAGAGATAGCCGACGATGCCGAAGGCGAGCGCCAGCCAGATGTCGAACTCCTTGCTGGCGACCGTATAGGCGCCGATGAAGCAGACCACCACGATCGCCGGGCCGATGATCGAGAACGGAATGCGCAGGATCGAGGCGAAGAGCGGCACGGTCGCGAGCACGACGACGACGGCGACGACATTGCCGAGATACATCGAGGCGATCAGGCCCCAGACGAAGTCGGGCCGCTCGACGAAGAGCATCGGGCCGGGGTTGAGCCCCCAGATCATCAGCCCGCCCATCATCACGGCGGCGGTCGCAGAGCCGGGAATGCCGAGCGCCAGCATCGGCAGCATGGCCGAGGAGCCGGCGGCATGGTCGGCCGTCTCGGGCGAGATCACGCCTTCGGGCTCGCCCTTCCCGAAGGCTTCCGGCCGGCGCGAAGAGCGCTTGGCCATGGCGTAGCTCATGAAGGAAGCCGCGGTCGGGCCGCCCGGGGTGATGCCCATCCAGATCCCGATGATGCTGGAACGCAGCAGAGCGAGCCAGTAGCGCGGCAGCTTCAGCGCCGTGGCGAGCACGTCGCGCGGGCTGACCCTGGCCTTGACCCCGTCGAAGCGCAGCCCCTCCTCCATGGTCTGCAGCAGCTCGCCGAGCCCGAACAGGCCGATCACCGCGATCAGGAAGCTGACGCCGGCGAGCAGCACGTCGAACTCATAGGTCAGGCGGACATTGCCGGAGACCGAATCCATGCCGATCGAGGCCAGCGCGAAGCCCATCGCCATCGAGACGATCGTCTTCAGCGGCGAGGCGCCGCCGAGGCCGACGAAACTGGCAAAGGTCATGAAATAGACCGCGAAATATTCCGGCGACGAGAATTTCAGCGCGAAGCGCGCGACCCAGCCCGAAAGCAGCGTGATCAGGATGACGCCGGCCATGGCGCCGAAGCCGGCCGACAGAAAGGCGAAGGAGAGCGCTTCGGTCGCCCGGCCCTGCTTGGCCATCGGATGGCCGTCGAAGGTGGTGGCGACCGAGGACGGCTCGCCGGGGATATTGAACAGGATCGAGGTGGTGGAGCCGCCGAAGAGCGCGCCCCAGTAGAGCGAGGTCAGGAGGATGATCGCCGAGACCGGGTCCATGGTGAAGGTCAGCGGCAGCATCAGCGAGACGCCGTTCGGCGCGCCCAGCCCCGGCAGCACGCCGACCAGGATGCCGAGCAGCACGCCGGCCATCATCAGCGCGACATGATGCGCCGTCAGCGCGACCTCGAAGCCGTGGAGGAGCGAGGCGAAGTTTTCCATGAAAGGCTCCGGCGCGCAGGATCAGAGGCCGAGCATCGCCTCGACCGGCCCCTTGAGCAGGCCGACCTGGGCGAATTTCTCGAGGCCGAGATAGAAGAAGGCGGCGGTGGCGAGCGCCGTCGCGAGCGAGGGCAGCCAGCCGAAGCGGCCCTGGAAGCGCATCGCGAAGACGAGATAGAGCAGCATCGCGACATACATGCCGAGCGTGACGCTGAGCACGACGAAGGCGAGCATCGGCAGGAAGAAGGCGAGGACGCGCCCGGCCTGCTCCCTGTCGAGAACGATGCCGGCGAGCGCCGCCGAGCCACCCATGCGCCGGCCGACCGTCGTCGCGATGGTGCCGAGGCTGGCGAGGGCGATCAGCAGGCCGCAATAGAAGGGGAAGGCGCCGGGCTGGGGTCCGGAGGAATCCCAGCCGATGCCGAACTCGCGGGCGCCGACGACGATGACGAGGCCGAAGGCGAGCGTCGCCAGCGCGGTCGCGATCTCGGCCTGGAAGCGGCTGATCATCGGCTTTCCTCCTACATTTCCCCATCCAGCAAAGCCCGTCATTCCGGACAAGCCGCGAAGCGGCGCAGATCCGGAATCCATCGAAGGGCGGCGTGTTCTACGATGGATTCCGGCGCTCCGCTTCGCTGCGGCCGGAATGACGACGAACTGGCTTCGATCAGTTCACCACCCAGCCTTCGTTCTTGAAGACCTTGGCGTTGGCGGCCTCGTCCTTGGCGACGAAATCGGCGAACTCCTTGCCCTTCATGAAGCGGCCGGTCTGCGCGGTGCGGGCGATGAACTCGGCCCATTCCGGCGTCTTGCTGACCTTTTCCAGCACATCGGCGTAGAAGGCGACAGCGTCGGCCGGGACATCGGCCGGCAGCCAGACCGTGCGCGGCATCTGGAAGGACTCGATCGGCAGGCCCGCCTCCTTGCAGGTGGGGATGTCGCCCCAGCCCTTGCCGCCATGGACCGGCTCGCTCTTGGCGAGGCGCACCGGCGAGAAGACGCAGAGCGGCTTCACCTGGCCGGCCTTCCACTGACCGATGTTCTCGTTCGGGTTGTTGGTGTTGGAATCGACATGGCCGCCGGCGAGCTGGGTCGCGGCCGCTCCGCCGCCCTGGAAGGGCACGTAGATCCAGCGGGCGCCGGTCGCGTCCTGGATCATCGCCGTCAGCGTCTGGTCGGTGTCCTTCGACTGGCTGCCGGCCATCTTGAAGCTGCCGGGCTTGGCCTTCACCGCCTCGATATAGGATTGGGCGTCCTCATAGGGCGCGCTGCCGTTGACCCAGATCAGGAACTCGTCGAGCGCCAGCGCGGCGACCGGGGTCAGGTCCGAGAACTTGTAGCCGAGCTTGGCGACATAGGGCAGCAGATAGGCGTTGTTGGTCCCGAAGACGACGCGATGGGGCTCGCCCTTGCCGCCCTTGCCGTAGACATAGCCCTCCGCGCCGCTGCCGCCGCCCTTGTTGAGAACCACGATCGGCTGCTCGATCAGCTTGTGCTTGGTGATGATCGACTGGATGACGCGGGCGAAATTGTCGGTGCCGCCGCCGGCACCAGACGTCACCACGAACTCGATCGGCTTGCTCGGCTGCCAGGCCGCGGCGGGAGCCGCCGCGACGGCGAAGGAAGCGGCGGCGAGACAGGCCGCGATGCAGAGACGTTTCATGCTGTTTCTCCCTGGACGTTCGTTGACATGAGGCGCGGCTCTTCGCGGCCGCTTGCCGGGGTGGGCTCAGGCGGCCTTGCGCGCCGCCCTGCCCTCGCTCGCCATCTTGATCGCCAGCGAAAGCGCGGCGCGTGTCGCGCCGAGATTGGCGATCCCCTTGCCGGCGATCTCATAGGCCGTGCCATGGGCCGGCGTGCAGATCGGGAAGGGGAAGCCGCCGATCAAGGTGACGCCGCGATCGAAGCCCATCAGCTTCATCGCGATCTGGCCCTGGTCGTGATACATCGTCAGGACGGCGTCGAAATCGCCGTTCCTGGCGCGCAGGAACACGGTGTCGGACGGGAAAGGCCCCTCGACGGCGTAGCCCCTGGCCTTGGCCGCCTGAACCGCCGGCTCGATCACCTCGATCTCGTCGCGGCCGAAATTGCCGCCGTCGCCGGCATGCGGGTTGATGCCGGCGACCGCGATGCGCGGCGGGTCGAAGCCGGCGGCGCGCAGGTTCGTCTCGGCGAGGTCGAGCGCGCGCAGGATGCGCTCCTGGGTGATGTTCCGCGCGACCTCGGAGAGCGGGATATGCGAGGTGACGCGCGCGTTCCAGAGCTTCTCGAGGACGTTGAATTCGCTCGCCGGACCGTCGAACCCGATCGCATCGCGGACGAAGCGGATCTCGTCGTCATAGCCCGGATAGGCAAAGCGCATCGCCGCCTTGTTGAAGGGGGTGAAGAACACCGCATCGGCCTTGCCCGAGGCAGCCAGGCGCAGCGCCCGGCGGAAATTCTCGGTCGCGGCCCTGCCGCCGGCGAGCGTCGCCTTGCCGCGCTGGAGATCGCCCGGGTCATGATTCTTCAGATCGACGAAGATCGGCTTGCCGGCATCGGCCGGCAGGGCATCGCCGTCACCGACGACATGCAGATCGGGGATCAGGCCGGCATCCTGCGCACCGAGCTGGAGCAGGCGATAGTCGCCGAAGACGATATAGCGGGCGGCGGAGCGCAGATCGGGCTCGGCCAGGATGCGGGCGGTCAGCTCCGGGCTGATACCGGAGGGATCGCCCATGGCGACCGCGATCACCGGCAAGGAAGCCTGCGCCTTCGTATCCATCTCGTCCTCCCGAAGCCGGCCGCCGCCGGTCTGCGTGCCCATCGCCTACCATGCTGCGGTCGGCGATAGCAAGTATGCTGTATGCAGCATAACGGAAACGCACTACCCTGCCGCGCATGCGGCAGGCTTCACCCGTCCACAGGCGAGGCCACGCCGAACGCGGGTGTCGCGATACCGGCGCGAAGCCCGTCGCGTTGACAGCGCGAAAGCGCCATGCCGTACAGGTGCAAAGGAGAGCCGCGATGACGAACGAGGCCGGCATGTCGAGCGAGGCGCAGGCCTATCCGCGCATCACCCGCCGCACCCTGCACGAGGAGGTGCTCGAACGGCTGCGCGACATGATCATCGAGGGCCGGCTCGCGCCCGGCCAGCGCATCAACGAAGGCGCCGTCGGCGCGCAGCTCGGCGTGTCGCGCACGCCCCTGCGCGAGGCAATCAAGACGCTCGCGAGCGAAGGGCTGGTCGAGATCCAGCCGGCGAAGGGCGCGATCGTCCGCAAGTTCTCGGCGCACGACCTGCTGCAGATCCTCGAGGTGCTGAAGACCCTGGAGCAGCTCGGCGGCCGGATAGCCTGTGCCCAGGCGAGCGAGGAGAGCATCGCGGCGATCAAGGCGCTGCACGACCAGATGATGGCGCTCTACGAGACGCGCGACCGGCTCGACTATTTCAAGCTCAACCAGGCGATCCACAGCGCCATCGTCGCCGCCTCGGGCAACGCCGTCCTGGTCGAGATGCACGGCACCCTGCAGGCCAGGATCAAGCGCCTGCGCTTCATCGGCAACGAGGGCCCGGAGAAATGGGCCGGCGCCGTGGCCGAGCACGAAGAGATGATGGACGCCCTGCTGAAGCGCGACGGCGAAGCGCTGGCGGCCGCGATCGGCCGGCACATGGACTCGACCCTGGTGCGCGTGCGCGACGTGCTCTGACCGGCGCGCATCGTCTGCGAACCGAAAGCCTTCGAGATACGCAAGCGTCAAACTGACGCAACGGCGCCTAAGCAATCAGTGCCGCCGCATGCTTGACCATGCCCGCCTTGGTTGCCTACGCTACATCGGCGCAACTAAAAGAATCAAATTTAAGTTTCAATCAGCAAGTAGAAGGCTTGTTTTCCGTAGACTTCGCTGTCGGGGGAAATGCTCATGTCCTGGCCGCATGCCCTCTTTGCCCAGTCCCCCGAGATCGCCTTGTTCCTATCCCTGGCAATCGGCTACTGGATCGGCAAATTTCAGTTCGGCAAATTTCAGCTCGGCGGGGTGGCCGGCTCGCTTCTCGCCGCGGTGATCATCAGCCAGGTCGGCGTCTCGATCGACAACGGCATCAAATCCGTCCTCTTCGCCCTGTTCATCTATGCGGTCGGTTATGAGAGCGGCCCGCAATTCTTCCGCTCGCTCGGCCGCCAGTCGCTGCGCGAGATCGCGATGGCCACGGTTCTCGCCGTCAGCGGCCTCGTCACCGTCGTCCTGCTGGCTCGCGCCTTCGGCCTCGACAAGGGCCTCGCGGCCGGGATCGCGGCGGGCGGCCTGACCCAATCGGCGATCATCGGCACGGCCGGTGCCGCCATCGCCAAGCTCGGCCTCGCCGCCGACGAGGCCGGGCGCCTGCAGGCCAATGTCGCGATCGGCTATGCGGTGACCTACATCTTCGGCTCGTTCGGGGCGATCATCGTCTGCGTCAACGTCCTGCCCTGGCTGATGCGGCGAAGCATCCGCGACGATGCGATCAAGGCCGAGGCCGAACTCCATGCCGGCGCGCACAGCTACGGCGTCGGAGAGCATGCCGCGACGCCCGAGCTGGTCGGACGCATCTACCGCATCGAGGGCGCGGCCGGCCGCAGCGTGGCGGAGATCGAAGGCGCGAGCGCCCCGCCGATCAGCATCGAGCGGGTCAAGCGCAACGGCGTGCTCATCGGCACGGAACCGTCCCTGCGGCTCGAGACCGGCGACATCGTCCTGCTGGTCGGGCGCCGCGCGGGCGTGGTCGACCTGTCGGAGCAGCTCGGCCCGGAACTCGAAGCCTCCGATGGCATGGATGTCGTCGTCGTCACCCGGGACGTCGCGATCACCGCCGCCGCCTTCGTCAAGCGCACCGTGGCCGAGATTCGCGCCGCGACGGCCGAGACCCTGCGCCATGGCGTCTACGTCATCGCTGTCAAGCGAGCCGGCAACCCGTTGCCGCTCGAGGGCGGGACGGTGATCGAACCCGGCGACGTCGTCAGCCTCTACGGTACGGCCGAGGACGTGCAGCGCCTGGCGCGGCAGGTCGGCAGCATCATCATTCCGAGCGACAAGACGGATTTCGTCTTCCATGGCCTCGGCCTGGTCGCCGGCCTGCTGATCGGCCTCGTCGTGCTCCGGTTCGGCGATATACCGCTGACCCTGGGCAGCGGCGGCGGTGCCCTGCTCTCCGGCCTCGCCTTCGGCTGGTATCGCAGCCGCAACATGACGATCGGCAACATGCCGAGCGCAGCCTCGACGCTGCTGCGCGATCTCGGCCTCGCCGGCTTCGTCGCGGTCGTCGGCCTGCAATCCGGCCTCCAGGCCGTCAGCACGATCGCCGAAAAGGGCCTCTCGATCTTCCTGATCGGCGTCGTGGTGACCCTGCTGCCGCTGCTGATCACCATGCTCTTCGGCCGCTATGTCCTGCGCTACGACAACACCGCCATCTTCGCCGGAGCGCTGTCGGGCGCGCGCAGCGCCAATCCGGCCTTCGGCGAGGTCCTCGACAAGGCCGGCAACGCGATCCCGACCACGCCTTTCGCCATCACCTATGCGCTCGCCAACGTCTTCCTGACCCTGCTCGGGCCGCTCGTCGTCGCCTTCGCCTGAACCGATGGGGGTTTCCCATGACCACCGACTATTCGAAATACGCCAAGCTCAGCCCGTTCGAGCTCAAGGACGAGCTGATCAAGCTCGCA
This sequence comes from Allobosea sp. CS1GBMeth4, assembly GCF_900185715.1. Lineage (GTDB taxonomy): Bacteria > Pseudomonadota > Alphaproteobacteria > Rhizobiales > Beijerinckiaceae > Allobosea. The sequence goes on from NZ_FYAS01000013.1 coordinate 73,442, forward strand.
TCGGGCAAGGCGAACCGCCTGATGCTCAACGCCGGCAGGGGAAATCCGAATTTCCTGGCGACCCTGCCCCGTCGCGCCTTCTTTCATCTCGGCCTGTTCGCCGTGGCCGAGGCCGAGCTCTCCTATTCCTACATGCAGAACGGCGTCGGCGGCCTGCCGAAGATCGAGGGCATCGAAGGCCGGTTCGAACGCTTCACGGCCGAGCATCGCGACCAGCCGGGCGCCGTCTTTCTCGGCCGGGCGCTGAGCTATGTCCGCGACCAGCTCGGGCTCCCGGCATCCGAATTCCTGCACGAGATGGTCGAGGGCGTCCTCGGCAGCAACTACCCCGTGCCGCCGCGCATGCTCAGGATTAGCGAGGAGATCGTCAAGCAATACATCGTCAAGGAGATGATCGGCGGCTTCCTGCCGGCCGGCAGCGTCGACCTGTTCGCCGTCGAGGGCGGCACGGCGGCGATGGCCTACATCTTCAACACGCTGAAGCAGAACGGCCTGCTCGAGCGCGGCGACAAGGTCGCCATCGGCCTGCCGGTGTTCACGCCCTATATCGAGATTCCGGAGCTCGACGAATACGGGCTCGTCGAGGTCGCGATCAATGCCGATCCCGCCCGGGGCTGGCAATTCCCGGACGAGGAGCTCGACAAGCTCAAGGACCCGGCGATCAAAATCTTCTTCTGCGTCAATCCGAGCAATCCGCCCTCGGTCAAGATGGACGACCGCAGCCTCGACCGCATCGCCGCGATCGCGCGCGAACACCGGCCGGACCTGTTCATCCTGACCGACGATGTCTATGGCACCTTTGCCGACGATTTCCGCTCGCTGTTCGCGACCTGCCCGCAGAATACGATGCTGGTCTATTCGTTCTCGAAATATTTCGGCGCGACCGGCTGGCGACTCGGCGTCATCGCCACGCACAAGCAGAACGTCTTCGACGCCGCGCTCGGCGCCCTGCCGGAGGAGACCAAGACGAATCTCGACCGGCGCTACGGCTCGCTCCTGCCGGATGTAAGATCGCTCCGCTTCATCGACCGCCTCGTCGCCGACAGCCGGGCGGTGGCGCTCAACCATACCGCCGGCCTGTCGACGCCGCAGCAGGTCCAGATGGTGCTGTTCGCGCTGTTCGCCCTGATGGACGAAAGCGACAGCTACAAGGCCGAGGTGAAGAAGCTGATCCGCCGGCGCCAGGCCGCGCTCTATCGCGAGCTCGGCGTCGAACAGGACAGCGATCCCAATGCCGTCGACTACTACACCCTGCTCGATCTCGAGGAGATCGCTCGCAAGCTCCATGGCGACGCGTTCGCGGCCTGGGTGCTCGATCGTTCGGCAGCCGGCGACTTCCTGTTCCGCATCGCCGACGAGACCGGGATCGTGCTGCTGCCGGGACGTGGGTTCGGCACCCAGCACCCGGCAGGCCGCGCCTCGCTCGCCAATCTCAACGAGTATGAATACGCCAATATCGGGCGCGCCCTGCGCAGCATGGCGGACCAGTTGCACGCCGAATACGAGAAGAGCCGGGGCTGAGGCGCTCCCTGCGCCCAGAAAACTCCCGACATCGACGCCCGCTGGAGGTTGCCCATGATCCGAAGGATCAGCGCCGGCGCGTTCGCCGTCCCGGCCATCATCGCCTTGTGTTCAAGCCTGCCCGCCGGCCCCGCTGCAGCCTGCAACCGGATGGACGGCTGCATCCATGACGCCCAGCTGGAGAATTACGGGATGATGCATGACGGCCGCATGAGCGAAGCCATGCGCAGCGGCGCAGCGAATGTCGAAGCGTTCCGGTCGGCGGGTACGACGGTCAGCCGGCAGGAGCAGCCCCCGTCCAAGCCACGGAAGCGAACGGCCGGCCTCAGTGGCCGCTGAAGACCAGCGTCTGGATCGGCAGCACCAGCGCCTGGATGCGCAGCAGCATGGCGTGAACCACTCCGGTCGCGTCGACCGCATGCAAGGCGATCCGGCGCAGCGTGCCGGTGCCCCTGGCGGCGATGATGTCGTGGTTGTTGCTGTAGGCGTTGGCGATGCAGCTCGAACCGGGCGTCACGCCGTCGAGCCCGCCTGGATAGAGCGGCTCCATATAGGTCAGGATCGTTCCCGGGCGCACCGCCTGCTGGGCGTCGATCAGTTGTTCGCCGCTGCGGACCTGCCCCGTCGCGATGAAGTCCTGCACGCCGGTCACGACCATCGGGATGATGGTCCAGGGCTTCGAGATACAGGTGACCTCGGCGACCATGCCGACCTTGATGACCTGCGCCTCGATCTGGCCGAAGCCGGCCTGAAGCCGCCCGCGGCCGGCCTCCTCCGGGATGATCGCGCCGGCCGGACGCATGAACGGGTTGACGATGTCGCCGGGCCGCAGCGTGAACTGCTCGACATGGCCGTTGAAGCCGGCCCGCACCACGGTCTTGCCGAGCTCGACCTCCGCCTGCGCCAGCGTCGCCTCGGCGCTGGCCCGCTCGGCGGGAAGCAAGGTCGAGATCTTGGTCTGGGCTGCCGCCTGCGACGCCATCGTCGAGGCGACCGCGGCTTCGCGCCCGGCGGCGATGTTTTCGAGGCGCTCGATCTCACGGGTTGCGACGATGTCGTCGTTTCGCCGCTTCAGTTCGCGTTTGGTCTGCAATTCATCGAGGGCCTGCTGCAGCGCGCTCTTCGCCTCCTGGACCTTGCCGTCATAGGTGAGGATGTCGGCCTTCGCGACCACCAGCGCCGCGTCGACCTCGGCGAGCTTGCTCCGCGCCGTCTCGACCGCCGCCCGCTGGCTCGTGCTGTCGAGGGTGAAGATCGGCTCGCCCTGCGCGACCTTGCCGCTGACGCCGACGTGGACCTGGGCGACCCGGCCATTGATCTCCGGAATGATCGGCACGCTGCGGAAGAACACGGTCGCGCTGGTCGTCGAGGGGTGGTTGTAGAAGATCACGGTGATCAGGCCGATCGTCAGCATCACGCAGGTGACGATGCCCCAACGCAATTCGAACCAGACCGAATAGAACGTGATCTCCCTGCCCAGTCGCCGACCCTGGCCATAGCGGCGATACAGGTAGTCCGGGACGATGGTGAAGAGGGCGCAGACGAGGAGTTCGAGCATCAGCCTCTCCTCAATGCTGGCCGGCCGGCCCGGCTACGACTGGCGGAGGCGCCGGCTTGTCGTCCGGCGGGGCGATGCCGTGCTCGATAGCGGATGCCGCCTCGCCACCGCGGCCGGGGGCGATACCGGCGATCTTTTCGAGCGCGCCGGCCATGCGGCTGAACATGCCGGAGAAGTCGGGGACGTCGATCAGGGCCAGCAGCAGACCGATCACCCAGAAGAGATGCACATGCGTGAACAGAGCGAGCAGCCCGAGCACGGCGACGATCTCGAACTGCAGCTTGTGGGATTTGTGCGCGATGCGCTCGGGCAATGTGTGCAGGCGTAGAAACAGCAGGCCGACGCCGAGCACGGTGGCGAGCAGAATGATCGCCGCGACCACCATCAGAATATCCGTGCCGCCCGGTTCGATGATGAAAGCCGGCAGGTGATGCGCCGCCGCCGGATGAACCTGGTCCGCCATGGCATCTCCCGGAGCGATCGAAGACCTAAGGTCAGGTGAGAGCCAGATCGCGCGAAAGTCAATCGGCCCAGCGGACTACGCGTAGCGTCTTGACAGGTCGGCGGCCCTCACCTCCGCTTGCGGCAAGAAGCCGGCGAGGAACGGTCAGCCATGCTTACGCTGCGCCAGATCGAGGTGATCCGGGCGATCATGATCACCGGCACGATCGCCGGCGCGGCCCAATTGCTCAACGTCTCGGCACCGGGAATCAGCCGGCTGATGAAGCACACCGAGCGGACGCTGCGGCTCAAGCTGTTCGAGCGCAGGCATGGCCGCTATGTGCCGACGCCCGAGGCCAAGGACATTTTCGAGCAGATCAACGGCGTCTACCGCAAGGTCGACGACCTGCATTCGATGCTGGCGCGGATCGAACGCGGCAGCGAGGTCGAGTTCAAGCTCGGCTCGGTGCCGAGCATCTGCCATGTCATGGTGCCGCGCGCGATCGAGCGGCTGCGGCGCAAGCATCCCGACCTGCGCATCGACATCAACATCCTCAAGATCGAGGAGGCGCTCGACTATCTCCTGCTCGGCAAGGGCGAGATCGTGGCGATGAGCTACAAGCTGGACCACCCCGGCCTGGACTTCGTGCCGCTGGCCATGGGCGAGTTGCTCTGCATCGTCCCCCAGGACCATCCCCTCGCCGGGCGCGCCGTCATCTCGGCCCGCGAGATCGTGCAGCACCCGCTGATCGGCATCGATCCGAACGACCCCTACGGGCGGATCATGAGCGAGATTTTCGAGCGCCAGAGCCTGCACTACGAGATGGCGATCAAGGCACGCTTCGGCACCACCGTCTGCTCGCTGGTCAGGGCCGGGCTCGGCATCGCCGTCATCGACCAATTCACCGTCGCGCACGGCTCGATGCAGGGCATCGCGACGATCCCGATTTCGGAGCCGACCCGCTTCCAGACCTATGTGGCGATGAAGAACGACAAGGCTCCCTCACTCTATGCCGAGACCTTCGTCAGGCTGCTGCGCGAGGAGATGAACGCGGTGGTCGGACCACGCGTGGCACCTGCGTCCACCGGCATAACATCAGGTTAGGCATCCCGGATAAATTGGTTATCGCGTTAGCGGCGTAAATCGGCTTATGTCGAGTTGATCGAGAAGCCTGCCGAGACAGGCACCGAAGGGACGGGAATGTCGACCATCGCCATCGCCAGGAAGAGCAAGCGCGTCCTGCTCGGGCTGATCGGCTCGCCGATCAGCCATTCGGCAACGCCGGCGGCCCAGGAGGCGGCGGCACGTGCGGCCGGCATCGAGGCGCATTACCATCTGATCGAGGTCGCCGGGGCCGGGCGCGACGATCTCGCCGCCATGCTCGACGGCGTGCGCCGGCTCGGCTTCTCCGGCATCAACGTCACCTACCCCTACAAGGAGGCTGTGGTGCCGCTGCTCGACGGGCTGTCGGAGCAGGCCGCCGCGATGGGCGCGGTCAACACCATCGTCGTCGACGATGGCCGGCTGACCGGCCACAACACCGACGCCAGCGGCTTCGCCACCGCCTATCGCCGTCTCGGCCGGCAGGATGGCGACAGGCCGGTCGCGATCATCGGCGCGGGCGGCGTCGGCAAGGCGATCGCCTTCGCGCTCGCCGGCTGCGGCGTGCGCCGCCTGGCTATCCACGATGTCGACCGGAGCCGGGCGGAGGCTCTGGCCGCCCTCATCGGCGCGCGGGCGCGCGTCGCGATCGCCGCGACTGCCGAGGCGGCCGCGGACGGCGCGGCCGGCATCGTCAACGGCACGCCGGTCGGCATGCTGCCGAACCGCGACATGCCCGTCCGGGCCGAGGCGATCCGGGCCTCGCAATGGGTGGCCGACGCCGTCTATCACCCGCTCTGGACTCCGCTGCTGAAAGCGGCGCAAAAGGCGGGCGCGACGGTGATGACCGGGCGGGAGCTCGCCATCCACCAGGCCGTCGACGCCTTCCGGCTGTTCACCGGGCGGGAGGCGTCGGAAGCGGTGATCGGCGCGGCCTTCGACGCCGCGATCGCAGCGCGGGAAGGCGGAGATCGCGCCGCCTGACAATCAAAACGACCCGGCGGGACCGGGCAGAACGAGGGACGAGTGGAGGAGACGACAATGAAATCGCACTGGATCATCGCGGCCGCGCTCGGCATGGCCGTCAGCCTGCCGGCGCTGGCGCAGGACAAGGTCAAGCTGATCGACGTCGTGGAACTGTCCGGCGCCGGCGCGACGGCGGGCACCAACTGGAAGAACGGCATCGACCTCGCCGTCGCCGACATCAACGCCAAGGGCGGCATCCTCGGCAAGCAGATCGAGATCGTCCACTACGACACCCAGACCAATCCGGGGAACACCCGCGCCGCCGTGCAGCGCGCCATCGACGAAGGCACCTACGCCGTGCTCGGCCCGGTCTTCTCCGGCCCGATCGGCGCCTCGATGCAGATCGCCCAGCGCGCCGAGATCGCCCAGATCGTCGGCGGCGAGGCGGCGGGCCTGACCAAGCAGGGCAACCAGTACCTGTTCCGCACCTCGCTGAGCCAGAGCGCGGCCATGCCGAAGATCGCCAAATACCTCAAGGACACGGTCAAGGCTGCTTCAGTCGCCGTGGTCTGGGTCAACAACGATTTCGGCAAGGGCGGGCGCGACGCCATCATTCCCGAGCTGGAGAAGGCCGGCATCAAGCTCGCGGCCGACGTCGCAACCGAACAGGGCCAGGCCGATTTCGCCGCCGACGCGATCAAGGTCAAGAACGCCAATGCCGACGCGATCTTCGTCTATCTGAACGAGGAGGAGAGCGCCCGCTTCCTGCGCGCCGCCAAGCAGCAGGGCATCACCAAGCCGATGATCGGCGAGACGACGCTGCTCGGCGCCAAGGTGATCGAGCTCGCGGGCGAGGCCGCGAACGGCGTCAAGGGCCATGTCGGCCTCTCGATTGACGCGCCGATCCCGGCCTTCCAGGAGTTCGGCAAGAAGTTCCAGGCCAAGTACAATTATGCGTCCGACCATAACGGCCTGAAGGGCTACATGGCCGTCCACATGATCAAATGGGCGACCGAGAAGCAGAAGAAGTTCGACAAGAAGGGCGTCGCCGACACGCTGCGCGGCGCGACGATCAAGACGACCGAGGAGCCGGGGATCATGATCGAGACCACCATCGAAAAGAACGGCGACCTCGATCGCGAGAGCTTCCTCGCCGAGGTCAAGGACGGCAAGCAGGTGATCACAGCGACGCTGCCGAAGATCAACCCGTAGGGGCGGGAACCGCGCCCCCTCCCTTCTCCCCTTGCGGGAGAAGGTGGCTCGGCAAAGCCGAGACGGATGAAGGGTCGCGCAACGCCCGCAGCTTTCATCGCGTCGGACAGCCGGTCGCTGGATAGACCTGAGCGACCCCTCATCCGGCCCTTCGGGTCACCTTCTCCCGCAAGGGAGAAGGGAAGAGCCTCCTTCCGACGCGCCAAACGAGCGAGAAACCGCCATGGCCGAATTCCTCGCCTATCTCATCGCCGGCATCGCGACGGGGGCGATCTACGCGCTCGCTGCGATCGGCTTCACGCTGGTCTGGCAGACCTCGCAGACGATCAACTTCGCCCAGGGCGAGTTCGTCATGCTGCCGGCGGTGCTGGTGCTGCTCGCGATCAAGCTCCTCGGCGCCCCGGTCTGGCTGGGCGCGCTGATCGGCATCGCCGCCTTCATCCTGATCTTCGGCGTCGGCTTCAAGCTGGCGGTCGTCGACCCGATGATCCGGCACGGCGTGCTGCCGCTCGCCATCGCCACCATGGCGCTGTCGATCATCATGAAGGAAGGCGCCAAGGACGGCTTCTCGGCCGAGGCGCAGAAATTCCCCTCCTTCGTGCCGACCGAGACGATCTCGGTGTTCGGCGCCGCGATCTCGCTGCAGCACGTCGCGATCATCGCGGTTGCCTTCGCCGTGATCGGCCTGCTGCAATGGTTCGTCGGCGGCACCCGCCTCGGCCGCCAGATGCAGGCGACCGCGCAGAACCCGACCGTGGCCCGCATCCTCGGCATCCCGGTCGAGCGCATGGTGCTGCTGACCTTCGTCATCAACGCGGCGCTCGCAGTGGTCGCCTCCGTGCTGATCTCGCCGATCTACCTGGCGAAATTCTCCAATGGCGAGGTCATCGGCCTGTTCGCCTTCATCGCGGCGATCGTCGGCGGCTTCAACCAGGTGCGGGGCGCCCTGGTCGGCGGCCTGATCGTCGGCATCGTCGACAGCCTGGCGGCGGCCTATGTCTCGACTTCGTATCGGCTCGCCGTGCCGCTCGTGCTGCTCGTCGTCGTCATCCTCGTCAAGCCGGAGGGCCTGATGGGACGTAGAGAGGAGCGCCGCGTATGACCGCGCCCGCAACCCATGGCGCCGCGCCGGCGGCGCGTCGCCTCGCCCTGCCCGGCTTCGTCGACGGCACGCTGCTGACGCTGGTCGCAGCCGCCCTCATCCTCTGGTTCGCGCCCTCCGGCATGGGTCGCTACGGCACCTATGTGCTCTCGCTCTGGCTGGTGATGAGCGTCGCGGTGATGGGGCTCAACCTGACGCTCGGCTATGCCGGCCTGAAATCGCTGGCGCAGGCCGCCTTCATGGGCATCGGCGCCTATGCGACCGCGCTGCTGACCAGCAAGGTCGGGCTCGACTGGTACACTGCCTTCGCGATCTCGGGCCTGCTCACCTTCGCCGTCGGGCTGGTCCTCGGCTTCCCGGCGCTCAGGGTGAAGGCGCATTACCTCGCCTTCGTGACGCTGGCCTTCTCGACGCTGATCTGGCTGATCCTGCGCAATGAGCAATGGCTGACCGGCGGCGTCTTCGGCCTCTCCAACATCCCGCGTCCGAGCTTCCTCGGCCTCAAGCTCGACGGGGCGCTGGCCTTTCACCGCTTCGTCGTCGTCGTCACCTTCCTGCTCGCGGTCGTGCTCTGGTGGATGATCCGCTCGCCCTGGGGCCGCGCCTTCACGGCGCTGCGCGAGAACCCGATCCGCGCCGCCAGCCTCGGCGTCGACACCCGCATGTACACGCTGCTCGCCTTCGCGATCGGCTCGGCCTATGCGGGCTTCGCCGGCGCGCTCTACGCCCCGCTGGTCGAGTTCATCGACCCCTCGCCCTTCTCGCTGTCGCAGAGCTTCTTCCTGCTGCTGATGGTGGTCGCCGGCGGCGCCGGCTACCTGCTCGGCCCCTTCATCGGGGCGCTGCTCGGCGTGGTGCTGCCGGAATGGCTGCGCTTTGCCGGCTCGCTCTACCTAATCATCTTCGCGGCGATCGTCATGCTGCTGCTGATCGCCTGCCCGCAGGGCATGAGCGGCCTGCTGGAACGCGGCTGGAATCGATTGACCGGCAAGCCGGGGGCCGGACGATGACCCAGGTCCTCGAAGTCTCGAATCTCCACAAGGCCTTCGGCGGCATCAAGGCGGTGAACGGGGTCTCCTTCTCGGTCAACGAGGGCGAGATCCTCGGCATCATCGGCCCGAACGGCTGCGGCAAGTCGACCCTGTTCAACTGCATCCTCGGCCAGCTCGAGCCGAGCGAGGGCGCGGTCAAGCTCGACGGGCGCGACGTCACCAATATGCGTCCCTCCGAGCTCAACAAGCTCGGCGTCAGCCGCACCTTCCAGCTGCTGCAGGTCTTTCCCGAGCTCTCGGTGCGCGAGAACCTGATCCTCGCCGGCCAGGAGCACGAGGGCACGATGCTCTCGCGCTTCTTCGGAGCCCGCGACGCCGGGCTGACGGCGAAGGCCGAGCAGATGATCGGCTTCTTCAAGCTCGGCCATCTCTCCGACGCCAAGGCGGGCGGCCTCTCCTATGGCCAGCAGAAGCTGCTCGACGCCGCCATGGCCTTCATGGCCGGGCCCCGCCTCGTCCTGCTCGACGAGCCGGCGGGCGGCGTCAACCTGACCATGCTGGGCGATCTCAAGGAGCGCCTGCGCGCGATCAATGCCGAGCAGGGCGCGACCTTCGTCGTGATCGAACACAACATGGATTTCGTGATGTCGCTGTGCTCGCGCGTCATCGTGCTCGCCGAGGGCAAGGTCCTGGCCGAAGGCACGCCGGCCGAGGTCCGCGCCAACCCGGCTGTCATCGAAGCCTATCTGGGGCACTAGCCGTCATGCTCGGGCTCGACCGAGCATCTCCTGCCAGGGATTCTCGGGTCTGCGCTGCGCTCCGCCCGAGAATGACGCGAACGGGAACGGAGACGAGAATGACCACCCCCATCCTCGAACTCGACGGCGTGGTCGGCGGCTACGGCGCCATGACCATCCTGAACGGCACGAGCTTCACGGTGCCGCGCGCCGCCATCACCACGGTGATCGGACCGAACGGCGCGGGCAAATCGACCGTGTTCAAGGCGATCTTCGGCCTGATCAGGGTGCGCGAGGGCCGGATCGGGCTGGAGGGCCGGGAGATCACCAACTGGACCCAGCGCAGGCTGCTCGAAGCCGGCATCTGCTATGTGCCGCAGGGCCGCAACATCTTCCCCGAGCTCTCGGTGCGCCACAATATCGAGCTCGGCGCGGTCGCTGCCGGCAGCCAGATCACCGATATGCCGAAGCGCATCGAGGCGGCGCTCGACCGCTTCCCGGCGCTGCGGGCGAAAGCGGACATGCAGGCCTCGACCCTGTCCGGCGGCCAGCAGAAGCAGCTCGAGATCGTGCGCGGATTGCTGCTCGACCCCAAGCTCGTGCTGATCGACGAGCCTTCGATCGGGCTCTCGCCGATGCTGGTGCAGGAGACCTTCGACATCCTGAAGGAGCTGCGCGCCAAGGGCGTCACCATCCTGATGGTCGAGCAGAACGCCCGCTCGGCGCTGGAGATTTCGGACGAGGGCCTGGTGCTGGAACTCGGCCGGACGCGCATGCAAGGCCCTGCCGCCGAGATCCTCGCCGATCCGCGCGTCGGGCAGCTCTTCCTCGGCGGAGCGATGACGGAGGCGGCGTGATGGCGCCTTGCGCGTCGTTGCGAGGAGCGAAGGCGACGAAGCAATCCAAGAGCCGCAGAGCTCAATATCCCGCTGGATTGCTTCGCTGCGCTCGCAATGACGGACCACGCGATCTGACCACGGAGCCCGCATGAACCCGACCTCGATCGCCACCGTCTCGCTCTCCGGCGACCTCGCCGACAAGCTGCGCGCCATCGCCGCCGCCGGGTTCGACGGGGTCGAGGTCTTCGAGAACGACTTCCTCACCTTCGACGGCGGTCCGCGCGATGTCGGCAGGATGATCGCCGATCTCGGCCTCGCCATCGTCGCCTTCCAGCCCTTCCGCGATTTCGAGGGCATGCCGGAGCCGCTGCGCGGGCGCACATTCGAGCGGGCCCGACGCAAGTTCGCGCTGATGAACGAGCTCGGCGCCGAGCTGATGCTGATCTGCTCCAACGTCTCGCCGCAATCGATCGGCGGGATCGACCGCGCCGCCCATGACCTCGCCGAACTGGGCGATCTCGCGGCGACGCACGGCGTTCGCGTCGGATTCGAGGCGCTGGCCTGGGGCCGTCATGTCAACGATTATCGCGACGCCTGGGAGATCGTGCGCCGGGCGAACCATCAGCGCATCGGGCTGATCCTCGATTCCTTCCACACGCTCGCGCGCCGTTCGCCGCTGGAGCCGATCGCCGCGATCCCCGGCGACCGGATCGAATTGGTCCAGCTCGCCGACGCGCCGCAGCTCGACATGGACGTGCTGAGCTGGAGCCGGCATTTCCGCAACTTCCCCGGCCAGGGCGACCTGCCCGTCGCCGACTTCCTCCGGGCCGTCGAGGCGACGGGCTATGCCGGCCCGCTTTCGCTCGAGATCTTCAACGACCAGTTCCGCGCCGGCTCGGCCAGGCGCGTTGCGGTCGACGGCCTGCGCTCGCTGATCCAGCTCGCCGACCAGACGGCCCGCCTCAGCGACCCCGCCAAGGCGGAGATGCCGGATCGTGCACCGCTGCTCGGCGTCGAGTTCATCGAATTCGCGCTCGACGAGGAGCCGGCGCATGAGCTGGCCGCCCTGTTCGGCGCGCTCGGCTTCCACAAGAGCGGCGAGCATCGCAGCAAGACGGTAACGCGCTGGAGCCAGGGCGGCATCAACCTGATCGTCAACACCGAGAAGGACGGCTTCGCCCAGTCTCATGCGATCATGCACGGGCCCGGCGTCTGCGCGCTGACGCTGCGCGTCGCCGATGTCGAGGCGACGATGGCGCGCGCCAGGGCGCTGAAGGTCACGACCTTCGAGCAGCCGGTCGGGCCGGGCGAGATGGAGATCCCGGCGATCCGCGGCGTCGGCGGCAGCCTGATCTACTTCACCGAGCCGCGCCCGGACGGCGCCCGGAGCTGGCACGACGACTTCATCGCCAGCGGCGCCGACGGCGGCGCCCCCGCCCTGCTCACCGGCGTCGACCACATCTCGCAGTCGATGGACTACGACGAGATGCTGTCCTGGCTGCTGTTCTACACCTCGCTCTTCGCGCTGGACCGCGTGCCGCAGCTCGCCATCGCAGACCCGGCCGGGCTGGTGCAGAGCCGGCCGCTGGTCAATGCCGACGGCACGGTTCGCATCATCCTCAACGGCTCGCAGGCGACGCGGACGCTGTCCTCGCGCTTCGTCTCCGAGCATTTCGGCTCCGGCGTGCAGCACATCGCCTTCACCTCGCCCGACATCTTCGCGGCCGTGACGGCGATGCGCGCCGCCGGGCTCGACTTCCTCGACATCCCCGCGAATTACTACGACGATCTCGAAGCTCGCTACGGGCTGGAGCCGGCCTTCCTCGAGCGGCTGCGCGAGCACCACATCCTCTATGATCGCGACGGCGACGCCGAGTTCCTGCAGGTCTACACCCACGTCTTCGCCCAGCGCTTCTTCTTCGAGATCGTCGAGCGGCGCGGCGGCTATGCCGGCTTCGGCGCGGTCAACGCGCCGGTACGGCTGGCGGCGCAGGCACGCGAGGCGCGGCCCGTGACGGTGCCGCGCCCGCTGCACGAGGATTAGCTCGTCACCACGACCTTGCCGACGGCCCGGCCGCTCTCGACCAGTTCATGCGCCCGCGCCACCTCATCGAGCGGAAAGCGCGCAGCGATCTGGTGGGTGAGCCAGCCGTCGCGCAGGCCTGCGCTGATCGCGACCGCGGCCTCGTCATGCGCCGCCGCGTCCATGACGTAGACCAGCACGAAACGGATCGCCGCATCGAGCTGGAGCAGCGGCCAGAAGGGCAGCACGGGCTCCGCGACCGCATCGGACGAATAAGTCGCGATCACGCCGCGTGGCGCCAGGACCTGCATGGTCAGGGCGAGATTGGCGCCGAAGGCGACCTCGACGATACGGTCGACGCCGCGTTCCTTGCCGGTAAATGCGCGGATGCGCGCCGCAAGATCATCGGTCAGCCGGTTCAGCACGAGATCGGCACCCGCCGCCCTGGCGGAACGCGCCTGCTCCTCGCGGCTGACGGTCGCGATCACCCGCGCTCCGCCCTGCCGGGCGAACTGGATGGCGTAGCGGCCGACCGCACCGGCCCCGCCGGTGACGAGCACGACCTTCCCGGCGACCGGGCCATCGGCGAAGACGCAGCGATGCGCTGTCATCGCCGGGACGCCGAGGCAGGCGCCCTCCTCGAAGGAGATGCGGGCCGGCAGCGGCTGAACCTGCCGCGCCGGCAGCGCGACATACTCCGCAGCCGCGCCGAAGGGCCGGCCGAGCGAGGCCTCATAGAACCAGACGCGCTCGCCGAGGCGGCTCTCCAACTCGGGCGAGCCGGCGCCCACGACCTCGCCGGCGCCGTCCTGATGCGGGATGACGAGCGGGAACGGCATTTCGTCCCGGCCGAGCCAGCCCGCCCGCCCTTTCCAGTCCGACGGATTGACGCCGCTGGCGCGGACCCTGACCAGCAGTTCCCCCGGCCCGGCAACGGGGCGGGGCTGCTCGCCGACCTGCAGAACCTCGCTCGCCGGCCCCTTGCGCTGATACCAAGCTGCCTTCACCGCCATGCTCCTTACTCTGTTGCGGAAGCAGGCAAGTGTCGTCATAGCTCATCGCAGACAAGTACGCACAAAGAGAACATGTACTATCATGGATGTAAGTGTCTCCGAGCCTGCCCTCGCCCGCGGCACGAGACCGCGCCGTGAGCCGGCGGCCCGCACGGGCTGCGGGGTCGAGGCGACCTTGTCGGTGATCGGCGGGGTCTGGAAGCCGGTGCTGCTGTTCCAGCTTCTGCGCGGCAAGCTGCGCTTCAACGCGCTGTGCCGGCTCACGCCACGCGCGACGCCGCGGATGATCACCTTGCAGTTGCGCGAGCTGGAAGCCGACGGCGTCGTGCGCCGGACCGTCTATCCGGAGGTGCCGCCCAAGGTGGAATACGAACTGACCGAGCTCGGGCAATCGCTGGAGCCGGTGCTGCTCGCCATGCGCGCCTGGGGCCAGGGCTTCCAGGCGCGCATGGACGCTGCGGAGACCGAACCTCGGGGAGGACCGGCTCAGCCGCGCAGCATCTGCATCGGAGCGGGATAGTAGCGGAAGCCGTCGCCGGCCTTGGCGAGGTTGCCGAAGCCCGGCCAGGCGAAGTGATAGGACATCACCGGCGTCTTCTGCTCGGCCAGCATGGTGAGCAGCCTGACTCGCGACTGGACCGACTGCTTGGGATCGTAGTCATAGGCGAATTCGACGCGTGGATTCTCGGTCAGGAGCACCGGGTGATGCGTCAGGTCCCCGAGGAAGGCGAAGGATTTTCCGCCCGAGGAGACGTTGAAGATGGTGTGTCCGGGACTGTGGCCCGGCGCCGAGATCGCCGTGATCCCCGGCAGGAATTCCTGCCCGTCCTTGAAGAAGACGATGCGGTCGCGCACCGGCCTCAGATTGGCGCGGGCGTGCTCGCCGAAGGCCTTGAACGGGCCGCCCAGCCTGGCGTCGTCGAGCCAGTAATCATGATCGACCTGGCTGATATAGATCTGCGCATTGGGGAAGTTCGGCTTGCCGTCCGCCGAGCAGATGCCGCCGGTGTGGTCGATATGGGCGTGGCTGCAGACGATCGCGTCGATCGCGGCCGGGTCGATGCCGGCCTCCTGCATGCTCTTCAGCAACCGGCCCGTGGTCGGCCCGAAGGCCTTGGAGAAGCCCATGCCGGTGTCGAACATCACCAGCCGGTCGCCGAAATTGACGATCGGCACGTTCTGCTCGAGCACGACATTGTCCTTGGGCAGGAAATTCGTCTCGAGCAGGCCGTAGACCTGCTCCTTCGGCAGCCCGAGGAAGCTCGAGCCGGGATCGCCGAGCGGCAGCGGCCCGTCGGAGACGACCGTGATCTCGGCCTGGCCCAGCATGAAGCGGTAGAAATAGGGCACCTGGCTGTTCGCGAGCGGGGCCTTGGCGGTGGCGCCGCGGGGCAAGGCCGCGCCGGCGGCGAGCGCTGCGGCCCCCGACAGGAAGCCGCGGCGGTTGAGGGACGGGATCAGCAGATTCGACATGGCGGTCCTCCGGGAGAAAGGGGGCGGCGTCGGGCGCCGTCTTCTTCGCGCGGGAGGCCTGCATTGCGTCAGGCCTTGCCGGAGGGGAAGGATGCACGCGGGCGGAGTGGACGGCCAATAAGGCTTCGCTCTAGTCTGCATAAGCGAAAGCTGCCGCTCCCGCGGGCGCAGGCGGCACAGGACACCGGGAGGATCGAGCGGCGATGGATCTGCGCCAGTTGCGCTATTTCACGGCCATCGTCGAACAGGGCTCGTTCTCGAAGGCGGCGCTCAAGCTTCGCGTCGCGCAGCCGGCGCTGAGTCAGCATCTGCGCCATATGGAGGACGAGCTCGGCGTCGCCCTGCTGCACCGCGGCACGCGCGGCGTGCAGCCGACGGAGGCCGGCGAGCGGCTGCTCGCGAAAGCCCGCACCATTCTCGCCGAATTCGCCGAACTGCGCGACAGCGTGCGCGGCGAAGCGGCCGCGCCGGCCGGCGAGGTCCGCATCGGCCTGCCGGGCACGGTGAGCGAGCAATTCGGCGTGCCGCTGATCGAGGCGGCGCAGGACCGCTACCCGGATGTCCGTATCCGCATCGCGGAGGCGATGAGCGGCTTCGTGCTCGACTGGCTGCGCAAGGGCGAGGTCGACCTGGCTGTGATCTATTCGACCTCGGACCCGAAAGGGCTCGGCATCCACCATGTGCTGACCGAGGAGCTCTGCCTGTTCGGGATTCCGGCGTTGACGGCGCTCACGACCCCGCCCGGCAAGGCGGTGACGCTCGGCGAGGCGGCCGGGCTCGACCTGATCCTGCCCGGGCCGGGCCATGGCCTGCGCGACCAGATCGACGAGGCGGCAGCCGGCATCAACGCCACCGTCCACGCCGCGGTCGAGATCGAGTCCTATGCGCAGATCAAGCGCCTCGCCGAGCGCGGCCTCGGCTACGGCATCCTGCCGCGCATGGCGGTCAGGGCGCAGGAGAAGGCCGGCCTGTTCCGGACCTGGCCGATCGAGCAGCCTTTCCTCTATCGCAAAGTCTATCTCGCCTATTCGACCGAGCGGCCGATGACGGCGGCGGCGCGCGCCATCGGCCAGCTCTCCTGGGAGATCCTGCGCGGCCTCGTCACCGACGAGAGCTGGACCGCGACGCTCGGCGACGAGACCGATCCGCCGGCCTTATACGGCTGATCAGGATTTCGTCTTTGACAGGCCTTCGCGCGAGTTCGAAGGTCGACGGAATGCCTCGTCGTCATTGCGAGCGCAGCGAAGCAATCCAGGGGCATAGGGCACCGTTCGCCCCTGGATTGCTTCGTCGCTTTGCTCCTCGCAATGACGGCAAGGCCAAGCACCAACGAGCCGACGAGGATACGCCTTGAAGACCCGCGCCGCCGTCCTGCACGCCAGCCCCGTCGCCGCGCCCTATGCGCAGTCGAAACCGCTCCGGATCGAGGAGGTCGAGCTCGCCGCGCCGGCGATGGGCGAGGTGCTGGTCAAGGTTCGCGCCGCAGGCCTGTGCCATTCCGACCTGTCGGTGATCGACGGCAACCGGCCGCGCCCGGTGCCGATGGTGCTCGGCCATGAGGCAGCGGGCGAGGTCGAGGAGGTCGGCCCCGGCGTCACCGATCTCAGGAAGGGCGACCGGGTCGTCATGGTCTTCGTGCCGTCCTGCGGCCACTGCGCGCCGTGCAGCGAGGGGCGCCCTGCCCTGTGCGAGCCCGGCAACGCCGCCAACGGCGTCGGCGAGCTGGTGGCGGGCGGCCGCCGGCTCTCGCAGAACGGCAAGCCGGTGAACCACCATGTCGGCGTCTCCGCCTTCGCCGAGCACACGGTGATGTCGCGCCATTCGCTGGTGAAGATCGAGGCCGACATCCCGCACGAGATCGCGGCGCTGTTCGGCTGCGCCGTGCTGACCGGGGTCGGTGCGGCGGTGAACACCGCCAAGGTCCGAGCCGGCGAGACGGTCGCGGTCGTCGGCCTCGGCGGCGTCGGCCTCTCCGCCCTCCTCGGCGCCGTCGCCTGTGGTGCCGCGCGCGTCGTCGCCGTCGATCTGTCGGACGAGAAGCTCGGGATCGCTCGCGAGCTCGGCGCCACCGACGCCTTCAACGCCGGCGCGCCCGACGTGGTCGAGGCGATCCGGGCGGCGACGAAGGGAGGCGTGGATCACGGCCTCGAAATGGCCGGCTCGGTCAAGGCGCTGGAGCTCGCCTATCAGATCACCCGGCGCGGCGGCACGACGACAACGGCCGGCCTCGCCAATCCGGCTCATATGATGTCGTTGGCGCCGGTCCGGCTCGTCGGCGAGGAGCGGACGCTGAAGGGCTCCTATGTCGGCTCCTGCATCCCGGTGCGCGACATTCCGCGCTTCATCGATCTCTATCAGCGCGGCCGCCTGCCGGTCGACAGGCTCTGGACCAGCTCGAGCCCGCTCGAGGGCATCAACGAGGGCTTCGACGCGCTGCACGAGGGCCGGACGATCCGGCACGTCATCCAGATGTGAGGGATCGGGCGGCAGCCTGGCCGCTCGCCGTCGCGGCACGAGGCGCGAGCGCGGCGGCGAGGGCCGCCGCCAGCATCAGCGCGACCGCGAGCCCGGCCAGCGCGGCGAAGCCGGCATGGGCATAGAGCGGGCCGAAGCCGGTCGTCCCGATGAAGAGGGCGAGATAGGTGACGCCGCTGTTGAGGCCCATGATCGCGCCGCGGCGGCCAGGATCGAGCGCCGCCAGCCGCAGGATCAGCACGTTCAGCGCAGCATGGTTGGCCATGCCCCAGCAGAAGACGACGGCGAGCAGCGCCGGATAGGAGGCCGCGGCGGCGGCCATCGCCAGGTAGACGCCGCCGACCGCCAGGAAGAAGGCCGGGAGCAGGCGGGCCGGCCCCAGCCGGTCGATCCAGCGGTCGAGAAGAGCGGTCGCCCCGAAACCGAGACCATAGCAGAGCGCGAGCAGGCCGCCGGCGCTGACCGGCAGGCCGAGCCCGCGATGCAGATGGTCGCCGACATAGCCGTAGACGCCGTAGAACGCGGCCATGAAGGCGGCGCAGGCGACGAGCAGCGGGGCGATGCCGGGAACGCGCAGGGCCGAGAGCGGCGACGGCGCGGCGCGGCCGGCGGCGCCTCCGCCGGCGCTGAGCCGCAAGGTCCCGGCCATGGCGGCGAGCCCGGCGGCGACGACGAGGCCATAGACCATGCGCCAGCCGAGGAGGTCGGCGATCACCGCCGAGAGCGAAACACCCGCGACCATGCTGAGCGTCCAGCCGAACAGGACGACACCGAGCGTATCGCTCTCGCGGCCGGGCGGCGCCGCCAGCGCGGCGAGGGTGTAGATCGACGGCAAAGCGAGGCCGGCGGCGAGCCCGGCCAGCAATTGCGCCGCCACGAAGGCCGGCAGGACCGGAGCCGCCCCGCTCGCGGCGAGGGCGGCGAGGAAGGCCAGCAGGGCATGGCGCAGCACCCGCGCCGCACCGAAGCGGTCGATCAGCCCGGCGAGCAGCAGGGCACTCGCCGCCGTGCCGATGCCGAAAGCGGCCGAGGCCGTCATCACCGCCGGCACGCCGCGGGCGAAGCTCTCGGCCAGGCGCGGCGCCATCGGCCCGAGCGCCAGCGAGTTCGCGCCGACGAGCCCGATGCACAGGCACAGGGCATAGGCTGCCGAGGGGATGCGCGATGCGGCAGGGGCTCTTTGATTTTCATTCTGCATTTCATCAGAATGGCCGAATGTAATTCCGATTCAATGGGAGATGGACGAATGCTCGAAAAAACAGATGGGGTTCGGCGAAGTCGCGGGGCCGAGCGCGAGCTCGATGCCATGGACCGAAAGCTGTTAGGCGCCCTCGTCGAGGATGCGACGATCAGCTACGCCGAGCTCGGCGAGCGCGTCGGCCTGTCGCCGCCCGCGGCGCATGAGCGGGTGAAGCGGCTGCGGCGCGCGGGCGTGATCAGGCGCGTCGCGGCGCTGATCGAACCGGAGGCGACCGGCAAGACCCTGCTCGCCTTCGTCCATGTCGACACCACCGGCTGGGGCAAGACCACGGCGCTGCTCGCGATCGAAGCCCATCCCGAGGTCGAGGAGATCCATTCAGTCGCCGGCGATACCTGCATGCTGCTCAAGGTCCGAACCGAGAGCACCCATGCGCTCGAAGGCCTGCTGGCGAAGCTCTACGACGTACCGGGCGTCACCGCGACGCGCAGCTATGTCGTGCTGTCGACCTTCCTGGAGCGCCCGGTCCAGCCCGGCGTCACCGGCGACTGGCCGGGGCGCGTCAAGGACCCGCGCCCGCAGCCGGTCAGCCGAACATAGGGGGGTGGACGATCGGGCGCGGCCCGACCGGCACCTTGAGATGGTGCAGCCGGAGCGGCTGGTGCAGGATATAGCCGCCGTTCTCATGCTCCGACAGGGCCTCGAAGCGGGCGAGCAGCTTGCCCAGTGCCGCCTGCGCCCGCTCCTCACGCGAGGGATCGGCCGCGACGGCACGCGCGATGAAGGCGGCGGCGTCCGAAAACGTCTCGACGCGGTCGTATTCGATCCGCCTGCTCTCGCTGACGATGCCCCGGCGCGTCGCCCGGGTGATGGCGTCCTGCGCCGCCTGCCTGACCTCGGTCTCGTCCTCGATCAGCCGCAGCGCGTCGAAGAACGACCCTTCCGACAGCGATTCGACCACGACGACACTGCCGCCCTTGCCGACGACACGGGCGGCTTCCTCGAGCGCCAGCAGCATGTCGGCAGCCGGCACATGGTGCAGGCTGTTGAGGAAGATCGCCGCATGCATGCTGGCGTCGCCCCAGGGCAGCATCTGCGCATGCCCCTGCTTCAGCGCGGCCCTGGGCACGAGCTTCTTCGCGGCGTCCAGCACCGCCTCGTCCGGATCGAGCCCGGCGACGCCGGCGCCGCGTTCGGCCAGCGCCTGCAGCAGCTGGCCCTTGCCGCAGCCGATGTCGAGGAGGCGCCGCCCCTGCAAGGGGGAGAGGAGTCGCTCGAGAATCTCGACGGTATCGCCTGGCGGCCGCATGCCCATGGTCAATCAATGGTTGCGCCCGCGGCGGGGCGCAAGACCTGTTCTGGAGCGATCCAGAGCTACCCGCTTCGAGCAGGCAACCTGGCCGCGACCGGCGCCGCCGGACCTTACCCGTGCTTGTGCACGATGGTCTTGGCCACGGCGAATTCCTCGAGGGCCATGAAACCCTTCTCGCGGCCATGGCCGCTCTTGCCGGTGCCGCCGAAGGGCAACTCGATGCCGCCGCCGGCGCCATAGCCGTTGATGAAGACCTGGCCGGCCCTGACGCGCCTGGCGACGCGCTGCTGGCGCCCGCCATTGTTGGTCCAGACGCCGGCGACGAGGCCGTAGGGCGTGGCGTTGGCGAGCTTCACCGCATCCTCCTCGTCCTCGAACGAGAACGCGGCGAGGACCGGGCCGAACACCTCCTCCTGCTCCAGCCGGTTGCCGCGCGGCACCTGGCCGAACAGCGTCGGCGTCACATAGAAGCCGCCATTCGGCACGCCCTGCGCGATCTGCCCTTCGGCCAGGACCGGTATGCCCTGCTCGCGGGCCTGGTCGACGAAGCTCTGGACCCGGCCGCGCTGCTTGGCATTGATCACCGGGCCGCAGTCGAGATCCATCTCGGGCGTGCCGGCGCGCAAGGTCCTGAACTGCCTGGCGACGGCGCCGACGAAGTCGTCATAGATGGTCTTCTGGACCAGCACGCGGCTGCCGGCCGAGCAGGTCTGCCCGGTGTTCTGGACGATCGCCTTGCAGACGATCGGCACGGCGGCATCGAAATCGGCATCGTCGAAGACGATCTGGGGCGACTTGCCGCCGAGTTCCAGCGTGCAGGTGATGAAATTGTCGGCACAGGCCTTCTGGATGATCTGGCCGACCTGGGGCGAGCCGGTGAAGGAGATGAAGCCGACGCCGGGATTGCGGCACAGCGCCTCGCCCGCCTCGTGGCCGCGGCCAGTGACGATGTTGATCGCGCCGTCGGGGAAGCCGACCTCGCTGGCGAGCTCGGCGAGGCGCAGCGCGGTCTGGCAGGCATCCTCGGCCGGCTTCAGCACCACGGCATTGCCCATGGCGAGCGAAGCTGTGAGGGAGCGGCCGAACATCTGCGCCGGATAGTTCCAGGGCAGGATATGGCCGGTGACGCCATAGGGCTCGTGCACGACGCTGACATTGTAGCCGTTTAGGAAGGGAATGACGTGGCCGTGCACCTTGTCGGCGGCGCCGCCGTAGAACTCGAAATAGCGGGCGGTCGCCTCGATATCGGCCCGGGCCTGCGCCATCGGCTTGCCGGTGTCCTGCGCCTCGATCCGCGCCAGCTCGTCGAAATGATCCTGGACCTTGAGCGCGAGCTTCGAGATCAGCCGGCCGCGCTCGGCCGCGGTCAGCTTCCCCCAGGCGCCGTCATAGGCCGCGCGCGCGGCCTTCACCGCGTCGTCGATGTCCTCGGCGTTGCCGCAGGCGATGCGGGTGAACTCCTCGCCGGTCGCCGGCGCGAGCACCGCCATGGTCTCGCCGGTGCGGCCGGCGACGTGCCGGCCGTTGATGAAGTGCTGGGTCATGATGATCTCCGTCTACGGCGATGCCGTCTCGATCCTGTTCAGTGCAGCCCGGCCGCGGCGAGCGAGCTTTCGGCCAGCACGGTCTCGCTGACCTCGCCACGCTCGATCGCATAGGCCTTGGCTGCGAAGTTGCGCAGCAGACTGGGGTTGGATTCGGTGATCAGCAAGGCGATGTCGGGATGGCTGTCGCGCAAAGCGCGCAGGGCGGCGGCGTAGCGGTTGGCCAGCACCGGGGCAAGGCCCTGGAACGGCTCGTCGAGCAGGATGACGCGGCTGCCGATCATCAATGCGCGGGCGAGCGCCGCCATCTTGCCCTGCCCGCCCGACAGGCCCGCGGCCGCGCGCTGGCGCAGATCGGCGAGCTCCGGAAGGACCGCGTAAATGCGCTCCAGCCGCCGCGCGATCTCGGTTTCGCCGAGCTTCATCACCTCGGCCGGCAGGCGGATATTCTCCTCGATGGTGAAGGCCGGGAACAGCCGGCGGTCCTCCGGCGCATAGCCGATGCCGAGGCGCGGGCGCTGATGCGGCTTCACCGCGCCGAGCGGCTTGCCGTCGAGGCTGATCTCGCCTTCCGTCACCGTCATGAAGCCCATCACGGCGCGCAGCAGACTGGTCTTGCCGGCGCCGTTGCGGCCGATGAGGGCCACCGTCGCCCCCTCCTCCAGCGACAGCGAAGCCCGGCGCAGCACCTGCACGCCTTCGATCTCGGCCGAGAGCTCCCTGATCTCCAGCATGAGCTAGACCTTACCGCCATCGAGAGGAGCCGCACCGTCGTTCCGGGTTGGGCCACAAGGCCGAGCCCGGAACCCGTGACCATGGGGCCATGACGACGGGTGCGGCGATGGCAGGGCAAATCCTGCGCCGCCGGTGGTCATGGATTCCGGGCTCTTCGCTGCGCGAAGCCCCGGAAGGACGGAGGTGGCGCCAGGTGAACTCCACATGGTCAGACCCCCACCCCGATCACGGTCTCGCGCACGTCCGGATGGCTGAGGATCTCCTCCGGCGTGCCCTGATGGGCGATCCGCCCGCCGGTCCAGACCGCGACGCGCCCGGCATAGCGCGCGACCACGTCCATGTCGTGCTCGACGAAGACCGCGGCGGTGGCGCGGGCGTCGAGCACGCGGGCCAGCGTGTCCATCACCTCGAACTTCTCGGTCGAGGAGACGCCGCTGGTCGGCTCGTCCATGAAGATCAGCTTCGGCTCCAGCGCCAGCGCGAGCGCGATGTCGATCAGCTTGCGCATGCCCTCGGGCAGCTCGCGGACCACGCGATTGCCGATCTGCTTCAGGCCGACCAGCTCGAGCAGCGCCCACATCTCCCCGGCTTTCGGATGGCGCCGCATGGCGAGCAAGGGCGACCACGAGCCCTCGCGGGCCGAGAGCGCCAGCAGCAGGTTCTCGATCACGGTGTTGTCGAGGAAGAGCTGCGGGATCTGGAAGGAGCGGCCGATGCCGAGGCGAGTGATCGCCCGCGGCGAGAGGCGCGTCACATCCTGCCCGGCGAAGACGACCCGGCCCGATTGCGGCTTGAGATAGCCGGTGCAGAGATTGATGAAGGTGGTCTTGCCGGCGCCGTTCGGGCCGATGATGGCAATGCGCTCGTTGGCCGCGACCTCGAGCGAGGCGCCGTTCGCCGCCTGCACGCCACCGAAGCGCAGATGCAGGTCGTCCGCCTTCAGGATGACGCCGCTCATCGCCCGCCCTCCTCGCGCTTGCGGCCGGCGACGATGCCGTAGAGGCCCGCCGGCGCGAAGAAGATGATGACCAGCAGCATGATTCCGAGCACGGCGTGCCAGGTCTCGGGCGCGTGGACCGCCGCATAGCCGCGGATGATCTGGAACATCAGCGCGCCGAGGAAGGGGCCGGCGACGCCGCCGATGCCGCCCAGGATCGCGATGAAGACGAACTCGCCCGAGCGCACCCAATAGGCCAGCTCCGGCGTGACGTGGCCGGAGACCAGCGCGATGATCGCTCCACCCAGGCCCGCCAGCAGGCCGGAGAGCAGATAGGCGCCGTAGAGCACCTTGCGCGGCGAGACGCCGAGATATTCGAGCCGGGTCTCGTTCGACTTGATCGCCTCCAGCGCCTTGCCGCCGGGCGACAGCAGATAGCGCGCGACGAAGAGCGCCGCGACGATGCAGAGCAGGAGCGTGAGATAGAAGGTCGCGAGCTCGAACTGCTCGCGGCCGAATTCGATGCCGGCGAAGGTCGGGCGCGGCACGCGCTTGCCATCGGCGCCGCCGGTGATCGGGAAGAGCTTCTCCAGAAGCGAGAAGAACACCATCGAGATGGCGAGGTTGAGCATGCCGAAGAAGATCGCCCGGTAGCGCACGACGAACAGGCCGACGAGCGCGGCGAGCAGACCGGAGGCCGCCATGCCGAGCGGGATCAGGACCAGCGCCTCATGGCCGAAGCGGGCGGCCGCGAGGAAGGCGACCGCATAGGCGCTGAACGAGAAGAACAGGCCGTGGCCGAAGGAGACCTGGCCGGCGCGCAGCAGCACCATGATGCCGAGCGCCGCCAGCCCTTCGCACAGGGCCACGGTGAGGATCACCGTCGACCAGGGCGAGAACAGCGGGAAGACGGCGAGCGCCGCGGTGAGCGCAAGGCCGAAGACGAGCTGGCGCGCCATCACACCTTCCTCGTCTGCACGGTCGAGAACAGGCCCTGCGGACGGATCAGCAGCACGACCATCATGATGAGATAGGGGATCAGCACGTCGAATTCCGGCGCGAAATAGACTGCGGCCGAGCGCCCGAGCCCGATCAGCAGCGCTGCGACCGCCGCCCCCTCGATCCGCCCCAGACCGGCGGTCGCCGCCACGGCGAAGGAGAGGACGAGCGTGCCGGCGCCGATGCCGGGGGTCAGCGAGGTCGTGGCGGAGGCGAGCGCCCCGCCGAGCGCCGCAAGCGAGGCGCCGATGATGAAGGTGATCAGGTAGACCCGCGTCGCGTCGATGCCCATGGCGGTCGCGGCCTCGCGATCCTGCGTCACCGCGACGATGGCGCGGCCGAAGCTGGTGCGGCGCAGGAAGAAGCGGAGGCCGAGCAGCACCGCGAGCGCGACCAGCGGCATCAGGATGAGCTGGTAGCCGGTGTAGAAGATGCCGAAGACCTCGACCGTGCCGAGCCAGTTCATCGGCGCGTTGGCGAAATAGGGCTGCACGCCGAAAACGACCTTCTGCGCGTCCTCCAGGATCATGAAGACGGCGAAGGTGACGATGAGCTGCAGCACCTCCTCCTTGCCGTAGATCCGGCGCAGCAGCAGCGCCTCGGTGAGCCCGCCGAGCAGGATGCCGACCAGCGCGGCGGACGCCAGCAGCGCCGGGAAGGCGAGCCAGGTCGGCAGCCCGGCGGCGCCGAGGGCGAGCACGCTCGCCGCCGCGACATAGGCGCCGATCGCGTAGAACGAGCCATGGGCGACGTTGACGATGCCGAGCACGCCGAAGATCAGCGACAGCCCGACCGCGACCAGGAAGATCAGCGAGCCATAGGCCAGGCCGTCGAGCGCGGCGAGGAGAAGCATTTCAGGAGGCATGCGGTCCGTTACCGGGTTCCCCTCCCCCTTGTGGGGAGGGGTTAGGGGTGGGGGGCGAAAAGCCAGTCGCGAGGGGAGGGTGTCGAGCGTCCGCGCTCGCGCCGTTCGACCTGGGCCGGTCACCCGGTCGGACGCCCCCCACCCCTGCCCCTCCCCACGAGAGGGAGGGAGGGGTTCGCGTTGCGGTTCGTCGGTCTCACTTCGCGTAGTCGAAGGTCTCGATCGACTTGTCGGTGACGAGGTCCGGCTTCACCTTGGCGAACCAGTCGAGCGACTTCTCGCCGATCGGCGTGGTCACCAGCTTGCCGGGATAGAGCGCCATCTTGTCGTAGACCGCGAAGGGATAGTCCGGAACGCGCCTGGTGGTGCCGAGCAACTGGTCCTCCAGGCCCTGATGGTCCTGGCGGATGGTGATCGTGCCGGTGAGCGACTTGAACTCCAGCCCCTCGAAGGCGGCGATGACCTGCTCCCTGCTCGGCCACTTGCCGCCGGCGGCGGCGCCGGCCTTCTCATAGGCCTTCTGCAGCCCGGTCAGGGCCTGTTGCATGTGGAAGGTCGGGTAGATCGGGTAGACGCCGGTCTTGTCCTTGTACTTCTTCACGAAGGCCTGCATGTCCGGCGTGTTCTTGTGCTTGGGGTGCAGCCAGTAATGGTCGCCGCGCGAGCCGACGATCACCCCTTCCGGCAGGACGTTGCCGAGCCGCTCCAGCGAGCTTTCGGCCAGCGGCAACACGAAGGTCGACTGCTTCAGGAGGCCGCGGGCCGCGGCCTGCTGGACGAAGGTGTCGAGGTCGCCGCCCCAGGAGGTCGAGATCACGACGTCGGGCCGCAGCGCCGAAAGCCTCGTGATCTCGGTCGAGAAATCGGGCGCGCCGAATTTCGGGAAGAGCTCGGCGACAACCTTGACGTCGGGCTTCAGCGCCTTCAGGCCGGCCTGCAGCAGCGCCCAGGATTCACGGCCCCAGGCATAGTCCTGATTGACGACCGCGACGCTCTTGAAGTCCGGCTTGACCTTCATCAGGTAGAGCAGCGTCGCCATCATCTCGGCACCGGCATGAGCCTGGGTGCGGACGGAATATTTCCACTTGCCGTCCTCGAAGATGGTCTGCGTGCCGCAGTCCCACATCACGTTGACGACCTTGAGGTCTTCCGCCACAGGGGCGAGCGCGTTGCAGGAGCCCGACGAGATGGCGCCGAGCATCACCTGGGCGCCCTGCTCCTGCACGACGCGGCGGTATTCGGAGAGGAGCTGGTTGGTGCCGGCGCCCTCGTCGACATAGACCGGCTTCAGCGGCACGCCGAGCACGCCGCCCTTGGCGTTGATCTCCTCGATCAGCAGGTCGGCAGCGTTGCGGCCCGGCACGCCGAACACCGAGGCCGGCCCAGAGAGGAAGGTGGCGATGCCGACCACCAGCTCCTTCGGCTTGTCCTGCGCCAGGGCCGAGCCTGCGAGCAGCGCGCCGGCCAGCGCAGCGGTGGCCAGTTTCATCGTCTTCATCAGCGTCCTCCCTGAACCTTCGCATGACTGCCGGGCGCTCTTGAAAGGCGCCTCGTCCGGCAAAAAGGGGCGCATAGCCGCCGCGGTGGGGCAAGTAGGATAAAGCGATGAAGGCCATAGGCTTTTTCTATGGAGCTGGCGCTATGGCCGTTATCGCGAAACGCTATTTGACTTCGCGCCGCCAAAGGCGACCTCTCGCGGCATCCTCGGTCCTCATCCTGAGGAGCGCGTCTCGAGGAGGCTCCAGCCTGCTCTGGATTCTCCCGAAGCATCCTTCGCGATGCGAGCTTTGCTCGCTCCTCGGGATGCGAGCCTGCGGGACGCGGGACGGCGGCCAGCGCACGAGCAGACCTGAAGATGATGAATGCCCTCGACGGAATCCTGGTGGTGGCGCTGGAACAGGCGGTCGCCGCTCCGCTCGCGAGCTGCCGGCTGGCCGATGCCGGGGCGCGCGTCATCAAGCTGGAGCGGGGGGAAGGCGATTTCTCGCGCGGCTATGACGATTATGCCCGCGGCCTATCCTCCTATTTCGTCTGGATCAATCGCGGCAAGGAATCCTGCCGCGTCGACCTGAAGCACCCCGAGGACCTCGCTCTGGTCGCAGCGATGCTGGCGGAGGCCGACGTCTTCATCCAGAATTTCGCGCCCGGCGCGATGGACCGGCTCGGCATCGGCAGCGAAGCGCTGCGCCGACGCCATCCCAGGCTCATCACCTGCGACATCTCCGGCTATGCGCCGGGCACGCCGCACTACACCCGCAAGGCCTACGACCTGCTGATCCAGGCCGAAGCCGGCCTCGCCGCCGTCACCGGCAGCGCCGAGTCCGGCCCGACCCGGATCGGCATCTCGATCGCCGATATCGCCACCGGCAATGCCGCCTATGCCGCGATCCTGGAGGCGCTGATCCGGCGGGGGCGCACCGGAGAGGGCTCGCGCATCCAGCTCTCGCTGTTCGACACCATCGCCGACCTGATGAACGTGCCCTATCTGACGCGGCGCTATGGCGGAATCGAGCCGCCCCGGCTCGGCCTCGCCCATCCGTCGATCGCGCCCTATGGCGTCTTCCGCCTCGCCGATGCCGAGGTGCTGATCTCGATCCAGAGCGAGCGCGAATGGCAGATTCTAACCCGCGACGTGCTGCGCGATCCCGGCCTCACCGAGGACCCGCGCTTCGCCAGCAACGTGCTGCGCGTGCGCAACCGCCCGGCGCTCGACGCCGCCATCCAGGCGATCCTGATCGCTCGTACCTACGCCGAGACGGCGGCCGGGCTCGATGCGGCCCGGATCGCCTATGGCACGGTCTCGACTGTCGCCGGCCTCATCGAGCACCCGGCCGCGACGGCCCTGCCCGTCCCGACGCCGAACGGCCCGGTCGAGGTGCTGGCGCCGCCGGTGCTGGTCGACGGCGAGCGCGTGCCGATGCGCGCGCCGCCGGGCCTCGGCGAGCATGACGAAGCGCTGCGCCGGGAATTTGCGGCGAAGGCGACGCGATCAGCCTGATGCCGCACGACCTCATCGACACGACGATCAATCACAGCCGTCATTCCGGCGCTCCGCTTTGCCGCGGCCGGAATGACGGTGGAGGGAACGGCGACAGCCGATGCAGACGATGAATACTCAGGCCGACCACGCCGACATCCGCGAAGCGGTGGCGAGACTGTGCGCGGACTATCCGGGCGAGTACTGGCGCAAGCTCGACCGCGAGATGGCCTATCCGGCCGCGTTCGTCACGGCCCTCACGCAAAGCGGCTTCCTATCGGCGCTGATCCCGGAGGATTATGGTGGCGCCGGGCTGCCGCTCTCGGCCGCCGCCGTCATCATGGAGGAGATTCAGCGCCAGGGCTGCAATGGCGGCGCCTGCCACGCGCAGATGTACGTGATGGGAACGCTGCTGCGCCATGGCAGCGAGGATCAGAAGCGGAGGTATCTGCCCAGGATCGCCTCCGGCGAACTGCGCCTGCAGGCCTTCGGCGTCACCGAGCCGGGCAGCGGCACCGACACCACCGCGCTCAGGACGACGGCGCGGCGCGAGGGCGACCAATACATCGTCAACGGCCAGAAGATCTGGACCAGCCGGGCGGCTCAATCCGACCTGATGCTGCTGCTCGCCCGCACCACGCCGCGCGAGCAGGTGCAGAAGCGCACCGACGGGCTCTCGGTCTTCATCCTCGACATGCGCGAGGCGCTTCAGGCCGGCCTCACCATCCGGCCGATCCGGACGATGATGAACCACGCCACCACCGAGGTGTTCTTCGACAATGTCAGGGTTCCGGCTGAGAACCTCGTCGGCGAGGAGGGCAAGGGCTTCCGCTACATCCTCTCGGGCATGAACGCCGAGCGCATCCTGATCGCCGCCGAATGCGTCGGCGACGCCAAATGGTTCATCGACAAGGCCTCGACCTACGCCAGGGAGCGCCAGGTCTTCGGCCGGCCGATCGGCCAGAATCAGGGCATCCAGTTCCCGATCGCGAGAGCCTACGCCAATATGCGCGCGGCCGAGCTGATGGTGCGCGAGGCGATCCGACTCTACGAAGCCGGCAGCAATCCGGGCGCGGAAGCAAACATGGCCAAGCTGCTGGCGGCGGACGCCTCGTTCGAGGCCGCCAATGCCTGCATCCAGACCCATGGCGGCTTCGGATTCGCCGAAGAGTACGATATCGAGCGCAAGTTCCGCGAGACGCGGCTCTACCAGGTCGCGCCGATCTCGACCAACCTGATCCTGTCCTATCTCGCCGAGCATGTGCTGGGCATGCCACGCAGCTACTGAGCCCGATGAACATCGACCATCTGAAGTCCTGGATCGGCAAGACCGAAGTGGCCTCCGACCTGATCACGCCGCGGCTGGTCGCGAGCTATGAGGCGACGTTCTCTCCGCATCTGGCGCCATATCGGGAAGGCGAGGTGCCGCTCGCACTGCACTGGTGTCTGGCCCCGCCGATCGCGCCGATTCGGGAGCTCGGCGCGGACGGCCACCCCGCCAAGGGCAAGTTCCTCCCGCCGGTGCCCCTGCCGCGGCGGATGTGGGCGGGCGGGCGGATCGAGACCGTCGCGCCGCTCCGGATCGGCGACGAGGTCATCCGCCGCTCGACCATCGGCGATGTCACATACAAGGAAGGACGCGCCGGTCCGCTCTGCTTCGTCGCCGTCGCGCACGAGATCATCGGCCCGCGCGGGCTTGCGCTGCGCGAACGACACGACATCGTCTATCGCGAGGCGGCGGGCCCCGCGGACAGCCCGCGGCCTGCTCCCGTCACCGCGGGGCCGCGCGCGGCCGACCTGGCCTGGACGGTCGAGGCCTCACCGGTGCTGCTGTTCCGCTATTCCGCCCTCACCTTCAACGGCCATCGCATCCATTACGACCACCCTTACGTCACCGGCGTCGAGGGTTATGCCGGGCTCGTCGTGCACGGGCCGATCCAGGCGAGCCTGATCATGAACATCATCGCGACGCTGTCCGGCGGCGCGCCGATCCGGCTCGACTATCGCGGGCTCGCGCCGCTGATCGCGGGCGAGGCCTTCCAGGTGAAGGCGAAGCGCCTGGAGGACGGCGCCATCACGGCCTGGACCGAGGGCAGCGACGGGCTGGTGCGGATGGAAGGCGTGAGCCGCTGAGCCGCGTCATTCTTGGACGGAGCGAAGCGCAGATCCGAGAAGCTCGGGACGAGAAGGCGCCAAATGGAGCCTCCTCCGTCCTGAGATGCTCGGGTCAAGCCCGAGCATGACGTCAACTCACATCTTCCCCGGTGTCACGGTCCCGCCATGGTGCTAGCGTCTCTCGCTGCACCTTTGTTCAGGAGCCGACGATGGACCGCGCCCGTTTCAGCCGCCGCGACACGCTCAAGGGCGGGGCTGCCATCGCCGCGGCCGCCGCGCTCCCCGCGCCGCTGGCGGCGCAGGCTCCGACGAAGCTCAAGCTCCGGCTGCTGGAGACCAGCGACCTGCACGTGAACGTCGTGCCTTACGACTATTTCCGCGACGCGCCGGACGACACGGTCGGCCTCGCCAAGACGGCGAACCTGATCAAGGCGGCCCAGGCGGAAGCGAAGAACAGCCTGCTCTTCGACAATGGCGACTTCCTGCAGGGCTCCTCGCTCGGCGATTTCGTCGCCTACAAGAAGGGGCTGAAGGCCGGCGAGACCCACCCGATGATCGCCGCGATGAACGCCCTGCCCTATCAGTGCGGCACGCTCGGCAATCACGAGTTCAACTACGGGCTCGACTTCCTGGAGCACGGCCTCGCGCGCGCCGAGTTCCCGATCGTGTGCGCCAATGTCGAGCGCGTCGGCGGCGGCACCCTGATCGAGCCATGGCGCATCTTCGAGCAGAGCTTCGAGGACGAGGCCGGCGCCAAGCATGTGCTGAACATCGCGGTGATCGGCTTCGTGCCTCCGCAGATCATGCAGTGGGACAAGGCCAATCTCGAGCGCAAGGTCACGGCGACGGACATCGTGGAGGCCGCGCAGAAATACCTGCCGGAGATCGCGCTCGCCCACCCCGACCTCACCATCGCGCTCTGCCATTCCGGCATCGCCGGCGGCGAGCGCAAGGGCGGCGAGGAGAACGCGGCGCTGCACCTCGCCGCGCTCGACGGCATCGACGTCGTCCTGACCGGCCACCAGCATCTCGTCTTTCCCGGCGGCAAGGCCTTCGATGGTATCGCCGGCGTCGACAACAGGAAGGGCTCGCTGCACGGCAAGCCGGCCTGCCAGCCCGGCTTCTGGGGCTCGCATGTCGGCATCGTCGATCTCGAGCTGGAGAAGCGGGACGGGCGCTGGCGCGTCGCCGATTTCAAGGTCGATCCCAAGCCGATCTACGAGCGGACGCCCGATCGCAAGATCGTGCCGAAGGCCGAGATCGAGGCCGCGGTGCTGGCGACGGTGAAGGCCGACCACGAGGCGACGCTGAGCTATATGCGCGAGCCCGTCGGCACCACCACCGCCCCGATCGACAGCTATTTCGCCCTCGTCGCCGACGATCCGTCGGTGCAGATCGTGGCGGAGGCGCAGATCGCCTATGCCAGGCCGCTGCTGGCGCAGACGCCGTACAAGGATCTGCCGATCCTGTCGGCCGCCGCGCCGTTCAAGTCGGGCGGGCGAGCCGGGCCCGCCTTCTTCACCGACATCCCGGCCGGGCCGATCGCGATCAAGAACGTCGCCGACATCTATCTCTATCCGAACACGGTGCAGATCGTGAAAGTCACCGGCGCCCAGATCCGTGAATGGCTCGAGCGTTCGGCCGGCATCTTCAACCGCATCGACGTGACGAAGAGCGAGGAGCAGCCGCTGATCAATCCCGGCTTCCCGGCCTTCAATTTCGACGTGATCGACGGCGTCACCTACCAGATCGACGTGACGCAGGCCTCGCGCTACGACGGCGACGGCAAGCTGGTGGCGCCCGACGCCCATCGCATCGTCGACCTCGCTTTCCAGGGCAAGCCGATCGACGAAAAAGCCGAGTTCATCGTCGTCACCAACAATTACCGCGCCTCCGGCGGCGGCAATTTCCCGGGTACCAGGACGACGGTGGTGCTGGAGGCGCCCGACCTCAACCGCGACGCGATCGTGCGCTTCATCGTCGAGAAGAAGACGATCAACCCCAGTGCGGACGGCAACTGGTCGCTGAAACCGCTGCCGGCGAGCGTCAACGTCACCTTTCCGACCGCACCGGCGGCTGCCGGCAAGAAGCCGGAGACGCTGAAGGCGCAGGCGGTCGGCGATGCCGGCGACGGTTTCGTGAAGTACCGGCTGGGCGGCTGAGCAGCAGCTACCGGTCCGTCCGGCATCGGCGGGCTCCCGCCCGGAGCGCGACGAGGGGCCGCATGCCGAGCGGCGCAGATGGACAAAGTTTAACTTTTGCAGCGCAGCATCCGCGTCCTAGATTGGAAGAATTCCAATCTAGGACGCCGGCCATGCCCACCTCAGCCGCCCTCGCCGCCCCTACCCGCTATGATCGCGTCGCCAGGGCGCTGCACTGGTCGATCGCCGCCCTGATCCTGGCGGCCTTCGCTCTCGGCCTGACCGTCGACGCCTTTCCGAAGACCTGGAAATACGCGGTAACCGAGCTGCACAAGGTGATCGGCGTCACCATCCTGCTGCTCGTGCTGCTGCGCGTCGCCTGGCGGCTGGGCCATCCGGTCGGCGCGGCCGCCGAGCTGTCCGGCGGGATGCGCCGCGCAGCCGCGGCCGGCCATGCCGGGCTCTATCTGCTGATGCTCGCCGTGCCCGCCATCGGCATCGCCTTCTCGCTGCTGCGCGGACAGGGTCTCGATTTCGGCTTCGCGGCGATCCCGCCGCTGATGGAGGCGGCCGCACGCACGGTCAGCCGCCCCGTCAAGGAAGTGCATGAACTCGCCGCCTACGCGCTGATCGCGCTCGCCGGCCTGCATGCGCTGGCCGCGCTCTGGCACCATCTCGTCCTGCGCGACTCGGTCCTGCGCCGCATGCTGCCGGAGCACTGATCGTCCCCGACGGCGCCGGCCGGGCTCTAAACCAGAGGCGAAAGACCGATTACCGATCAGATTGACTCAATCTGATCGGATCCGGCTCCAGCGGCGCTCGCGCGAGGTGCAATACGGCAGCGGCCGGCGGTCGCGCCTCTCAATCCGCCGCCTGCTTGCGGGCCTCCGACAAGAGGGCGTGCGCGCCTCGCACGGCCTGATCGAGCGACAGCAGCTCACCCTCCTGCGGATCGAAGCAGATGCCCTTGCAAGCCGCGACGAGGGCCGCGGCTACGGCGTAAGCGAAGGCCCCCTCCACGAAGCTCGCGCCCCAATAGAAGGCGACGACGCGCGCGATCCCGTCCGCATGCGAGCCGAAAAGCTCGACCTCATCCTCGAGCTCTGCCCGATCAGAGACGTCGATTTCGATCCCGGCCTGCATCTGCGCCAGCCTGCCCGGCTGAAATCCACCGACGTCATCGAGCGAAAAATCCTCGTCGAACGAGAGCTCGAGGCCGAGACGCCTGGCCTCGGCCGCGATCGCTCCGCCCGTGGTCGTCATTCCAGCCGGCAAGCCGACAAGCAACTCCATGGACATCGTACCCTCCCCCATTGAGCGGCCAGCCAGCCGCATGTTCACTATTTGTTCTCAATGAGCTATTGTCAAGCGAATCGCGTCCGGGCCGCCGTATCAGGAAAGCGCCGTCGCCGATCGCCGCCGTATCGACATGGAAGGGCGTGGCCTCGTTCAGGCGACCGCCCTCAAAGCGCAGCAGTTCGGCGAAGGGCTGTACGAGGGCCCTGTCATTGCTGCGCGCCGTGATGCGCAGGCTGCAGGTCATGAGGACGCTATCGCCTGTCCTCGCGCCTGTCGGCCCATCGACCGACAGCGCGCTCCAGGTAGCGCGACAGCGAAGACACGCTCCAACAGGTCCATGGCGGACAGGCCGCCAGCATCGGCATTCATCGAAAAGCTCGGAGTCGGCGCGGACGAAGCAGCCGCGACGGCTCCAGAGCCTGTGTCACGAATAATCGCCACCTGCTTCCTGCACTGGTGGCGATGCGAGAGATCAGCCGCGCGCTTCGAGCGCCTTGACGATGGCGTCGCCCATCTCGGTGGTCGAGACGGCGTTGGCGCCCGGCGCGGCGATGTCCTTGGTGCGGGTGCCGGCGCCGAGAACGTCGGCGATCGCGCCCTCCAGCCGGTCGGCCGCCTCGCCTGCGCCGAAGGAATAGCGCAGCGCCATGGCGAAGGAGCCGATCATCGCGATCGGGTTGGCGAGGCCCTTGCCAGCAATATCGGGAGCCGAGCCATGCACGGGCTCATAGAGCGCCTTGCGCTTGCCGGTCGCCGGATCTTCGGCGCCGAGCGAGGCGGAGGGCAGCATGCCGAGCGAGCCGGTCAGCATCGCCGCGACGTCGGAGAGGATGTCGCCGAAGAGGTTGTCGCAGACGATGACGTCGTACTGCTTCGGCCAGCGGACCAGCTGCATGGCGCAGTTGTCGGCGAGGACGTGCTCGAGCTCGACGTCCTTGTACTCGGCGGCGTGCAGGGCCGTGACCGTCTGCTTCCAGAGCACGCCGGTCTTCATGACGTTGTGCTTCTCGGCCGATGAAACCTTGTTGCGGCGGGTGCGCGCCAGCTCGAAGGCGACGCGGCAGATGCGCTCGATCTCGGGCGTGGTGTAGAGCTGGGTGTCGACGCCGCGCTTGCTGCCGTCCTCCAGGGTGACGATCTCTTTCGGCTCGCCGAAATAGACGCCGCCGGTGAGCTCGCGCACGATCAGGATGTCGAGACCTTCGACCACCTCCGGCTTCAGCGACGAGGCCGAGGCCAGCGCCGGATAGCAGATCGCCGGACGCAGGTTCGCGAACAGGCCGAGATCCTTGCGCAGGCGCAACAGGCCGGCTTCGGGACGATGCTGATAGGGCACATCGGCCCATTTCGGCCCGCCGACAGCGCCGAACAGCACGGCGTCGGCTTCCCGGGCGAGCTTCATGTCGCCTTCGGAGATCGCCGCCCCGTGGGCGTCATAGGCCGCGCCGCCGACGAGGCCGCGCTCGAGCGAGAAGGTGGCGAGGCCCTGCCGCTCGAACCAGGACACGATCTTCTCGACCTGCCCCATCACCTCGGGGCCGATGCCGTCGCCGGGGAGCAGCAGGAGCTTGTGGTTCGCCATGGGAAGCCTCGCGGGAGCTGTCTGTCGCGGGGCAAGCGGCCCCTCGCGGGGCTGACTACGGGCGGATCGCTCGCGACGCAAGCGGCAGGCTGGACTCGGCCGTCCCGGCCGCCTATCCGTGAAGCGTCTCAACGGGGTGCCCGCAACCGGGCTGAGAGGGGCGCGAGCGGCGCCTCGACCCGAAGAACCTGATCCGGATCGTGCCGGCGGAGGGATTGAGCACCGCTATCCTGCAGCGGACGACGTCCCCTCCCGTCGCGGTCAGCCGTCGAGCCCCGAGGGGATGTGATGAGGTTGCTGAACCGCCGGACAGGCTCGCTCGTCGCCGCGCTCACGTTGCTTCTGCTGGCAGCTCCGGCCGCGGCTCAGGACAGGCCCGTACTGACCGTCTACACCTACACTTCCTTGACCGGGAAATACGGCCCCGGCGGCAAGGTGAAGGACGCCTTCGAGGCGCAGTGCGGCTGCTCGCTGCGCTGGGTCGCGAGCGACGATGCCGGGTCGCTGCTCGCCCGCCTGAAGCTCGAAGGCGAGACGACCATGGCCGATCTCGTCCTCGGCCTCGACATGAACCTCGCCGCCGAGGCCCGGGCCACCGGCCTGTTCCGGCCGCACGGCCAGGACAGCACCGCCCTCAACCTGCCGATGCCCTGGCACGACGATCTCCTTCTGCCCTTCGACTGGGGGCATCTCGCCTTCATCTACGACTCGACCAGGCTCGCCGTTCCGCCGCAGAGCCTGAAGCAGCTCGTCGACGATCCCAAGGGGCCGACGCTGGTCCTGCAGGATCCGCGCACCAGCGCGCCTGGCCTCGGCTTCCTGCTCTGGATGCGGGCGGTCTATGGCGAGCATGCCGACGAGGCCTGGACCAAGCTCAAGCCGCGCATCGTCACCTTCACCAAGGGCTGGTCGGAGGCCTATGGCCTGTTCCTCAAGGGCGAGGCCGAGATGGTGCTCTCCTACGCGACCTCGCCGGCCTATCATCTCAGCGTCGAGAAGAAGACGCAGTACAAGGCCGCGGCCTTCGCCGAGGGCCACTATCTCCATGTCGAGCTCGCCGGTGTCGTCCGCACGACCAGGCAGCCGGAGTTGGCG
Organism: Allobosea sp. CS1GBMeth4; assembly: GCF_900185715.1. Classification (GTDB taxonomy): domain Bacteria; phylum Pseudomonadota; class Alphaproteobacteria; order Rhizobiales; family Beijerinckiaceae; genus Allobosea. The sequence goes on from NZ_FYAS01000013.1 coordinate 109,695, forward strand.
CAGCGCTTCCTCGCCTTCATGCTCTCCGACACCTTCCAGGCGCTCATCCCCGAGGGCAACTGGATGATGCCGGCGAAGCGGCCGGCCGCAGGACTGCCCGCCGCCTTCACCGAGGTGATCCGGCCGGAGAAGACGCTGCTGATCGCGCCCGAGACGGTGCGCAGCCAGCGCCGCGCCTTCATCGATGCCTGGCTTGCAGCGACCACCCGCTGAGATCGTGCTCCACCCGGCCAGGCTCACTGCGCTCGCCATCCTCGCTCTGGTCTGCGGCTCGCTGCTCGGGCTGGCAGGAGCCGGCTCGGGCGCGGCGACGCCAGCCCCGCTCGGCCCCTATCTCCAGCATATCGCGGCCTCCGCGGCCGTGCAGGCGGGGCTGTCGACGCTGCTCTCGCTCCCGGTCGGCACCGCGCTGGCGCTGGCGCTGCTGCGCCGCCGCTTTCCCGGCCGCGATCTCCTGCTCGCGCTGCTCGCCTCCGCCGCCGTCGCGCCCACCATCGTGATCGCCTTCGGCATCGTCGCCATCTATGGCCGCTCCGGTCTGCTCGGCACATTGTCGGGCAGCCTCGGCCTCCAGGCGCCCTCGATCTACGGTCTGCACGGCATCGTCCTCGCCCACCTCGTCATGAACGCGCCGCTGGTGGCGCGCGCCCTGCTCCATGCCTTCGAGCGCGAGCCCGGTGAACGCCTGCGCCTCGCGGCGGCGCTCGGTTTCTCGGCGGTGGACTGCTTCCGGCATCTCGACTGGCCGCTGATCCGGCGCGAAGCGCCCGCTCTCGCTGTGCTGGTCTTCCTGCTCTGCTTCACCAGCTTCGCCATCGTGCTCGCCCTCGGCGGCGGGCCGGCCAATGCCACGCTCGAGGTCGCGATCTACGAGGCCGTCCGCTTCGAGGCCGATTTCACCCGCGCCGCCGCGCTGGCAGCCCTGCAACTCGCGCTCTGCCTCGGCCTGGCGGCCGGGCTGGCGGCGCTGACCCCGCCGATCCGCGACGAGGCGGCCGCGGACCGCCAGGCGTCCCGGCCCGACGCCGGCGCGCTGCGGGGTCCTGACGGCTTCGTCCTCCTGCTGTCGATCGCCCTGATCGCCCCGCCGCTGCTGAGCGTCGCGAGCGGGCTTGCAGCGCTGCCGCTGCTCGCCTCGGCGGAGGTTGCCAGGGCTGCCGCGACGAGCGCCGTGATCGCCGCCGGCGCCGGCCTCGCCGCCTGCCTGCTCGCCCTGCTGCTCGCCAGCGCCGCGCGCAGCAGCCCGCGGGGCACGCGCCTGCCGGACCTCGCCGCCTTCGCCATGCTCGGCCTGCCGCCCTTCGCCTTCGTCGCCGGCCTCTATGCCCTGCTGCGCGGGCTGGCGGATCCGGCCCTGCTCGGCCTCGGCCTGGTGCCGCTGGTCAACGCCCTGATGGCGCTGCCCTTTGCCTATCGCCTGCTGTGGCCGGTTTTAGCCACCGGCGCCGCGCGCTACGGCCGGCTCGCCGACAGTCTCGGCCTGCAGGGCTGGAACCGGCTCGTCCTGGTCGAATGGCCGGCGCTGCGCGGCGCGCTCGGTGCCGCCTTCGCCTTCGCCGCCGCGCTCTCGCTCGGCGATTTCGGCGTTGTCGCCCTGTTTGGCGGCGGCGACCTTACGACCCTGCCCTATCTGCTGGCGAACCGCCTCGGCGCCTACCGGACCGACGAAGCCGGCGCGCTCGCTCTGCTGCTCGTCCTGTCGGCCGGCTGCCTCGCCTGGCTGGCGCAACGCTGGAGCCGGCGCCATGCTTGAGATCGAGCGCCTCGCGCTGCACTATCCGGACTTCACGGCGCAATACGACCTTACGGTCCCGGCCGGGGCGCTCTGCGCCGTGATCGGCCCCTCCGGCGGCGGCAAGACCACGCTGCTGCACGCCATTGCCGGCTTCGAGCGACCGAGTGCCGGCCGCCTGCGCTTCGCCGGCCAGGATCTGCTGCCGCTGCCGCCGGCGGCGCGTCCGGCCTCGATCCTGTTCCAGGATCACAATCTCTTCCCGCACCTGACGGCGGCGCAGAACGTCGCGCTCGGCCTCAAGCCGTCATTGCGGCTCGATGCGGGCGAGAGAGATCGGGTGGCAGCGGCGCTGGCAGAGGTCGGCCTCGCCGATCTCGCGGCGCGCTTTCCGGCGGAGCTCTCCGGCGGCCAGCGCCAGCGCGTCGCAATCGCCCGCGCCCTGTTGCGCGGCAAGCCGCTGATGCTGCTCGACGAGCCCTTCGGAGCGCTCGATCCCGGGCTGCGGCGGGACATGATCGGCCGCGTCGACGCACTGCGGCGCGCTCATGGCCTGACAGTGCTGATGACGCTGCACACGCCGGAGGACGCGGCCGACACAGCCGACCTCTTCGCCTTCGTCGCCGAGGGCCGCGTCCAGAGTTGCGGGCACTGGACGAGGCTCATCGCCGAGGATGGGCCCGAGCCGGTGCGGCGTTTCCTCGGGCTCTGACGGGGTCCCCCGCTCAGACGCGCCCGCTTTTCAGCGCGCGCAGCACCTTCTCGCCGGGGCGGCCGGTCTGCGGCATACCGATCCGCGCCTCGACCTCCTTGATCGCCGCCCGTGTCAGCGCGCCGACGGCGCCGTCCGGCTCGCCGACATTGTAGCCGCGCTGGATCAGCAGGCGCTGCAATTCGCGGCGCTGCTCGCGCGAGAGCGGCAGGTCGTCGGTCGGCCACTGCCCCTGCACGCCCGGCCGGCCGCGCAGACGGTCGGACAGGAGCGAAATCGCCAGAGCGTAGGAATCCGCGCCGTTGTAGCTGTAGGCCGCGTCATAGTTCTTGAAGACCAGGAAGGCCGGTCCGCTGCGGCCGGCCGGCATCAGGAGGCCGGCATTGCCGGAGCCGGTCAGCGCCGAGCCGTCGAACTTGACGATGCCGCGCGCGGCCCAGGACGAGACCGGCTGCTTCGGATTGCGGCCGCTCGGGCCGGAATAGCCGTCGGGCACGCGCACCTCATAGCCCCAGCCGGCGCCGGTGACCCAGCCGGCCTTGTCCATGAAGTTCGCCGTCGAATGCAGCGCATCGGGGATCGAGTCGACGAGGTCGCGGCGGCCGTCGCCATCGCCGTCGACCGCAAGGCGCAAATAGGTCGAGGGGATGAACTGGGTGTGGCCGAAGGCGCCGGCCCAGGAGCCGAAAAGCCGCTCAGGGCGGACATCGCCACGCTGGATGATCTGCAGCGTCGCGATCAGCTCGCCCTTGAAGAAGGCGTTGCGGCGCGGCGCCAGGCAGGCCCCGGTCGAGAGCGCCTGCACCAGCGGCATCTTGCCTCGCGCCTTGCCGAAATCGCTCTCGACGCCCCATACCGCGGCGATGGTGTGGCGGTCGACGCCGAAGCGCTGCTCGGCGGCGGCGAGCGTCGAGGCATGCTGGCGCATCATCGAGCGACCTTCGGCGACCTTCTCGTCGTCGACCAGCGTGCCGAGATAGTCCCAGATCGGCGTCTTGAACTCCGGCTGGTTGTTCATCGCCTCGATCACCTTCATGTCGGGCGTGACGCCCGCCATGGCGCGGTCGAAGGTGGCGCCGGAGACGCCCTTGGCGGCCGCGGCCGAGCGCAGCCCCGCGACGCAGGAGTCGAAGTCGGCACGCGCGCTGGTCGCGGCGGCGAGAACGAGGGGCAGGGCCAGGATCAATGTGCGCATAAGTCCACCGAATCGCAGGATTGATGCAAAACTAGGGCGAGGTGCTTAAGGGAGGTTAACCACGAAGCCGGGCGCGCCCGGCGCCGAAACCCGCTATGTCTGCGCTCCTCCGAACGATTCGCCGCCAGGCCCCAATGCCCACCGCCGCCACCGAAGCGCTCGGCTTCTGCGCCGCCCTGCTCACCACCTTGTGCTGGCTGCCGCAGGCCTGGCACACGATCCGCACGCGCGACACCAGCGGCATTTCGCTGTGGACGCAGGCGCTGTTCGCCACTGGCATCGTGCTCTGGCTGGTCTATGGCGTGCTGATCGCATCCTGGCCGCTGATCGGCGCCAATTCGGTGACGCTGGCGCTGGTCCTGGTCATCCTGACGATGAAGCTGCGCTACGGCTGAGCCATCCATCCTTCCGAACCACCCCTGCCGGGAACCCGCCATGCCCGCCCTCAGCACCGCCCATCTCTTGCCGATCGGCATGCTGATCGGCTCGAACGTGTTCATGACCTTCGCCTGGTACGGCCACCTCTCCTACAAGAGCTCGGCGATCTGGATGGCGATCATGGCGAGCTGGATGATCGCGCTGCCGGAGTATTCGCTCGCCGTTCCGGCGAACCGCATCGGCTCGGGGGTCTATTCGGCCGCCGAGCTGAAGACCATGCAGGAGGTGATCACGCTGTGCGTCTTCGCCGGCTTTTCCGTCTTCTGGCTCAAGGAGCAGCTGACCTGGAGCCATGCCGTCGGCTTTTCGCTGATCGCCGCCGGCGCCTTCTTCATCTTCCACGCCAAGGCCTGAGCGATGGCGCCGGTCCCGCATTCCGGCCACCCCGCCGTCGAGACCTATCTCGCCGAGGGCTATGAGCGCGTCGTCGGCATGTCCTCGCGCTTCGCGGCGGCGATCTGCGCCCGGCTGCTGCGGTTGCAGACGGAAGAAGGCGTCGCCGGGCCGATCGCCGAGATCGGCGCCTTCGAGGGCCGCTTCTTCATCGCCCTGGCCCATGCGCTCGAGCCCGGCGAGATCGCACTCGGCATCGACATCTTCGAATGGCCGAACCCCGAGGTGAAGGACCGTTTCGAGGCCAACTGCCTGAAGCACGGCATCGCCCCCGAGCGCCGCCGCACCATCAAGGCCGATGCCGGAGCGATGGGGCCGGCCGAGCTGATCGGCCATGCCCGCGGCGAGAGGCTGCGCTTCATCCACATCGACGGCGAGCATTCGCGCGCGGCGCTGAGCAAGGACCTCGCGCTCGCCACCGCCTGCCTGGCCGAGGGCGGGCTGATCGTGCTCGACGACATGCTGCACCCCGGCTACCCGACACTGATGGTCGCGGTTCAGGACTATCTCGCCGCCAATCCCGGCATGGTCCCCCTCTGCGTGATCGACCGGGAGACGATCGTCGGGGCGACCAAGTTCGTGCTGTGCCGGCGCGATTGGTTCGAGCGCTATCAGGGCGCGATGCTGACCATCTTCGCGGAGCAGATCTGGCCGCTCGGAGCCGATTTCGAGCCACATTGGTGCCTTGTTCTGTCGCTCGACACCCGGCTCGCCGCGATCACCTGATTCGATCCGGCCTGCCCGAAGGATACCCGCCTTGCTCAAGCCGACGACGCTCGCCCTCTGCCTCGCCGCCCTCTCCGGCGCGGCCCTTGCCGGCCCGACCTGCGCGCCGGGCGACGCGCGGGCCCGCATCCTCGCCTCGGCCTCGCCGGACGATCCCCATCGCGATTGGCGGAGCGGAAACCGGGTCGGCTATGGCTGGTCGCTGCAGGTCGAACGCAGCGTGCGCGACGCGGCCGGCACGGAATACTATGTCGGCGACCTCTACGACACACGCGGGCAGCTCGCGACCCGCAAGGTCTATGTCGTCGAGCGCGAATGGGATTGCGGGCCGTGAGCCTCAGCGCGCCGGCCGGAGCCGCAGGATCTTGCCGCTGGAATCGTCGGTGAGAAGGTAAAGAAAGCCGTCCGGCCCCTGCCGGACGTCGCGGATGCGCTCGCCGAGATTGCTGAGCAGGCGCTCCTCGCCGGTGACCTTCTCGCCATCGGTCGAGAGCCGGGCCAGCAGCTGGCCGGCGAGCGCGCCGACGAAGAGGGAGTTCTTCCAGGCCGGCCATGCCGCGCCGGTGTAGAAGGCGGCGCCGGAGGGTGCGATCGACGGGTCCCAGTAGAACAGCGGCTGCTCCATGCCGGGCTTGCTCGTGCCCTCGCCGATCTTCACGCCGGAATAGTCGATGCCATAGGTGATGACCGGCCAGCCATAGTTGCGGCCCGCCTTGGGCGCGTTGATCTCGTCGCCCCCCCGCGCGCCGTGCTCGGCTGTCCAGAGCTGGCCGGTCTGCGGGTGGAGAGCCGCTCCCTGGACATTGCGATGGCCGATCGACCAGATCTCAGGCTGCCAGCCGGGCTTTCTCGGATTGCCGTCGGCCGCGCCACCCTCCGGCCGGATGCGGAGGACCTTACCGATATGGTTCTCCGGGTTCTGCGCCTGGTCGCGCTGGCTATAGCGGTCGCCGACCGTGACGAAGAGCGCGCCGGCGCGGTCGAAGACCAGCCGCGAGCCGAAATGCATGTTGCTCGCGATCGTCGGCATCTGCCGGAAGATCACGCTCAGCCCCTCCAGCGCGTTGCCGTGGGCGCTCAGCCGGGCCCGGGCGACACTGGTGCCGTTGCCGTTGGCGCGCGGCTCGGCGAAGGAGAGGTAGAGATAGCGGTTCTGCGCGAAATTCGGGTCGAGCACGACGTCGAGCAGGCCGCCCTGCCCGCGCGCCACGACATTGGGCACGCCCGAGATCGGCGCCGAGAGTTTGCCGTCGCTGCCGACCAGCCGCAGCCGGCCTGGCCGCTCCGTCACCAACATGCGCCCGTCCGGCAGGAAGGCGAGGCCCCAGGGATGCTCCAGCCCGCTCGCCACCGTCTCGATCGCGAGCTCGCCGGCGCTCGACGGGTAGCGCTGCTGGGCCGCTGCAGGGACGGCGAGCCCGAGCGCGAGAGCTGCAGCGAGAACGAAACGCATCGGCATCTCCTGATGGTGATCGGCGCCGGCGGGCCCCTTCGAGACTTTGCGCAGCCCCGCCTCGGTCATTCCGGGGCAGGCCGAAGGCCTGAGCCCGGAACCCATGAACAGTGTCGGCAAGGAGCGACGCGCGACAAGTTGAGCCCGATCGGGCAAGGCGAAGCCCCGGAAAGACAGAGGAGGTCCCGTGCAAACCCCGCTTCAGGGAGAATGCACGATTCAGGCTCCGGTTGCTTCGAGCTCACGCCGAAGTGAGACGACCTGCGACGTCCCATCGAGCGTGACGTCGGCATTGGTGACCACGGCGCCGGCTGCGACGTCGCGCGTCAATCTCACGCCATGGGCGAGCCCGATCGGCAGCGCCTTCGCCGCGCGGCTGGCGGCCGCCGGCATCAGCTTGCCATAGACGGTGTAGCCGCCCTCGCCGTCGAGCATCTCGCCGGCCCGTAGGTCGCGCTTGGCGGTGGCGACCGCATCGCCGCGCCAGAAACGGGTCGCGCCCGTGGGCTCGCCGCGCAGCGCCGCGTTCAGCACCGAGATCGAGAGCTCGAGCCCGATCAGGTGGAAGGGCTTGTACATCGCCGCATAGAGACCGGTCGAATCGGTCGGCAGGCCGTATTGCCTGAAGCAGGCCGCGGCATAGGGATTCGGCGCCTTCAGCACGACATAGACGCCCCAGCGCAGATCGCGGAAGACCGGCCGGCCGTCCCGCTCCAGCGAGGAGACGACCTCGACCATGCCGTCGCGCTCGAGCTGCCCGCCGGCCGCCCTCGGCCGCAGCACATGAGCGAGGTCGTCGACGCCGCAGGGCGGAAAGGCGAGGCCATCCTCCGGAACGTCGAGCCCGCAGGCATTGGCGATCGCCGCCATCTCGATCGCCGATTTGGTGCCGTCGAGGAAGGAGTTGAACATTTGCGGGTTCATGCCCGCGGCCTTCGCCGCCTCCGGCGCAAGCCCGTAATGGCTCCAGACCTCGTCCGGCGTGACGCGGTGATAGGCCGGCAGGTATTTGGTGCCCTTGCCGGCGGCCGCGACGGTGAAGCCGGCGGCGCGCGCCCAGTCGACCATCTCGGCGACGAGCGCCGGCTGGTCGCCATAGGCCATCGAATAGACCACCCCCGCCGCCCTGGCCTTCGCGGCGAGGACGGGGCCGACCAGGACGTCGGCCTCGACATTGACCATCACGACATGGCGCCCGGCCGCGATCGCGGCGAGGGCGTGGCGAGCGCCGGCGGCGGGATGCCCGGTCGCCTCGATCACCACCTCGACGCCGTCCAGCTCCGCCGCCGCGACGCCGCTGTCGACGAAGCGGGTGGCGGCGATGCGGGCCTCGTCCCAGCCGACGGTGCGGCAGGCCTGGCGCGCCCGCTCGGGATCGAGATCGGCGATCGCCGCGACCTCCAGCCCCTCGATGTGCGGAACCTGCGACAGGAACATCGAGCCGAACTTGCCCGCCCCGACCAAGGCGCAGCGGACGGGGCGGCCGGCCTCGGCGCGCGCGGCGAGCTTGGGCATCAGGTTCATGGGCGGGTCTCCGCATACAGGGTCGTCATGGTCGGTCTCGCGCCGACCATCTCGGGACGAGGAGGCGTCCCGACGTGTCCGAGCTTCTCGGATCTCCGCTTCGCTCCGTCCGATAATGACGGCGGCCGCGGATCACTCCGGCTTGACGCCGGCCTCCTTGATGATCTTCTCCCAGGTCGCAATCTCCTGCTGATGGTAGGGCCGGAAGGCGGCGGGGTCGCGGACCTTGAGGGTGAAGCCGAGCTTGAGGATCTGCTCGGTGACGGCAGGCTTGGCGATCGAGGCCATCACCGCCTTCGACAACGTCTCCAGCACCGGCGCGGGGGTCGCGGCCGGGGCGAAGAAGGCGGCCCAGCTGTCGGCGTCGGCATTCGAGACCCCCTGCTCGCGGAGCGTCGGAATGTCCTTGGCGCGCGGGTTGCGCTCCGGGCTCGCCAGCGCGATCGCGCGAAGGGTGCCGGCATTGATCTGCTCCAGCACCGAGGGCAGCGTCGAGTTGGCGATGTCGATGCGCCCGCCGATGATCTCCTGCACCAGCGGCGCCGCGCCCCTGAACGGCACATGCGTCATCCTGATGCCGGTGCGCTGCATGAACAGCTCCATGGCGAGGTGTGAACCCGAGCCGACGCCGGTCGAGCCGTAATTGAGCTTGCCCGGATCGGCCTTGGCGAGCGCGATCAGCTCCTTGATGCTCTTGGCCGGCAGGTCGTTGCGCACGACGAAGGCGTGCTCGAAGGCGCCGACGCCGCAGACCGGGGCAAAATCCTTGACCGCGTCGTAGCCGGGCTCCTTCAGCAGGAACATGTTGTTCCCATGCGTCTGGTTGTTGCCGAAGACGAAGGTGTGGCCGTCCGGCTCGGCCTTGGCGACCGCGCGGGTGCCGACCGCGCCCGAGGCGCCGGCCCGGTTGTCGACCACGACGTTCTGGCCGATCGAGGTCGAGAGATCCTGGGCGACGAAGCGCGCGATCGCGTCGGTCGGCCCGCCCGCCGGATAGGGCACGACCAGGGTGATCGGCTTCGACGGATAGCCCTGCGCCCGGACGATGGCCGGAGCGAAGACGGCGCCGGCGACGAGGCCGAGCGTGGAACGACGGGTCAGCGACATGAATTTCCTCCCGGCAGCCCGCTTGGGAGACGGGCTTTCGCGGCAGGATTAGGGGCAACGCCCGATTTCGTCCAGCCGCCTGGAGCTTTCCAGGCGCTCAGCCTGGCGATATTGCATCGCTGCTGCTAGGCTGGCGCGGACAGCCGTGCCGCGAGCGAATTTTCTCGCTCCAATCTGCTCCAAGAGCGCAGGTGCCCAAATGGCGATCCGGCCCTTCATCCTCGAGCCGAATTACGACTCGTTTTTCGACCGCGCACGGGTCGGACAACCTGCGCAGCTTCGCATCAGGCTGAAAGTGACGCTTATACCCCTCGATCCCTCCACGGCGTGGGCCAGAAGCTCCCATGCAGCCAAACGTCCGGGATCGCCCCGGGGGCCGCTCCCCCCGTCTCACCTGGCCGCGAGCGAGGCCGACTTCAAACGCGGCAGTGTCGTCGACGCCGGCGGCCAACCCGTCCCCTGCCGCAGCTGGCTCGTCGGCGAATGGCGGGAGTTCACCCGGCGCTTCAAGAGCATCGTCGAGACGGTCTGGAACAACCAGATGGTGTTCCTCCCCACCGAAAACGGAGACAGCTTGAGCGACGCCGACTTCCGGCAACTGATCGGCGATCCGAGAGTGCCGGCACATGTCGCCGGTGTGCTCGAAATCGATCTGCAGCCCCCCGGTGCGGATAGCCACGCCATCATCGAGGTCGCGCATCTGGCCAATCCGGGCGCGACCTTCCGGGACCGGATGACCCGCATCACGGATGAGAGCATCCAGTACGGAGAGCACAATTTCACGGCCGGCAGGGCGCGCGGAATCGGCGGGAAAACCGGGCAGTTCGCTGCCGCGCACGAGGTCGGCCACTGGCTCCGCAATCCCGGATCGAAAGTGTTCGACCACATCGACCGGTCCTATGCACGCGCGCTTCCCAGAGCCCAGCGAGACAACGCGCAATATGGCCGAACGCTCGGACGATATTATTCGATCATGGGCGGCGGGACCGTCGTGACGGAGCATGATGCCACGCCGTGGCTTTCGCGCCTGCGCCGGCAAACACCGATGCAACTCGGGTGGATGTATGTGCACAGGATCAACTTCCGCCGCGGCCCGGACGACGTGTCGGCTCGTCAGAAGATGCTGCTGCTGGCTGCCGGATTCATGCCCAAGCTTCTGCAGCCGGGGCAAATTCCCTAGCCGGGTCAGGCGGAGAAGCCCGCCCGCTTCAGGCGCTGCACCGAGACGTCGAGCGCCTGCAGGAAGGCAATGCCCTATTCCGCACCAGCCAGCAGCGCCGCGCCCGCGCCGTCTATGACAGCGTCGCCAGCCGTCGCCCGGTCGTCGGGATCCTCTGTGCCGAGATGGTCGCGCTCGCCGTGTTCGCGCTGGCTACCGGCGCCTTCATCGGCCTGCGCGCCTGGCTCGCCCTGCCGAACTGAGGCCGCCGCCATGGGACAGTTCAAGCCGCTGCCGCTCGCCGGCGAGAGTCATCTCTTCCTGGTCGGCCAGTCCAGCCGCGGCTTCTGGGTCGCGCGGGATCTCGAGGGAAGCGAAGGCATCTTCCGCAACCAGAAGGAGGCGGTCCGCTTCGCCCTCTCCGAGGGCGGCCATCCCAATGCCGTGCTGATCTCGCCGAACGGGGTCGAGCCGAGCTATGGCCTGGGCATCCGTTGACAGGATGCCTGCAGCCGACAAGGCCGGCCGCGACATCGACCGGGCGCTGCTCGCCATCTTCCTGGAGGCCGCCGGCGCGCTGATCGACCAGTTCGCCGGTGCCGGCATCACCGACCCGGCCGACATCGCCCGCCGCCTCAACCGCCGCGGCTTTCCCTGCTTCGGGCGGCCGCGCTGGAGCGCCGGCGCCGTCGCGACTGTGCTGCGCCGCCGGGAGCGTCTGCGCGAGGCTGCCTGATCGCCAGCCTCGCTGTCATTCCTGTCGTTTCTGGCGGACATCAAGCACTGTCGCTTGCAGTGGCCGCGCGGGGGCCCTAAACCACGCCCCGCGCCCGCGCGGGGCGCCTTTGCCCTCCCGGAGACCTGGACCCATGGCTTTCCTTGCCGACGCCCTGAAGCGCGTGAAGCCGTCTGCGACCATCACCATCACGCAGAAGGCGCGCGACCTGAAAGCGCAGGGCAAGGACGTGATCTCGCTCTCCGTGGGCGAACCCGATTTCGACACGCCGGACCATATCAAGGAGGCGGCGATCGCCGCCATCCGCCGCGGCGAGACCAAGTACACGCCGGTGCCCGGCATCCCGCAGCTGCGCGAGGCGATCACCCGCAAGCTCAAGCGCGAGAACGGGCTCGACTACAAGCCGAGCCAGACCATCGTCTCCACCGGCGGCAAGCACGTCATCTACAACGCGCTGCTCGCCACGCTGAACCCGGGCGACGAGGTGATCTGCGTCGCGCCCTACTGGGTCAGCTATCCCGAGATGGTCGCGCTCTGCGGCGGGACGCCGACCTTCTGCGAGGCCAAGCTCGAGAACAACTTCAAGCTCCAGCCGGCCGATCTCGAGGCCGCGATCACGCCGAAGACGAAGTGGCTGATCCTGAACTCGCCCTCGAACCCGTCGGGCGCCGCCTATACCCATGCCGAGATGAAGGCGCTGACCGACGTGCTGCTGCGCCATCCGCATGTCTGGGTGCTGACCGACGACATGTACGAGCACCTGGTCTATGGCGACTTCAAGTTCGTCACCCCGGCCCAGGTCGAGCCCGCGCTCTACGAGCGCACGCTGACGATGAACGGCGTCTCCAAGGCCTATGCGATGACCGGCTGGCGCATCGGCTATGCGGCGGGACCGCAGCAGCTGATCAACGCCATGGACCTGGTCCAGGGCCAGCAGACCTCGGGCACCTCGGCGATCTCGCAATGGGCCGCGGTCGAGGCGCTGGACGGCCCGCAGGACCATCTGCCGGTGTTCAAGAAGGCGTTCGAGCGCCGGCGCGACCTCGTCGTCTCGATGCTGAACCAGACCCGCGGGCTGAAGTGCCCGACGCCGGAAGGCGCCTTCTACGTCTATCCCGACTGCTCGGAGCTGATCGGCAAAAAGCTGCCGAACGGCAAGGTGATCGAGACCGACGAGGACCTGGTGCTCGGCCTGCTCGAAGCCGAAGCCGTCGCCGCCGTGCACGGCTCCTCCTTCGGCCTCGGCCCGAACTTCCGCATCTCCTACGCCACCTCGGACGAGAAGCTGGAAGAGGCCTGCCGCCGCATCCAGCGCTTCTGCGCCGAATTGCGCTGAGACGCATCGACTTGTGAATTGCCGCAAGCGCGCCAACAGGCTAGCGCTTGCGGCATGGATCGCCGCTCCTTCCTGCTGAGCCTTGCCACGCTTGCCCTCGTCGGGCCAGCACTGGCGCAGTCCGCCTTGCCCTCGCTCCCCGTCCGCGAGGCGCATGAGGCGGCCAAGGCCGGCAAGCTCGTCCTCGTCGATATCCGTACGCCGGAGGAATGGACCGACACCGGCGTGCCGGACGGCGCGATCAAGCTCGACATGACCGGCAGCGGCTTCGAGGTCAGGCTCGCGGCGCTGAAGCTCGACCATCCCGGCAAGCCGATCGCGCTGATCTGCCGGACCGGCAATCGAACGTCGACCTTGCAGAAGACGCTGACTGCGCGCGGCTGGAAGGACCTGATCGACGTTCGCGGCGGCCTGCTCGGCAATCCCAGGGACAAGGGCTGGCTCGGCGAGAGCCTGCCGGTGACGAGCTATCCCTAGCCCCGCAACCAGTGCATGCAGTCGTCATGGGCGAAGCGTAGCGTGGAATCGGGCCTCATGCCTGAGCCTCTCCGATTCCAGCTCAGGCATGGGGCCCGGATCAGCGCCGCTGTCGTGGCTCGTTCGGGACGACCTGCTTTTCTTGATCGTCGCCTAGCAAATCCGGCCTTCTCTCGCGCGTGAGCCTCTCAGCCTGCTCGCGCCGCCATCTCGCGATGCGGGCATGGTCGCCGGAGAGCAGCGCCTCGGGCAGGCCCCTGCCCTCCCATTCGCGCGGGCGGGTGTAGTGCGGGTATTCGAGCAGCCCGTTCTCGAAGCTCTCCTCGGCGCCGGAGGCTTCCTTGCCCATCACGCCGGGGATCAGGCGCACGCAGGCGTCGAGCAGCACCAGCGCCGCCATTTCGCCGCCGGAGAGGATGTAGTCTCCGATCGAGACCTCGGTGAGGCCCCGCCCCTCGATCACCCGCTCGTCGACGCCCTCGAAGCGGCCGCAGACGATGACCACGCCTGCGCCGGCGACGAAATCGCGGACCATGAGCTGGCTGAGCGGCCGCCCGCGCGGCGACATCAAGAGGCGCGGGCGGGTATCATCGGCCGGAACCGCCGCATCGATCGCCGCCGCCAGCACGTCGCAGCGCAGCACCATCCCGGCGCCGCCGCCGGCCGGGCTGTCGTCGACCTTGAGATGGCGGCCGATGCCATGCTCGCGGATCTGATGCGTCTCCAGCGACCAGAGCCCGCCGCGCAGGCCCTCGCCCGCCAGCGAATGGCCGAGCGGACCGGGAAACATCTCGGGATAGAGGGTGAGGACGCTGGCGCGGAAGGTCATGGCCTGCTCGGTCACTCTCGATCTGATCCGGGTCATCCCGGGCAAGCGCAGCGCAGGCCCGGATCCACGTCTGAAGCTGCATGGATGAGCGTTCTGGCATGGATCCCGGATCAGCGCAGCTACGCTGCGTGTCCGGGATGACGGGCGCCTGGTTTGAATGCAGAGATTTCAGGCGAAGGCGAGCGCCGGATGCCCGTCCAGCCTCGCATAGTCGCCGACGCTGGCGACGACGTTGTCGAAGGCGGCGAAGGCCTCGGCCGGCAGCATGGTCAGCACCGCGACGGCGCGCATGCCGGCCCGGCGGGCCGCCTCGACGCCGTTCGGCGCGTCCTCGAAGACGATGCAGTCGGCCGGGGCGACGCCCATGCGCTCGGCCGCCGCCAGGAACATGTCGGGATGCGGCTTGCCGCGAAAGCCCTGGCTCGGCGAGACGATGGTGGCAAAGCGCTCGCGCAAGGAGAGCGTGTCGAGGATCAGCGCGATGTTCGGCGGGGCCGCGGCGGTACCGACCGCCATCGGCACGCCATGCTGATGCGCCCGGTCGAGCAGGTCGATCAGACCGCCCACCGGCGCGACGAGCGGGCCGTAGGTCTCGCGGTAGAGGCCTTCCTTCTCCTCGGCGAGCCGGTCGAGCTCGGCCGCGTCGGCGCCGGGGAAATGCGGGCCGATGATGTCGGAGATCGCCATGCCGGCGGTGCGTGCCGAGAAGGTCGCGCGCTCGAAGGGCAGGCCGTATTTGCGGTACCAGACCTCCCAAGCGTCGTCATGGTAGCGCATATTGTCGACGATGGTGCCGTCCATGTCGAAGATCAGCGCCCTGGCCGGCGTCTCAGGCAGCATCGTCATCCTCGAACAATCCGGCCGGAGGCAGGGCCTCGATACGCTTGGCCGCGATGTCGATGCGCGGCGCGAAGGCCTTGGTGAAGGGCATCAGCACCGAGCGGCCATCCGGCGTCTCGATGTCGATGAGGTCGCCGGCGCCGTAATTGGCGACGGCGGTGACGGTGCCGAGCACGGCTCCGTCAGGGCCGATGACCGAGCAGCCGACGAGATCAGCCTGCAGGAACTCGTCCTCGTCCTCGGGCGCCGGCAGGCGCGAGCGCTCGATATGGAGCTTGACGCCGTTGAGCAGCTCGGCCGCCTCGCGGCTGGTCACGCCCTTGAGCCGGGCGACGACAACTTCCTTGGCGGGCCTGATCTCGGCGATCTCGAAACGCCGGCCCTTCTCGTCGACGAGCGGGCCGTATTCGGCGAGCGCCAGCGGATCGGCGGTGAAGGTCTTGATCCGGACCTCGCCGCGGACGCCATGCGGCGCGCCGACGATGCCGAGCAGGACGAGGTCGTCGCTCATGTCAGTTCACGTCATTCCGGGGCATCGCGCAGCGATGAGCCCGGAATCCAGAAGCACTGACGCTAATGAGCGCGAAGCGATGCGACCGCCCCATTCCATAACCGCAACGGTTCTGGGTTCCGGGCTCTGGCCTGCGGCCAGCCCCGGAAAGACAATCGCCCCGCATCAGGCTCACTCGGCCGCGGCTTCGGCCGGGGCGGCGGCCTTCTCGGCCTTCTTCTCGGCACGCTCCTTGGCCTTCTCGCCGGGAACTGCCTTGTTCGGGTTGTTGCGGGCCGGGCGCTTCAGCAGGCCGGCGGCGTCGAGGAAGCGCAGGACGCGGTCGGTCGGCTGGGCGCCCTTGGCGAGCCAGGCCTTAGCCTTCTCGAGGTCGAGCACGACGCGCTCCGGCGAGTCCTTGGCCTTCATCGGGTCATAGGCGCCGATCTTCTCGATGAAGCGGCCATCGCGCGGCGAGCGGGCGTCGGCGACGACGATGCGGTAGTACGGGCGCTTCTTGGCGCCACCACGGGTCAGGCGGATCTTCAGGGACATGGTCTTCTTCCTTCAGTCTTGCTTCACTTGATCGGCCTCAACGACCGGGTTTCACCGTCATGCTCGGGCTTGTCCCGGGCATCCACGTCTTGAACGCCGCCCTCGAGCGGTGAAGACGTGGATGGTCGACACGAGGTCGCCCATGACGTCCCGCCCGAGCGCGGAGGAACAATTCACTTCTTCTTCCCCCCGAACGGGTTGCCGCCGAGCCCGGGCAGGCCGCCGCCCAGTCCCGGAAGCTTGGGCATCATGCCGGCAGGCGGGGTCACGCCCTTGGGCAGACCGGGGAAGCCGCCCGGGGGCAGCGAAGGCAGGCCGCCGCCGAGGCCAGGGACTCCGCCGCCGGCGCCGAGCTGCTTCTGCAGTTCGGCGAGCTGGGCGGGATCCATCTTCGACGGGTCTGGCATGCCGGCCGGCATGCCGCCGCCGAGGCCGAACATGCTGCCGAGCTTACCGAGCATGCCGCCCTTCTGGCGGGACATCTGCTTCATCATGTCCGCCATCTGGCGGTGCATCTTGAGCAGTTTGTTGATCGCCTCGGGCGAGGTGCCGGAGCCGGCGGCGATGCGCTTCTTGCGGCTGTTCTTGAGCAGATCGGGATTGCGGCGCTCGGCCGGCGTCATCGAATTGATGATCGCGATCTGACGGGCGATGACCTTGTCGTCCATCTTGGCGTTGGCGAGCTGGTTCTTCATCTGCGCCATGCCGGGCAGCATGCCCATCAGCCCGCCGAGACCGCCCATCTTCTCCATCTGCTGGAGCTGGGTGCGCAGGTCGCCGAGATCGAAATTGCCCTTGGCGAGGCGCTGCGCCAGCTCCTGCGCCTTGTCGGCGTCGACGGTCGCCGCCGCCTTCTCGACCAGGCCGACGATGTCGCCCATGCCGAGGATGCGGTTCGCGACGCGCGAGGGATGGAAATCCTCGAGCGCGTCGGTCTTCTCGCCGGTGCCGACGAGCTTGATCGGCTTGCCGGTGACGGCGCGCATCGACAGCGCGGCGCCGCCGCGGCCGTCGCCGTCCATGCGGGTCAGCACGATGCCGGTGAGGCCGACGCGGCCGTCGAAGGCCCGCGCGGTGTTGACCGCGTCCTGGCCGGTCAGCGCGTCGGCGACGAGCAGCACCTCGTGCGGATTGGTCGCCGCCTTGACCTCGGCGACCTCGGCCATCAGCGCCTCGTCGAGGGTGACGCGGCCGGCGGTGTCGAGCATGACGACGTCATAGCCGCCGAGCCTGCCGGCCTCGATGGCGCGGCGGGCGATCTGCACGGCACTCTGCCCCGCGACGATCGGCAGCGTCTCGACGCCGACCTGCTTGCCGAGGATGGCGAGCTGCTCCATCGCGGCCGGGCGGCGCGTATCGAGCGAGGCCATCAGGACCTTCTTCCTGTCCCGATCGGTCAGCCGCTTCGCGATCTTGGCCGTCGAGGTGGTCTTGCCCGAGCCCTGCAGACCGACCATGAGGATCGGCACGGGCGGCACGGCATCGAAGCTGATGCCCTCGCCCTCGCCGCCGAGCGTCTCGATCAGCGCGTCGTTGACGATCTTGATGACCTGCTGGCCGGGCGTGACCGATTTCAGCACCTCGGCGCCGACGGCGCGCTCGCGGACCTTGTCGGTGAAGGAGCGGACGACCTCGAGCGCGACATCGGCCTCGAGCAGCGCCCGGCGCACCTCGCGCAGCGCGGCGTTGACGTCGTCCTCGGTCAGCGCGCCCCTGCGGGTCAGACCCGAGAGGATGCCGGAGAGTTTTTCGCTCAGCGTGCCGAACATGCGGTCCTGCTTTGCCTGGCCTCAAGAAGTTGATATCGCTTGGGCCCTCCGCCAAACGGTTTCGCGCCCGAGGGCGCAGACGCGCTGTCGGGCGTTGACCTCCGGGCTCTCGGCGGTTCCAAGCGAACGGCCCGGTCGGCGGATGAGGTTTCGGCGATGTCGGCGAAACGAATGCGCGCGTTAAAGCGGATAAATGCGGCGAAAGTCAAGCTGAAGCGCGCAACAGGCGGCTGCCGCCATGGGAGATTGCACGGGGCGATTGCAAATTCCGCGGCGGCGTGCCTGTTTCGCCTGCCCATCCGGTCAGGCCTTCCCATGGAGATGACATGAAGCTTCCGGTTCTCGCCGCGGCGCTGTTCGCGCTCGGCCTCACCCAGGCGCAGGCCCAGTCCTGCGAAGGCCATTTCTCCGTCGTCGGCACGCCGATGCTGACCGGCCTGACCTACAAGACCTGGGACATCGTGCCGAAGCGCGCCCCGGCCCGCGTGCTGAAGGATCTCGGCGCCGCCGTCTCGGCCGAGGGCTTCGCCGACATGCGCATCGACAACGCCACGAGCTCGGTCCTCGCCATCCAGGAGACGTCCGGCTCCGGCCGTCCGCAGACGCTGCGCATCACCGCCCGCAAGAGCGGCAGCGGCACGCGGGTCGACGCCGTCTTCGTCGTTCAGCAGGGCCAGGTCGCTCCCGAGGGCTACGTCCGCGACGCGCTCTGCCGCGTCATCTCCGGCGCGCAGGGCTGAGCGGAGCGGGCATCGCGGCGCCAGCGCAGGCGCCGCGACAATCCCGCCAGAATCCGCCATTAGGCGGCGACCCGCCGCACCTGGCGGCGGATCGGGATCCGCAGAGATGATGACAAGATCGGGCATTGCCCTGCTCACCGCCCTCCTGCTCGCCGGCTGCGCCGGAACGCAGCGCGAGACCGCGCCGCCGAGCGCCCGCAAGCTGGAGCGCCTCGCCGCCGTGAAGGCGGACCCGGCCGAGGCGGTGCGCATCCTGAACGCCTATCGCGCCGGCAAGGGGCTCGGACCGGTCCGGCTCGATCCGACCCTGACCGCGATGGCCCAGCGCCAGGCCGAGGCGATGGCGGCGGCCGACGACCTCTCGCATGGCGCCGCCGGCAGCTTCACCTCCCGCGTCCATGCGGCCGGCCTCGACGCCGTTCGCGCCGCGGAGAATCTCGGCGCCGGCTACTACTCGACCCAGGAGGCGTTCGAGGGCTGGAAGAAATCGTCCGGCCACGAGGCCAACCTTTCCATGCCGCAGGCGACGCGCATCGGCATCGCCCTCGCCAAGAACCCGCAGACCCGTTACGGCACCTGGTGGACACTGGTGCTGGCCGGCGAGCCGGAGACGCGCAGGGAGATGCCGGCAGGGCCGCTGGTGCCGGTGCGCGGCGGCGGGACGACGTTCCGCTGGGGCACGCCGCTTTAGGTGGACCATTGCAGGAGGGAAGGAAATTCCTAACATTTCCTGCGGGGGCCGTGATGATCACGAGCAAGGCGCAGACGACGATTCCCCAGCCGGTCCGCGCCGCCCTCAAGCTCAGGGAGGGCGACGAGATCGCCTATGTGATCGACGAGGGCCGCGTCGTGATCAGCAAGGCGAGTTCACCGACCGCCGAAGACCCTTTCGCGACCTTCGGCGAATGGGACAGCGAGGCCGATCGGAAGGCTTATGCCGAGCTTTGAGCAGGGCGACATCGTCCGCGTCCCGTTCCCCTATACGATCGTCCGACACGCCAGCACCGACCGGCTCTCGTCGTCTCGGCCGGCGGCATTGGAGACGGCAGGGCTCTGCTCTGGGTGGTGATGATCACCAGTGCCGAGAACCGCGCCTGGCCCGGCGACATACCGGTCGGAACGAAGTACCGCGACGCGGGCCTGCCTGCGCCGTCGACGATCCGGCCCTGCAAGATCGCAACGATCGAGGCCCGCCATGCGCAGGCGGTCGGACGTGTTGGGACAAGTCAGCTCGCCGAGGTCATGGCGACGCTGAAGGGCCATCTGGGCGCAAGATAGCTCTTTACAAACGTCCCCGGCTGGTGATGGCTCTGGTCTTTATCGGAGCCTTCACACCATGACCTTCGAAAGCTGGGCGGCCTTCGCCGCCGCCACCGCCGTCCTTCTCGTCATCCCCGGCCCCACCATCCTGCTGGTGATCTCCTATGCGCTCGGCCAGGGCTGGCGCACCGCCTTCCCGATGGCGGTCGGCGTCGCGCTCGGCGACTTCACGGCGATGACCTTGTCCATGCTCGGCGTCGGGGCGCTGCTCGCGACCTCGGCCACGATCTTCACGGCGCTGAAATGGGCGGGCGCCGCCTATCTCGTCTATCTCGGCGTCAAGCTCTTCCGCGCCGGCGGCAGCCTGAACGCCGAGCCCCGGCGCGACGCGACACCGGCCCTGAGAATGCTCGGCCATGCCTGGCTGGTGACAGCGCTGAACCCGAAGGGCATCACCTTCTTCGTCGCCTTCCTGCCGCAGTTCCTCGATCCCAGGGCGGATTTCTGGACGCAGATGCTGATCTTCGAGGCGACCTTCATCTCGCTCGCCTTCGCCAACGCGCTCGGCTACGCGCTGATCGCCTCGCGCGCCCGGGCCGTCGTCGGCAATCCGCGCGCGATCGGCCTGTTCAACAAGGCGGGCGGCACCTTGCTGATCGGCGCCGGCATCGCCACCGTGGCGATGCGCTCGGGCAGCAATTGAGGCAGCGGATGAGCGGCAGCGACGCGGATACGCTCGGCTTCTACGCGGCAGAAGCCGAGATTTATGCGGGGCGCGCCCGCGAACTCGGCGAGGCCCGGCTGCGGCGCTTCGCCGAGTTGGTCCCGCGCGCCGGCCAGGTGCTCGAGCTCGGCTGCGGCGGCGGGCAGGACAGCGCGGCCCTGCTCGCGCTCGGCCTCGACGTCACAGCGACGGACGGCGCGCCCGAGCTCGCGGCTCAGGCGGAAGGGCGGCTCGGCCGCCCGGTCCAGGTGCTGCTCTTCGAGGATCTGGTGGCGGAAGCGGCCTTCGACGGCGTGTGGGCGAATGCCTGCCTCCTGCACGTCCCGCGCCAGGCCTTGGCCGGGATCCTCGCCCGGGTGCACCGAGCGCTGCGCCCGGGCGGTGTCTTCTATGCCAGCTACAAGGCTGGCGAGGCGGAAGGGCGCGACCGCTTCGGCCGCTACTACAACTACCCGGACGCCGCCTGGCTGCGCTCGGCCTATGGCAGCGGGCTCTGGCACAGCCTCGACATCGCCGAGGACATGGGCGGCGGCTATGACCGGGAGCCGACGCGTTGGCTGCACGCGACCGCGATCAAGTTGTCTTGAAGCGGCAGGCCCGGCCTTGACGCCGCCCGCTCCGCACACAACCTGCCGAGGTCATGACCCGCCGCAAGCTCCTGCGCCTCCTCGGCATCCCCGCTTTGCTCGGCTCCTCGGGGCTGGCCTGGGCGTCCTATGCGCGCACGCGCAATCCCTATTACCAGGGCCCGGTCAGCGACCATTTCGACGGGGTGATCTTCAGCGACGGTCGGCCTGTCACGAAAGGCCTGGCGGACGTGCTGCGCTGGCAGCTCTCGAAGCGCGAGCGCGAGGTCTTCCCGCCCCGGTATCCGGCCCCGCCTCAGGACAAGCCGCCGGCACGCGTCGAAGGCCTGCGTGTCGTCCATCTCGGCCACGCCTCCTTCCTCTATCAGATCGCCGGGCTCAACATCCTGGTCGATCCCGTCTATTCCGAGCGCGCCAGCCCCTTCGCCTTCCTCGGGCCGAAGCGGGTGAACGCGCCGGGGGTCGCCTTCGGCGACCTGCCGACGATCGATGTCGTGCTGGTGACGCACAATCACTACGACCATCTCGACATCGAGACGCTGGCGCTCGTCCATGCCCGGGACAATCCGCGGATGATCATGCCGCTCGGCAACGACGCGATCGTCAAGGCGCGCGACGGCTCGATCCGGGCCGAGGCGCATGACTGGGGGGCGCGGCTGGCGCTGTCGGATAAGGTCGCCGCGACGCTGGTGCCGAGCTATCACTGGTCGGCCCGCGGCGCCTTCGACCGGCGCATGGCGCTGTGGTGCTCCTTCGTGATCGAGACGCCGGCTGGCAAGCTCTTCCATATCGGCGACACCGGCTATCATGACGGCTCGCTCTACGAGCGGCTCGGCCGGGAGCACGGACCGTTCCGTCTGGCGGCGCTGCCGATCGGCGCCTATGAGCCGCGCTGGTTCATGAGCGACAACCACATGAATCCGGAAGAGGCGGTCAAGGTGATGCGCTCACTGCGGGCCGAGCAGGCGCTCGGCCACCACTGGGGCACCTTCCAGCTCACCGACGAGGGGGTCGACAGGCCGGTCGCGGCCCTCGAAGTCGCGCTGGCCGAGGCCGGCGTACCGAAAGAGCGCTTCCGGCCGATGCAGCCGGGGCTGGTCTGGAAGGCGTGAGGCGCCTGCCGCCTATTTCGGCTGGACGTAGACGTTGATCTCGAGGTTCGGGTCGCCCGGGTCCTTGAGGTCGCTGACATATTCCTCGAGGAAGGCGTCCTTCACGACGATGTTCTTGGCCTCGAGATAGGCCGTGATCGTCTCATAGGTCGAATCGATGTCGTCGTAAGGCGCGGTGTGGACGAAGCGCAGCGAGCGGCCGACCGGCGACTGGCCGTTGCGCACGCCGTTGGCGAGGGCCGTCGCCGCGTCCGCCGCCCTGTCGACCGGCAGCATCGCCTCGTATTTGAAGCCGTTGTCGTCCGTCTCGACGAACAGGGTCAGCGGCCTGCCGGCGACCTTGAGGCCGGCCTTCTCCGCCTCGCCGCGCAGCAATGCGATGGCCTCCGACAGCTTCTGGAAGCCCTGGTCCCAGCTGGCCTGCCCCGCGAGCAGCAGCACGGGCTTGGCGGTCAGCTGGATCTCGTCGACATCGGAGGGATCGCCCTGCCTGCCGGCGAGCGTCGCGTTCGGATTGGGTACGCCGGTCTGCTGTTGCTGGACCGGCGGCGCCGGCTGCGGGTTGGGCAGAGACGGCGGCGGCTGCACGGGTTGCGGCTCGATCGGGACCTGTGGCGTCGGCGCAGGCTGGACCGGCTGCGGCACGACCTGCCCCTGAGGAGCCGGCGGCGGCTGCACCGGCTGGGGCTCCGCCTGCGCGGGCGCACCGCCCTGACTACCCTGCGCCGGAGCCTGCTGGGCGGGCTGCGTCGCCTGCGCCTGCGTCGCTCCCGGCGGCGCGGCCAGCGGCGAGCTCTCCACGGCCGAAGGCGGCGCCACGCGCGTTTGCGCCGCGGCCGGACAGGCCAGGGCGAGCGCCAGGAGAAGCGCGCTGAAGCTCGACTGCCGCATGACCGAATATCCCGCGCTGACACGACCGATTCGTGCCGCGCCGCAAGCTACGATGATCCCGCTACGGCAGGAAGATCGGCAAGGGTGGCATTTTTTCGGCGGCTGCCTCATATACCCGCATCATCATGGACGTGTGACGATATGAACGCTCTCGCCAATCGCCGGTTCCTCAAGATGAACGGCCTCGGCAACGAGATCACCGTGCTCGACCTGCGCGGGACGAAGCATGTCGTCACCGCGGCCGAGGCGCGGGCCATCGCGCGCGAGGAGCGGGCCCGCTTCGACCAGCTGATGGTGCTCCACGATCCCAAGGCGCCCGGCACCGACGCCTATGTCCGCATCTACAATACCGACGGCTCGGAAGCGGGCGCCTGCGGCAACGGCACGCGCTGCGTCGCCAGGGCGATGACCGCGGACCCCCAGATGGGACAGGCCGGCCGCGACAGCCTGCTGCTGCAGACCAGGGCCGGGCTCCTGCCGGTGACGCGCCAGTCGGATTCCGTCTTCACCGTCGACATGGGTTCGCCGCGGCTCGCCTGGGACGAGATCCCTCTGGCCGAGCCCTTCGAGGACACCAGCCGCTTCGAACTCCAGATCGGGCCGATCGACGCCCCGATCCTGCACACGCCCGGCGCCGTCAGCATGGGCAATCCGCACGCGGTCTTCTTCGTCGACGATCCCTATCGCTTCAACCTCGAGCAGATCGGGCCGCTGCTGGAGAACCACCCTATCTTCCCGGACCGCGCCAATATCGGCCTCGCCGCCGTCAAGGCGCCGGACCATATCGTTCTGCGGGTCTGGGAGCGCGGCGCCGGCATCACCCGGGCCTGCGGCTCCGGAGCCTGCGCGGCCCTGGTCGCCGCCGTCCGCCGCGAGCTCTGCGACCGGAAGGCCACCGTCAGCCTGCCCGGCGGCGACCTCGTGATCGAATGGCGCGAGAGCGACGGCCATGTGCTGATGACCGGGCCGGCCGCGCTCGACTGGGAAGGCGTTCTGGAGCCTCGTCTCTTCGCCGCCGTCGCCTGAGATGGCTGTCGAGCTTGTCTCCTTCGGCTGCCGGCTCAACCTCGTCGAGAGCGAGACCATCGCGCAGCGGGCGGGCGCGGCGGGTCTCGCCGACGTCGCCGTGGTCAACAGCTGCGCCGTGACCGAGGAGGCGGTGCGCCAGGCCGGCCAGGCGATCCGCCGGCTGGCGCGCGAGCGGCCGGAGCGGCCGATCGTCGTCACCGGCTGCGCCGCCCAGATCGAGCCCGGACGCTTCGCCGCCATGCCGGAGGTGGCGCGGGTGCTCGGCAATGCCGAGAAGCTCGAGGCGGCGAGCTGGCGCGCCATCGCCGGCTCGAACAGCCTGCACGCCGGGGCAACGGCCGAGGACCCGGCCGGCAAGATCGCCGTGGGCGACATCATGCAGGTGCGCGACACCGCCCCCCACGGCACAGGGGCGCTCGGCCGGCATACGCGCAGCTTCCTGCAGGTGCAGAACGGCTGCGACCATCGCTGCACCTTCTGCGTCATCCCGCTCGGGCGCGGCAATGCCCGCTCGGCGCCGGTCGCCGAGGTCGTCGCCCAGGCGCGCCGCCTCGTCGAGGGCGGCGCCGGCGAGATCGTGCTGACCGGCGTCGACCTGACCAGCTACGGCCGGGAGCGCCCGGACGGGCCGACCCTCGGCGCCCTCGTCGCGGCAATCCTGTCGGCGCTGCCCGAGCTGAAGCGGCTGCGCCTGTCCTCGCTCGACGCCGTAGAGGTCGACGGCGATCTGCGCGCCCTGATCGCCGACGAGCCGCGATTGATGCCGCATCTGCATCTGTCGCTGCAATCCGGCGACGATCTCGTGCTGAAGCGGATGAAGCGCCGCCACAGCCGGGCGCAGGCGGTCTCCTTCTGCCGGCAGATGCGCGGCCTGCGGCCCGAGATCGTCTTCGGGGCCGACCTCATCGCCGGTTTCCCGACCGAGGACGAGGCGATGTTCGCCCGCACGCTCGCACTGATCGAGGAATGCGGGCTGAGCTATGTCCACGGCTTTCCGTTCTCGCCGCGGCCCGGCACGCCGGCGGCACGCATGCCGCAGGTCGCCGGCGGCGAGATCAGGGAGCGGGCCGCCAGGCTGCGCCAGGCGGCGGAAGCGGCCCACAGCCGGCATCTCGCCGCCCGAATCGGCCGCCCGCTCCGGGTGCTGACCGAGCGCGGCGACACCGGCCGGGCCGAGGACTTCACCCTGGTTCGCTTCGGCCGCAGCGTCGCGCCCGGGCAGATCCTGCCGGTGACAGCCCATGCTCACCTCGGCAAATCGCTCCTGGCTGCTTGACCGGGCCGCCCATGCCGCCCATAGCCCGCAACGCCTCATCCGTCTCGCCGCCGTCGCATTCCGGAACTAGCCCGTGACCATGACAAGTCCGCTCCGCCTGTCCGCTGTCCTCGCCGCCCTCATGTTCGCCGGGAGCGCCGCCGCGCAATCCTATGGCGATGCCGCGACCGGGCTCTCGGTCTCGCCGCCCGCCGGCTTCAAGGCGGAAGCCGGCAGGCCGCATCCGCAATTCGAGGTGACGATCGACATCAGCTCGAAGACCGGAACGCCGAAAGCGGTGAACAGCACCGGCCAGCTCTGCACGCTCGGTTTCAAGAGCGAGCCGCAGAACGCGGTGCTGACGCGCGAGGTCATCAACGCGCAGATGGCCAAGCCCGAATGGCAGCAACTCTATCGCACCATGTTCGAGAACGTCGGCACCGTCTCCGACCTGAAACTGTTCGAGCATCAGGGCTTCAGCGGCATCGAGCTGATCGTCTCGCCCAAGGCCGGCCCAAACGCGCAGAACGTGCGCATGTTCGCCTCGGCCATGGAAACGGCGAAGGGCCGGACCGCGCTGATCTGCGTCACCGATCAGGCGAGCCTCGCCGCCGCGCTGCCGCAGTTCAAGGCGCTGCGCGCGACGATCCACGCGCCGGAATAGCGCTGCCGGTCAGCGCTTCTCGACGGCGACCTCCTCGCGCAGGGCCCGGCGCAGGACCTTGCCGACATTGGTCTTGGGCAGCGTCTCGCGAAAGATGATCTGCTTGGGCACCTTGTAGCCGGTCAGGTTCTCCTTGCAGAAGGCGCGCAGCTCATCGGCCGTGGTGGCGCCGTCGCGCTTGACGACGAAGGCCGTCACCGCCTCGCCGGAATGCTCGTCGGGCAGGCCGATGACGGCCGCCTCCAGCACGCCGGGATGCTTGGCGAGCACATCCTCGACCTCGTTCGGATAGACGTTGAAGCCGGAGACGAGGACCATGTCCTTCATCCGGTCGACCACCTTGACCTGCCCGTCGGGGAGGAGGACGCCGATGTCGCCGGTGCGGAAGAAGCCGTCCGCCGTCATCACCTTGGCGGTCTCGTCCGGCCGGTTCCAGTAGCCGGCCATCACCTGCGGTCCGCGGATGCAGATCTCGCCGGGCTCGCCCGCGGGCAGGTCGTTGCCCTCGGCATCGCGGATGGCGAAATCGGTCGAAGGGAGGGGAAAGCCGATGGTGCCCGTGAACTCGGAGATGTCGGTGCGGTTGACCGAGGCGACCGGCGAGGTCTCGGACAGGCCGTAGCCCTCGATGATCGGCCGGCCGGAGACCTCCTTCCAGCGCTTCGCGACGGCGGCCTGCGTCGCCATGCCGCCGGCGATGGCGAAGCGCAGCTCGGAGAAGTCCACGTCCTTGATGTCGGGGTGGCTGGCGAGGGCGTTGTAGAGCGTGTTGACGCCGGAGAAGAGCGTGAACCGGCTCGCCTTCAGGATCTTGATGAAACCGGCGATGTCGCGCGGATTGGCGATCAGCAGCCCCTTGGCGCCGATCCGCAGCATGAACATGCAGCAGCAGGTCAGGGCGAAGATGTGGTAGAGCGGCAGCGCCGTCACCATGACGTGCTGGTAGTCGCTGCGCCCGTGCGGCGGCTCGAGCTCCCAGCCCAGCCAGAGCGCGCATTGCGCCACGTTGGAGGCGACGTTGCGATGCGTCAGCGTCGCCCCTTTGGCGACGCCGGTCGTCCCGCCGGTATATTGCAGGAAGGCGGCGTCCTCCGGCGCGACCGTGACCGGGCTCATCGTGCCGGGCCCGGCCAGGATCGTCCTGAGCGGCACCGAGCCCGGCAGGTCGAACGGCTTGACCACCTTCTTGATCTTGCGGGCGACGAAATTGACGATGGTGCCCTTGAAGCCCATCAGGTCGCCCGCGGTGGCGATGACGACGGCATCCAGCTTGAGATTGGGCCGCGCTTCCTCCACCACATGGGCGAAGTTCTCGATCACCACCAGCACGCGCACGCCGGCGTCGTTGAGCTGGTGCGTCAGCTCGCGTGCGGTGTAGAGCGGGTTCACGTTGACGACGGTGTAGCCTCCGATCAGGGCGCCGAAGATCGTCGCCGGATAGGCGAGGATGTTCGGCATCATCAGCCCGATGCGGTCGCCCTTCCGGAAGCCCCGCGCCTGCAGCCACGCGGCGAAGGCCCGCGCCGCGCGACCGACCTCCGCGAAGCTGATCGACTTGCCGAAGCTCTCGAAGGCCTGCCGGTCGGCATAGGTCTCGCAGGAATGGCGGATCAGGTCCGCGAGCGTACCGACCTTGCTCTCGTCGATGGTGGGCGGCACGGCCGGCGGATAATGCGCCAGCCAGGGCCGGAAATCGGCCGCCTGCGCCGCTGAAACTGCCGTCATCGTCATCCTCCCTCGGCGACCCGCCCTGTTCCCGGGCGTGGGTACGGCACGGCATGCGCCCGGCCACGCCGGCCGCGTTCCGCAGCTTCTGATTGTCTGGCGTTACACTGCGCAAGCCAAGCGGCGGGCGCAAGCGCCCGCCGCGATAAAGTTTACATATAAACCTTCTCGTCGCAACCGGTCGGATGCGCGCGAACGAGCGGCGCAACGGACTCTAGCGCGCCTGCGCCATCGCCTGCGCCGCGACCACCGCGTCGGCCGGCTTGCCCGCGAGCTCGGCGAGATGGTCGAAGCGGGCGCTGAAGGAGCCGACGCCCGCCGTCGCCGAACGCAACTCGACGATCAGGCCGCCCATTTCCGCCTCGGGTATCAGCGCGTTGATCTGGTCCCAGCCGCGCCAGCCGGGGCGTGCATCATAGCCGAGGATCTGGCCGCGCCGGGCCGAGACGATGGCGGAGGCCCGCGACATCGCATCGGAGGGGATCACGATCTCGACCGCCAGGATCGGCTCCAGCAGCACCGGCTTGGCCTGCGGACAGGCCTCGCCCATCGCGATCCGCGCGGCCTGGCGGAACGCCATGTCGGAGGAATCGACGGTGTGATAGGAGCCGTCGGTCAGCGTCACCTCGATGTCGACGAGCGGAAAGCCGAGCGGGCCGCGCTGGCAGTAGTCGCGCACGCCGGCCTCGACCGAGGAGATGTACTGCTTCGGCACCACGCCGCCGGTGATGCGGTCGACGAAGCGGATGCCCTCCCCCCGCGGCAGCGGGGCGATCTCGAGCACGACGTCGCCGAACTGGCCGTGGCCGCCGCTCTGCTTGCGGTGCCGGCCGCGGGCGCCCGCCCTGGCGCGCAAGGTCTCGCGATAACCGATCTGGGTCGCATGGCTGTCGACCGTGACGCCATAGCGCCCGGCGAGCCGTTCGAGCGCGACGCGCAGATGCATCTCGCCCTGGCCGGAGAGGCGCATCTCGCCGAATTCGGGGCGATGCTCGAGCGCCAGCGCCGGGTCTTCCTCGACCAGCTTGGCGAGGCCGGCGGTCAGCCTGACGTCGTCCTTGCGGTCCTTGACGCCGACCGCGAGCGCATGGACCGGCTCCGGCGGCGCCACCGCGCTGATCACGTCGGGCCGGGCCTTGCCGACGGCGATCGCGTCGCCCGTCCGGACGCCTTCCAGCCGGGAGAAGGCTGCGATCTCGCCCTCCTCGGCGGCCGGCCGCCGCTGCTGCTCGGCCCCCTTGAGCTCGAGCACGCCGCCGATGCGGGCCTCGACGCCGGCGGAGGAGGTCAGCACGTCGCCCTCCGCCATGCGCCCGCGCAAGACGCGCACCAGGGAGAGCTTGCCCCCCTGCCCGGACTGCCAGGTCTTGAGCACGAGGGCGAGCGGCGCACCGCCGTCGACGACGCCGATGCGCCCGCGCGTCGTCGCCAGCGCAGGCGCCTCGTGCCGGAGCGCCTTGAGCAGGCGGGTGACGCCGTTGCCGCGCTCGGCCGCGCCGATCAGGACAGGCACCACATGGCGCTCCTTGAGCTCGCGGGCGAGATCGTCGAAGACGAGATCGCGCGGCGGCTCGATGTCGCCGAGCAGGCCTTCCATCAGCTCGTCGTCGTAATCGGCGAGCTTTTCCAGCATGGAGAAGCGGGCGTCGCGCTCGCGCTCGACCTCTTCGGGGGCGAGCGGCACGATCTCGCTCGGCGCATGCTCGCGATAGATGAAGGCCCGCTCCAAAGCGAGGTCGATGAAGCCGACGGCGATGCCGTTGCGCCAGATCGGAATCTGCCGGAGCAGCAGCGGGGTCCGGGACGCGCGCTGCAGCAGCGCGAGCGTCTCGCGCACGCGCCGGGAGGCGGCGTCGATCTTGTTCAGGAAGAGGAAGCGCGGAATGTCCGCCTCCTCGAGCTCGCGCAGCACGAGCTCCAGCGCCGGAGCCTTGCGGTCGTCGGCCTCGCAGACCACGACCGCGGCATCGACCGCCGGCAGGACGTGACGCATCTCGTGCAGGAATTCGACGGAGCCGGGGCAGTCGATGAAGGTGAAGCGCTCGCCCATGAAGTCGACGCTGGCGACGTTGGGCTCGGTGCTCATCTGGTGGGAACGGGCTTCGGGCGAGGCGTCGCCGACGCTGTTCCTCGTCTTGACGGAGCCGGCGCGCGAGACCGCGCCGCAGCGCTCCAATATGCTCTCGAACAGGCTGGTCTTGCCGCTCTGAAAGGGACCGACGATCGCGATGCATCGCGGCCCCCTGCCTCTGTCTCCGGATGAGCGTCCTCCATTGCCGGGCGTCGCAGCCATGTCGTCCTCCTTCGGTTCAGGCCGCACGGCCGCCGGCCTCAGGCCTCGGGTCGGGAGCGGCGATTGACCGGCGGGAACGGGGATGAGCGCCCACGCCGGCGAGGCGGCGGTCGCTCGGGCCCGACTGGGTCGGGCGGCCGTCGAAGAGGGATGTCGAGGGTCAGGTTCGCGCCGTTCCGGAGCCGGCGCAAGCGGAATGTTGCCGCGCCTGTTCGGTGTCGGCCCGCCGGCGCGCGCCCGGCGCGCCCCGCCTCAGCGATTGCGCCTCTGCCCGCGCAGCGTCGGCAGGCCGATGCCGACCGCATCGAAGCCGCCGTCGACGGCGAGCACCTGGCCGGTGACGTAGCTCGACCGCTCGCTGCACAGGAAGAAGATCGCCTCCGCCAGTTCCTCCTCCAGCCCATAGCGGGCGAGCGGGATGGCATCGTGATAGTCGGCGCGGATCTCGGGGCTGTGGACGGCCCTGGCCATCGCGGTCTCGACCGGGCCGGGGGCGACGGCGTTGACCCGTATGCCGAGGCCGGCGAGCTCGACCGCCTGCTGCCGGGTGAGATGGGCCAGCGCCGCCTTGCTGGTGCCGTAGGCGACGCGCAGCGTCGAGGCGCGCAGGCCCGATATGGAGGTGATGTTGACGATGGCGCCGCCGCCGGTGTCGGCCATCACCGGCGCCGCGGCCTGGGTGGTCAGGAACGGCCCGTCGAGATTGACCGCGAGCACGCGCTGCCATTCGGCGTAGCTCGTCTCGAGAAGCGGCTTGAACACGGCGGTGCCGGCGTTGTTGACCAGGGCGTCGAGCCGGCCGAAGCGCTCGACCACCGCATCGATCGCCTCCGCGACCTGCCCGGGCACGGCGACGTCGCAGCCGATCGACATCGTCGCCGTCGGCGCGTCGAGATCGGCCATCGCCACCGCGAGCTCAGGCTCGTCGATATCGAGCAGCGCGACGCGCCAGTTGTCGGCGAGGAAGCGTTTCGCCGTCGCGAGTCCGATCCCGCGCGCGGCCCCGGTGACGAGGGCGGTCCTGATCGAACTCTCGGGCATGGTGCGTCTCCACGATCTCGCTGCTGCCGCCTGCATACAACCCGGCGCCGCCGGCCGGAAGCGCTCAGCGGAACGCCGCGACCAGCAGGAACGAGCCGGAGAGCAGCATCATCCCGTCGAGCAGGAGCTCGAAGGTGCGCGCCTCCATGCGCAGCACCAGCGCCTTTCCGACGAAGGCGCCTAGCATCAGGGAGGCGCCGACGATGAGTCCTTTCGCGACGATCGCGGGCGGCATCGCTCCGAAGGTCCGGAAGGTCGCGACCTTGGTCAGATAGACGAACAGCGAGGTGGCCGCCTCGGTCGAGAGCAGCGCGCCCTTGGTCAATCCGAAGGCGGCGAAGGCGGGAATGCTGAGCGGCCCGGTCGACAGCACCAGCCCGGTCAGGAAGCCGATCGCCGCGCCGGCGCCGGCCAGCTGCCAGAGGCCGAGCCGGATCCGGCGGGCCGCGAGCCAGCGCCGGCCGGGGATCATCAGCAGGAAGAACAGGCCGAGACCGATGTCGATCGCCGCCGCCGGCAATTGCAGCAAGGTCCGGGCGCCGAGCATCGCCGCAGGCACGCCGGGCAGCGCATAGGCGAGGAAGGCGCGCCAGTCGACCTCGCGCCACCAGGCGAGGACCCGCGCCAGATTCGCCATCACGGCGGCCACAGCCATGATCGGCACCGCCTGCTTCGGCCCGAACGACCAGACCAGCACCGGCAGGAGAATGATCGAGGAGCCCGTCCCGACCACGCCGCCGACGACGCCGGCGAACAGCCCGACGAGGAGGGTGAACAGCGATGCATAGGACAGGATCTCGGCCGGCATGCCGCTCCTCCGTCGCCCTGCCGGCGGAATCGTGCAAGCCGACCGGGCTCGCACCGGGCCGAGCGCCGGAGCGTCTCGACAAATCCGCCGCGCTCCTGTAAGGCCACGGCCTCAACTGAAAACAGCGAGCCGTAACGCCCGCGCCCAACGCGCGAACACGGCCATGGAGAAAGCCATGAACATCATCGAGCAGCTCGACAAGGAGCAGATCGCCAAGCTCGCCCAGAGCAAGGAGATCCCGCACTTCCAGCCCGGCGACACCGTGCAGGTCAACGTCAAGGTCAAGGAAGGCGAGCGCAGCCGCGTCCAGGCCTATGAAGGCGTCGTGATCGCCCGCAATGGCGGCGGCCTCAACGAGAGCTTCACCGTCCGCAAGATTTCCTATGGCGAGGGCGTCGAGCGCGTCTTCCCGCTCTACTCGCCGAACCTCGACTCGATCAAGGTCGTGCGCAAGGGCAAGGTCCGTCGCGCCAAGCTGTATTACCTGCGCGATCGCCGCGGCAAGTCGGCCCGCATCGCCGAGCGCGTCGACGCCAAGGGCGGCAAGGACGAGGCCAAGTAAGAGCCCTCCTCCCGCACCGGATTTTGAAACGCGGCCTTCGGGCCGCGTTTTTCGTTTCAGGCAATGGCTGCAAGCCGTTCCAGCAGCAGCCGCACGTCGCTTTCAGTCTGGTAGAGCCCGAAGCCTACGCGCAGGCGGTCGCCGCGCAGGTCGACGGTGATCGCGGCCTGCTTCAGCTTCTCGTGCCAGAGCGCCGCATCGGCATGGCGGAAGGTCAGGAAGTTGCCGCGCGCCGGATCGCCCAGCGGGACGACCAGATTGTCCAGAGCGAGCATGCCGCAGGGCCGCTGCGCCAGGCCGTCGGCGAAGATCGCCTGCAAGGCGAGAGCATGGGCGTGGATCGCCGACGCATCGAGCCCCTTGGCGTCGAGCCAATCGAACATCGCGCCCATGCGGTAGAGGCCGGACGGGTCGAAGGTCGCGCCCATGAAGCGCCAGCCGTTCTCGGCATAGCCGATCTCGCCCTGAGCGCCCGAGAGCGCGCCGAAGGAGGCGTACCAGCCGGTATCGCGCGGACGCATGGCGAAGCCGGGCGGACAATGCATGAAGCAGGCGCCCTCGCCCGACATGGCGTATTTGTAGCCGCCGGCGATGTAGAAGGCCTTGTCCGCTATGGCCGAAAGATCGGTCGGCCGCGCCAGGAAGCCGTGATAGCCGTCGATGACGACGAGGCGGCCGGGCGCCGAGACGCCGTCGACCAGCGCTTCCAGATCGGTCAGCGCATAGCCGGAATTGAAGTGGACCTGGCTGACGAAGACCAGGTCGGGGCCGGGACCGCGCCGCGCCGCCGCGACCAGCCGCTCCGCCAGCCCGGCGAAGGGCTCGGCCGGCACGACGGTGAGCTCGATCAGCCCCTCCTCGGCGAGGCGCTCGGCCTGGCGCCGGAAGGAATGGAACTCGCCATCGCTGGTCAGGATGCGCGGCGTGCGCTCGCGCGGCAGACAGGAGATCAGCCGGTTGACGAATTCATGGGTGTTGTTGGCCGGGACGAGCCCGTCGATTCCCGCTAGGTTGAGATGCCGCGCGACGCCCTGCGCCACCTTGCGCCAGACCGGACCGAGCACCTCCTGCCATTTGCCGTCGACGAGGCGGGCGGCATCGTCCCAGGCGCGCAGATGCGCCGCGCGCGTCGCGTCCGGCCAGAAATGATGGCTATGGGCGGCAAAATGCAGCCTGGCCGGCCAGCTCTGGCGGAAATGCGAGAACTCGCCGGAAAGATCGAGGGGCGGATGGGCGGGCGTCGCGGGCACATCGGTCATCTGGTCCATCGCCATCCTCACGCGCTTTCGCAGCCTTGCCGATCCGGCCGAATACTTTAAATTTAAAATATCTGGCGCCTTGGCTCGGTCAAGGCGCATGCCAGCGAGGGCGGCGCGAATGACCAGCGGGACAGGCGACCACCGGAGCCGGATCGAACCCGGCATCGAGACCGATTTCAAGGAGCGGATGGATTACGGCTCCTATCTGCGCCTCGACCTCCTGCTCGCGGCGCAGAAGCCGCTGAGCGACGCGCCCGACGAGTTGCTGTTCATCACCATCCACCAGGTCCAGGAGCTCTGGCTGAAGCTCGCCGCGCATGAGCTCGACGGCGCCATCGCCGCGATCAGGGCCGACGAGTTGCAGCCGGCCTTCAAGTCGCTGGCCCGGGTCTCGCGCATCCAGGCGCAGCTGATCAGCGCCTGGGACGTGCTCTCGACCATGACGCCGGCCGACTATCTCGCCTTCCGCCCGGCGCTCGGCCAGTCCTCGGGCTTTCAATCGCACCAGTACCGCGCGCTCGAATTCCGCCTCGGCGCCAAGGACCCGCGCATGCTGGCGATGCACCGGCATCATCCCGAGCACCACGCCCATCTGCAGGCGCTGCTGGAGGCGCCGAGCCTCTACGACGAAGCGCTGCGGCTGCTCGCCCGCCGCGGCCTGCCGATCCCGGCCGACTGCACGGAGCGCGACTGGAGCCGTCCGCATGTCGCGAACGAGGCGGTGAAGGCCGCCTGGCTGACGATCTATCGCGACACGCAGCACCATTTCGACCTCTACGAGCTCGCCGAGGAGCTGGTCGACGTCGAGGACCAGTTCCAGCAATGGCGCTTCCGCCACATGAAGACGGTCGAACGCATCATCGGCTTCAAGCAGGGGACCGGCGGCTCCAGCGGCGTGACGTTCCTGCGGACGGCGCTGGAACGCTCGTTCTTCCCGGAGCTGTGGCAGCTGCGCAGCGAATTGTGACGCCGCCGTCTTTCCGGGCTCAGGCCTGCGGCCTGCCCCGGAAAGACGGCGACCTACTCGTTGTTGCCGAACGTCATGTCCCGCCGGGCCGTCAGGATGCTGATCGAATAGCCGGCGATCACGTCGACCAGCGCCATCAGGGTGATGATCACGAAGGTGCCGGTGCCGAAGCCGGGGATGAACAGGAAGATCAGCCCGCAGGCGATGAACACCACCATGGACAGGCCATGGTTGAGGATAGAGCTCGACTTGGCGCTGGTCGCGTTCATGATCTCGAAGAACAGGACGATGGTCGCGATCGCGAGCAGGAGCTCGCTGACCGTGAGCACGAAGGCGGTGCCCGACGGCAGGCCGATGCTGAGAAGCTCGCGCGAGAGCGGGATGCCCAGCGCCGCGACGGTGACGCCGTAGGCGATGACCGCCAGCAGCATGAAGGGAAAGAAGCGCGCCATCGCATCACCATCGCGTCCGCCGGCGCTGCCGCTCTTTCATGGCAGGCCGGGAGCAGCTAGATAACAGCCCTGCGCGGAACGCGCTACGCGGCTTCGGCCGCGGCAGCCGTATCGCGTTGCCGGTGCAGTTTGGAACTGGTAGAAGCACGCCATGACGATGAGACGGCAGCATGGGGGCGAAGTCCGGCGCGTGATGCGCCGCACGCTGAACCCGCGCCGTTTTCCGACCACCCAGGGCTTCGCCGCGCTGCACGACCATGCCCGCCTGCCCTGGCGCTTCTTCGGCCGCTTCACGGCCTCGCTCGCAGCCGGCCTTACCTGCGCCTGAGACCGGCCCGGCGGCCGGCGACAGGCCGTTGCGACGCGCATGCCGGCCCTCCGGGCCGCACCCTGACTTCCACACCGAAGGCGATTTTCAAGCCATGACTGCGACCAAGGCTCCCACCACCCTCTACGACAAGATCTTCGAGGACCACGTCGTCGACCGCCAGGAAGACGGCACCTGCCTGCTCTATATCGACCGCCATCTCGTCCATGAGGTCACCAGCCCGCAGGCCTTCGAGGGCCTGCGCATGACCGGCCGCAAGGTCCACGCCCCGCACAAGACGCTGGCCGTCGTCGACCACAACATCCAGACCACCGACCGCTCCAAGGGCATCCAGGAAGAAGAGAGCCGGATCCAGGTCGAGGCGCTGGCGCAGAACGCCCGGGATTTCGGCGTCGAGTATTTCAACGAGCTCGATATCCGCCAGGGCATCGTCCACATCGTCGGCCCCGAGCAGGGCTTCACCCTGCCAGGCACCACCATCGTCTGCGGCGACAGCCACACCTCGACCCACGGCGCTTTTGGAGCTCTCGCCCACGGCATCGGCACCTCGGAGGTCGAGCATGTGCTCGCCACCCAGACCCTGATCCAGAAGAAGGCCAGGAACATGCTGGTCCAGGTCGACGGCACGCCTGCTCCGGGCGTCGGCGCCAAGGACATCACGCTGGCGATCATCGGCGAGATCGGCACCGCCGGCGGCACCGGCTCGGTGATCGAATATGCGGGCGAGGCCATTCGCGGCCTGTCGATGGAAGGCCGGATGACGGTCTGCAACATGTCGATCGAGGGTGGTGCCCGCGCCGGCATGGTCGCGCCGGACGAGAAGGCCTACGCCTATCTGAAGGACCGCCCGAAGGCGCCGAAGGGCGCCGCCTGGGACGAGGCGCTGCGCTATTGGGAGACGCTGCGCTCCGACGAGGGCGCCCATTTCGACCGCATCGTCAGGCTCGACGCCGGCAACCTGCCGCCGATCGTCTCCTGGGGCACGAGCCCCGAGGACGTGATCTCGGTGACCGGCGCGGTCCCCGATCCCGAGCAGATCGAGGACGAGGTCAAGCGCGCCTCGAAGAAGCGGGCGCTCGAGTATATGGGCCTGACCGCCGGCACGAAGATGACGGAGATCCCGCTCGACGTGATCTGGATCGGCTCCTGCACCAATGGCCGCATCGAGGATCTGCGCACCGTCGCCAGGATCGTCGAGGGCAAGAAGATCCATGAGAGCCTGGACTACGCCATGATCGTGCCGGGCTCGGGCCTGGTGAAGCAGCAGGCGGAGGCCGAGGGGCTCGACAAGATCTTTCTCGCCGCCGGCTTCGAATGGCGCGAGCCGGGCTGCTCGATGTGCCTCGGCATGAACCCGGACCAGCTCAAGCCGGGCCAGCGCGCCGCCTCGACCTCGAACCGCAATTTCGAGGGCCGCCAGGGTTATCGCGGCCGCACCCACCTCGTCTCGCCGGCGATGGCGGCGGCGGCGGCCCTGACCGGCCGCTTCGTCGACGTGCGCACGCTGGGCTGAAGCGGCCGGGTTCGCGGGAGGACGTCATGAGCACCGATCCCCGCGACGCCGCCCGCGCCAAGGAGGCCAGGGAGGCGCTCGATCGCGTCAAGCGCGACTCCGAGAGCTTCCTCGGTTCCTCGATGGGCCGTGCGGCCGACCATTTCTCCGGCAGGGACGCGCCGGAAGGCGACAGAATAGAGCTCTGGGGCCGGCGCATCGGCCGCTTCCTCTCGCTGATCGCCTTCATCGGCCTGTCCTGGTGGCTCGGGCATCAATTGAAGATCTGGTGATGGGCTCCGTTCCGTCGATCAAGACAGCCGCTTCGGCGCAAAATCCGCAGGGTCTCGACTGGGACGGCGTGCGCGCGCCCTCGCTCGCCGAGTTCGAGGAGCTGGCGCAGGCGGCCTATGACCGCCTGCCCGAGGATTTCCGCAAGCTCTGCGCCGACCTCGTCATCAACGTCACCGAGTTCCCCGAGGACGAGGTGCTGAAGGAGCTCGAGGCCGAGAGTCCCTTCGACCTGCTCGGTCTGTTCTCGGGTGTCGGCCTGCCGCAGCAGGGCTACGCCCCGCAGACCGGGCAGATGCCCAACACCATCCATCTCTACCGGCGGCCGATCCTCGATTACTGGGCCGAGCACGACGAGAGCCTCGGCGCCATCGTCACCCATGTGCTCGTCCACGAGATCGGCCACCATTTCGGCTTCGACGACGACGACATGGACGCGATCGAGCGCGCGGCGGGCTGACCCGCCGGCGCGAAGCCGCTTCAACCCTTCTCAGGAGTACCCGCCATGCAGCCCTTCACCAGCCTGACCTCGACCCCCGCTCCGCTGAAGGTGATCAATGTCGACACCGACATGATCATCCCGAAGCAGTATCTGAAGACGATCAAGCGCACCGGCCTCGGCACCGCGCTGTTCTCGGAGATGCGCTACAGGGAGGACGGCTCGGAGAACCCGGACTTCGTCCTCAACCAGCCGGCCTATCGCAAGTCGCAGATCTTGGTCGCCGGCGACAATTTCGGCTGCGGCTCGTCGCGCGAGCACGCGCCGTGGGCGCTGCTCGATTTCGGCATCCGCTGCGTGATCTCCACGAGCTTCGCCGACATCTTCTACAACAACTGCTTCAAGAACGGCATCCTGCCGATCATCGTCAGCCAGGAAGAGCTGGAGAAGCTGTTCGACGACGCCGACCGCGGCTCGAACGCGACGCTGACGGTCGACCTCGAGAACCAGACGATCAAGGGCCCGGATGGCGGCGAGATCCGCTTCGAGATCGATCCGTTCCGCAAGCACTGCCTGCTCAACGGCCTCGACGACATCGGCCTGACGCTCGAAAAGGCGCCGAAGATCGAGGCCTATGAGGAGAAGCTGAAGGCGCGCGCCTGGGCGTGAGCGAGGGGCGTCATCCCGGCCGCAGCGAAGCGGAGAGCCGGGAATCTCCTGAAAGAGATGCTCGGGTCTGCGCTTCGCTGCGCCCGAGCATGACGCCAAGGCTTAGAGCCGGATCCGATCAGATTGATGCAATCTGATCGGATCCGGCTCTAAACCACCAGCCCCTGCATCGGCCTGAGATCGCCGGTCCCCGGGAACACTTTCTCGGCCAGCACCGGGCCGGACAACCCGAACAGGTCGGCGACGACGCCCTTGGCGACGGCGCGGATGTCGGTGGTCGGCCGGAGATCGCGCTGCTCGTGCAATTGCTCGGGCCTGAGGCCGGGCCAGTCGGCGATCATGCGCCTGCCGCGGACGGCGCCGCCGACCAGGAAGGCGACCGTGCCGGTGCCGTGATCGGTGCCGACCGTGCCGTTGACGCGGGCGGTGCGGCCGAACTCGGTGACCACCATCACCGCCGTGTCCTTCCAGACGGGCTTGAGCCCGCTTTCGAAGCTCGCGAGCGCGCCGTCCAGTCCGCCGAGCAGCGTCGCGAGGCGCCCCTTGGCGCCTCCCTCGTTGGCGTGCGTGTCCCAGCCCTCAAAGGCGAGCGCAGCGATGCGCGGGCCGTCCTCGGCGCCGACCAGCCTGGCCGCGCCCTCGGCGATGCGCTTCATGCCCTCGGCGCTGTCGGGCCCGCCACCGCCGCGCGGCTGCTCGGCACCCTGGCGACTTGCGATCGCTTCGGTCTCGATCGCCCGCTTCAGCACCAGCGCCAGAGCGGGATCGCGCTCGCCATAGAGATCGCCGAGGCGCTGGACCAGATCGGCGCCGGCCCGCGCCATGCGCGGCGGCGCCCAGCCGAGCACCGGCGCCTCGCCCCGCACCACCAGGGGCGGCACCACGCCGACGCCGAGCGCGCCATGGCGCGACACAGCCTCGCCGGGAGGCAGGCTGGCGATCAGCCGGTTGAGCCAGCCTGACTCGGTCTTGCCCGGCCCGCCCTGGCCGCTTTCGAGCACGTCCTGCCCGTCGAAATGCGAGCGCTCGCGATAGCCGGTGGCACTGGCGTGGACGATCGCCGCCTGCCCGCTCGCATAGAGCCGGGCCAGGTTCGGCATCGCCGGATGCAGATAGAAGAAGCCGTCGAGCGGCAGCGCCGCCTCGGGCCCGTCCTTGCCCAAGGCGATGCCTTCGCGAAGCGCGGCATAGTCGGGATCGCCGAGCGGCGGCACCGCCGAGAGCCCGTCGAGCGCGCCGCGCAGCACCACGAGCAGGAAGCGGGAATCGCGCGCGCCCGCCGCCGCGTGGGCGAATTTCGGCATATAGGACCAGGCGAAGAGCGCGCTCGCCGCACCGAGCACGGCGCGGCGCGAAGGCGTCATCCGTTCGCAGTCGTCGTCATCGGCGGCCATGCTCACCTCCGCTGGAATTCGGGCGACATCAGCAGCAGCGCGAGCGCCTGCGGCTTGCTTTCGGCCCGCGCCACCGCCTGCCGGGTCTGGGCCGAGGCGAGCGGGCCGAGCACTTCCTCGACCAAAGCGCGCGGATCGGCGACCGAGCCGGCCGCCTGCCGGCCGAGCTGGGCCGCGACGTCGATGCGGGTCTTGATCCCCTCCGGCGTCGCCCAGGCGGCATTGCTGTCGGGATAGCCGTCAGGGCCCGAGGGCTGCCAGAGCGGCTGGCCCATCACGCCGAGCGGGCCGGCGATCTGGCCGAAATCCGGCTTGCGGTCGAGCGCGCGGAAGGCGGCGACGAGGAACTCCTGCGGCGTGCGCAGCTTGGTGGCCGGGGCGCTCCAGGCGAGCTCGGACGTCACCAACGTTCGCGACAGAGCGGCGAGGTCGCCG
The DNA here is from genome assembly GCF_900185715.1 of Allobosea sp. CS1GBMeth4. Taxonomy (GTDB): domain Bacteria; phylum Pseudomonadota; class Alphaproteobacteria; order Rhizobiales; family Beijerinckiaceae; genus Allobosea. The sequence continues at coordinate 149,583 of NZ_FYAS01000013.1, forward strand.
CCGGTATCGCGGAAGACACGGGCGAGCTCGGCGACCAGCGCCTGCGGTGGCTCGTCGGCAACGAAATGGCGGGCGAGCTTGCGGGCGATGAAGCTCGCTGTGCTCGGATGGCGGGCGAGATCGGCCAGCGCCGCCATGCCCTTCTCCCTGCCCTCCTGCCGGTAGACCTTGCCGAGCAGCCTCTGGCCGCCGGGCTCGTGCAGCCCGGGATTGAAGGCGAAGGAGCCCGGGAAGCCGAGGCGGGCATCGCGCCCGACGACGGTCCATCCGGTGATGATCCGCGCCAGCGAGGTGACGTCCGCCTGCGCATAGCCGCCGGAGACGCCGAGCGTATGCAGCTCCATGATCTCGCGGGCGAGGTTCTCGTTGAGGCCGCGGCCGCGGCGTTTGCCGGCGCGCGAATCCGGCCCGATCGAGAGCTGGTTGTCGAGGAAGTTCAGCATCGCCGGGTGGCTCTCGACCGCGATCAGCAGGTCCTCGAAGCGGCCGAAGATGTGCGGGCGGATCGCCTCGCGCTCGAAGGCGCCGGCCATGGCGCGCACGAAATTGCCCTTGGCGACCGAGACGCAGAAATGGTTCGACCAGAACTGCACCAGCCGCTCGGCGAAACCGGCCTCGGCCTCGAGCGCGCTCTGCACGCGGGCGACCGCTTCCTCGCGATAGACCTTCTGCGGAAAGGGCGGCTCGGGTGGCTGCGGCGCCGGCAGCCGGCCCTGCGGCTGGCCCGGCGCAGGCGGCGCGGCGGCGACCTGCACACCCTGGCTCATGCCCGGCTGGCCGGCGATGCGCTTTGCTTCGCGCGCCGCCCGCTCCTCGTCCTCGAAAGCGTAGAGCGCCCGGCCGATCGGCGCCGCGCCGGAAAAGCTGACGCGCGGCTGGGCTGCGCCGTCGTCGCGTATGTCGGCCAGGAGACGCTCGCGTGCGGCCGCGAGCGTGCCGCCCTGCCCCGGCTTCAGGCCGAGCCCGAAGCGCTGCAGCGCCAGGATCTGCTGCCCTGCCCCGGATCGATCAGCCATGCTCCGCCTCCACTGCGCGGCCACCGCGGCAGGCTGGCGCGCAACTATGGCGAAACGCCGGCCGGCCGTGGCTACTGCAGGTCGGCGAAAGCTGCCTTCAGGCGCTCGGCCGCCTCGGCCACGACGGCGCGCTGCGTGGCGAGGTTGAAGCGCAGGAAGCTGTCGCCGCCCGCGCCGAAGCTCGTGCCGTGGTTCACCGCGATCTTCGCCTGCTTCTCGACGCGCGCGATGAAATCCTTCGGCGCCATGCCGGTGCCGGCGAAGTCGACCCAGGCGAGATAGGTCGCCTCCAGCGGCATCGAGCGCAGGCCCGGAATGCCATTGACCGCCGCATCGAAGAGCCGGCGGTTGCCGTCGAGATAGGCGAGCAGGGCATCGACCCAGGCCGCCCCCTCCTTGCTGTAGGCGGCCGTCGCCATCGCCATGCCGAAGGAGTTGGGGGAGATGCCGAGTGCGTTCATCCGGGCGCGGAACGGCGCCCGCAGCGCCTCGTCGGGAATGATGACGTTGCCGACATGGGCGCCGGCGATGTTGAAGGTCTTGGTCGTCGCCGTCATCATCACCAGACGGTCGAGGATATCCGGCGCGGCGACGGCCATGACGGTATGCTTGTGCCCGGGCATGACCAGGTCATGGTGAATCTCGTCCGAGACCAGGATCAGGTCGTGGCGAACGCAGAAATCGGCGATCTGCCTGAGCTCCTCGCGGCTCCAGACCCGGCCGCCGGGATTGTGCGGCGAGCACAGGATCAGCATCCGCTCCCTGCCGGTCATCTGCGCATCCCAGCCGGGAATGTCGAGGACATAGCGGCCATCCTCCTGCGCCAGCCGGCATTCGACGACCTCGCGACCGGCAGCCCTGATGACGCGGGCAAAGGCGTGATAGACGGGCGTCATCAGAACGATCCCGTCGCCCGGCCGGCTATAGGCCTCGACGCAGAGCGCGGTACCGTTGACCAGCCCGTGCGTGGTGAAGATCGCCTGCGGCTCGACCGTCCAGCCATGGCGCTCCTGCATCCACCAGCGGATCGCGTCGCTGTTGCTGCGCTCGTCGCCGAAATAGCCGTAGACGCCATGGGCGGCCATCGCCTCGACCGCCGCCTGGACGCAAGGAGGCGGGCGGAAATCCATGTCTGCCACCCACATGGCGATGCCGTCGGAGGCGGGCACGCCGTAGACGGCCTCCATCTTGTCCCATTTCGCGCAGTTGCTGCCGCGGCGGTCGATCCGCAAGTCAAAGGTCGAGGCTGCGATCATCATGGGTTCCCGGTGCGTCGCCGGTCGGGCCGGCACCATCGCATACCAAGAAAATTCTTCTCCGCCAGCAGCGCCCCGTGCAATTCCAATCTACGCTGACGGTCTGGCGCGGCTCGCTACATCACCACCGTGATCGTCTCCGCCGCCCGCGTCAGGCCGGTATAGAGCCAGCGCGCCCGGTGCTCGCGGAAGGCGAAGGCCTCGTCGAAGAGCACGATATCGTCCCATTGCGAGCCCTGCGCCTTATGCACGGTGAGGGCGTAGCCAAAGGTGAACTCGTCGGTGTGGCGGCGCAGCTCCCACGGCACCTCGTCCTCGGTGCCGTCGAAGAAGTTCGGCAGCACCGAGACCTTCACCGGCTTGCCGCCGGTGTCGTCCTCCGGCGTCACCCGCATGGTGACGAGCCCCTTCTTCGAGGTCTTCAGCTCCTGCACGATCCAGGCGCCGCCATTGAGCAGGCCCTTGCTCTTGTCGTTGCGCAGGCAGACGAGCTTCTCGCCGACGGCCGGCACATTGGCGGCATGGCCCATCAGCTGGCGCATGCGGGCGTTGTAGAGCCGGCGCGTGCGGTTGAGGCCGACCAGCACCTGATCGGCCGACAGCACGATCTCCGGCGTGATCTCGGCGCGCCTGATGATCCGGCTCGCGCCATAATCGCCGACCTCGAGCCGGCCGCCCTCGCGCACGATCATCGACATGCGCACGATCGGGTTGTCGGCCGCCTGGCGATGGACCTCGGTCAGCATCACGTCGGGCTCGGCCTCGGTGAAGAAGCCGCCGCCCTTGACCGGCGGCAGCTGTGCGGGATCGCCCAGCACCAGCACCGGCGTGCCGAAGGAGAGCAGGTCGCGTCCGAGTTCCTCGTCGACCATCGAGCATTCGTCGATGATGATCAGCTTGGCCTTGGCGGCGGCGCTCTCGCGGTTGAGCACGAAGGTCGGGCTCTCCTCGTCGACGCCGCGCGAGCGGTAGATCAGCGAGTGGATGGTCTGCGCGCCCTCGCAGCCCTTGTTGCGCAGGACGAGCGCCGCCTTGCCGGTGAAGGCGGCGAAGACGACCGGACCGTCGACGCCCTCGGCGATGTGGCGGGCGAGCGTCGTCTTGCCCGTGCCGGCATAGCCGAACAGGCGGAAGAGCTGCGGCGAGCCGGCCTGCAGCCATCGGGCCACGGCGGCGAGAGCCGCGTCCTGCTGCGGCGACCAGCTCATGGGGAGATGCACATGCTTTCGGGCATGGCGCACATGGCCGCGAGTCGGTGGACCATGGCAAGCGGGTCAGGCGGCGCGCAGGCGCCGGGCGAACTCGTCGGCCTCGGCCTGGAGCGCCGAGATCCGATCGTCGAGCTGGCGGGCGCCGCTCGCGCCCTGCTCGGCATGCGACGCCGTCTGGACACCGGCGCCGGCGATCGCCGTCACCGCGGCCGCCGCCTGCCCGGTGACAGCCGAGATGCGGGCGATGGTCTCGCCGAGACCTTGCATCAGGCCGGCATGCGAGGCGACCATGGTCGAGATCTCGGTGCTCGCCTGCTCGACGGCTCCGGCGCGGCTGGCGATGCTGATGATCGCCTGCGCGGCCTGGGAGAGCGCGACGTCCACGGCCGCGATCCGGGTCGCGATCTGCGCCGTGGCATCGGCGGTCTGGGTCGCCAGCGCCTTCACCTCGCTGGCGACGACGGCGAAGCCGCGGCCATGCGCGCCGGCCCGCGCGGCCTCGATCGTGGCGTTGAGCGCCAGCAGGTTGGTCTGCCGGGCGATCGCCTCGATCAGCTGAACGACATCGCGGATCTTGCCGGCGTTCTCGGTCAGCCTGCCGACCAGGCCGACCGTGCCGGCGGCGTCGCGGGTCGCGAGTGTCGCGGTTTCCGAGACCCGCGCGACCTCGCGATTGATCTGCTCGACCACCTCCTCGAGCCGGACGGCGGCATCGGCGATGCGCTCCGCCTCCGCGCCGGCGCCGGCCACCGCCTCCGCGGCGGCGCTGCCGCTGTGCGAGATCTGGCCGGCCCGGGCGGCCGAGGCGGCGAGCGCGGCGCGTAGCCCCTCGCTCAGCCGGCCGATATCGGCGAGCAGGCGCCCGATCCGCGCTTCGAACTCCTGGGCGATCCTGTGCAGTTCCTCCGTCCGGTGCTGCCGGTGCTGCTGCGCCAGGTCGGCCTCGGCGTCGCGGGTGACGAGCGTGGCGCGGACCTCGCTCAGGGTGCGCACCGTGCGTGCGAGCTGTCCGATCTCGTCGTGGCGGTTGCGGTGAGGCACTTCGACCACGCGGTCCGAGGAGGTCACCGCGTTGATGGTATCCATCAGGTCGCGCAGCGGCCTCGTCAGCTGGGTCCGCAACAGCATGATCGCCAGCAGCCCGCCCGCGAGCGGCAAGGCGAGAGCGATGAGGGCGCTGCGCAGACTCACCGTCCCCGCCAGGGTCTCGGCGCCCGCGGCGGCAAGGCCGGCGCGCCGGTCGAGCTCGTCGCGCAGCCGGCCGGTAATCCCCATGATCTGGCGGACATTGTCCTTCGCGGCGTCGGCCGAGGCTTCGACGAGCGCCGCCTTGGCCGAGATCTGGCGACCGATCGTGACGATGTCGCGCTGGAACGAGACGAAGGTGCGGATGCTGGGGTCGAGGGTGGGATTGGCCTGCTTCAACTCCTCCGTCAGCGACGACATCAGGCTGGCCCGCGCCGCGTCGACCAGGTCGATGGCCGCGTCGATCTGGTCGAGCGCCTGCTCGATCTCGCGAGCGGCGGCATTCTCGTCGAAGCGGCTGAGCAGGGCGGCCTGCGCCACCCGGCTCGAGAGGAGCGAGGCGCGATTGGCGAGCTGCAGGCCGGCGAAGGCTTCTCGGTCGATCCGGTGGACCGAATCGAGGCCGCTGACGGCGCTCGTCAGCCCGAGCGCGGCAGCGATCCCGAAGATCGCGAACAACATGGTGATCTTGGCCGTCAGCCCGAACCGTCGCATCGCATCCACCGCCTCGTGAGCGCGCGGAGCTTTCGCAAGCGCGAAGCAAACAGACGCTTAACGGAGCCAGCTAACTATCTAAAATAATTGAAATTTCCGACTTGACAGGCGATCTTCCGGACCCGCAGTCAGACGATGAGGCGCATCAGCGGCCGGCCGGGCTTCTGCCGTGCGACCTCGACGAAGCCGGCGCGCCTGAACACGCTTTCCGGACCGACATAGAGCCCGTCGGCGCTGCGCCTGCCGGAATTGTCCATGGCGGCGGCCTCGACCAGGCGTGCGCCGCTCGCCCGTGCGAAGGCCAGCCCGCCGGCCAGCAGCGCCGCCGTGACGCCCGTGCCCCGAAATCCCTTGCGGACGAAGAAGCAGGAGGCCGCCCAGTTGCGCTCGTCCTCGGCCGGCGCATCCGGCAGCGGGGTCGAGGCCCGGCGGGGATTGTTCCACTCGGGCACATGCGCCCGGGGGCCGATCTGCAGCCAGCCGACGGCGACAGAGTCCTTGAAGGCGAGCACGCCGGGCGGAGGCCCCCTCCTCACCCGCTCCTCGAACAGCCGCCGCGCGCCCTCGCCGAGCAGCGGCTTGCGCAGCTTCGGCGGCATGCGGAAGTGATTGCACCAGCAGCCATAGCAAGGCCCCTGCGGACCAAAGAGCTCCTCGAGCGCCGGCCAATGCTCCGGCGTCAACGGGACGACCTCGATCTTCGCGCTCACCGATCCCACCTCGCTCCCTCGACAGATGCCGGCAAACAGGAGAGGAATGAGGCGCCGCCCGCAAGGCGGCCGCCCAGCCGCCCGGAGGCCGCCCCATGTCGCTCGAGCTGTTCGCCGCCTATCTCGTCGCCTGCCTGGTCATCATCATCGTACCCGGCCCGACGGTGACGCTGATCATCGCCAACAGCCTGAGGCATGGTAGCCGGGCCGGGCTTCTCAACGTGGCAGGAACGCAGGCGGGGCTCGCGATCATGATCGCCATCGTCGGCATCGGCCTCAGCTCGGTGATCGCCGCGATGGGCCACTGGTTCGACTGGATCAGACTCGCCGGCGCGGCTTATCTCGTCTGGCTCGGCTGGAAGATGTATCGCAGCGCCGGGCCGGCGGCCGAAGGGAGCGCCGCCGCGGCCCGCCCGCCGCGCGGCGGCTTCTTCCTGCAGGGCCTGCTGGTGGCGCTGAGCAACCCCAAGACGCTGGTCTTCTTCGGGGCCTTCTTCCCGCAATTCCTCGATCCCGCCCGCGACCATGCCACCCAGATCGCGATCATGGGCGCGACCGCCATGCTGTTCGCCGCGGTCAGCGACAGCGCCTACGCACTCCTGGCCGGACGGGCCGGGCGCTTCCTGTCGCAGAAGCGCATCAGGCTGATGTCGAAATTCAGCGGCGGCTTCCTGATCGGCGGCGGGCTGTGGCTCGCTTCGGCCCGCGGCAATTGAGGCCCGGCGCGAGGCGCTCACCAGGGGATCGTCTCGCCTTTCCAGTTGCGGAAGCTGTTGGTCTCGCGCATGCCGGAGGCGTCGATCGTCGCAATCAGCCCGGCGGCGCTTTCGGCTGGAGGAATGTCGGCCCCGCCGCCGCCCATATCTGTGCGCACCCAACCGGGGTGGAAGAGCAGCACCGCGACCTCGCTGTCGCGGACGGCATTGCCGAAGGCCACCATCGCCATGTTCACCGCCGCTTTCGAGGAACGATAGGCGATCGCGCCGGACGGGTTGCTGCCGATCGAACCCATGCGGCTCGAGATCGTCACGATCTTGCGGCCGGAGCCGGCCTCGATGTTGGGAAGGAAGGCCTGCGCCACGCGAAGCGGGGCGTAGACGTTGACCTCGAAGACCTCGCGCCAGGCGTCGAAATCCATGTCGAGCGCCGACTGCCGATCCCGCGGGCCGTAGATGCCGGCATTGTTGACGAGCACGTCGATCGGGCGGCCATCCAGCGCCTGCTTGGCGGCGGCGACGCTTCGCTCCGAGGTGACGTCGAGCTCGAGCGGGGCCAGAGCCCCGACATACTGGGACGCCAGCTCCGCCAGCGCCCCGCCCCAGGGATCGCGAGCCGCGGCGACGACATGGTCGCCCCGCCGCAGCAATTCCATCGTCAGGGCCAGTCCGATGCCGCGATTGGCACCGGTGATCATCCAGGTCTGGGGCATGGTCGGTCTCCGTCTCGGAGACTCCACCTAAGCCTCAGCCCCTGCGCTTTCCATAGCCGCCGGCGGTCGGCGTGATCACAGTGACCGCCTCGCCTGCCTGGAGCAGCGTCTGGTCTGACGGCTTGAGCTCCTCGACCGCGCCCGACAACCGCCGGACCAAGGTCCGGCCGAGCTCGCCGGGCTCGCCGCCCTTCATGCCGAAGGGACGAACCTTGCGGTGCGAAGCGAGGATGGCGCAGTCCATCGTCCTGAGGAAGCGGATGGTGCGGCTGGTGCCGTCGCCGGCATTCCACTCGCCCTTGCCGCCCGAGCCGGCGCGGATGTGGAAATCCTCCAGAACGACCGGGAAGCGCGTCTCCAGGATCTCCGGATCGGTCAGGCGCGAATTGGTCATGTGGACGTGCACGCCCGAGGTGCCGTTGAAGCCGGGCCCGGCCGGCGAGCCCGAGCAGATCGTCTCGTAATACTGGTACTGGTCGTTGCCGAAGGTCAGGTTGTTCATGGTGCCTTGCGAGCAGGACATCGCCTCGAGCGCGCCGAACAGCGTGTTGGTCACCGCCTGCGAGACCTCGACATTGCCGGCGACGACGGCGGCCGGATAGCGCGGGCTGAGCATCGTGCCTTCCGGCACGATCACCTTGATCGGCCGCAGGCAGCCGGCATTCATCGGGATCGCGTCGTCGACCATGACGCGGAAGACGTAGAGCACGGCGGCGCGGGTGACGGGCGCCGGCGCGTTGAAATTGTCCGGCCGCTGCGGCGAGGTGCCGGTGAAGTCGACGGTGGCCTCGCGCTTCTCACGATCGATGGTGATCTTCACCTTGATCGCGCAGCCCTGATCCATCGGATAGGTGAATTCGCTGTCGTGCAGGCGGGTCAGCAGGCGCGCGACGCTCTCGGCCGCATTGTCCTGGACATGGCCCATATAGGCCTGCACCACGTCGAGGCCGAAGGAGCGGATCATCTTGCGCAGCTCCGCCACGCCCTTCTCGTTGGCGGCGATCTGCGCCTTGAGGTCGTTGACGTTCTGGACGACGTTGCGCACCGGATAGCGCGCGCCGGTCAGCAGCTTGACCAGTTCCTCCTCGCAGAAGCGACCCCGATCGACGATCTTGAAGTTGTCGATGTAGACGCCCTCTTCCTCGATGTTGGTCGCGAGCGGCGACATCGAGCCCGGTGCGGTGCCGCCGACATCGGCATGGTGGCCGCGGCTCGCCACCCAGAACAGGATCTGCCTGTCCTCATTGTCGAAGACCGGGGTGCAGACCGTGATGTCCGGGAGGTGCGTGCCGCCATTATAGGGCGCGTTCAGGCAGTAGACGTCGCCGGGACGGATCACCGGATTGTTCGCTATCACCGTCTCGACCGAGCGATCCATCGAGCCGAGATGCACCGGCATGTGCGGCGCGTTGGCGACGAGGGCGCCGGTCTGGTCGAAGACGGCGCAGGAGAAGTCGAGCCGCTCCTTGATGTTCACCGAATAGGCGGTGTTCTGCAGCGTCACGCCCATCTGCTCGGCGATCGACATGAACAGGTTGTTGAAAATCTCGAGCATGACCGGATCGGCCCTGGTGCCGATCGCCGCCTGCTGCACCAGCGCCTTCTCGCGGGTGAGGACGAGATGGTCCTTGGCCGTCAGCTTCGCGCTCCAGCCCTCCTCGACCACCACGGTCTGGTTCGGCTCGATCACGATGGCGGGGCCTGCGATGCCCTGGCCGGGCTTCATCGCCTCGCGCCGGACGATCGCGGCCTCGTGCCACCGCCCCTTGGAGAAGAAGCGGGTGCGCTCGGCGACCGCCGGCTCGCCGGCGTTCTCGGCTACCACGGCCTCCTCGAAGCGGGCACCGCCGCCGACCGCTTCGACCTCGACCGCCTCGACGACCAGCGCCTTGGTCTCGTCCATGAAGCCGAAGCGGGCCTTGTGCGCCGCCTGGAAAGCCTCCTGCATCTCGGCGCGGCTGCCGAAGGGCGTCGCGATCGCGGTGTCGGTGCCAGCATAGCGGATATGGGCGCGCACATGCAGGGCGATGTCGCTCGCGGCGACGCCCTGCCCTGCGACCTCCGCCCTCGCCTCGGCGCCGAGCCTCTCGGCGAGCGCGCCGATCGCCGACCTGGCGTCGGCGTCGAGCGGAGCGTCGAGCGCCGCGGTGCGGGTGGCACGGATCTCGGCGAGGCCCATGCCATAGGCCGAGAGCAGGCCGGAGAACGGGTGGAGCAGCACGGTCTTGATGCCGAGCGCGTCGGCGACGAGGCAGGCGTGCTGGCCGCCGGCGCCGCCGAAGGAGTTCAGCGCATAGCGGGTGATGTCGTAGCCGCGCTGCACCGAGATCTTCTTGATCGCCTCGGCCATGTTGGCGACGGCGATCTGGACGAAGCCGTCGGCGACCTCTTCCGGCGAGCGGCCATCGCCGACCTGGCTCGCGAGCTCCGCGAACTTGCCGCGCACGGTCTCGACATCCAGCGGCTGGTCCTGGCCGGGGCCGAAGATCGCCGGGAAATAGGACGGGATCAGCTTGCCGACCATGACGTTGGCGTCGGTCACCGCGAGCGGGCCGCCGCGCCGATAGGCGGCCGGGCCGGGGTTTGCGCCGGCGGAGTCGGGGCCGACGCGGAAGCGCGAGCCATCGAAGTGGAGGATCGAGCCGCCACCGGCCGCAACCGTATGGATCAGCATCATCGGGGCGCGCATGCGCACGCCGGCGACCTCGGTCTCGAAGGCACGCTCATACTCGCCGTCGAAATGGGCGACGTCGGTCGAGGTGCCGCCCATGTCGAAGCCGATCACCTTGTCGAAGCCGGCGGAGCGGCCGGTCTCGGCGAGGCCGACGACGCCTCCCGCCGGGCCGGACAGGATCGCGTCCTTGCCCTGGAACAATTCGGCCGCGGTGAGACCGCCCGAGGACATCATGAACATCAGCCGCGCGCCGGTGCGGGCGATGTCGAGCTCTTCCGAGACCTGCGCGACATAGCGGGCGAGGATCGGCGAGAGATAGGCGTCGACCACCGTGGTGTCGCCGCGCCCGACGAGCTTGATCAGCGGCGAGACCTCGTGGCTGACCGAGACCTGCGGGAAGCCGATCGCACGCGCGACTTCCGCGGCGAGCCGCTCATGCGCGGGGTAGCGGTAGCCGTGCATGAAGGCGATGGCGACGGCACGGAAGCCGGCATCGTGCTGCGCCTGCAAGGCGGCGCGGATCGCCGCCTCCTCGGCAGCCTTCTCGACAGTGCCGTCGGCGAGGACGCGCTCGTCGATCTCGACCACCGCTTCGTAGAGCTGTTCGGGCTTGATGATCTCCTTGGCGAAGATGTCGGGCCTGGCCTGGTAGCCGATGCGCAGCGCGTCGCGAAAGCCCCTGGTGGTGACGAGCAAGGTGCGATCGCCCTTGCGCTCCAGCAGCGCATTGGTCGCGACCGTCGTGCCCATGCGGACCTCGCCGACCGTATCGGCCGGGATCGGCTCGCCGGCCTTCAGGCCGAGGTGATCGCGGATGCCCTGCACGGCGGCGTCGCGATAGGCGCCCGGATTCTCGGAGAGCAGCTTGCGGGCATGCAATTTGCCTGTGGGGTCACGGCCGATCACGTCGGTGAAGGTGCCGCCACGGTCGATCCAGAAGTCCCAACGGCCGCTCATCATCCGATCCCCCGCATTTTGGCCAGGAAGGCATTTTGACGTTTCATCGATAAATCGTCGATGAAACGTTGACAAGGCCATTTCGCCGATTAGGATCGGCTCAGCGATCGGGACGTGGCTGAGGGGCCAGGCCGATCAAGACGGGAGGCTTTCATGGCAGGACCAGTCCTGGCAACCGCCGCATCGTGCATGGCCGAGCGGCCCGGCGGAGCGATGCCTCGGCGCGAGGCGCGCGCATGATCCGCCGCCTGCTCGACGCGCTCTATCTCTTCGCCGGCTGGCTCTCCGGGATCAGCCTGGTGGCGATCTTCCTGCTGATGATGATCCTGTCCATCGGGCGCGAGATCAATTTCAACATCCCCTCCGGCGACGATTTCGCCTCATGGGCTCTGGTGGCGATGGCCTTTCTCGGACTCGCCCACACCTTCAAGCGCGGCGAGATGATCCGCGTCGGCCTGCTGATCGAGCGGCTGCACGGCAGGCGCCGTCAGGTCGCCGAACTGGCCTCCCTCGCCGTCGCATCCGCCTTCATCGGCTATTTCACCTGGCAGACGGGGCGGCTCGCGCATGATTCCTGGCGCTTCAACGACATGTCGACCGGCGTCGTCTCCATTCCGCTGTGGATCCCGCAGCTCGCCATGGTGCTCGGCCTCGGCATCCTGCTGATCGCGCTGCTCGACGAGTTCGTCATCGTCGCCCGCGGCGGCCGGCCGACCTACCAGCCCGAGCCGCCGAAAACCGTCGAGGAACTGGTCGAGCGCGTCGCGCAGGGCGGAGGCGTCTGATGTCCCTGCCCGAACTTTCGCTCGTCCTGCTGCTCGTCCTCGTCGGCGTCCTGGCGAGCGGCGTCTGGATCGCCGTCGGTCTCGGCCTCGTCGGCCTTCTGGCGATGAACATCGTCACCAGCGTCCCGATCGGGCAGGTGCTGGCGACGACGGTGTGGAGCGCCACGGCCTCCTGGACCCTCGCCGCCCTGCCGCTCTTCATCTGGATGGGCGAGATCCTGTTCAGGACGAGATTGTCCGAGCAGATGTTCCAGGGGCTCTCGCCCTGGCTGCAATGGCTGCCCGGGCGCCTGATCCACACCAACATCGTCGGCTGCGGCATCTTCGCGGCGGTGTCGGGCTCCTCCGCCGCGACGGTCGCGACCATCGGCAAGATCGCCCTCCCGGAGCTGCAGAAGCGCGGCTATGACGAGCGCCTGAGTCTCGGCACGCTCGCCGGCTCCGGCACGCTCGGCCTTCTGATCCCGCCATCGATCCCGATGGTGGTCTATGCGGTGACCGCGAACGTCTCGGTGCTGCAGGTGTTCCTCGGCGGCTTCCTGCCGGGCCTGCTCGTGATGGCGCTCTACATGGGCTATGTCATCGTGTGGTCCTGGCTGAATCCGGACAAGACGCCGCCACGCGACCCGGCGATCCCGTTCCGTGAGAAGCTGCGCCAGTCGGCCAAGCTCGCGCCCTGCCTGCTGCTGATCGCGGCGGTCTTCCTCTCGCTCGTCCTCGGCTTCGCGACGGCGACCGAATGCGCCGCCTTCGGAGTCACAGGCGCGCTCTTCCTCGCCTGGTGGAGCGGCACGCTGACCTGGGCGACGCTGCTCGAAAGCATCATGAGCGCGACCCGGCTCACCTGCATGATCATGCTGATCCTGGCGGGCGCGGCCTTCTGCACGGCGGCGATGGGCTTCACCGGCATCCCGGCTGCGCTGGCCGAATGGGTCAAGGGCCAGCAGCTCTCGCCGCATATGCTCGTCCTCGCCCTGACCGTGATGTACATCATTCTCGGCTGCCTGATCGACGGCATCTCGATGATCGTGCTGACGGCCGTGATCGTGCTGCCCATGGTGAGGGAGGCGGGCTTCGACCTGGTCTGGTTCGGCGTCTACCTCGTCATTCATGTCGAGATGGCGCAGATTACCCCGCCGGTCGGCTTCAACCTGTTCGTGCTGCAGAACATGAGCGGCAAGGACACCTGGACGGTTGCGAAAGCGGCCTTCCCGTTCTTCATTCTGCTCAACGTCGCGGTGCTGATCATCACGACCTTCCCGCAGATCGTGCTGTACTTGCCGAAGCTCGCTTTCCCGGATTGAGTTCAAGACCAAGCAAAAGAGAGAGGGACACCGCATGCTCAACCGCAGAACCGCCATCGCCGCCTTCGCGCTCGGCTGCAGCGCCTTCGCGCTCGCCGCTCCGGCGGCGGCGCAGACCAAATGGAACCTGCCGGCCGCCTACCCGGCCGACAATCCGCACTCGGAGAACCTCGTCCTCTTCGCCAAGGACGTCGAGGCGGCGACCGGCGGCAAGCTGCAGATCACCGTCCATCCCGGCGCGGCCCTGTTCAAGGCGCCGGAGATCAAGCGCGCGGTCGCCAGCGGCCAGGCCCAGATGGGCGAGGTGCTGATCTCGCTGCACGAGAACGAGGACCCGGTCTTCGGCATCGACGTCGTGCCGTTCCTGGCGACCTCGTTCGCCGACTCGATGAAGCTCTACAAGGCTTCGAAAGCAGCGGTCGAGAAGAAGCTCGACAGCCAGGGCGTCAAGCTGCTCTTCATGGTCCCGTGGGCGCCGCAGGGCGTCTACACCAAGAAGGAGCTCAGCACGATCGAAGACATGAAGGGCCTGAAGTGGCGGGCCTATAATGTCGGCACGGCGCGCCTCGGCGAATTGCTCGGCATGCAGTCGGTGACGATCCAGGCGGCGGAGCTGCCGCAGGCGCTGGCGACCGGCGTGGTCAACTCCTTCATGTCGTCCGGCGGCACCGGCTATGATTCGAAGGCCTGGGAGACGCTGACGCATTTCTACGACGTCCAGGCCTGGATTCCGAAGGACGCCACCTTCGTCAACAAGGCCGCCTTCGACGCGCTCGACAAGCCGACGCAGGAGGCGATCCTGAAGGCGGCGGCGACCGCCGAGGCGCGCGGCTGGAAGATGTGGGAAGAGAAGACCAACTGGTATCTCGACCAGCTCAAGGCCAAGGGCATGAAGGTGCAGGCCCCGTCGCCCGCGCTCGCAGCCGGCTTCAAGAAGGCCGGCGAGACGCTGACCGCCGACTGGCTGAAGAAGGCCGGCGCCGACGGCCAGGCGATCGTCGACGCATATAAGAAGATGTGAGGCATTCATCGCCATTACGGCCGCGACGGCCCTTCCCTTCTCCCGGATGGGAGAAGGTGGCGCGGAGCGCCGGATGAGGGCCTGCCGCTTCCGTAGATGGCGCGGCGGCAGCGCTGTCATTCACCCTTGAGAGGGCAGTCCCTCAGCCTACCCCTCTCCCATCCGGGAGAGGGGATCCCGCGCCCTTCCGGCAAGAGACAGCATGCACCCCTCCGACGACCTCGGTCCGATCGTCTCCTCCGGCCATCTCGCCTCGGGCGCGATGCCGGCGCTGTCGGAATTCGAGTTCGCGCTGACGATGACGGTGCACGCCTTCCAGCGCTGGATGCTGCGCTGCATGACGGCGGCGGGCATCCCCGAGCTGACGCCGATGGACGTGCTCGTCCTGCACAACGTCAACCATCGCGGCAAGGCCAAGCGCCTCGCCGACATCTGCCTCGTCCTCAACATCGAGGACACACATCTGGTGAACTATTCGCTGAAGAAGCTCGAGCGCCTAGAGTTGCTGAAGAGCGGGCGCAAGGGCAAGGAGAAGACCGTCGCCATCACCCCGGCGGGCGAGGAGGCGTGCCGGCGCTACGCCCAGATCCGCGAGCAGCTGCTGGTGAAATCGGTGCGGGCGACCGGCATCGACCCGGCCCGCCTGTCGGAGATCGCCGCGGCGATGCGCTCGCTGTCCGGCCAGTACGACCAGGCGGCGCGGGCGGCGGCGAGCCTGTGATCCATCGAACGCTGATCTATGCGGCGAAGGACGGCGACGTCGCCATTTCAGTGACGGTCGATGACCCGCGCCAGGGGGACCGCGATTGGTCCTGCGCCTATGAGATCGGCTGGCCGGATGCGCCCCGCCGCGGCTATGGCTATGGCATAGACGGAACGCAGGCACTGCTGCTTGCTCTGAAGGCTATTGGCACGGATCTCTACACCAGCGACTATCACCGTTCCGGCCGGCTCAGATGGGTCGAGCCGGGCGATGGCTATGGCTACCCGGTGCCGAAAAACATCCGGGACCTGCTCGTCGGCAACGATGCCGAGTACGACGGGTAAACTCCCCTCACCCCTCCACCAATCTGCGCGCGATCACCTGTGCCTGGATCTCGGCGGCGCCTTCGAAGATGTTGAGGATGCGGGCGTCGCAGAGCACGCGGCTGACCGGGTATTCCAGCGCGAAGCCGTTGCCGCCATGGATCTGGAGGGCGTTGTCGGCCGCCGCCCAGGCGACGCGGGCCCCTAACAGCTTGGCCATGCCGGCTTCCAGATCGCAGCGCCGGTCGGCATCCTTCTCGCGGGCGGCGAAATAGGTGAGCTGGCGGGCGATGACGAGCTCGGCCGCCATCATGGCGAGCTTGTCGGCGACGCGCGGGAAGGCGATCAGCGGCTTGCCGAACTGGATGCGCTCCTGGGCATAGCGCAGGCCGAGATCGAAGGCCGACTGCGCGACGCCGAGCGCGCGCGCCGCGGTCTGGATGCGGGCCGCCTCGAAGGTCTGCATCAACTGCTTGAAGCCCTGCCCCTCGACGCCGCCGAGCAGGTTTTCGGCCTTGACCTCGAAGCCGTCGAAGGCGAGCTCGTATTCCTTCATGCCGCGATAGCCGAGCACCTCGATCTCCCCGCCGGTGAGCCCCGCGACCGGGAAGGGGTCTTCCTCGCTGCCGCGCGGCTTCTCGGCGATCAGCATGGAGAGGCCGCGATAGCCCGGCGCGTCGGGATCGGTGCGGACCAGCAGCGTCATGATGTCGGCGCGGACGGGATGGGTGATCCAGGTCTTGTTGCCGTAGACCTTCCAGACAGCTTCGTCTCCTTGGCCCTCCTTCACCGCCTTGGTGCGCAGCGAGGCGAGGTCTGAGCCGGTATTGGGCTCGGTGAAGACCGCCGTCGGCAGGATCTCGCCGGAGGCGATCTTCGGCAGCCAATGGGCCTTCTGCGCGTCGGTGCCGCCGTTCAGGATCAGTTCGGCGGCGATCTCGGAGCGGGTGCCGAGGGAGCCGACGCCGATATAGCCGCGCGAGAGCTCCTCGGAGACGACACACATCGAGACCTTCGACAGGCCCATGCCGCCGAATTCCTCGGGAATGGTCAGGCCGAAGACGCCGAGTTCGGCCATCTGCTCGACCACCGGCAGCGGGATGTACTCGTTCTGCAGGTGCCATTCATGCGCATGCGGCGTCACCTGCTGCTCGCAGAAGCGCCGCATCTCGGAGCGGATCGCCTCCAGAGTCTCGTCGAGGCCGGGATCGCCGACGCTGGCGAGGCCCTGGCTCTGGCTGAACAGGGCGACGAAGCGGGCGCGATTCTCCGGCGTGTTGCCCTGCGCGATCAGCGCTTCGGCGGCGTCCGAGCAGGCCGCGGCGACGGCCCTGGCCGAGAGGCCGAGCGCCGGCAGGCGCACGATCTCGCCCTGGCTCATCGGGATGCCGCCGAAGATCTGCGCGGCATATTCGCCGGCGCCGATCCGGATGGCGTAATCCTCGATCGCGCCGTAGCGATCCTCGTTCTGAAGGCGCTCGCCATAGGCGGCGAGCTCGCGCAGCGCCATCACATAGGTGGCGAGCCAGGCGAGGCCGTGGGCGGCGTGCTGCTCCTGCTCCAGCTTGGCCGACGAGATGCGGCCGTCGACCAGCACCTTCCGCCTGACGGCGGCGACCGCCTCCTCCAGCAGGGCCTCGAAACCGGGCAAGGCGGCCGCGATCAGGGCGACGGCGTTGGCGTCTGCATCGGCCGCGAGGGCGGTGGCGGTCATGTCTCTCTCCCTTTGTTGCGGCGCAGCATAAGGGAAGTCCGCCGGATCGCGAAAGCCGTCTTTTGGCGGAGGCCGCCCCGGCCGCATGGCCCGTTAACCGCCCCTCAACCCTGACGAGGGATTATCGGAGTGTCGCGAATTTGCATCATCGCGGGTTCGCGCCGCCGCTCATGTCCCATCCCGGCTGCGAGGGTCCAGGTCAGTTGCGTCTGCGTCGGCGAACGAAGCGAATGGGCTGGCAGCGCCTGCGCTGGGCGCTGGCGACGGTGGCGCCCTGGGCGCTGGCCGGCGGCGTGCTGGTCTCCTTCACCGCATCGGCCGGGCAGAATCCGGACGCTTCCGGCCCGCCGAGCTCGCTGATCCCGCGCAGTGCTCCCGGCCCGCTCTCGGACCTCGCCGAGGGGCCGTCCCTGCTCGTCGCCAGCAGCGCCTTCCATCTGCCCGAGCGGGCCTATGCCCGCCTGATCCAGCCGGCGCGCCATTCCTTCGAGGCGCCGGAGGCGATCTTCGCGATCGACCCGCGCCAGCCGCGCGAGGACATGAAGCGCTCGGCCAGCGCCTTCCCGCAGGTCGACCGCAGCAACAAGGGCGACCCGCTGCCGGCGCTGCGCCCGACGCTGACCCGCAACGGCCCGCCCGGCGAGCTCGAGCGCGTCGTCTTCGGCGACACCGAGCCGGGGCTGATCTCGGGCGGCTTCTCACTCGAGGCCCTGGAGAGCCCGGAGGAGCCGCCGCTCGGCTTCGAGCCCTATCTGCGCGACGAGGGCGTCACCGATCCGGCCCTGTCCGACTCCTCGCCGACCGCGGCCCCGCGCGTCATCACCTCGCCGCGCCAGGCGGAGCTGCATCTGGAAAGCCTCGACGGCTCGACCCCGTCCGTCCCCGCCGCGCTCGGCCGATCCTCCGGCACCCCGGCGGCCGCCGGCGGCGTCGCGGCGGCCGCCTCGGCGACGCCGATGCAGATGGCCCCCGTCGCCAGCGAGCCCAAATCCCGCAGCCGGATCGCGAAAGCGGCGCGCGGCGAGACCGTCGACCTCCGCACCGTCGATCCCGGCGAGAAGCAGGTCTACACCGGGCTGATCGCGCCCGAGAACATGGCCAAGGAACAGCGCTGCCTCGCCGAGGCGGTCTATTTCGAGGCGCGCTCGGAAGGCGAGCAGGGCCGCGCCGCAGTGGCGCAGGTGGTGCTCAACCGGGTCAAGAGCGGGCTCTACCCCAACACGGTCTGCGGCACGGTCTACCAGAACGCCGGCCGCTACCTCGCCTGCCAGTTCACCTTCGCCTGCGAGGGCAAGTCGCTGCGCATCACCGAGCCCGGCCCCTGGCACGACGCGGTTCGCATCGCCCGCGAGGTCTATGACGGCACGACCTATCTGACCGAAGTCGGCGCCTCGACCCATTACCACGCCGACTATGTCCGGCCCTATTGGGCCCGCAAGCTGAAGAAGATGGACACGATCGGCCGGCACGTCTTCTACAAGCTGCGGCCGGGGCAGACGTGAGGCGTGTTGTAGCGCGAACTTTCAAATGGCAACGCGCGAACAATCAAATGGCAACAGAGCGAATTTGAGCGGTCCCCGCCCGTTAGCGAAAAACTATTACCGCCTCAATCGTATTCTTCGACCTGATGCTGGAACGGTAGGATAGTAGGCGTGCGCATTCCAGGTTTCGGGGAAACTCCCAGCCAGATCGAGATTAGACCGTTCCCGGTCGACATGGGTTCAAGCCCGCGCCGAACCAGGGCATTGACCACCACCTGGCGAGGGTGAGTTGTATCCAGAGGGCCGGCCGAAACAACGCAAGCGGTGCTTTTTCTGCTCCCAAACGTCGCCATCGGTCCTACGATTCGGTCCAGGATGGATGGTGAGAGGTTGTTACGGCTGCCATGGTGAGGGACCTGGAAAATGCCGAGGGAGCTCCCCAAGGGCAGACCAATTTGGCCTGCATATTCGATCGCGGCCGTTAGCGCTCGAAGTCCAGCGTCCGCGGTTAGGAGAATCGTTTCGCCATCCAATGAGCCGCCAAGAATGACGCTAGATTCATTCTCTGCTGCCGTCGTCCCACCTTCGCGAAGAGTCTCAGTGTAGTAGTCCTCTGAAATAATTCTGCGAATTTGAGCGGCAACGCGCCTGCCGACTCCTGTGATGAGATGACCTAACGTGGCCAGGACGTCGCGATCCTCTTGAGGGGTATCCCGGAATTGAGGAAGCAAGCCTTCGTAGAAGGTACGCGAGGGCGATAGCACGACGAAGGGGCCAATTCGCTCTCCCTGGAAGGCGCCGTGGATCTCGGTGCCCTGATCCTCAGCGAGGCCTATAAGTCTCGTCACCAGCGGGTAATCAGTTTGAAGCCGTGCCCGAAGACCTTCGAGGGTCCATCTCGATGAGTAAAAATAGTTCAGCATGGCCCCGGCGTGGGCGGCGGGAGCATGCAACCAGAGTTTACCGACACTCAGCTTTTCCAGGATTGGAACCAATCCGCTGATGTGATCATTATCGGGGTGGGTGCTTACGACGTGATCGACGTGCGTCGTTCCATATCTTGAGATGATATGCTCAGCTAGCTGCTCGCCGGTTTCGCCATATCCGCCATCGATAACTATTGTGCGCCACCTCTGCGATGTTTCATCCAGATAACGCATTGTGATTGCGTCACCGCTCTTCGAACCGTTGCCGACAGGATGGAAATCAATCTCGTAGGGCATAATGTCTCCCCAGCTGGGAGGGGTTGATGAAATTCGACGCATATGAATACACCGGGGTCATCCTGCCCGGCGCCGTGGTGGTTTTGTCGACCTGTCTTTTGTTCCCGGAACTTAAGGAGCTTCTCGGGAAAGACGGCATCAGCCTTGGTGGCCTCGGTGTGTTCGTAATCGCCTCCTTCGTCGTAGGGCATGTTGTCCAAGCGTTAGGCAACATCATCGAGCGGGTCGGGATCGGCGTCTATAAGCCGAGCGGTACGGATGCGCTGTTGTCCCCCACGCAATCGATAGTCGCCCCCGCTCAGCGTGAACGGCTCAAAGAGACATTAACGCAGCGGGGCAGTGGCGATCTTGACGAGCTGACACCACACGCGTGGAGAGCCGTCCGTCGGGAGATGTATGCTGAGGTGAGAGCCAAAAAGGCCACCGAGAGAATAGATGCCTTCAACCGCACCTACGGCCTTCAACGAGGCATAGCGGCCGGGTTCCTACTCGCTGCTGCAACGATCGTAATCGTAGCCTTTCCGCGTTGGCCCATCGCGCTCATGCTCTTTTGTGCCGCTTTCCTAGCGCTTCTTCGGATGCGCCGCTTCAGTGATCATTACATGGCAGAGCTTGTCGTCGAATATCTACGAGCAGACTCGACGAAGTCTGCCAGCGAGAAGAGTAAATGAGCTCGGCCAGCAGTGTTCGGCGCGTCGCCCCGAGACAGCCCTAAAACAAGCTCCCCTGCTCCGGTGGCTCCGGTGCCGACGGAGTTGGTTCTGGCTCCACCGGCGCGGCAGTCGTTGGATCGTCGTCGCCGACGCCGGTCTTGTTCATCCGCCGGTTGACGATCCACTCGCGCAGCTCGGGCGGGGGCTTCATCAGCACTTCGTTGCCGGCCGAGCCGTCGAGCCAGGGGTCGAAGTCGTCGGGATGCAGCTCGCCAGCCTCATGATGCCGTCATGATAGCGGGGACTCGCCACTTCCATCAAACGATGTGCCCCTCGTCCACTCGCCAACCCCGCCGCTCAGGCTCCGTTCATCGGCGCGGTCCCATGCTGGACCGTGACGATCCGCCCCTTCGGCCATGGCCGGCAGAGCAGGAGGACAGGCATGATGTTCAGGACCCTCACCGTCGCGGCCCTCCTCGGCGCCGCCCTCTCCTCCGCGACGAGCGCGAGCGCGCAGTATTACGACCCGTATGACCGGCCGGCGCCGCGCTACTATGATTACGACCGGCCGCCGCCGCCCTATGGCTACGATCGGCCGCGCTATGGCTATGACCGGCCCTATCGCCAGCGCTTCGGCGATGTCTGCGTGACCTCGCGCGGCTCGTGCGCGGCCGCGCCGGCCCCGGCCAACTCGCCCTGCCGCTGCTATATCGAGGGCTTCGGCATGAAGCGGGGCGCGATCGACTGAGCGGAAGCCCGCAGGCGACGTGCCCCCGCAGGCCGCGCGGCTGCGCTCCCCCGCGCCAGAGCGGCGCCGGTCGACATCGCCCGGCGGAAACTGGTTAATTTTACCTTGTTTCGCAGTTAACCTTGTCTTTACCGAGCGCTTACGGCTTTCTCGTCCCAACGACGCAACGGCAGCGTTGCGCGACGCAGGGTTGGGTCAGCTATGACGTTCAGGCTTCTTTCGCTTTCGGGGCTCGCCGCCAGCGCGGTCATCGGCCTCGCCGCCCCGGCCATGGCCGGCGGCTGCTACGCCTCCTCCTGCTACCGGGCGCCGGTGAGCAGCTGCGGCGGCAGCTCCTGCTACAAGCTCGTCACGACGCTGCCGGTCTACGACACCGTCAGCGAGAGCTATGTCGTGCGCCCCGAGCGCACCTTCTCGAAGGTCATCCCGGCCCAGTACGAGTCCGTGACCGAGACGGTGGTGGTCCAGCCGGAGCGCCGCATCGCCCGCCAGATCCCGGCGCAGTACAAGACCGTCTCCGAGAAGGTTCTGATCTCGCCAGCGACCAAGCGCTGGGAGGTCACCCGAGACGCCTACGGCCAGACCACCGGCTGCTGGGTGCATGTCCCGGCGCAGTATGGCTGGCAGCAGCGCACCGTCGAGGTCGCGCCGGCCTCGGTCGAATACGATGTCGTCCCGGCCGTCTATGGCGAGCGCAGCCGCCGCGTCATGGTCAGCGCCTCGCGAGTCGTGCACGAGACGGTGCCGGCCGAGTATGCGACGCGCCAGCGCCAGGTCCTGGTCAGCCCCGGCTCGCAATACTGGGCCCGGTCCGGCTACTGAGCTCACCGAGTTTTCTTCGTAGTACCTGTCACCACGTAACAGACACCTCACGCCCCGGCTTCGGCCGGGGTTCTTTTTTGCGGATGTGCAGCGCGCAGCGTCGAGACGACGCCGAGGCCCTCAGGCCAGGCCGCCCGTCAGCAGGATGAGCACGCCGACGCCGAGCGCGAAGGCGAGGATGCGGGCGGGCATGGAGAACAGGGTGCCGGGCGGCCGCTTCGTCGCGACGCCGGCGACGACCTCGACCAGCGCAAGCGCCAGCAGCACGTAGACGAAGGGCGGGAAGGTGCCGCCCCGGGCGATCCAGCCCGTATTGACCGCGAGCGAGGCGAGCGCGCCGAGCCCGATGCCGGCGGCGACGAAGAACTGCTCGGGCCGGCTGAAGCGCACGGAAAGATCAGCGCCGGCGGAAATTCTGCGGCCGCGGCGGCATCGGGCCGGGGCTGGCGGTCTTCTGGCGGAAATTGATGCGGCCGCGATCGAGATCATAGGGCGACATCTCGACGACCACGCGGTCGCCGGCGATGGTGCGGATGCGGTTCTTCTTCATCTTGCCGGCCGCATAGGCCAGGATGACGTGGTCGTTGTCGAGCTTCACCCGGTAGTTGCCGTCGGGGAGCACCTCGACCACGGTGCCGTCGAATTCGAGCAGTTCTTCCTTCGCCATTCGCTGATCCTTCGTCTTGTCCTCGGCACGGAGCCGGGCCGGATCGCTCCGGCCTCGGCCCCAGCGGTTGCGGCGCCGCTCAGTTGGCGCGCCGCCCGCCGCCGCCGGTGCGTCGTTGTCCCGTTCTTTGCTGCAAGAACGCGACGCCGCCAAGCCCTTCCTTGCCGGAAACCGCGTCTTTTCGCGCGCCGCCCGCCTCATGGCGCTGAGCCGGGCGCTCATGACGCTGCTCCGCGCGGGCGTGCTGCTGGCGCGGCTGGTTCTGCCGGGGCTGCTCGCGACGCGGCTCCTGGCGATCTCCCGGCTCCGCGCGCTGGCCGTTGCGCCCCTGCGCAGGCGCGCCGCGACCATCGCGCCGCTGGCCCTGCGCCGGCTGCTGTCCGTTCTGCGGGCGGCCCTGGCCGCGGCCGCCCCGGTTCTGCGGCGGCTTCTTCGGGATGCGACCATCCCAATACGGCACCTCGCCGATCGGGGTGAGCGCGACCTTGGTCAGCTTCTCGATGGCGGCGAGATCGCCACGCTCCTCCGGCGTGCAGAAAGCGACGGCGAGGCCGGAGGCGCCGGCGCGCGCCGTGCGGCCGATGCGGTGGACATAGGTCTCGGGCACGTTCGGCAGGTCGAAATTGACGACATGGCTGATGCCGTCGACATCGATGCCGCGCGCCGCGATGTCGGTCGCGACCAGGATGCGCAGCTCGCCGTCGCGGAAGGCGCCGAGGGCGCGCTCGCGCTGACCCTGGCTCTTGTTGCCATGGATCGCGGCGGATTTGATGCCGGCCTGCTCGAGCTGGCGCACGACCTTGTCGGCGCCGTGCTTGGTGCGGGTGAAGACGATGGCGCGCTCCATCTCCGGAACACCGAGCGTCTTCGCCAGCAGAGCCGGCTTCTGGCCGGGCTCGGTGAAGATGACGCGCTGGTCGATCTTCTCGGCCGTGGTCGCGACGGGGGTGACCGCGACCTCGATGGGATCGGTCAGATAGGCTGAGGCGATCTCGCGGATGGCCTTCGGCATCGTCGCCGAGAACAGCAGCGTCTGGCGCTTCTGCGGGATCAGCGTCGCGATCTTGCGCAGGGCGTGGATGAAGCCGAGGTCGAGCATCTGGTCGGCTTCGTCGAGCACCAGGAATTCGATCTCGCGCAGCGAGACGGCGCGCTGGTCGACGAGGTCGAGCAGGCGGCCGGGCGTGGCGACGAGGATGTCGACATGCTGGCCGAGCGCGCGGATCTGCTTGCCGACGGGCACGCCGCCGAAGATCACCGTCGACTTGAGCGAGGTGAACTGGCCGTAGGCGCGGATGCTGGCCTCGATCTGGGCCGCGAGCTCGCGCGTCGGCGACAGGATGAGCGCCCGCACCGAGCGGGGCTGGGTGCACCGCGGCTGGTTGAGCAGCCGGTGCAGCATGGGCAGGGAGAAGGCGGCGGTCTTGCCGGTGCCGGTCTGGGCGGCGCCGAGCAGGTCACGGCCGTCGCGAATCGAAGGGATCGCCTGCGCCTGGATCGGCGTCGGCGTCTCGTAACCTTCGGCGGCGAGCGCTTTGAGGAGCGGCTCGGCCAGGCCGAGGTCAGTGAATTTTGTCAAATCAGGTCTTTCTGAGCCGGACGATATGGGGCGCACGTGGTGAACGGAAGCGCCTCGGC
Source organism: Allobosea sp. CS1GBMeth4 (assembly GCF_900185715.1). Classification (GTDB taxonomy): domain Bacteria; phylum Pseudomonadota; class Alphaproteobacteria; order Rhizobiales; family Beijerinckiaceae; genus Allobosea. The sequence goes on from NZ_FYAS01000013.1 coordinate 173,658, forward strand.
ATGTCATCCCGGTCTACGCATGGTCTCTTTCCGCCCGGCGAACCGCTAGCCACTGCGCCGGGGGATGTCGTGTACAGCAGGCCTTCGGCCCGCTCCTGAAACGGGCGGACACCGACGGCCCGCCCGATAGGCATCTTCAGCCGGCGACGAGATTGCCAGCCGAGGACTTGCCGGTCTTGCGATCGGCGATCAGCTCGTAGGAGACGACCTGACCTTCGCGCAGCTCGCGCAGGCCGGCGCGCTCGACAGCGCTGATGTGGACGAAAACGTCCGGGCCGCCGGCCTCAGGGGTGATGAAGCCGTAGCCCTTGGTGGCGTTGAACCACTTGACGGTGCCCTTGTTCATGACGGGACTAATCCTTGCACTTCAGATCCGCGTATTCGTGGAACCCAGGACCGGACGCGCGGACGCCCCGCCATGGTCTTGTAGCGATGTGTGGTGGATCTGAAGTGGCCCGCCGGTCGGAATACCCGCGCGGAGGATTGGCCAGAACCGGCCGCATCTCGTCTTACATCGGCACCGCTAGCACAAATTGCAAGGCCGGTCCAGCTGTACGGGTTCACCGGCTGGCTATTGGTTGAACATCGGCGCGTCGGGCAGGTTGTCGCCGAGACGACCCCAGGAGGCGAACCATGCCGGTCACGCTGAAAGGCTCCTGCCGCTGCGGCAGGGTGAGCTTCACCGCCGACAGTCACACGCCGGTGCCCTACCAGCTCTGCTACTGCTCGATCTGCCGCAAGACGGCCGGCGGCGGCGGCTTCGCGATCAACATCATGGCCGATTCCGCGACGCTGACGATCGAGGGAGAAGACTCGATCGGCCTCTTCCATGCCGAGATCCGCGACGAGGCGGGCCGCTGCGCGAGATCGCGCGGCGAGCGACGCTTCTGCAAGGGCTGCGGAACGGCGCTATGGGTCTACGATCCGGCCTGGCCCGAGCTCATCCACCCCTTCGCATCGGCGATCGACAGCGATCTGCCCATGGCCGCCGAGAAGACCCATATCCTGCTCCGGTTCAAGGCGAGCTGGGTCGAGCCCGTGGTCGGGCCGCGCGATCGCAGCTTCGACGGCTACCCCGAGGAGTCGATCGAGGACTGGCACCGCAGGCGCGGGCTCTGGATCGACTGAGACGGGCCGGGCTCAGCCGATCTCGCGCACCAGATCGACCAGGGCGCCGAGATCGGCGAGCTTGCGGAAGCGCGCCTCTCCTGCCGGCTCCTCGGCATGCTCGAGCGCCCAGGTCAGCTCGTGCGGCACATGCGCCGCCCAGGCACCGGCCGCGAGCGCCGGAACGATGTCGGATTTGAGGGAGTTGCCGACCATCAGCGCCCGCTCCGGCCCGTGTCCGTGCCGGTCGAAGAGCTTGCCATAGATCTGCGGGCTCTTGTCGCTGACGATCTCGACCGCGTCGAAGAAGTCGCCGAGGCCGGATTGCGCCAGCTTGCGCTCCTGGTCGAAGAGATCGCCCTTGGTGATCAGCACCAGCCGATAGCGGCCGGCGAGCGCGGCGAGCGCCTCCCGCGCATGCGGCAGGGTCTCGACCGGATGGGTCAGCATCTCGCGGCCGGCGGCGAGGATCTCGCCGATCACCGACGGCGGCACCGTCCCGCCCGTGACCTCGAGCGCGGTCTCGATCATCGAGAGGGTGAAGCCCTTGATGCCGAAGCCGTAGAAGCCGAGGTTGCGCCGTTCGGCCTCGAGCAGCTTGCCGGAAATCTCGGCTGCCTCGCCATGCTCGCCGAGCAGCGCGACGAAACGGTCCTCGGTGAGCCGGAAGAACTGCTCGTTCTGCCAGAGCGTGTCGTCGGCGTCGAAGCCGATGGTGGTGAGATTTTCAGGCATGGCGTTTCCGTCATTGCGAGCGAAGCGAAGCAATCCAGCAGGCGCGCTCGGCGTCCCTAGATTGCTTCGTCGCTATGCTCCTCGCAATGACGAGGAGCGCCTCAGGCGTCCCTGGCCTTGATTGCCCCCAGGGCCGCCTGCGCGGCGGCGAGACGGGCGATCGGCACGCGGAAGGGCGAGCAGGAGACATAGTCGAGGCCGACGCTCTCGCAGAAGCCGATCGAGGCCGGGTCGCCGCCATGCTCGCCGCAGATGCCGAGCTTGATGTTCGGGCGCGCCTTGCGGCCGCGCTCGGCGGCAAGCCTGACGAGCTCGCCGACGCCATCCTGGTCGATCGTGACGAAAGGATCGGATTCGAGCAGGCCGCGGGCCGTGTAGGCGCCCAGGAAGGAGCCGGCGTCGTCGCGGCTGATGCCGAGCGTCGTCTGCGTCAGGTCATTGGTACCGAACGAGAAGAATTCGGCGCTCCTGGCGATCTCCTCAGCCCGCAGCGCCGCGCGCGGCAGCTCGATCATCGTGCCGACCTGGTAGGTGAACTCCGTGCCGCTCTCCTTGCGTACGGCCTGCGCCATCGCGTCGATGCGCGCCTTGACCAGGTCGAGCTCGGGCGAGCCCATGACGAGCGGCACCATCACCTCGGGGATGACCGGGCTGCCGGTCTCCCTGGCCGCGATCACCGCCGCCTCGAAGATGGCGCGCGCCTGCATCTCGGCGATCTCGGGATAAGCGACGGCGAGGCGCACGCCGCGGAAGCCGAGCATCGGGTTGAACTCGTGCAGTTCGGCTGCGCGGCGCTTCAGCTTGTCGGCCGTCGTGCCCATCGCGGCCGCGACCTCGGCGATCTCGTCGTCGGTGTGCGGCAGGAACTCGTGCAGCGGCGGGTCGAGCAGGCGGATCGTCACCGGCAGGCCCTGCATGATGGTGAAGAGCTCGACGAAGTCCTGGCGCTGCATCGGCAGCAGCTTGGCGAGCGCGGCCCGCCTGCCCTTCTCCTCCTCGGCGAGGATCATCTCGCGCACGGCGAGGATGCGGCCGGCATCGAAGAACATGTGCTCGGTGCGGCAGAGCCCGATGCCCTCGGCGCCGAATTCGCGCGCGGTCTTGGCGTCGCGCGGGGTCTCCGCGTTGGCGCGGATCTTCAGGCGCCGAACCTTGTCGGCCCAGCCCATCAGCGTCTTGAAGTCGCCGGAGAGCTCCGGCTGCTGCATCTTGACCTCGCCGAGCAGGACCTGGCCGTTGCTGCCGTCGATGGTGACGAAATCGCCCGCCTTCAACGTGGTCTGCCCGACGCTCATCGTGCCCTTGGCATAGTCGACGCGGATCTGGCCGGCACCGGAGACGCAGGGCTTGCCCATGCCCCGCGCGACGACCGCCGCATGCGAGGTCATGCCCCCGCGCGTGGTCAGGATGCCCTCGGCGGCATGCATGCCGTGAATGTCCTCGGGCGAGGTCTCGACGCGCACGAGGATGCACTTCCTGCCGGCCTTCTTGGCCGCTTCGGCGGCCTCGGACGTGAAGACGACCTCACCGGCGGCCGCGCCGGGCGAGGCCGGCAGGCCGGTGGTCAGCACGCGCCGCTCGGCCTTGGTGTCGATGGTCGGATGCAGCAGCTGATCGAGCGCGCCGGGCTCGACGCGGCCGACGGCCTCCTGTTCGCTGATCAGGCCTTCCTGGGCGAGATCGACCGCGATCTTCAGCGCCGCCTTGGCGGTGCGTTTGCCGGAGCGGGTCTGCAGCATCCAGAGCTTGCCCTCCTGGATGGTGAACTCCATGTCCTGCATGTCGCGGTAGTGCTTCTCGAGGATGCCGTAGATGCGGCAGAGCTCGGCATAGGCCTCCGGCATCGCCTTCTCCATCGAAGGCTTGTCGGAGCCGGCGGCGAGCTTGGCCGCCTCGGTGATGTCCTGCGGCGTGCGGATGCCGGCGACGACGTCCTCGCCCTGGGCGTTGATCAGGAACTCGCCATAGAGCGCGTTCTCGCCGGTCGAAGGGTTGCGGGTGAAGGCGACGCCGGTCGCCGAGGTCTCGCCCATATTGCCGAAGACCATCGACTGGACGTTGACCGCCGTGCCCCAGGAGGCGGGGATGCCGTTGAGCTCGCGATATTTGATGGCGCGGGCGTTCATCCAGGACGAGAAGACGGCGCCGACCGCGCCCCAGAGCTGTTCCTGCGGGTCCTGCGGGAAGTCGGAGCCGAGCTCCTTCTTCACGATGTCCTTGTACTTGCCGACCAGGACCTTCCAGTCGCCGGCCGAGAGCTCGGTGTCGAGGTGGAGGCCCTTGCGCTCCTTGTACTCCTCGAGCGCCTCCTCGAAATGGCCGTGATCGATGTCGAGCACGACATTGGAATACATGGTGATGAAGCGGCGATAGCTGTCCCAGGCGAAGCGGTCATCGCCCGATGCCCTGGCGACGGCCTCGACGGTGACGTCGTTGAGGCCGAGATTGAGGACGGTGTCCATCATGCCCGGCATCGAGGCGCGCGCTCCGGAGCGGACGGAGACGAGCAGCGGATTGGCGGGGTCGCCGAAGGTCTTGCCCGTCAGCTTCGCCATGCCGTCCAGGGCCGCCTTGACCTCAGCGTCGAGCGTCGCCGGAAAGCTCTTGCCATGGTCGTAATACCAGGTGCAGACCTCGGTGGTAATGGTGAAGCCCGGCGGGACCGGCAGACCGAGATTGCTCATCTCGGCCAGGTTCGCCCCCTTGCCGCCGAGCAGGTTCTTCATCCCCGCCTCACCTTCGGCCTTGCCGTCGCCGAAGGTGTAGACCCACTTCTCGCCTGCCATAGCCTGCCTTTCCCAACGCTGTCGCCGACATCAACGCCGGCGGGGCCGCCTGGTTTCGCATCTGCGATGCCCGCTTGCTGCAGTGCACCGGTGCGGGGGCGGTCTTGCCGAAAACCTGATGAACAATCAATGAGCACATCGTGCAAGATGGGCTGCGGCGGCGCCCGCTCAGCCGCGGCCGCCCCTGGCCGCCTTCGGCCAGCGCAGCGGCCAGGCGACGATGTGCTCGACGACCTCCTCCTCCGCGACTTCCTCCTCGCTGAGGTGGACCCGCCCCCGGACGGAGACCCCGGCCGTGACCACGGTCCGCGGATCGCCGGAGACGAGCGGATGCCACCAGGGCAGGTCCGCCCCCTCGTCGAGCAGCCGATAGGCGCAGGTCGGCGGCAGCCAGGACAAGCTGCGCACGGCTTCCGGCGTCAATGTGACGCAATCGGGCACCAGCTTCGAGCGGTCGGCATAGTCGCGACAGCGGCAGGTCGCGGCATCGAACAGCCGGCAGCCGATGTCGGTGGCGTGAATCCGGCCGGTATCCTCGTCCTCGAGCTTGATCAGGCAGCAGCGGCCGCAGCCGTCGCAGAGCGATTCCCACTCCGCCTGCGTCATCTCCTCGAGCGTCTTGACGCGCCAGAAGGGCGCATCATCGGTGTTCCGGTCGGCCATGGCCGCTTATGCACGGCGGGGGGGCGGTTCGCAATCGCAGGAGGCGCGAGCCGGCCTCGGCGAGAGACGGTCGGCAGCCGGCGGCATGCTCCGCGCGCGGCCGGAGGCAGCTGCGGCCGGCCGTCTTTACATGAATTCTAATCTGTATTTAGAGGAGTTATAATCTAACAAAATTGACCGAATACTCGGATCGTCATAACGGAAGCACGATTTCCATTTTGACGAGACTTCCGATGCTGAGCCGCCGACATCTGCTGCGCGCCCTTGCCGTCACCGCCGGCCTGGCCGTCACCGCCCTGCCCGCGCTGGCCGACAAGGTCACCGTCACCGACATCGTCGGACGCAAGGTCGAGGTCGAGGCGCCGGTCAGGCGGATCATCCTGGGCGAAGGCCGGCAGATGTATTTCGTCGGCGCGCTCGACAGGGAGGAGCCGTTCAAGCGCGTCGTCGGCTGGCGCGACGATCTCGGCAAGGCCGACCCGGAGACCTACCGGGCCTATGAGAAGCGCTATCCGCAGATCGCCAGGCTGCCGACCTTCGGCGGCATGAAGGAGGGCGCCTTCGACATCGAGCAGGCGATCGCGCTCAAGCCCGACGTGCTCTTCCTCAACATCGAGGCGAAGATCGCCAGCGACGAAGCCAAGCTGGTCGACAAGCTCGCCGCGGTCGGCGTTCCGGTCGTCTATGTCGACTTCCGCGAGAAGCCGTTCGAGCACACCGAACCGTCCATGCGGCTGATCGGCAAGCTCTTCGGCAAGGAGCAGGTCGCCGAGGACTTCATCAGGTTCCGGGCCGAGCAGATCAAGATCGTCACCGATCGCCTCGCCGGCGCCAAGGACCTGAAGCGCCCGATGGTCATGGTCGAGCGCGCCGGCGGCTTCTCCGACGATTGCTGCATGTCCTTCGGCGACGAGAATTTCGGCCGGATGGTGGCCTTCGCCGGCGGCCGGAACCTGGCAACGCCGCTGATCCCGGGCACCTTCGGCACGGTCAACGCCGAGCGCATCATCGCCGACAATCCCGATGTGGTGATCGTCACCGGCAGCAGCTGGGACGCCTATGTGCCGGGCGGCGCCTGGGTCGGCCTCGGCAACGGCGCCGACATGACGGAAGCGCGCCGCAAGCTCGCCAATCTGATGAAGCGCCCCGCCTTCACCCAGACAGCGGCCGTGAAGAACGGCCGCGTCCACGGCATCTGGCACCAGTTCTACAACAGCCCCTACCAATTCGTGGCGATCCAGCAGATCGCGAAATGGCTGCACCCGGAGCTGTTCAAGGACGTCGATCCGGACGCGACGATGAAGGCGCTGCACGAGCGCTTCCTGCCGCTGCCCTACGAGCCCGGTCTGTGGGTCTCGCTCGAGGCCGGCAAGTGAGCCTTGCTCCCGCCAGCGCCGGGGAGATCGCGGCCCCGCAGGCGGAGGCGCCACCGGCCGTCTCCAGCGGGCGCGAGGCCTACCGGGCGCTGGCGCTGCGGCGCAAGCTGATCCTCGCCGGCTTCGCCGCCGTGCTGCTGGCCTGCCTCGTCGTCGACCTGATGCTCGGCCCGGCCCGGTACGGCGTGGCCGAGGTCGTCGACGCGCTGCTGTCGCCCTCGACCGCTCCGGCGGCGGTCAGGGTGGTGATCTGGGACATCCGCCTGCCGGTCGCGCTGATGGCGGTCGTCACGGGGGCGGCGCTCGCGATGGCCGGCGCGCAGATGCAGACGGTGCTGAACAACCCGCTCGCCAGCCCGTTCACGCTCGGCATCTCGGCGGCGGCGAGCTTCGGGGCGGCGCTGGCGCTGGTCTTCGGCGTCGCCATCCTGCCCCTCGCCATCGACTATATCGTGCCGCTCAACGCCTTCATCATGGCGATGGCCGCCTCGCTGCTGATCCATCTGCTCAGCCAGCGCCGCGGCGTGACCACCGAAACGGTGGTGCTGCTCGGGATCGCGCTGGTCTTCACCTTCAATGCCCTGCTGGCGCTGCTGCAGTTCTTCGCCTCGGAGCAGGCGCTCGGCGCCGTCGTCTTCTGGATGATGGGCTCACTCACCAAGGCGAACTGGCACAAGCTCGCGATCACCTCGGCCGTGCTGCTCGTCTGCCTGCCGCTGTTCGCGCGCCGGGCCTGGGCGCTGACGACGCTCAGGCTCGGCGACGAGAAGGCGGCGAGCTTCGGCATCGACGTCAGGCGGCTGCGGCTCGAGACCATGCTGCTCGTCGCCCTGCTCGCGGCGGTGCCGGTCGCCTTCGTCGGCACGATCGGCTTCATCGGGCTGGTCGGCCCGCACATCGCCCGCATGGTGATCGGCGAGGACCAGCGCTTCTTCCTGCCGGCCTCGGCGCTGGCGGGCGCGGCGCTGCTCTCGGCCTCCTCCGTGGTCAGCAAGTCGCTGATCCCGGGGCTGATCTTCCCGATCAGCATCGTCACCGCGCTGGTCGGCGTGCCCTTCTTCTTCAGCCTGATCCTGACCAACAGGAGGCGCTCTTGGTGAAGCGCCTGACGCTCAGCGACGTCGGTGTCGCCTATGGCAAGCGCCAGATCCTCTCGGGGATCACGACCCCCACGATGAGGGGCGGCGAGATCGTCGCCGTGATCGGCCCGAACGCCGCCGGCAAGTCGAGCCTGTTCCGCCGCATCGCCGGGCTGATCGCGGGCGCGGGCTCGGTCGATGTCGCGAGCGCGACCGGCAGGGCGCCCTGCTATTTGCCGCAGGACACGGCGGTGAATGCAGTGCTGACCGTCTATGAATCGATCCTGCTCGCGCGCAAGCAGGGCGGCTCCTGGGGCGTCGGCGACGACGAGCTCGCCGCCATCGACGAGGCCCTGCACGCGCTCGACATCGCCGATCTCGCCTTCCGCGGCCTCGGCGAGCTCTCGGGCGGCCAGCGCCAGCTCGTCTCGATCGCCCAGACGCTGGTGCGCCGGCCGGAGATCATGCTGCTCGACGAACCGACCAGCGCGCTCGACCTGCACCGCCAGTTCGAGGTGCTCAGCCTCGTCGCGCGGCTGGCGCGCGAGCGGCAGATCTGCGTGCTGATCGCGATCCACGACCTCAACCAGGCCCTGCGCATCGCCGACAAGGTGATGGTGCTGGCCCAGGGGCGGCTCGCCGCCTTCGGCGCGCCGCGCGAGATCATCACGCCCGCTTTGCTCGAGCAGGTCTACGGCGTTGTCGCGCGGGTCGAAACCGGCGAAGGCAGCACGCCCTTCGTCGTCGTCCATGGCTCGGCCCGCCGCAGGACGCATGGCGAGCCGCAATTCGCCTCGGCCTGACCGGCCGCCAACCCCATTCGATCGCGCACAGCAGACCGCACCATGTCAGACAGCAGCCTTTCTCCCGCCGGCGCCAACTACTCCCTCAAGGAGGAGATCCGCGCCTACTGGTCCGGCCGGGCCGCGAGCTTCGACCAGCAGGTCGGCCATGCCATCAAGTCGGACGCCGAGCTCGCCGCCTTCCAGTCGCTGCTGCGCCAATCCTTCGGCGCGCAGCCCCGCCAGGTGCTCGACCTCGCCTGCGGCACCGGCGAGATCACCCGCGCCCTGCTCTCGCTCGGGCACGAGGTCACGGCGATCGATTTCTCCGAGGAGATGCTCGCGCGTGCCCGGGCCAAGCATGGCGACAGAGCCCGCATCCTGGCGGGCGACGCCGAGCGCCTGCTGGACGACGACGAGACTTACGACGCGCTCGTGACCCGCCACCTGGTCTGGACGCTGACCGACCCCGAGGCTGCCTTCGCCGAATGGTTCCGGGTGCTCCGGCCCGGCGGCAAGCTGCTGGTGATCGACGGCGACTGGATCAACCGCTCCTGGCTGCAGCAAATGCTCAACCGGGCCGCGACCTTCCTGCGCGAGCGCGCCGGCGCCGCCCCGCACGGCGCCGATCGCGAGGCCTTCGAGTCGATCACCAGGCGGTTCTTCTTCCGCGACGGGCTGAGCTTCGAACGGCTCGGCGCGATGCTGCGTCAGGCCGGCTTTGCCCGGATCGAGCCGGCTGACTATGCCCAGGTGGTCCGGGCCCAGCAGCGCAACGCCGCCCTGCACGACGCGCTCCGACTCGCCTCCTCGACCCGCTTCGCCCTGCTCGCGAGCAAGGGCTGACGGCGGCGCCGGACGAGACTCTTCCCTTCGTCCACAACCGCCTCTTCCGTTGCCGGCCCGGAGGCCTTATCTCCTGAGATCGGGTCGGGCGTTCGCCGGCCGGTCCGCGAGGCCGCGGGCGCGCGCCGCCGGCATGCTCAGGGTGGCCGAACATCGTGATGGAGTTCAGGAAGGCACGCTGGACGACCCGCCTGAAGCGCCTCGCGCTGAGCGTCGATTCATGGATCGACGCCTCGCTCTATGCGGCGGGCCATCGCGCCGGCGAGATCTATGAACGCATCCGCAGCGCCACCGACAAGCTGACGGTCGGCGGGCCGAAGCGCCTCGCCGCCGAGTTCGCCAGCGAAGGGCTGAACGTCGGCATCGCCGGCGCGATCGTCATGCTGATGCTGGCGATCCCCGCCTTCCGGGAGGGGCGCGAGGAGGCGCTGAAGCATCAGGTCTTCGCCGTCACCTTCCTCGACCGCTACGGCTCCGAGATCGGGCATCGCGGCGCCCGCCACGACGATTCGCTCAAGCTCGAGGAATTCCCGGACCACCTGCTCAAGGCGGTTCTGGCGACCGAAGATCGGCGCTTCTACGACCATTTCGGCATCGACGTCTTCGGCACCTTCCGGGCGCTGACCGTGAACGCCCGCGCCTCCGGCGTGGTCCAGGGCGGCTCGTCCCTGACGCAGCAGCTGGCGAAGAACCTGTTCCTCAGCAACGAACGCTCGCTCGACCGCAAGATCAAGGAAGCGTTCCTCTCGCTCTGGCTGGAATACCGGCTGACCAAGAACGAGATCCTCAAGCTCTATCTCGACCGCGCCTATATGGGCGGCGGCACCTTCGGCGTCGCGGCGGCGGCCGAGTACTATTTCGGGAAATCGGTGAAGGACGTGTCGCTGGCCGAGGCGGCGATGCTGGCCGGCCTGTTCAAGGCGCCGACCAAGTTCGCCCCGCACGTCAACCTGCCGGCGGCGCGCGCCCGCGCCAACGACGTGCTGAACGCCATGGTCGATGCCGGCTTCATGACGGCCGGCCAGGTCGATTCCGCCAAGCGCAATCCGGCGACGCCGATCGATCGCCGGCGCGATTCCAGCCCAGACTACTATCTCGACTGGGCCTTCGACGAGATCCGCAAGCTCGCCGAGGACGGCAAGCTCGGGCCGGAGCGCGTGCTGACGGTGAAGACGCCGCATGACCCCGCGATCCAGAAGCGCGCCGACGAGGCGGTCGAGGCGGTCCTGCGCCAGCACGGACCGGCCTATCGCGCGCGGCAGGCGGCGGCGGTGGTCATGGACCCCGACGGGGCGGTGCGCGCCATCGTCGGCGGCCGGGACTATGGCGCGAGCCAGTTCAACCGGGCGACGGCGAGCCTGCGCCAGCCCGGCTCCTCCTTCAAGCCTTACGTCTATGCGGCGGCGATGAGCGCCGGGCTCTACAAGCCGACGACGATCGTCACCGACAGGCCGGTCTGCATCGGCAACTGGTGCCCGAACAATTACGGGCGCTCCTATGCCGGCTCGATGCCGCTGACGGTTGCGCTCGCCAAGTCGATCAACACGATCCCGGTGCAGATGTCGATCGCGATCGGCCGGGCGACCGGCGAGACCCACGAGGCCCGCGCCGCGCGCATCGGCCGGATGAAGATCGTCGAGACCTGCCGCGCGATGGGTCTGACCACGCCTCTGGTCGACACGGTCTCGCTGCCGATCGGCGCCGCCGAGGTGACCGTGATCGACCAGGCTGCCGGCTATGCCGTCTTCGCCAATGGCGGCAGGCGGGCCAGGCCCTATGCCGCCTTCGACATCCGCAACTCGGCCGGCGAGGAGATCTACCGCCACGACCGTGACGAGCCGGCCCCCGAGCAGGTGCTGAGCACGCAGGTCGCCCTCGAGATGAACCAGATGCTGTCGACCGTGCCGACCGCCGGCACCGGCCGGCGCGCCGCGCTCGACGGCGTCGTCAGCGCCGGCAAGACCGGCACCACCAACGGTTACAAGGACGCCTGGTATGTCGGCTATACCGGCAATCTCGTCGGGGCGATCTGGTTCGGCAACGACGATTCCTCGGAGACCAACAACATGACCGGCGGCTCGCTGCCGGCGATGACCTGGAAGGAGATCATGTCCTTCGCCCATCAGGGCATCGAGCTCAAGCCGATCCCGGGCGTGGCGCCGCAGCCGGGTGACGCCAGGACGGTCGTGGCGAAGGCCTCCGGCCCCGCCACGGTGGCGAGCGCCGGCGCCGGCCATATGCCGCGGCGCTCCTTCGAGGTGCTCTCCGCCGTCGGCGCGATGTTCAGGGCGGTCGAAGCGCCGCGGTCCGCACGGGCCTCGGCCCAGGCCGGGATCCGCGAGGCCGCGACCGGCCTGTCCGCTCTTCGCTAGGCACCGCCGATGCAGCTCGAAGCCGTCCCATGCGCGCCCTCCCGCTGGCCTATGTGATCGCGCTCGGCGCCGGCCTCGGCCTCGCCTCGGCGCATTATGCCGTGGCCGAGCGGCCCTGGTTCGGCCGCGCCCAGATCGGAGCCTGGACGACCTGGCCGAAGAGCGGAGCGCGCGACATCGACCCCTATATGCGGGCCTATCTGGCACGCGGCGTCCACCTGCCGCTCGGCGCCGGCGAAGGCCTGGAACTCGTCGCCGAGCAGGACGAGGGCGGCCGGGGCCTCGATGCGCGCTGCCGCTATCGCGTCAGCGGAGCGACACCTCCGGCACGGGGCTGGTCTCTCGGAATCACCGATCCCGCGGCGCGGCCGCTGGCGCTCGCGGTCGAGCGCACGAGCTTCACCGACGCCGAGATCGTCCGCGGCGAGCGGGGCGAGATGCGCATCGTCCTGGCGACGACGCCGGAAGCCGGCAACTGGCTGCCCCTGCCGGCGGGCGGGCGTTTCCAGATCCGGCTGCGGCTCTACGACGCGCCGATATCGAGCCATGCCGGCGAGCTCAGGCCCGACGCCCTGCCCCGGATCGCCCGGATCGACTGCCGATGAGCGTGGCCGACGAGACCGGCGTGACGCCGGCGGCGAACCGGCCGCGACCGCGCCGCTGGCTGGCGCGGCTGGGGAGCGGCCTGCTGCGCTTCGCGCTGCTGACGCTGGCGGGCCTGCTGCTCGCCGGCATCGTCCACATCGTCACGGTGCTCCGTGTCCCTCTCCTGGCCACGCGCGATGCGGCGGCCGTCTATGCCGCCCTCGGCATGAACGGCCATGCCGAGCTGGTGACACCGCCGCCGGCCGGGCTGCCGGCGATGCTCGACGCCGATCCCAACAGCGTCGCCGCGGTCTGCAGCTACGACCTTGCGGCCGGACCGCTGCGGGTGGTGGCGCGGACCGGGTCGTTGCCGCTCGGCCTCACCGTCCATCGCCGCGGCGGCGGCATCGCCTACGCGATCACCGACCGGGCGGCGATCCGCGGCGTCCTCGAATTCGTGCTGATGACGCAGGAACAGCTCGACGAGCGGCTGGCGAACGACGAGGAGGGCGAGACCGCGCGGGAGCTGCGGGTCGTCTCTCCCTCGCCGCATGGGCTCGTCGTCGCGCGGGTGGTGGTCCGGCGCGCCTTCGACCGGGGCGAGGCGGAGGCGCTCGCGACCGGAGTCGCCTGCGGCCTGGCGGATTAAAACACCTCCCTGCCATCCACGCGCCGCCGCCCATCCGGCGCGGCACGTCGCAGAGAGCCTGCCCTCTAACCCTTGTAGACGACCGGGCCGCGCGTCGCCGGCGCGCCCTCGCCTCTCCTGCCGAAGACGCCGATCAGGGGCAGATCGCAGGCCGGCCCCGCGTCGCTTTCCAGGGCCATGATCGCCCGCTCGGCCCTGATCGCTTCGCGCGAGGGCATTTCGACGACGAGATTGTCGAGCGAATAGCGATAGCTCTTCAGCCGGAAGCGCGCCCGCTCGCACACCCAGAGCATCAGCCCCTCGTTCTCGACGACCCGGTCATAGGCCGGGTCGCGCTGTTCGGGCGGCACGAGCTGCGAAGCGTCGAGCGCGCGCAGGCGGGCGCGGTCGGCATTGATGACCCGCAAGGCATTGGCCCGGAACTCGCGCAGCAGCAGCCGGTCGCCATTGGCGTCCTCGCTCAGCCGGTTGTAGCGCGACGCCTGCGAGGCGAAGGAACCCGAGGTCAGGGCGCGATGATAGGCGGCGATGTCGCCCGCCTGCCCTTCGGTGGGCAGGATGCGGGAATGAGCGAGCTTGGCGAGCTCCCGGTCGACATCGCTGCGCTCGTGCGCCGGCAGGACCAGACGCCAGGCGCGCGCCCGCAGCCGCTCCTCGTCATCGGTCAGGTGGAACCAGGAGGCTGCGTCTCCGCCGAAGCGGGCAGCCCATTCGCCGAGCGCCGGCGCGATCTGGTCGGCGAAGATGTTGGGCCGCGGACGGCCGAGATCGCCGGTGGTCGAGCAGCCGGCGAGCGCGAGGCAGGACAACGCTGCGGCCAGGATGGAACGGGATACGACGAGATGGCGGCCGGCTTTTCGCATGAAACCCGCTCAGACTCCCAAAGCTCGGCCACCGTCGCGAGGCGGATCGCTCCGCTGGCGGCGCGAGGCGCCTTCATCCGGGACGCCGGCGCCGTGTCTCGCGCTCGCCGCGGCCGGCGGGGCGGGGCCGCCGCGGCGGCTTCCCCGCCGCCGGCTCGAGCTGGCGCTCGTAGCGCACGCCGGTGAAGAACAGGATCTGCCCGAACGGACCCGTCGCCGCGGGTGCCTGGCCGGTGGAGCGCCTGCGCGGCGCGAAAGGAATGACATGTGCCATAATGCGCCTCCCTTGCTGGCGCCTGCGCCGAAATCGCAAACAACACGGAAGCCCGGAGAGACCGTGCACAGATCGCGCCGGCCATCCTCAAGATCATCAACTCCGATCATGGTTAACGCGGTGCTAACGCATCGGAGATAATTGTCGGAAAAGTGACGCCCGCCGACGAGAATCGCCCCATGCCCTCCCGCATCGCCGCAGACCTTGCCGAACTCGCCAGGCTGGCCAGCGATGGCGGGCTCGACCTGCGCCAGGTCGCATTGCGGGTGAAGACGGATCTGCTGCTGGCGACGCCGAACCCGTCGAGCGAGGACATGGCGGCCTTCCAGGTGATGGCGGAGGCGTCGATCCCGGTGGTCGACGACGAGACCGCAGTGATCCTGGCCCGCAAGCTCGCCAGCTGGCCGCATGCGCCCCGCGAGGTGCTGGAGGCCCTGCGCGCGCGGGGCGGCAGGGCGCTCGCGAGCCTGATCACCCACGGCATGCCGCTGAGCCCGTCCGACTTCGAGGAGATCGCCGCCGGAGGCGGCCGCGACGCCCGTCTCGCTCTGGCCGGGAGGCAGGACCTGACCGGCAGCGCCAGCATCGCGCTCGCCGCCGCCGGCAGCGCCGAGATCGATGCGGCCCTGGTCGCCAACCTCGCCGCGCCGCTGCCGCATGCGGCGCTCGACCTGCTGCTGCCGCGTGCCGTCCATGATCCCGCCCTCGGCGCAGGCCTGCTGGCGCGCACCGACCTTCCGGTCTCGGAGCTGACGCCGCTGTTCCTGCAGGCGAGCCTGGAGAAGCGGCTCGCCATGATCGAAGCCGCCGCCGCCCATGAGGCGCTGGCGCCTTCGCCGCGACCGGCCTCGCTCGCGGCGGAGACGGTGTCCGCCCTCACCGCGACGGCGCTGAGCGATCGGCGAGAGGCCTTCGCCGCGCTGGCCAGGACCTTTGGCGGCGATGCCCGCTTCGCCGGCGCGCTGGCCGAGGATTCGTCGCGTCAGCTCGCGGCGCTGACGTTGATCGGCTGCGGGGCCAGCCCGGAGGATGCGACGCGTTTCCTGATCGGGCTCGGCGACGACGCGGCGCGCTCGGTCGAGCGCATCTTCGCCCTGGTCGAGCTGATGCGTTCGGTGCAGCCTGGTGTCGCCCGCCGGCTGGCCCGGCAGATCGGCGGGATCGCCTTGCGCATCCCCCGGTCGGGGACGCTGCAGCCCGCGATGGATCCAAGCGGCACGCCGGCCCGGCCCGGCGCCGAGCGGGCCCCGGCGCGCAGCATCGTTCAGGAGATCAGGCGGAAGCTCGGCGGCCAGGGCTGAGGTCGGCGGTCCGCAAGGGCACGGCACCGTCGTTCCAGGGCAGGCCGATCGGCGCGCCTCGCCGACGAGCGCCTCCGGATCCAGGACCCGTGGCTGCGCAGCGCGCAGGACCAGGCCTAATCCGAGACGACGTCCAGCCGCGCATCGCCGGCGCGGTTCTCGATCTCGACCAGCCAGAGATCGCTGTCGAAACGCAGTTCCCGGGCGATCCGATCCTCCACCGTGAGCGGATCGGCATCGAGGACGAGCTGGAAGCGCCGGTCTCCGCTCTCGTCCGCCAGGGCCTGCGGCGCGGGGCCGTAGAGCGCGGCGGTGCCGTCGAGCCGGTCGAGCTTGACGAAGACGGCGCCGGCCTCGCGCGCGCCGCGGCGGCGCAGCACCGCGACGAGCCCGTCATGCGCAGCGCGGCGGAGATAGGCCGAAACCCAGAAATCGCTGGTCAGGCGGGCCAAGCTGCGCGCTCCCGAAGCGGCAGGAGCGTCAGCGCCGCGCGCCGCGGATCTCGGCCGGCGGCCGGATGTCGGCGCCGTTGATCAGATCGGCGATCGGGTCGCGCGCCGCGGGCTGGGCGGCCGGGGCATGACGGGCGTTGGCCTGGGCAGGCTGCACCTGCCGCGGCTGCGCGGGCGCGACCGGCGCCGGCG
>NZ_FYAS01000010.1 GCF_900185715.1 Allobosea sp. CS1GBMeth4
ATGGCCGGTCTCCAGCGGAGGTTTGCCTTGGGTAAGCGGCGATTGGGACGGAATCAGGTCAGGATTACGGGCGAAGCTGGCCTGTGACGGGCATCGGCCCGAACGAGACGGAGAAGCAAGGCATGCGGCCAGCCTGGGCGATCGGCCTGATGACCGGAACGGTCCTCGACGGCAATATCGATATCGCTGCGATCCGTACAGATGGCGAGGCGGTCGCCGAGTTCGGACCCTGGCGGCTCGCGCCCTATCGCGAGGAGGTTCGGGCACTGCTGGCGCAGGCCGTGCAGGCCGCGCTCGCCTGGCGCTTCGAGGGACCGGAGCCGGCGATCTTCGCCGCCGCCGAGCGGGCCCTGACCCTGGCGCAGGCGGAGGCCGTCGCGGATTTCCTCGCCGGCGAGGGCATCGGCGCGGGCGAGGTCGCCGCCATCGGCTTCCACGGGCAGACGGTGCTGCACCGCGCGCCGACCCGGGAGCGCAAGGGCGACACCCGCCAGCTCGGCGACGGCGCCTTGATGGCGCGCCAGCTCGGCATGGACGTCGTCTACGACTTCCGCACTGCCGATGTCCGCGCCGGCGGTCAGGGCGCGCCACTCGTCGCGAGCTACCACGCCGCGCTGATGCGCAGCATCGGGGCCGGGCCGGAGACCGCCGTGCTCAATCTCGGCGGCGTCGGCAATCTCAGCGCCTTCGCCGATGCGACCCACATGCTCGCCTTCGACACCGGCCCGGGCAATGCGCCGCTGAACGACTGGATCAAGCAGCACGGCAAGGGCGAGATGGACCGCGACGGCGCCTTCGCGAGGGCCGGCCGCGTCGACGAGGCGCGGCTGGCGCGCTTGCTCGAACACCCCTATCTCGTCGCGCCCTATCCGAAATCGCTCGACCGGCACGATTTCACCGCCGCCATGGCCGAGGGGCTCGCCTTCGAGGACGGGGCCGCGACGCTCGCCGCCTTCACCGCCGGCGCGGTCGGGCGCGGACTCGACCTCCTGCCGGCCCGGCCGCAAAGGCTGATCGTCTGCGGCGGCGGGCGACGCAATCCGGCGATCATGGCCGAGCTCAATGCCCGCACCGGCGCCGAGGCCGTTCCGGCCGAGGCGGTCGGCTGGCGGGGCGACGCGATCGAGGCGGAGTGCTTCGCCTTCCTCGCCATGCGCCGCAAGGCCGGGCTGCCGATCAGCTTCCCGCTGACCACCGGCGTGCCGGAGCCGATGACGGGGGGGCGGATCGCGAGCGCCGGATCCGATCAGACCGAAGCGACCTGATCGGAACGGGCTCCAGCGGCGTTGACGGCGCGCCCCGGGAAGGGTTCAAGGGCGTCATGAGCAAGTTCGCCTTCGAGCCCCTCGCGATCCCGGCCGTGGTGCTGATCAGGCCGAGGAAGTTCGGCGACGCACGCGGCTACTTCATGGAGACCTGGAACCTGGAGGCCTTCGCCGCCGCCGGCATCGGCGCCGCCTTCGTCCAGGACAATCAATCGCTCTCCGCCGCGCGCGGAGTGGTGCGCGGCCTGCATTTCCAGGCGCCGCCGGCGCCGCAGGCCAAGCTGGTGCGGGTGCTGCGGGGCGCGATCTTCGACGTCGCGGTCGACATTCGCGCGGGATCGCCGAGCTATGGCAGATGGTGCGCGGCGACGCTCACCGCCGAGGGCGCCGAGCAGATCTTCGTGCCGCGCGGCTTCGCCCATGGCTTCTGCACGCTCGAGCCCGACACCGAGGTCGCCTACAAGGTCGACGGCCCCTATGCCCCCGAGACCGAAGGCGGCCTCGTCTGGAACGACGCGCGGCTTTCGATCGACTGGCCGGTCGCACCGGGCGAGGCGCAACTCTCCGGCAAGGACGCCGTCCTGCCCGGCTTCGCCGACTTCACCAGCCCGTTCCACTACGAGGACTTCGCGTGAAGCGCTATCTCGTCACCGGCGGCGCCGGCTTCATCGGCTCGGCCGTGGTGCGCCATCTGATCCGGCAGACGCCGCATCAGGTGCTGGTCGTGGACAAGCTGACCTATGCCGGCAATCGCGACAATCTGAGCTCCGTCTCGAACGATCCGCGACTCGGCTTCCTGCGCGCCGATATTGGCGACCAGGCGGCGATGCGGCAGGCCTTCGCCGAGTTCGCGCCCGACATCGTCATGCATCTCGCCGCCGAGAGCCATGTCGATCGCTCGATCGACGGCCCGGCCGCCTTCGTCGAGACCAATATCGTCGGCTCCTTCGTGCTGCTGCAGGAGGCCCTGCGGCATTGGCGCGCGCTGCCCCCGGGCGGGCAGGCGAGTTTCCGCTTCCACCAGATCTCGACCGACGAGGTCTTCGGCTCGCTCGGGGCGGAGGGGCTGTTCAGCGAGACCTCGCCCTATCAGCCGAACTCGCCCTATTCGGCCTCGAAGGCGGCTTCCGACCATCTGGCCCGGGCCTGGCACCACACCTACGGCCTGCCGGTGGTGCTCTCGAACTGCTCCAACAATTACGGGCCCTATCACTTCCCCGAGAAGCTGATCCCCTTGATGATCCTCAACGCACTCGAGGGCAGGGAGCTGCCGGTCTACGGCTCGGGCGCCCAGGTGCGCGACTGGCTGCATGTCGAGGACCATGCCCGCGCGCTCGCGCTGATCGCCGAGAGCGGGCGCATCGGCGAGAGCTACAATGTCGGCGGCGGGGCCGAGCGCAGCAATATCGAGGTGGTGCGGGCGATCTGCGCGCTGATGGACGAGCTCGCGCCCGATGCCGCGATCGGCCGACGCGAAAGCCTGATCCGCTTCGTCGCCGATCGGCCGGGCCATGACCAGCGCTATGCGATCGACGCCTCCAAGATCGCGCGCGAGCTCGGCTGGCGGCCGCTGGAGAGCTTCGAGAGCGGGCTGCGCAAGACGGTCGCCTGGTATCTGGAGAACCGCGACTGGTGGAGCCGGATCCGCTCGGGAGTCTATCGCGGCGAGCGGCTCGGGACAGGCTGAGGGCGTCCGCGCCTGCGACCTGGCGCCGCTATCACCCGCTTGTCATTGGCTTTTCCCGATCAGAACGGGCATCTGATCGGCATGATCGCGACGAGCCTCCCGCGCCGGGCCGCCATCCGGCTTCTGCAACGCGCCGTCATGGCGCTGGCCCTGCTGGCGCCCGCGCCTCTGCTCGCCGCCGAATCCGCCGCCGTGACCTCGCCGCGGGTCGCCGCCACGCTGCTGTCGAGCCGCGACGCCGTCGCTCCGGGCGAGCGCTTCCAGGTGGCGCTCGTCCAGAAGATCGCGTCTGGCTGGCATACCTATTGGCAGAATCCCGGGGATTCCGGCGAGGCGACGCGGATCAACTGGACGCTGCCGGAGGGCGCGAGCGCCGGCGCGATCCAGTGGCCGGCGCCGAAGGCGCTGCGGGTCGAGCCGCTCGTCAATTTCGGCTTCGAGGGCACCGTGCTGCTGCCGGTCGAGATCGCCGTCCCCGCCACGGCCAGGCCGGGCGAGACATTGACGCTCTCGGCCAAGGCGAGCTGGCTCGTCTGCGAGAAGATCTGCATTCCCGAGGAGGGCACGTTCAGCCTCGACCTGCCGATCGCCGCGACCAGCGCGGCCGACGCGGATGCAGAGGCGCGGATCGCGCAGGCGCTTGCCGCCCTGCCGAAGCCCGCCGGCTTCACCGGCAGGCTGACGGCGAAGGGCGAGGACAAGCTCGCGCTCGCCCTGCCCGGCCTGCCGGCGGAGGCGAGCGACGTCCGCTTCTTCCCGATCCTCGACACGCTGATCGAGCATGCGGCGGAGCAGCCGATCGCGGACGGCGCGCTCACCCTCAACCGCTCGAGCGCCTTCAAGGTCGCGACGCCGACGATCGAGGGCGTCGTCACCTTCGCGGAGGCCGGCGCGAGGCGCGCGCTCGCGCTCAGCGCCGAGGTCGAGCCCGCGCTGCTGCAGGCCGCCGCCGCCCCGGCGCAGCCGCCGGCGAAGGTGACGCTGCCGCCGGCCCCGGCCGAGGACCTGACGCTCGTCCTGGCGCTGGCCTTCGCCTTCGCCGGCGGGCTGATCCTCAACCTGATGCCCTGCGTGCTGCCGGTGCTGTTCATCAAGGCGCTCGGCTTCACGCAGCTCGCGCAGGCCAGCCGCGGCGCGGTGCGCCAGCAGGGCCTCGTCTTCCTCGCCGGCGTGCTCGCCACCTTCTTCGTCCTGGCCTGCCTGGTGATCGCGCTCGGCGCCGGCTGGGGCTTCCAGCTGCAATCGCCGCCGCTCGTCATCCTGCTCGCCGCGCTGATGACGCTGATCGGCTTCAACCTGATCGGCGCCTTCGAGATCGGCGGCAGGCTGCAGGGCATGGGCGACGGGCTCGCCAGCCGCGGCGGCCCGCTCGGCGCCTTCATGACCGGCGTGCTCGCCGTGGTGGTGGCGACCCCCTGCACCGCTCCCTTCATGGGCGCGGCGATGGGCTATGCGCTGACGCAGCCGCCGGCCGCGGCGCTGGCGATCTTCATGGCGCTGGCGCTCGGCTTCGCCGCCCCCGTCGTCGCGCTCTCCTTCGCGCCGGGACTGCTGCGGCTGCTGCCGAAGCCCGGCCGCTGGATGGTCGTGCTGAAGCAGGCCTTCGCCTTCCCGATGTTCGCGACCGCGATCTGGCTGATCTGGGTCGCGACCATGCAGGCCGGCGCCAACGGCGCCCTCGCCGCGCTCGTCGCGATCTTCGCCGCCGGCTTCGCGCTCTGGCTGATCGGCGTGACGCGCGGGGGCGGCCGGGGCTCGCGCATCGCGGCAGGCGCCGCGGTCGTCCTGCTCGTCGCCGCGACCTCCGGCTTCGTGATCGAGAGCGCGACGCCGTCGGCCCAGCCGGCGGCGCAGGCCGGTCCCGACGTCTGGTCGCCGGCGCGTGTCGCCGAGCTGCAGGCGCAAGGGCGGCCGGTCTTCGTCAATTTCACCGCCGCCTGGTGCATCACCTGCCTCGCCAACGAGCGCGTCGCGCTGTCGCGACAGGAGGTGAGGGACGCCTTCGCCAGGCTCGGCGTCGCCTATCTCAAGGCCGACTGGACCAATCGCAACGCCGTGATCGCGGCGACGCTGGCCGAGCACGGGCGCGCCGGCGTGCCGCTCTATCTGTTCTACCCCGGGACGAAGGGCGCGCAGGCGGAAGTCCTGCCGCAGTTGCTGACGCCGGAGACGGTGGTCGGCGCGGCGGCACGCGCCGCCGGGCGCGAGGTGAAGACGGCGGCGGGCCGATCATAAGCAGGGCGCTGGGAACCCTCGCCTTCCAGGAGAGGGGCTCTCTGTCGCGGCTCTCCCGCGCTCACGCCTTCCCCAGCCTGACGCCGCTTTCCGCGTCGAAGACGTGGACCTTGTCGGGATCGACGGAGATCCAGAGCCGGCCGGCCTGGGCCGCGACCTCGCCGGTCGCCGCCTGCATGACGAAGGGCTTGGCCGCGAGCTGGCCGTGGAAGAGCTGGGTCGCGCCGAGCTCCTCGATGAACTCGACATCGAAAGGCAGCGAGCCGGCGGCGCCTTCCGAAGCGATCTCGATATCCTCGGGCCGCAGGCCGACCTCGACCGCCGTACCGGTGGGCAGATCCTCGCGCAAGTCGCGCGCCTGCAGGATGGCGTCGCCGAGCGCGATGATGCCGGCGCCGTCGACCTTGGCCGGCAGCAGGTTCATCGGCGGCGAGCCGATGAAGGTCGCGACGAAGCGGCTCGCCGGCTTGCGGTAGACCTCCGAGGGCACGCCGATCTGCTCGACCTGGCCGCCATTCATCACCACCAGCTTGTCGGAGAGCGTCATCGCCTCGACCTGGTCATGGGTGACGTAGATCGCGGTGACGCCGAGCGCGCGCTGCAATTTCTTGATCTCGACACGCATCTGCACGCGCAATTTGGCGTCGAGATTGGAGAGCGGCTCGTCGAACAGGAAGACCTGCGGCTTGCGCACGATGGCGCGGCCCATGGCGACGCGCTGGCGCTGGCCGCCGGAAAGTTGGCGCGGCCGGCGCTGCAGGAAGGGCTCGATGGCGAGGATGCGGGCGGCTTCCTGCACGCGCTTGTCGATCTCGTCCTTGGGCGTGCCGCGATTGCGCAGGCCATAGGCCATGTTGTCGTAGACGCTCATATGCGGATAGAGCGCGTAGTTCTGGAAGACCATGGCGATGTCGCGGTCGGCCGGCTCGACCTGGTTGACGACGCGGGCGCCGATCGCGACCTCGCCGGCCGAGATCGTCTCCAGCCCGGCGACCATGCGCAGCAAGGTCGACTTGCCGCAGCCGGAGGGGCCGACGAGCACGCAGAAGCCGCCATCGGGGATGTCGAAGGAGACGCCCTTCACCGCCTCGACGCCGCCGGCATAGATCTTCTTGACGTTGTTGAGCGTGACCTGAGCCATTGGCGGGCTACTTCTCGGTTTCGACGAGGCCCTTCACGAAGAGCCTCTGCATGGCGATGACGACGAAGACCGGGGGCAGCATGGCGAGCATGGCGGTGGCCATGGCGAGCTGCCATTCGGTCAGGGCGTCGGAGGTGGTGATCATCTTGCGGATACCGATCACGATGGTCTGCATCGAGTCCTTGGTCGTGATCAGCAGCGGCCAGAGATACTGGTTCCAGCCATAGATGAACTGGATGACGAACAGCGCCGCGATCGTCGTCAGCGAGAGCGGCAGCACCGTGTCCCTGAAGAACTTGAACGGGCCGGCGCCGTCGATCTTCGAGGCTTCGAGCAGCTCGTCCGGAATGGTCATGAAGAACTGCCGGAACAGCAGCGTGCCGGTGGCCGAGGCGATCAGGGGCACGGCCAGGCCCTGATAGCTGTCGAGCATGCCGAGATCGGAGACGATCTTGAAGGTCGGGAAGATGCGGACCTCCACGGGGAGCATCAGCGTGACGAAGATGATCCAGAAGGCCGCCATCCGGAACGGGAAGCGGTAGTAGACGATGGCGTAGGCCGAGAGCACCGAGATGAAGATCTTGCCGAGCGCGATCGCCATCGCCATCACGAAGGAGTTCAGCATCATGCTCGCCACCGGCTCGCGCGTGGAGCCCGAGGTGCCGACGAACAGGATGCGATAGTAATTGTCGAAGAAGTGCGGGCCGGGATAGAGCGGCAATTGCCCGTTGATGATGGTTGCGTTGTCCCAGGTCGAGGCGACGAAGGTCAGCCAGACCGGAAAGGCGACGATCAGCACGCCGATCGTCAGGATGAGATAGGCGATCGCGTCGCCGAGGCGGCGGTCCTCGACCATCAGCCCTGCCCTCCGCGGTCGTTCAGAAGCTTCGCCAGCGCCTCCGCCGCGGCATCGAGGAAGGCCCTGCCCTTCTGCGCCGTCGCCTTGCGGGCATCGCCGATCACGCCGGTCTGCGTCATCTCGCGGAAGGGCTGGTAGCGGCCGACGGTCGGGCGGGTCAGCGCGGTGAGGTCGGCGCCCAGCATGCCGAATGCTTCCGGCAAGCGGTCCTGCCGAACCGTCTCCGGCGCCAGGACCATCATCAGCGAGGTCTCGACCTCGCAGGCGTGGAGGACGCTGACCTGGTCGTCCATGAACGGCGCCATCGCCTCCTGCGCCAGCAGGAAATAGGTGGTGGCGCGGATCTGGAGCGAGGTCTCGCGGGCGAAGTCCGGCAGGAAGGCGGCGAGCGCGGCGATGTTGCCGCCATGGCCGTTGACGATGACGACGTGGTGGAAGCCGTGGCGCTCCAGGCTCTTCAGCAAAGCGAGCAGCACGGCGCGATAGGTCGGGATGTCGAAGGTGAAGGTGCCGCCGAAGGCCATGTGGTGCTCGGCCATGCCGCACCACAGGGTCGGCGCGACGACGACCTCGGCATCGCCGGCGCGCTCGGCCGCGAGCTTGCAGACGCCACCGCACAGGATGGTGTCGACACCGACGGGCAGGTGCGGCCCGTGCTGCTCCATCGAGGCGACCGGCAGCACGACGACGGCGTCCCGCGCCGCCTTCTCGCGCAGTTCCTCGGCGGTGAGTTCCTGCCAGAGCACGGAGGCCATCAGTAGGTCACCTTGCGCTCGATGAAGCGGAACTGGAAGGCGGTCATGGCGATGACCATGGCGAGCAGGATCACCGACTGCGCCGCCGAGCCGCCGAGATTGGTGCCGCCCTTGCCGTCGGAATAGACCTTGTAGACCAGCGTCTCGGTGGCGCCCGAGGGGCCGCCGCCGCTGACCGTGTCGATGATGCCGAAGGTGTCGAAGAAGACGTAGACGAGGTTGACGACGAGCAGGAAGAAGGTCGTCGGCGAGAGCAGCGGGAAGACGATGGTCCAGAAGCGCCGCATCGGCCGGGCGCCGTCGATCACCGCGGCCTCGATCACGCTCTTCGGGATCGACTGCAGGCCGGCGAGGAAGAACAGGAAGTTGTAGGAGATCTGCTTCCAGGTCGCCGCCAGGATGACGAGCGCCATCGCGTCATTGCCGTTGAGGCGCGGATTCCAGAAGATGCCGAGGCTGTGCAGGCCGCGGGCGAGCATGCCGAGCGAGGGATCGAACATGAAGATCCAGAGCACGCCGGCGATGGCGGGGGCGACCGCATAGGGCCAGATCAGCAGCGTCTTGTAGATCTCGGCGCCGCGGATCTGCCGGTCCGCCATCACCGCGAAGAGCAGCGCCAGCGAGAGCGAGAGCAGCGCGACGAAGACAGAAAAGATGCCGGTGTTGAGCAGCGCCTTGTAGTATTCGGGCTTGGTGAAGAGGTCGCGGTAATTCTCGAGCCAGACGAACTCGGTCGAGATGCCGAAGGCGTCTTCCAGCAGGAAGCTCTGCCAGACGGCCTGGCTCGCCGGCCAGTAGAAGAAGACGATGGTGATCGCGAGCTGCGGCAGGAGCAGCAGCAGCGGGATCGTCAGCCCCTTGAAGTGAGCGTATTTCTGCATGCGGTCTCAATCGCGGCCGTCATCCCGGCCGCAGCGCAGCGGAGCGCCGGGATCCATCGTAGAGCGCGGAGGCCTCCGATGGATCCCGGAGCGGCCTGCGGCCGTCCGGGATGACGGGGAGTGCTTCATTCGGGATCAGCGGGCCGCGGTGCGCTCGAACTGGCGCAGCGCCTGGTTGCCGCGCTCATTGGCCGCGTCGAGCGCCGCCTTCGGCGTCTTCTGGCCGTTCAGCGCCGCCTCGATCTCCTCCGACCAGATGTCGCGGATCTGGACCAGGCCGCCGAAGCGCACGCCGCGGGAGTTGTCGGTCGGCTCCTTGTTGTTGAGCTCGAGCAGCGGGGTCTCGAGATAGGGGTTCTGCTTGTAGAAGCCGGAGGCCTTGACCTTCTCATAGGCCGCCTTGGTGATCGGCAGATAGCCGGATTCGGTGTGCAGCTTCACCTGCCGGTCGACATTGGACAGGAAGGTGAAGAACTTGGCGACGCCCTTGTACTCGTCGGCCTTCTTGCCGCCCATGACCCAGAGCGAGGCGCCGCCGATGATCGAGTTCTGCGGCGCGCCCGGGACGTCCGGGTAATAGGGCATCGGCGCGTTCGACCAGTCGAACTTGGCGTTGGCCTTGACGTTGCCGAAGAAGGCCGAGGAGGTCAGGAAGAGCGGGCATTCGCCCGAGGTGAAGCGGCCTTCGCCGGTATTGGTGCGGCCGGAATAGGAGAACACGCCGTCCTTCTGCAGGTTGGCGAGATTGGTCAGGTGCTTGACGAAGAGGTCGCCGTTGATGCGGAATTCGGTGTCGAAGCCGTCGAAGCCGTTGGCCTTGGTGCCGACCGGGACATTGTGCCAGGCGCCGAGCTGCTCGATGTTGGCCCAGGTCGTCCAGGCGGTGGAAAAGCCGCATTTGTCGAAACCGGCGCCTTTCAGCTTCTTGGCGGCCTCGAACACCTCGGGCCAGGTCTTCGGCGGCGTCTCGGGCAGGCCGGCCTTCTTCAGCGCGTCCTTGTTGTACCACATCACCATCGAGGACGAGTTGAACGGGAAGGACAGCATCTCGCCCTTCGTCGTCGAATAGTAGCCGGTGATCGCCGGCAGATAGCTCTTCGGGTCGAATGTTTCGCCGGCTTCCTTCATCAGGTCCTGCACCGGCTTGATCGCGCCCTTGGCCGACATCATCGTCGCGGTGCCGACCTCGAAGACCTGCAGGATGTGCGGGGCGTTGCCGGCGCGGAAGGCGGCGATGCCGGCGTTCAGCGTGTCGGGATAGGAGCCTTTGTAGGCGACGACGATCTTGTAGTCCTTCTGCGAGGCGTTGAACTCCTCGGCCAGCTTGACGACGACGTCGTTGTTGGCGCCGGTCATGGCATGCCACCACTGGATCTCGGTCTGAGCCAGAGCCGGCGAAGCGGCGGCGAGCGCGAACGTGCCCACCGCGGTCAGGGTCTTCAGTCTGATAGTCATGGCTTGCTCCCTCGCTGCCCCCGGTCGACGCGGGCGTTCTTGTCGTTGGTGCGCAAGCTAGCATGAAGCCGGGGCGACAGTTCAATGACAAAACGATGACATTTGCGCCCCGCTGTGGACGCACATCGGCGCACTTGCGATTTCCTGCGGAAGCGGCTGTTCTCCGTCGTCCTGTACACTGCACACAGCCGGATCAGCCATGCCCTCGCTCTCGCTCACGCCCGCCGACACCCTGCCCGCCGACGCCGACCGCGCCGCGCTGGCCGGCCGGGTCTGGCGGCCCGATCTCGCCGGCCCGTCCGTGGTCAGGCTGGAGGGCGAGCAGGTGATCGACATCACCGCGGCCTTCCCGACCATGCGCGATCTCTGCGAGACCGTCGATCCGGCGACGGCGCTGCGCGCCGCGAGCGGCGAGAGCCTCGGCTCGCTCGCCGACCTCCTCGCCAACACGCCGGCCGGCGGTCGCGACGACGGCAGGCCCTGGCTGCTGGCGCCGGTCGACCTGCAGGCGGTCAAGGCCGCCGGCGTCACCTTCGCCGTCTCGATGCTGGAGCGCGTCATCGAGGAGAAGGCGCGCGGCAACCCGGCCGCGGCGGCCGAAATCCGCGCCGAGATCGGCAAGCTGATCGGCGACGACCTCTCCAGGCTCAAGCCCGGCTCGCCCGAGGCGATGCGGCTGAAGGAGGTGCTGATCGCCGAGAACAGCTGGAGCCAGTATCTCGAGGTCGGCATCGGGCCGGACGCCGAGATCTTCACCAAGGCCCCGCCGATGTCGGCGGTCGGCACCGGCGCCGATGCCGGCCTGCACCCGGGCTCGAGCTGGAACAATCCCGAGCCCGAGATCGTGCTGGTCGTCGCCTCGGACGGCCGCATCGTCGGTGCGAGCCTCGGCAACGACGTCAACCTGCGCGATGTCGAGGGCCGCTCGGCGCTGCTGCTCGGCAAGGCCAAGGACAACAACGCGGCCGCGGCGATCGGCCCGTTCATCCGCTTCTTCGACGGCGATTTCTCGCTCGACCATGTCCGCAGGACGACGGTGAGCCTCACCGTCGCGGGCGAGGACGGCTTCACGCTCGAAGGCTCGTCCTCGATCGCGAAGATCAGCCGCGACCCGGCCGACCTCGCCGCCCAGATGATCGGGCCGCATCATCAGTACCCGGACGGGGCGGTGCTCTATCTCGGCACCATGTTCGCGCCGATCAAGGACCGCGACGCGCCGGGCGGCGGCTTCACCCATAAATACGGCGACGTCGTCACCATCTCGGCGCCTGAGCTCGGCGCTCTGGTCAACCGGATGCGCCGCACCGACGAGTGCGAGCCCTGGCGCTTCGGCGCCTCGCATCTGATGCGGAACCTCGCCAGGCGCGGGCTGCTGTGACGCGGCTGTCCTATATCGACTACCACACTTGCGGCGAGCCGGTGCGGATCGTCACCGGCGGCTATCCGGAGCTGACCGGCGCGAGCATCCTCGACAAGCGCCGGCAGGCGCGCGAGGAGCATGATCATCTGCGCCGCGCCATGATGCTGGAGCCGCGCGGGCATGACGGGATGTACGGCGTCATCCCGGTGGTGGCGAGCCATCCGGAAGCGGCCTTCGGCGTGCTGTTCACGCACAACGAGGGCTATTCGACGATGTGTGGCCACGCGACGATCGCGCTCGGCCGCTATGCGATCGAGCGGGGGCTGGTGGCCGCCGTCGCGCCGGTGACGCGCTTCGCCATCGAGGCGCCCTGCGGGCTGCTGCGCCTCGCCTGCGAGGTCGAGACCGGCGAGGACCGGCGGTGGAAGGTCGGTGCGGTCAGCTTCGAGAGCGTGCCGGCCTTCGTCGAAGCGCGAGATCTCACCGTCGCGGTGCCCAGCCTTGGCCGGGTGATCACCGACATCGCCTATGGCGGCGCCTATTACTGCATCCTGCCGGCCTCGCGCTTCAGTCTCGACCTGATGCGGACCCCGGTCGAGGCGATCGTCACGGCGGCGAGCGCGCTGACCGACGCGGTCCGGGCGAGCCTGAGCATCACGCACCCGGCCGAGCCCGATCTCGGCTTCCTCTACGGCACGATCGTCACCGACGAGGCCGGGCCGGACCAGGACAGCTTCAATCTCTGCGTGTTCGCCGAGCGCCAGATCGACCGCTCGCCGACCGGCTCCGGCGTCACCGCCCGGATGGCGCTCGACCACGCCAAGGGGCTGATCCAGGCCGGGCGGAGCCGCAGGATCCGCAGCATCACCGGCGGCACCTTCACCGGCCGGGTGCTCGGGCCGGTCGACGGGCCTGCTCCCTCCGCGGTCACGGTCGAGGTCGGCGGGCGGGCGCACCTGGCCGGCGAGGGCAGCTTCGTCATCGAGGCGGGGGATCCGCTGCGCCACGGCTTTTCGCTGCCGAAGCGCTTCGCGGAGGTCGCCGGATCCGCGGCGGACCGGGCGGGCTGACGGCACGGGCTGGCGCAGGACGCCCGGCGGGCGGGGCGCCTATCCACGGGGCATCGGTATAAGGTCGCGAATTCCGGCGGGTGCTGGCGTTCCCGGTCGAGGTAAACCCGCTTTTCATCTTGCCGGGAAGGGGCGTGGTAAGATTCTTCTGCCACCTTTCCGTGCATGACGATGGAACGAGCCATGAGCGTGAGCACCGACCGGCCGACCA
Source organism: Allobosea sp. CS1GBMeth4 (assembly GCF_900185715.1). Lineage (GTDB taxonomy): Bacteria > Pseudomonadota > Alphaproteobacteria > Rhizobiales > Beijerinckiaceae > Allobosea. The sequence continues at coordinate 12,920 of NZ_FYAS01000010.1, forward strand.
GCGCGGGCGTCGGAGAGGACCTGGCCGCGGCCCGGCCCTGGGCCAGCCCGACGCCATGGCTCGTCGCCTTCACCGGCCTCGTCCTCGCCGCCCTCATCCTGCCGCTGCGGCTGCCGCTCGGCCCGCATTACTGGGACACCGCGGTCTATTTCGACGCGGCCCAGCGCATCCGCGAGGGCCAGGTCCCGAACATCGACTTCTTCGCGCCGGTCGGCCCGCTCGGCTACTATCTCGTCGCAGGGCTCGACCGGCTGTTCCCGAACGCGCATCCGCTGCTGACGGCGAATTGGGGCCTGCTGCCCGTCACCCTGCCGCTAATGGCGCTGCTCGTCTTCCATGTCGCGCAGCGCTCGCGGGGGCTGGCGCTCGCGCTGCTGCTGCCCTTCCTGCTCTTCGCCTCGCTGCCGATCAACCTGCACGACCTCTATCCGCTGCCCGGCTTCGACGGCTACGGCCACTACAACCGGCATGTGGCGCTGCTGCTCTATGTGCTGGTCGGCGTGCTGATGTTCTCGCGGGAGCGGGCGCTGACGACCTGGCTGGTCGCGGCGCTGATGCTGACGCTGTTCCTGGTCAAGGTCACCGGAGCCGTCGCCGGCGCGATGCTGGTCGGCTATGCCGTGCTGACCGGGCGGATGCGCCTGCGCGAGGCCTGCCTCGCCGCCGCTGCGGTGATCGGCCTCCTCGCCTCGATCGAGCTCGCGAGCGGCGGGCTGATCCGGGCCTATGTCGACGACATCCTGATCATGCTCAGGCTCAACACGGGGGCGCTGCTGCCGCGCTTCGTGACAGTCGCCTCGTTCAAGTTCAACGTGATCGGGCCGACGCTCCTGCTCCTCGGCCTGCTCGTCTACGCCGCCTGGCGGAGGCGTGCAGCAGGGCCCCTCGCCCTGCTGCAGGAGATCGCCATCTCGCCGGCGGGCTGGCTTGCCGTCGCCCTGCTGGCGCTGACCTTCTTCGAGACGCAGAACACGGGAAGCCTCGAGTTCATCGGGCTGTGGCCGATCCTGCTCGCGCTGCTCCTCGACTGGCGCCGGAGCCAGGACCGCCTGCGGCCGGCAGTCGTGCTGCTGCTCTGCGTGGTCTCGATCCCGTCTGCGCTGATCTTCATCGAGCGCAGCGCCCGCGCCGGCTTCAGCTCCCTGATCTACCGCCCGCTCGATGTCGACGGGCTCGGCAAGCTCGGACGGATCAGCGTCAAGCGCGAGATCGCCGAACGGGCGCCGATCATGCTGGAGCACTACGCCACATACCGGCCGGCCTATGCCGAGCTCGCGGCGAAGGGGCAGCAGCCCTCGCTCATCTTCTATTCCGAGATCGACTATCACGCGACCTGGCTGCTGGAGATCGAGCAGGGCCTCAAGGCGATCAAGGCCTGGGAGCACGCCGGCAAGCGGACCCTCAACGGGTTCTTCACGCTCGATTTCGTCGACATCTTCAACCGCCTGCTCGATCGGCGGCCGCCGCGCCACGTCCCGATCGGCATCGATCCGGAGCGCAACAATCCACAGCTCGAGGCGCAGATGCTCGAGCAACTGCGGCAGGTGGATGCGATCCTGGCGCCGAAATGCCCGGTCGCCCCGGCGCGCGAGATCCTGCTCAGGCACTTCGCCAAGGCGCTGGAGGGCCGCAGCAAGGTCGCGCTGGCGCCCTGCTGGGACATGTATCTCAGGCCCTGACCGGACGCCGGACGCGATCAGCTCCGGCCGACCCCGTCGGCGCTTCCGTCACGGGCCCGCATTCGCGGCGCGCTGCGACAGCGCGGTCTCGACCGCGTGCCTGAGATCGCGCGCCGCCGCCGCGATATCGCCGCCGCCGAAGAGCGCGCCGATCACGGCGACGCCGTCGGCGCCGGCGGCGATCACCGACGCGGCGTTGCCTGCGTCGATCCCGGCGATGGCGCCGACCGGCAGGGTGCCGAGCGCGCGCGCCGCGGCCCGGCGCAGCGCGGCGAGGCCGTCGAGGCCGAGCGGCGCATCGGCATTGTCCTTGTGAGCGGTCGGGAAGACGCCGCCGATGCAGGCATAGTCGATCCTGGCCGCGGCGAGTTCGGGCAACTCGCCCTCATGCTTCAACGTCGCGCCGATGATGGCGCGCGGCCCCAGCAGGCGGCGCGCGTCGACGAGCTTCATGTCGTCGGCGCCGAGATGGACGCCGTCGGCGCCGGCGGCCAGCGCGACGTCGACACGGTCGTTGACCAGCAGCGGCACATTGGTGCCGTGCAGGGCCGAGCGTATGGCGCGGGCCTCGCGCACCATCTCGCGCGTCGTCTCGGCCTTGGCGCGGAACTGGATCAGCGTCGCGCCGCCCTCGACGGCGGCGCGCGCCATGTCGGCCATGGAGCGGCCGTTGGCGATCTGCGGATCGACGATGCCGTAAAGCGTGATGTCGACGGTCACCGGTGCGTCCCCATCCTGTCGGCCAGCGTCGCCGCGTCCATCGCCGCCACCGCATCGACCAGTTCGACCTCGAAGCTGCCCGGGCCGCGGCAGCGTTCGGCCGCGATTTCGCCGGCGATGCCGTAGGCGGTCAAGGCCGCCGCCGCCGCCACGGCCCTGTCGGCCTCCACGGCGCAGCAGGCCGCGATCAGCGCCCCGGCGGCGCAGCCGATGCCGGTGACCCGCGTCATCAGCGGATGGCCGTGCGCGACGGAGAAGCTCACCGTGTCGCTCTCGACCCGGTCGACCTTGCCGGTGGTGACGCGGGTGACGCCTCGCGCGGCGGCGAGCTCGAAGGCGAGCGCGGCCATCTCGGTGGCGTTGCCGCGCACCAGGGTACCCGGCAGGCGCAGCACCTCGCGCGCGATGTGCCGGCGCAGGGGCGAGAGCTCGACGAAGACCGGGTCGAAGACCAGCGGCTTGCCGCGGTCACGCGCCGCCTCGAGCAGCTTGGGGATGGCGAGCTCGCTCTCGGCGTTGATCGTGCCGATATTGATCAGGATCGCGCCGGCGCCCTCCGCCATCGCCGCGACCTCGTCGACATGGATCGCCATCGAGGGGATCGCGCCGAAGGCGAGCAGCATGTTGGCGGTGATGTTCTGGGCCACCGTGTTGGTGAGGCACTGCACGCGCGGGCGGATTTCCGCCACGCGCGCCAGAACGGCCGCGACGCGGGTCGCGTCGAGCCGTTCCGCAGCCATGACGGTGCTCATTCCGCCGCCGGCAGATAGAGATTGCCGCCCTTCTTCAGGAATTCCTCCGATTTCGCGGCCATGCCCTGCGACGCCATGGCTTCGAGCGCCGCCCGCTCATTGTCGCCCATCGCCTGAACCTCGGCGCGCAGGTCCTGGGTGATCTTCATCGAGCAGAATTTCGGCCCGCACATCGAGCAGAAATGCGCGACCTTGTGGGCGTCCTTCGGCAGCGTCTCGTCATGGAAGGCGCGCGCCGTATCGGGGTCGAGCGCCAGGTTGAACTGGTCCTCCCAGCGGAAGTCGAAGCGGGCGCGGCTGAGGGCATCGTCCCTGATCTTCGCGGCGGGATGGCCCTTGGCGAGGTCGGCGGCATGGGCGGCGATCCGGTAGGTGATGACGCCGGTCTTGACGTCGTCGCGATCGGGCAGGCCGAGATGCTCCTTCGGCGTGACGTAGCAGAGCATGGCGCAGCCGAACCAGCCGATCATCGCCGCGCCGATGCCGGAAGTGATGTGGTCGTAGCCCGGGGCGATGTCGGTGGTCAGCGGGCCGAGCGTGTAGAACGGCGCTTCACCGCATTCCCGCAGCTGCTTGTCCATGTTCTCCTTGATCTTGTGCATCGGAACGTGGCCGGGGCCCTCGATCATCACCTGGCAGCCCTTGTCCCAGGCGACCCTGGTGAGCTCGCCCAAGGTCTCCAGCTCGGCGAACTGGGCGCGGTCGTTGGCGTCGGCGATCGAGCCGGGACGCAAACCGTCGCCGAGCGAGAAGGAGACGTCGTAGCGCCGCATGATCTCGCAGATCTCGTCGAAGCGCTCGTAAAGGAAGCTCTCCTTGTGATGCGCCAGGCACCAGCGCGCCATGATCGAGCCGCCGCGCGAGACGATGCCGGTGACGCGGCTGGCGGTCAGCGGCACGTAAGGCAGCCTGACGCCGGCATGGATGGTGAAATAGTCGACGCCCTGCTCGGCCTGCTCGACGAGGGTATCCCTGAACACCTCCCAGTCGAGCTTTACGGGATCGCCGCCGACCTTCTCCAGCGCCTGGTAGATCGGCACCGTGCCGATCGGCACCGGCGAGTTGCGCAGGATCCAGGAGCGGATGTTGTGGATGTTGCGGCCGGTGGAGAGGTCCATCACCGTGTCGGCGCCCCAGCGGATCGCCCAGACCAGCTTCTCGACCTCCTCGGCGGCGCCGGAGGTCACGGCGGAATTGCCGATATTGGCGTTGATTTTGACCAGGAAGTTGCGGCCGATCGCCATCGGCTCGAGCTCGGGATGGTTGATATTGGCCGGGATGATGGCGCGGCCGCGGGCGATCTCGTCGCGCACGAATTCGGGGGTGACGAATTCGGGCACGGCGGCGCCGAAGCTCTCGCCGTCGGCATGGCGCTCGCGGGCGCCCTCCAGCATGGCGGCGCGGCCGAGATTCTCGCGGTGGGCGACATAGATCATCTCGGGCGTGACGATGCCGGCCCGGGCGAACTCGTACTGCGTCGCCATCTGGCCGGGCTTGGCCTCGAGGATCGGCCGCTGCGCCGGGCAGGCCGGGACGAGGTGCTCCTCGCCGATATTGCCGTTGTCGGCGGCGGTGACGGCACGGCCGGGAACGCGCGCGAAGCCGCGGGCGTCGAGCCAGGCGCGGCGTGGCTGCGGCAGGCCGGCGTTGAGATCGATCTTGGCGTCGGTCTCGGTATAGGGGCCGGAGGGGTCGTAGATGCGCACGGGCGGCTCGGCCTCGCTGGTGAGCACCACCTCGCGGAAGGGCACGCGCATGTCGGGATGGTCCGGCGCCGCGACATAGATCTTGCGCGAGCCGATGATCGGGCCGGTCGTCACCGTCTGCGGTGCGGCCTTGACGCCGTTCTTCTGCGGCTTGGCGTGGGCGTTCATGTCAGGATCTCCTCCCGTTTCAGGTTCAGGAGATCCGGGGCGTCTGACGGTCCAGTCGCTGTCTGCGGCTCTGGCGAAGCCGCGTTCCAGTCCCTCCGCCGGTATGACCCGGATCAGGTTCGACGGGTTCGGCTCATCGCCATCTCAGCCCTTGCGAGCACCCCTCGGAACGGGGCGGAGGTTAGAGCCGTCGCGAGCGCCGCGCAACCGGCAAAGGACCACGCTTCGGCGCCGCGCCGGCATGCGCCGCGGGCATCGCGGGACACGCACGGTCAGGCGGAGATGTCGAGATTGCTGCCCTGCCCGGCCGGGAGCAGGGCCTTCTGCCGCTCGCTCGCCTGCCGGAGCAGCGCGACCAGCGCCTGCTCGGACTCGGCGTTCTGCTTCAGCATTTCGATTTGCACGGCCTGCCGCGTCGCAGCCGTCCTCATGCCGACCAGGCTTTGCGCGATCGCGACCGAGACTTCGCTCATGACGGGCTCCTCGCCGCGAGCCTTAGGCGACGATCCTTATCCAAATCTGAATCGAACGCCGCGAAGCTGGAGCATGCGAAGAACTGGCAATGGCTTTTCGCGTCCAACATTCTCTAAACGATTGGAATCGCTCACGTTATCTGCATTTGGACGATTCGTCCAAATGCAGCGTGATCTAGCGGGTCGGCGCCATGATCGGCGGGACGGGTTTGGGCATCGGCACCTCGCGGTTGGGCTCGGGCGCGGCCGAGCGGTCGCGCGCCAGCCGGTCGCGCTCCTGCATCGCCCGGGCGCGCTCGCCGTCCGGCCGGGCGTTCTGGGCCTCGCCGGCATTCGGGGCCATCGGAACGCCCGGCGCGCGCTGGCGCTGCATCGTCGCCTGGCCCTGCTGCGGAGCCGGCGCCGGCTGGGCGGCGGCGGCGTCCGCGAGGACCATGCCGGCGAGGACCGGGCAGATCAGGAGCCAAGGGCTGTTTCGCATGGCGGCCTCCTTTCCGGCGGGGGGGCCGACCGGAGCGGCCCGAACCGACCTGACGAGGCAACCCCGGGCGGGACGCCAGGTTCCCGCCCGGTCCGTCGCCGCCGTCAGCGGGCGTTCTGGCCGGTGAGCAGCGGCGTGATCCGGCGCAGGGTCACGCGCCGGTTCTCGCGCGCCGCATCCTGCGTCTGGATCTTGAGATACTGCTCGCCATAGCCCTGCGTCGTCAGGTTTTCCGGCGGCACGCCGAAATCGCGGGTCAGGATCTCGGCGACGGACTGGGCCCGGCGATCCGACAGCGACAGGTTGTCGACGTCCGAGCCGACCGCGTCGGTATGGCCCTCGACCATGAAGACCTCGTTCGGAGCCCGCTCGACCGCCTGGCGCACGGCCTGCGCGATCACCCGGAGCCGCCCGGCCTGGTCGGAGGTGACCGTCCAGGAGCCGGAGTCGAAATTGATCGTGTCGATGTCGACGCTGCGCATATGGGCGCGCAGATCGGGCGAGTAGCGGACCTCGTCGAGCGTGTAGCGGCGCGGCACCGGCGCGATCGGCGGGGCGGGGATCGTCTCGTAGATCAGCCGCTCGTCGGCCTGCTCTGCATCGACGATGTAGCGCTCGCGCGGGATGCGCAGCGGCGGCGGCGGCAGCTCCACCACCTCCTCGGCGAAACGCGGCCGCGGCCCGTCGCGGCGGACATTGTCGATCATCACGAACTCGCCGCCGTCGCGCTCGCGCCGCGAGCGCCGCAGCAGCCTGCCTTCGGAATCGGTCACGGTCACGATCTGGGTGCCGTCCGGGCGGTTGTAGATCGTCACCGTCTCCTCGCCGCGCCGCTCGCTGCGCGTGTCGAGGCCGAGATCGCGGAAGCGCTGGGTCTCGTCGTGGCGGATGACGGCACGGTCGTCGTCGCCGCGGATGATGGTGCGTCCGGGCTCGCGGATGATGGTGACATCGCCTTCGCGACGCTCCTCGCGCCGGCGGCGGACCTCGTCGAGCCGATCCGCGCCCTGAGTCGCCATGATGCCGCCGATCGCGGCGGCGCCGAGGCCGATGGCAGCCGCGCCGCCGAGCCCGATGCCGCCGCGGCGGCCCTGCCGGTCAGGCATGGGCTGGCCGGCCTGACCCGGGGACGGCGCCGGCGACTGGACCTGGCCGGGCGCGGCGCCCGGCTGC
>NZ_FYAS01000034.1 GCF_900185715.1 Allobosea sp. CS1GBMeth4
CTCTCGCTGGTGCGGAATCCGGCGACGAGGGCGTTGAGTTCGGCGATCTTGCCCGACAGCGCGCCGGCGCTGGCGGCGCTCTGTTCGGCGAGGGCGGCGTTGGCCTGGGTCATCTCGTCCATATGGGCGACGGTCTGGCTCATCTCCTCGATGCCGTTGGCCTGCTCGCTCGAGGCGGCGGCGACCTCCGAGACGGTCGCCTGGACGCCCTGCGAGGCGGCGACGATGCGGGTCAGCGCGTCGCCGGCCTGGCGCACCAGCTTGACCCCGGCCTCGACCTCGACGTTCGAGGACGAGATCAGCCCCGAAATGTCCTTGGCCGCCTCGCCCGAGCGCTGGGCGAGGGTGCGCACCTCGGAGGCGACGACGGCGAAGCCCTTGCCGGCATCGCCGGCCCGGGCCGCCTCGACCGCGGCGTTGAGCGCCAGCAGGTTGGTCTGGAAGGCGATGTCGTCGATGACCCGGGTGATGTCGGAGATCTTCTTCGAGGCCGCCTCGATCCGCTCCATCGCCGAGACGGCGTCGGTGACGATGTTGCCGCCGGTCTGGGCGACCTGCATCGCCTCGCCGGCCTGGCGCACCGCCTGCTGGGCCGCCTGCGCCGCGGCCTTGACCGAGGCGGCGAGCTCCTCGGTGGTGGCGGCGCTCTCCTCCAGCGAGGAGGCCTGCTCCTCGGTGCGCTTCGAGAGATCGTCGGCGCCCATGTTGATCTCGCGCGCCGACAGCCCGACCTCGGCCGACATGGTCTGGATCGTGCTCACGGTCGAGGACAGGCGCGCCATCGTCTCGTTGATCGCGTCCTTGAGCTCGGCGAAGCGGCCGCGATAGGCGGTCGGAACCTGATGGGTCAGGTCGCCGGCGGCCAGCGCCTGCAGCACCGCGACGAACTCCGTCGTGGCGTTGTCGACCACCGCGTTGATCTCGTTGATCCCGGCGACCAGCTGCTGCATCTGCTCGTCGCCATGCTCGATCTGCAGCCGGGCCGAGAAATCGCCGGCCGCCGCCGCCGCCACGACCTCGCCGACATCCGACACCACTGAGGCCATCGCATCCGCCGAGCGGATCCGCGCCGCCGCCGCCGCGCGCTCCTGCTCCTGCAGCAGCGCCACCTGCTCGGTGCTCTGGCGCAGAACCGCCACAGCCCGCGCCATCTCGCCGATCTCGTCGCGCCGCCCGGTATGGGGAACCTCGACCTGCGTCTCGCCCGCCGTCAGCCGGCTCATCGTCCCCCCGAGATCGA
>NZ_FYAS01000037.1 GCF_900185715.1 Allobosea sp. CS1GBMeth4
CCGGCGCGCCGCGAGCGGCCGCGGCGCCCGCGGCGGCGCCGTCGTCGAGCGCGGCGGCGATGCCCCAGAGGCCGCGCCCGGCACCGGCGACATGGACCGCCTCGCTCGCCTCGCCCGGCAGGAAGGCGTGGAGCGTCTCATCCCAGGCCAGGCCGCCCCTGGTATGGCTGAAGAGGTGGAGGCAAGGGGTCCAGCCGCCGCACATCAGCACGGCGTCGCAAGCGATGCCGCGGGCGGCGCCGACCGTGCCGTTCCGGACCGGGTTGACGCGCAGCGACCTAACCCGCAGCCGGCCGGAGGTGCCCGTGACGGTGTGGCCGAGCAGGCATTCGATGCCCAGCCCACGGGCCCGCTCGGCGAGGGCGGGCTCGACGCTGGCGCGGATGTCGACGATGACCGCGGGCCTGATGCCCGCCTCCGCGAGATCGAAGGCGGCGAACCAGGCCGAGTCGTGGGCGGTGACGATGGCCGGGCGATCGCCGATCTTGACGCCGTAGCGGTGAAGATAGCTCTGGGCGGCGCCGGCCAGCATCACGCCGGGCCGGTCGTTGCCGTCGAAGACGAGGGGCTTCTCGAGGGCGCCCTGGGCGAGCACGACCTCGCCGGCGCGGACCTTCCACATCCGCTCGCGCGGCGCGTCCTCTGGCGGACTGGCGAGGTGATCGGTGAGGCGCTGCGCCAGACCGATCAGGTTCTGATGGTAATAGCCGATCGCCGTCGTCCGGGTCATGACGGTGACGTTCGGAAGCGCGTCCAGCTCGGCGAGGGCGGCGGCGAGCCAATCCCAGGCCGGCTTGCCGTCGATCGACACCGAAGGCTCAGAGAGAAGGCTGCCGCCGGCTTCCGCACTCTCGTCGACCAGCATGACGGAGGCGCCGGCGCGGCCGGCGGAGAGCGCCGCGGCGAGGCCGGCGGGACCGGCGCCGATCACCAGCACGTCGGTATGGGCGAAGCGGGCGGCATAGCGGTCGGGGTCGGGCGCCGTGGGCGAGACGCCGAGGCCGGCGGCGCCGCGGATGACCGGCTCGTAGACGCGGTCCCAGAAGGCGCGCGGCCACATGAAGGTCTTGTAGTAGAAGCCGGCGGAGAAGAGCGAGCCGAGGCGGTCGCTCACCGCTCCGAGGTCGAAGGCGAGGCTCGGCCAGCGGTTCTGGCTGGTCGCCATCAGGCCGTCGCGGAGCTCCTGCATGGTCGCGCGCGTGTTCGGCTCGGAGCGGCCGGGGCCCCGGCTCGTGCCCATCAGCGCGTTCGGCTCGTCGGAGCCGGCGGAGACGACGCCGCGCGGCCGGTGGTACTTGAAGGAGCGGCCCAGCAGACGGACGCCGTTGGCGAGCAGGGCCGAGGCGAGGGTGTCGCCGGCGAGTCCCTGATAGCTCTTGCCGTCGAAGGTGAAGCGGAGAGGCTTGCCGCGGTCGACGCGGCCGCGGTTCGGGAGGCGGCAGCTGGTCATTCGGCGTCTCCCGTCAAGGCGGAGATGTCGGGACGCGGCTCGCCCGCCCTGTAGGTCGTGAGGAAACGGTCGGAGACGGTGTCGCGCGCCGCGTTGAAGAAGCGGGCGCAGCCATGGACGTGGCGCCAGCGCTCGAAATGGACGCCGCGCGGGTTCGTGCGGATGAAGAGGACGTCGCGCCATTCCTCGTCGCTGAGCGTCGACGGGTCCTGCGGCCGGGCGATATGGGCCTCGCCGGCATAGGCGAATTCGAGCTCGGGCAGGTCCTGCTCGCAATAGGGACAGCGGATCAACAGCATGGCGGGGGCCTCAATGCGCGACGGCGGCCGCGGCCGCCTCGTCGATCAGCCGGCCGCTGGTGAAGCGTTCGAGCGTGAACGGGGCGTTGATCGGGTGCGGCTGGTCGCGAGCGATGCTGTGGGCGAGGACATGGGCCGAACCCGGCGTCGCCTTGAAGCCGCCGGTGCCCCAGCCGCAATTGACATAGAGGCCGGGGACCGGCGTCAGCCCGATGATCGGCGAGCGGTCGGGCGTCACGTCGACGATGCCGCCCCATTTCCGCAGCATGCGCATGCGGCGGAAGATCGGGAAGATCTCGCAGATCGCCGCCAGCGTGTGCTCGATCAGCGGCAGGCCGCCACGCTGCGAATAGCTGACATACTGGTCGGTGCCGGAGCCGATGACGAGCTCGCCCTTGTCGGACTGGCTGATGTAGGCGTGCACCGAGTTCGACATGACGACGCAAGGCAGGACCGGCTTCACCGGCTCGGAGACGAGCGCCTGCAGCGGGTAGGATTCGAGCGGCAGGCGCACGCCGGCGCTCGCCATCACGACCGAGGTGTGGCCGGCGGCGGAGACCGCGACCTTCTTCGCGGCGATGAAGCCCTTCGCCGTCTCGACCCCGGTCACGCGCCCGTCCGCGCCGCGGCGGATCGCCGTGACCGGACAGTTCTGGACGATGTCGACTCCGCGCGCCGCGGCGGCGCGGGCATAGCCCCAGGCCACAGCGTCGTGCCGGGCCGTGCCGGCGCGGCGCTGCAGGGTCGCGCCGACGACCGGGTAGCGCGCCGAGGCCGAGATATCGAGCGGCGGACAGAAGCGCTTCGCCTCCTGCGCCGTCAGCCATTCGTTGCCGACGCCGTTCAGGCGGTTCGCGTGGACGTGGCGCCGGAAGGACTGAACATCGTGGGCATTGTGCGCGAGCATCATCACGCCGCGCCGGGAGTACATGACGTTGTAGTTCAGCTCGCGGGAGAGCGTATCCCAGAGATCGAGCGCGTGGTCGTAGAGGCGCACGCTCTCGTCATAGAGATAGTTCGAGCGGATGATCGTGGTGTTGCGGCCGGTATTGCCGCCGCCGAGCCAGCCCTTGTCGATCACCGCGACATTGGTGATGCCGTGCTCCTTCGCGAGGTAGTAGGCCGCGCCGAGGCCATGCCCGCCAGCGCCGACGATCACCACGTCGTAGGCGGCCCTGGGCTGCGCGTCCGGCCATTGCGGCGTCCAGTTGGCCTGGCCGGTCAGCGCGCCCCTGACGAGCTGGGCGAGAGAGAAATGCGTCATCCACGCCTCCCGGATCCTTCATCCGATGCATGCCGCAACGGCGCAGCTTCCGGCTGTATGAATCCGTCATTAATCCTGTACGCTGGCGACAAGGAGGACAGATGGCGACACTGAAGGTCGGATTCATCCTGGCCCGGCGGTTCACGCTCTGCGCCTTCGCGAACTTCGTCGACGTGCTGCGCCTGTCGGCGGACGAGGGCGACCGGTCGCGGCCGATCCATTGTTCCTGGCGCGTCCTGTCGCCGACGATGGAGCCGATCGCCTCGAGCTGCGGCGTCGTCGTCCAGCCGGAGGAACGCCTCGGCGAGCCCGCGCGGTTCGACTATCTCGTGGTCGTCGGCGGGCTCGTCGACGAGATCGAGAACCTGCACCCCGACACGGTCGGCTTCCTGAAGCGCGCGGCCGCGGCCGGAGTGCCGCTGGTCGGGGTCTGCACCGGGACCTTCATCCTGCACCGGGCAGGCTTGATGCAGGGCTATCGCGCCTGCGTCAGCTGGTTCCACCATGCCGATTTCCTCGAGCGGTTCGACGGGCTGAAGCCGGTCTCGGACCAGATCTTCGTCGTCGACCGCGACCGGCTGACCTGCTCGGGCGGCGTCTCCTCGGCTCATCTCGCCGCCTTCGTCGTCGAACGCCATCTCGGGCGCGCCATGGCCGCCAAGAGCCTGCGCATCATGATCATCGACGAGGCGATGGCCGCGGAAGAGCCGCAGCCGGGCATGCCGCTCGCCCTCGTCGCCAACGACGCCCTGGTGCGCAAGGCGCTGCTGCTGATGCAGCAATCGATCGCGGCGCCGCTGGCGATCGGGCGCGTCGCGGCGCTGCTCGGCGTGAGCCGGCGCAAGCTCGAACGGCATTTCCGCGAGGCTTTGGCCTTGACGCCGCTGGCAGCGGACCGGCTGATCCGGGTCGAGCAGGCGAAGCACCTGCTGCAGACGACGGGCCGATCGGCGACACAGGTCGCGGCCGATACCGGCTTCTGCGACCTGCCGCATCTCATCCGCGCATTCCGGGCGGCGGAAGGAACCACCCCGGACGCTTTCCGGAAACGGTCGGCGTCCCCGCTCCCGCCCGCGCAGGCTCGCGAGCGTCGGACCGGGACACCCGGACGGCGACATGAGCCGCTCCTGCGATGACGCGACGAAATCGTCCTATCTCCGGCTTCGCATGACACGGATGCTCGATCGCGGTGTCCGACAGGCGCCGCGGCATCTCGGCTTCCGGTACGTGCCACTTCATGTCCATCAGCCGATTCCGGCCGAACGGAAAGCGCGCTAGGATCAAGCGATGCGTGCCCGCCAGATCGAAGTCTTCCGTATGGTCATGCGCTGCGGCACGCTGACCGGGGCGGCCGAGGCGCTCAACGTCTCGCAGCCGGCGCTGAGCCAAATCCTGCTGCACACCGAGGACGAGCTCGGCTTCAAGCTGTTCCTGCGCGTCAAGGGCAGGCTGATACCGACTCCGGAGGCGGAGGAGATCTATCCTGAGGTCGAGCGCCTGTTCGGCGACCTCGAAATGCTGCGCCGGCGCACGCGCGACCTGCGCCACGGCAAGGCCGGGCTCGTGCGCCTCGCCGCCTCGGCGCCGCCCTCACTCTCGGTCGTGCCGGAGGCGCTGCGCCATTTCCGCGCCGCGCATCCCAACACGCGGGTCCTGTCCTATGTCGTCCCGGCCGAGGTGATCATCACCATGCTCGACCGCGACCAGGCCGGGCTCGGCATCGCCATGATGGACCAGCCGACGCCCTTCATCGAGACGGAGGTGGTCGGCTACACCCGGGTGGTCTGTGTCCTGCCGGCCGGCCATGCGCTCGCCGAGCGCGAGGCCATCGGCGCCGAGGACCTCGATGGCGAGACGCTGATCTCCTACCGCGCCGAATCCCTGCCCGGGCAGTTGCTGCGCGAGGCGCTGGCCCGCGAGGGCCTGCCCTTCCGCCCGGAGATGGAGATCGACGTCTCCATCATCGCGCTCGCCTTCGTGCAGCAGGGGCTCGGCGTCGCCATCGTCGACGGGCTGCTGCCCTGGCACGATTTCCCCGGCCTGGTGACGCGCCCGTTCCGGCCGCATGTCGCCTTGCCGCTCTGCCTGCTGACCAGCACGCGCCGGCCGCTCTCGCGCAGCCATGAACTGTTGCGCGCCCACATCCGGACGGCCTGCCGGCGGCTCGATCTCGACCGGCCCGCCGCCGAAACGCCCGAGCCATAAGGCCGGCTTATCCGGCATCGCGGTTTTGGTGTTGGACCCTCGCGGGCGCCCTCTCCAAGACTGGCCCGTCCTCTCGCGAACGAGCCCATCATGAGCTGGCGTATCGGCGTCGACATCGGCGGCACCTTCATCGACTTCTGCGCATTGGAGACCGGCAGCGGCCGCGTCGAGACGATCAAGGTGCTGACGACGCCCGACGCGCCGGGCCGCGAGCTCCTCGCCGGACTCGACCTCTTGAACGAGCGCCATGCCGTGCCGGCGCAGGAGATCGTCTCCTTCGTCCACGGCACCACGGTCGGCATCAACACCATCATCCAGCGCAAGGGCAGCCGGCTCGGATTGATCACCACCGCCGGCTTCGAGGACGTGATCGAGCTGGCGCGCCTGCGCATGCCGGACATGTATTCGCTGTTCTGCGCCCGCCCCGAGCAGCTCGTCCCGCGCGACCGCGTCTTCGGCGTCGGCGGCCGCATCCTCTCCGACGGCGGCATCGCCGAACCGCTCGACCGCGAGGCGCTCGCCGATGCGGTGGCTAAGCTCAAGGCGCGCGGCGTCGACGGCGTGATCGTCTCCTTCCTGCACGCCTATCGCAATCCCGCCCATGAGGCGGAAGCGCGGGCGCTGATCGCCGAACTGGCGCCGGAGCTGTTCGTCTTCACCACCAGCGAGGTCTGGCCGGTGATCCGCGAGTACGAACGCACCACGACGGCGATCCTGAACGGCTATGTCCATCCGCGCGTCTCAGGCTACCTCGATGCCCTCGAAGAGGCGCTCGCCTCGCGCGGCGTGCCTGCCGGCCCGATGCTGACCAAGTCGAATGGCGGGGTGATGAACGCCGCGACCGGCAAGCGCGCCTGCGTCAACATGCTGCTCTCGGGCACGGCCTCCGGCGTGATCGGCGCGGCCTATCTCGCCGAGCAGGCCGGGGCGAAGAACATCCTCACCCTCGACATCGGCGGCACCAGCGCCGACCTCGCCCTGATCATCGAGGGCCGGCCGCAATTCGGCACCGGCGAGGTGGTCGGCGACTTCCCGCTCTATGTGCCGAGCGTCTCGGTCACCTCGATCGGCGCCGGCGGCGGTTCGATCGCCTGGGCCGATGCCTTCGGCGTGCTCAAGGTCGGCCCCGAAAGCGCCGGCTCGACGCCCGGCCCGGCCTGCTATGGCCGCGGCGGTGCCCGCGCCACCGTCACCGACGCGATGGCGACCTGCGGCTTCCTCGGTCACACCGCCCTCGCCTACGACCAGATCGGCATGCGCCGGGACCTGGCGCAGAAGGTCGTCGGCGAGATCGCGGCAATGCTCGGCCGCAGCGCGCAGGCGACGGCCGAAGCGATCATCGCCATCGCCGTCTCGGAGATGTTCGTCGAGGTCAACAAGCTCGTCGCCCGCTACGGTGTCGACCTGCGCGACTTCGCGCTGATGCCCTTCGGCGGGGCCGGGCCGATGCTCGGCTGCTTCCTGGCGCGCGAGCTCGGCATCCCGCATGTGCTGGTGCCGCGCCGCCCCGGCGTCGTCAGTGCGCTGGGCGGGCTGATCGCCGATCTGAAGGGCGATTTCATCCAGAGCGTCTTCGCCGCGGCCGAGCCCGCCTCGCTGCCGCAGCTGCGCGAAGCGCTGGCGCGCCTGAAGCGCGCAGGGCTCGCCTGGATCCGCGACGACCAGCGCTTCACCGGGCCGGTCGTCGAGACCCTGAGCGCCGACATGCGCTATCACGGCCAGTCCTTCGAGATCGAGGTGCCGCTCCTGGAGAGCTGGCTCGTCGACGGCGACCTCGCCGCGATCCGCGTGGCCTTCCACCGACAGCATCTTTCCATCTACGACTTCAACGACGAGGCGGGCGAGGTCCAGATCGTCAATCTGCGCCTCGTCGTCACCGGCGCGACGCCACGCCCCCAACTCGCCCCGGCGGCCGAAGCGGTCGACGAAGCGGCCATGCCGGCGCGCTCCATCACGGTCTGGCTCGACGGCGCCGAGCGCGAGGTCGCGCTGTTCCAGCGCGAGGGGCTGCGCTGCGGCCACTATTTCTCCGGCCCGGCCGTGGTCGCGCAGGAGGACACCACGATCTGCATCCCGGCCCGCTTCGAAGCGCGGGTCGACGCCTTCCTCAGTCTCCATCTCATGCTGCGCGAAGGGGCCTGACCATGGTCGACAAGGTGACCCTGCAGGTCCTGGCCAATCACTGCCGGGCCGCGGCCGAGAACATGGCCTACACGCTCTACCGCACGGCGCATTCCACCTTCGTCAAGGAGACGGAAGACTTCACCGTGATGGTGATGGACCGCACCGGGCGCGTCGTCGCCGTGCCGATGGACCTCGGCGCGACCTGGTATCCGGGCATGAACTACAACCGCGCCATCGAGATGGTGCCGGACTACCGGCCGGGCGACATCGCCTTCACCAACGATCCCTATAGCGGCTACCTCGCCACTCACGCCCCCGACACGCATCTGTGGAAGCCGATCTTCCACGAGGGCGAGATCGTCTGCTTCGTCGGCGGCCATGTCCACAACACCGACATGGGCGGGGCGGTGCCGGCGAGCCTGTCGCGCTCGCTCACCGAGATCCATCAGGAGGGCATCCGCTTCCCGCCGATGACGCTGATGCGCGACGGCGCCTTCGACGAGACCGTGCTGCGCATCATGATGATGAACGTGCGCAAGCCCGCGCTCAACATGGGCGACCTCAAGGCTCTGGCGGGGGCGCTCAACACGGGCGAGCGCAAGATCCAGGCAATGGTCGCCAAGTTCGGCGCCGAGGGCTTCATGGACGGGCTCGGCGGGCTGATGGACTATGCCGAGCATCAGGCCCGCGAGATCCTGCGCTCGATCCCCGACGGCGAATATGTCTTCTCCGACTATGCCGACGAGGACGGCGTCGACGGCAACCCGTGCCGGCTGGCGCTGACCCTGACCATCAGGGGCGACGAGGCGGTCCTCGACTTCACAGGGTCGGACCCGCAGCTCGGCTCCTCGCTGAACGTGCCGACCGGTTCCGACCCGCGCCACACCCTGCTGCTCGTCGGCGTCTACTACGTGCTCTACACGCTGAACCCGCAGCTTCTGCTCAATTCCGGCCTGACCCGGCCCTTCACCTGCATCGCGCCGGAAGGGACGGTGCTGAACCCGTCCTTCCCGGCGGCGGTCGGCATGCGCAGCCTGACCTGCGCGCGGCTGCGCAGCCTGATCTTCGGCGCTTTCAGCCTCGCCGCGCCGGAGCGCCTGCCGGCGGCGCCGGCCGGCTCGAGCTCGATCGTCAACGTGATGACGACCGACGAGAAGACGCATCGCAGCGTCATCGCGGCGATCAATCCGGTGGTCGGCGGCGGCGGCGGCATGCCGCATCGCGACGGGCCGAACGGCTCGGGCGCCGACGCTGCCTATCTCAAGAACACGCCGATCGAGATCACCGAGACCGAGGTGCCGATCCGCTTCATGCGCTACGGGCTGCTGCCGGATTCAGGCGGGGCCGGGCGCTGGCGCGGCGGTCTCGCGACCGTGATGGAGTTCAAGGTGTTCTCGCCGAATTCGCGCATCACCGTGCGCAACCGAGACCGGTCGCATTTCCGGCCCTGGGGCACGCTCGGCGGGCTTTCCGCCGAGACCTCGAACTTCATCATCAACCCAGGCCGGCCGAACGAGCGCGTGCTCGGCAACACCGACATCGCCGTCGCCGAGCCCGGCGACGTGATCCATATCCATTCGCCCGGCGGCGGCGGCCGCGGCTCGCCGCTCGAACGCGAGCCGGAGCGGGTGCTGCTCGACGTCGAGCGCGGCTATGTCAGCCCCGGCGCGGCAGGAGCGCTCTACGGCGTGGTGATCCAGGCAGGCGCCGTCGATCGCGATGCCACGGCAGTGCTGCGGGCGGAGCTGAAGACGCGCGCCCACAGCACGCATTTCCATTTCGGCCCGGAGCGGGACGCCTTCGAGCGGGTCTGGACGGCTGAGAACTATGCGGCGCTGACGCAGTTGCTCGCTGCCCTGCCGGTGCATTGGCGCTTCTTCACCAAGACCAAGCTGTTCGCTGCGATGCGGAACGCTTCCGGCAAACTCGACCTAGCCACAGCCTTCGCCGCGATACGGCGGGACTATCCGCAGATTCCGGAGGTCGGTCAGGGCAGCCCCGGGATCGCCCAGGCGGCCGAATAGCCGCGGCTCAGCCGACGGTGACGGTCGCGCCCGCAGCGATCTCGCCGGGCTTCACCACGTCGCAATAGATCCCGAAATTGCGCTCGTGACGCTTGACCACGGCCCGCAGGATCTCGACATCCTGCGGCAGGCCCTCCTGCGCGATGGTGATGAAGCCGCAGCGCCCGCACGGCTCGCGTCCCTTCAGCACGACGTCCCCGATCCTGATCTCGCGACCGATCCAGCCGTGCTCCGGTATGGCGTCAATGCCGTCAGGCCAGTCGATCAGGAGGTTCGGCCGGAAGCGGCGGGCATCGATGAGGCTGCCTGGCAGCTCCCGCTCGAGGCTACGGATCGCCGCGCTGGTGACGAGATGAATCGGCGCATGCTCGTAGCGCGGCCTGAATCCACCCGAAGCGACGGCATCGAACGGCTTCAGCACCGGCGCGAAGCCGAAAGCCCGCGACAGGCCCTCCAGCAGCGCCGCATCCTCCGGCCCCGCCCAGCGCTCGCCGTCGAGCGAAAGGGCGACGCCATCGCCCGTAACCCTGGCATAGGCGCGCGGTACGCCGAGGAAATGCTTCTCCCGGCCGGGCGAGGCGATGCGGCCCGTGGCAGCATCGAGCAGTCCCCAGATCCGGTCGCCGGCGACGCCGCCAGCCTCGACCTGGGCCAGGGCCAGCCGCTCGCCGGCCATGGAGCTGACCGGATAGCGCCAGAGCTCGGCGACAGCTCCGGTCACTGGCCTTCCATCCGCGGGTCCAGCGCGTCGCGGAGCCCGTCGCCGACGAAGTTGAAGCTGGTGACCGCGAGCGTGATGGCGGCGCCGGGAACGATGGCGAGCCAGGGCGCGCTGGTGAGATAGCTCTGGGCGCTTTCCAGCATGTTGCCCCAGCTCGGCGTCGGCGGCTGGATACCGAAGCCGAGGAAGGAGATGTAGCTCTCCGCCAGGATGGCATGGGCGACGTTGAGCGTGGCCGCGACGACGATCGGGGCGATGGCGTTCGGCAGCAGCTCGCGGAACATGATGCGCCGGTTGCTCGAGCCGAAGGAGAGCGCCGCCTGCGCGAACTCGCGCGTCTTCAGCGAGCGGATCTGCGCCTCGACCACGCGGGCGACCTCCATCCAGGAGGTCATCGCGATCAAGAGGATGATCGACGGCACGGAGGGCGAGATCAGCGCCGAGATCGCCAGCAGCAGGAAGATCGACGGGAAGCACAGCATGGCGTCGACGAAGCGCATCAGCGCCGCGCCGAGCGCGCCTTCGTAGAAGCCGGCGACCATGCCGACCACGATGCCGATGGCCATCGCGATCGCCATGGCCGAGAAGCCGACCGCGAGCGAGATCCGCCCCGCCATCAGGAGACGGGCCAGGATATCGCGCCCGAGCGGGTCGGTGCCGAGCACATGCGGCCCGGAGAAGGGCGGCGCGAAGCGGTTGCGGATGTCGATGAAGGTGTCGGTGTAGGGCAACAGGAGCGGGCCGACGATGCAGGCGAGCGTCAGCAGGACGATCGTCGCCGCGCCGAAGACGGCGAGCCGGTGCCGGCGGAAGCGGCGCAGGCCCGGGCTGTTCCAGAAGCCGGGGGCCGGGGGCAGCGCGGGCTCGGCCGTGCCGGTGAAGGGCATGTCGCTCATCGCCCGCTCCTCGAGATGCGCGGGTCGGCGACGCCGTAGAGCAGGTCGGCGAGCAGGGATCCCAGCAGGACGAGCACGGCGGTGAACATCAGGATGCCCATGACGACGGGATAGTCGCGGTAGCCGATCGAATCGAGGAAGAGCCGGCCCATGCCCGGCCAGGTGAAGACCGTCTCGGTCACCAGCGCGCCCGAGAGCAGGGTCGGGACGTGCAGGCCGGTGATGGTGATCATCGGCAGCAGCGCGTTGCGCAGGGCATGGCGCAGCAGGATTTGGCGCTCCGGCACGCCCTTGGCGCGGGCAGTGCGGATGTAGTCCTGGTTCACCACTTCGAGCATGGAGGAGCGCATGTAGCGGCTCCACACCGCGGTCGAGACCAGCGCCAGCACGATGCAGGGTCCGATCAGGTGGTGCACCTGGTTGAGGAACGAGCCGTCGCCCATCGTGTAGCGGTTGCCCGAGGGCAGCCAGCCGAGCCCGACCGAGAAGACGTAGATCACCACGAGGCCGAACCAGAAGGTCGGGATCGAGAGCGCGATCATGGCGCCGACGGTGGCGAGCGTGTCGAACAGCGAATAACGCCGGATCGCGCCGAGGATGCCGACCCAGGCGCCGATCATCATGGCGAGCAGCGTCGAGGTCAGCATCAGCTCCAGCGTCGCCCCGAGATGCGAGGCGATGATGTGCAGGACCGGCTGCTGGTCGCGATAGGACACGCCCCAGTCGCCGGAGAGCATGCGCCAGAGCCATTCGAGATATTGCACCGGCAGCGGACGGTTGAGGCCGAGCTGTTCGGCGATGTGGTCGAGATCGGCCTGGCTCATGTCGCCGCCGGCGGCGAATTGCGACATCGGCCCCCCGGGAGCGAGATGCAGAATGGCGAAGCCGATCATCGAGACGATCAGCAGCAGCAGCAGCGACTGCCCGAGCCGGCGCAGCAGGAAAGCGATCATGACGTCGCACCTCCGGCAGGCGCCGGCTTCAGGCCGGCGCCGTCAAGGTCGATCCTCACCTTACCTGGCCCAGTACCACTGGCCCATGTTCCAGGTGTTCTGCCGGGCGTTGATGTTGGGCTGATAGCCGATCAGCCCTTCCTTGTAGCCCTCGACCGGCGCGTACTGGTAGATTGGCAGGATCGGCAGCTCCTCGCGCACCAGCACCTGGAGCTTCTGGTAGATCGCCTTGCGCTTCGCCTGCTCGAAGGTCTCCTGGCCCTGCTTCATCAGCGCGTCGGCCTGCGCGTTCTGCCACTGCATCTGGTTGGCGCCGTTGCCGCTCTTGGCGGGGATCGCGTCCGAGCCGAAGCGATGCGCCGGATCGGGGTCGATCACCGTGCGGAAGGCTGTGCCGACCAGCACCGAGTTGAACTTGGAGCGGGTGTAGAACTCGCCCCAGAGCACCGCGGCGGGCATGTTGTTGATCGTCATCTTGACGCCGATCTGCTGCCAGTCCTGCTGCATCAGCTGCTGGCACTGTTCGCGCAGGGCCGCGCCCGTCGTGGTCGAGACGGCGAATTCGAGCGGCACGCCGTTCTTCATGCGCACGCCCGAGCCGGAGCGCTTCCAGCCGGCCTCGTCGAGGATCTTCCCGGCCAGCGCCGGATCGTAGACCTGCTTCGGCAGGCTCGGATCATAGGCCCAGGATTCCTGCGGCATGAAGGATTCCGTCGGGATGTGCAGCCCGTAGAAGACGATGTCGATGATCGCCTGCTTGTTGATCGAGGCGTAGAGCGCCTTGCGCACCGCCTTGTCTGACAGGGCCGGGTGCTCGAGATTGGGCATCAGCACCTCGAGCGAGGCGCTCGGGATCTTCACCACCTTGCGGCCGGGCAGCTTGACCGCCTCGGCATAGAAATTGGCCGGGATGCCGGTGCCGATGATCAGGTCGACCTGGCCGGTGCGGAACTGCGCGTAGAGCGCGGTCTGGTCGGGCACGTATTTCAGCACCGCCTTCTCCAGATACGGCCCCTTGCCGTGGTATTTCTCGTTGGCGACGAGCTGGATGTTGTCGCCCGGCGTGCGGGTGCCCCATCGGAACGGACCGGTGCCGACCGGCGCGCCGTTGAACGGCGCCGTGTTCGGGTCGGCCGCCTTCTCCAGGATGTGCTTGGGCACGATGAAGGTGTTGGAGAGCAGCGCGAGATAGGGCGCATAGGCCTTCTCCATGCGCCAGGAGATCTCCAGCGGGCCGGTGACCTTGATGTCCTTGACCAGAGCATGGCCGACGCGGGTGCGCGCCTTGAAGCCCGGGGCATTGATCAGCTCGAGCGTGTATTTGACGTCCTCGGCGGTGAACGGCGTCCCGTCATGCCAGGTGACGCCCTCGCGCAGCCTGACCTTCCAGGCGAGGCCGCCTTCCGAGATGCCGCCATTGGCCTCGCTCGGCACCTCGACGGCGAGATCGGGAACGAGCGAGCCGTCAGGCTGGGCCAGCCACATCGTGTTGAACACCTGCATCCAGACGGTCTCGTCGACCTCGATGCCCGGCATCAGCGGGTTGAAGGCCGTCGGCTCCTGCGACAGGCCGACCACGACCTGACCGGTCGGCTTGGCGGGCGGCGGCGGAGGCGCCTTGCCCTGGGCGCGGGCGCCGAGACCGGACGCGGCGAGGATGCCGCCGGCACCGAGCGCGAAGAGGTCGCGGCGATGGAGAGCGGGCAAAGCGAGGCCAGGCGCCTTCGTGGACGGCTTGTTCATCGTTGATCCCCTCGTTGTCGACGGCCCGGTAGGCCGCAGCGCGGTCGCCGCCTTTTGCCTGGCGGTTCGCCGCATGGCCGGCAAAGTGACGGCCTCCCCGATCATAGGCAGGCCCCGACCGGCGATGGTCCCCGTCCTTTGCCGGGACAACCAAAACAATCTGCCGAATCCAGCCTCTCCTTTGGCATAGGGTTCCAAGCGGGTCGGGCTTGAATATCCGCCTCCCGCCACGGTCCGCGCCGCCCGCGCGACCTCCCCGCCAAGGACCACGCCGTCATGTCGCCACCGGTCAACCGCGTCCACAGCGACGAAGCTCTCCCTGCCGCGGCCGACGTCGTGGTCATCGGCGGTGGCATCGCGGGCGTCACCGCCGCCTACCACCTGGCGAAGAAGGGCCATTCGGTCGCGCTGGTCGAAAAGGGCTATCTCGCCGGCGAACAGTCGAGCCGGAACTGGGGGTGGTGCCGCCAGCAGAATCGCGACCTGCGCGAGCTGCCGCTGGCGATGCGGGCGGTCGAGATGTGGAACGGATTGTCCGAGGAGGTCGGGGCCGATGTCGGCTTCCGCCGGACCGGCCTGATCTATCTGACGACCAATCGCTCGGACATGGACCTCTGGGAACGCTGGGGCGACGACGCCCGCCAGTACCAGATGCAGACGCGCATGCTGAGCGCCGAGGAGGCCCGCGCGCTGGCGCCGCATGCCAAGGGCGCCTGGATCGGCGGCGTGCATTCGCCGACTGACGGTCGCGCCGAGCCCGCCATGGCCGTGCCCGCCATCGCCGAGGCGGCACGCCGGCTCGGCGTCACCATTCATCAGGATTGCGCGGCACGCGGGCTCGAGACCGCGGCCGGGCGCGTCTCCGGCGTCGTCACGGAGAAAGGCACGATCCGCACCAGTGCGGTCCTGCTCTCCGGCGGCGTCTGGACGGCGATGTTCGCCCGCCATCACGGCATCCGCATGCCGCTCGCCGGGATCAAGTCGACCTCGTTCTTCACCGGGCCTGCGCCGGAGATCACGGCGGGCGGCATCTCAACGCCCGATCTCACCATTCGCCGCAGGGTCGACGGCGGCTTCACCGTCGGCATCAGCGGGCGCGGCCTGCTCGAGCTCTCGCCGCACGGCATGCTCAACGCCAGGCCGTTCTGGCGCACCTTCAAGAAGCGCCACAAGCTGCTGACGATCCGCGCCGGCAAATCCTTCTTCTACGGGCCGGAGGCGCTGATGCGCTGGAGCAACGATTCGATCTCGCCCTTCGAGCGGATGCGGACCTATGATCCGCCGGCGCAGGAGGAGCTGATCACCTTCGCCAAGAAGCGGCTTGCCGAGATCTTTCCGCAGCTCGCCAATGTCGAGATCAAGCACAAATATGGCGGGCTGATCGACTTCACGCCCGATTGGGTGCCCGTCATCTCGGCGATCGAGGCGCTGCCGGGCCTGCACGTCTCCGCCGGCTTCAGCGGTCACGGCTTCGGGATCGGGCCGGCGGCCGGGCGGCTCGCGGCCGACATCGTCGCCGGCGACAGCCCGATCGTCGACCCTCACCCCTACCGCTACAGCCGCCTCGTCGACGGGACCGACCTCGGCGAGCCCGGGCTGATGTGACCCTCGCGTGAGCCGGCTCCGGTCAGTCGAGCAATCTGACCGGAGAATCCGTCTTTCACCCCAGTGTAGAGCCCTCAAGCCGCGCCGCCCGTAGCGCGGCTGCCTCGGGAGCGTGCCATGTCGCCGACCATAGAACGAATTGCCAGCAGCGACGCGCTGCCTGCTGCCGCGGACGTCGTCGTCATCGGCGGCGGCATCGTCGGCGCCGCCGCGGCCTACTATCTGGCGCGGCGCGGTCGCTCGGTCGCGCTGGTCGAGAAGGGCGTCGTCGGCGGCGAGCAGTCGAGCCGCAACTGGGGCTGGTGCCGCAAGCAGAACCGCGACGCCCGCGAACTGCCGCTCGCGATCCGCGCCATGGAGCTGTGGGAGACGCTGAGCGAGGAGCTCGGCCGCGACAGCGGCTTCCGGCGCTGCGGCCTGGTCTATGCCACCAACGACGCCGCGCAGCTGGCGCAATGGGAGCGCTGGCGCGAAACGGCCAGGGCTTTCGGCGTCGAGACCAGGATGCTGACCGGGGCGGAAACCGCGGCGATGACCGGCGCCAGCGGCCGCAGCTGGCTCGGCGGCCTGCATTCCGCCAGCGACGGCAAGGCCGAGCCGGCGCTCGCCGCACCGCTGATGGCCGACGGCGCCCGCCGCGCCGGAGCCAGCATCCATCAGGGCTGCGCCGCGCGCGGGCTCGACATCGCCAACGGCGCGGTCACCGGCGTCGTCACCGAGAAGGGCACGATCCGGACCAATGCGGCGGTGCTCGCCGGCGGCGCCTGGGCCTCGGCCTTCTGCCGGCACCACGGCATCGCCTTCCCGCAGGCGAGCATCCGCGTGACCAGCCTGCGGACCGCGCCGGCGCCGGACTTCCTCGACGCCTTCTACACCCCGGAGATCGCGCTGACCCGCCGCCTCGACGGCAGCTACACCGTCGCGATCAGCGGCAAGGGCACGCTCGAGATCACGCCGCAGGGCCTGCGCTATGCCCGCGATTTCCTGCCGATGTTCGTCAAGCGGCTGAAGGCGGTCGAGCTCGGCATCGGCTCGTCCTTCTTCAAGGGGCCGGAAGCCCTCGGCAGCTGGAGGCTCGACGAGGCCAGCCCCTTCGAGGCGATCCGCATGCTCGACCCGGCGCCGAGCCGGCGTGCCATGGCGACGCTGATCGCGCGCGCCCACAGCGTCCTCCCGGCCCTGAAGAGCGTCGCCGTGCGCGAAAGCTGGGGCAGCTACATCGATTCCACGCCCGATGCGGTGCCGGTGATCTCGCCCGTCGCCGGCCTCTCCGGCTTCGTCCTGGCCGCCGGCTTCAGCGGCCACGGCTTCGGCCTCGGCCCCGCCGCCGGCCATCTCGCCGCAGACCTCGCGACCGGCGACACGCCGATCGTCGACCCCCGCCCGTTCAGGCATTCCCGCCTCGTCGACGGCTCCCGCGGCGCGATCGGCGAGTTCTGAGGTTCAGCAGAGCCGGTCGGCGATGCGCGCGATCATCGCCATCACCGCGGCGAGCTCGGCATCGGTGATGTACTCTTCCGGCTTGTGGGCGCGAGCGACATCGCCGGGACCGCAGACGATCGCGGCGATGCCGGCCTGCTGGAACAGGCCGGCTTCCGTGCCGTAGCTGACCGCGGCCTGGCGTGCCTCTCCCGAGACCGCCTCGGCGAAGGCCACCAGCGGATCGGCCTCGGCGAGCGCGAGCGGCGGATATTCGCTGAGGGTCTCGAAGCCGAAGTCGACCCTGTGTCCAGTCGCGGCGGCGTCGCGCCGGATCCGCCCCGCGACATCAGGCAGGAAGCCGAGCAGCGCCGCGGGGTCCTGCCCGGCGATGGCGCGGGCCTCGACGTCGAACACGCATTGCGCCGGCACGACGTTGATGCCGGTGCCGCCCTGGATCACTCCGACCTGGACCGTCGAATAGGGCGGCGCGAAGGCCTCGGCGAAAGGTCCCTGCCGGGCATGGCGCAGTGCCTCCTCATGGATCGCGGCGATGAGGCCGGCGGCATAGTGGATCGCGTTGTCGCCGAGATCGGTGCGCGAGGAATGCCCGGCCTTGCCGTGCACCGTGACGCGCTGGGCGATCTTGCCCTTGTGCGCCAGCACCGGCCGCAGACCGCTCGGCTCGCCGACGATGCAGCCGAGCACCGGCGGGCATAGCTCCGGCAGCCGCGCGATCAGACGGCGCACGCCGACGCAGCCGATCTCCTCGTCATAGGACAGCGCGATGTGGACCGGCCGCGCCAGCTCCCTGCCGACAAGGGCCGGCACGCTGGCCAGCATGCAGGCGGCAAAGCCTTTCATGTCGACGGCGCCGCGCCCGATCAGCCGCTCCCCGTCGCGCCGCAGCCGGAAGGGATCGCCGAGCCAGCCCTCCGGCGGCGCCGGGACGACGTCGAGATGCGCCGAGAGGATGACGCCGCCCGGAGCCTTCGGCCCGATCGTCGCGAACAGATTGGCGCGGTCGCCCTCCGGCCCGGGCACGATCACGCTCTCCACGCCATGGCGCGCGAGATAGGCGCGGACATGCTCGATGATCGCGCCGTTCGGCGTGCGGCAGACGGAGGGAAAGCCGACGAGGTCGGCGAGGACGGTTTCGACGGTCATGAGATTCGCGAGCGAGGTTGGGGCCGGCGACCTTCGGCGAGGCGGCCCGGCCTGTCCATCCTGCCCCGGCACGTCCAGCAATCCATGCCGAAGCATCCCGGCTGATCGGCAGAATCTTCGGTCGCGCCGATCCGATTCCGCCTCCCTGCCCGCAGGCGCACTCTAACCTTCTCACAGCGGCAGACAGCCGTCGCAACCATCGAGAGACAGACGATGAGCAGCTTCCGGCCGAAATTCATCACCTTCGACTGCTATGGCACGCTGACCTATTTCGAGATGGCGCCGGCCGCCCGGCGCGTCTACGGCAGCCGCCTTGCGCCCAAGCAGATGGACGCGTTCTGCGACGATTTCTCGAGCTATCGCCTCGACGAGGTCCTCGGCCCCTGGAAGCCCTACCCGGACGTCGTCCACCGCGCGGTGGAGCGGACCTGCAAGCTGCACGGCATCGCCTACGACCCGGCCGATGCCCAGCGCATCGTCGACGAGGTCCCGGGCTGGGGCCCGCATCCGGACGTGCCGGCCGGTCTCGCCAAGGTGGCGAAGGAGATCCCGCTCGTCATCCTTTCGAACTCGATGACCGACCTGATCCCGCACAACGTCGCCAAGCTCGGCGCGCCCTTCCACGCCGTGTACACCGCACAGGAGGCGCAAGCCTACAAGCCGCGCATGCGCGCCTTCGAATACATGTTCGACATGCTCGGCTGCGGCCCGCAGGACCTGATGCACTGCTCGTCGAGCTTCCGCTACGACCATATGACCGCCTACGACATGAGGATCGCCCGCCGCGTCTTCGTCAACCGCGGCCACGAGCCGTCGAACCCCTATTACAGCACCCACGAGATCAGGGACATCGGCGGCCTGCCGGGCCTTCTGGGGCTCTGAGGTCGATGGCCGATTTCGCGCCCGAATCCGTCGCCTTCGCTGCGGGGCACTATATCGGCGGGGCCAATGTCGGCGATGGCGAGCGCATCCCCGTCGCCCGCCCCTCCGACAGAGTCGACTATGCCGAACTGCCGGTCGCGGATGCCGCGACCGTCGACCGCGCCGTGAACGATGCCGCGCGCGCCGTCCGCGACAGCGGCTGGGCGAGCCGCCCGCCGCGCGAGCGCGCCCGCGCCATGCGCCGCTGGGCCGATCTGATCGAGGCGCGCGCCGAGGAGCTCGGCCGGCTCGAGGCCCTCGGCTCGACCCGGCCGATCGCCCAGGCGGTGACCGGCGACGTCGCCAGTGTCGCCGAAGGCCTCCGCTTCTTCAGCGAATGGGCCGACAAGCTCGGCGGCGAGGTCGCGGCCACACGCACCGACCAGCTCGGCATGATCGTTTCCGAGCCCTATGGCGTCGTCGGCGCGATCACACCGTGGAATTTTCCGCTCAGCATGGCGAGCTGGAAGGTCGGGCCGGCGCTCGCCGCCGGCAACGCCATGGTCCTGAAACCGTCCGAGCTGACCCCGTTCTCGACCGTGCGGCTGGCGCAGCTCGCGGTCGAGGCCGGGATCCCCGCCGGCATCTTCAACGTCGTGCAGGGCACCGGCGCCGTGACGGGCGATGCGCTCAGCCGCCATCCCGGCATCGCCAAGCTCTCCTTCACCGGCTCGACCCGCACAGGCATCGCCGTGATGAAGGCGGCCGCCGAGAGCGGCATCAAGCCGGTCACGCTCGAGCTCGGCGGCAAAAGCCCGCAGCTCGTCTTCGCCGACGCCGATCTCGACAAGGCCGCCGCCTGCATCGCCGGCTCTCTGCTCGCCAATGCCGGGCAGGCCTGCGTCGCCGGCTCGCGCCTGATCGTCCAGGCGCCGGTCGCGGAGGCGCTGGTCGCGGCGCTGCGCAGCCGGCTCTCCTCGGTCACCCCCGGCCCGACCTGGAAGGCCGCGACCGGCTTCGCCCCGATCATCTCCGAGCCGCAGGCGCGGCGCATCGACGCGATCGTGACGCGCAGCCGCGAGCAGGGCGCCGAGATCGTGATGGGCGGCGGGCGGATCGAGGGCCATCACGGCGCCTTCTACCAGCCGACGCTGATCGGTAACGTCCGGGCGGACACGGCGGCGGTACGCGAGGAGATCTTCGGGCCGGTGCTCACCATCCAGACCTTCGTGGACGAGGAGGAGGGCCTCGCTCTCGCCGACCATCCCGAATACGGCCTCGCCGCCGGCATCTACACGCGCGATCTCGGCCGCGGCCTGCGCGCCGTGCGCCGGCTCCAGGCCGGCACCGTCTGGGTCAACCGCTACAGCCGCACGCTCGACTTCATCCTGCCGACAGGCGGCTACAAGAGCTCCGGCATCGGCAAGGACCTCGGCCGCCAGGCGGTCGAGCAGAACCTGCGCCACAAGACGGTGCTGATCGACATTGCGGGCTGAGTTGGCAAGACCGTCATTGCGAGCGCAGCGAAGCAATCCAGGGGCGGCAGCGTTCTACACCCGCCTGGGCTGCTTCGTCGCCGACGCTCCGCGCAATGACGATCCAGCCCCGCTCTGATAACAGGCCTGCATCAGCCGCAGGCCGGGATGGAGCGCGTCGATCGCCTCGATCTCGCCCCTCAGCTCCGCGCCGATCCATCGCCTGATCTCGCGGACCACCGGGCTCGGCGGGCGGTTGCGCGACGTCAGCAGGACGCAGCTGCGCGCGCCAAGGGTCAGCCGGTCGCTGGCCGGCACCAGCGCGCCCGACATCAGCGCATGCGACACCACCGTGATCCAGCCGAAGGCGACGCCCTGGCCGAGCAGCGCCGCCTGCACCACCACGGCATAATCGGACAGGCTCAGCGTCTTGGCCGGCCCCGGCCGTCCGGTGGCGAAGGGCGGATAGCGCCCGGCCCAGTCGAGATCGGAATCGGTCAGATTGATGATGGTGTTGCCCTCGCCGGCCGCGGCGGCCTCCGGCCCGGCACGCCGGTAGCCCGGACTGCAGACGGGCAGCATGACCTCGCGCACCACCATCGCCTCGGCGGGCACGGCTTCGTCGCCGTCGAGGAAGCGCATGCCGAGGTCGACGCTGTCGACCGGCCCGCGCAGCGAACCGGCGATCATCTGGAAGCGCAGGTCGACGTCCGGGAAACGCTTCTGGAAGCGGTCCATGCGCGGCATCAGCCAGTGGGTGGTGAAGGCGGAGGAGACGGAGATGGTCACGATCTCCTTGCCGGCGCGCAATTGCTCGACCTCGACGAGCCCCGCCTCGATGCTGCGGAAGCCGGCCGCGACGCGGCGATAGAGCACCTCGCCCTGCGGGGTGAGCACGGCGCCCTGCCGGCCGCGCTCGAACAGGCGCAGCCCGAGATGGCTCTCGAAGCGCGACAGCATGCGGCTGACCGCGGGCTGCGTGACGTTCAGCTCCTCCGCCGCGCGGGTGAAGCTGCCGCTGCGCGCCGCCGCCTCGAAGACGAAGAGCGCATTGCTCGACGAGACCATGCGGCGCAGCTCTGACATTACATGAAGTTATGCTCCTCCTGATTATTTGGCAATTGCCGGGAGCGCCCGACATCTCGTTTCATGAGGCGTGGATATGGCGGCGGCGACAGCCCGACAGAGGCAAGCGCCGCACGACGGATCTCGCAGCGGCCAAGCGCACCATAAGATCACCTTATAGCGCACCGAAGAATCGGCCTTTGCCTGCGCGCTCCGCCGCTGTCGCTATGTCGCAAAGGGAGTGTGCCATGGCGACAATGGGCGGCGAACGCGTCGAGATCAGGTCCGCGAGCAAGCACTACGGCTCGGTGCGGGCTCTCGACGACGTCTCGCTCGACATCGCCCCGCAGGAATTCGTCTCGCTGCTCGGGCCGTCCGGCTCGGGCAAGACCACCCTGCTCGGCATCCTCGGCGGCTTCATCCAGCCCTCCGGCGGTTCCGTCCATCTCGGCGGACGCGACGTCACCTTCACCCCGCCGCACAAGCGCGACATCGGCATCGTCTTCCAGAACTACGCGCTGTTCCCGCATATGAGCGTCGGCGAGAACGTCGCCTTCCCGTTGCGGGCTCGGCGCCTGCCGAAATCGAGCCATGCCGAGAAGGTCCGCGGCGCGCTCGCCATGGTCGACCTCGCCGGCTACGAGGAGCGCGGCATCGGCCAGCTCTCCGGCGGCCAGCGCCAGCGCGTCGCGCTCGCCCGCGCCATGATCTTCGAGCCGCGCCTGATCCTGATGGACGAGCCGCTCTCGGCGCTCGACAAACAGCTGCGCGAGACCATGCAGATCGAGCTGCGCCAGCTCCACAAGCGGCTCGGGGCGACGATCATCTACGTCACCCACGACCAGCGCGAGGCGCTGACGATGAGCGACCGCGTCGCCATCCTGAAGGACGGCAAGCTGGTTCAGATCGACCGGCCCGAGCGCCTGCACGATCATCCGGCCAACGCCTTCGTCGCCAGCTTCATCGGCGAGGCGACGCTGCTGCCGGTCGCGCGCGTCTCGTCCGACAGCGTCTCGCTCGCCGGCACGGTGTTGAAGAGCGCCCGCCCGATCGCGCCGACCGGCGAGCTCGTGCTCGCCATCCAGACCGAGAAGCTGCTGGTCGAGGACGGCTCCGGCAGCCCCGACCGCAACCGGCTCGAAGCCCGCGTCACCGACATCGTCTTCCAGGGCGAGAGCCTGCGCGTCTTCCTCGCGCTCGACGACGGCACGGCCCTCAGCCTGCGCCAGCCCAGCCATTACGAGGCCGCCCGCCGCATCCCGCCGGTCGGCGAGCGCCTCGCCGTCAGCCTGCACCCGCAGGACACGATCATCGTGCCGAAGACCGGCGCCTGACCCCTCCCCCAGCAGAGACGCAAGACCATGGCCCTCAGCGATTTCAAAGTTCTCACATTCGACGTCGTCGGCACGCTGATCGATTTCGAGAGCGGCGTCCTCGGCGCGGTCCGCCGCCTCGGCGGACCGGCCGCCGCCAAGCTCAGCGACGACGAGATCTTCGCGCCCTATCTCAAGGGCCGCGAGCTGCATTACGAGCGCTCAAGCGAGGTGATGAAGCTCGTCTACATCCACCTCGCCAAGGAGCTCGGCCTGCCGCATGACGAGGCCACGGCCGACGCCTTCCAGCTCGCCATCCTGCGCCACCCCGCCTTCCCGGATTCGGTCGAGGCGCTGGCGCGGCTGCGCAAGCACTACCGGCTGGTGGCGATGACCAACGCGGACCGGCCGAGTTTCGCCTGCTACGCGCACACGCTCGGCAACCCGTTCCACGACAGCGTCACCGCCGACGAGGCGATCCACCCCAAGCCCGATCCGCTGTTCTTCGCCTTCAACCGCGGCCGGCAATCGGCTTTCGGCTACAAGCAGGAGGAGATCCTGCATGTCGCGCAGAGCCAGTATCACGATATCCGCGTCGCCAGGTCACTGGGCTACGCCACCTGCTGGATCGAGCGCCGCCAGGGCCAGAAGGGCTTCGGCGGCACGCCGGCGGTGCCCGAGCTCACCAAGCCCGACTATCATTTCCCGACGCTGAAGGCGCTCGCCGACGCGGTCGAGGCGGAACGGGGCTGATCCGCATGGCGGCTGCGCCGACATCCTGGCAGACCCTCGACGCCGCGCCCTCGCTGTGGCGGGCGACGGCGGCGCCAATGCCGCCCCTGCCGCCGCTCGCCGGCGACGCGCAGGCGGATGTCGTCATCATCGGCGCCGGCTATACCGGGCTCTCGGCGGCCCATCATCTCGCCGCCAGCGGCCTCGCGCCCATCGTGCTCGAGGCGAACGAGCCGGGCTGGGGCGCGAGCGGGCGCAATGGCGGCGTCGTCACCGCCAAGTTCCGCCTGTCCTTCCCGGCCATCGCCGCCAGCCATGGCCGGGACATGGCGAAACGGATGTACGACATCGCCCATGAGGCGACCGACATCGTCGCGGAGCTGGTCGACAGCTGCGGCGTCGCCGATGCCGGACTGACCCGCGCCGGCCAGGTCAAGGCCGCGCACAACCATGAGACGCTGGCCTATGCGGTGAAGGAAGCCGAGTGGCTCCGGGCCGAACTCGGCGACACCACCATGACCGTGCTCGATGCCGCACAGGTGCGCGACGAGACGGGCTCGGCCGGCTTCGTCGGCGGCGTGCTCAACGCCGGCTCGGGCGGCATCCACCCGCTCGCCTATCTGCGCGGCCTCGCCCGCGGCGTGAGCGCGCAGGGCGTCCCCGTCCACAGCCATACGCCGGCGCTCGGCCTCCGGCGCGAGCGCGACGGCGTGCTGGTCGAAACGCCCCGCGGTACGGTGCGGGCGAAGCAGGCGATCGTCGCCACCAACAGCTATTCCGACCTGACCCCGGCGACCCGCGCCTACCAGCGCACGCTGATCCCCTTCCGCAGCGCGATCATCGCGACGGAAAAGCTCTCCCCGAACCTCGCCGCCGGCGTCATGCCGACGCGCCGGACCTACACCGAGACCAAGCGGATGATGCGCTGGTTCCGCATGGTCGACGACCGGATCGTCTTCGGCGGACGTGGCGCCTTCGGCAAGACGGATTCCGCCGCGGCCTTCGCCGCCCTGCACAAGGCGATGGTCGGGATCTTCCCGCAGGTCGCCGACGTGCCGCTCGCCTTCTCCTGGTCGGGCCTGGTGGCGATGACACTCGATTCCGTACCGCATGTCGGGCGCGTCGACGAGCGCGTGCTGACGGCGATGGGCTACAACGGCGCCGGCGTCGCCATGTCGAGCCTGATGGGGCGCTACCTCGCCGCGTTCGCGCGCGGCGAGCGCCCCGATGTCGGGCTGCTCGACATCGGCCGCATGCGGCGCGTGCCCTTCTACCCGCTTCGAGAACCGGCGGTCCGTCTGGTCGCCGGCTGGTACCAGTTTCTGGACGCGATCGGACGGTAGGCCTCGAAGCTCCGATCCAACACAACAGGGGAACAGGACATGGCTAAGAGCTTGAACTTCCGGACCGCCTGCGCCGTCGCGGGCCTCTCCCTCGCGCTGCTCGACCCTGCGCTCGCGGCCGAGCAGATCATGTTCGTCTCGCAGGGCGGCGCCTATCAGAAGGCGCAGACCATCGCGATCCTCGATCCCGCCGCCAAGAAACTCGGCATCACCATCAACCAGGACAGCGTGCCCGACGCCTGGCCGATCATGCGCTCGCAGGTCGCCACAGGTAAGCCGAGCTGGGACGTCGTCGACGTCGCCACCAATTTCTGCCTGCGCGGCGGCGAGCAGGGCATTGTCGAGAAGCTCGACTTCAGCAAGATCCCGAACGCGGCGGCGATGCCGGCCGAATACCGCAGCGACTGGTCCGTCGCCTACGAGTTCTATTCGAGCGTGCTCGGCTACAGCCTGAAGAAGTTCCCGGACGCCGCCTCGGCGCCGAAGACCTGGGCCGATTTCTGGGACGTGAAGAAGTTTCCCGGCCGCCGCTCGCTGCGCAACAACCCGCTCGCGACGCTGGAAGCGGCGCTGATGGCCGACGGCGTCGCGCCCGACAAGCTCTATCCGCTCGACGTCGACCGGGCCTTCAAGAAGCTGGAGGAGATCAAGCCCAACATCACCGTCTGGTGGACCTCCGGCGCCCAGTCGGCGCAATTGCTCAACGATGGCGAGGTCGACATGGTGATGGCCTGGAACGGCCGCATCAGCGCGCTGACCAAGGAAGGCGCCAAGGTCACCTACACCTACAACCAGGGCATCCTGCAGAGCACCTCGCTCTGCGTGCTCAAGGGCGCGCCCAACCTGCCGACGGCGCTCAAATTCCTGAACGAGGCGGTCGACCCGGTGCATCAGGCCAATCTGCCGCTGCATATCGACTACGGCCCGGCCAACCCGAAGGCCTATGACACCAAGGTCATCTCCGAGGCGCGGGCCAAGGAGCTACCGAGCGCGCCGGAGAACGCCAAGGTACAGGCCCTGATGTCCTATGCCTGGTGGACCTCGCCGGCCGGCGAGGCCGCCGAGAAGCGCTGGCTGCAGTTCATGCAGAAATGAGGCTCGTCGTCATTCTCGGGCGAAGCGCAGCGCAGACCCGAGAATGACGACGAGAAGGCGCTTTTCGGCGCTTCTTCCGACCAGAGATGCTCGGGTCAGGCCCGAGCATGACGCGCGAAAGCCGGACATGAGGTGACGAGATGAGCACCAGCGCGATCGACCCCTCCCTTGCCCATCAGCGCCGCGAGCAGGCGCTGATGGCGCTGCTCGCGGCCCCGGCCGTGCTGGTGATCGTCGCGCTGGTAGTGATCCCTGTCGGATGGCTCGCGGCCCAGTCGGTCTACGACAACGGCTTCACGCTGGAGCATTACCGCCGCATCTTCGCCGAAGAGGTCTACTGGCGCAGCTTCGCGCTGACCTTCCGGATCGCGCTGACGGTGACGCTGCTCACCCTCATCCTCGGCTATCCCGTCGCCTATGCGGCGGCCCATGCCAGGCGGCCCTGGAACGTGCTGATCCTGGCCTGCGTGATGCTGCCGTTCTGGACCAGCGTGCTGGTGCGCGCCTATGCCTGGCTCGTGCTGCTGCAGCGCACCGGCGTCGCCAACCAGCTGCTCGAGCGCTTCGGGCTGGTCTCGGAGCCGCTGGCGCTGGTGCACAACGAGCTCGGCACGGTGATCGCGACCGTCCACATCCTTCTGCCCTTCATGGTGCTGCCGCTCTATTCCACCATGCAGAAGATCCCGCGCGAGCTGATGCTCGCCGGCGCCAGCCTCGGCGGCGGCCCGCTCTACAGCTTCCGGCGCATCTTCCTGCCGCTGTCGCTACCGGGCGTCGTCGCCGGGCTCACCCTCGTCTTCGTGCTGACGCTCGGCTTCTACATCACGCCCGAGCTGCTCGGCGGCGGGCGCACCGTGATGATCTCGATGGTGGTGAGCCGCAATGTCGAGCTCTACGCGCAATGGGGCGCGGCCAGCGCCGTCGGCGTCGTGCTGCTCGCCTGCGTGCTCGCGATCTTCGCCGCGGTCGGCCGCATCATCCCGCTCGACAAGATGCTGGGGCAGAAATGAAGACCTCCCTGCTGCCGCGCCTCGCCTTCGGCCTCGTCGTCGGGCTGATCCTGCTCTACCTGATGCTGCCCGTGCTGATCATCGTGCCGATGTCGTTCTCGAGCACGCGCTTCCTGACCTTCCCGCCCCCGGCGCTGTCGCTGCGCTGGTACCAGGAATATTTCGGCAATCCGAACTGGATGCAGGGTACGCGGATGAGCCTGATGCTCGGCGCCCTGACCGTGCTGATCGCGACGCCGCTCGGCACCGCCGCCGCCTATGCGATCAGCAACGCCCAGAACCGGCTGATGCGCTCCCTGCACATGGTGCTGATGCTGCCGCTGATCGTGCCGATCATCATCGTCGCGATCGGCATCTTCTTCGTCTACGCCAAGCTCGGCCTGATCCAGACGCTGACGGGGCTGGTGCTGGCCAATGTCATGCTCGGCCTGCCCTATGTCATCACCTCGGTGGTCGCCGGGCTGCAGAGCTTCGACAAGACGCAGGAGATGGTGGCGCGCAGCCTCGGCATGAACCGCCTGCGCGCCTTCCTCACCGTGACGCTGCCGCAGATCAAGGCCAGCGTCTTCGCCGGCGCCGTCTTCGCCTTCATCTCGGCGATCGACGAAACCATCATCGCGCTCTTCGTCTCGGGCGGGCAGTACCAGACCCTGACCAAGCGCATGTTCACCGCGCTGCGCGACGAGATCGACCCGACCATCGCCTCGATCTCGACCTTGCTGACGGCGGCCTCCTTCCTGCTCGTCCTGCTCGCCATGAGCGGACAGAAGAAGGATGCGTAGCGCAGGCGACGTCATGCTCGGGCTTGACCCGAGCATCTCAGGCCGGACGAGACGCTGACTGGCGCCTTCCTGTCACGAGATTCTCGGGGCTGCGCTTCGCTTCGCCCGAGAACGACGCCCGTCGCCAAGGCTCAATGGCGCCAGTCCTGGTAGCGGTAATACATGCCGACGAAGGGCAGGAACCAGGGCGGGCCGAAATGGCCGGGTACCGCCGGCCAGTCGAGGCCGGCGAAGGGGTTGGCCTTCGCCTCGCCCCCCATCACCCGGGCCATGGCCTGGCCCATATGGACCGACATCTGCGTGCCGTGGCCGCTATAGCCGAGCGCATAGAACAGGCCGTCGCGCTCGCCGGCACGCGGCAGCCGGTCCGCCGTCATGTCGACGAGGCCGCCCCAGCAATAGTCGATGCGGGTGCCGGCCAGTTCGGGGAAGAGCTCCAGCATGCGCGCCTTCAGGATCTCGCCGCTCTTGGCGTCCGAGGCCGGGCTCGACAGGGCGAAGCGCGCCCGCCCGCCGAAGATCAAGCGGTTGTCGGGGGTGAGCCGGAAATAGTTGCCGATGTTCTTCGTCGTCGTCGCGGTCCGCCGCGTCGGCATGATCGCAGCGGCGCGCTCGGGCGAGAGCGGCTCGGTGGCGATGATGAAGCTGCCGACCGGGACGATGCGCCGCCTCAGCCAGGCGAACGGGCCCCGGCGCGAGGCGCCGGTGGCGAGCAGCACCTGCCCCGCCTCCAGCGTGCCGCGGCTGGTGACGACGCGATGGGCCTGGGCGGTCGACCGCTCGAGCCCGGTCACCGCCGCGTTCTCGTGGATCGCCGCGCCGCGCCGCGCGGCCGCCTCGGCGAGGCCGACGCCGAAGCGGCCCATATGCATATGCGCGCTGCGCGGATAGACGAGGCCGCCATGGAAGCCGTCCGAGCCGATCTCGCGGCGCGTCTCGGCCGGCGTCACCACGGCCAGAGTCGGCTCGACCGTGCGCTGCAGCAGGGCGGCGCTCTTCTCCAGCTTGGCGAAGTGCTCCGGCTTGGCGGCGAGCTTGATCTTGCCGGTGCGGACGAAGCCGCAGTCGATCGCCTCGCTCGCGACCAGCGCCTCGACGGTGTCGACGGCGCTGTCGAAGGCCCGGTAAAGCGCGACCGCCCTCTCCTCGCCGAGGCTGGCCGCCAGGCTGCCGAGATCGTGGGCGAGCCCATTGTTGCAGTGCCCGCCATTGCGGCCGGACGCCTCGCCGATCACGCGGCCGGCCTCGAGCACGGCGACGCTCGCGCCCGATTTCGCCAGGGCGAGCGCGGCCGACAGGCCGGTGAAGCCGCCGCCGACAATGGCGACGTCGACCTTGCCGGCGACCGGCGCGCGCGAGCCGGCGGCGAATTCAGGAGCCGTCGCGAGCCAATAGGGTTCGAGCTTCATGGCAGGTCAGTCCCAGCGCTCCGGACAGGGCGGCGAGAGCCGCGCCCGGCCGGCCGAGCCGGCTCCGGGCGTCGAGAATAGCGAGCCGCGCCACGGGTTCTTGGACAATTTTGCAGTTCTCCGCAGCCCGGCGCCTGCCTATAGTCGTGCAGCATTCAAGGAACGAGGCCGGCAACAGTGGCTCACGGTACGGCTCGGCGCCGGCTCGATTACGAGCTCGCCATCAGGCCGATGACAGAGGCGGACATCGCCCAGGCGCACCAGCTCTCCGTCGGCGTCAGCTGGCCGCACCGGCCCGAGGACTGGCGCTTCGTGCTGGAGGTCGGGTACGGCTTCGTCGCCTGCGACGCGATCGGCCGGGTCCTGGCTTCGGCGATGTGGTGGCCCTTCGGGCCGCACTTCGCCACGGTGGGCATGGTCATCACCTCCCCGCGCCTGCAGATGCAGGGCGCCGGACGCCGGCTAATGGACACGATCTTCGAAGAGGCGGGCGCTCGCGACCTCCGGCTCAACGCGACGCGGGCGGGCTACCGCCTCTACCGCTCGCTCGACTTCCAGCCGATCGGCCGCATCTTCCAGCATCAGGGCCGCGTCCAGGCACCGGCCGG
Source organism: Allobosea sp. CS1GBMeth4 (assembly GCF_900185715.1). Taxonomy (GTDB): domain Bacteria; phylum Pseudomonadota; class Alphaproteobacteria; order Rhizobiales; family Beijerinckiaceae; genus Allobosea. The sequence continues at coordinate 29,564 of NZ_FYAS01000037.1, forward strand.
GGCCGCGCCCGGCGGATTCGCCATCCGTCCGGCGACCGCCGCCGACGGCGAGGCGATCGCGCGGCTCGACGCCGACGCTTATGGCGCCGACCGCTCGCGCGTCATAGCCGCGCTGATGAAGCTCGCGACGGGAACGGTGGTCGAGCGCGACGGCGCGCTCGTCGGCTTCGCCCTCTGCCGCCGCTTCGGCCGCGGCCATGTCGTCGGCCCGATCGTCGCCGAAAGCGACGAGGCTGCGATCGCCCTCGTGCATCCGCATGTGCTCGCTCATGACGGCCAGTTCCTGCGCGTCGACACCGCCCAGGAACAGGGCAGGTTCGGCGGCTTCCTCGAAGAGTGCGGCATGACCGTCTTCGATACCGTGACGACGATGGTCAGGGGCCGCAATCACGGCCCGCGGGGCGCGGCGCGGACCTTCGGGCTGGTCACCCAGGCGCTCGGCTGAGCCCTACAGGTCGAACAGCACCGGCAGGGGATAGCCCGGCTTCTGGATCGGCGACTTGATGACGATGTAGCTGAAGTATTTGGAGATGCCGATATTGCGGTCGAGCAGCGTCTCGATCAGCGACTGGTAATGCGTCAGCCCGCGCGTGACGAATTTGACGAGATAGTCGTAGCCGCCGCTGACCATGTGGCACTCGATCACCTCGTCGACGCGCCTGAGCGCCGTCTCGAAGCGGATGAAATATTCCTTGGTGTGGTCGGCCAGGGTGATCTCGGTGAAGACGGTGATGGTCTCGCCGAGCTTCTGCAGGTTGATGGTCGCGCCGTAGCCGGAAATGAAGCCGGCCTGTTCCAGCCGCTTCACCCGCAGCAGGCACGGGCTCGGCGACAGGCCGACCGCATCGGCGAGGTTGACGTTCGTGATCCTGCCGTTGTTCTGCAGCTCGATCAGGATCTTCATGTCGATGCGGTCGAGCCGCACACCCGGTGTCACGACGAGGGCCTCATGCCTTGGCTGCCTCTTGCGGAATCGGCCCCGCGAAGCGTGCCCGAACCGGCATCAGACTAGTCGTTCGATGCGGTCCGGGCCAAGCATGGATCATGCCGCCTTTGCGGTTTTCAACGCCGCCGCCACCTCCGGCAGCGCCATGACCTCGTCCAGCGTCTTGCGCAGCCTGGTGACGATCAGGTCGATCTCGGCCTCGCTGCAGGACAGCGGCGGGGCAAGGCCGATGATGTCGTCGGCGAAAGCGCGGAAGATGACGCCATTGGCATAGCCGCGGGCAAAGAGGTGGTCGGACAGCTTCACCTCGCGCGGCAGCTTCTGCTTCGTCGCCTTGTCGGCGACCAGCTCGACGCCGGCGAGCAGGCCGCGTGCCCTGACCTCGCCGACGAGCGGGTGGTCGGCGAGCGTCGCCAGGCGCTCCTCGAAATAAGCCCCGACGCGCTGGCCGTTGGCGAGGATGCCGCCCTCATCGTAGAGCCGCAGCACCTCGAGCGCCACGGCGGCGCTGACCGGATGGCCGGAATAGGTGTAGCCATGGCCGACCGGGCCGCCGGCCGGGGCGTTGTCGGCGATGGCGCGATAGACCTTCTCGCCGAGCGCAAGCGCGCCGAGCGGCGCATAGCCGGAGGTCAGCCCTTTCGCCATGGTCATCATGTCGGGCACGACGCCTTCGGCCTCGCAGGCGAACAGCGGGCCGGTGCGGCCGAAGCCGGTGATGACCTCGTCGGCGACGAAGAGGATGTCGAGCTCGGCCGCCGTCTCGCGCATCGCTCTGAGCCAGCCCTTCGGCGGCACGATGACGCCGCCCGAACCGATCACCGGCTCGCAGAAGAAGGCCGCGACGTTCTCGGCGCCGAGCTCGGCGACCTTGGCGCGCAGCGAGGCGACGCTGGCCGCGATCACCGCGGCATCGCCCGAGCCCGTCGGGTTGCGATAGGCATAGGGCGGGGCGACGTAGTGATGCACATGCGCCGGAAAGTCGAAGCCGGCATGGAAGGCCGGCAGCGCCGTGACGCCCGCGCCGGTCGAGCTCGAACCGTGATAGCCACGCTCGAGCGAGAGGATCGCCTTCTTCGTCGGCTGGCCGGTGACGTTGTAGTAGAACTGGATCAGACGCAGCGCGCTGTCGACGGCGTCCGAACCGCCGAGCGAAAAATAGATGTGGTCGAGATCGCCGGGGGTGAGCTCGGCGAGCTTGGCGGCGAGCCGGATCGCCGGCTCGCTGCCGAAGCTGAAATAGCCGGTGGCGTAGGGCAGCTCGCGCATCTGGCGGGCAGCGGCCTCGACGATGCTGTCATGGCCGTAGCCGACATTGACGCACCAGAGGCCGGCGAAGCCGTCGATCAGCTCATGGCCGTCGCTGTCGGTGACGAAGGCGCCCTTGGCCGATTTCATCACGGTGACGCCGCGTTTTTCGTGGCCGGCCCAGTTGGCGACCGGGTGGACCCAATGGCGACGGTCGAGAGCTTCGAGGGAGTTGACGCTCATGGCAGAACCTCAGACGGGACGTGGGCTTGGAAGGTTGGAGAAGGGCGCGGCCGGCGGACAGGCGATCCGTCCGTGTCGCGGCCGCGCGGCCTGCGTCTGCTCGCGCAGATAGCGGCCGGGGGTCAGGCCGTAGACGCTCTTGAAATGGCGCGAGAGATGGCTCTGGTCGAAAAAGCCGGCCTCCAGCGCGGCCTGGGCCGCCGGGACGCCATCGGCGAGCAGGGTGCGCGCATAACGCACGCGCTGCCGGCAGACGAAGCGATGCGGCGTCACCCCGACCTGACGGCGAAAGACGGTGACGAAGCGGCAGACGCTGAGGCCGGCCAGAGCCGCCAGATCGTCGAGATAGAGAGCCTCGGTGAAATGCCGCTCGATATGGGCCAGCGCCCGCCGGATGCCGGGGCTCGTCGGCTCCGGAGCCCGGACGGCGAGGCTTGAAACAGACTGGAGCATATGAACCGCCTCGACCTCCGCTGACGGCGTGACGCCTGTCGCAGAGGCTAGGAGCGGCCGGCCGGGCAGTGCGGCGGCTTTGGCGTGCCGCTTTGGTATGCCCTGCCCAATTGCGGCGCGCGATCGGCAGATCGTGCTTCGGCCGACAGCTCAGGCGGGTTTCAGCCCGCCGATATGGAAGCTCTTCAGCTCGAGATATTCCTCGATGCCGGTCGCGCCGCCCTCGCGGCCGATGCCCGACTGCTTGATGCCGCCGAAAGGCGCCACCTCCATCGAGACCGAGCCGGTGTTGAGGCCGACCATGCCGAACTCCAGTCGCTCGCCGACGCGCCAGGAGCGATTGAGGTCCTGCGTGTAGAAATAGGCGGCGAGCCCATAGGGCGTACCGTTGGCGATCTCGATCGCCTCGTCCTCGTGCTTGAAGCGGAACAGCGGCGCCACCGGGCCGAAGGTCTCCTCATTGGCGAGCCGCATGCGCGTGGTCGCGCCGGTCAGCACCGTCGGTACGACGAAACGGGACGCCTCGACCTCGCCCTCAGCCGCGGCCAGCCTGGTCGCGCCGAGCGCGAGCGCGTCGTCGAGATGCGCGTGGACCTTCTCGACCGCCGCCGCATTGATCAGCGGGCCGATGGTGACGCCCGCCTGCCGCCCGTCACCGACCCGCATCGCCGCAACCGCCCGAGCGAGCCGGTCGGCGAAGGCGTCGTGGATGCCGTCCTGGACGAGGATGCGGTTGGCACAGACGCAGGTCTGGCCGGCATTGCGGAACTTGCTGGCGATGGCCCCGGCCACGGCGGCGTCGAGATCGGCGTCGTCGAAGACGATGAAGGGCGCGTTGCCGCCGAGCTCGAGGCTCAGCCGCTTCAGCGTGTCCGAGCATTGCCGCATCAGGAGCGCGCCGACCCGGGTCGAGCCGGTGAAGGAGAGCTTGCGCACGACGGGGTTCTGCGTCAGCGCCGCGCCGATTCCCTGCGGCAGGCCGGTGACGATGTTGACGACGCCGGGCGGGAATCCGGCCCGCTCAGCCAGCACGCCGAGCGCCAGCGCCGAATAGGGCGTGAGCTCCGAGGGCTTGACCACGATCGGGCAGCCGGCGGCGAGCGCCGGCGCACATTTGCGGGTGATCATCGCATTGGGGAAGTTCCAGGGCGTGATCGCCGCGGAGACGCCGACAGGCTCCTTCAGCACGAGGATGCGCCGGTCGGCGGTCGGCGCCGGCACGGTGCCGCCATAGACGCGCCGCGCCTCCTCGGCGAACCATTTGACGAAGCCGGCGCCGTAGAGCACCTCGCCCTCGGCTTCCGCGAGAGGCTTGCCCTGCTCGGCCGTCATGATGCGGGCGAGATCGGCGCGGTGCTCCAGCATCAGATCGTGCCAGCGCTCCAGCAGGGCCGCGCGCTCGGCCGCCGGACGTGCCTTCCAGGCCGGGAACGCCGCCTCCGCGGCGGCGATCGCCGCGTTCGTCTCGGCTTCGCCGCAGGCCGGAATCGTGCCGATCTGAACACCGGTCGCCGGATCGCGCACCGGCAGCTCCTCACCTGAGGCGGCGGCAACCCACTCACCGCCGATCAGGGCACGCCCCACCAGGAGGTCGCGATCTTGCAGGGACAAGGCCGTCATTGGCTGCTCCGTTCAATAGCCGCGCTGGCGGTCGATCAGGCCGATCAGAGGCTCGCCCGCCCGGTGGCGCCTCAGGTTCTCGATGATCGCGTCGAGCGAGGCCTCCGAGCGCGAGCGGCTGGCGATATGCGGGGTGATCAGCACCTTCGGGTGGACCCAGAGCGGGTGCCCGGCCGGCAGCGGCTCGGGCTCGCAGACATCGAGCACCGCCGCCGCGAGCTGGTCGCTGTCCAGCGCCGCCAGCAGCGCCTGCTGATCGAGGTGGCCGCCCCGGCCGGCATTGACCAGCATCGCGCCGCGCGGCAGCCGGGCGAACAGCTCGGCGCCGAGCAGGCCGCGCGTCGCGTCGGTCAGCGGCAGCAGGCAGACGAGGATGTCGGTGCGGGCCAGGAAATCCGGCAGTTCCGCATCGCCCGCGAAAGCGGAGACGCCCTCGACCTGATGGCGCGAGCGGCTCCAGCCGGCCACATCGAATCCGAAGCCGGCGAGCGCGCGCGCGCAGGCCTTGCCGAGCGCGCCGAGCCCGAGGATGCCGACGCGGCGCTCGAAGGCCGGCCGGATCCTGAGCGGCGCCCAAGCCTGGCTCCGTTGCGCCGCGATATAGGGCACGAGGTCGCGATGCAGCGCCAGCACCGCCATGGTGACGTATTCGACCATGCTGTCGACGAGGCCCGGCTCGATCATCCGCACGATCGGCAGACCGGGCGGCAGATCGGCCAGGTTCAGCTGGTCGACCCCGGCACCGACGGAAAACAGCACCTCGAGATTCGGGAACAAGCCGCGCAGGTCGTCCGGCGGGATCCAGGCCGCGAGGTAGCGGATATCGGCGGGATCGCCGATATCCGGCCAGACCCGGAACGGCAGCTCCGGCGCCTTCACCGCCAGCAGCCTCGTCCATTCACCGGCGCGCTCGGCGTCGGATTTGAGCAGCAGGGTCACGTCCAAACCTCCAGCCGGGCTCAGCCGAGCGCCTGATTGATCAGCGCGTGCAGGCGCGCCGGGCCCGCCGCCTCCGGCTTGTCGCCGCGCACCATCGTGGTGACGTCTCCGGCAGGAGCAAGGCCGCAGCGTTCCAGCCAGGCGCCGAGCGGCGAGCCGACCTGCAGATCGATACGCATGAAGCGGCCTTCCCGGCCATGAAGCCAGCAGGCGATGAGGGCGCGGGCATCGCTCTCGCTCTCCGCCACCACGGGGCCGACGACATCGCCGCGGCCGAAAGCGCGCAGCATGCTGAAGCCGACCGGCCGCCCGTTCCTTTCCAGGACGACGCAGTCGGCGCAGCGCAGCAGCGCGGCGAGGGTCGGCCCGCGCTCGAGCCCGCTCGCCGCGCGGTCGAGCTGCTCGATCACCGGCAGATCGGCGGCGCCGCCGGGGCGCAGCCGCTCGCCCGCGCCGAGGACCGGCGCGGCGACGGCGAGGACATGGCCGTGCTGCTGGCGCACGTCGTGCAGCGGCCGGAAGCCGCAGCGCTCGTAGAGCGGAGCACCCGCCGTGGTGGCGTTGAGCATCAGCGAGCGCTCGCCCGCCTGCGCGAGCAGCGCCTGCATCAGCCGCTTGCCGATGCCGGCTCCCTGCTCCTCCGGGGCGACGATGATCAGCCCCAGCGTGGCGTGGCTCTCGCCATACGGCCAGCACAGCGCCGAGGCGACGATCCGGCCGTCGCGTATCCCGACGACGCCCCGGCCGAGGCCGATCACGAACTCCCAGTCCTCGCGGCGATGCGGCCAGCCGACACGGCGCGACAGCTCGGCACAGGACGGGGCGTCGCCGGCCTCGATCGCACGCAGGGCGACCTGTTCCGGAGGCCCGCCTTCCGTCGCCCGGCGCTCCTCGCCGGACGCTGCGAGCAGAGACGCGCTCACGCGGCGACCTCCTGAACGACATAGATCTTCGCCACGTGCTCGTCATTGGTCCAGGCGCACGGGACGCCATGGGGAACGAACACCGTCTCTCCCGCCCCGATCCGGACCGGGCGCCCGTCCGCGCCGGTCAGCGTGACGCTGCCGGCGAGGACGTGCATCAGCTCGTTGACGCGATGCGGGCGCGAGACGCGCCGATAGGGCGTCGAGTCCCAGATGCCGGCCCGCAGGCGCATCGCCTCGTCGGTGAAGGCGTTGAAGCTGCGGCATTGCGGCGCCGGCCCCTCCAGGAGCTCGATCGGCGGCGGCGACGAGGGCGAGAGGACCGCGTCCTCCGGCAGCTCGGTCAGCCCGGGAGCGGCGGAGGCGAGGCCCGTCCCGGCGCAGAAGGCCCAGCGCGTGCCGGGCGCCGCCTCGAAGCGCAAGGCCGTGCCGCGCGCGATCACGACCCCTTGGCCGGGCGAGAGCTCCCGCCTGCCTCCCTCCGCGGACGACAGGATGAGGCGGCCGCCGGTGACGACGAGGATCTCGGTGTGCGGGAAATCCTCGCACTCGCCCACTCCCGAAACGGCGACCTGCCCGGCCGCGAGAGCGTCAGGGCCGCTCCAGGCGACCTCGCGGCCCGCCGCGAACGGATCACCGCCGGACAGCGCCGCACCACCGGAATGGGCACCGGCCCGGCCAGCGACGGGAGGGTTCGGGAGCAGGATCGAAAAGGCCGGCATGCGCAGCATCTCCGTAGTGAAGCAGCTCCGGGCTACGGCAAATGCCCGCGCCCGGATTGGAGGAAATTGTCAGCAGGGCGGTCCCGCCCGCCCGGAGGCCGGCGCGCTTGGGCGCTATCGGGCGCGATCGAGCTCGGCCTGGAGAAAGGCCCTGAAGGCGGGGTCGTCGGCATAGGCGACGTTGACCCGCATCCCGGCCGCTCTCGAGCCGCCGTCGAAATGGCGCCGGTCGGGCATGAAGACGGTGCCTGGGGCGATGAAGATGCCCTGTTCCGAGGCCCGGCGCGCCAAAGCGAGGTCGTCCAGGCCCGGCGGCAGTTCGACCCAGAGATAATAGCCGCCGCCCTGCCGCGCGAAGACCGGCAGGCCGAGGCGCTCCAGCCCGCCGAGGGCATTGCCCGTCGCCTTGCCGATCCGCTCCTTCAGGCGCTTGAGATGGTGGCGGTACTGGCCGCTGGCGATCAGGTCGCTGACCAGCCGCTCGAGATAGCCTGAGGAGTTGACCACGGTCAGCATCTTCATGTCACCGAGGGAGCGGGCGAGCGCCGGGCTCGCCGCGACATAGCCGATGCGCAGACTCGCCGAGAGCGTCTTGGAGAAGGTGCCGAGATAGATCACCCGCTCCAGCTGATCGAGCGCGGCGAGCCGCGGCGCGCTCCCCGGCATCACGTCGGCGAAGGGGTCGTCCTCGACGATGGTGAGATCGTGGTGAGCCGCGATCTGCAGCAGGCGGTGGGCGACCGGCAGGGCGATCGAGCCGCCGGTCGGATTATGCGCCAGCGACTGGGTGAAGAAGACCTTCGGCCGATGCCGCGTGATCTGGGCGGCGAGATCGTCGAGGTCCGGCCCCTCGGCGAGACGCCTGACGCCGGCGATCTCGATGCGGGCCAGCTTGAGCTTGCCGAAGAGCGGATAATAGCCGGGGCTGTCGACCAGGACCGTGTCGCCGGGCTGGAGCAGCTGACGGATGATCAGGTCGAGGGCATGGTTGGCGCCGAAGGTCATCAGGATCTGCCCCGGCGAGACCTGGATCGAGCGCTCCGCCAGCATCAGCCCGATCTGGGCGCGCAAGGGCGCGTAGCCGACCGGATCGCCATAGCCGTGCTCGATCGGCAGGTCGCCCTTGCCGCCGCGGACACGCAGATGCCGGCCGAGCTCGGAATCCTCCATCCAGGAGCGCGGGGGGCGGCCGTCGCCGACGCGCACCGGATGCACCTGGCAGAGCTGCTCGCGCAGCAGCGAGACGATGTCGACCGCCTCGGTCATGTGCGGCGGAGGCAGCTCGCTCGGCCGCTGCCCCGGCGCGCGGACATAGAAGCCGGCGCCGCGACGGGCCTCGAGGCGGCCGCTGGCGACCAGCCGGTCGTAGACCTCGACCATGGTGTTCTTCGAGACGCCGTATTCGCCGGCCGCCAGGCGCAGCGAGGCCATGCGCCGCCCGGGCTGGAGCAGCCCCTCGTCGATCATCCGGCCGATCCGGGCGACGATCGCGCCGGTGCGGTTGCTGTCGGCCTGTTCGTCCATCACTCCTCCCGTCTGTACCAGCCTATCAACTGGTACAGAGAATGGGACATTGCGGAAATTGTGCCTTGCCGCTCTTCCGCGATTGTCCGAGCTTGTCAACCGAAGAAGCGCCGCGGCGGACAGCCCGGCGCAGAACGACACCCCGGCTGGGGGAGGAAACGACATGAGGACGGCCGAGGCGCGCGGCGCCGCCGCGCGCGACGTGAATTCGCGCATCGAGAACTACCGCAATCTGAGCTGCGCCGAGCGCCTGGCCCAGGCCGTCGCCGCGGCCGGCCTGTCCGATGCCGACCGCGCCCTGCCGGCGCAGCCCGGCGCGCTGCCGCTCGCCCTCGCCAACGGCATGATCGAGAACGTCGTCGGCACCTTCGAGCTGCCGCTCGGCATCGCCACCAACTTCACGGTCAACGGCAGGGACTACCTGATCCCGATGGCGGTGGAGGAGCCCTCCGTCGTCGCCGCCGCCTCCTATATGGCGCGGATCGCGCGCGGCTCCGGCGGTTTTCGCACCTCGAGCGACCGCCCGATCATGCGGGCGCAGGTCCAGCTGCTCGGCGTCGGCGATCCTGAAGGCGCGCGCCACAAGCTGCTGGCGGCAGAGGCCGAGATCGTCGCCGCCGCCAATGCCAGGGACAAGGTGCTGATCTCGCTCGGCGGTGGCTGCCAGGGCATCGAGGTCCATGTCTTCCCGCAAACGCCGCGCGGGCCGATCGTCGTCATGCACCTGCTGGTCGACGTGCGCGACGCGATGGGCGCCAACACCGTCAACACCATGGCCGAGACGGTGGCGCCGATCGTCGAGCGCATTACCGGCGGCACGGTGCGCCTGCGCATCCTGTCGAACCTCGCCGACCTCCGGCTGGCACGCGCCAGCGTCACCATCCCGGAGGCGGCGCTGGCGACCAGGGAATTCTCCGGCCGCCGCATGATCGACGGCATGCTCGACGCCTACACCTTCGCCGCGATCGACCCCTACCGCGCCACGACCCACAACAAGGGCATCATGAACGGCATCGACCCGGTGGTGGTCGCGACCGGCAATGACTGGCGCGCCATCGAGGCCGGAGCTCATGCCTATGCCGCCCGCAGCGGCCGCTACACCTCGCTGACGACCTGGGAGGAGGACCGCGACGGCAATCTCGTCGGCTCGATCGAGATGCCGATGGCGCTCGGCCTGGTCGGCGGGGCGACCAAGACCCATCCGCTGGCGCAGTGGGCGCTGCGGCTGCTCGGCGTGACCAGCGCCCAGGAGCTGGCCGAGGTCACCGTCGCGGTCGGCCTGGCCCAGAACATGGCGGCGCTGCGGGCGCTGGCGACCGAAGGCATCCAGCGCGGCCACATGGCGCTGCATGCCCGCAACATCGCCATCGTCGCCGGGGCCGAGGGCGCCGAGATCGAGGCGATCGCCGCCGAGCTCGCCCGCAGCCACGATGTCCGCGTCGACCGGGCGCGCGAGCTGCTGGCGCAGCGGCGCAAAGGCTGACGCTTTTCAGAGACTCACCACAGAACCGCAGCAAGCGGACGAAAACCGGAGGAACGTTCATGGACAATCGCATCACCCGCCGCCTGTTCGGCGCGCTCATGGTCTCGACCGGCATGGCGCTGTCGCTGCCGGCCTTCGCGCAGAACGAGATCAAGATCGGCTACAATGCCGACCAGTCGGCCTCGGGCGCCGCCGAGCTCGGCCTTTCCGGCCTCTACGGCTTCCAGGCCGCGATCGAGGACCTCAACGCGCAGGGCGGCGTGCTCGGCCGCAAGGTCGTCGGCGTGGTCCGCGACGATGCCGGCGCGCCGCCGAAGTCGATCCAGAACATGAACGAGCTGATCGACAACGAGAAGGTCGCGGCGGTGGTCGGCCCGACCAACTCGGGCAATGCGCTGGCCTGGCTGCACATCCCGCAGCAGAAGAAGGTGCCGGTGATCTCGCATGTCGCGACCGCGACCGACATCACAGCCCGCTACGCCAAGGAGCCGCAGAACTACATCTTCCGCGTCTCGATGGTCGATCGCGAGCAGCTCGCCCTGCTCGCCGCCTATGCGGTCAAGGCCTCGAAGTCCAGGAACATCGCGATCATCGCCGACACCACCGGCTACGGCCAGGCGGCGACCAAGGACCTGCAGGAGATCCTGGCACTGCATGGCATCAAGCCGGTCGGCATCGAGAAGTTCGGGCCGAAGGACACCGACATGACCTCGCAGCTCGCCAAGCTGAAGGCGGCGGGCGCCGACATGGTCATCACCGGCTCGCTGGCCGACGCCACCGCGCAGGTGCTGAAGAGCATGGAGAAGATGGATTACTATCCCGGCCTGCTCTCGACCTGGGGGTCGATCAACACGCCGCTGATCAACATCGCCGGGCCGAAGCTCGCCGAGAAGACGATCTTCGCGGCGTCGACCACCGAGGACGCCAGCGACCGCGCCGCGGCGCTGCACAAGCGCCTCGTCGCCAAGCATCCGAACATGCCGGCCTTCGTCTCGGCCGCGCAGGGCTATGACGCGGTGATGCTGATCGCCGCGGCGATCAAGCAGGCCGGCGGCAGCGAGGGGCCGAAGCTGCAGCAGGCGCTCGAGAGCCTCGGCAAGGTGCAGGGCATCATCAAGGCCTATGACAAGCCGTTCAGCAAGGAGCAGCACGAGGCGCTCGGCGTCGCCGACTTCCATCTGGCGCAGTGGAAGGACGGACGCGTGGTCAAGCTCGACGACGCCGTGGTCAAGGGGCTGACGGCGGCCGACCTGAAGCGCTGAGCGTCCCCCTCGGACTCATCCCGTCATGGTCGGCCTTGTGCCGACCGTCCACGTCTTCGCTCGATCGAGAGCGGCGTTCAAGACTTGGGTGCTCGCCACAAGGGCGAGCATGACGAGGCTGGAGCGGCTTGGCTCGTCATAACGGAGAGACGATGACGGCATTCCTTCAGGCTCTGGCCAGCGGTCTGGCGCTGGGCGCGATCTACGGGCTGATCGCGCTCGGCTTCAACATCACCTACGCCACGACCAAGACCTTCAATTTCGGCCAGGGCGCCTTCCTGGTGCCGGGCAGCCTGGTCGGCGTCTCGCTGCTGCTGCTGGCAGCGGGCAAGCCGCATTTCGGCAATCTCACCCAGGCCGAGATGACCATGACGGCCTATATGCTGGCGACGATCGCCAGCGTCGTCGTGGTCGGAGCCATCGGCATCGCGCTCTACTATTGCGCGATCAAGCCCTTCGTCGGCGCCGGCGGCCTCAACTGGGTGCTGAGCACGATCGGCTTCGGCATCATCCTGCAGAACACCGCGCTCGCGATCTGGGGCCCGGCCTCGATCGCGGTGCCCTCGCCGCTCGGCTCCGAGGTCTGGCGCATCGCCGGCGCCGGCATCAGGCCGCAGGAGGTGCTGATCGCGACCGTCGCGGTCGCCGTCATGGCCCTGCTCGACATCGTGCTGCGCCGGACGCGCTTCGGCAAGGCGCTCAGGGCCGTCGCCTTCAACCCGCAGGCGGCGGCGATCGTCGGCATCAATGTCGAGACGATCGTGATCGCCGCCTTCGTGATCTCGTCGGGCCTCGCCGGGCTGGCCGGCATCCTGATCGCGCCGATCACCACGGCTTCGGTCTTCATCGGCCTCGGCGTCGCGCTGAAGGCCTTCTCGGCCGCGATCGTCGGCGGGCTGACCAGCCCGCGCGGCTGCATGCTCGGCGGCTTCCTGCTCGGCGTGGTCGAGGCGCTGGTCGGGCTCTGGCGCGCCGAGATGCGCGAGATCACCATCTTCCTGCTGATCATCATCGTGCTGGTCGTCCGCCCGAGCGGCCTGATGGGCGCGCGCAGCGTGGAGAAGATCTGATGCCGGCGCTCGCCCATGCGATCGGGGTGGCGGCGCTGGCGGCCGGCCTTGCACTCGTGCCCCTGTTCGGCCTCAACGATTTCTACCTGCAGATCCTGTTCACGATCGGGGTGAACTATCTCGCAGCGGCCGGCCTGAACGTCCTCGTCGGCTATGCCGGCCAGAAGTCGCTGGGCCATGCCGGCCTGTTCGCGGTCGGCGCCTATACGGCGGCGATCGCCAACATCGAATGGGGTCTCTCCCCCTGGCTCTCGCTGCTCCTGGCCTGCGGCTTCGGCGCGGTCTTCGGCCTCGTCATCGCCATGCCCTCGGTGCGCGTCTCCGGCCCGAGCCTCGCCATGGTGACGATCGGCTTCGGCATCGTCGTCGAGAAGATCGTCACGGAATGGACCGACATCTTCAAGGGCCAGGCCGGCTTCTACGGCATCAGCGCGCCCGCGCTCGCCGGGACCAGCTTCACCAACCTGCACTGGGTCTGGTTCGTCGGCGCGCTCTGCATCGCCGCCCATCTGATGCTGCGCTCGCTGCTCGCCGGCCGCTATGGCCGCGCCTTCCTGGCGGTGCAGATGGCCGAGCCGGCGGCGCAGTCGGTCGGCATCTCCGTGGTGCGGGCGAAGACGCTGGCCTTCGTGATCTCGGCGGTGAGCTGCGCGCTCGCCGGTGCCGTGGTCGCGCAGCAGAACCAGTATTTCAACTCCGACTTCATCACCTTCAACCTGTCGATCTTCCTGCTGGTGGTGGTGATCTTCGGCGGCTCGGGCTCGCTCTACGGGCCGCTCTTCGGCGCGGTGATCCTGACGCTGCTCGACGCCTGGCTGGCGCGCTGGCCGGCCCTGCAGCACTTCACCTATGGCGCGCTGCTGCTGTTCTCGCTCTATCTGATGCCGAACGGCATCGCCGGCGCGGTCTCCGCACTGGCCGCCCGCTGGCGGCGGCGCAAGATCGTGCCGCCTGCCGTCGCCGGCCGCAGCGCCCTGGCGGCGGCAGCCGCCATGCCTGCCACCAGCGACATCCTCGTCGTCGAGAGTCTCTATAAGGCGTATGGCGGCATCGTTCCGGTGCGCAACGTCTCCTTCGCGATCGGAGCCGGCAAGGTCCACGCGCTGATCGGCCCGAACGGCGCCGGCAAGACCACCCTGCTCAACCTGCTCTCCGGCCATGTCGCGCCGGGCAGCGGCTCGATCCGCTTCGAGGGGCAGGAGATTGCCGGCTGGCCGGCCCATCGCGTCGCCGCGCTCGGCATCGCTCGCACCTTCCAGAACCTCAAGCTGTTCGGCGAGCTCTCGGCGCTCGACAACGTCCTGCTCGGCGCGCACCGGCATATCGGCTCCGGCTTCGCCGCCTCGCTGCTCGGCCTGCCAGCGAGCCGGCGGGCCGAGGCCGAAGCGCGCGCCGATGCGCTGGCGCTGCTCGCCGATCTCGGTCTCGGCGAACGCGCCCATGAGCCGGCGAAGAGCCTGCCCTACGGGCTGCAGCGGCGGCTCGAGATCGCCCGGGCGCTGGCATCGAGGCCGAGGCTGCTGCTGCTCGACGAGCCGGCGGCCGGCCTCAATCCGCAGGAGACGCACGAGCTCGGCGAGGTCATCCGCCGCATCCGCGAGGCCGGCGTCACCGTGCTGCTGATCGAGCACCACATGGACCTGGTCATGGGCATCTCCCAGCACGTGCTGGTGCTCGATTACGGCGCGCTGATCGCCGAGGGGCGGCCGGAGGCGATCCGCCGGGATCCCAAGGTCATCGCCGCCTATCTCGGCGCCGACGACGAGGCCGCCGCGACCGGAGACGCCGCATGACCATGCTCGCGATCGAAGGGCTCAAGGTCCGCTATGGCGCGGTCGAGGCGCTGAAGGGCATTTCGCTCGAGGTCGGCCGGGGCGAGGTCGTCACGCTGATCGGCGGCAACGGCGCCGGAAAGTCGACGCTGATGCGGGCGATCGGCGGGCTGGTGAAAGTCGCCGGCGGCACCGTCCGCTTCGAGGGGCGCGACATCACCGGGATCAGGGGCCATGATTGCGTCCGGCTCGGCATCGGCCACTCGCCGGAGGGCCGCCTGGTCTTCGGCGACCAGAGCGTGCGCGACAATCTCGTGCTCGGCGCCTATGCGCGGACGGACGAGGATGGCATAGCCGGCGATATCGCGCGCTGTTTCGGCGTCTTCCCGCGCCTCGCCGAGCGGCAGGGCCAGCTCGCCGGCACGCTCTCGGGCGGCGAGCAGCAGATGCTGGCGATCGCCCGCGCCCTGATGGCGCGGCCGAAGCTGCTCCTGCTCGACGAACCCTCGCTCGGCCTGGCGCCATTGATCGTGCGCGAGGTCTTCGCCGTGATCCGCCGGTTGCGCGAAGAAGGCATGACGATCCTGCTGGTCGAGCAGATGGCCAATCAGGCGCTCGCCATCGCCGACCGCGCCTATGTCATCGAGACCGGCACGATCACGCTCGCCGGGACCGGCGCCGAACTCCTGCGCGACGAGCGCGTGCGCTCGGCCTATCTCGGCGCCTGACGATGGCGCAGGCGAGCGTCACCATCGTCGAGGTCGGCCCGCGCGACGGCCTGCAGAACGAGAAGGCCGAGATCGCGACGCAGGACAAGCTCGCGCTGATCGGCAAGCTCGCCGATGCCGGCCTCGCGCGCATCGAGGCGACCGCCTTCGTCTCGCCGCGCTGGGTGCCGCAAATGGCCGACCACGCAGCGGTGATGCGTGGCGCCGGCCGCCGGCCGGGCGTGGCATTCTCAGCGCTCGTCCCGAACGAAAAGGGCGCGGAGGCCGCGCTCGCCGCCGGTGCGCAGGCGTTGGCGGTGTTCACCGCGGCATCCGAGAGCTTCAGCCGGAGGAACACCAACTGCTCGATCGCCGAGAGCATCGAACGCTTCAGGCCGGTGATGGCGCTGGCGGAGCGCGCCGGCGTGCCGGTCCGCGGCTATGTCTCCTGCGCGCTCGACTGCCCCTATGAGGGGCCGATCGCTCCCGAGGCGGTCGCGACGGTCGCGGCCGAGCTGCTGGCGCTCGGCTGCAGCGAGATCGCCTTGTCCGACACGCTCGGTCGCGGCACGCCGGAGCGGACGGCGGCCATGGTCGAGGCCGCCTTGCGCCGGGCGCCGGCGGCGATGCTGGCCGGACATTTCCACGACACGTCGGGACGGGCCATCGCCAATGTCGCGGCGGCGTGGGAGCTCGGACTGCGGGTCTTCGACGGCTCGGTCGGCGGATTGGGCGGCTGCCCCTATGCGCCCGGCGCCGCCGGCAATCTCGCGACCGAGCGGCTCGTCGCGCATTTCGAGGCCAGCGGCATCGCGACGGGAGTCGATCTCACGCAGCTGGACGAGGCCGCGACATGGATCGCCACGCGGATCGGCAGGTCATGACGGGCCAAGGGCCCGAAACGGCCGGATCGTCATTGCGAGCGCAAGCGAAGCGATCCGGGGGCGGCAGTGCTCCCCGGCTCCCGGATCGCTACGTCGCTGCGCTCGCAATGACGGATCGGCTCACGCGACGAGTGCGATGTGTGGTTTTGCGTCCCATTCCTCGCCCCAGATCATGACGGCGTGTCCTGGGGAGACCTCGCGGTACTGGCGCACGGGCGGGACGTAGTCGGCCGGGCGGATCGGGCTCTTGATCTCGTCGTTCGAGACCGGGCGCTTCTGCAGGCGCCGTGCCGGATCGGCGATCGGCACCGCCG
>NZ_FYAS01000048.1 GCF_900185715.1 Allobosea sp. CS1GBMeth4
CGCGACCTCGGCCGATCCCTCGGTCGCGGCCGGCAGGATGAGGTCGGCGGCGGTCAGCGCCGGCACGTCGATGGTGATGTCGATCCGGTCGAGCATCGGGCCGGAGATCCTCGCCTGATAACCGGCCATGCAGCGCTCGTTCGGCTGCCGGCGGCAGGCATAGCCCGGCTCGGTCGCCTTGCCGCAGCGGCACGGATTCATCGCCGCGACCAGCTGGAACCTCGCCGGATAGACGGTGCGATGGTTGGCGCGCGAGATCAGCACCTCGCCGGTCTCCATCGGCTGGCGCAGCGCATCGAGCGCCTGAGCCTGGAATTCCGGCAGTTCGTCGAGGAAGAGCACGCCGTGATGGGCGAGCGAAATCTCGCCGGGCCTGGCCTGCAGGCCGCCGCCGACCAGCGCCGCCATGGAGGCCGAATGGTGCGGCGCGCGGAAGGGGCGCCGGTCGGTCAGCTCGCCATCGGCGAGATGGCCGGCGACCGACAGCACCATCGAGACCTCGAGCAGTTCGCGCGGATCGAGCGGCGGCAGGATCGAGGGCAGCCGGCTCGCCAGCATCGACTTGCCGGCGCCGGGTGGCCCGTTCATCAGCAGGTTGTGGCCGCCGGCGGCGGCGATCTCGAGCACGCGCTTGGCGCTCTCCTGGCCCTTGATCTCGCGCAGGTCCGGCAGGAGCCCGCTCTGGCGGGCGACGGCGGGCTGCGGCCGCGCCATCACCTGCGTGCCCTTGACATGGTTGGCGAGCTGGATCAGCGAGCGCGGCGCCAGGATGTCGAGATCTCGGGCCGCCCAGGCCGCCTCGGGCCCGCTGGCTGCGGGGCAGATCAGCCCCTGCCCTCTGGCATAGGCCGCGATCGCAGCCGGCAGCACGCCGGCGACCGGCGCGATCGAGCCGTCGAGGCCGAGCTCGCCGAGCACCGTGTAACCGGCGAGCGCGTCGGCCGGGATCGCGCCGATCGCCGCCATGACGCCGAGCGCGATGGGCAGGTCGTAATGGCTGCCCTCCTTGGGCAGGTCGGCCGGGGCGAGGTTGACGGTGATGCGCTTGGCCGGCAGCGCCAGCCCCGAGGCGATCAGCGCGGCGCGGACCCGCTCCTTGCTCTCGCCGACCGCCTTGTCCGGGAGGCCGACCAGGACGAAGGCGACGCCGCCGGGCGTGACCTGGACCTGGACATCGACGGCGCGCGCCTCGATGCCCTCGAACGCCACCGTCGCGACCCGCGTCACCATCCAAGCGCACCCCCGTTCCGCGCATTGACGCTAGCGTAAGCGCGTCAGGGTTGCAAGAACAGACCGCGAACTTCCAGATCAAGGCGGTCGATCATAAGAGCTCGGAGCAGAATCCCTGCGAAAGACCGATTCCCCGTCCTTCGCAGCCCGCTCTAGGCCGGTGCGACAGCCGCCTTTCGCGCGAGGGCTTGCCGCAGCAGCACGGGTGCGGCGATGACGAGGCCGATCGCGACGCTGCCCGGCGTCGCCAGGATCAGCGGCAGGGCGGCGATGCCGAGCACCGCCCGTTCCCATTTCGCCAGCGGCGCGAGCAGCCAGCCGGAGAAGGCGGCCGACAGCAAGGTGATGCTGGCGATGCAGGACGCGGTCGAGCCGACCAGCTCCGTCCAGGTGAAGCCCGGGGCCATGATCAGCATCGAGGGCGAGAACACGAAGACGAAGGGCACCAGCACCTTGCCGAGCGCCAGCCGGAAGGCGGTGTTGCCGGTCCTGAACGGGTCGGCGCCGGCCATGCTCGCCCCGGCATAGGCGGCGATCGCGACCGGCGGCGTCACATCGGCGAGCACGCCGTAATAGAAGACGAAGAAATGGGCGACGAGCGGATTGACGCCGAGCATGCCGAGCGCCGGCGCCGCCACCGTCACCATGATGATGTAGTTCGCCGTGGTCGGCACGCCGCAGCCGAGCAGGATGCAGACCAGGCCGGTTAGCAGCAGCGTGAAGAACAGGGTCGCGCTCTTCAGCTCGAAGGGCAGGACCGGCACGAGATCGAGCACGCCCCGAGCCCACTGGTCGGCGAGCGAGGTGACGATCCAGGAGATCTTGAAGCCGACGCCGGTCAGCGTGACGACGCCGACGATGACGCCGACCGTCGCCGCCGCGGCCCCGACGCCGATGGCGTATTTGGCACCGAGGATGAAGGCGTCGACCATCTCGGCGATCCGCTTGCGGCCCTCCTCCCAGCGGATCAGCACGCCATGCGCCATGGCGGCGAAGGCGGCGAGCGTGAGCCCGAGATTGACGCCGGGCACGCGCAGGATCTCGGTCGGCGCGGCGATGCCGATCGCGACGGCCAGCGCCAGCGCCGAAGCGGCGCGATGATGCGCGAGCCCGATCAGCATGCAGCCGGTGATGCCCCAGAAGGCGGCGAGATAGGGCGTGTAGCCGGTGAACAGGACGAGGATCAGCACGAAGAGCGGCGCGATCGTCGGCCAGTCGCGGGCGAAGACCTCGGAGAGCTTCGGCGTCTCGGCGTCGGTCAGGCCGCGCATGCCGGCGCGCTTCGCTTCGAAATGCACCTGCATCAGCACGCCGAAGAAGTGCATGAAGGCGGGGATGACCGCGGCGATCACGATGGTCGCATAGGGCAGGTTGAGGAACTCGACCATCAGGAACGCGGCCGCCCCCATGATCGGCGGGGTGATCTGGCCGCCGGTCGCAGCAGTCGATTCCACCGCCGCCGCGAAATGGCGCTGGTAGCCGAGCCGGATCATCATCGGGATGGTGAGAGAGCCGACGGTGACGGTGTTCGCCACCGAGGAGCCCGAGATCATCCCGAACAGGGCCGAACCGAAGATCGAGATCTTGGCCGGGCCGCCGGCGAAGCGTCCGGCGACCGCCGCGGCGACGCCGAGGAAGAGCCGGCCGAGGCCGACCCGCGTCGCCAGAACGCCGAACAGCACGAAATGGAAGACATAGGTCGCGACCACGCCGAGCGCGACGCCGTAGACGCCCTGGCTGGTGAGATAGAGATGGTTGACCAGCACCGACCAGGTCGCGCCCGGATGCAGGAAGATGCCGGGGAACCATGGCCCGAAGATCGCATAGACGATGGCGAAGAGCGCGATCAGCGGCAGGCCCCAGCCGATGGCCCGGCGCGTCGCCTCGATCATCAGCACGATGGTGATCGACCCCATGACGACGTCGAGCGTCGAGGGATTGCCGACGCGGAAGACGAGGTCCTCGAAGATGTAAGGCACATAGAGGCTCGCCGCCGCGACCGCGACGGCGCAGATCCAGTCATAGAGCGGCACGCCGCCGGGGCGCCACGGCGTCGAGGCATGGACCCTGGCGGCCTCGCTCTTGCGGGCGGCGAAGACCAGGAAGATCAGCCCGAGCACGAAGGCGAGATGGATGCCGCGATGGGTCGTCTCGCGCAGCAGGCCGAAGCCGGCCGTG
The DNA here is from genome assembly GCF_900185715.1 of Allobosea sp. CS1GBMeth4. Lineage (GTDB taxonomy): Bacteria > Pseudomonadota > Alphaproteobacteria > Rhizobiales > Beijerinckiaceae > Allobosea. Next base: position 3,409 of record NZ_FYAS01000048.1, read on the forward strand.
TAGTAGTGGAAGGCGGAGAGCGCGAGCAGCAGCCCGCCGATGACCAGCGCCGTGCCGTGCGGCACCTTGCGGAACTGCATCTCCGGGTCGAGCTCTTCCTCGAGCCTGGCGAGTTCGGCGGCGGAGGGCTGGCTGGCCATGCTGGTCGACCTGCGGCTGTCGGCTTGCGCCGAGCGGGAACAGAGACACCGTCATTCCGGACAAGCCGCGATCGCCGCGCCGGTCCGGAATCCATCTGAGGGCGCCGAGGCCTGCGATGGATTCCGGCGCTGCGCTGCGCTCCGGCCGGAATGACGGCGTCGGTACGGGTGGAGAACCCTGCTTACTTGAGCAGGCCGGCTTCCTTGTAGAACTTCTCGGCGCCGGGATGCAGCGGCACGCCCTGCAGGCCCTGGAGCGCCGTCTCCTTGCGGATGGCCTTGCCCTTGGCGTGGCCGGCGTCGAGCGCGGCGCGGGTCTTGTCGCTCCACAGCGCCTTGGTCACGGCGTAGACGGTGTCGTTCGGGATCTTCGCCGAGGTGACCCAATGGGCCCCGACCGCGACGGTCTTGACTGCACCGACATCCTTGTAGGTCCCGGCCGGAATCTCGTCGGCGGCGAAGAAGGGCGAGTCCTTGGCGAGCTTCTCGGCCTGGGCGCCGGTGATCGGCAGGATGTCGATGCCCGAGCCGGTCGAGGCCAGCTCCGAGATCGCCGCCGCCGGATAGCCGCCGGTGAAGAAGAAGGCGTCGACCGAGCCGTCCTTCATCTTCTCGGCCGCCTGGTTCGGCTTGAGGAACTCGGCCGAGATGTCCTTGTCGGACACGCCGAAGGCGGCGAGGATCGCCCTGGCGTTGAGCAGCGTGCCGGAGCCGGGCTCGTCGAGCGAGACCTTCTTGCCCTTGAGGTCGGCGACGCTCTTCACATTCGCCGCCTTGCGCACGACGAGATGGACCGATTCGGGATAGAGATTGGCGATCGAGCGCAGCTCGGCGACCTTCGGCTTGCCTTCGAAGACGCCCGTGCCGGAATAGGCCCAGTAGGCGACGTCGGCCTGGACGAAACCGGATTCGGCAGCGCCGCCGACGATGGCGTTGACATTGGCGACCGAGCCGTTGCTCGCGACCGCGGTCGAGACCAGCTGCGGCGGCGCCGAGATGGCGTTCGCGATCAACCCGCCGATCGGATAGTAGGTGCCGGCGGTGCCGCCGGTGCCGATGCGGAAGAAGGCCGGCGCCTGGGCGAGCGCCGCGCCGGCGAGCGCCAGGGCAGCAACCCCCAGCGCGATCGAGGCGGTGCGGCGCGTGAACTTGGACTGCATGGAGGACCTCCCGTTGAAACGGGAAGTTTCGGAAGCTTTGCTGCGGCGATCAAGCGGCGATTGGGCAAATCCCATGCGTTTGTCGCCTCGGCCACGCAAGATCATGTCCGAATTGCGGCGGGAACGCCGCCGAGGCGGCCGACGGGGCGAGACCGGTCGCCTGCCCGGCCGATGCCCCGGCTCCCGGCCGGGTCTCGCCACACCCGCGACGAGCGGCCTGCCTCAGCGCCGCGTGACGATGCCGATCTCGGGCCTGGGCGGCGCGCCGAGCCAGAGCAGCGCGATGCCGAGCAGCAATCCGGCGGCGGCGGTCGGCACCTGCAGCAGGTGGATCAGCAGCGGATCCCAGAGCATGGGATGGAGGTTGCGCTCGACGGCGGGCTGCAGCAGCCGAAAGCGCTCGCCGAGCAGCGCCAGCAGGGTCTCGCCCAGCGGCGTGACGCGCAGGACCGAATCGGCGATCGAGCGTGCCCCGTCGGTCAGCAGCACGACGAAGCCGCCGGCGACGAGAACATAGCCGAGCATCCTGACGAGAAAGCGCACATCGTCCCCCGGTTCCGCGAGGCCCGGCCGCGACGCGGCCCATCCGCGCCGCCGGCGGCCGGCCAGCCGCATGTGTTCCCTCGCCCGCGCCATTGCAACGGCATAGCGCAATTGCGCGCAACCCCGCGCCGCCGCGGTTTTGGCCTTGAAAGTCGCGCGCATGACCGCCATAAGCAGCGCGCCGGACAGGTGGCCGAGTGGTTGAAGGCGCACGCCTGGAAAGTGTGTATACGGGAAACCGTATCGCGGGTTCGAATCCCGCCCTGTCCGCCAGCAAGTCCCCTAGCTTCAGCCCTCAGCGCAGAACCGCTCGAAATGGCCGGTATTTCCGCGCTCTAAAGGTGCCGGGACGTTCTCTCTTTCGCGCCGGCTGAGAAAATTCGGGCGCGCCTGAAGGCCGTTTCTCGGCTCGGCCTCGCGCTACTGCGGTTCCCCGCGACAACCGCAGTGGCCGCGTTGTTTCGCGAATCTGGCCCTTAGCCGACGTTAGGAATGTCTGCTTTTGGGCAGTCCATTGACGTTGCCCCCAGTTTCTATCCAGCGCGGAGTTCGCTCGGGCGGTAGGTTGTGGCCTGTTGGCCGGGGTGGATGACGGGATCTGGCGCGGAGCCGTTGGTATAGCGCAGCGGCAGATCTCGTCGT
>NZ_FYAS01000035.1 GCF_900185715.1 Allobosea sp. CS1GBMeth4
TCGGTGCTCTGGCGCAGAACCGCCACAGCCCGCGCCATCTCGCCGATCTCGTCGCGCCGCCCGGTATGGGGAACCTCGACCTGCGTCTCGCCCGCCGTCAGCCGGCTCATCGTCCCCCCGAGATCGAGCAGCGGACGGGTGATCGAGCGCTGCGCGAACAGCATCGCGGCCGCGATCGACGCGATGAGCGTCGAGAGCAGCACCACCGGCAGGATCCATTCGATCTGCCGCGTGAAGCTGGCCGCCTCGGCCGAAAGCCTGGCTCCGACCTCCTCGTTGCGCTTGCCGAAAGCGACGAGCTGGTCGTTCAGCGCCTTGCGATTGGCGCGGTTCTGTTCGTTGTTGCCCTGCTGGTTGGCGGCGGCGGTCGAGACCTCGCGGCCGAGCCGGATCGTCTCGCTGCGGAAGGCGATGAACTCATCGACCGACTTCTGCAGCTTCAGCGCGGTGTCGCGCTCTTCCGCCGGGACCAGCGCGACCAGACCGGCGGCGAGCTCGCGCATCACCGGGAAGCGCGCCTCCTTCGGCTTGGCGAAGGCCTCGGCCTCCTTGGCGTCCTTCGAAATGTAGATGCCGCGGGAATCCATCACCACTGCGAAGACCTGGGCGTTGATGCGCTCGGTCACCAATGCGATCTCGCCCTGGATGTCCGAACGGGCGTTGAGATCGGCGGAGCGCAGGAGCGCATAGAGGCTCAAGGCCGCGGAGAGCATCGCCCCGGCGGCGATGATGGCCAGCATCGCCAGAACCTTGAAGCGGATCGACTTCATCTTTTAACTCGCATTCCCCCGCCGGCCGGGGAACCGACCGGCGCCTGAATTTTCGGCATGAACAGGCACCGAAGCCGACATGGCTTAAAAAGCTTTGCCGGCAGCAGTTAAGAGCGCTTTAAAACTGGCCGGATCGCCCTCGAAAGCTGGCGAAAACTGCGGCATTCCACCTCTTTTCACGCCATATCGAACGCCGCCCACACGCAGCGATGGAAACCGCCGCCATGCGATGGCGGCATGCCCCACTGTGGCATTGGTGCCACGCTCCGCGTTCGCCATCGTTTCGCCGCATTCTTTTCACCCCGGCGCCATGCCGCACCGGGAAGTGGAAGGGGTCCGCCGACGGGAATTGATTGGAACTTGTCGGCAATCCGCATGTTGTCGCTGCCAGCCGTCCCACCAAGAGCCGAGTTATGCCCTCCCCCCTGCCCGACGCTTCCGCCACCTGTTCCCGACGCCGCTTCCTGACCATGGCCTCGGCCTTCGTCCCCGTCGGCCTGGCCGGCTGCGTCAGCGGGCCGCAACAGCCCTACGAGGTCCGCACGCCGGCCCATCACAACGCGGCGTTCCTCTCGATGTACGACGAGCGCCCGGACGAGCGGCATCCGCTGCCGGCGACCGACATCTCCGAGGTCGACACGCGCTTCCTGCGCCAGGAGGTCAACTACCGGACTTCCGAGGCGCCCGGCACGATCGTGGTAGACACCTCGGCCCGCTATCTCTACCTCGTGCGCGAGAACGGCCGCGCCATCCGCTACGGCATCGGCGTCGGCAAGCAGGGCATGTCCTGGCGCGGCCGCGCCGCCGTCGCCCGCAAGGCGGAATGGCCGCGCTGGACGCCCACCGCTGCGATGATCGCCCGCGAGCCGGAGCGCAACGCTCCCTGGGCCGGCGGCATGCCCGGCGGCGTCGACAACCCGCTCGGCGCGCGCGCGCTCTATCTCTACCAGGGCAATCGCGACACGCTCTACCGTATCCACGGCACCACCGAGCCGTGGTCGATCGGCAAGGCCGTCTCCTCCGGCTGCATCCGCCTGTTCAATCAGGACATCATCGATCTCTACAGCCGCGTTCCGATCGGCACGACCGTCGTGGTCCTGAATCGCAACCCGATCGCCGAGCCTCAGCTCGACGAGACGGACGCGCCGCTGCCGCCGGACGACATCTGAGGTCGCGCCGCGCCCGCTCGGGCTACCTCCGAAGGTGGCGACCGCGCCCGCCTTCGGCGATATCGTCACGACGGCGTCATCCGCCATCGTCATGGCGCGCAAACGGCCAGAGCGCGCGGCAGCGATTTGCCTCCGTGCGGTTTTGCGATAGGCCCTGCTGGCCGGCAGGCCGCCGGCCGGATTGTGAGAACGCCAGATGCGCGTGACGATGATCGGTTCAGGCTATGTCGGCCTGGTTTCCGGAGCCTGCTTCGCCGATTTCGGCCATGAGGTGACCTGCGTCGACACCGACGCCGGCAAGATCGCGGCGCTGAAGCGCGGCGAGATCCCGATCTACGAGCCGGGCCTCGACGATCTCGTCGCCAGCAATGTCCGGGCCGGGAGACTTTCCTTCACCACCGAGCTCGCCGGCCCGGTCGCCGCGGCCGACGCCGTCTTCATCGCGGTCGGCACGCCCTCGCGCCGGGGCGACGGCCATGCCGACCTGTCCTATGTGCATCAGGCGGCGCGCGAGGTGGTCGCCGCCATCGAGGGCTTCACCGTCGTCGTGACCAAGTCGACCGTGCCGGTCGGCACCGGCGACGAGGTCGAGCGGATCATGCGCGAGACCAGGCAGGACGCCGACTTCGCCGTGGTCTCCAACCCCGAGTTCCTGCGCGAGGGGGCCGCGATCGCCGACTTCAAGCGCCCGGACCGGATCGTGATCGGCACCGAAGACGATCGCGCCCGCAAGGTGATGGAGGAGCTCTACCGGCCGCTCTATCTCAACGCCGCGCCGATCCTGTTCACCGCGCGGCGGACCTCCGAGCTGATCAAATACGCGGCCAACGCCTATCTCGCGACGAAGATCACCTTCATCAACGAGATCGCCGACCTGTGCGAGCGGGTCGGAGCCAATGTCCAGGAGGTGGCGCGCGGCATCGGCCTCGACAACCGCATCGGCAGCAAGTTCCTGCATGCGGGCCCCGGTTATGGCGGCTCCTGCTTCCCGAAGGACACGCTCGCTCTGATCAAGACGGCGCAGGACATGGAGAGCCCCCTGCGGCTGGTCGAGACGGTGGTCGCGGTCAACGACCAGCGCAAGCGGGCGATGGCGCGCAAGGTCATCGCCGCCTGCGGCGGCTCGGTCAGGGGAAAGCGCATCGCCATCCTCGGCCTCGCCTTCAAGCCGAACACCGACGACATGCGCGAGGCGCCGTCGCTCGCGATCGTCACCGCGCTGCTGGACGCCGGCGCCGAGATCATCGCCTACGATCCCGAGGCGATGGCGAGCGCCAGAGCGCTGATGCCCGAGATCGCCTACGCGCCCGACGCCTATTCCTGCCTCGACGGCGCAGACGCGCTGGTGATCGTCACCGAATGGAACGCCTTCCGCGCGCTCGACCTCGGCCGGGTCAAGGCCGCGCTGCGGCAGCCGGTCGTCGTCGACCTGCGCAACATCTACCGGTCCGCCGAGATGCGCGAGCGCGGCTTCACCTATCTCAATGTCGGCAACGCCTGAGGCGCAGTCCCCTCTCCGCGTCCGGCCGCGGGCGCCTTGATAGCGTCATAAGCCGACCCCACCTTTCGAGCGACAGGGCAGCCGCCCCGTCCAACATGAGAGGAGATGACGATGACGCCGCAGGAACGCGACGTGATCGCCGGGATTTTCGACCGCCTGCGCCAGGCGGCCAACCAGCCCCGCGACCCCGAGGCTGAACGTTTCATCGCCGAGCGCCTGCGCGAGCAGCCCTATGCCGTCTATGCGATGGCGCAGTCGGTCTACATCCAGGAGCAGGCGCTCGCCAGCCTGCAGGGCCAGATCGAGCAGTTGCAGGCGGAGATCGACCAGTTGCGCAGCCGGCCGGCCGCTCAACCTCCGGCCCAGCAGGCCGGCGGCTTCCTGTCCGGCATCTTCGGCGGCGGCGCGAGCCAGCCGCCCTG
>NZ_FYAS01000044.1 GCF_900185715.1 Allobosea sp. CS1GBMeth4
TCGGTGCTCTGGCGCAGAACCGCCACAGCCCGCGCCATCTCGCCGATCTCGTCGCGCCGCCCGGTATGGGGAACCTCGACCTGCGTCTCGCCCGCCGTCAGCCGGCTCATCGTCCCCCCGAGATCGACCAGCGGCCGAATGATCGAGCGGCGCGAGAAGGCCAGCGCGCCCGTGATCGCGCCTCCGAGCACCAGGATGAGCGCGACCGGCAGCCAGGTGCGCACCTGTCCCGAGAAGGCGCTCGCTTCCGCATCGACCTCGTTCGCGCGCGTCTCGTTGAAGCTGCTGAGCGAGGAGAGCTCCTCCTGCAGCGCCGCCCGGTTCTTCTTGCTGGCGTCGCTATTGCCCCAGGCCTCGGCGGCGCGGGCGGATATCTCGCGCACCATGCGGGTCGTCTCGAGCCGGATGCCGACGAATTCGGCGATGAGCCCGCTGATCTTCTCCATGCGGTCGCGCTCTGCGGCGGGAACGAGGTTGGCGAGGTCCTTGCGGCGCTCCTCGACCTTGGTCAGGCCGGCTTCGACCGTCGTCGCTGCGATATTGGCGAAATGCGGGTTGCGGGCGGTGTAGACCAGATAGGAATCGGCCACGACCAGATTGACCGCGGCATTGAGGCGTTCGGCGGCGAGGGCGATGTGATTCTGCTGTGACGAGCGCTCGTTCATCGTGTCGATGCGCATCATCGCCAGCAATGCGCAGCCGAGTGCAACCAAGGCGCCGGCCGCGACGATCGCGATCAGCCCCAGAATCTGGGTCCTGATGGATTTCATGATGTCCCCTCGCAGGCCGCTATTGATTGCGGCGCTGCAACATAGCGAGAGCCCTTGAATCCAGAGTTAATCCGGACCGGTTTCGTCGCGCGTTACGAGCATAGCGAGGTGGCATTCCCGCAGGGCGACTCGCCCCGCGATGGAGAGCCGGAAATGCCGGCCTGCGATGGCGATTCGGAGCCGCCCCTGCGCTGCCGGCCGAGTGCCGGCGCGGCCTGGACGGGCGATGCCCTATTCCTTCGCGGCGGCCTTCCTCGGCGCCGCGGCCTTCGCCTTGGCCTTGCCCTTCGCCGGCGCCTTGGCGGCCGATGCCTTGCCGCTCGGTCTGGACTTGGCCTTGGCGCCGCCGCCCGCCGCGGCCCTGGCGTTGACCAGCTCGATCGCCTGCTCGGGCGTGACGCTCTCCTGCGTCATCGATTTCGGCAGGGTGGCGTTGATCTTGCCCCAGGCGATATAGGGCCCGTAGCGCCCGGCCCTGACCTCCATCTTGCCGCCTTGCGGGTGCTCGCCGAGATCGCGCCCCGGCGTCGCCGCGGCGCCGCCGAAGCGGCGTCCGCCCGCGCCGCTCTCCTTGGCGACGATCAGGTCGATCGCCCGGTTGGCGCCGATGTCGAGCACGTCGTCGCCCTTGTCGAGATTGGCGTAGGTCTTGCCGTGCTGGACGTAAGGCCCGTAGCGGCCGATGCCGGCGAGGATCGGCTCGCCGCTGGTCGGATGCCTCGCCACCTCGCGCGGCAGCGAGAGCAAGGCGAGCGCCCGCTCGAGGCCGAGCGAGGCCGCGCCTTCGCCCTTCGGCAGGCTGGCCCGCTTCGGCTTCTCGCCCTCGCCGAGCTGGACATAGGGCCCGAAGCGGCCGTCGCGGACGCTGACCTCCTGATCGGTGGCCGGGTCCTTGCCGAGAATGCGCACGCCGTTCTGCGTCTGCCCGCCCTCGGCGGAGGCCTCGCCGTCGACGGCGGAGGCGCTGAGCGGCCGGGTGAAGCGGCATTCGGGATAGTTCGAGCAGCCGACGAAGGCGCCGAACTTGCCCAGCTTGAGCGAGAGCGTGCCCGTGCCGCAGACCTGGCAGCGGCGCGGGTCGCCGCCATCGGCCCGCGGCGGGAAGACATGCTCGCCGAGAATGCCGTTCAGCGCTTCCAGGACATCGCCGACGCGCAGCTCCTTGGTCTCGCCGATCGCCCTGGTGAACTCCTCCCAGAACTCGCGCAGCAGCGCCTTCCAGTCGACATCGCCGCTGGAGACCAGGTCGAGCTTCTCCTCGAGGCTCGCCGTGAAGTCGAACTCGACATAGCGCTTGAAGAAGGATTCGAGGAACGCCGTGACCAGCATGCCCTTGTCCTCGGGCACGAGCCGCTTCTTCTCGATGCGGACATATTCCCGGTCGCGCAGGGTCGCGAGCGTCGCGGCATAGGTCGAGGGGCGGCCGATCCCGAGCTCCTCCATGCGCTTGACCAGGCTGGCTTCCGAGAAGCGCGGCGGCGGCTCGGTGAAGTGCTGCTCGGCGGCGATGGCGCGCTTCTCCAGCGGATCGCCGGCCTTCATCGCCGGCAGCTTCCGGGAGTCCTCGTCCTCCTCGTCGTCGCGGCTCTCCTGATAGAGTGTGAGGAAACCGTCGAAGAGCACGACCTGGCCCGTGGCGCGCAGATCGAGATGGCGGGCGCCGACCCGGGCCGCGATATCGACCGTGGTGCGCTCGAGCGCCGCCGATTCCATCTGGCTCGCGATGGTGCGCTTCCAGATCAGCTCGTAGAGCCTGGCCTGCTCGGGTTCGAGATGCCGGGCGACCATGGCCGGCAGGCGCGACAGGTCGGTCGGGCGGATGGCCTCGTGCGCCTCCTGCGCGTTCTTGGCCTTCACCGTATATTTGCGCGGCACGTCGGGCACGTAATTGTCGCCGAACTCCTTGCCGATGACGCGCCGCGCCGCCGCGATCGCCGAGCCGTCCATGTCGACGCCGTCCGTTCGCATATAGGTGATCAGGCCGACCGTCTCGCCGCCGATATCGACGCCTTCGTAGAGCCGCTGCGCCACCTGCATGGTGCGGGCCGGCGCCATACCGAGCTTGCGCGAGGCTTCCTGCTGCAGCGTCGAGGTCTGGAACGGCGGATAGGGATGGCGCTTGACCGGCTTGGCCTCGACCTCGGCGACCGTGAAGGTCGCATCGTCGAGCGCCGCCTTGAAGGCCTCCGCCTCGGCGCCGGTGCCGATATCGAGCCGGGTGATCTTCTTGCCGTCGGCCCCGACCAGCTTGGCGTCGAAGGTCGCGCCGGCCTTTGTCGCGAGCGTCGCGGTGAGCGACCAGTATTCGCGGGCCCGGAAGGCTTCGATCTCGCGCTCGCGGTCGCAGACCAGGCGCAGCGCCACCGATTGCACGCGCCCGGCCGAGCGGGCGCCGGGAAGCTTGCGCCACAGCACCGGCGAGAGCGTGAAGCCGACGAGATAGTCGAGCGCGCGGCGCGCCAGATAGGCATCGACCAGCGCCTGGTCGATCGGACGGGGATTGGCGAGCGCCTTCTGCACGGCGTCCTTGGTCACCGCGTTGAAGGTGACGCGCTCGACCGGAATGCCCTTGAGCACGCGCTTCTGGTTCAGCGCCTCGAGCACGTGCCAGGAAATCGCCTCGCCCTCGCGATCGGGGTCGGTGGCGAGGATGACCTTTTCGGCGTTCTTCGCGGCGCGCGCGATCTCGGCGACCTGCTTGGCGCCGCGGCCCTCGGTCTCCCAGACCATGGCGAAGTCCTTGTCGGGATCGACCGACCCGTCCTTCGCCGGCAGGTCCCGGATATGCCCGAACGAGGCGATGACCTCGTAATCGGAGCCCAGATATTTATTGATCGTCTTGGCCTTGGCCGGCGACTCGACGACGAGGAGCTTCATGGCGCTTCAAATCTCATAGGCGAACATCCGCTCCCAGCCGACGTGCCGATGATCAGCACGCCGACGAGGGGCTCGCGGCAGCCCCAGCGGGCGGTTTCGGATTGCGCGCGAAAGTGGTTCAGCGCGCTGCCGCTGTCAAATGGGGATCGCGGCACAATTGCAACAGTCCTGGCGGGATCGCCGGCCGGACTCGCCTTGCGCCTGCCACGACTCGCCCCTAAACAGCGGTCTTCAAATGACATCGTCCGCACCGCTCTATCCGCACCGCCACCTTCTCGGGATCGAGGGGCTGTCGCATCTGGATATCGAGGCGCTCCTCGAGCGCGCCGAGACCTATGTCGCCCTCTCGCGCCAGATCGAGAAGAAGACGGCGACGCTGCGCGGCCGAACCCAGATCAACCTTTTCTTCGAGCCCTCGACCCGCACACAGGCCTCGTTCGAGCTCGCCGGCAAGCGCCTCGGCGCCGACGTGATGAACATGTCGGTCGGCTCGTCCTCGGTGAAGAAGGGCGAGACGCTGATCGATACCGCCGCGACGCTGAATGCGATGCGGCCCGATATCCTGGTGGTGCGGCATCACGCCGCCGGCGCCGTCGCCCTGCTTGCCCGCAAGGTCGACTGCTCCGTGGTCAATGCCGGCGACGGCGCTCACGAGCATCCGACCCAGGCCTTGCTCGACGCGCTGACGATCCGCCGCAACAAGGGCCGCATCGCCGGGCTCACCGTGGCGATCTGCGGCGACATCCTGCATTCGCGCGTCGCCCGCTCCAACATCATCCTGCTCGGCGCACTCGGCGCCAAGGTGCGGCTGATCGCACCGTCGACCCTGCTGCCGACCGGCGTCGAGCGCATGGGGGTCGAGGTCTTCCACGACATGAAGCAGGGGCTGGAGGGCGCCGACATCGTCATGATGCTGCGCCTGCAGCTCGAGCGGATGAACGGCGCCTTCGTGCCGTCCTCGAAGGAATATTTCCGCTATTTCGGCCTCGACCGCGAGAAGCTGTCGCTGGCGGCTCCGGATGCGCTCGTCATGCATCCCGGCCCGATGAATCGCGGCGTCGAGATCTCGTCCGAAGTCGCCGACGGCGCCCAATCGCTGATCCGCGAGCAGGTCGAGATGGGCGTCGCCGTCCGCATGGCAGTGCTCGATGCGCTCGCGCAGCACCTCCCCAATGGTTGAGCCCGATGGAGCTCTTCCTCGCCTGGCTGCTGCGTCAGATGCGCCGGGCGAGGATCGTCTTCGTCGGCCTCTATCTCCTGGTCGTCGCCGGCTTCGCCTATGCCGAGCCGCGCTCCGCCTGGACCTGGCTGATCGCGCTCATCGGCGCGCTGCTCTGCGTCGGCGTCTGGGGATTGGTCGGGTTCTGGCATCAGGTCTTCATGCAGCGCCGCGCGCGCGGGAACGAGGTCGAGCGTAACGATGGCTGAGAGCAGCGGGCTTGCGATCATCGGCGCGCGTCTGGTCGATCCGGCCTCGGGCCGCGAGGGCGTGGGCAGCGTCCTGGTCCGGGACGGGCTGATCGCCGCAATCCACTGGGGCGGGGATCGCCCGGCTCTGCCGGGGGACGTCGAGGTCGAGGAGGCGGACGGTCTCGTCCTGGCGCCCGGCCTCGTCGATCTGCGCGCCTTCCTCGGCGAGCCCGGCGCCGAGTTCCGGGAGACGCTCGGGACCGGCTCGCAGGCCGCCGCGGCCGGCGGCGTCACCACGGTGATCTGCCGCCCCGACACCGATCCGCCGATCGACGATCCGTCCGTCATCGACTTCATCAGGCGCCGGGCCCGCGACAAGGCGATCGTCAACGTGCTGCCGGCGGCGGCCCTGACCAAGGGGCTCGCCGGCAAGGAGATCACCGAGTTCGGACTGCTGCTCGAGGCCGGGGCGGTCGGCTTCAGCGACGGCGCCAGCGGCGTGCGTAATCCGCAGGTGATGCGCCGCGCCATGATCTATGCCCGCGATTTCGACGCGCTGCTGATGAATCACGTCGAGGACCCCGACCTGCGCGGCGTCGGCGTGATGAACGAGGGCGAGTTCGCCAGCCGCAAGGGCCTGCCCGGCATCCCGCTCGAGGCGGAGACGGTGATGCTCGAGCGCGACATCCGCCTCGCCCGCGCCAGCGGCGCCCGTTATCACGCCGCCATGATCTCCTGCGCGGACTCACTCGATCTGGTCCGCCGCGCCAAGGAGGCGGGGCTCAGGGTCACCTGCGGCGTCTCGATCAACAATCTCTCGCTGAACGAGAACGACGTCGGCGAATACCGCACCTTCTGCAAGGTCTCGCCGCCGCTGCGGCATGAGGACGACCGGCTCGCGCTGATCGAGGCGATCGCCGAGGGGCTGATCGACGTCATCGTCTCCGATCACGATCCTCAGGACGTCGAAACCAAGCGCCAGCCCTTCGCGGAGGCCGCCAATGGCGCGCTCGGGATCGAGACGCTGCTGCCGGCGGCGCTCAGGCTCTACCATGGCGGGCAGGTCGGATTGCCGTTCCTGTTCGCCGCGCTGTCGAGCCGCCCGGCCGACCTGCTCGGCCTCGGTTGCGGCCGCCTCGCGGTCGGCGCGCCGGCCGACCTCGCCTTGATCGACATCGACGCGCCGTTCGTCGTCGACAAGCGCAAGCTCAAATCGCGCGCCAAGAACTCGCCCTTCGACGAGGCCCGGCTGCAGGGGCTGGTGCAGGCGACCTGGGTCGGCGGCATGGTGGTGTATCGCAGCGAAGCCGCGTAAGCTCGTTGCGTGGCGGGCAGGGGAGGTTGCATGGCTGAGACGTTCGGCTGGGCGTATTCGGGCCCGGTGAGCCTTGCCGCCCTCGTCCTCGGCTATCTGCTCGGCTCGATCCCCTTCGGCATCATCCTGACGCGCCTCTCCGGCGGGCCGGATCTGCGCACGATCGGCTCCGGCAACATCGGCGCCACCAACGTCCTGCGCACCGGCAACAAGAAATTGGCCGCGCTGACGCTGGTCGGAGACATGCTGAAGGGCACCGCCGCGGTCCTCATGGCCGGCTGGCTGCTCGGCAGCAAGGGCGCGGCGCTCGCGGCCGGCCTCGGCGCCTTCCTCGGCCATCTCTTTCCGGTCTGGCTGCGCTTCAAGGGCGGCAAGGGCGTCGCGACCTTCCTCGGTATCCTGATCGGCCTCAAGGGCTCGATCGCGCTGATCTTCGCCGCGATCTGGATCAGCATCGCCTATCTGACCAGGTATTCCTCGCTTTCGGCCCTGGTCGCGAGCCTGCTCACCCCGCTTCTGCTCTGGTTCTGGGTCCGCGACGTGCAGATGGCCGGCCTGATGGCGGTCCTCGCAGTGCTGCTCTGGTTCATGCATCGCGAGAACATCGCCAGGCTGCTGACCGGCCGGGAAGGCAAGATCGGGCAGAAGGGCTGAATGCCGATGGCCGGTTTCGCGCTCGACGACCGGCAGCGACTCGACTGGCTCCGCCTGATCCGCAGCGAGAGCGTCGGCCCGCGGACGTTCCGCATGCTGGTCAATCGCTGCGGCGGCGTCGCGGAGGCGCTCGACGCCCTGCCCGACATCGCCCGCCAGGCCGGGCGAACGCTCAGATTGTGCACGGCCGCCGAGGCGGAGCGGGAGCTCGAAGCGCTGCGCCGGCGCGGCGCCCATCTGATCGCGCTGGGCGAGCCGGTCTATCCCGTCCCGCTGCAGGCGATCGATTCGGCGCCGCCGCTGATCGCGGTCGAGGGCGATCCGGGCGTGCTGAACCGCCCATGCGTCGCGCTGGTCGGCTCGCGCAACGCCTCGGCGGCGGGGCTGAAGTTCACGGCGACGCTGGCCCGCGAACTGGGCGAGGCCGGCTTCGTCGTGGTGTCCGGCCTGGCGCGCGGCATCGACACAGCCGCTCATCAGGCGAGCCTGGAGAGCGGCACGGTCGCGGTGCTGGCGGGCGGTCTCGACGAGGTCTCCCCGCCGCAGAACATCGCCTTGCTGGAGCGCATCCGCGCGCGTGGTGCCGGGGTGAGCGAGATGCCGCTCGGCTGGGTGCCGCGCGGGCGCGACTTTCCGCGCCGCAACCGGCTGGTTTCCGGCCTGGCGCTCGGAACCGTGGTGGTCGAGGCCGCCCGCAAGTCGGGGTCGCTGATCACCGCCCGCTTCGCCAACGAGCAGGGCCGCCAGGTCTTTGCCGTCCCCGGTTCGCCGCTCGACCCGCGTGCGGAAGGCGGCAATCATCTGATCCGAGAGGGCGCGATCCTCTGTGCCGAGACCGCCCATGTCGTCGACGCGCTCGCGCCGATGCTCCGGCGGCCCGACCTGTTCCGCCCAGCTCCGATGCTGGCGTGCGAAGACGGCGATCCGCCGCGCGGGCGGCAGGCGCTCTGGGACGAACTCGACCTGCCGGAGGTGCCGCCGCCTCCGAAAGCCGATCTGCAGGACGGCGAAGCCGGGCAGCCGGAGGCGCTTCCAGGCGATGACGCCCCGCGCGCCAGCCTGCTCGACCTGATCGGCGCGACGCCGCTGCCGCTCGACGATCTCGTGCGCGCCAGCGGCAGGAGCGTGCGCGAGGTCAGCCGCCTCGTCCTCGAACTCGAGCTCGAAGGCGTCGTGCAGCGCCACGCCGGCGGCGCCCTGTCGCGCCGCCCCTGAAGATCCGACGGAGCGAGCGCATCCAGCGATCTGTCGGCCAGAGCTAAGCGCCTGTAATCGTTCGCTGTCTCGAGCGGGAGAGGAACTCTTTCCCTGCTCATGCGTTCCAGACCGGTCGCAATTTGGCCGCGATCGGTTCAGGCCCAGTTCAAGCGCGGCGGGCTAGATCGGGCGTCAAGGCGGTCCTCCGCCGACAGGAGAATGTCATGTCAGATCTCGGAAAGAGCCGGCTTCTCGTGACGCTCGCCGTCACCGGCAGCATTCTGGCGGCAGGCCTGGCGCCTGCGACGGCAGGCGAGGGCCGTCCGATCGGCTTCGACAAGAGCCGCCTCGACGCCGCGCAGGCCGACTATACGCAGTATTACCGGCGCGGCTGGCGCAGCAATCGCGGAGCAGCGGTCGCGGCCGGTGTCGGCCTCGGCCTCCTTGGCGCCGCCGCGATTGCGGCGAGCCGTCCCGCCTATGCCGAGCCTGTCTATGGTTACGACTACGATTACGGCTACGCCCCGCGCTATGTCTACGAGGAGCCGGTCTATGTCGCGCCGCGCCGCTATTACGCGCCGCGCTACTACGGCTACTATCCCGACAACATTCGGGACCCGGCAGGCGGCAGCTACCGCTGAAGCTTGCCCGGGCATTTAGCCTTAATTCATTCTGAACGCCTGCCGTCTAGGCTTTCAGGGCTGCTGCCGTCGAACGATGGCAGCGGCCCTTTTCGTGGCCTGCGGCAGCGATCGACCCCGATTCCGGGGCCGTCGCGTTGCCGACCCTGGAGAAAGACGATGATGCCCTCGTTCAAGACGCTGCTGTCCGGCTGCGGTGCGGCCGCCCTGGCGGTGTTCTGTTCCGGCGCCGCAATGGCCCAGTATTATTACGATGACGGCTATGGCCGGCGCAGCGGCTATGACCGGGGCTATGATCGCGGCTACGACCAGGGCCGGCGCGACCGCGGCTATCGTGGCGATTATGGCTATGGCGGCGGCTACGGTGGCGGCTATGGCCGCGGCAATCCGGTCAACCGCATGACCATCGAGGAACAGAAGCAGGCGCTCAAGAATCACCGCGACGCGCAGAAGAAGGCGATCAAGCGCGGCTACGTCATTCCCTGACCGGCCCGGGAAAGTCTTCCTCGCGGTCGCTCGCATCCGAGCCAAGGCGCGCGAGCCGGTCGAGCGCGCCTTGCAGGATATAGGCGGCCGCCATCTTGTCGACGACGGCGGCGCGCCGGGCCCGGGAGGCATCGGCGTCCAGCAAGGTGCGCGTGACGGCGAGCGTCGACATCCGCTCGTCCCAGAACACGATCGGCAAAGCCGTCAGCGGCGCGAGGTTGCGCACGAAGGCGCGGGTCGACTGCGCGCGCGGGCCCTCGCTGCCGTCCATGTTGAGCGGCAGGCCGATGACGAGCCCGGCGATGGCGTGCAGGTCGGCGATCTTCAGCAGCGCCGCGGCATCCTGCCTGAACTTGACGCGCTGGATGGTCTGGAGCGGCGTCGCGATCCGGCGCTCGACGTCGGAGAGGGCGAGGCCGATCGTCTTGGTGCCGAGATCGAGCCCGAGCAGGCGAGCCCGCTCGGGCAGGGCGAGGAACTGGTCGAGGGTGACGAGATTGCCTGTCATCCTGGGCCGGTAGCACGGGCCGCCCGTGCAGGCGAGCGGCCCGCGGCTCAGTTGACGGTTTGCGGCGTCAGGCCGGCGGCCTTCAGAGCCGTCCCCCATTTCGCGACCTCGGCCGCGAAGCGCCTGGCGTGGGCCTCCCGGGTCCAGTCGGCTGGCGGGAAGGCGCTGGTGCCGACCGCCTTGAAGCGCTCGAGCACGGCAGGGTCCTTCAGCGCCGCCTGCAAGGCGCCGTTGAGCTTGTCGAGCGCTGCGGCAGGCGTTCCCTTCGGAGCGTAGAGGCCGTGCCAGATCGTCATGTCGATCTCAGTCCCGGCCTCGCGCGAGGTCGGGACGTTCGGAAGCACGCCGAGCCGCTCCGGCGAGGTCACGGCATAGGCGCGGATCTTGTCCGACAGGATCTGCGGCACCGCCGTGGTCGACTGGTCGCAGAGCACGTCGACCTGGCCGCCGACGAGATCGTTCATCGCCGGCCCGGTGCCGCGATAGGCGACCTGCGGGAATTTCGCCCCGAGCGCCTGCGAGATCAGGACGGCGCACAGATGCGCGTTCGAGCCGACGCCGGCATGGGCGACGGTGAGCTTCTCGGCCTGCTGCTTCGCATAGGAGAAGAAGGCCTTGCCGTCGACCGGCGGCAAGGCGAGCTTGCCGGCGATCACCATCGGGCCGGTGTTGACCAGGCCGACCGGGGCGAAGGCGGTCTGCGTCTCGTAGCCGAGATTGCTGTAGAGCGCCGGCGCCGCCGCCAGCGCCAGATGGTGGATCAGCAGCGTGTAGCCGTCGGGCGTCGCCGTGACGAGCCGCTTGGCACCGGCGGTCCCGCCGGCGCCGGCGATGTTCTCGACCACGATCTGCTGGCCGAGCGTACGGCCCATATGCTCGCCGAGCAGGCGCGCGATCACGTCGCTCGGCCCGCCGGCTGCGAAGGGAACGATCAGCGTGACCGGTTTGCTCGGAAAGCCCTGTGCCAGGGCCGGTGGGCCGAATCCCAGCAGGAACAATCCGGCCAGGGCGCCGCGGCGCGTCGTGAGGAACCTGCGAAAATGCATGATCATTCGTGTCCTCCGGTATGGCGCCGCTCTGCGTCGGCTTGGTCGAAATCCTCGGTCTTCAATCCTCGTCTCTGGCCGCTCGTTTCGAGCGAAACATTGGAAATGTCGGGCAACAGCCTGCCTGCACGTCGGATTCGGCGATCGGCCGAAACGGGGTGCGCGCAGGCGAGGGGGGTCAGCGAAGGTCGGACAGGTAGTGGACCTCCTCGGTCAGGCACAGGCTGAGCCTGCGTTCGACGGGGTTTCCGTCGAGCGAAAGGGCGATGCGGTCGATCTGCAATGCCGGCTCACCCGCCGCCACGCCGAGCGCGGCGGCGTCGTCGGGCCCCAGCGCCACCGCCTTCAGTCGCTCGCGGGCATTGGCGACGGTGATGCCGTAACGGCCGGCATAGAGCGCATAGAGATTGTTCGGAATCGGCCCCTGCGACAGGTCGGGGAACAGCTGTTCGGGCAGGCTCAGCGTCTCGACGATCAGCGGCGCGCCGTCGAACGAGCGCAGCCGCCGGATGCGAACGACCGTGGCGCCCTCGGCGAGGTCGAGCGCTGCGCGCTCCGCCTCGTCGGCGGAACCGGTCGTCACCGAGAGGACGACGCTGTCGGGAAAGCGCGGTTCGCCGCGGTCGGGCGCCAGCTTGAAGAACTGGAACAGGATGCGGCGTTCGTCATGCTCGGCGACGAAGGTGCCGCGGCCCTGGCGCCGCACCACGAGGTTCTCGGCGGCGAGCTCGTCGAGCGCCTTGCGGACCGTCCCCTGGCTGACCCCGATCTCGGCGGCGAGCTGTCCCTCGCTCGGCAGCGCTGCTCCCGGCGCCCAGACCCCGTCGACCAGCCTGCGCACGAAGATCGCCTTCACCTGACGATAGAGCGGCCGGAAACCGAGCGTTTCGGGCGTGTCCGGCTCGCGCGGCGGCTTTGCGATTTCGAGCTTGTGCACACTCATATGTCTTATATAAGACTTGGCGCCAGCCACGTCGAGCCCGATTTCGCGAGCGGCGCGCCGTGGAGATCACCGGGAACGGTCAGGGAGCCCGCCATGAGCAAGCCGCATCTGCTGGTGCACGAGAAGAAGGACACGGTCGGCGTCGTCGTCGTCGAGGGGCTGAAGGCCGGCACCGACATGCTCGGCGTCGTCACTCACGACAATTCCGACTTCCGCCTGACCGCCAAGATGGACATCCCGATCGGCCACAAGGTCGCGCTCAGGGACATCAAGAAGGGCGACACGATCTGGAAATACGGCCAGGACGTCGGCAAGGCGACCGCCGATATCGGCAAGGGCGAGCATCTCCACGTCCACAATGTCAGGACCAAGCGCTGGTGAGCGCCGGAGGCCGTACGGACCGGGTCGAAGCAACCCGGCCGGATCCGGCTCCAACCTTCCTCCATCCCGACTTCGAGGCTCCCTCCAGGGTCGAGCCGCCAACCTCCAGGAAACCGTGATGTCCTCCATCGTCGCCAATTTCGACCTCGCCAAAGGCAAGCTCGCCCGGGTGAAGGGCCGCAAGATCGAGGCGCCCGAATTCAAGGCGCCCATCGTCAGGCGCCCGACCGGCCGCAGCCTCGATTCCTTCACGGGCTGGCGCCGCGAGAACGGCCGCGTCGGCGTGCGCAACCATGTACTGCTGCTGCCGCTCGACGATCTCTCCAACGCCGCCTGCGAGGCCGTCGCCAACAACATCAAGGGCACGCTCGCGATCCCGCATGCCTATGGCCGCCTGCAGTTCGGCGAGGATCTCGACCTGCATTTCCGCACGCTGATCGGCACGGGCTCGAATCCCAATGTCGCTGCCGTCGTCGTCATCGGCATCGAGGACGGCTGGACGAAGCGCGTCGTGGACGGCATCGCCGGCACGGGCAAGCCGGTGGTCGGCTTCGGCATCGAGGGGCATGGCGACATCGCCACCATCGCCAGGGCCTCCTATGTCGCCAAGGAGTTCGTGCAATGGGCGAGCGAGCTGCCGCGGGTGAAATGCGGCATCGAGGAGCTCTGGGTCTCGACCAAATGCGGTGAGTCGGACACCACGACCGGCCTGTCCTCCTGCCCGACGGTCGGCAACATGTACGACAAGTGGATTCCGCGCGGCATCTACGGCGTCTTCGGCGAGACCTCGGAGATCACCGGGGCCGAGCATCTGTGCAAGGCCCGCGCGGCGACGCCCGAACTCGGCGAGCGCTGGTACAAGATGTGGAAGGCCTACCAGGACGAGGTCATCGAGGCGCACAAGACCGACGACCTCTCCGATTCGCAGCCGACCAAGGGCAATATCGCCGGCGGCCTGACCACGATCGAGGAGAAGGCGCTCGGCAATCTCGAGAAGATCGGCCGCGAGTGCAGGTTCATCGACATCCTCGCGCCGGCGGAGACGCCCGCGAGCGGGCCGGGCCTGTATTACATGGACACCTCCTCGGCGGCGGCGGAGTGCGTGACATTGATGGCCGCCGGCGGCTATGTCGTGCACACCTTTCCGACCGGGCAGGGCAACGTCATCGGCAACCCGATCGTTCCGGTCATCAAGATCAGCGGCAATCCGAAGACCATCCGCACCATGCCGGAGCATATCGATCTCGACGTCTCCGGCATCCTGCGCCGCGACCTGACCATTCCCCAGGCGGGCGATGCGCTGATCGAGACCATCGTGCGTACGGCGAATGGCCGCCTGACGGCTTCCGAGGCGCTCGGCCATCGCGAATTCTCGATGACCAAGCTATATCGCAGCGCCTGAGGCGCACGGCCTCCGGACGCGACGGAGCGGGACAGGGTGTCGGACGGGATCGTTTCACTGCATGCGCCGGGGCGGGAGGTGCTGCCCGCCTATATCCGGGCGCTGGAGGCGGGCTGGTCCCCCAACACCGTCCGCAACGTCGCGCCCGAGCAGCTCGCGGCGATCGCGGCCGATCCCGACGCCTTCCTCGCCAGGCTGAACGGGCGCGGCGGCACGATCCGCCTGCACGACGGCAGCGAGGTCGCGCGCCTGCCCGACATCATCCGCTGGATCGTCGCCACGGACCGGCCCGAGCCGTGCTTCGTCGGCCATATCAACCTGCGCTGGCAGGAGGACGAGGCCGGCAGGCCGGTGACCGCCCTGCCGGTGCATGTGCTCGGCCATATCGGCTACACCGTCCTGCCGGAGCATTCCGGGCGCGGCTACGCCAGCGCGGCGCTCGCGGGCATGCTCTCGGAGGCGCGCGCCGTCGGCCTGCCATATGTCAGCATCACCTGCGACAGCGCCAATGCGGCCTCGCGGCGGATCATCGAGAAGAATGGCGGGCGCTTCGTCGAGAGCTTCGTCGCGCCGTTCTACGGGCCCGAGGAACGGCTTATGTACCGGATCGATCTGACGTCATGACCGAAGCAGCCGCCTTGCGCCTGACCAGAGGGCTCGGCCCGCTGCTGCCGGGCATCGCGCTGTCGACCGCGGTGGCGCTCGCCTCCGTCCTGGCCGAGCCTGTGCTGAAGCAGCTCGCCGGCGGGCGCGTCGGCATCCCCGCCGTGGTCATCGCCCTGGTGATCGGCATGGTGCTGCACCCGCTCGCGAACACGACGCGCTTCGCCTCGGGCATGACCTTCTGCGTCAAGAAGCTGCTGCGCTGGGCGATCGCGCTGCTCGGCCTGCGCGTCGCGCTCGGGGATATCGTCGCGCTCGGCCTGAGCACAGCGCTGCTCGTCATCCTCTCGATGGCGGCGACTGTCGTCACCGGCTTCGCTCTGGCACGCCTGCTCGGCCGCGAGCCGGGCGTCGGAGCGCTCGGCGGCGTCGCCACCGCGGTCTGCGGCGCCTCGGCCGCGCTCGCAACCGCGACCGTCGTCCCCGACTATCGCGACAAGGCCGCCGACACCGCCTTCACCGTGATCGCCATGAACGTGCTCGCGACGGTCGCGATGCTGGCCTATCCGCTGCTCTGCGCCTGGCTCGGCCTCTCGCAGCAGCAGACGGGGGTGATGCTGGGCGCCACCATCCACGACGTCGCACAGGTCGTCGGCGCCGGCCAGGCCGTTTCCGACGAGGCGGCGAACGCGGCGGTGATCGTCAAGCTGTTCCGGGTCTTCCTGCTGCTGCCCTCGGTGCTGATCGTCGGCTGGTGGCTGACGCGCCATGGCGGCGAGCACGGCCAGGCGAAGGTGCCCGTCCCGGTCTTCGCCTTCGTCTTCCTGATCATGTGCCTGGTGAACAGCGTGCTCGCCACGCAGCCGGCGCTGGCCGGCTTCTACCAGCCGCTGCGCGGCGTCTTGCTCGAAGCCTCGCGCTGGGGCTTGCTGATCGCGATCGCGGCGCTCGGCCTCGGCACCTCGATCGCGGCGATGGCGCGGCTCGGCTGGCGGCACCTCGCCGTGGTCACCGGCACGAGCCTCGTCATCCTCGTCGTCGCCACGAGCGGGCTCCTCCTGCTCGGTTGACCGAACCCACGGCGGATCTTGCCATGACCGACATCGTCATTACGGAATTCATGGACGAGGCGGCGGTGGCGGCACTGAAGGCCCGCTACAGCGTGCATCACGATCCGGAGCTGTTCGGCAGGCCGGACGAGCTGGCGCGGCTGGTGGCGGACATCCCGGCCCTGATCGTGCGCAACCAGACGCAGCTCCGCGGCGCCGTTCTGGCCGCGGCGAAGAAGCTCCAGGTCGTCGGCCGCCTCGGCGTCGGGCTCGACAATATCGACATGGAGGCCTGTGCCGCGCGCGGCATCCAGGTCTTCCCCGCGACCGGCGCCAACAGCCTCTCCGTGGTCGAATACGTGATCGGCACGGCGATGGCGCTGCTGCGCGGAGCCTATTTCGCCAATGCGGCGATGCTCGCCGGGGAGTTTCCCAAGACGAAGCTGATCGGCCGCGAGATCGCCGGCAAGCGCATCGGGCTCGTCGGCTTCGGCGCGATCGCGCGTGACCTGGCGCGGCACGCCCGGGCGCTCGGCATGACGGTCGCGGCCTACGACCCCTACGTGCCGGCCGAGGCGCCGGTCTGGCATGGTATCGAGAGGCTCGACCTCGACCCGCTGCTCTCGACCTCGGACGTGATCTCGATCCATCTGCCGCTGACGCCGGAGACGCGCGGGCTGATCGGCGAGGCCGCCTTCGCCAGGATGAAGCCCGACGCCATCCTGATCAACGCGGCCCGCGGCGGCATCATGGACGAGGCGGCGCTGGTCGCGGCGTTGAAGGGCGGGCGCCTCGGCGGCGCGGCGCTCGACGTCTTCGAGCAGGAGCCGCTGAAGTCCGATGGCGCAAAACTCTTCGCCGGCACGCCCAACCTGATCCTGACGCCGCATATCGCCGGAAATACCGTGGAATCGAACGGCCGCGTCTCCGGCCTCGTCGCCGAGCGGGTGATGGCGGCGCTGGAGGGGCGGGCATGACCCGGCTGTCGCTCGAGCAGGCCGAGCAGAAGGTCGCCGACCTCTTCATCGCCGCCGGCGCCTCGCCCGCCAACGCCGCCTCGGTCGCGCTGGCGCTCGTCATGGCCGAGGCGGACGGGCTGAAGGGCCATGGCCTCTCGCGCGTCCCGACCTATCTCTCCATGCTGCGTGCCGGCAAGATCGATGGCCTTGCCGTGCCGATCGCGCGCCAGCCCAGGCCCGGCGTGCTCGCGATCGACGCCGCCCATGGCTTCGCCTACCCGGCCATCGACCTCGCTGTGATCGAACTGCCCGAGATCGCCCGCAGCCAGGGCATCGCCGCCGCGCCGATCCGCCGCTCGAACCATTGCGGCGCCGCCGGCCTGCATGTCGAGCGGCTGGCGGAGCAGGGGCTGGTGGCGTTGCTCTTCGCCAACACGCCGGGAGCGATCGCGCCCTGGGGCGGCGCCAGGCCGGTCTTCGGCACCAATCCGATCGCCTTCGCCGCGCCGCTGCCGGGCCGCGAGCCGCTGGTGATCGACATGGCCCTGTCCAAGGTCGCGCGCGGACCGATCGTCGCCGCCAGGCAGAAGGGCGAGACGATCCCGGAAGGCTGGGCGCTCGACGCCGCCGGCCATCCGACCACCGATCCGGCCGCCGCGCTCGCCGGCACCATGGTGCCGCTCGGCGACGCCAAGGGCGCGACGCTCGCCATGATGGTCGAGATTCTCGCGGCCGCGCTGGTCGGCACGCATTTCGCCTTCCAGGCCTCGTCCTTCCTCGACGACCAGGGCGGCCCGCCCGACACCGGCCAGCTCATCCTCGCCATCGATCCGGCGGGCATGGGCGGCAACTGGTTCAGCGAGCGCATGAGGACCCTGGCGGGCGCCATCGAGGAGCAGCCCGGCACGCGGCTGCCCGGCATGCGGCGCTATGCCCTGCGGGCCAGGGCGCGGGCCGAGGGGATCGCGGTCGATCTCTGAGAGAGCACGTCATGCTCGGGCTCGACCCGAGCATCTCAGGCCAAAGAAGGCTCCGGTCAGCGCCTTCTGGTCATGAGATTCTCGGATCTGCGCTTCGCTTCGCCCGAGAATGACGACGAGGCTCAAACGAAGTCGAATCGGTCAACGTCGACAAGGCCTTTGTCGGTGATCTTCAGATGCGGGATCACCGGCAGCGTCAGGAAGGCGACCTGCAGGAAGGGCTCGGCCAGCACGACGCCGAGCGCTTTGGCCGCCGCGCGCAGAGCCTCCAGGCCGTGCCGCACCGTCTCGAAGGGCTGATCGCTCATCAGCCCGGCGACCGGGAGGGCGAGATCGGCCGTCACCTCGCCGCCATCGGCCACCGCGAAACCGCCGCCGGTCTCGATCAGCCGATTGGCCGCCGCCGCCATCGAGGCCTCGTCGACGCCGACGACGCAGAGATTGTGGCTGTCATGGCCGACCGAGGAGGCGATGGCGCCATGCTTCATGCCGAAGCCATGGACGAAGCCGCCGGCGATGCCGCCGCTGCGGCCATGGCGCTCGATCACCGTGACCCTGACCGCATCCCGCCCGAGATCGGGCAGGGCGAGGCCGTCGCGCTGCGGCAGCCGCATGGCGAGACGCTCGGTGATGATCCGGCCCGGCACGACCCCGATCACCGGGGTCTCGCCGTCGCGGGCCCGCACCGCGAAATCCTCGGGGCCGAGCTGCCGGCTGTGGACGCTGCCGAGGCCTACGGGCGGCACGGTCTTCCTGTCGGCGAACAGCGCGTCCTCGACCAGCCGTCCGCCGGCGAAGACCCGCCTGACCCGGCAAGCGGCGAGGTCATCGACCAGCACGATGTCGGCGCGCTTGCCGGGACCGATGAAGCCGCGATCGAACAGGCCGAAATTCCGCGCCGCCGAGAGGCTGGCGATACGATAGGCGGCGAGCATGTCGGCGCCGCGCGCGATCGCGGTGCGGATCATGTGGTCGAGATGGCCTTCCTCGGCGATGTCGAGCGGATTGCGGTCGTCGGTGCAGAAGGCGAGAAAGGGCGAGGCATCGCGGCTGATCAGCGGGATCAGCGCATGCAGATCCTTGGAGACGGAGCCCTCGCGGATCAGGATCGCCATGCCCTTGGCGAGCTTTTCGCGGGCCTCCTCGGCGGTCGTCGTCTCGTGGTCGGTGCGGATGCCGGCGGAAAGATAGCCGTTGAGGTCATGCCCGCGCACCAGCGGCGCATGGCCGTCGATATGCCGCCGCGAGAAGGCTTCCAGCTTGGCGAGGCAGCCGGGGTCGCGATGGAGGACGCCTGGGAAGTTCATGAACTCGGCGAGCCCGATTACCTTGGCATGGTCCATGAACGGGGTGAGGTCGGCCGCTTCCAGCGCCGCGCCCGCCGTCTCCAGATGCGTCGCCGGCACGCAACTGGAGAGCTGCACGCGCAGGTCCATGCGCATGACCTCGGCGCAGTCGAGGAAATAGCGGATGCCCTCGGCGCCGAGCACGTTGGCGATCTCGTGCGGATCGCAGATCGCGGTGGTGACGCCGTGCGGCAGCACGCAGCGCTCGAATTCGAGCGGCGTGACCAGCGAGGATTCGACGTGCAGATGCGTGTCGATGAAGCCGGGGACCGCGATCAGCCCGGTCGCGTCGAAGCTCTTCTTGCCTTCGTAGCGGCCATGGGTGCCGACGATGCAGTCGCCGCAGAGAGCGATATCGGTCGCAACGAGATCGCCCGAGACGAGGTCGAGCATCTGCCCGCCGCGGATGACGAGATCGGCAGGCTCGTCGCCGCGCCCCTGGGCGATCCTGCGGGCGAGGGTGGCTGCGTCGGTCATCGAAAAACTCCTCGATCAGAAGAGACTGGTCGTCCCGGGCGACCGCAGGGAGACCCGGGACCCATGCCTGAACACTGATCCAGTTGCGATCGGCGCTGTGACGGTCAGGCCAATCTCGCTATCATCAGGCATGGGTCCCGGGTCTGCGCGGCTGTGCCGCTTCGCCCGGGACGACTAGGGTAGGGTTATGTGGCTCTACATTCTCGCGAGTCAGAAGAATGGCACATTGTATGTCGGCGTGACGAACTCTCTGTCGAAGCGCGTCGACGAACATCGCGACGGTCGCGGTTCTGAATTCGCCCGGCGTTATCGCGTCATGCGGCTCGTCTACGCGGAGGCTTTCGCCGATCCGAGTGAAGCCATCGCTCACGAAAAGCGCATGAAGCATTGGCGCCGCGCTTGGAAAATCGCCCTGATCGAACGCGCCAATCCCAATTGGAACGACCTCTACCGACCACCCATCTCGATTGAGCCGGCCAGCCCGGCTATACCGTGCCGGCGCAGCCTGTCACGGAGACCATCATGCAGCTCACCTGGTTCGGCCATTCGGCTTTTCGGCTCGACCTGCCCGGCGCCTCGGTCCTGATCGATCCGTTCTTCACCGGCAACCCGGCCTTCGAGGGCGATGCCGCGGCAGCCGCCAGGGGCGTCAGCCATATCGTCGTGACCCATGGCCATGGCGACCATGTCGGCGACTCGCTCGCCATCGCGGCGGCGAACGACGCCACCGTGATCACCAATTACGATCTGTGCATGCACCTCGCCTCCAAGGGGCTGAAGGCGTTCCAGCCGATGAACACCGGCGGCACCGTCGATCTCGGCGCCTTCTCCGTGACGCTCACCCGGGCCGACCATTCCGCCGGCATGGGCGAGGCGGGCGTGACCGTTCCGGTCGGCAGCGCCAATGGCGCGATCGTCAAGGCTCGCGGCGAGAAGACGCTCTGGCACATGGGCGACACCGACATCTTCTCCGACATGGCGCTGCTCGCGGAAATCCACGGCGTCGAGATCTGCATCTGCCCGATCGGCGACCGCTTCACGATGAGCGCGAAGACGGCGGCGCTGGCGATGACCCGCTTCGTCAAGCCGAAGATCGCGATTCCGAGCCATTACGGCTCCTTCCCGATCATCGCCAAGGATGCTGGCGCCTTCGTCGAGGGGCTGAAGGGCAGCGGCATCGAGGCCCTGGTGCCGGAGAAGGGCAGGGCGGTGACGATCTGAGCGCGCCCCCTCGTTGCGAGGAGCACAGCGACGACGCAATCCAGGAAGGTTCGACAATCCTCCCGGATTGCTTCGCTTCGCTCGCAACGACGCACGCAGATCAATAAACGCTTACTTACTTTCCTTGTGCCCGCGCGCTATAGCGCTGGCGAACCACTGCCGGCGCCGCTGCGCCGATCCTTTCAGGAGCCCCGCCCATGTCGGTCGACGCCGCCACCGTCAAACGCGTCGCGCATCTCTCGCGCATCGCCGTCGATGATGCGGATGTGCCGAAGCTGCAAGCCGAGCTCAACGCCATCCTGGGCTTCGTCGAGCAGCTGGCCGAGGTCGACGTCTCCGGGGTCGAGCCGATGACCTCGGTGACGCCGATGGTGATGAAGAAGCGCCAGGACGTCGTGAACGACGGCGAGATCGCCGACGAGATCGTCGCGAACGCGCCCGCCTCAGAGGACCATTACTTCATGGTGCCGAAGGTGATCGAGTGAGCGCCTGACGCGCTCGTTCGACCATCCCCGGACGTGTGGAGCACGATCCGGGGGCTTCCTTCCGCTTGCCAGAACCGGACAATCCCCGTGACCGATCTCACCCGCCTGACCCTGACCGAGGCCCGCGACGGGCTGAAGGCCAAGCAGTTTTCCGCCACCGAGCTGACCAGGGCCCACATCGCCGCCGTCGAGCAGGCGCGCGCGCTCAACGCCTATGTGCTGGAGACGCCCGAGCATGCGCTGGCGCAGGCCGCCGCCTCCGACGAGAAGCTGGCGAAGGGCGAGGCCGGCCCGCTCGAGGGCCTGCCGCTCGGCATCAAGGACCTGTTCGCGACCAAGGGCGTGCGCACCACCGCCTGTTCGCGCATCCTCGGCAATTTCGTGCCGCCCTATGAATCGACCGTCTCCTCTCAGCTCTGGCGCGACGGCGCCGTCATGCTCGGCAAGCTCAACAATGACGAGTTCGCCATGGGCTCGTCGAACGAGACCTCGGCTTTCGGCCCGGTGGTCAATCCCTGGCGCCGCCAGGGGTCGAATGTAGGGGCAGGGGCGGCCGGCGCGATCGAAGGCAATCATCTGGTTCCGGGTGGTTCCTCCGGCGGCTCGGCGGCGGCGGTGGCCGCCCATCTCTGCCTCGCCGCGACCGCGACCGACACCGGCGGCTCGATCCGGCAGCCGGCCGCCTTCACCGGCACGGTCGGCATCAAGCCGACCTATGGCCGCTGCTCGCGCTGGGGCATCGTCGCCTTCGCGTCCTCGCTGGACCAGGCCGGGCCGATCGGCAAGACCGTGCGCGATACGGCCGTGATGCTCCGCTCCATGGCCGGGCACGACCCCAGGGACACCACCTCGGTCGACCGGCCGGTGCCGGATTACGAGGCGGCGGTCGGCCGCTCGGTCAAGGGCATGCGGATCGGCATCCCGAAGGAGTACCGGCTTGAGGGCCTCAACGCCGAGATCGACGCGCTCTGGCAGCAGGGCATCGACTGGCTGAGGGCGGCCGGCGCCGAGATCGTCGAGATCTCGCTGCCGCACGCCAAATACGCGCTGCCGGCCTATTACATCGTCGCGCCGGCGGAAGCCTCGTCCAACCTCGCCCGCTATGACGGCGTCCGCTACGGCCTGCGCGAGCAGGGCCGCGACATCGTCGAGATGTACGAGAAGACCCGCGCCGCCGGTTTCGGCGCCGAGGTCAAGCGCCGCATCATGATCGGCACCTATGTGCTGTCCTCGGGCTATTACGACGCCTATTACCTGCGCGCCCAGAAGGTGCGCACGCTGATCAAGCGCGACTTCGAACAGGTCTACGACCAGGGCATCGATGCGGTCCTGACGCCTGCCACGCCGTCCGCGGCGTTCGGCATCGGCGAGAAGGGCTCGGAGGACCCGGTCGAGATGTATCTCAACGACGTCTTCACCGTGACGGTGAACATGGCCGGCCTGCCCGGCATCGCCGTTCCGGCGGGGCTGGACAGCCAGGGCCTGCCGCTCGGCCTGCAGCTGATCGGCCGGCCCTTCGACGAGGAGACGCTGTTCTCGCTCGGCCAGGTGATCGAGGATGCCGCGGGCCGGTTCCCGGTCGGCGAGCGCTGGTGGGCCTGAGCCCGCCTCGGCGTTATCGGTCGCATTCCGAATCCTGATTTCTCCGGCGCTGCCCCGGATGGCAGTCTCCGGGCCTGATCAGGCCGCCGGAGACCGCCATGCCGTCTTATCCCTTCGAGACCGTCGACGTCTTCACCGACCGCCGCTTCGGCGGCAACCAGCTCGCCGTCTTCACCGATGCACGCGGCCTTTCCGACGCGCAGATGCAGGCGCTGGCCGCGGAGATGAACTACAGCGAGACCACCTTCGTGCTGCCGCCGGACGATCCGGCCAACACCGCCCGCGTGCGCATCTTCCACCGCACGGCCGAGATGCCCTTCGCCGGCCACCCCAATGTCGGCACCGCCTGCGTGCTCGCCGCCCACGGCCGCGACAGCGACGGCCTCCTGCTGTTCGAGGAGCTCGCAGGCCTGGTCGAGGTCCGGGTCGCGCGCGACGCCGACGGGCTGGTGACCGGCGCCACCATCGCCGCGCCGCAGGCGCTCTCGCTCGGCATCCAGCTGCCCGCCGACGCGATCGCGGCCTGCGCCGGGCTCGGCCCGCAGCACGTGCTCACTGGCCGTCACCCGCCGCAGCAGGCCTCTCTCGGCGTCAAGTTCGTGCTGGCCGAGGTCGCGCCGGAGGCGCTGGCGCGGGCGACGCCGGACATCGCGGCCTATCGCCGCCTGGCGCAGGCCAATCCCGGCCTCGAAGGCCGCCTCTCGATCTTCTTCTACGCCTGGGTCGGCGGCACTGTCCGGGCCCGCATGTTCGCGCCGCTCGCCGGTACCTGGGAGGACCCGGCGACGGGCAGCGCGAGCGCGACGCTGGCGGCACTGACCCTGTCGCTCTCGGACAGGGACAGCCTCGCCTTCGAGATTGCGCAGGGCGTCGAAATGGGCCGGCCGAGCCTGCTGCAGGTGACGGCGCGCCGTGTGGGCGCCGAGATCCGCGCCACCGTCGGCGGCGGCTGCGTGCCGGTGCTGAAGGGCGAGGCGACGGTTTAGGGAATGCTCGTCATGCTCGGGCGCGACCCGAGCTTCTCAGGCCGGAAGAGGCTCTGAACGGCGCCCCGTCGTCACGGGGTTCTCGGGCCTGCGCCGCGCTTCGCCCGGGAATGACGCGGTGGTCAGCCGAGCCCCAGCTCCGCACGCAGCTTGCGCGTCAGCCCGGCGGCGACCAGACGGTGGCTCTCGCGCAGATAGTCGCGGAAGGCGTCGTCCGGCAGGCCTTCGTCGGAGAAGCGCTGGATCCATTTCATCCCGCGCGAGGCGAGATAGGGAGCCGGGCGGCAGCCGGGCGCATCGCGCAGCATCTCATAGGCCATGGGCGAGCATTTGAACGAGACCAAGAGTGCGCCCTCGGCATCGTCGCGGCCGATCGCGAACACCTTGCCGCCGACCTTCCAGACATCGGCCCCGCCCCATTGCACGACATGGCTGGTGGCGGGCAGGGCGGCGCAGAAGGCGTTGTAGTCGTCGAGGGTCATGCTGTCCTGCCGTGGCGGAGCGCTGAATCGGGTCGCCTGATAGCCCGGAGGGCGACCCGGAGATGTCCGGAGCCGTATCGGCGCGGGCCTTCGGTCCGGCGTTGCCGCGAGCATACCTGACGATCTCTGTCTCGGCCTGCTGTTTGACTATGATGCCGGACCTCCCCGGCCACTGAGCTGGCCGGCTGGGCCGCTGCTCTGCCGCGAGGCGCTCAATCCGAATGCGAGGGCGACAATGAAACTGTCCGGTGGCTGCAATTGCGGGCAGGTCCGCTACGAGCTCGACGGCGAGCCGGTCCGCGTCGGCATCTGCCATTGCGAGACCTGCCGCAAGGGCTCCGGCTCGACCTTCTCCTTCTTCGGCATCTGGCCGAGGGCCAGCGCCACCCTGTCGGGCGAGCTCGGCTGCTGGCAGAGCCGGGCCGGGGGCGAGCGCTTCTGCCCGAGCTGCGGCTCGCCGCTGTTCTGCTGGGCGGACGGGTCCGACGAGATCGAGATCAAGCTCGGCACATTGGACCGCCCGCCGACCGAACTCGTCCCGGCCTACGAACTCTGGACGATCCGGCGCGAGCCCTGGCTGGCGCAGCAGACGGGGGCCGAGCAGCACATGCGCGATCGCGAGGATCGTCAGACTAACGGCTGTTAGAAGCTCTCGGCGTCGACGCCATGGGCCCTGGCGGCGGCGACGATCTGTGACCAGGTCTCATCGTCGAGCGGAATGCCGTCGCGCTCCCGCTCGGTCCTGGTCGCGCGCTCCTTGTCCCCGGGCGCCAGCACGGGCTGCGACGGATCCTGCGGCGCGGCGGCACGCACGAAGGCGAGATAGCTCTCGATCCGCTGCCGGCGCAGCTCCGCGTCCGGTTCGAGCCGGGCCGGGTCGATCAGAACGCCGAAGAGGGAGTTGATGATCCAGCTCCTGTGCGGCTTCTCGTCGATGCGGGCCGCGCCCATCAGCCCGGCCGAGAGCAGCTCGGCGATCAGCGACAGGCCAGCCCCCTTGTGGTCGCCGAACGGCAGGAGCGCGCCGAGCGGCAGGCCGGGGATCGCCTGCGGAAAGACATGCTTCGGTTCGACCGTCGGCCGGCCTTCGCCGTCGATGATGTAGCCTTCCGGCACGGTGACGCCCTTGTTGAGCGCGACGCGCGCCTTGCCATGGGCCATGCGGCTCGTGGCGAAGTCGAGGATCAGCGGCGCGCCGCCCGGCACCGGAATGCCCGTCGAGATCGGATTGGTGCCGAAGCGCGCCTGCTTGGCGGCGAAGGGCGCGACGATCGGCGGCCGGCCGGCGACATTGACCCAGAAGACGGAGATCAGGCCGGCGGCCGCGGCGACCTCCGAATAATGGCCGATGCGCCCGATATGGTGGGCGTCGAGCAGGTTGAGCACGGCGACACCGCCGGTCTGCGCGATCGCGACGGCGCGGTCGACTGCCAGGCGCGCCGTCGGCTGGCCGAGCGCGACATTGCCGTCGACGATCAGGAAGGGGCCGGCCTCGCTGCGGATGGCGGGCTTGGCGTGCGGCGTCAGATTGCCGTCCGCCAGCGCGTTGAAATAGAGCGGCAGCATGCCGACCCCATGGCTGTCATGGCCGCTGAGATTGGCGAGCACCAGATGCTCGGCCGTCTCCTTCGCCTCCGCCTCGTTCCAGCCGGCGGCGGTGATCATGGCGCGGGTGAGGGTGCGGAGGGCGTCGGGCCGGTGCAGGCGGTAGGAGGTCATGGCCATCTGTCGGATGCGGAACGGATCAGGGCAGAGTGCACGGGCGGGCGCCGCACGCAACGGACGCAGGCAAATGGCGCCGTCCCGGCCGGCGCATCTCGACGTTCCGCCCGCCAATCCCTATGTTGTTGTCGGCAATCCTGTTTTCACCGGACCTTGAATCCGGTCGAGGAGGGACGAGGATGTTTTCGATACCCGGCCTGAAGGTGGTCTCGCTGACCGATGCCGCCGCTGCGCGCATTCGCGAGATCATGGCGCAATCGGCGCGCGACAACCCCGATGCCCCCGCGCTCGGCCTGCGCGTCGGCGTCAAGAAGGGCGGTTGCGCCGGCATGGAGTACACTTTCGAGGTCGCGCGCGCGCTCGAGAAGGGCGACGAGGTCGTCACCGAGAAGGACGCGACCGTGATCGTCGACGCCAAGGCGGTGCTGTTCCTGCTCGGCACCGAGCTCGATTTCAGGACCGACCGCTTCTCCTCGACCTTCGTCTTCAACAATCCGAATCAGGTTTCGGCCTGCGGCTGCGGCGAATCGGTCGAGATCCGGCCGCGCTCGGAGAGCGCGCTCGCCGCGCAGTAGCGCCGGCATGGACGCCGCCGCGGTCGCGGAAGTGTTCGCGCCGGTGACGTCCGTGCGGACACGCCGCATGTTCGGCGGGCTCGGCGTCTATGCCGGCGAGGCGATGTTCGCGCTCGCCTTCGACGGCGAGATCTTCCTGAAGACGACCGAGGCGACCCGTCCGGAGTTCGCGGCGGCCGGCAGCGAGCCGTTCCGCTACAGCGCGCGCAGCCGGGACCGCGAGCTGAGCTATTGGCGTCTGCCGGCCGCCGCTTTCGACGACGAGGAGGTGTTGCGCCGCTTCACCGGACTGGCGCTCGCGGCGGCACGGGAGGCCGCGCTGGGAAAGCGCGGCCGGCCGCTCAGGCGACCTTCGCCGCGCTGACCACCGCGTCCTCGGTGACGGTCCGGTTGCGGCCGTCGCGCTTGGCCTGCAGCAGCGCGTTGTCGGCCCGCTCGACGATCGAGCTGGCCGTGTCGCCGCGCCGGTAGACCGAGACGCCGAGCGAGATCGTGATGCGCCCGAGGCTCTCATTGGTCGAGCGCTTCACCAGCTCGCGGGTCAGCAGCGCCTGACGCACGGTCTCGGCGCCGAACTTGCCGGCGACGACGTCGGCTTCGGGCAGGATGATGGCGAACTCCTCGCCGCCGAAGCGGGTGATGATCGCCTTGTCCTTGAACTTGTCCTTCATCGTCCTGGCGACCAGCCGGAGCACCTGATCGCCCGTCAGATGGCCGTGCATATCGTTGAAATGCTTGAAGAAGTCGATATCGGCCATGACCAGCGCGAAGGGCTCGCGCCGCAGCGTCGCCTGGTCGATCGCCTTCTGCAGCATCTCCTCGAAATGGCGCCGGTTGGCGAGGCCGGTGAGAGGATCGGTCAGGGCCTCGGCCCGTGTCGACTCCAGCGCCTCGCGCAGATTGTGGATCTCGTGGGCGCTCTCGCGCAGCTGCGTCTCGAGCTGGGTCTTGCGCGCCACCTCCTCGCGCGTCGACAGCACCAGCGCCTCGACCCATTCGCGCAGCTTCTGCCGGTCGGCCGAGGGCGGCACCTCTTCTGACATGGCGCAGAGCCGGCCATGATACTGCTCGCTCGAGCTCAGCGCCCGGTCGACCAGGGCCATCATGCTGTCGATCTCGGCGAGCACCTGCAGGCTGGTGCGCTCGGCCTGGCGCGACAGGCGGTCTGTGCTGATGAATTTTTCGTAGAGCGTGTCGATGTCGGCGGCGCCGACTTCGCCGCTGCTCGCCGCGATCACGGCGTTCATCGCCATGCTCAGCGCCGGCATCTCGCCGCTGAGATGCGCATACCAGACTTCGAAGGCGCGGGGGTAGCCGGGGGAATAGTGCTGTCGCATGGCCGCGACGACCTGTTCTGCCAGGTCGTGGGCCTGCGGCAAGCCCTGTCGGCTGGTGGTCATGACGTTCTGTCTCCCGGCGGCTACGGGAATTCTTCCGTATCCGTATACCGGCTGACCCTACGGCAGACGAGGTTAAGGCAAGGTTGCCGCAGCCGGCGGCTCAGCCGACGCGCACCGGACGCAGCAGGAAGGCCGGAACATGATCGCCAAGGCCCTTGACCTGAGGGCCGTCGTCGAGCTCGTCGCGACGGGGCGGGCGGCTCCGGCTGCCGCGCGGGGCGCCGTTGCCGGAAGCCTCTTCGCGGCGCGGCGCGCGCGGCGCGTCGTTGCTGCGCACCGGCTCCGCCGCGGCACGCT
>NZ_FYAS01000051.1 GCF_900185715.1 Allobosea sp. CS1GBMeth4
TGACGTTGCCCCTCTGCCCTAATCCATTGTGAAGTTCGCTCTGGCCCGAGATGAGGACCAGAGGATGAAGCGCAACCGCTTTTCGGACGAGCAGATCATCGGGATCCTGAAGGAGCACGAGGCCGGTATTCCGGTCGCGGAACTATGCCGGAAGCACGGTGTCAGCGATGGCAGCATCTACAAGTGGAAAGCCAAGTTTGGAGGCATGGAAGTGTCCGAGGCCAAGCGGCTGCGGGCGCTCGAAGATGAGAACGCCAAGCTCAAGCGCATGCTGGCCGATGCCATGCTCGACAATGTGGCGCTGAAGGACCTCCTGGGAAAGAAGTGGTGACGCCCGCTGCCGAACGGAAAGCTGTCGCGCACCTCGTGAGGCATCACGGGATGAGCGAACGGCGGGCGTGTAAAGCCACCGGCTTCTGCCGCATGACAGTTCGCTACCAGACGATGCGCATGGACGACGACGCCCTGCGCGAGCGCATGAAGGCGATGGCCCACGAGCGCCGCCGCTTTGGCTATCGTCGCCTGCATGTGCTGCTCAGGCGGGAGGGCTTCGTGGTCAACCACAAGCGCCTGTTCCGGATCTATCGCGAGGAGCGCCTGACGGTGCGGCGGCGCGGCGGTCGCAAGCGGGCGATCGGCACGCGGGCACCCATCCTGATCCCGCTGCGGCCGAACGAGCGCTGGTCGCTCGACTTCGTCTCGGATCAGTTCACCGACGGGCGGCGCTTCCGCATCCTCACCGTCGTGGACGACTGCACCCGCGAATGCCTCGCTCTGCTGGCCGACACCTCGCTCTCCGGCTTGCGGGTCGCGCGAGAGCTGGATCGCCTCATGGCTGAGCGGGGCCGGCCTCAGATGATCGTCAGCGATAACGGCAGCGAGTTCACCTCGAACGCCATCCTCGCCTGGGCAGATGCCGCTCGGGTCGCATGGCACTACATCGCGCCGGGCAAGCCGATGCAGAATGCCTTCATCGAGAGCTTCAATGGGCGCCTCCGCGATGAACTTCTCAATGAGACGCTGTTCTCGACGCTCAGCCAGGCCAGAGCCGCCCTGAGCGCATGGAGGTCCGACTATAACGGATCCCGACCTCACTCCGGGCTCGGCTGGCAGACACCGTCTGACTTCGCCGCCACCTTCCACCCACGACGAGATCTGCCGCTGCGCTATACCAACGGCTCCGCGCCAGATCCCGTCATCCACCCCGGCCAACAGGCCACAACCTACCGCCCGAGCGAACTCCGCGCTGGATAGAAACTGGGGGCAACGTCA
>NZ_FYAS01000007.1 GCF_900185715.1 Allobosea sp. CS1GBMeth4
GGGGGCCGGCGGCTGCCGGGCCGGCGGCGCGATCATGAACGGGGCCGGTTCGCGCGACGGCGTCGGCTGCGCCTCCTGCACCCGGAGGTCGGAGGCCGGCCACACGCTCGTGACGATCGCCGCCGCGGCAAGGGCGAGCAGGAAGCGCGTCTTCATTCCGCCGCTCTCCGCGCAGGACTGGACCGGGCGAAGCGAGAGAGGCCGAAGAAATAGGACAGGCCGCGGCTGGTCTGGAACACCGCCAGGCGCAGGAAGCGCAAGGTGCCGTAGACGACACCGATGTTTTGGCGCCGCACCGTCTGGAAGGCGCTCCAGATGCCGGCGTCGGAGAAGGCGAGGTCGGCGATGATGCGGCTGTGCAGCGGCTCGCTCGGTTCGTAACGGCAGCCCAGGATCAGGCCCTTCTGGTCCGAGGCAATGCGAGCGACTCGCACCGGGAGCGCCCCCTGCGGCATCGAGATCGACGTCTCGAAGGCGATGCTGCCGGTGCTGTTCACCGGCAGCTTGTCGAAGCCTTTGGACAGGATCCGGACGGCGGCGCCGTCCACGGAGACGTTCTCGGTGACGATCGGGGCCTTGCGGCCGTCGATGCAGATCTCGCCGCGGCGCTTCACCGGGAAGCGCCGGGCGCCGCGGCCTTCCGGCCGTTCCGACACGACGCCGAGGGCGCAGCCAGCCATCAGCAGGTTGAGGATGTTCCACAGCCCGACCACGAGCGTGGTGTCGGCGCTGTAGGGCTGGGTGATGGTGCGCCAATAGGTGGCGGCGACGCCGGCCGCCAACACGGCGAAGATGATGAAGAAGGGCAGGCCGAGCTCGGAGACGCGCCTGGTCTCCAGCTCCTCGGTCTTGGCGGTGACTTTGAAGGTCGGCTTGCCGGGATTGACGAGCACAGACATCACGGCCGGCAGCAGGTAGACTGACTGGATGAACTCGTAGAGCTCGGAGATCCACGGCCAGCGATAGCGGCCATAGAGATAGTTCTGCATCATCAGGTTCACCGCCATGTAGCTGAACACATAGGCGATGAACTCGGCGCCCGAGGCGGTGAAGATCTCCAGGCCGAAGAAGAGGTAACAGAGCGGCGCGACCAGGAAGGTCAGGCGCACGAAGGGGAACAGCCAGAACAGGGCCGAGGACGAGTAGCACAGGCGCTGCGGCAGCGAGAGGCCGCCTTTCAGCATCGGGCGATGGTAGACGAGGATCTGCATCATGCCCTGCGCCCAGCGCGAGCGCTGGCCGATGAAGCTTGCGAAGGTCGCCGGCTGCAGTCCCGCGATCAGCGGCTTGTCGACATAGATGCTGTTCCAGCCCGCGGCGTGCAGGGTGATCGCGGTCTCCGCATCCTCCGTGATGCTCCGGCCGGAGAAGCCGCTGGTGGTCTGCAAGGCCGCGCGGCGCAGCACCGCGGCCGAGCCGCAGAAGAACGAGGCGTTCCACTTGTCGAGGCCGCGTTGAATGATGCCGTAGAACATCTCGTTCTCGGACGGCATCGTCTTGAAGGTCTTGAGATTGCGCTCCAGCGGATCCGGGTTGATGAAGAAGTGCGGTGTCTGGACCAGGAACAGCTTGGGATCCTGCGCGAAATGGCCGACGGTCTCGGTGAGGAAGCTGCGCGCCGGCGCATGATCCGCATCGAAGACGACGACGAGCTCGCCCGTGGAGTGGGCGAGGCCGTTGTTGAGGTTGCCCGCCTTGGCGCTGAGATTGCGCTCGCGCGTGAGATAGGTGACGCCGAGTCCGTCGCAGAGCGCCTGCAGCTGCCCCCGCCGCTCCCGCGCCGCGCTGGCTGCGACGAAGTTGTCGGCATTGCACTTCTCGTCGGTGCCGCCATCGTCGAGCAGGTAGACGGTGAGCCGACCGGCGGGATAGTCCATGGCCAGCGCGGCCGACAGCGTCGTCGCCAGCAACTCGGGCTCCTCGTTGTAGGAGGGGACGAAGACATCGACCGTCGGAGCGTCAGCGGGGATCGGCGGGGCGCGCTCGCGCCGCGGCAGCGGCATCGCCACCACGAACAGGCTGAGGAACAGCATGCCGATATTGTAGATTTCGGCGAGATACAGGATCAGCCCGGGAATGAAGTCCTCGAGCTGGTTGACGGACGGCAGCGTGCTCGTCGTGCGCCAATAGACATAGCGCAGCACCATCGCGGTGCCGAGGCCGAGCGCGATCAGGCGCCAGACGCCGTAGGGGCGCAGGAACTTGAGCAGGACCATCGCCCCGACCACAATCGTTCCGGCGATCAGATGCGCCTGCAAGCTGATCGGCAGCGTGATCAGCGCGACGACCACGGCCGTGGCGATGGCCCAGAAGATGACGTAGCTCGCGGTTCGCATCGGCTTTCGGGGCGCTCGGCCTCCTCAGGGCGTGGGCGGCGGTGGAACGGTGGGGTATCCCTCCAGCGGCCTGTCCGGGACCGGCCGCGCGGCGGGGGGATCGATGGTTTCGGCCTGCGGAACCCGCGCCGGTCGCGGCCGTGCGGCGCGTCGGGGGACTGCGGTTTCGGGAGCCGAAGCCTGCGGCAGCGGGTAGATCGGTGCGCCCGCCTTTCCGAGGCCCGGGTCAGGCGCCGGCGCGTCGCCGACGGGATCCCATCCGCTGCGTCGCAGCGAGGCGTTGAGCGAATATTCGTAGGCAAGGCGCAGCAGCGAGGCTTCGCTCGCCATCGGATCGCAAATGCGCATGCGGACCGAGACCGCGCCGGATTTCGGCCGGAAGAGGCTGTCGCCGGCGGCAATGCGCTGCCAGGCATAGAGGCAGGCTTCGCCCCCGGCGCCGCGGCCGAAGGCATAGCCGAACGGCCCGTATTTGTTCTGGACAAAGACTGCCGACAGCGCCATGGCGACGCCGGGCAGCCGCCCTTCCATGTCCTGCGCGACGGCGAAGTCGTCGATCCCCGGCAGCTTGAGCAGGTTGCCCTCGACCCCGGCGCTGTCCGGCAGGTCCTCCGCGGTGAAGAAGGCGACCTGGATCGCGTTCTCGCCGGGGGTGCGGCCGCGCGTCGACAGCGCGATCGTCTGCGCAACGGCGTTGTCGTAATTGCGCTGGGTGACGCCGATCACTGCCGGGCTGCCGGGCGGCAGGACGACGAGTGCCCGGCTCGGATCGACGGCGATGGCGCGGCTGGAGAAGCTGAGCTCGCTTTCCGACAGGCGCTGCTCGCCGCAGCCGGCCAGGAAGAGGGCTGAGGCCGCGACCCATAGCAGAATCGTCCTTCGCGCGGACAAAACCACAAGACCCTCGCGGGCCGCGATTGTCATTCGGCGATGAATCGTCATTGTCGCCGGAGGCGGTTGCTGTGCGCCGTCATGCATTGACCATCGATTAACATTGGTTAACGAGTCGTTAACCCCTGTGCAGGCTGGGCAACGGCGCAGGGGAGCGAGGATCCGGTCCGCAATACAGATGATTCGCACCGGCCTTCCAACTGACCGTGTCGAGCAAGGGCGATACGGTGTGGACCGGCCGAGCAACACGCGGGGGATAATTCTGGTCGTGAGCCGGAAGGGCTGTTCCGTCGGTGGAAAACGATCCGGCCCCGGTTGAAGCCGTTCCGGGCGCAGGGACGGCGCGGGCGGTCCTGGGATCGGCGCCAAGCCGGGTTGGCACCGTCCAGGTTCTCGCCGAGAACCGCAGCTGCTCGGCGGCGACGGGCTACACCATCCCGACTGCGAGCGGCGGGTCAGTGGCCAATCCTCGACGGTGACCTCGAACCTTGTCCTCCTGACGGCGTCGCTGGCTTACGACAGCCAGAATGCCACGCTGATCATCTGCAACGACACCTCGTTCGGATCGGCCGGCGGTACGTCGGATGACGTACTCCGCGTCGTCGGCGAGCGCAGCCACATCCTCAAAGGCAGGCTCGAGCTGCGATTCTGATCCGGCTTCTGCGAGGTCGTTTGAAGCAGGCAGAGCCTCCCGGCCGCGTTGCGCCAATTGCAGACATTGGCTCATTGCCCCGAGGCAGACCTTCGCAATCAGGTTGCTAGCTGAACAGACAATCGTGCTGATGCGAAAGGTAGTCGATGTTTGCTGCTAGTGGCGGCTCACATCGGAGCTATCGACTTCCCTGGCTCCACCGAGTGAACGCGCATGTGACGACGTTTCCGCCTTCGCCTCAGCCACAGACCGAATACGAATGGTAGCAAGGCGCTGACGGCAAGCGGCGCTGCATACGCAAGAAGGTCGATGCTGTAGAATTTTCCGAGCCCCCACAGGGCCACTGCAAAAAGGCAGACGCTGATCAGGCCATAAGTCAGCGCCGAACCGACGGGTGCGGGAGCATAGTAGGTGGAGGCCGCTTCGGCCTCTACGCTTTGGCGATCAACGCGGGTCAATACGATACAATCGCGAAAGCCAGCGCCATGGCCGCAGTCAGCCCGCCATAGGCCAGCCAGATCGGATATCTGCTCAAAAGCCAAATCCTGTATGAGTTCCAGTGCGGCATGACGCTGGTCATTGCGGGCTCCGAAATTCTGCTGTGGGGAATAGGCACGGCCCTCGCATTACCGATGCCATCTGGAGCCTGCGCTTCTGACAGCATGTCTACCAGGCTCGCCAGAGGGCGCCGCCTCGTCCCGTTTGCCGAACCGCTCCATGGCTCGATCATCGGCCGGGCTAAGAATCCAGCCCTCGAAAATCCGACTCAGGCGCGTTCAATCACACGTCCGGCAAATGTCAGATGGTCCGCGCCGATCGACGTGATCCTGATATGGCACCGTGCGCCGTCATCAGTCTCGAGCATCAGGTCGCCTTGAAGGTCGGCAAGGGCCAACATGCTCGGGTCGCAGATGAGCTTGCCCGATCTCTCTTTCGACATGTCGCAGATCATCTCGGCCCGTTGTCCTGTCTTCGTGATCAAACGAGCCATGGTTCGAATCCTTCTGCATCAGGGGTGAAACACCGCGCATGCCCGGCGTGACGGGTCGCCAACTCGGTCGCATCCGTGTGCCGCTCGCGGGGCAAGCCTCCATGATATGGGGATTCACCTTCTTAATCGCCAGATTAATGAAAATAATAAATGGTAAAAATTCCAAAATTTTGTAAATTACCCACGCGCACCCAAGGTTTTATCTGAACCCATAATTGGAAAAATATCCGATGAAAATTGTATATGTCTGCGCTTTTGTAAGATAAATATCTTTATTAGCTTGTTTTAATTGAAGTTCATCCCATATCTGGGCGTAATCAGTCGGTCTTGAAATTGCCGACCGCAAGCGGCCGGGCTCTCCCTGGCACGCCCTCCTCCGCGGTTCTCTCGCCGACATCCATGCCTTGCCGGCCCCGCCGCAGCGTCGTTCGACAATCCCGTCGAACCATTGAAGCCCGGCGATTTTGGAGTTCGCCATGCCCCTCGAATTGGCTCGCTTGCAGGCCGTGCCGAAACCTTGGGGGGCATACGATCTCCTGCCGTGGAGCGGTATCGATCATCCCGACGTCGCCATCGGCGAAATCTGGCTGCAACGCCAGGATTCGGCTCTTGAACCCGCTTTGCTCCTCAAGCTGCTGTTCACCTGCGAGGCGCTGTCGATCCAGGTGCATCCGGATGACGACGCAGCCCATGCGATGGGGCTTGCGCGCGGCAAGACTGAAGCCTGGTACGTGCTTGCTGCCGAGCCCGGCGCCGTGGTGGCGCTCGGCCTGCAGTCGTCGCTCTCGCAGGCGCAATTGCGCGGCTCGATCGAGGACGGCTCGATCGCCGAACGCATGCTCTGGCGAACGGCCGCGGCGGGAGATGTGATCTTCGTGCCGGCGGGGACGATCCACGCGATCGGTCCAGGCCTCGTCCTTGCGGAGATCCAGCAGCGCAGCGATACGACGTTCCGCCTGTTCGATCATGGGCGCCAGCGCGAGCTCCATATCGAGCACGGTGTTGCCAGCGCCCGTGCCGGGCCGGCCGCAAAGCAGGTGCCGGCGCGACGCCTAAGCGATGCCAGGACGCTGCTCCTCGCGACCGCATTCTTCACACTTGAGCGCTTCGAGCTTGCGCCGGAATCCCTATGGGAACTGCGCGCGCAGGCCGAGACCTGGCTGCTGGTGATCGCCGGAGAGGGCCGGGTCGGGCCGTGGCGGGCGCAAATGGGCGAAGGCTGCTTCGTGCAGGCGCAGACCACGCATCTCGCCGCCGGGCGAACCGGCCTGACCTGCCTGGTCGCCTATGACGCCGCCTTACCCGACCATGATCTTCTGCGGCCGATCGCAGTCCGAAATGCGACCACCCCGGCCCCCAGCACGATCAACCACCCTCTGCTGCTCGCCGCGCGGGCGAATGTGCAGATTCCAGCCACAGAGGCACGAGCATGACTGCACTTCACCGGATTGCCTTCATCGGCAACTCGCTGCCGCGTCGCTGCGGCATCGCGACCTTCACCACGGATCTGCAGCAGGCGGTCGAGGCGTCGGCCTCTGGTCTGGCGACCTCGATCGTGGCGATGAACGATAGCGATGGCTACGACTATCCGGGCTCTGTCGGGTTCCAGATCCGCGATGACCGAGTAGAGGACTATGCACGCGCCGCCGACTTCCTGAACCAGGGCCGGTTCGACGTTGTCTCGCTGCAACACGAATTCGGCATCTTCGGCGGCGAAGCGGGCGCGCATATCGCCGGATTGTTGCCACGGCTGACCATGCCGGTCGTCACCACGCTTCACACCGTCCTGTCGAAACCGAGTCCGGCGCAGCGCGGCGTCATGGAGCGCATCGTCGACGCCTCGTCCCGCGTCGTCGTCATGGCGGAGAAGGGGCGCGACATGCTCCGCACCATCTATCGGCTACCCGCCGACAAGATCGAGGTGATCGCGCACGGCATCCCCGATTTCGCTTTCGTCGAGCCCGACGAGGCCAAGGCCAGGCTCGGCTTCGCCGGCCGCTCGGTGATCCTGACTTTCGGCTTGCTCTCGCCCAACAAGGGCATCGAGGTGATGATCGATGCGATGCCGTCGATCCTGAGACGCAGGCCCGATGCCATCTATGTCGTCCTGGGAGCCACCCACCCCCATCTCGTCCGCGAGCAGGGCGAAGCCTATCGCATCGGCCTGCAGAAGCGCGTCCATGAACTCGGCATCGAGGATCATGTCGTCTTCCTCGATCAGTTCGTCGATCGCGAGACGCTGCTCGGCTTCATCGCGATGTGCGACGTCTACGTCACGCCTTACCTCAATGAGGCGCAGATGACCTCGGGCACGCTGGCCTACAGCTTCGGACTCGGCAAAGCGGTCGTCTCGACGCCCTACTGGCATGCCCAGGAACTGCTCGCCGATGGCCGCGGCGTGCTGGTGCCGTTCAGCGATGTCGTCGCAACCGGCAACGAGATCGCGGGATTGCTGACCGATGCGGCCAGGCGACAGGCCATGCGCCGGCGCGC
Source organism: Allobosea sp. CS1GBMeth4 (assembly GCF_900185715.1). Lineage (GTDB taxonomy): Bacteria > Pseudomonadota > Alphaproteobacteria > Rhizobiales > Beijerinckiaceae > Allobosea. Next base: position 7,364 of record NZ_FYAS01000007.1, read on the forward strand.
CTATGCCAGCAGCCGCTCCATGACCTGGGAGCAGACCGCAAAGCGCTATCTCGCCACATTCGAGGCGGCGCGGCGTAGCCGTTTGCTGAACGTGATTGCCGGGACGGCACAGGCAAGACCATCCCTTCAGCTTTCCGCGCCGCCGGAGCTGCGGACGGATCACCTCCACTGCCTGTGCGACGACACTGGATTGTTCCAGCACGCCGTCCATTCCGTGCCGGATCGTGCGCATGGCTACTGCGTCGACGACAACGCTCGGGCGCTGCTGCTGTCCTGCCTTCTCGGCAGCGCCGGCGAGCAGCACCTGCCCGAGCCTCTGACGGCGCGGTTCGCCTCCTTCCTCCAGCATGCCTGGAATCCGCAGGCGCAGCGCTTCCGCAACTTCATGGGCTTCGATCGACGCTGGCTCGAGGAGGTCGGCTCGGAGGACAGCCATGGCAGGACGCTCTGGGCTCTCGGCGAATGCGCCCGCAGCGGCACCAGCCCATCACAGCGGCGCTGGGCGGCCGCGCTGTTCGCCGAAGCGCTGCCCGCGGTCGAGAGCTTCAGCTCGCCCCGTGCCTGGGGTTTTGCCCTGGTCGGCCTCGACGCCTATTGCGCCGTGATCGCGGCGCCATCCTCCACCATCCAGCTGCGCTCCCTGCTGGCAGACCGTCTGCTCGCTTTGCTGTCTACGGTCGAGACGCCGGACTGGGTCTGGTTCGAGGAAGGCCTCTCCTACGACAATGCCCGATTGCCGCAGGCTCTGATCGCGACCGGGCTTTCGATGCAGATTCCCGCCTATGTCGAGGCCGGCCTGCGTTCGCTGCGCTGGCTGGTCGGGGTGCAGAGCACGCCTGCCGGCCTGTTCCGGCCGGTGGGCTCGGAGAGCTTCGGCGACAGGCTCAGCCCGCCGAAGGCGTTCGACCAGCAACCTCTGGAGGCCACGGCGACGATCTCGGCCTGCCTGGCCGCCTGGCGCGCCGATGGCGACGCGCAATGGCGGGCGGAAGCGATGCGCGCCTTCGCCTGGTTCATGGGCGAGAACGATCTGTCGACACCGCTGGTCGACCTCGAAACCGGCGCCTGCCGCGATGGTCTTCACCGTGATCGGCCCAATGAGAACCGCGGTGGCGAATCCGTGGTATCCTACCTTCTCAGCCTGGCCGAGATTCGCCAGCTCTCCCGCATGAGCGGGGACCGCCCGAAACTGGCGCCGCTTCGGGTTTTGCACGCCTGAGCCTCCGGCGATCCGCACAAACCGAACTGGGGCCGCCTTGCCGCAAGCCACCTTCCTGAACCGGCAGGCTCTGCACCTGCATCCCGATCCCGCTCGGGTCGTGGTGCGCCGTTTTGGGCCCGCGCCCGATCCGCGCGACATGAACCCGACCGACAAGCTGCGCGCGAACCACATCGTCGCGCGCGTGATGGGGCTGAGCCGAGATGCGGCGGCAAGCCAGCTCGCCGAGGTGCTGGAGAACTTCAACGGCCGGCACCGGAACCTGCTGGAGCGCTTCGAGGCGCGCGCCGAGGAAATGGAGGAGGTGTTCACGACGCACCGCGAATTCAGCAACACGCAGCGCCAGCTCGTCGGATCCTATTTCCTGCACGAGTATTCGTTCGAGGCGGCGGCGCTGTTCAATCCGAGCATCGTCTCGCACCCCGACCAGTCGGGCGCGCCGCCGGGCGGGCGGCGCTTCGTCCTCAGCCTGCGCGCGGTCGGCGAGGGGCATATCTCGTCCCTGACCTTCCGCTCCGGGACGATCGCCGCCGACGGCAGCCTGAGCGTCGATCCGACCTCGCGCCTCGCCACGATCGCGACCTTCCGCAATCGCATGGCGCGCCTCGATGGCGACGACGTCGAGGTGGCGTTCTCCCCGGACGGTGACATCAGCGAGCGGGTGATCTTTCCGATCACGGCCTCGCATTCGAACGGGATCGAGGATGCGCGTTTCGTCGAGTTCGACGAGGACGGGCGAAGCGTGTTCCGCGCGACCTACACGGCCTATAACGGCAGGGGGATACGCTCCGAGCTGATCGAGACCACCGACTTCCTGTCGTTCCGGATGTCGCCGCTACGAGGCAGCGCTGCCGTGAACAAGGGTATGGCGCTGTTCCCGCGCAAGATCGACGGGCGCTACGCCATGATCGCACGGCAGGACAACGAGAATCTCTATCTCGTCTATTCCGACGATCTGATGAACTGGGATGGCGGCGTCGCGATCCTGAAGCCGCAATATCCTTGGGAGTTCATCCAGATCGGGACCTGCGGCTCGCCGATCGAGCTCGACGAGGGCTGGCTCTTGTTCACCCATGGCGTCGGGCCGGTGCGGCGCTATGCGATCGGCGCCGTCCTGCTCCACAAACGGGATCCGTCGAAGGTGCTGGCGCGCTCACGCGAGCCCCTGGTCCGGCCGGAGCCGTCCGAGCGCGAAGGCTATGTTCCCAACGTCGTCTACACCTGCGGTGCGATGCGCCATGGGAACCAGATCGTCCTGCCCTATGCGGTCTCCGACACCTACTGCAATTTCGCGACGATCAGGATCGAGGCGCTGCTGCAGGCCCTGAGCCCGGTCACCGCCGACGAAACGCTTGATCTGCGGCAGGGCGCCTTCCCTGAGAAGGAGCACGAACATGAGCCAAGATAAGCCCACGACCCACCGCTCGATCGCGCCGGGAGACGTGGTCCGGCTGTCCTTCGGCTTCGCCGATCAGTCCGGTGCCGGAGACTACGAGATCGTGCGGATCATGCCGACGCGGGCGAGCGGCGAGCGCGAATACCGCGTTCGCGGCGCCGACGGCCATGAGCGGGCGATCGGCCATGACCAGATTGTTTCGGACGGCCCCCGATCGGCGCGTACCCGCATCGGGTGAGGCTCGCTGTGTGGCCGGCATCCCGCTCCAAACCCATCCACTTCGGAGGAAACACTTGGCTGAGAACTCGAAATCCCGCGTGACCGCAGATGCCGCGTTCCTGAGAACGCAAACTCGATCAATGTCGCGCAATCGCCTGCTGTCCGAAACGGCGGCCATCAATCAGGCGCGCGACGCCAACACGGCGCGTCTGAGGGCCTTGCGGCTGCAGAAGGAGGCGGCTGACCGCGACGCTGCGGCATTGGCGCCACTGGTGCCCAAGCGCAAACGGCCTGTCTGACGGGCGCCACTGCTCGGGGCTCGACCACCCGGACCTCTGCCCCGGCTGGCTGAAGCCCGCCCCTTGAGCCCGCCAGATGCGGGCCCTGACGAACGGAGATCGCTTGGACATCGACGTGACGCGAAAGCCCGATGGAACGGCCTGGCTGCTGACCGACCTGCTTGGCCGGACGATGGGATATATCGAGGACCGGGCGGAGGGCGAATTCATGATCTACCCTGCCGGCCAGGCGATCGAGACGATGCAGGCCATGCGGCGAGGCCCATTTGGGTCGCTCGATGCCGCGCTGGCCGAGATCGAGCGCTTTACCCGGGGAACCTGCCGACGGGTTTCGGAAGAATCGCGTCCCGGCGTCGATGATTGAGCACATCCGCCCGGCAACGCGCAGAGGCGGGCTAGGGCGGGCCGGGCCTGGATCGCTTCGCGAGCCTTTTGATCGGGGTCTCGTCTGGCAGCTCGATCAGCTTCGCCTTGCGCGACGCCTTCGCCTGGTCGGAGATTGGGAGCTGGGAAAGCGCCGCATCGATATGCCGGCCTGCCAGCGAGCGCGCGGCCCGCTGCTGCCGCTTGCGAACGACGTTGCGCGGAGCATCCGCCGGCAGCGACAGCTCCATGTCGTGGTCGGTGATCGGCGGGTTGCCTGTCTGCGGGTCAGGATCGTGACGGATCGACGGGACCTTGCGGGGATTGGCCATGACGACCGAACCGTCGCCGCAAGGCCTTTGTTCCGGTTTGCGTCGAACCTGCTCGGATACGAGGCCGTTGTGTCCCGGCCGAGCGCGGTGACGCAATGATGCCCGCGTCATGGTGGCAGAGCGGCGTGATCTACCAAATTTACCTGCGCTCGTTCCAGGACAGCAACGGCGATGGGATCGGCGACCTCCGGGGCATCACGAAGCGGCTGAGCTATCTCGCCGAACTCGGCGTCGATGCGATCTGGATGTCGCCGATCTATCCGTCGCCGATGGCCGATTTCGGCTACGATGTTTCCGACTACTGCGACGTCGATCCGCGCTTCGGCACGCTCGCCGATGTCGACGACCTGTTGGCGCAGGCCCATGCACGCGGGCTCAAGGTCCTGCTCGATTTCGTACCGAACCATACCTCCGACCGGCATCCCTGGTTTGCCGAGAGCCGCTCCTCGCGCAGCAGTCCGAAACGGGACTGGTATCTCTGGCGCGACCCTGCCCCCGGAGGCGGGCCGCCCAACAACTGGATCAGCGATTTCGGGGGATCGGCCTGGGAATGGGACGAGGCCAGCGGCCAGTATTACTACCATGCCTTCCTGAAGCAGCAGCCGGACCTCAACTGGCGCAATCCGACTGTGCAAGGGGTGATGCACGATGTGATGCGCTTCTGGCTCAACCGCGGGGTCGACGGCTTCCGCATCGACGTGCTCTGGCACCTGATCAAGGCGGCCGATTTCCCGGACAATCCGCCGAACTCGGCCTACACGCCAGCGCTCGGCGAGATGGACCGCCTGCTCCAGCTGCGTTCGACCGACCAGCCCGAGGTCCATGGCATCGCGGCCCGCATGCGCGCTCTTGCCGAAGACTATCGGGCAGCGGGACAGGGCGAGCGCCTGCTGATCGGGGAGATCTATCTGCCGGTCGAGCGGCTGATGCGCTATTACGGCGAGGATCGGCCCGGCGTGCATCTGCCCGGCAATTTCCAGCTCATCGAGACGCCCTGGCAGGCACGCTCGCTGGCTGTGCTCATCGCCGCCTACGAGGCGGCGCTGCCGCCGGGCGCGTGGCCGAACTGGGTCCTCGGCAATCATGACCGACCGCGCGTCGCGACCAGGCTTGGGGAAAGCCAGGCCCGGGTGGCGGCAATGCTGCTACTGACCCTGCGCGGCACGCCTACCCTCTATTATGGCGACGAACTCGGCCTGAGCGATGTGCCGATCCCGCCCGGTCAGGTCCAGGATCCGCGCGAGCTGCGCCAGCCCGGCAAGGGCCTCGGGCGCGATCCGGTCCGCACGCCGATGCCGTGGGACGACAGCGCGCATGCCGGCTTCAGCACCGCCGCGCCCTGGCTGCCGCTCAACGCCGATTGGCCGGCACGGAACGTGGCGCGCCAATCGGCCGAGCCCGGCTCGATGCTGGCACTGCATCGCCGGCTGCTCGCGGCCCGGCGCACCCATCCCGCACTGGCGATCGGCGATTTCGCGCTACTGGATGCCGAGGACGACATGCTCGCCTATGAGCGCCGACACGGTGCGGAGCGCCTGATCGTGGCGCTCAATCTTGGGGCGCGACCGCAACGCCTGGCTTTGCCGGACTGGGCGCATGGTTGCCGCCCCCTTCTATCGACGCTCGCCGATTCGGTGCCGGCGCAGGACGGCACTTTGCTCCTGCGGCCGAATGAAGGCGTGGTCCTGACGACCGCCGACTGACCAAAGAGAGGCGAACGGATGCGCATCGCCATGCTGGCGCCGATCTCCTGGCGCACGCCGCCACGCCATTATGGCCCCTGGGAGCTGGTGACGAGCCTGCTGACCGAGGCGCTGGTGGCACGCGGCATCGACGTCACCCTGTTCGCCACCCGGGACAGTTGGACCGCGGGGACCTTGGCCGGCGTCTGCCCGGCGCCATACTCCGAGGCCCCGACGATCGACGCCAAGGTCTGGGAGCTGCTGCATGTCGCCCATGTCTTCGAGCGCGCCGGCGAGTTCGACCTGATCCACAACCAGGCCGATTTCGTGCCCCTCGCCTTCTCGCGCCTGGTCGACACGCCCGTGGTGACGACGATCCACGGCTTCTCCTCTGAACGCATCCTGCCGGCCTTCAAGGCCTATGAGGACCGGGTCCACTATGTCGCGATCAGCGCCGCCGATCGGCATTCGGATCTGCGCTACGCCGCGACGATCCATCACGGCATCCTGATCGAGGATTTCCCGTTCGATCCGGTCGGGAGCGAGGACCTGCTCTTCTTCGGACGCATCCACCCCGACAAGGGCGCGGCCGAGGCGATCGCCGCCGCGCGCGCAGCCGGCCGGCGCCTGGTCATGGCCGGCATCGTCCAGGACCGCGGCTACCACGAAGCGCAGGTCACGCCCGCGCTCGAAAGCGAGAGCGTGGTCTATCTCGGGCCGGTCGGCGGCAGCGCCCGCACGCATACGCTCGGCTCGGCCAAGGCGTTGCTGCACCTGATCAACTTCGAGGAGCCGTTCGGATTGTCGGTCATCGAGGCGCTTGCCTGCGGCACGCCCGTCATCGCCTCCCGACGGGGCTCGATGCCGGAACTGATCGACCACGGCGTCACTGGATTCCTGGTGGATAGCATTGAGGAGGCCGTGGCGGCGATCGCGCGTCTTCCCGAGATCGACCGCGCCGCCTGCCGAGCGGCGGTCGCGTCGCGCTTTACCGTCGACCACATGGCCGATCGCTATCTCGAACTGTATCGGTCCATCCTCGGATGACCCACACATGCGCCCGCCGGACGCAGGAGCGCGGACCCAATGGATAGCCGCGAAGAAACAACGTGCACTTTCTTCGGCCCTGGCCTAGGCTGTAATTCTGCTTCGACATGACTTGCCCGGGTTCGTCCCAGGTAGCCGCGGCAGCTGCTAGCCGGCCGCGCCAATCGAGCATCTGCTCACCTCCCCGCATCAGATCTGCGCCTGCATTCAGGCGTGCGCGTTCCGATAGGGACCGCCTGCGAGGCCCTGGCTCGGACCGGTACGACCTGAGAGATCGCGACCCGCGATCTCCGAACAAGGACAAGAACGGCATGTCAAAAGGCGAACGACGCGGGAACCGCGAGGCCAAGAAGCCGAAACAGGACAAGCCGAAGCTCGTGGCTCCCGCCCCCAACAGCCTTGCCGCTGCGGTCGTGAAGGCTGCAGCGCCGAAGAGGAAATAGCGTTCTGAGCTCTTGGGGACAGCCCCTGGGGACCGAGTTCATGCAGCGAGCGAGCCAACCGACAGGACAGTGATGATCCGTTTCAGGGCGATCGAGCCGAAACCGGCTGCGAACACCAACAAGCCGGCAAACGCCCCGATGGCGCCGTCGGCCAAACCCGCGCCGACTGCCGGAAAGGTCACGCCGCGGGAGCCAGAAGCCCCGGGGAAGTCCGGGGGGCAGTCGGGAGACAAGCTCAAGCACGACTAGAAGTCGGAAGCCGTCAAGCGATGGTAGCTCTGGCGCTTGCGGGAGTAGGCTGCGCCAGCAGCCTTCCGGATGGTAGCGAGATGCCCGTCATAGGCCCTCAGCGTCGACCCTTCGTCCGTGCCGGCTGAAGGGTCGATGCTGCGCAGCGCCGCGAGTTCGACCTCGAATGCGATCTCCAGGGCGGAATCGGAGCCCCAGAAGCAGACGCAGTCCCGTGCGGTATCATATCGCCGGATTGGATTGGGGAAGTCGAGGCTCATCGGATCATCCTCCCGTGGCGATCAGGTTCACGCCTATCCTCGACACGCTCGGACATTGGCCGCGCGACGCCGAGAACACGTCGCACGGCAAGGCGCGTAGCGGTCGCAGTGCCGTGCGACCAACGAAACCTCTCAGCTTTTCGGAACGCCGAGGGCTGCCGCGCAGGCCTTGGCCACGTCGGAATCGGGCGAGGAGCTGCCCGGCATCGTCGCCCACCCGCCTTTCGCGATGAAATCGCCTTGTTGCCAGGAGCTGATCTTCTTGAATTCGACAAGCTGCTCGGTCGCATTGGCCTGCTGCTGGAACTTCGCCACGCAGATCGGCGAGAGTGCTGCCACAAGAGCAGTGCTCGAACGCGTCCTGGCTTCGCGCTCCGCTGTGCTTTGCGTCACCCAGCCGCCCCAGGTGAAGCCGATAATCGCAAGGGCAATGGCCCCGCCGACGGCGCCCCAGGCGGCCGGCTTCAGGTCTGCTGGAATTTTCATGATGTTGGGCTTTCCGAACCGGAAGAAAATCTCCCGTGAAACATCATATCACGTTTTGGGTGAGCTTGATCGCCTTTTTTAATACGGGCGTTTTATTTTCCTGCCGAAATCCCGCGATTGAAAACGAACGAGCCATAAGCCGATTTATGCTTTGGCGCCACATGCTCCAGAGAACTCGCGAAAGCTCGCCGGATATCGCTTGGCGCTCTTTCCTTGGCTACCTCATATCCTTGGCGGGTGTGCTTGCTATCCACGCCGGCCCGTGACGGGTACAAGCGACATTGGCGCGACTGGGAAAGGGCCTGAATTGCACCGACCGACACAAGGCCGCTTCCACTTCGATCGCGCCGAGCTTTGGGCCGATGGCCTGATCCATGCCCTCGGGATCGTGCTTGGGCTCGGCGCGGTCGCCTATCTGATCGTGCGCGTCGTCGCAGCGGCCCCGATGACCGCCGTGATCCCGGTTGCGATCTACAGCTCCGCGCTGATCGCGGTCCTCGTCATCTCCGCCGTCTACAACCTGTTACCGGTTTCCCCGGTGAAGTGGCTGATCCGGCGCTTCGACCATTCGGCGATCTACGTCCTGATCGCGGGAACCTACACGCCCTTCCTCGCGAGAATGGGCGAGAACTTCGTGGCGCACGTCCTTCTCGCCGTCGTCTGGACCGCATCGGCCGTTGGGGTTCTGCTCAAGATCGCCTTGCCAGGCCGATACGACCGCGTTTCAATCGTGCTCTATCTTTTGATCGGCTGGAGCGGCGTCTTTGCCTGGGAGAGCATCGCGCAGCTTCCCCGCCTCGCCTTGTGGCTGATCGTGACGGGCGGTCTTCTCTACACGCTGGGCGTGGTCTTCCACGTCTGGCAGACGCTTCCCTTCCAGAATGCCATCTGGCACGCCTTCGTGCTCGTCGCTTCCGGCTGCTTCTATGGCGCCGTTTTCCAGGCCTATGCGCTCACGCCGACGGCGTGAGTTGTCCGCGCAGTGGGCGAGCGCCAACTACTTCTCCTTAGGCGAAAGACGATCGAGAGCGTTGGTGATCGCGTTATGCGGACTTGGCGGCCTTTGCTGCCAATTGGCCTGCCGGCTCGCTCCTCGAATTTGCAACTCGCCAATGACCCGCTCGCGGTCATCGGCCCCTTTCACGCGGTACTGTGGTTCGCCGCCGACGACAAATGGCAGCTGGCGCGTGACGACATAAACCCCAACTGCATCGGTGTCGTAAAAGCCAGAAGCGAGGCTCACACGATCTCCAGCCGCATAACGATGTTCCATGGTTGCTCCTTCGTGCTTTCAGCCTCAGAAGCTGAGCTGCATGCTAGCACGATGCTGCGGTTCGCAGGAAAAATTCGGCTGGATCAGTCGGCCCTGGCGTCGGGCGCGGTGGACGGGATCCGCGACAGCCGCCGATTTTGAAAGGAGCCGAGCTTTGCAAGAGCAGCCTGCTCACGGAAATTTCGTACGTCTCGGCCATTCGGCGCTGCCATGGTCAAGTGACATGGACGCGCCTCTTTATTCCGCTAGGGTCAGCCCCGCATTGTCTCCATGCCGCTTATGGAAATGACCTCGCGGCGCATGTTGATGCCGCCCAGGCGGAGACCTGTCATGCACACTGGTAAAGGCTCGCTGATCCTCGAAGATGGACGCGAACTCCTGCTCAATTTTTAGTTCGGCAGCGATTTGGACGAGGTGAGGTCGGGGAATCTATATTTTCACAACTCGGTCCTCGATCCCGCTTCCTACGGCGATCGAATGGACCTCATCTGCGAGGACGGCACAGCTGTTCAGTTCGTGGTCGTCCACTTCAGCGACCGATAGCTCGCAATATCCGGACGCAGGATGCGTCGGGCTGCCTGACGACAGGTCCATCGGAACTTAATGCCTGTCCCTTCGTTGCTCCATGTTCGGCGGAGGTCTCGATGGCGCATATGTTCACGGTCTGCCGTACCGCTCAAGGGTGGGCCGTCCGTGACGCTACGGGGGCACTCTACGGCATCAGCGCGGATTTGACGGCAACATGCGGTGCGGCTGATCGGATGGCGCACCGCATCGGGGGAAGCGTCGTTGTGACAGAGGATGCGAAAGCGCAGCTGTCCTCGATCGGGTTTGCCCATCGCTACCCCGTCGTCGGAAGGGAGCTCACTTAGAACCGCCGGGTCGGCTCGGCTGAGATGAGTGCAATCCGCTTCCGGCCCTTGGCTGACCTTACGCCCCAGCTCTCTCGGCCTTCCGCTTCGCCGCCTCGGCATCTTGGCAGCGGCCGCAGGCGGTTTGGGTGCTGAGAATGGTCAGCGGTCCGGATGGTCGACCCGGTCCAATCACAATATCGGTGTGCCTCACCGAGGGCTGTTGCGCTCCTTCGGAGGAACACTCTGTCCCTGCTTGCGCCCAAGCCCTAGCGTCCTGGCCATCTGCGAGCGCTGTTCGGTATAGTTCGGCGCGACCATGGGGTAGTCCGCCGGCAGACCCCATTTGGCGCGATATTCTTCCGGCGACATATTGTAGGCCGTGCGCAGATGCCGCTTCAGCGACTTGAACGGCTTGCCGTCCTCGAGGCTGTAGATCGCATCGGGCGTGACAGATTTCCGGATCGGAACGGCGGGGACTGGCTTTCCGATCGGAGCTGCCGGCCCAAGCTCCATTCCCAGGCCGAGCAAGGCGGCGTGTGTCCTCTCGATCAGGCCGGCGAGATCGGCTTGCGGAACGCGGTTATGCCGGACATAGGCCGATACGACCATCGTCGCGAGGCCGAGCAGTTCCTTGGCTTTATCGGACATTGCGTTTCCTGTTCAGGGAGGCGCCTTCGTACGAGCGCCGTGCCATTGGAAGGCAAGCTTGCCCCTCCCCGAGACAGCCTCGCTGTTCCCTGGAGTCACATCCAAGCGCAGGCACTGACCGGGCATCACGCGGAAAAGCCCGCCTATGCTGAAGTGGAGCCTCGCCTCGTTCCTGGCTCGGCCGGCGAGCTCCGATAGGTGCCTTTTTCGGGCTATTCGGTCAAATAAATATTGCGGTCTGGAATGAATTTCCCAGAGATTCAATGGCTCTCACCAGCGTGACATAATTGAGTCATTGACATTGGCGAGGATTTGGCTATATAAGTTCCGTCGATATTGCTTGGGCGGCCCTAGTTATTTTCGCGTTTCGGCGCGGCTCTGATGAATCCCTCCTTTCGAAATCGTTCTGAATTCGCCGAGCATCCGTTCGGCGAACGACAGGTCTTGCCATAAGGAGGGTTCATTATGACCACCGGCACAGTGAAATGGTTCAACTCGACCAAGGGCTTCGGCTTCATCCAGCCTGACGACGGCAGCCAGGACGTGTTCGTCCACATCTCCGCCGTCGAGCGCGCCGGCATGCGCGACCTGCGCGAAGGCCAGAAGATCGGCTTTGAGGTCGCACGCGACAACAGGTCCGGCAAAATGGCTGCGGAGCAGCTTCAGGCCGCGTGATCTGACGGTCTTCACGACAATGACCACGGATGTACTGGCATTGTCGACAGACAGGTCACTCGAGAAAAGGCCAGGCTTCTGCCTGGCCTTTTTTATTGCCGCTGGCGACAGCGAGAACCAGAGCGGAGACGGACATGGCTGAACATTCGAAGCAGCGCATCGCAGCCGACAATCACTTTCTCAGGATCCAGACGAAATGGCTGGCGCGGAACAGGATCATGTCCGAGAGCGAAAGCATCGCCCTGGCGCGCGATGCGAACACGGCAAGGCTGAAGCAACTGCGTCTGGAAAAGGACGCACGCGACCGGGAGTCCAGCGCGACGGGCAGCCGTCGCGCTGGTTAGTGCTACAAGTCCGTCTGCTCAGGCAGGAGCAGAGCATCATCGACTTCGATGCCGAGGTATCGGACGGTGCTTTCGAGCTTGGAGTGCCCAAGCAGCAACTGGCAGGCGCGAAGGTTGCCGGTGCGCTTGTAGATCAAGGCGACTTTCGTACGCCGGAGGCTGTGTGTCCCATAGAGTGCAGGATCGAGGCCGATCAGGCCAACCCAGCCGTTGAGCAGGCGGCCATATTGCCGGGTCGTCACATGGTCGCCGGTCGGCTGCGGCTAGGGAAGAGCCAATCGCCAGTTGCCGCCGGTCGTCTCCTGAGCCAGGCCGTCAGCGCTTCGCGGGTCGGATCGGTCAGTTCGAATGGCACCGGCCGGTTTTCTGCTGGATGATCGACGTTCTCAACCTTACGGTTCCGCCAAGCACGACATCGCCCACTGTAACCACAACCCCGTCAAACTCTCGGTTCTTGGCCTGCTGCACCGTCATTTGCCCGCCCGGTTGCTACAAAGGGCACCGCTTTGGCGCGTCATCTCCGCAACCTCGTCCAGCGCAACCGCATCCTTCATTCGCTCAGGCTGGCGGCTGAGGCCGCCGGTCCGGCCGACGCAGCAAGGCTTCGCTGCGCGCGAGCGCTGCGTCGACCTCGCGTCCCTGTGCCGTCAGGGCGTATTCGACATGGCGCACACGCTCACTCAGATCGCGACGCTCGACATAGCCGGCCGCCTCGAGCGCCTTCAATCTCGCTGACAGGACGCGGGCGGAGATGCCTGACGGCAACTGGCGTCGCAGGGCGCCAAAGCGCAGCGTCCCATGGCGAGCGAGCGCAAACACGACGTGGCTCATCCATTCCTGAGCGAAGAATTTCAGCAGAGGATCGGCAAGACACCCATCTTCTCCGATTGACTGAATCTGAACTTCGTTCTGCATGGACCGAGGTAGTATCCCGTCTGTAACTAATGGTCATTGCCGTGATGCGGCGCTAGCGTCTCCGCAATTCTAACCGGAGACCCCGCCCGTGTCCCACGCCAAAGCCGCTCCCGGCAAAGCCCTGCTGACGCCGCAGGATCACACGCTCATCCTGATCGACTTCCAGTCGCAGATGTCCTTCGCGACCAGGTCGATCGACGCTGTGACATTGCGCAACAACGCCGCGCTGATCTCGCATGCCGCAGCCGGTTTCGGCGTCTCGACGATCCTGACGACCGTCGCCGAAAAGAGCTTCTCCGGACCGATGTTCAGCGAGATCACCGAGGCCTTTCCGGGCCAGAAGCTGCTCGACCGCACCTCGATGAACACATGGGAGGACGAAGCCGTCATCGCGAAGGTCAACGAGATCGGCAAGCCGCGCGTCGTGCTCGCCGGGCTCTGGACTGGCGTCTGCATCGTCGGGCCGGCGCTCTCGGCGCTGGAGCAGGGCTTCGAGGTCTACGTCATCGCTGATGCCTGCGGCGACGTCTCGGACGAGGCGCATGAGCGCGCCATGGACCGCATGGTCCAGGCCGGGGCGCGACCGATGACGGCGCTGCAATACCTGCTCGAGCTGCAGCGCGACTGGGCTCGCGCCGAGACCTACGACCTCACCACCGGTATCGCCAAGAAGTTCGGCGGCGCCTACGGGCTCGGCATCATCTACGCCAAGACGATGTTCGGCGCACAGGAAGGACACTGAATTATGCCAAGCGTCACCACAAAGGACGGGGTGGAGATCTTCTTCAAGGATTGGGGGCCGAAGGAAGCGCGGCCGATCATGTTCCATCACGGCTGGCCGCTCTCGTCAGACGACTGGGACGGCCAGATGCTGTTCTTCCTGTCCAAGGGCTACCGCGTCGTCGCCCATGACCGCCGCGGCCACGGCCGGTCTGCGCAGGTGAGCGAGGGCCACGACATGGACCATTACGCCGCCGACGCCGCGGCTGTGGCCGAGCATCTCGACCTGCGTGGTGCCGTTCATATCGGCCATTCCACCGGCGGCGGCGAGGTCGCCCGCTACGTCGCCCGGCATGGCGAGCCGCAGGGCCGCGTCGCCAAGGCTGTGCTGGTCAGCGCCGTGCCGCCGATCATGGCGAAGACCGAAACCCACCCGGAAGGTCTGCCGCTCGAGGTCTTCGACGGGCTGCGCACGGCGCTCGCCGACAACCGCGCCCAGTTCTTCCGCGACCTGCCCGCCGGCCCCTTCTACGGTTTCAACAGGCCGGGGGCGAAGGTCTCCGAAGGCGTGGTCCAGAACTGGTGGCGCCAAGGCATGACCGGCGGCGCCAAGGCCCACTACGACGGCATCAAGGCGTTCTCGGAGACTGACCAGACCGAGGATCTCAGGGCCATCAGCGTGCCGACGCTGGTGCTGCATGGCGAGGACGACCAGATCGTGCCGATCGACGCCTCGGCCCGCCTCTCGATCAAGCTGCTCAGGAACGGCACGCTCAAGACCTATCCGGGCTTCTCGCACGGCATGCTCACTGTCAATGCCGACGTGATCAACCCCGACCTGCTCGCCTTCATCGAAGGCTGATCCCCGCGGCGCGGCAGTGCCGCGCCGCCCTCCGCGCCACGACCGGAAGGCCCCATGAAGCTCTATCTCGTCTCGCTCGGCGCCGGCCTGCTGGTCGGCATCGTCTACAGCCTGCTCAACGTGCGCTCGCCGGCGCCACCGGCGATCGCGCTGATCGGCCTGCTCGGCATCCTCGTCGGCGAGCAGATCGTGCCGGTCGCCCGGCGCGTCATCGCCGGCGAGACACTCAGCCTGGGTTGGCTCAGGAGCGAATGCGGCGAGCACGTCTTCGGCGCCTTGCCGTCGCGCGGCGTTGCGACGCCCGCCGATTCCAGCGGATCCGCGAGCTCCCGGTCATGAACCCGACACGCCGGCAAACCACGCTCGGCGGCGCGGCCGGGGCGCTGACGGCGCTCCTCGGGCCGGGCGCCGCCGCCCAGACTTCCACGACAGGACCAGCCGCCATGACCGCCGACCTCATCCTCGTCAACGGCCGCTTCACGACGCTCGACCGATCGAACCCGAACCCCGAGTCCGTCGCCATCGCCGGCGGCCGCTTCGTCGGCGTCGGCGGCGAGCGGGACATGCGTGCGCTCGCCGGTCCCACGACGCAGATCGTCGACCTCGGCAGGCGGCGCGCCGTCCCCGGCCTGATCGACAGCCACATGCACATCATCCGCGGCGGGCTGAACTACAATATGGAGCTGCGCTGGGACGGCGTGCGCTCGCTCGCCCAGGCGATGGAGATGCTGAAGAAGCAGGTCGCGGTGACGCCGCCGCCGCAATGGGTGCGCGTCGTCGGCGGCTTCACCGAGCATCAATTCGCCGAGAAGCGCCTGCCGACGCTGGAGGAGCTCAACGCCGTCGCCCCCGACACACCGGTCTTCATCCTGCATCTCTACGACCGCGCCCTGCTCAACGGCGCGGCCCTGCGCGCCGTCGGCTACACGAAGGACACGCCTGCCCCTCCCGGCGGCGAGATCGTGCGCGATGTCGCCGGCAACCCGACGGGGCTGCTGCTCGCCAAGCCCAACGCCACCATCCTCTACGCGACGCTGGCCAAGGGGCCGAAGCTGCCGCCCGAGTACCAGCTCAACTCCACCCGCCATTTCATGCGCGAGATGAACCGGCTCGGCGTCACCACCGTGATCGACGCCGGCGGCGGCTTCCAGAACTACCCGGACGACTACGCCATCATCGAGAAGCTGCACGCCGATGGCGAGCTGACGCTGCGCATCGCCTACAATCTCTTCACCCAGAAGCCGAAGCAGGAACTCCACGATTTCGAGACCTGGGCGAAGCAGGTCAAGCCCGGCCAGGGCGACGACCTCTACCGTCATAACGGCGCCGGCGAGATGCTGGTCTACACCGCCGCCGATTTCGAGGATTTCCGGGTCGAACAGCCGGAGATGCCGCCATCGATGGAGGACGACCTCGAGCCGGTGGTGCGCCTGCTCGCGCAGAACCGATGGCCCTGGCGTCTGCACGCGACCTATGACGAGACGATCTCGCGCGCCCTCGATGTCTTCGAGAAAGTCGACAAGGACATCCCGCTCCAGGGCCTCAATTGGT
Organism: Allobosea sp. CS1GBMeth4; assembly: GCF_900185715.1. Taxonomy (GTDB): domain Bacteria; phylum Pseudomonadota; class Alphaproteobacteria; order Rhizobiales; family Beijerinckiaceae; genus Allobosea. The sequence goes on from NZ_FYAS01000007.1 coordinate 23,201, forward strand.
TCTTCGACCATTGCGAGACGATCAGCGACCGCAATATCGACCGCATCGCCGCACTCGGCGGCGGCATCGCCGTGCAGCACCGCATGGCCTATCAGGGCGAGGATTTCGTCGAGCGCTACGGCGCCAGGGCGGCCGAGCGCACCCCGCCGGTGGCGCGCATGCTGGAGGCGGGCGTCCCCGTCGGTGCCGGCACCGACGCGACCCGCGTCGCCAGCTACAACCCCTGGGTCTCGCTGGCCTGGCTCGTCACCGGCAAGACGCTGGGTGGCCTCAAGCTCTACCCGCAGCGCAACCTGCTCGATCGAGAGAGCGCTCTGAGACTCTGGACGCAAGCCAATACCTGGTTCTCGACCGAGCAGGGGAAGAAGGGCCAGATCAAGCCGGGCCAGCTCGCCGACCTCGTCGTACTCGACCGCGACTATTTCTCGGTTCCCGAGGACGAGATCCAGGACATCGAGAGCGTGATGACCCTGCTCGGCGGCAAGCCGGTGCACGGCACGGGCGACTATGCCGATCTCGCCCCGCCGCTGCCGCCGGCCATGCCCGACTGGTCGCCGGTGAGGATCTTCGGCGGCTACCGGAAGCGCGCTGTCCAGGACGGCGGCAGCCAATATGCCCTCGCTGCGGGTTGCGGCTGCGCCAGCGCCTGCGGCGTCCATGGCCATGCCCATGCGAGCGCGCTGACGGCCGCCGCGCCGGCTCGCGACGAACGCTCGTTCTGGGGGGCGCTCGGCTGCTCCTGCTGGGCCTTCTGAGAAGGGCAGGAGGCCGCCATGCCGAACGGACCACTCGCCGCGGCCGGGCAGGGCATCGAGCGGCTGCTCGCCCAGCCCTGGCTCGCGCTCCTCGCCCGCATCGCCGTCGCCCTGCCGTTCCTGCTCAGCGGCCTTGCCAAGCTCGGCGATTTCAACGGCGCGATCGCCGAGCTGCGTGGCCTGACCGGGCTCGAGCCGGCCGCTCTCCTTGCGGTGCTCGTCATCGTCACCCAGCTCGCCGGCTCGGCCCTGCTGATCGCGGGCGGCCGCTTCGCCTGGATCGGCGCCGCCGCGCTCGCAGGCTTCACCATCGTGGCGACGCTCTATGCCCACGCCTTCTGGCTGAAGCCCGAGGCCGAGCGTTTCCTGCACCGGAACATCTTCTTCGAGCATGTCTCGATCGTCGGCGGGCTCGCCCTGCTGGCGATCCTCACCGCAGACCCGGCCAGAGCGGGGCGCCCCCGATGACCGAGGCTCCGCACGCCGCCGCACCGAAACCGGCCTCATCGGCCTTCTCGCCGTTGCGGCAGCCGGTCTTCGCCGTGCTCTGGGCGGCGACAATCCTCGGCAATGTCGGCTCCTTCATGCGCGACGTGGCGAGCGCCTGGCTCGTCACGGAGCTCTCCGGCTCGCCCTCGGCGGTCGCGATGGTCCAGGTCGCCGGCACCTTGCCGATCTTCCTGCTGGCGATCCCGGCCGGCGTGCTTTCCGATATCGTCGACCGCAGGAAGCTCCTGATCTTCGTCCAGCTCCTGCTCGCGCTGGTCAGCGCCGCGCTGATGGCGCTCGCCTTCGCCAACCGGCTGAGCGTCGAGATGTTGGTCGGCCTGACCTTCGTCGGCGGCGTCGGTGCCGCGCTGATGGGGCCGACCTGGCAATCGATCGTGCCCGAACTCGTGCCGAAATCCGAGCTGCGCAATGCCGTCGCGCTCAACTCGCTCGGCTTCAACATCGCCCGCTCGATCGGGCCGGCGCTGGGCGGCGCGCTGCTCGTCGGCTTCGGCGCGGCGGCGACCTATGGCGCCGACGTCCTGAGCTATGTCTTCGTCATCGCCGCGCTGGTCTGGTGGCGCCGACCCGCGGGGGCGGATGACGCTCTGCGCGAGCAGTTCGGCGGTGCCTTCCGGGCCGGTCTGCGCTATGCGCGCGCCAGCCGCGAGCTGCATCGGGTCCTGCTGCGCGCCACGCTGTTCTTCATCTGCGCCAGCGCGATCTGGGCCTTGCTCCCGCTCGTCGCACGCCATTTGCTCGGCGGCAGCGCCGGCTTCTACGGCCTGCTGCTGGCAGCGGTCGGGGCTGGGGCGATCATCGGCGCGATCCTGCTTCCCCACATCCGCCTCCGCGCCGACGCTGACGGGATCATGCTCGGCGCCGCCCTCGTCACCTCGGCGATCACCGCAGCCCTGGCCGCCACTCCGCCGCAATGGCTCGCGATCCTGCTGCTGCTCGTCCTTGGCGGTGCCTGGATCGCCGCGCTGACGACGCTCAACGGCACGGTGCAGGCCATCCTGCCGAATTGGGTGCGCGGCCGGGGGCTCGCGATCTACCTGACCGTCTTCAACGGCGCCCTGGCCGTTGGCAGCCTGCTCTGGGGGCTGATTGCCGAGATGCTCGGCGTGCACGGCACCCTGGTCGCGGCGGCGCTCGCGCTCGCCCTCGTCGCTCTTGCGGTCATGCGCTTGCCCCTGCCGAAGGGTGAGGCCGACCTCACGCCCTCTTCGCATTGGCCGGAGCCGGCGCTGGCCGAGCCGGTCGAGCACGATCGCGGCCCGGTTACGGTGACGATCGAATACCGCATCGCGCGCGAGAACCGTGCCGCCTTCCTCGCCGCCATCGCCCGGCTCGCACCGGAGCGCCGCCGCGACGGCGCCTTCTCCTGGGGAGTCAGCGAGGATGCCGCCGACCCGGAGCGCATCGTGGAATGGTTCATGGTCGAATCCTGGGCCGAGCACCTGCGCCAGCATCGGCGCGTCTCCCAGGCCGATGCCGATATCCAGGCGGAGATGGCGCGCTTCCATAGCGGGCCGGAGGCGCCGGTGGTCCGGCACCTGCTCGGATTGAGCGCGCATGATGATGGCGACTCGGACAGCGCCGGCAACCATTCGTGACGACTGGGTGGCAGGCCGGCAATCGCGGCTGGGCGTCATCCGGATTCAAGGCCGGGTGGCGTTCGATCAGAGAAGTGCCGTCTGAACATCCGGCGGGATCGAGCGCCTTTCCCTTGTTTTCGGGCTATGCTGGCACCGTCGTCCTTTCGAGAAATGGCATGGCCCCGGACTTGCGATGAAACTGCGCTGCGTCGACTGTGCGAAGGCCCACCCGCTGGAGCTGCTCTATCGCTGTCAATCCTGCGGCGGCATCCTCGAGGCTGTCGGCCATGACGGCACGCCCGCGGTTTCACTCGGCGAAACTGTCACGCCGCTCCTGCGCGCAAAAGGGATCGAGGCTTCGCTTCCCGGCTTCTCCGGCGAGATCTGGCTGAAGGACGAGACCCGCAACCCATCCGGCTCGTTCAAGGATCGGCTCGTCGGCGCCGCCATGGGCCGGGCGCTGGCGCTCGGGATCCGCAAGGTCGTGTGCGCCTCCTCCGGCAATGCCGGGGCCGCGACCGCCGCCTATGCGGCGCGCGCCGGCATCCCGGCGGTGATCATCGTGCCGGCCCATACTCCTCTCGGAAAGGTGACGCAGATCGCCGCCTATGGCGCGATTCTGCTGCTGGTCGAAGGGCATTACAGCCGCTCTTATGATCTCGCGCTCGCTCTGGCCGAGCGGCATGGCTTCGCCAATCTGACCACCACCTTCATCAACCCCTATGCCGTCGCCGGTCTCACCGCGGTCGGCACCGAGCTGGTCGAGCAGCTCGGCGGCGCGCCGAGCCATGTGCTGGTTCCGACCGGCAGCGGCCCGCTGGTCAAGGGCGTCTGGCAGGGTGTCGCCGATGCCGGTGGCACGACCAGATTGATCGCCGTTCAGGCAGAGGGTTGCGCACCGATCGTGCAGGCCTTCGCGGCCGGAGCCGGGGAGGTGAGCGCCTGGGGCACGCCGCAGACCATCGCCTCGGGCATCAGCGACCCGCTGATCGGCTATGAGCGCGACGGTACCTATACGCTGAAGCTGGTCCGCGACAGCGGCGGCCTGGCGGTCGCGGTCGGCGACGACGAATTGCGCGAGGCGATGCGGCTGCTCGCCCGCAGCGAAGGCGTCTATGCCGAGCCGACCGGCGCGAGCCCGATCGCGGCGCTGCCGCGGCTGCTGGCACAGGGTGCGCTGCCGCCGGGCTCGCGCGTCGTCTGCATGGTGACGGGGCACGGCTTCAAGGACGGCAAGGTCTATCAGGAGATGCCGGTGCGCACCCACCACGTCGCCGATCCCGCCGACATCGCTGCAGTCGCCGGGCTCTGCGAGGCGGCGCTGGCGGCGGCCTGAGGATCTCCGCGGTTCCGTGGAGGAGGGCGAATTATCCGGCTTTGCACTCGGCACTTTTCTTGCGACGCTCGTCCGGCTGTGGGCTGAAGGCCGCAGGGCACGTGGATCAAAGAGGGGAGTTCGTGATGGGCATTCATGACGACGGAACTTTCGACGGCGCCACGCCCCCCAAGGACGAGGGCCTGACGCTGGAACGCCGCAGCCTGTTCGGCCTCGGCCTCGCCGGCGCCGCGATCGGCGCAGCCGCAGGCGGGCTGCTCACCCCTGCCTCCGCCCAGGCCCAGACGGTGGCCAAGAGCAAGCTCTATACGATCAAGGAACGCGGCAAGCTGATCGTCGGCACCGGTAGCACCAACCCGCCCTGGCATTTCCAGGACGCCAGCGGCAAGCTCGTCGGCATGGACATCGATCTCGCCCGGCTGCTCGCCAAGGGCCTGTTCGACGACTACGAGAAGGTCGAGTTCGTCCTGCAGGGCTCCGATGCCCGCATCCCGAGCCTGGTCACCGACAAGGTCGACATCGTCGTGCAATGGATGACGGTGACGCCGGGCCGAGCCCAGCAGGTCGACTTCACCATCCCCTATTATCGCGAGGGCGTCGGCCTGTTGATGCTGGCCCGCGGCGGCAAATACAAGAACTACGAGGAGCTGAAGGCGGCCGGCAAGGAGGTCTCCGTCGGCGGCATGCAGAACGTCTTCCTGGAGGAGTGGATCCACAAGGCGCTGCCGGGAGCCAAGGTCGACGCTTTCGACAGCCCGGACTCGGCGATGCAGGCGCTGAACGCCCGCCGCATCGACGCCTCGATGCAGGACCAGTCGGCCATGCGCTGGCTGATGCAGCAGGCGCCGGGCCGCTTTGTCGATTCCGGCTTTGGTTGGATGCCGAATTCCTATGCCTCGGCAGTGAAGCCCGGCGACCCGACCTGGCTGAACTGGGTCAACACCGCCTATAAGGAGGCGATGACGGGCGTCGATTTCGACTATTTCGCCGCCTCCTACAAGAAGTGGTTCGGCATCGACCTGCCGATCCCCAAGGTCGGCTTCCCGCAGGAGTTCGCCTGATCCCGCATTTCGCTGATGGCAACGTGGCGATGGCGGGCCGTACCTGCGGCCCGCCGCTTTCGGGACCTTCGCGACAGACATGATCGACTATCATTTCGACTGGCCCGTCATCGCACGGAACTGGGACAAGCTCGTCGACGCCCTTGTTCTCGGACTCTGGCTGGCGGTGATCTCGCTGGCGATCGGCTGCGTCATCGGCATCGTCACCGCCTATGCCCGGCTCTCCGGCAAGAAATGGCTTTCGGCTCCCGTCTGGGCCTATGTCGAGTTCATCCGCTGCACACCGCTGCTTCTGCTGATCTTCTTCCTCTATTTCGGCCTGCCCGAATTCGACATCACCTTCCTCGACAAGACCCGGAGCTTCGTGCTCTCGCTGTCGCTCTATGCCGGCGCCTACATGTCCGAGGTCTTCCGCGCCGGCCTCTCCTCGATCCCGAAGCAATATGTCGAGGCGGCCAAGGCGATCGGGCTGCGGCCCTGGCAGCGCCAGGCCTATGTCGTGCTGCCGGTGATGTTCCGGATCACCCTGCCGGCGGTCAGCAACAACCTGATCTCGCTGTTCAAGGACACCTCGCTCGCGGCCGCGATCGCTGTGCCGGAACTGACCTTCGTCGCCCGGCAGATCAACGCCAACACCTTCCGGGTCATGGAGGTCTGGCTCACGGCGAGCGCACTCTACCTCGTCACCGCCTATCTCATCGCGTTCGCGCTGCGCCTGGTCGAGCGCCGCTACGCCTCGATCCGCTAGGAGCCGACGATGGATTTCTCGATGGCTCCGGGCACCTTCCTGTTCGAGGCCTGGCAGGCCCGCGCCTCCCTGCTCTCCGGCCTCGGCGTGACCATGCTGAGCTCGGCGCTGAGCATCGTCATGGCGACGGTCTGCGGCATCCTGATGGGGGTCGCGCTCTCCTATGGCTGGTGGTGGCTGAGGCTGCTGGCCCGGCTCTATGTCGACCTGATGCGCGGCATCCCGGTGCTCGTGCTGATCCTGTTCACCTATTACGGGCTTGCCCTGTTCGGCGTGAACGTCGCCGCCTTCTGGGCCGGCGTCATCGCGCTCGGCGCCTTCGCCACCGCTCACGTCGCCGAGAATTTCCGCGGCGCGGTCGAATCCGTGCCGGCCGGGCAGATGGAGGCGGCGAAGGCGATCGGCCTGACCTTCGGCAAGCGCCTGACCTATGTGATCCTGCCGCAGGCCTTCCGCCGCATGCTGCCGCCTTGGGTGAATACCGGGCTCGAGATCGTCAAGGGCACGACGCTGCTCTCGATCATCGGCGTCGTCGAATTGCTGCTGTCGGTCCAGCAGCAGATGGCACGCAACTACATGATCATCGATTTCTACCTGCTGGCGACGGTGTTCTACCTGATCATCAACTTCACGCTGGCGCAGCTCGGCGCGCTGCTGGAACGCAAGACCTCCTATCTGCGCTATTGAGCATGCGAAAAAGTGGGAACCGGTTTTTCGCGTGAAGCATGCTCCAGGACTCCTGGATTGATCTGAACGGGACGCGACTTACGATGACCGAGACTGCCCTGCTTCAGGCCACCAATGTCCGCAAGCATTTCGGCGAGATCGAAGTGCTGAAGGGCATCGACCTCACCGTCAGGCAGGGGCAGGTCGTCTCGCTGATCGGCGCCTCCGGCTCGGGCAAGACCACCTTCCTGCGCTGCGTCAACCTGCTGGAAGAGCATGATGGTGGCGAGATCCTGCTTGACGGCGACCCGATCGGCTACCGGATGGCGGGGGAGACCCGCAAGCGTCTGAGCGAGACGAAGATCTCGGCCCAGCGCGCCCGCATCGGCATGGTTTTCCAGCAGTTCAACCTGTTTCCGCATCTCACCGCCGGCCAGAACGTCATGCTCGGGCTGACCAAGGTGCAGGGCAAAAGCACGGCCGAGGCACGCGAGATCGCCGATCATTGGCTCGGCCGCGTCGGCCTCGCCGAGCGTCGCGACCACTACCCCTACCAGCTCTCGGGCGGCCAGCAGCAGCGCGTCGCCATTGCGCGCGCCGTCGCCATGCAGCCGCGCCTCCTGTTGTTCGACGAGGTCACCTCGGCGCTCGATCCGGAGCTGGTGGCCGAGGTGCTCGGCGTGATGCAGTCTCTGGCCGAATCCGGCATGACGATGCTGCTGGTCAGCCACGAGATGCTCTTCGTCCGCGAGGTCTCGCACCACGTCCTGTTTCTCGACCAGGGACGGGTCGCGCAGGCCGGCGCCCCTTCCGAAGTGTTCGACAATCCGCAGAGCGAGCGCCTGCGCAGCTTCCTCGGTCGCTTCCACGGGATTTTCAGCCGCTGAAGTCGTATCGTGCTTTGGACCTTCCCTGACGACAACGGATTTGGCTCACCCAGCATGGCTGCGTGCCGAGCCCATGTTCGGCCGCTCGGCGCCCGTTGAAACAGGCGGGGAGGGGGGCGTCGTCAATTCGCTCGCACGCTCGCGCCGCAAGGGCCGAAGCGCACGCTCTTCGCCCCCGATCTGGTGGGTAGCGCGGACGCCATTCTCGCGCCGCTGCGCGCCGACCCCCTCCTGCCCTGTGCGACGGCCTTCGGCTCGAGCTTCCCTGCAATTTCGAGCCGTCGGACTATGAGCCGATTCTCGATGACGTCCTGCGCCTCGTCGCCCCGGAGCTGGGCTGGCGCCGATCGGCCGCAGCAGCTTGGCGGCCTTCGCCTCATGCCCGAACGCCGACGCCGTTGCGGAGCTCGCCGCCGGATGCCCGCCTCTCTTCGTCGATGAGGCCCGCCGCATCACCGCTCGGACTGGCGCTTGCCCCACCGGCATGGAGCGAGCCGGGCACCGGGCCGGTGCTCAGTTCGAGCTCAATCGCCGCAGATCGTCGATCAGGCTCTTCGCGAGCTGGACGGCCGGCGGCGACGGCTCGCGGCTGGCGGGGCTCATCAGCCCGATGCGAAGCGCGTTGACCCCGGGAGACGTCAGCGGGCGCCAGGCGATCTCGCCGTTCTCGATTTCCTTGAGGAAGCCGAGCCGCGTGAAGAAGGCGATGCCGAGCCCCAGTTCGATGCAGACGCGGATCATCTGGATCGAGTTCGACGTGATCTTGGGCTTGAGAAGCGCCTTGAACTGGCTGAAATCCGCGTCGATATCCGCGCCGCGCGGCAGCGGCCCGGCCTGGTCGAGCACGGGATAGGACCGTGCCTCGTCGAAGGTGACGCTCAGGCGGGACGTGAGCGGGTGATCGACCGGCATCACCACGCCGATCGGCGCGGGGACTTCCGCGATGAAATGCACGGCGGCGGGAAGGGGGCTGACGAAGGTCAATCCGATATCCACCGTGCCGTCGCTGACCATCTGGGCGATCTCCGCCGGGGCCACCGCGAGAACCGTGTGGTTGATCGCCGGGAAATCCCGGCCGAAGCGGGCCAGCGCCCGGGGCAGAAAATCGACCAGCAGCGAATCGAGCGCGGCGATCGTGACATGGCCGGAGCGGGCCTCCCGCAGGTCGTCGATCGCGGCGCGCACCCGGCCATAGCCCTCGATGGTCGAGGTGACGTGCTGCAGCAGGAGCGTGCCGGCGACGGTGAGGCGCATGCCGCCGGGCAGCCGGTCGAAGAGGGCGCCGCCGAACTCGTCCTCCAGCTTCAGGATCTGGCGATTGATCGCGCTCGCGGCGACGTTGAGCTGCCCCGCGGCGCGACGGATCGAGCCCAGCCGCGCGACCTCCCGGAAATAGAACAGGGCGGCGGCATGCATCGGCCGGGTTCCTCAGCTCGCGGCCTTCTCCGGCCAGGCTGCCACCATCGGATGGTCGAGCGTCGTCGTCAAAGAGCGGTCGGCGCCGCCGGGCTTGCCCCAGCCGGTGACCTCCGGGCCGAAGAAGTCGCGGTTGACCGCGGGCCAGGCCTCCAGCTCCGGCGGCAGGCGGTCCTCGGCGTGGATCGCGGCGACGGGGCAGACCGTTTCGCACAGCCCGCAATCGATGCATTCGTCGGGCTGGATGTAGAGCGTCCGCCCGCCCTCATAGATGCAATCGACCGGGCAGGCGGCGAGACAGGCCTTGTCCTTGACGTCGATGCAGGCGTCGGTGATGACGAAGGGCATCGGCCGGCTCCTTTCAGCGGCCCTGCCAGACCGGCTTGCGCTTCTCGCGAAAGGCGCGCACGCCCTCCTCGGAATCCTCCGAGCGCAGCGCGGCGACCAGCGCCGGCAGCCTCAGTGCATGCGCTTCCGGCGGCGGCAGATGGGCGGTGCGGCGCACCACCTGCTTGATCGCGCGCAGCGACAGCGGGGCACAGGCGAGGATCTCCGCGGCCCAGCGATCCACCGCCGCATCGAGCGCGTCGCGGCTCGCCACCTCGTTGACGAGCCCGAAGGCCAGCGCCTCGGCGGCCTTGATCCGGCGGCCGGTCAGCAGCATGCCGAGCGCGTGGCGATGGGCGATCTGGCGCTGCAGCAGCACCATGCCGCCATCGAGCGGCAGCCGGCCGACGCGCGGCTCGGTCAGGCCGAAGCTCGCCTCGTCCGCCGCCACCACGATGTCGCAGCCGAGCACCATCTCGAAGCCGCCGCCCACGGCATGGCCGTTGACGCGGGCGATCACCGGGACATCGAGGGTCTGCCGCAATGCGATGCCCCCAAAGCCCGCGGGCCGCGACTGTGCCCAGTAGCCGAGGCCGGTCTGCTCCGGGTCGACATTGCGCATGTCGGCGCCGGTGCAGAAGGCCCGCTCGCCCGCCCCGGTCAGCACGACGACGCGGACGGACGCATCGGCCTCGATCAGCTGCCAGATCGCCTCCATCTGCGTCTCCGCCTCCTGGTCGAGCGCGTTCAGCACCTCCGGCCGGTCGATGGTGATGCGGGCGACGTGGCCCGAGACGGAAAGGCTGACCGGCATCAGGCGACCTTGCCGAAGGCGGGCAGCCCGATCTCGCTCAGGACGGCCTCGGTATGCTCGCCCAGCGCGGCCGGCACGATCCTGATCGCCACTGGCGCCGCCTCCATGTGGATCGGCGAGCCGACGACGCGCACGCGCTCGGTCGGCCCGTCCGCTTCCAGGATCATGCCGTTGACGCTGGTCTGCTCGTCGGCGAGCGCCTCTTCGAGCCGGCGTACCGGCGCGCAGAGCAGGTCTTGCTCCTCGAGCCGCGACAGCCAATAGGCCGTGCTCTGACTGCGGAAGCGCTCGGCGAAGAGCGCCTGGAGGGCGGCTTTGTTGGCGACCTGCAGCACGTGGCCGGCGAAGCGCGGATCGGTCTTGAGTCCGGGCAGGTCGAGCGCGGCGGCGATGTCGCCGAGCGGATCGGCCTTGAAGGCGCCGACCATGACGAGCGCGCCGTCCTGCGTCTCGAACACGCCGGTCAGCGGCATGGCGCCCCAGTTCACCTCGCGTCCGCGCATCATCTGGGCGGCCGCCTCCTGCGTCTGCGCCGCCAGCATCGAATCGAACAGCGAGACGCTGATGCGCTGGCCCTTGCCCGTCTGCTGACGCTGGAGCAGGGCGAGCAGGATGCCCTGGACCATATGCATGCCGGCCGAATAATCGGCGAAGGTGGTCGAGAGCACGGCGAGCGGCTGGTCGGCATTGGCCCGGCGATGCATCACGCCCGACAGCGCCTGCGCCAGCACATCCTGCCCGCCCTTGTGCGCATAGGGTCCGGTCAAGCCGAAACCGGTGCCGACCGCATAGATCAGCCGCGGATTGCGGGCCGACAGGGCCTCGTAGGAAAAGCCCATCCGCTCCATCACGCCGGCGCGGAAATTGTTGACCACGACATCCGCCTCGTCGATCAGCCGCAGGACGGCGTCCTTGCCCTCCTGCTTGCGCAGGTCGAGCACGACCGAGCGCTTGTTGCGGTTGAGCGAGCAGAACACCGGACCCTGCAGCCCCGCCGGATCATTGGGAAAGGAGGTGCGCGAGAGGTCGCCCGTCGGCGGGCGCTCGATCTTGATGACGTCGGCGCCGTAATCGCCGAGCATCTGGGTGGCGACCGGACCCATCATCACCTGGGTGAAGTCGACGACCTTGATGCCCGACAGCGGCAATGCGGCAGGGATGGTCACGCGGCGTTCTCCAGGGTGGTGGCGTTGGCGGAAGGGATGTCGCCAGGGTCCCCGCCCTGGGCCCGCACGCGCTTGCAGATCTCCTGCGTGGGGACGTTGCGCAGGCATTGCCCGCTCGCGACCGAGAGAGCCGCCGCGACGCCGGCCGACTGCCCCATCGCCATGCAGGGCGGGATTTCGCGCGACATCTTCTGCGCCTGCTCGGTCGCAGAGTAATGCCGGCCGGCGACGACGAGCCCGTCGAGCTCGCGCGGCAGCATGGCCCGGTAGGGCGTGTAGTAGTCGCGGCCGCGCGCGACCGTGTCGGTGAAATGGACCCGGTCGAGTATGTCGCGCTTGGTCACGACATAGTCGCCCTGCAGGAGCCGGGTCTGGCGCACGCCGAGCTGCGGCGCGACGTCCATCACGAAGCAGCGGCGGAAGCCGGGCATATTCTCGCGCACGTAGTCGACCAGCGCGTAGAGCTTGTTGCGGCCCTCGAAATCAGCGCGCGTCAGATCCTCCACCGCCAGGGCGTCGAAGCCGGCCATGTGCGGGCAGTTGCACCAGACGACGCCCGGCAGCGGCGTCTTGAGCCACCACATGTCCCAGGATCCGCCCATGATGCGCTTGGCCTGGCGGTCGATGGCGGCGAAGGCCTCCGGCTCCTCGTGCTGGAATCGCTCCGCCTCGTCGGTATCGACGCCGCCGAGGCGGAACACGGTGGTGACGATGAAGGATCCCTTCTCATGCGCCGCCCCCGCCGAGGCGGCGACGTCGAGATCGCCCGAGGCGTCGACGACGACCTCGGCCAGGATCGCCTGGCGGCCGGCCTTGGTCTCGCAGACGATGCCGGTCACCTTGCCGTTCTCGACCAGCGTGCGGGAGAACCAGGAATGCAGGCGCACGTCGATCTTCGCCTCGCTCACCATGTCGTTGGCGGCGCGCTTCCAGCCGTCGGGGTCGAAGGCGGCGGCCATGACGATGGGCTGCGGCTTGGTCTGGGCGCGGAAGTCGTGAGCCCCCCAGCGCGCCCATTTGCGATGCATCGCCCAGTCCTGGCGGCGCTCCTCGGGCGGCGGGTAGACGCAGGCGCCGCGTGCCGCCATGCGCTCGATCATCTCCATGCAGATGCCCTGCACGGTCACATCGTCCCCGTTGTGCATGTCGTCGAGCACCAGCACCATGCCGCCCGAGGCCAGCCCGCCGAGATAAGGGTAGCGCTCGACCATGGTCACGGCGCAGCCTTCGCGGCGGGCAGCGATCGCGGCCGACATGCCGGCCGGCCCGCCGCCGACGACGAGCACGTCGGCCCTGGCGACGACCGGGACGGAGCCGCCCGGTTCGGCGATGGTGGTCGCAGTCATGGTGCTCTCCGGATTGCGGGTCGCGTCAATGGGCGTTCGAGGGCTGCCAGCGCACGATCAGGCGCTCGAGCATGGTCACGCAGAGGAAGAACAGCATCGAAAAGCAGGATGCGACGATCACGGTCGCGTAGAGCAGCGCCGAGTCGAAGGAGTAGGTCGCCTGGATGATCAGCGCGCCGATGCCGGAGTTGGAGCCGATCCATTCGGCGACGATCGCGCCGACGACCGAGGTCGAGGCCGAGATCTTCAGCGCGGAGAACAGATAGGGCAGCGAGTTGTAGAGCCTGAGCTTGAAGAAGACCTGGCGCTTCGAGGCCGAAAGCACCCGCATCAGCTCCATCGCCTGCGGATTCACCGCCTCCAGCCCGCGCACCATGTTCACCAGCGTCGGGAAGAAGCAGATCAGCGCCGCGATCGCGATCTTCGGCTCCATGCCGTTGCCGAGCAGCAACACGAGGATCGGTGCCTTGGCGACGACCGGGATCGTGTTGATCAGCACCACCGTCGGGAAGAAGGTCTCCTCCAGCGTCTTCTTGTGGACGAAGGCGGTGGCGATGACGATCGCGACGATGTTCCCGAGCAGGAAGCCTGAGAGGGCCTCGATCGCGGTCGGAACGAGGTTGGCGAGCAGCACGTCGCCCTTGGCGACGAGCGTCTGCGCCACCAGAAGCGGCGAGGGGGCGACGAAGGGCGGGACCTTGAACAGGTAGACCAGCGCCGCCCAGAGGCCGAGGAAGACGGCGATACCCAGGAGCGGCAGGAGGCGCCGGCGCAACTGGGCGCGGCGGCGGACTCGGCGGAAGCTTTCCTCCGCCTCCGAGACGGTCGCATCGGGCGGGATGGCGGCGGCGAGCGTCATTCCGTGCCTCCCAGCGCCGCCCGCAACCGCGTCGCGACCCGCATGAACGCCGGTGTCTCCCGGATCGCAAGCGTGCGGTCGCGCGGCAGGTCGATATCGACCTGCGCGGCGACACGGCCGGGATTGGCGGCGAGCACCAGCACTTGCTCGCCCAGGAACAGCGCCTCGTAGACCGAGTGCGTCACGAACAGGATCGTGGTGCCGGTCTCGCGCCAGATGCGCCGCAGTTCCTCGTTCAGCCGGTCGCGAGTGATCTCGTCGAGCGCACCGAAAGGCTCGTCCATGAGCAGGAGGCGCGGACCCCCGAGCAGCGCACGGGCGATCGAGACGCGCTGGCGCATGCCGCCCGACAATTCGTGTGGGAAGCTGCTTTCCCAGCCTTCCAGCCCGACGAGCTTGAGCAGCTCGCGCGGCGTCGGCATTCCGGCCGGCAGGCGCGGCCTCCCGCCGACCTCGAGCGGGAGCTCGACATTCTGCAGGGCCGTGCGCCAGGGCAGCAGGGCGGCGTCCTGGAAGACGAAGCCCAGCGCCCGTTGCAGCCGCGCCTGCTGAGGCGACAGGCCCAGCACGGTCATCTGTCCGGAACTCGGCGCGATCAGGTCCGCCACGACCCGCAGCAAGGTCGACTTGCCGCAGCCGGAGGGGCCGAGCAGGCTGAGGAATCCGCCGTTCTCGACCGAGAAGCTGACATTCTCCAGCGCGGTCACCGTGCGCCGCTCGGTGACGAAACGGACCGAGAGGTTGCGGCAGCCGACCGCGGAGCTTGCCGCCGGCGCCGGTGCGTCGGCGTCGCGCGGTTCCGCCATGGCGAGCGCGGCCATCGGCTCAGCCGATCCGCGGCCGAGCATCGGCGGTCTTGCCGAGCACGTCGAGGGTCATGACCTCCGACAGCTTGGGCGTGTGCTTGGTGAACTGCCCGAGAGCCGCGTAGAGATCGATCTGCTGCTGCCAGACGGCCGCGTCCATCGTGCCCCAGCCCTCCGCCTTGGTCTGCGGGCCGAAGGAGAAGGACAGCATCACGTCGATCGCCTGGCGCTCGTCGGCGGCGATCAGGTTGGGATACTCCTTGACCAGCAGCGCCACAGCCTGGTCGCGATTGGCATGGGCATAGGCCCAGCCCTTGGCGGTGGCGCGCAGATATTTCGCCAGCGCGTCGCTCTTCGTCTTCAGCGTCTCGGCCGTCGCGTAGTAGGGCAGGGCGTAGAGCTTCACGCCGGCATCCCACAGCGACATTCCGACCCGATCGGGGCCGAGGACCTTGAGCGCCGAGGTGTTCGTCTCCCAGCCGGTGACGACATCGACCTGGCCGGTCAGGAGAGGCGTCATCTCCGCGCCGATCGGGACGATGGTGACCTCCTTTTCCGAGATCTTGTTCTGGGCCAGCAGCGCGCGCAGCAGGATGATGCCGGTCGACTGGATTCCGACCTTCTTGCCGACGAAGTCCTTCGGCTCCCGCACCGGGTTCTTCTTCAGCGAATAGAAGGTGTAGGGATGCCTCTGGCAGCCTGCGGCGAAGCAGATCACTGGCAGCTCCTGCGAGGCCGCCAGCATCAGCGACGGGCTCGACGACACCTGCCCGATCTCGAAGCGGCCGCTGGCGACGACGGCGACGCCGTCGACATTGGGGCCGCCGGGCTGGATGCGCATCTCGAGGCCCTCCGCCTCGTAATAGCCCATCGCCTTGGCGCAGACCTCGCCGATCTGGTTGCCGCCGGTGATCCAGCCGAGCTGCATGTTGACGATCGTCTTGCCTTGGGCGGCAGCCTCGAACGCGATCAACGGTCCGGAAATCGCCGCCGCGGCGGCGGATGTGAGAAATGTGCGTCGGCTGCTCGGCATGATGACGGTCCCCTTCTCACGACGCTTCGAGGCGTCTTGAGGAGGATTAGAGCACTGCCGAGCGTACTCAGATAGAAGAATAATTCGCCCGAAGCGTTGCCGTAATGAGATCGTGCCCAATCCGGCGTCAGCTGCCCTGCGGATGCTCAGCCGGCTGTCCCGCCCCGGGGCAGCGACACGTGCCGTACCGTCACGCCGCCTTCCTCCAGGATCACGCTCGATCGCAGGAAGGCCTGCCCCCATACAGCGTCTTCGAAGGCCGGAGGCGGCGTCTCGACGCAAGTGATCCCGGCATCGACGATCGCCCTCGCGCAATCGATGCAGGGAAAGAAGGTCGTCGCCAATCGCGCCCCGGCCGTGGCATGGCCCTGCCGCGCCGCGGCGAAGATGGCATGGCGCTCGGCATGCTCCATCCAGACGAAGCGGCCATCGCCCTCGTGCCGCTCGGGCAGGTCGCGCACCCCGCTGGGGAAGGTGTTGCAGGCGGTGATGACGCTCCCGTCGGCCAGCCGCAGGCAGGCGCCGACCTGGCGCACCTTATTGGGGCTTTCCTGCGCGGCATCGAGCGCCAACAGCATGTCCGTCATCAATGCCTCTGGAAGCTGAGAATGCGTACGGTCGGCTGAATTGTGAGATGCGCGCCACACGGCGCTCATCCCGGACCTGACACCCGATGCCTTCGCCCGCGAGGGTCGTCATCGACCATATCGCCGCCGCGCTCGAGATGGGCTCGGTCCGGTCTCGCACGCATCGACCGACAGCGGCAACATCCAGGCGGCAGGGGCTCGCCAGCACCGCCATCAGACGAGCTGGACCCTGGAGACGTGATGGTCCTGCGCTTTGGCTCGTCTTGTCCACAACCGTGCCGATGCCCGTCCCGAATGCCGTTGTTGCCGGCTGCCCGAGCGCCTGTGATTGCCGAACTGCGGGTGGTGCCTGCAATTTTAGCCTCTGCCCTCACGATCTCGTTCGCATTCCCGCCTAGAACGACGCGTTCGACCCGCCCGGATGCGAAGGCGCCATGTACCGAACATTGTCGTGCTTGACCGATGAGCATGCTGCGTGGGTGCTGCCGCTATCCGGGCTGGTCTGCTGGGTATCCTGCCATACGACGTTCGGCCTGCTCAAACAGGCGCGCGAGAGTACGGGCTGGGCGGCCACAGCCTGGCTCGTCGCTACCGGCTCGGCGGCCGGTGCAGGGATCTGGAGTACGCATTTCATCGCGATGCTCGGCTATAATCCGCCGGTCGCCATCGGCTATGATCTGCGCCTGACATTGGCGTCATTGGGCGTTGCGATCGCAGCCGCTTCCGGCGCCGCAACGCTGATCCGGGCGGCCGCGGGTCCCGCGACCATCATCGCAGGCGCCATCGTGCTGACGGCTGGTATCGCCGCGATGCATTTCGCCGGAATGGCGGGTGTCCGCATCCCCGGCCTTTTCGTTTGGGACGAGCGGCTCGTGGCCGCCGCTCTTGTATCCGGAGCTGTCCTGACCTGCGCGGCCCTCTTCGTTTTCCTCCACCGGATCGGCCGCTACCCTCGCGCGATTGCCGCCACGTTACTCACCGGGGCCATCGGGTCATTGCACTTCCTGTCGATGGCCGCGGCGCGGGCGGCGCCGGATCCCTCGATGGCCGTGCCCGATGACGGGCTGGCGCGCGGGGCGCTCGCCGCGGGCATAGCAGCCGTGATGCTGGCGATCCTGGCCTTCTCCGCGCTGACCCTGTTCGCCGACCATCTCAGGCGGGCCAATCGCGCCCTGGCCTCGCATGGCGCGGCGCTGCGCGACAGCGAAGAGCGGCTGGCCCTGGCCTTGGATGCCGGAAGCGACGGCCTGTGGGACTGGAATATCGATACCGGGCATGTGTGGCTGTCCGACCGCTGCTCGACCATGCTGGGCTATGGGCCCGGGGAGCTCGAGGGCCATGTGCGGACGTGGCGGCGCCTGATCCATCCGGACGATGAGGCGAAGGCCCTGGACACTCTGGACGCGCATCTCGGCGGCCGCTCGCCGGTCTACGAGTTCGAGCACCGGTTGCGCCGAAAGGACGGTGGCTGGAGCTGGGTCCTGGCGCGCGGAAAAGTCGTGCAGCGCGATCCGCTGGGCCGCCCCGGGCGCATGGTCGGCACTCATATCGACATCGGCGCTCGCAAGATCGCAGAAGAGCAGATTGCTCACATGGCCCGCCATGACGGCCTGACCGGGCTGGCCAACCGGACCTGCTTCCACGATCTGCTGCGCCGCGCCTTGCAGGAGGTCGCCGATGATGGCGGCGCCTGTGCGCTGATGTGCCTGGACCTCGATCGCTTCAAGATCGTCAATGACACGGCCGGGCACATGGCTGGCGACGAATTGCTGAGGCTCGTCGCTGCGAGAATCGCCGCGTGCATTCATCCCACGGACACGGTGGCCCGGCTCGGCGGCGACGAGTTCGCCGTACTGGTCAAGAGCCATCCGACAGATGAATACCTCGCCAATCTGGCCCGGATGTTCATCGCCGCGGTCGGACAGCCCTTCGTTTTCGATGGCCAGATGATCGAGATCGGCCTCAGCGTCGGGATAGCGTGCGCACCGCAGCACGGTCTCGCCGAGCAGCTTCTCTTCAGCCGGGCCGATCGCGCGCTATACCGGGCGAAGGCCGAGGGCCGGAACAACTATCGATTCTTCGATACGGCGATGGACGCGGCGATCATCCAGCGCCATGAGCTCGAACGCGACCTGAGAAAGGCATTCCTGGGCGGGGGGCTTCAGCTGCATTACCAGCCTCAGGTCAGGGCTCACACGGGCGAGCTCGTTGGTTTCGAGGCGCTCCTCCGCTGGAGCCATGCCGAACGTGGCATCATTCCGCCCGGCGAATTCATCCCGCTGGCCGAAGAGACGGGTCTCATCGCGCAGCTCGGAGAGTGGGTCTTGCGAACGGCCTGCGCGGAGGCGACGCGTTGGGCGCGGCCACTCAAGGTCGCGGTCAATCTGTCACCCCGCGAGTTTCAGCAGGACGACCTTCCCGAGCTCATTCTCGGTATCCTGAGCGAGACGGGGCTGCCGCCCGAGCGTCTGGAGATCGAGATCACGGAGACGGCGATCTTCGCCGATACGAACCGGGCTCTCCTGGTCGTGCGGCGCCTCAAGGAGGCCGGCATCAGCCTGGCGATGGACGATTTCGGCACCGGCCACGCTTCGCTCGCGACCCTGCAGTCCTTTCCCTTCGACAAGATCAAGATCGACCAATCCTTCGTCGGACAGATCGAGGTCAATCCCCAAGCCGCGGTCATCGTCCGCGCTGTCCTCGGCCTGGGACGCAGCCTCGGCATTCGCGTCGTCGCAGAAGGCGTCGAGACCATGGATCAGATGCGGTTCCTCGTCGCCGAGCAATGCGAGGAGCTTCAGGGCCATTTGTTCGGGAGGCCGCAGCCGATCGAGAGCTTCGCGGACGCCATCGCTGGCGCGGAGGTGTCAAGGGCGGCGGCTTCGGCCCCCAATGTCGTGCGAATGGCATTTGCGAGCTGATCTCGCCGGCGGTGCCCCCAGGACCGCCGGAGGTCGTTCCAGACTCGGCCGCACCGCGCGAGTGCCGCTGCCGCCGGCGCGGCCTTGCCGAGCCCGCGCACGGCCCGTCCTCTCATGGTCTCATCACCACTTTCACGCAGCCGTCCTCCTTGTCGCGGAATCGCTGGTAGAGCGCCGGTCCGTCCTCCAGCGTGGCGCGATGCGTGATGACGAAGGAGGGGTCGATCTCGCCATTGGCGATCTTGTCGAGCAGCGGGACGAGATAGCGGTGGGTATGGGTCTGCCCGGTCCTCAGGGTCAGGCCCTTGTTCATGAAGGCGCCCATCGGGATCTTGTCGAGGAAGCCGAGATAGACGCCGGGCATCGAGATGGTGCCGCCCTTGCGGCAGCACATGATCGCTTCGCGCAGCACATGCGGCCGGTCGGTGCCGAGATAGGTGGCGGCCTTGATCTTGTCGACCACGGCGTCGAGCGTGCCGCCGGCATGGGCTTCGGCTCCGACCGCGTCGATGCAGCGGTCGGGGCCGCGCCCACGGGTCAGCTCCATCAGCCGGTCATAGACCCCGCCATCGTCGAAATCGACGATCTCGGTCCTGCCGTCGCTCGCCGCCATGGCGAGCCGCTCGCGCACATTGTCGATCGAGATCACGCGTCCGGCACCGAGCATCCAGGCGCTCCGGATCGCGAACTGGCCGACCGGCCCCGCTCCCCAGACCGCGACGGTGTCGCCCGGCTCGAGCTCGGCGTTCTCCGCCGCCATGTAGCCGGTCGGAAAGATGTCGGAGAGGAACAGCACCTGCTCGTCGGCGAGGCCGTCGGGCACCTTGATGGGCCCGACATCGGCATAGGGCACCCGCATATATTCCGCCTGGCCGCCGGCGAAGCCACCCAGCATATGCGAATAGCCGAACAGGCCCGAGGGGGAGTGCCCCATCGCCTTCCGCGCCATCTCGGCATTGGGATTGGAGCGGTCGCAGAGGGAGAAGAGCTGCTTGCGACAGAAGAAGCACTCGCCGCATGCGATGTTGAACGGCACCACCACCCGGTCGCCGACCTTGAGCTTGCCGACGCCGCGGCCGACCTCGACCACCTCGCCCATCGTTTCGTGGCCGAGGACGTCGCCGCTCTCCATCGTCGGCATGTAGCCGTCGTAGAGATGCAGGTCGGAGCCGCAGATCGCGCAGGCGGTCACCTTGATGATCACGTCGCCATCGGCTTCGATCCCGGGGTCGTCCACGATATCGCAGCGAATATCGCTCTTGCCGTGCCAGCACAGGGCGCGCATGCGCTCAGCTCCTCTGTCCACCGATCAGACAAGAACCGGGCGCAAAGGCGTTTCGTTCCACGCTGGTGCGATCTGGGCCGCGCCGGGCGAGAGGCCGGGGCCGCGGTCGTCGCCGGCGGATGGCGCGCCACCAGACCTACTTCCCCGAGCTCTTCCGGACGTCCTCGCCTGCGATGAAATGTTTGGCGATGAGCTCGGCGAGGCCGGCATCGCTGACGAGCTCGACCGCCAAGTCGGGGGGGCACCACCGCAAGGACCGCTCACCCTGCTCCTTCCATTCCGGCAGCTGCCTGTCCACCGACAGCGCGAAGACCCTCACTCTGCAGGTCAGGCGGCTATCGGCCTTCTCTTTCTCGTAGAAGAACTCGCCGAGCGGCTGCTTGCTGGTCTTCCCCATGATGCCGGCTTCCTCGCGGGCTTCGCGGGCCGCGGCCTTGCGCGCCTTCATCCGTCTCGGCTTCCAACCCTTCGGGATGATCCAGCGCCTGGTCCGGCGCGAGGTGATCAGCAGGAGGCGCAGGCCGACCGCATCTCTCACGAACGGCAGGGCTGCAACTTGTCGGCCAGGTCGTTTCGGCATCTGATCGCGCGCTCCTCGAAGGTGACGAACAGCGCTGCGCCGGCCGGACCCGAGAATGGCGCCTTCGCGGGCTGGGCCAGGCGCCCGGCAAGCGTGGCGGATTCGTGCGCCGGCCGAAAAACCTCGGCGACCAGAATTGGTTGCAGGGTTCTCGCGATCGTACGGTCGCGTACCCGGCCGGATGCTCGGGATCGCGCTCGTCGGCGGACCTTGCGGCGCGGTCGGTCAAGCTCGCGGGCGGCTGCGACACGTCGGACGACTGTGCGGCCGCGTACCGGAACTTCGCCGGCGGACTGATGTTTGCGGTTGGCCATGAGGCTGCGGGCCAGCGAATCCGGGTCCTCGTCGCCTGCGCCCCCGTCAGGTTCGACCGGCGCAGTTCGACCGATCCCTCGGGAGGTGAAGCGATGAGAACCGATCCGACACGCCGGAATTCTGATTTGCGCAAGCTCACCGTCGACGGTGAAAGGGTGATGCTGGAGGTGCAGGCGGAAGCGCGTTCGATCTTGGACGCCTATCCTGACGAGATCGTCCGAGCCTATGCCGCCAGCGGATTGATGGCCGCGGCGCTGGACGAGCTGCGGAGCGGCATCGCCCGCGACAGCACCGACGACACGCTGCGGGACGTGCTCGCCGAGATCGGCCGGCTGCCATCGTGAAGCCTGCCGGGACGCGCTGCCGAATGCCGTTCGGCGATCAGCCGTCCCGGCCCCGTCCATGATCGGCGTCGTCCTGCGCGGGCCTCGGATCGGCCGTGCCGGAGTATTGCTTCTCCTCGTCGTCGATCGCCCGCATGACGACTTCCGGCTTCACGTCCTGCGCGATCTCGCGCAGTTCCTCCTCGCGCGGCAGGGTGGCGCCCATCCTCTCGGCGATGGACGAGACCAGCCCGATCAGCTTTGTGACCTCGTGCTCCGCCAGGAGATTCACCTGCAGGTCGAGCTCGGCGCGGCGGTTGGCTGCGGCCACCATGATGTTCTGGCTGATGAGGATGAAGGTCGAGAGGAATATCGCCTCGACCGAGGCCACCATCCCCAGCATCACGAAGCTCGGGTCCCAGGCTCGAACGCCCGGAAGCAGGCCGGCATTGGCCGAGATCCAGAAGCCGAAGACCAGGAGATGGAGATAGGCGAAGGGCATGCTGCCGGCAAAGCGGGTGATCAGCTCCGCGAGGCGCTCCTGCCAGCCCAGCTGCGAGCGACGCTTCCTCTCCGCGTCCTCCATCGACCGGATATTGCGGCGAACGACCGCGATCATGTCGCCTTCGGCGGACGAAGCGGTCTTTCCCCCGGGAGGAGCTTCGGATTGCGCTGTCACGGCGAGCCTCGGACGCTGACGGCCGGTCAGACCGATCAACGCCGTGGCGTCTCGGGCGTTCCCCGTCCGGCGGTTGCCCGCCGCGGGATCGCAATCTGTTCTCATGCGTTGTTGAGCGGCGCTGCGCACGTCGGCGATCGACGGGTGCGGATCGCCCTGCAGACGGGCTTGTCATGGCACCGAGCGTCGGCGTGCTGACCTTCCATCGCTGCATCAACTACGGCTCCTACTGGCAGGCGCGCTGCCTTGTCGAAGGCCTGCGGGGGCTCGGGCACGATGCGGTCCTGCTCGATCACGATTCCGCCGCCGCGAAGCGCGCGGAGTGGCGGTGCGCGCTCGCACCCTTGCTACCGGAACAGTCGCCCGCATCCGACCGCGCGCTCTATCGGGCCAAGGTCCGCTCCTTCCAGAGCGCGGTCGCAGCCCTGCCGTTGTCGCAGCCCTTCGACCTCGCCAGTCCCGGGACCATGGCGGCGTGCGACCTCGTCGTGGTCGGCAGCGACGAGGTCTGGAACCTGCGCCACCCCTGGTATGGTGGCGTTCCGGCCTTCTTCGGCAGCGGACTTCCGACCCGGGGGCTGGTTTCCTACGCGGCGAGCTTCGGCAATCATGACGCGGCGGAGGGGTTGGGCGTGCCATGGCGCGACTGGCTCGCAAGGTTCGCCTGCATCTCGGTGCGGGACGCGAACTCCTCGGCGCTGGTTCGGGTGGCGACGAGCCGCCGCCCGGTCATCGTCCTCGATCCCTGTCTCCAGTTTCCGCCGCGCCTCGACCACGCCGGTGAGACCGGCAACTACCTCGCGGTCTACGGGCACGGCTTCCCATGCGGGGTCCGGAGCATGGTGCGGGCCTGGGCGGGCCGCCATGGCTGCGCCATCCGCAGCGTCGGCTACCGCAACGATTGGGCCGACGAGCAGCATCTGGCCGCCGGACCCCATGATTTCGCCGCGCACATGGCCGGAGCGCGCGCGGTCGTCACCAATTTCTTCCATGGCTGCGTCTTCGCGCTGCTCCAATCGAAGCCGTTCGCCTGTTCGCCTTCGGCCTATCGCTTCAACAAGGTGCGCGACCTCTCGGCCCTGCTTGGGCTCGGCGAGCGCCTCGTCGACGACCGGAGCTCGCAAGCGCAGGTCGACGCCTTGCTCGGCGAGCCGCCTGGCGACGGCGTGATGCGCCGCATCGGCGCATTGCGCGCTGCGTCCTTCGACTATCTCGACAGGGCTCTGCACTGAGCCATGGACCGGACCGTCCCCGACCGGATAGCCCCTCGCGACGTCATCGATGCGGGGCTCTGCATCGGCTGCGGCGCCTGCGTCGCGCTGGCGTCGGCATCCGATGCGGGGATGGCATGGAACAGCTTCGGCCAGCTCGAACCCCGGGGATCGGACGGCTGGCGCCATACCCGGACGGCGGAGCTCGCCCGCACCTGCCCCTTCTCGCCGCACTCGGCCGATGAGGACGCGCTCGCGGCCGAGCATTTCCCGGACGCCCCGCAACGGGACGCGCATATCGGGCGTTTTCGGGCGGCCTATGTCGGCCATGCGGCGGAGGGCCAGTTGCGCGCCAGCGGCAGCTCGGGCGGCATGGTCACATGGGTGGCGGTCGAGCTGCTGCGTCGCGGCTGGGTCGACGCGGTCGTCCATGTCGCACCGCTCGACCCGGCCGAGCCCGACCGGCGCCTGTTCGGCTACCGGCTGTCGCGCAGCGAGCAGGAGGTCCGGCGCGGCAGCCGGTCACGGTACTATCCGGTCGAGCTGTCGGAAGCCGTCGCCAGCATGCGCGCGACTCCCGGCCGCTATGCCGTGATCGGCATTCCCTGCTTCATCAAGGCCGTCCGCCTGCTCTGTCGCGAGGACGAGGTTCTGCGCGAGCGCGTCGCGTTCACGCTCGGCCTGTTCTGCGGGCACATGAAGAGCGCCCGCATGGTCGAGAGCTTCGCCTGGCAGACCGGCGCGGATCCCGGAACGGTCGCCGCCATCGACTTCCGGCTGAAGGATGCGAGGCGGCCGGCGAACTGGTACCGCGCCGAACTGACGCTCGACGACGGCCGGCGCGTCGCCGAGGACTGGTGGCACTTCGCCGATGGCGATTGGGGCGCAGGCTTCTTCCAGAGCTCCGCCTGCAACTACTGCGACGACCTCGTCGCCGAGACGGCCGACATCGCCTTCGGCGACGCCTGGGTCGAGCCCTACGCCTCGGACGGGCGCGGCACGAATGTCGTGATCGTCAGGTCCGCGCAGCTCGATGCGATCGTCCGAGCCGGCCTGGAAGCCGGACGACTGGCGCTGACGGAGGTCGACGGCGACTTCGTCCGGCGCACGCAAGAGGCCGGATTTCGGCAGCGGCGCGAAGGCCTGGCCTACCGGCTCGGCTGGCGGCGGCGCGGCCTGGCGCCGCGCAAGCGCGTCCGGCCGGGATCGGACGGGATCACGCTCAGGCGCAGGCTGGTCTACCGCATGCGCGCGTCGATCAGCCGCTGGAGCCACCGCGTCTTCCGATTGGCGCGAGCGCTCCGGCTGCCGTCGCTCTACCTCCTGTGGGCGCGGGCGGCGCTGGCGATCTACCAGGCGCTCACCTATTCGCGCGGCCGTCTCGGCAGGTTCGTCGACTGGGTCGAGAACCGCTTCCGCGACGGGCGCAGCGGCCGCCAATAGCGCCCGATCCGCCGGCTCGGCCTGGGCAGGAACAAAGCTTACGGGGTCGCGTTGCGTTCATGTCCGCCCTTCTGACCGCGGAGACAGATCTTGAGTACGGGAAAACTCCGTGTCGGCATCGTCGGCGTCGGCAATTGTGCGTCTTCGCTGGTCCAGGGGCTGAGCTATTATCGGGACGCCGACGGCAACGAGCCGATACCAGGCCTGATGCACGCCTCGCTCGGCGGCTATCACGTGTCGGATATCGAGATTTCGGCCGCTTTCGACGTCGCGCGCAGCAAGGTGGGCAAGGACGTATCCGAGGCGATCTTCGCCCCGCCCAACAACACCCGCGCCTTCGCGCAGGTTCCGCCGCTCGGCGTCGAGGTCAAGCGCGGCCGGACGCTCGACGGCATCGGGTGCTATGTCGCGGATGCGGTTCCGGAGGCACCTTGCGAGCCGGTCGACGTCGCGCGCGCGCTGGTCGAAAGCCGCACCGACGTGCTGGTCTCCTATCTGCCGGTCGGCTCGCAGCAGGCGAACGAATGGTACATGGAACAGGCCCTCGAGGCAGGCTGTGCCGTGGTCAACTGTCTGCCCGTGTTCATCGCCTCGCGGCCGGAATGGGCCGCCCGCTTCGCCGCCAGGGGCCTGCCGCTGATCGGTGACGACATCAAGAGCCAGGTCGGCGCCACGATCGTCCACCGCGTGCTCGCCAACCTGTTCCGGGAGCGCGGCGTGCGGCTCGACCGGACCTACCAGCTCAACTTCGGCGGCAACACCGATTTCCAGAACATGCTCGAGCGCGAACGGCTGACCTCGAAGAAGATCTCCAAGACGCAGGCCGTGACCAGCCAGCTCGACATCCCGCTTCCCGCCGACGACGTCCATGTCGGCCCGAGCGATTTCGTGCCCTGGCTCGGCGACCGGAAATGGGCCTATATCAGGCTCGAGGGGACGACCTTCGGTGGCGTGCCGCTCAATGCCGAGGTCAAGCTCGAAGTCTGGGATTCGCCGAACTCCGCCGGTGTCGTGATCGACGCCGTGCGCTGCGCCAAGCTCGCCCTTGACCGCGGCGAGGCCGGCGCGCTCGTCGGGCCGTCGAGCTATTTCATGAAATCGCCGCCGCAGCAGTTCACCGACGACGAGGCCCGCGAACTGACCCGCCGCTTCATCGCCGGCGCCGAAGCGGCGGCCGTGCCGGCGTGACCCTGTTCCTGCTCCTGCGCCACGCGGCGCATGACGATGTCGGCAGCTTTCTGGCCGGCCGGACGCCCGGCATTCTGCTCGGGCAGGCCGGGCGGGCGCAAGCCGGCCGCCTCGCCGAGCGGCTGAAGCGGGAGCGCCTCGCCGCGCTCTATTGCAGCCCGCGCGAGCGCACCAGGCAGACGGCGGACGCGATCGCGGCCGCCGGCGCGGCCGAAGCCCCGCAGGTGCTGGACGCGCTCGACGAGATCGATTTCGGCGGCTGGTCCGGCAAGAGCTTCGCGGAACTCGATGCCGACGAGACCTGGCGCGCCTGGAACGCCCGGCGCAGCGAGGCGGTCACGCCCGGCGGGGAAAGCTTCGCCGACGTCGCCCGTCGCATCGTGGGAACGATGGAGCGGCTCGCCGGCCGCCATGCCGGCGCGGCGATCGGGCTGGTCACGCATGCGGACGTGATCAAGGCCGCGGTTCTGCATCATCTCGGCCTCGCCGCCGACGATTGGTGGCGCATCGAGGTCAGCCCGGCCTCGATCACGCGCCTGGTCCTTGCCGGGCACGGCGCGCAACTGCTTGGCCTCAACGAGGTGATCCACTGAGCGGAGGGCCGCTGATGAAGCTGACGTCCGAACAGATCAGGGAACGTGTCGCGGCCCTCGGCCCGTGGTTCCACAATCTCGACCTCGGCGGCGTCGAAACGGCGCCGGACCATTTCCTCGGCGACTATCCGCGGCAGAAATGGCGGCACTTCGCAGGCGCCGTGCCGCAGGACCTCACCGGCCTGTCCGTGCTCGACATCGGCTGCAATGCCGGGTTCTACTCGCTGGAGATGAAGCGCCGCGGCGCCGAGCGCGTCCTGGGCATCGATTTCGACGATACCTATCTCGAGCAGGCCCGCTTCGCCGCGGAGATGGCCGATCTCGACATCTCCTTCGCCAAGCTGTCGGTCTATGACGTCGCGGCGCTGCGCGAGCGTTTCGACCTCGTCCTCTTCATGGGGGTGCTCTACCATCTCCGGCACCCGCTGCTGGCGCTCGACCTGATCCGCGAGCATGTGGTCGGCGACCTGATGCTGTTCCAGTCGATGCAGCGCGGCGGCGGCGAGAGCGCCGAGGTCGGGGAGAACCATCATTTCTGGAACACCGAGCTGTTCCAGAAGCCGGGCTTCCCGCGCCTGCATTTCATCGAGCACCGCTATGCCGACGACCCCACCAACTGGTGGATTCCGAACGCGGCCTGCGCCGAGGCGATGCTGCGTTCCTCCGGCTTCGAGATCCTCTCGCATCCGGAGGCGGAGGTCTATCTCTGCCGCGCCGCCGGCCGTCCGGCCGGGGAGGGCGCCGTCCATCCTGCGCGAGGTGAGCCATGATCGAAGCGGCGATGATCTGGAACGAGCCGAACAACAAGTCGCATTGGGACCCCGCGCTCGATCCCGACTGGGCTCTCTTCGCCGGCATGGCCCGCTGCGCCGCAGACGCGATCGCGGCGGAGAATAGCGGCCTGCCGCGGGTGCTCGGCGGCATCTCGCCGATCGACCCGGTGTTCATGACGAACATGAAGGGCCGCGGCGTGCTCGACCGCCTGGATGCTGTGGCGGTGCACGGCTTCCCGCTCGACTGGAATCTCTGGCAAATTCACGAATGGCCGGAGAGGATCGCCGAGATCCGCACGGTCACCGACCTGCCGATCTGGGTCAGCGAGGTCGGGATCTCCACCTTCGGCGCCGACGAGGTCCAGCTCTGGGGGCTCGAACGCACCGCCGAGCTCCTGCTCGGCCAGGCGCCGCGCATCCACTGGTACAGTCTTTACGATCTGCCGATGGCCTGGGGCGCGACGACCCGGCACAAGGAAGCCGAGGGCTCGTCCTACTATCGGCACTTCCACATGGGCCTGCTGCGGGCGGACGGCACGCCGAAGCCGGCGCTGCAGCGCTTCTCCCATTACACGCCCGAAATGGGCCTGGTGCAATGGTTCCATTTCGAGGATCCGCGCCTCGACGACGCCGTGGCCTGGATGAAGCGGCTCGGCGTCACCTACCTGCGCACCGGCCTCTCCTGGGCCGACAGCTTCCGCCCGAATGCCGATGCATGGTTCGACCGGATGATGACGGCGCTGGAGGATTTCGACGTCACCGTCACCTTCTGCTTCACGCCGGAGCACCGCGGGCTTGCTCCGCACCACACCAGCCCGCCGGTTCTGCCCGAGGAGTTCGCGGAGTTCTGCGGCCGGATGATCCGGCGCTATGGCGCGGGCTCGACGCCGGCTTTCACGGCGGCCGACAGGCTCGTGATGCCGACCGGCTGATCGGCAAAACGGTCTCCAGGCTAAAAGTGGCAGACGGATGCGCCGATCCGCTTGAACCAATCTGATCGGGTCCGGCTTCAGCCTCCCGGCCGCGCCGCCGCCCGGCTCTCGATCTGCCGTGCTTGCCGGATGCCGCGTCCGGTCGGCAGATGCGCGAGCGCCTCCGCTTCCGCTGCGAAGTACGCGATCGTCCTGGCGAGACCGACCGCAAGCGGCACCGTCGGCCGCCATTTCAGCACGCGCTGGGCCAGGGTGATGTCCGGCCTGCGGCGGCGCGGATCGTCGACCGGGAGCGGCCGGAAGGCGATGGTCGACTGTGCGCCCGTCATCTCGACGACCCGCCCGGCCAGTTCGAGAACCTTGATCTCCTTTGGATTGCCGAGATTGATCGCGCCGCGATAGCTGTTGTCATGGCGCGATAGGGCGATCAGGCCGCGGACGAGATCGTCGACATAGCAGAAGGAGCGGGTCTGCTCGCCGCTGCCATAGATCGTGATGTCGTCGCCGGCGAGGGCCTGGGTGATCACGTTCGACACGACGCGGCCGTCGTCGGCGCGCATGCGCGGCCCGTAGGTGTTGAAGATCCGCGCCACTCTGGCATCGCCGCGCCGGGCACGCAGGAAGTCGAAGACCAGCGCCTCGGCGGCCCGCTTTCCTTCATCATAGCAGGCGCGCGGCCCCGTCGGATTGACATGACCCCAGTAATTCTCGCGCTGCGGGTGAATCTCCGGGTCGCCATAGATCTCGCTGGTCGACGCCTGGACGAAGCGGGCCCCGGTCGCCTCCGCGAGTTGCAGCAGGTGATGGGTGCCCATCACGCTCGTCAGCAGGGTGTGCTCGGGATCGGCCTGATAGTGCGGCGGCGAGGCGGCGCAGGCGAGGTTGAAGACGAAGCCCGGCTTGCGCGCGGAGCGCATGAGCTTGGCCGGCGGCGCATCGATGATGTCGGCATCGATCAGGTCGAAGGCCGGCTCGCGCTCGAGATGGCGCAGGTTCTCGATGCGGCCGGTGCGGAAATTGTCGATGCAGACCACCCGCATGCCCTCGGCGAGCAGGGCGTCGACCAGATGAGATCCGATGAACCCCGCTCCGCCGGCAACCACGGCGATGGTTTCGTGTCCGTTCTTCATGCTGTTGCCTCTCGGGGATTCGCGGGCGGGGCGGCGGTCCGGCCAAACGGCGCGGTGAGATCGACGCGCGCGGCCGCCCGCTCGCGCCTGGAAACGGCGGCCCGGAGATGGTCCTCGAGCTCGGCGGCGCGATGGGTGGCCGTATGAGCCGCGAGGGTGCGGTGGCGCGCCGCCGCGGCCATGGCCTCGCGTCTCGGCTCGTCGCAGCCGAGCCAGGCGAGCACCTCGTCGGGGTCCTGCACGAGCGCGATCTCGCGGCCGGGCGCGAGCACCGCGTCGATGCCCGCCCAGATGTCCGACAGGATCGGCGTCCCGCAGGCGGCCGCCTCGAAGATCCGCACGCTCGGGCTGTGGCCCGCCCTGATCATGTCGGCGCGGGTCACGTTCAGCGTGAAGCGGCACGCGCCATAGAAGGCTGGATGCTCGCTCGGCGGCACATGTTCGAGCCGCGTCACATTGCCGGGCCAGTCGATGTCCGCGGGATATTGCGCGCCCGCCACCGCGAAGCGCAGGTCGGGGCGCCGCCGCGCCGGTTCGAGCAGGAGTTTCTCCAGCGTCGGCTGCCGGTCCGGAGAATAGGTGCCGAGATAGCCCAGATCGTAGCGCCGCACCCCGGCGATCGGCCGATAGGCGTGCTCGTCGACCGAACAATAGAGCGCCCGTGCGGCCGGCGATCCATGATCGTTCATCAGCAGGTCCAGCGTCGGCCCGCCGGTGAAGGAGAGATAGAGGTCATAGAGCGGGATCAGCTCCGCCGACAGGTATTCGCAGCTGCCGTCGCGCAGCTTCGCCAGCGTCACCGGCGTGTCGATATCGTAGAAGGCGGTGGCCCCGCGGGCGATCCGCTGCACGAGCCTGCCGATCTCGATGCCGTCGGGAACATAGGAGCCGACGATGACGGCGTCGGCCTCCGCTATCAGGTTTTCGAACAGGGAGAGATCGTCGGTCTCGTCATAGAACTGCAGGCGGCAGAAGTCGGGGTCCGGCATGTCGCGATGGCTGGCATACCAGGGCTGATCGCGCTCGAGGAAGACGATGTGATGGCCGCGTGCGGCGAGGGCCCGCAGCAGCGCGCGATAGGTCGTGGCGTGGCCGTTGCCCCAGGACGAGGACAGCGACAGCCCCAGCACGACGAGGCGCATGGCTGTCATGCCAGCTTCCTTTCCCGTTTGAGAGCGACGGTCTTGCGCAGGATGGCGTCCACCTCGACCGCACGCTGCTGATAGGTGTGCTCGGAGAGCACGCGCGCGAGTGCGGCGCGTCCGATCTCGCGGGCCCGCTCCCGCGTGAGCGCTTCGAGATGCCCGGCGACGTCGAGCCCGTCCCGCGCCAGCAGCACCTCCTCGCCCGGCGTGAGAAAGAGTTCGATGCCTTCCCATGCGTCGCTGATCAGGCAGGCTCCGGCCCCGGCCGCCTCGAAGACGCGCGTCGCCGGCGAGAAGCCGGTCTGCGCCATCGAATCGCGGGCGATGTTGAGCACCGCGAGCGGCGTCGCATTGAAGGCGTTGTGCTCGCGCGTGTAGACATGGCCGAGCGAGCGCACGTTCGGCGGCATCGCCCGCTCCTCCCAGCCATTGCCGCCGATCAGGAAGCTGCGCGAGCGCAGCCGCGCCGCCGGCATCAGGAAGAACTGCGTCACGCGCTCCTCGCGGTCGGGCAGGCGGTTGCCGAGGAAGGCGAGATCGCATGCGAAGCGCGGATCGGGCTCGACCGGATGATGGGTCGTCAGATCGAGCGCATTGTAGATCGGTACGCAGCGCGCCGCGCCCAGCGACTCGTAAGCGGCGACCACCGGCGGCCCTCCGCCATAGGTGAGGACGAGATCGAGCGCCGGCAGCGCCCGCTGAATGACATGGGCGGACATTCCCTGGTCGGACATCGCCGGGACCGCACCTGCCGGCGCCGATTGCAGCGCGCGCAGCGACGCGAGCGTCGCCGGAGCGTCGACGTCCCAGAAGATCCGGACCGCCTCCGGCCTCGAGGCCGCGACGACCCCGTCCAGCAGCGCATCGTCGAACACGCCGACGCCGCTCGCCTTGACCACGATCTCCGCCGCGGCGGCCTCGGCGATCACGCGGCGGACACCTTCGGGCGTGGCGGGATAGACGATGACCCGGGCCCAGTCGGGCGGATCGATGTCGCGGTGCTGCTGGCGGTCGAAGGCGTCGGGCTCGTAGAAGGTGACGTCATGGCCGAGGGCCGCGAGCGCGCGCAGCAGGCCGCGATAATAGGTGGCCGCGCCGTTCCAGTAGGAGGAGAGCAGGCTGGAGCCGTAGAAGGCGATCTTCATGCCGCGACCTCCGCTTGCTCGCGGCCGAGCCGCGCCGTGATGGCGAGCAGTTCCCGGGCGCGATGGGCGCAGCTGTGGCGTGCCTCGATGGTGGCGAGGCCGTTCCCGGCGAGCTCGGAGCGCAGCGCCGCATCCTCTCGCAGATCCCTCAGATGGCGTGTCATCTCGGCGCCGTCCGCGGCGACGAGATAATCGCGGCCGGGATCGAACAGATGCTCGCTGTCCTGCCATGGTGCGGTCACCAGCGGGATGCCGCAGGCCAGCGCCTCGAAGACGCGGATGGTCGGGATGCCCGGCAGCGCCGAGGCATAATAGCGGCGCGGCACATGCACGGTGGCGAGGTGGCGGGCGAAGGTCGCGGGCACGGCGGCGTTCGCCAGCCAGCCGCGGTAGTGCGCGCCATAACGGGCGAGCAGCCGGTCCGCGCTGGCGGGATAGCGCACGCCGTGGATGTCGAGGCTGAGCCCGGCGGCCGCGGCCGGCGCGAGCAGGAAGCTCTCGATCTCGGCGGTGCGTTCGCCGTCGCCCCAGTTGCCGATCCAGACCAGCCCCTCGCGCCGGGTTGCGCTCGGCGGTGGCCGGAAATGACGCGTGTCGGCCGCCTCGTGCCAGATGAAGGCGCGCTCGCCCCAGCCCCAGCTGCGATAGACCTCCGCCAGGGAGGCGCCGAAGGCGAGCACGGCGTCATAGCCCGACAGGTCGTAGACCCGCATCGCGTCCGGTTCGCTGACGGCACGATGATGGGTGTCGTGGAAGAGCAGGCGCAGTCCCGGATGACTCTTCCCGTAGCGGCCGAGCGCGGCGACCAGCGCCGGCTCGGTCCATTCGTGCACGATGGCGAGCGCGGCGCCGTCCAGCAGCTCCTGCGGATCGGGCTCGGCCGCATAGGAGACGACGCGGAGTTCGGGATAGGCCGCGCGAAAGGGTTCGAGCGCCGCCTCGCCATGGTCGGCGAGGAGGTTGGCGAGGCTCCAGGCGTCGGATGGCTGGCAGGCGACCACCTCGTGGCCGAGTTCCATCAGCTCCCGCAGCACCCCGCGCAGGAAATGCGCGTTGCCGTGATTCCAGCAGGAGGTCAGCGAATGGGTGAAGTAGACGATCTTCATGCCGCCGCTCCCTCTCGGCGGCGCCGCTCGCGGCCAGCCGCAGCCGCATAGATCTCGAGCATCTGCGCGGCCATGGCCTCGACCGCGTAGCGCCGTGCGCGTTCCTTCGCCGCCGCGCCCAGGATCGCCCGGCGCTCGGGCGCCGCGGCCAGTTGGGTCAGCGCCCGCCCGAAAGCTTCGGCATTGCGGGCTGGAACGAAGACGGCCGCCCCGTCCCACAGCTCCCTGAAGGTGGGGATTTCGGAGAGCACCAGCGCGCAGCCGGCCTGCGCCGCCTCCAGCACGGCCAATCCGAACGGTTCGTAGAGCGCCGTGGCCACGAAGATCGGCCGGCGCGCGAGCAGCGCGCGGACGTCGGACGGGCCGACCGGGCCGAGCCCCTGCAATCGGCGAAGCTCGATCCTGCTGCCGTTCGGGCCGGTGGTCGGTCCGGCGGCGAGGACCGGCAGCTCGGTGAAGCCGGCGGCCGCGTCCAGCGTGGCGATGTCCTTGGCCTCGTCCCAGAGCCGGCCCGCGGTGAGGGCGAAATGCGGCCGCGCGCCGTGAGGCGGGAGCTCGGCCGGCGCCCTGCCATTGTGAACGACCGCGGGGCGGCGTCCGTAAATTCGCTCGATCTCGGTGGCGAGGGCGCTGGAGGGGCACACCAGGGTGTCGCTTGCGGCGATACCCTGTGCCATCACCTGCGTCCGCCAGCGGAAATCGGCCGGCAAGGGGCCGCCCTTGACGGCCGCCCACCAGCTCGCGAGGCAGGAGTGGACGACGGAGACCACCGCGCTCTCGAAGCTGGCGATGGCCAGCGCCGGCGTGTTCAGATGCACGAGGTCGGCGCCGTGGCGGCGGGCCAGGTCGGAGATCTCCCGAGCCGTGGTTTCGGCGACTTCCGGATTCTCCGCCAGCCAGTCGAGCGGCAGGCCCGTCTCGACCAGCCGCAGCCCTGGGATCGCCGCCGCGAGGCGGCGCTGGCCCTCGCTCGGCGCCGGGCCGAGCAACGCCAGCGTGGTGCGCACCTCGTGACGTGCCAGCCCGGTGGCGAGGTCGAGGGCATAGGTCAGCACGCCCCCGACGGCGTCGGCCGTCATCAGGATCCGCAGCGGGCATGGATTCCGGCGCATCGGCTGCATGGCTACGCTCCCGCCGCCTGGCGGCGCTCGATCCCGCGCGTGCTCTCCGCCAGCCAGTCGCCGAGGCGTGCCAGCCCCACCCGCCAGGGTGTCGGCACGGGCAGATCGAGTTCGCGGGCGATGCGCCTCGTGTCCGAGACGTAGTAGCGCTGGTCGCCGGCGCGCCAGTCCTGGAAGTCGACCTCGACGCGCCGGCCGATCAGACCTTCGACATGGGCGATGAGCTGCAGCAGGCTGACGGCGTTGGCGGGGCCTCCGCCCAGATTGAAGGCCCGGCCGCCGATACGGCGGATATTGCGCCAGGCGCGCAGATAGGCCTCCACGGCATCGTCGACGAACAGGATGTCGCGGACCTGGCGTCCATCGCCATAGATCGTGATGGGCTCACCGCGCAGCGCGCGGATCATGAAATGCGCGACCCAGCCCTGATCCTCGGTGCCGTGCTGATGCGGTCCGTAGATGCAGCTCATCCGCATCACCATGGCGGGGATGCCGAAGGAGCGTGCGTAGTCGAGCACGTACTGATCCGCGGCTCCCTTTGAGCAGCCGTAAGGCGTGTGGAAGTCGAGCGGGCGCTCCTCGGCGATCCCGCGCGAGCGCTGGATCTCGTCGATCGGCAGATAGGCGTCACCCTGCTCGAGGAGATCGATGTCGGACAGGCTGCCATAGACCTTGTTGGTGCTGGCGAAGATCACCGGCACCGGCTCGGACAGGCTCCGCACCGCCTCGAGGACATGCAGGGTGCCGCACAGGTTGACGCCGAAATCGTCGACGGGATCGGCGAGGCTGCTGGTGACCGCGACCTGCGCCGCGAGATGGAACACGGCCGTCGTGCCGCGAACCGCTTCGGCGACGGCGCCGGCGTCCCGAATGTCGCAGTGACGGAGGGTGACGCGCTCGCCGTGCCGCTGCTGCAGCCAGGCGACATTGTGCGCGACGCCGGGGCGAGCCAGGCTGTCATAGATCAGGACCCGATATCCTTCCCGCGCCAGCCGGTCGACCAGGTTGCTGCCGATGAAGCCGGCTCCGCCAGTCACCAATACGGAACGGGAGGAGGCGGGATCCGGTCTCATGCCACCAGCCCGCGGACTTCGAGTTCACGCCGCGCCTCCTCGGCGCGGTCGGATGCCTGCTGCCGCGCCACCCATTCGGCGAGCTCGGCCAGACCTTCGCTGAAATCCTGCTGTGCCCGGAAGCCGAGCTGTGCCTCGGCCTGGCCGACATCGGCGAAGCAGTGGCGGATATCGCCCGAGCGCGCCTTACCGGTGATTTCGGGCTGGATCGATGCACGCCCCATCGCCTGCGCCAGCAGGGCGCCGACCTCGGCGATGGTCCGGTGCTCGCCGCTGCCGACATTGTAGACCTTGCCCGCTGAGGCCGGATGCTCGAGCGCCGCCACGAAGGCCCGGCACACGTCGCGGACATGGACGAAATCGCGGCGCTGCAGACCATCCTCGTAGACGAGGGGAGGACGGCCGTTGAGGAGCCGCGAGGCGAAGATGGCGAGCACGCCGGTATAAGGGTTCGACAGCGCCTGGCCGGGCCCATAGACGTTGAAGAGCCGGAGCGCCGTCCCCTGCATGCCATAGGCGGCGCTGAGCATCAGCGTCAGGCGCTCCTGGACATATTTGCCGAGGGCATAGACAGAGGCGAGGGAAGGGCGTTTCCATTCCGGTGTCGGCGCGGGAACGAGCGGGCGGCCGGCGCCGTCGAGCGGCTCCCAGCTGCCGCCGCCGATCTCGCCGCGGACCGCGTCGTCGACGAGATTGCCGTCGGCGTCGCGATAGAGGCCTTCGCCATAAATGCTCATGGAAGAGGCCACCACCACGCGCTCGACCGGCCTGTCGATGAGCTGCTGGAACAGCACGGCGGTGCCGTGATCGTTCACCGAGACATAGCGGTCGACCGCATACATGCTCTGGCCGACGCCGACCTCGGCCGCGAGATGCACGACGTGGCTGGTGCCGGCCAGTGCGCGCTTCACCTTCCCGGCGTCCCGGACATCGCCCGCGATCATCTCGACCTCGCGGGGGAGGCGCAGGCCGTTCTCGCCGCGCTCGTGCACCTGCTCGATCAGGCTGTCGAGAACCCGGACATGATAGCCGTGGCGGAGCAGAGACTCGGCGAGGTGGCAGCCGATGAAGCCGGCGCCCCCGGTAATCAACACGCTCTTCATGAATTCCTCGGCGATGAATTCTTGGGAGATGAATTCTTGGGAGATGAACGCTTGGGCTATGATTTCTTGCGCTCGATCAATTTGTTGAAGCGGCTATTCGTGTCCTCTTCGTAGAGGAGCGCGAGCTTGCGTTCCTCGAATTTGTCGAAGAACTCTTCCCAGGAGATTTCCTCCAAGCCTTCGTCAGCTTCGCCGAAATCGAGCCTCAGTAATCCTGGATCGTCTTCCTTCCGGCCGGTACCTTTCACCCGCGCCGGTCGCCCGCCGCGTGCCTCCGCCCACCGGCGGATCTTTGAATGGTTGGTCGTCGTATTGCCGTGGGACATCAGGAAGCTCCTTCGTCTCCGGGACAAGACGTCAACAGGCAGCTACAAAGATGGTTCCTGCTCAAAGCTCTCGAAGGCATCGCTTTTTCAATAATGCGACGTATCTGTACGTCAGCGTACAAAGTAGACGGCGGTCGACTTCCAGAAGAGGCGCCTGCGCATCGAGGGTAAAATTGCCCGCCTGGAAAGCGAGGTAGCAGCTTTCGTAGAAGTCGATCAGGCGGGGCTCGAGCGCGCAGCCCCTGGAGCGCAGGCCTGCGCACAGCGCGTCGAATTCGCCGTCGGACAGACCGAGCTCGATTCCGGCGCCGACGACGTCCCAGGCGATGTCCTGGCAGCCGATCAGGTCATGGGCATCGCAGTGATCGATCGCGTCGGTCTTGACCAGCCGCCCGCCGGGCCGGAGCAGCCATTCCCAGGCATGCATGCGGTTGTCCGTCTCGACGCGCCGAACGAGATGTTCGGGCGGCGGGGCCGGCAGCCTCGCCTCATGCGCAGCCGATGCGAGCAGCCCGGCAATGTTCCGGCGGCGCATCTCGTCGAGCTCGGCGAGAGTCGCACCGCTTTGCGCCGGTGCCGGCAGATGGCGGGCTCGGAATGCGAGGTAGTCGGCAAGCTGGACGACCAGCCCTGCACGATCCCGGTTCGCGTCGAGCGCGACGGCCTCCTCCTGCCAGCGCTCCACGAGAAAGCCGTGCCGCAGCCCGAGCGGCTCGATCGTGAAGCCGCTCCCCGCCAGGATCCGGGCGCGGCGAAGCGCGGCCCGGCCTGTCCGCCCGAGTCCGGCAAAGCGCAGCAGGAAGACGCCACGCTCGCCGCGAAGCAGGAATTTGCGCCGCTCCTTCCGTGGGCTCGCGGGGGCGACCCTCCCGGTGGAGCTCAGCTCTCGCCAGCGGCCGGCGCCGATGTCCTGCAGCGGGACCAGCGCCGGGCCGGTCAGGTCCTCGACCCAGGCGGCGAGCCGGTGACGGGGCTCCGGCGTGTCGAGGGCGAGCCGGTCGAAGCCGACGACATGCCGGGGCGCCGCATGCCAGCGCGCCACGGTCTCCGGCCTCGCCGCGCCGCCGGGCGGATTGTGGTGCGAGGGGAAGAAATGGATGTTCCGCCGCGGCACGCCGAGGCGCTCCAGCACGTCCGCAACCGCTGCGAAGGACGAGCCGGACAGGCCCGGCCCCTCGTCGACCACGGCGAACAGCCGATCACGGCGTCCCGCCAGGCTGTCGCGCAGGCCGTTCGCCAAGGCCAGCTTCCGCTCGAAAGGGTGGCCGATCGGGCGCAGCGAGAGCGACAGCGAGGCCCCGGTTCCGGCAGCGACGACGGCGCCGAGGCCGAGCCCGATGCTCCTCAACCCGATCACCGTGGGGGAGGTGCCCGCCAGCCCGCGCGCCGCCATGGCGTAGCTTTCCGGATAGAGAGCGTAGTAGGCGTAGCCCTCGGCCTCCTTGCTCTCGACCCGTTCCGGCAGCTGCAATGTCGCGAGCGCGGCGATGGCCCCCGTCGTGACCGCGGGCGACGGCGTTGCCCCCGTGGTCCAGGAGTCGATCACCGAACCGGCGAGGCGCCGCAGGACGGCGTCCACGGTCGTGACGGCCGCATCGAGCCGATCGCGGCGCTCCCGCGCGAATCTCTCGTCGAGCAGCCCCTGCGCCAGACCTGCGGCCGCGATGAACAGATCGACGAGGCGGCCATGCCGGTCGATCCAGTCGGCCCGCCCCTCGATCGGCCGCGCCGCTGCCGCCTGCAGCTCCTGGAGCAGCTGGCGAGGGCATTCGGACCGCCTGCGTTCGCCGAAGACCAGCATCCCCGAGCAAGCGGCCCGGAACATCTTTGTTCCCTGCGACGTTGGCGATCATCCGGTCCCAGCCAGCGGAGCGATTTCTTGGATGCGATTCCGGCCCCGGCTCCGACACGGCGAGCCGTCCGCACCATGCGCGCCGCCGTCATCACGGCTCCCGGCCGGGTGGAGATGAGCGCGGTGCCGGTGCCGGAGCCGGGACCGGGCGAGGTGAGGGTGCGGCTCGAGGGCTGCGGCGTCTGCGCCTCGAATCTCGTGCCCTGGTCCGGCCCGGCCTGGATGAGCTTTCCGACCGCACCGGGCGATCTCGGCCATGAGGGCTGGGGCGTTGTCGACGCGGTGGGGGAGGACGTCGCCGGCATCCGCCCGGGCGAGCGCGTCGCCGCGCTCTCCTACAGGGCCTATGCGGAATACGACATCGCCGCAGCCGATGCCGTCGTGCCATTGCCCGCGGCGCTCGCGGGCAAGCCGCTGCCGGGCGAGCCGCTCGGTTGCGCGATGAACATCTTCAGACGCAGCGAGATCGCCGCAGGGCAGACCGTCGCCATCGTCGGAGCCGGCTTTCTCGGCCTCCTCCTGACGCGGCTGGCGAGCGAGGCCGGCGCGCGTGTGATCGCGATCTCGCGCCGCCCCTTTGCGCTCGCGCTGGCGCGGCGCATGGGCGCCGCGGAAGCGCTGCCGCTGTCGGACGACGCCTCGCTCATCGGAGCGGTGAAGGAGCTGACCGGCGGTCAGCTCTGCGAGCGGGTCGTGGAGGCGGTCGGCAAGCAGGCGCCGCTCGACCTCGCCGGCGAGCTGACCCGCGAGCGCGGGCGCCTGATCGTCGCCGGCTACCATCAGGACGGGCCGCGCCAGGTGAACATGTGGCTGTGGAACTGGCGTGGGCTCGACGTCGTCAATGCGCATGAGCGCGATCCGAGGATCTATGTCGAGGGCATGCGCGCCGGCATCGCCGCTGTCGCGGCCGGCCGGCTCGATCTGGACGAACTCGTCAGCCACAGCTTCCCGCTGGAACGGCTGGGCGCGGCGCTCGACGCCACCCGCGATCGTCCCGACGGCTTCGTGAAGGCCGTCGTCCGGCCATGATCGCGTCTCGGCCGCGTCTCGGCTTTCTCGGCCTCGGCTGGATCGGGCTCGATCGCATGAAGGCCATTCTCGCTTCGGGAACGGTCGAGGTCGCCGGCTTCGTCGATCCCGCGCCGGAAGCGGCCGGGCAAGCGCATGGGCTCGCCCCCGGAGCCCGGCAGCTCTCCTCGCTGGAGGACCTGCTCGCGCTCGGCCTCGACGGCCTCGTCGTGGCGACGCCGAACGCGCTCCATGCCGCCCAGAGCCTCGCCGCGCTACGGGCCGGCGTCGCTGTCTTCTGCCAGAAGCCGCTCGGGCGCACGGCAGAGGAGGTGCGGGAGGTGGTGTCTGCTGCAAGGGAGGCGGACCGGCTGCTCGGCGTCGACCTGTCCTATCGCTGGACCGAGGGCATGCAGCGCCTGCGTGACCTGGTCCGCACCGGGACGCTCGGGCGTGTCCATGCGCTGGATCTCGTCTTCCACAACGCCTACGGCCCGGACAAGCCCTGGTTCTACGACCGGCGGCTCGCAGGCGGAGGCTGCGTCATGGATCTCGGCATCCATCTCGTCGACCTGGCGCTCTGGCTGCTCGACTTTCCAAAGGTCCACGCGGTCGGCTCGCATCTTTTCGCAGGCGGCGAACCGCTCGCGCCGGACAGCGAGCGTGTCGAGGATTACGCGGCGGCCACGCTCGAGCTCGACAGCGGCGCGGTCGTGCGCCTCGCCTGCTCGTGGCGGCTGCATGCGGGCCGCGACGCGGTGATCGCCGCGGAGGTCTATGGCAGCCGGGGCGGTGCGGCGTTTCGCAATATCGACGGCTCGTTCTACGATTTCGTCACCGAGCATTTCAGCGGCACGACAGGCCGGACGATGACGGTGCCGCCCGACAGGTGGGGCGGCCGGGCAGCCTGCGACTGGGCGCGCCGGCTCGCACGAGGCGGACGTCATGATCCCGAGAGCGAACGGCTCGTCGATGTCGCCGAGGTGCTGGACCGCATCTATCGGCGATGAGAATCGACCGGTGCTGCGCCGCCGCCCCGCTGGTCCCGCCGATCCGGCAGCTCGGTCGCTGGGAGCGGACCGCCATGGGTGATGAGCCGTCCTCACGGATCGCCGCCATGGAGCCCAGCCATCCGTTCCCGCAGGCGCGGCACGGTCCAGTCCAGGAAACAGCGGAGCTTCAGCGGCAGCAGCTCCGCCTCCGGATAGACGAGGCTGACCGGCAGCGGCTCCGGCGCGAACTCGGGCAGAAGGACCTGCAGCCGGCCGGAGCGCAATTCCTCCTCCACCTGATAGGACAGCAGGCGGATGATCCCGAAATCCGCCAGCGCGGCCTGGATCGCTGCCTCCGTCGTGTTGACCGCCAGCCTCGGGTGCGGATCGACGGCAAAGGCCGCGCTGTCCCGCCGGTAGCGCGTTTCCGGAGCGACGGCGAAGCCCTGGAAGCTGATCCCGTCATGTCGCGCCAGATCCTCCGGCGTGCGCGGCACGCCGCGCCGGGCGAGGTAGCCGGGGCTGGCGCAAATGACGCGACGGACCGTGCCCAGCCGGGTCGCGATCAGCGCGCTGTCCGCCAGATGCCCGATGCGCAGGGCGACATCGATATGCTCGTCGGCGAGATTGAGCTGCTGGTCGGTCAGCATCAGCCGCAGCCTGATTTCGGGCTGCTCCGCCAGAAAGTCCAGCGCGACAGGCATCAGATGGTGCTGCCCGAAGGCGATCGGTGCCGTGACCTGCAGCTCGCCCCGGGCGGTCCTGTACTCGCCGGCCGCCTCGCGCTCGGCCTCCTCCAATTGTCCGAGGATGCGCCGGGACGCGGCGACGAAGGCACGGCCCGGATCGGTCAGGGCGATGCCGCGGCTGGAGCGCCTCAACAGCCGGGTACCCAGATGCCGTTCGAGCTCGGCGATCTTGCGGCTGATCGTGGAGAGCGGGGCGCGCAACTGCCGCGCCGCTCCCGAAAGACTGCCGGCCTCGACGATGGCCAGCAGCACCGCCATGGCGTCGAAACGGTCCACGCTCCTCCTCCCGATTTCCGGGAGGACGGCTCCCAAAGTCGCTGGATACTACATTCCTGGGGGAGGCTCTAGCTTGCCGTCGGACGCGCGAGGCCCGCCCGGTTGGCGCGCCGATGTCGCGTCTCCATCAGACGGAGCAAGTCATGGCTCAATTCTCTCGCCGCGCTTTCGCGGCCGGCCTCCCGCTCGCCGTCGTCGGCGGCGGCCTCGTCCCTCCGGCCGGTCTCGCCCCCGGCCTGGCGGCCGCCCCGCCTGCGGCCCGGGTGCCGCCGCTGGCGCAGATCCGGATTGGCCGCTTCACCGTCACGGCGCTGACGGATGGCTATGCGGACATGCCCTATACGTTCTTCCCCGGCCGCTCGGCCGCCGAGGTCGAACACGCGGCGGCGGCGCAGTTCGTCGCCCGTCCGAGCGGCGTCCGCTTCGTGTTCAACCAGTATTTGGTCGAGGACGGCGAGCACAAGATCCTGATCGATGCCGGGCCGGCCGGCTCGATCGGGCAGACGGGAGCCCTGCCGCAGGCGCTTGCCGCGCTCGGTCTACGCAACGACCAGATCGACGCGGTGATCGTGACCCATATGCACCAGGACCATATGGGCGGGCTGGTCGCCGGCGGGCAGAACAACTTTCCCAGGGCCGAGCTGTACATCGATCGGCGGGACGTGACCCACTGGACGGATCCGGCCAGGCGCAGCGGCGCCCCGGATTACCTGCAGACCAGCTTTCGCATGGCGGCGGACGTCGTGCGCCTCTATCCGCGTCTGCAGGCCATCGACGGACCGCGCGAGATCGCCCGCGGCATCTCCATCGTCGACCTGACCGGGCATACGCCCGGCCATATCGGGGTGCGGATCGAGGATGCCGGCCGCAGCCTCATCATGGTGTCCGACATGCTCTTCCCGGTGGTGCACCCGGCCGCGACCGATGTGAACTTCCTGTTCGAGCAGGATCGCGCCGCGGCGCAGGCGATGCGGGACCGGTTCTTTCCGGTCGCCGCGGCGGAGGGCGCGCTGATCGCCGCGACGCATATGCCCTTCCCGGGGCTGGGCCGCGTCGTTTCCGACCGGGGCCGGATGCGCTGGCAAGTGGCGGACTGGGCGTTGCAGGCCTGATCGGGCGCGGCGCCGACGGCGGCCCAGACCGGCGAGGGCAGGGTGGACCCATGCACCGCGGAGATCGTCGACCAGGGCGGCGCGCGACCGCTTGCGCGGCGCGCGTCTCGTCCGGGCCGGCCGCGCGCTGGAGATGTCGCGACAGCCCGCGAGACGGCCCGAGGCCGGCTCATGCCGGTTGCCGCGGCAAGGTATCCCGTGCCCGGAAGGCTTCGGCGAGCGCCCAGGAGCGGAATTGCTGAACATGCCGCTCGTCCAGCCGTGTCTCATGGATCAGCAGATAGTATTCGCCGGCGCTTTCGGGACCGCCCGCGACAGGCATGACGAGCCCGCGCATGCCTTCCTGATGGGCCAGCACGATATCGGGCACGAGCGCGATGCCGCGGCCCTGTCGTGCGGCATCCAGCGACATGAAGAAATGTCCGAACTGCAGCGCCTGCTCGATCTCGATCGCGGCACGCACGCCATGGGCCTTCAGCCAGTCCGGCCAGGCATGGCGGCGCGTCGAGGTATGGATCAGCGGCCAGCGCGGCAGGTCGGCTGCAGTGATGCCGGCCTGGCCGATCAGGCCCGGTGAGCAGACCGGCACGAGCCGATCCGGAAAGAGCTCGTCGGCATGGACGCCATCCCAGCGCGTCAGCATCGACAATTCGATGCGCGGCTGATGGCGCTCGTAATGGCGGCCGGGCAGGCGGCCGACGCGGATCGCGACATCAGCGTCATGCGCAAGCAGGTCGGCGGGCTCGATCGACGAGACCACGCGCAGCTCGATCTCCGGATGCTGGCTGGTGAAGTTGTGCAAGCGCGGCATCAGCCAGACCGAGGCGATCGTCGGCAGCACCGAAACGGTCAGCGTCGCCCGCTCGCGGCGCCGGGTGAAACGGCCGGCGGCGCGCTCGAGCTCGTCCAGCATGCTCTCGACGCTCTGGAAGAACTGCTCGCCCTCGGAGGTGAGCTCGATCCTGCGGGTGAAGCGGCGGAAAAGCTCCTGGCCCAGGTGAAGTTCGAGCTCCTTCACCTGCCGACTGACCGCGCCCTGGGTCAGGTTCAGCTCCTCGGCTGCTTTCGTGAAGGACAGATGGCGCGCCGCGGCGTCGAAACCGCGCAGCGCATTCAATGGCGGCAGACGCCTCTTTCGCATGCATCACCTCGCTCATGCATGAGGGTAGTTCATGCATGAGCGCCGAACAATTCGTTTGTGACAGCTGCGTGGCGGCGCCATCGTCAGGGCAACACCGGTGCTGCCGCAAGGCCTCAGGTGAACGGGGAACTGCCGATGACGATCGAGCCAGCGCTCGCGCTAGCCATGCGCGACATCGCCAAGCGCTATGGTGCGACCTGCGCGCTGCGCAGCGCAGACCTCACCCTTCGCGCAGGCCGGGTCCACGCTCTCCTCGGCGAGAACGGCGCCGGCAAGTCGACCCTGGTGAAGATCATCGTCGGCGCCGTGAAGCCCGACAGCGGCAGCGTCACCCTGGCGGGAAAGCCAGTCGCCTTCCGCTCGGTCGCCGAGGCGATCGCCGCCGGGATCGTGCCGATCTACCAGC
This sequence comes from Allobosea sp. CS1GBMeth4, assembly GCF_900185715.1. Taxonomy (GTDB): domain Bacteria; phylum Pseudomonadota; class Alphaproteobacteria; order Rhizobiales; family Beijerinckiaceae; genus Allobosea. The sequence goes on from NZ_FYAS01000007.1 coordinate 67,026, forward strand.
ATCTCAGCCTGTTCCCCGAGCTCTCGGTTCTCGACAATCTCTCCGCCTTCCGGCTCGCCGCCGGCCGGGCGGGCCTCAGCCGCACGGCGCTTCTGCGCCGCGAGGAGGCGCGGGCCTGGCTGGCCCGCGTCGGGCTCGACCTCGATCTCGACCGTCTGGTCTCCTCGCTCTCGCTCGGGGAGCGGCAACTGCTCGAGATCGCCCGCGGCGTCGGCCGCGATTGCCGCATCCTCGTCCTCGACGAGCCCACGGCGGCGCTGAACGGCGCGGAGGCGGACCGGCTCTTCGCCGTGGTCCGCGGTCTGTGCGCCCAGGGCGCGGCGGTCCTCTTCATCTCGCACAAATTCGACGAGATCGAGCGCCTGGCCGACGAGGTCACCGTGCTGCGCGACGGCGTCACCGTGATCGACGCCGCGCCGGTCGGCCGGCATGACCGCGCCACATTGGTCAAGGCCATGCTGGGCATGCAGGTCGAGCACGAGCACCGCTCCGGCAGCGCCCGGGCCGAGCGAATGCTGACGGCGGCCGGCGTGCGCATGGCGACGGGCGCCAGCCTCGATCTCGCGGTACGGGCCGGCGAGATCGCCGGCCTCGCCGGCCTGGTCGGCTCCGGCGCGCTCACCATCGCCGCGACCATGGCTGGCGCCGCACCCGGCATCGGCGAGATCGCCGTCGGCGGGCAGCGCTTCGCCCTCGGCGACCGGCGCGAGGCGGTCCGCCTCGGCGTCGCCTTTGTCCCGGCGGACCGCCATGCCGAGGGGCTGTTTCCTCCGGTCAGCGCGATCGGCAACGCCTCCGCCAGCGCCCTCGCGCGCTTCTCCGCCCGCGGCCTTCTCGGCAAGGCGCGCGAGCGGGCCGTGATCGAGCCGCTGCTGCGCCGCCTGCATCTGCATCCGGCCCGTCCCGATGCCGAGGCCGCGAGCTTCAGCGGCGGCAACCAGCAGAAGCTCCTGATCGCGCGCTGCCTTGCCCTGCCGAACCTGAGGGCGCTGGTCCTGCTCGAGCCGACGCGCGGCGTCGACGTCGCCGCCCGCGCCATGATCCATCGCGCCGTCATCGACATGGCCCGTGGCGGCGTCGCCGTCCTGATCGCGTCGAGCGATCTCGACGAGCTGACGGCGCTCTGCGACCGCTATCTCGTGGTCCGCGACGGAACGATAGCGGAGGAACTGCCCGGCAGCGCCTCGCCCGAGGCGATCATGGCCGCGCTCGCCGGAAAGGCCGCGGCATGAGCAGCTTCCCTCTCGGCGAACGGGGGCCGTCCGGCATGCCTGCGCTCCTGCGCCCGCCCGCCATAGTGATCGTGACGGCGCTGCTCTTCGGGCTGGCCGCCTTGACGGTGCCGCGCTTCGGCACGCTCGGCAATGTCGAGAACGTGCTGCGCATCGCCGCGATCCTCGGCATCGTCGCCTGCGGCCAGGCCATCGTCGTGATCCTCGGCGGCATCGAATTCTCCTTCGGCGCCTCGGCGGCGCTGGCGAGCGTCGTCATCGTCATGGCCCTTCCCGCCACCGGGGTCGTCGGCGCCTTCCTCCTCGGCGGTCTGCTGATCGTCGCGATCGGCATGGTCAACGGCCTGCTCGTCGCCCGCTTCGCCGTGCCGCCGGTGATCCAGACGCTCGGCATGCTGATGATCGCGTCCGGCCTGGCCGCCTGGCTGGCCGGCGGCCTGCCGATCGATGCCCCACCCTCCGACGCCTTCTCCTTTCCGGCCCGGGGCCGCCTCCTCGGCGTTCCGGTCCCGATCCTCTGCGCGGCCGCCGCCTTCGCCATCCTGCATGTGCTGCTCGCGAAGACCCGGCTCGGACGCGGCTGGTACCTGGCCGGTGCCAATGCGGCCGCCGCCCGGCTCGCCGGCCTCTCTGTGCCGCGCCTCGTCTTCTCCGGCTATGCCGTCGCCGGCCTGTTCTGTGCGCTCGGCGCCGTCATCCTGACGAGCCGCCTCGCGTCCGGCCAGCCCATGCTCGCGCCGAACCTGCCTTTCGAGACCATCGCCGCCTGCGCCGTCGGCGGACTGCCGCTCGGCGGCGGGCGCGGCAATGTCCCGATGGTCGCCTGCGGTGTGCTGATCGTCGCCATGCTGAACAACATCGTGGTGCTGCTGAACCTGCCGACCGCCTACCAGCTCATCCTGCTGGGCACGCTGGTCCTCACGGCCGTGCTGCTGCAGCGGGACTGGGCCTTCCTCGGCCAGGCGGTCCGCGTGCTGACCGCCAGGAGGCGCGGATGAGCCCGACCGTCTCTCCGCGTCTGCTGGTCGCGCCGGCCGGCATTCTCGCCGCCGGCCTGGTCTTCGCCGCGATCGCGCCCGGCTTCCTCTCGTTCGGCAATGCGGGCAGCATCGCCGGCCAGGGCTGGGTTCTCGTCCTGCTGGCGACCGGCCAGATGTTCGCTCTCGCCGCTCGCGGTTTCGACATCTCGGTCGGCGCCATCGCCGCCCTCGCCGGGACCCTCGCTGCCATGGCCGCCAATGCGGTCGGGCTGGCGGGCCTGTTCGTCGCGCCGCTGGTCGGCGTCGCCTGCGGCACGCTGAACGGCTGGCTCGTCGGCCGCCTTTCCCTGCAACCGATCGTCGCGACGCTCGGCTCGCTGGTTGCGCTGAAGGGCGTTGCGCTGCTGGTCAGCGATGACGGCCAGGCCGTGCCGCTGGCCGCGGCCGGCCGCACCACCAGCCTTGCCTTCGATCCGGTGCTCGGCCTGCCGCCGCTCGCCTGGGCCGCTCTCGCCTGCGTCCTCGGCGCACAGGTCCTCCTGAGCCACGCCACGCTCGGGCGCCGCATCCTGATGCTCGGCGCCAACCCCGAGGCGGTCGGTCTGGTCGGCGCCGATGCCGGGGCCCTCCAGATCCGCGCCTACCAGCTCTGCGGCCTCTTCGCCGGACTCGCCGGAGCGCTGATGACGGCCAGGGCCGGCGCCGGCCTGCCGACCGAGGGCGCCGGCATGGAGCTGCAGGCGATCGCCGCCGCGATCATCGGCGGGACCGCCCTGTCCGGTGGCGTCGCCAACGCCATCGCAGTCGCCGCCGGGGCCTTCTTCGTCCAGGTCGTGCTGACGGGGCTCAACCTCACCGGCGTCTCACCCTTCCTGGCGCAGGTCACCGTCGGCGTCGTCATCCTCGGCTCCGGCCTGATGGACACGGCCCTGCGCTCGCTCCTTTCCCGCAACCGCCAGCCCAAGGACATATCGCCATGACGTCCCGGTCCCGCCGCTCCCTCCTGCTCGTCTCGATCGCCATTGCCGCGCTGGCACAGCCCGCCTTCGCCCAGGAGAAGACGATCGGCATCGCCGTGCCGAACCTCGCCTCCTCGTTCTGGATCTCGGCCGTCTACGGCATGGAGAGCGAGGCGAAGACCGGCGGCGTCAGGCTGCTCAAGCTCAATGCCGGCGGCGACGCCAACGCCTCGCAGCAGATCGCGCAGGTGCAGGACCTGATCCAGCGCAAGGTCGCGGCGATCGTGATCGGCGCCACCAATGGCGATGCGGTGAAGCCGATCGTCGAGCGCGCGATCGAGGCTGGGATACCTGTCGTCGGCATCTCCTCGCCGCCGAACACCCCGAAGCTCGCTTCGCTCGTCAGCGCCGACCATGCCGACATGGGCAAGCTCCAGGCCGAATGCCTGGCGAAGGCGATCGGCGGCAAGGGCACGATCGCGATGATGGCGGGCCCGGCCGGCCAGGCCTGGTCTGACCTGCGCGCCAAGGGCTTCCGCGAGGCGCTCGCCAAGGCCGCGCCGGACGCCAGGATCGTCGCGGAATCGCGCCTCGCCGACAATCGCAACGCCGCGCTCGGCACGGCCGAGGACTGGACGCAGCGTTTCCCCGATCTCGCCGGCATCTATGCCGCGACGGACGACATGGCCGCCGGCGTCGTCTCTGCCTTCAAGGCCGCGAGCAAGCCGGTGAAGGTCTCGGCCTCGAATTTCAGCCCGACCGCCCAGCAGATGCTGAAGGATGGCGACATCGCCTGCACCTCGATCCAGCAGGTCGTCGCGCAGGGGAGAGCCGCGATGGCGCAGGCGCTGAAGGCTGCGGCCAAGCAGCCCGTCGAGGCGCGCGTCGTGCTGCCGGCGCTGCTGGTGACGCGCGAGAATGTCGCGACCGTGGACCTCTCCTCGGTCGTCGCCCCGGCCGACTATCGCCCCTGACGGACGCACGCTCATGCTGCCTAGCCCCGGACGCTTCCCCTACTCGCCGATCGTCGACCGGCCGGATTTCACCTGGCCGGGCGGCAGGCGGCTCGCCGTCTATGTCGCGCTCTGCGTCGAGCATTTCGCCTATGGCTCGGGGCTCGGCTTGCCCTATTCGCCAGGGCTTCAGCATCCCAACACCTACAACTGGGCCTGGCGCGAATACGGCAACCGCGTCGGTGGCTGGCGGCTGATCGAGCTTTTCGACGAATACAGGCTGCCGCTCTCGGTGCTGCTCAACACCGAATGCTACGAGCACTGCCCGGAACTGGTCGCGGCCCATCGCCGCCGCGGCGACGAGATCGTCGCCCATGGCCGCACCAATTCCGAGCATCAGAACGGCATGGCGATCGAGGCCGAGCGGCGCCTGATCGCGCAGGCGACGCAGGCGATCGCGGGTCATGAAGGCGCGCCGCCCGCCGGCTGGATGAGCCCCGGTGCCCATCCCAGCGCCAACACCGAGGACCTGCTGGCCGAAGCCGGCTACGGCTACACCATGGACTGGCCGATGGACGACCAGCCGGTCTGGCTGAAGACCAAGGGCGGCCCGCTGCTGGCGATGCCCTATCCGCACGAGGTCAACGACGTGCCGATGGTCGTGCTCCACGACGGTACGGCGCGGGCCTTCGCCGACATGGCGATCGACAATCTCGACGAGATGCTCGTCCAGTCCGAGCAGCAGGCGCTGGTCTACGGCATGACGATCCACACCTTCATCGTCGGCCAGCCTTTCCGCATCCGGCAGTTCCGCCGGGTGCTCGACCATCTCAACAAGCACCAGGACCGCATCTGGTTCACCACGGCCGGCGCCTGCGCGCGCCATTACGCCAGCCTGTTCCCGGCTCCTCCGGCCGGCTGACGACAAGACAAGGAAACGCCCATGACGTCCCCTTCCGCACCCGGCGCGCATCCGCGCCGGCGGGTCGCCATCGCCGGTCTCGGCGCGGTCGGCCTCAAGATCGCCAGCGTGCTCGACCAGGGCGTGCCCGGTTGCGAGCTCGTCGCCGTCTCCGCCAATGACCGCGACAAGGCGCGCGCGCGCCTCGCGCATCTCTCCCGGCCGGTCCCCGTCGTCGCGATCGACGAGCTCGAAGCGCTCGCCGACATCGTCGTCGAATGCGCCCCGGCCGCGCTGCTGCCGGCCATCGCCGAGCCCTTCCTGCGCGCCGGCAAGACGGTGATCGTGCTCAGCTCCGGCGCCATCCTGTCGCATGAGGGGCTGATCGAGATCGCCCGGCAGCATGGCGGCCAGATCGTCGTGCCGACCGGTGCCCTGCTCGGGCTCGACGCCGTCACCGCCGCGGCCGAGGGGGTGATCCGGTCGGTGCGGATGGTCACCCGCAAGCCTGTGCGTGGCCTCGTCGGCGCGCCCTATCTGGTCGAGAACAACATCGCCCTCGACGACGTGACCGAGCCGACGCGGGTGTTCAGCGGCACGCCGCGCGAGGCCGCGATCGGCTTCCCGGCCAATCTCAACGTCGCGGTCGCGCTCTCGCTCGCAGGCATCGGACCCGACCGGACGACGCTGGAGATCTGGGCCGACCCGGCGCTGACGCGCAACACCCACACGATCGAGGTCGACGCCGACTCCGCCAGCTTCTCGATGACCATCGAGAACGTGCCGAGCGACAATCCCAAGACCGGCCGCATCACCGCGCTCTCGGTCATCTCCTATCTGCGCAAGCTCGACGCCCCCTTGCGCATCGGCTCGTAGGCCGAGGCTTCACGAGGAACCCATCATGGATCTCGAAATCGCTGGACGCACGGCGCTCGTCCTGGGCGCCGGCGGCGGGCTCGGCCGCGCCATCGCCAGGACGCTCGCCAGGGAAGGCGCCAGGGTCGCGCTCGCCGACATCGACGAAACGACACTCGCCGCGACGGCGGCGGATCTCTCCGCGCTCGGCGCTCCGCATCTGGCGCGGCGCTGGGACATCGGCCGCCTCGACGAGGCTGACGGGCACCTTGCCGCGATCGGCGAGGCGCTCGGCCCGGTCGACATCCTCGTCAACAACACCGGCGGCCCGCCGCCGAGCCTCGCCGCCGGCGTACCGGCGGAAACCTGGGCGGCGCAGTTCCAGGCGATGGTTCTCTCCGTCATCGCGCTCACCGACAAGGTGCTGCCGGGCATGCGCGAGCGCGGCTTCGGGCGGATCGTCACCTCGACCTCGTCGGGCGTCGTCGCGCCGATCCCCAACCTCGCGATCTCGAACGCCCTGAGGCTGTCGCTCGTCGGCTGGTCGAAGACGCTGGCGCGCGAGGTCGCGGCGGCGGGCATCACCTGCAACGTCATCCTGCCGGGGCGGATCGCCACCGACCGCATCCTCTTTCTCGACGAGCAGAAGGCCAGGCGCGAGGGCCGCCCGGTCGCCGACATCGTCGCCGAGAGCACGGGCTCGATCCCGCTCGGCCGCTACGGCACGCCGGAGGAATACGCCGACGCCGTCGCCTTCCTCGCCAGCGCCCGCGCCGCCTACATCACCGGCTCGGTCATCCGGGTCGATGGCGGCTATCTCCAGAGCATCTGAAAGGATCTGAGACCATGACCGAACTGCCCCGGCGCGACGCCATCTGGCGCGAGGACATCCGCCGCCGCTTCCTCGCCGTCGACACCTCAAACGTCGCCGACGTGCTCGACACGCTCGGCCTGCCCGACCAGGGGCTGGCGCCGCAATTCGCACCCTATCCCGCGACGACCGGCCGTCTCGCCGGCTTCGCCTATACGATCCGCGGCCAGATGACGCCGTTCCCGCTCGGCGGCGACGCCGAGAAGATGAAGGCCTGCCAGGGCGTCTCGCCCGGCGAGGTCACGGTCTGGAGCGGCGACGGCGAAGGCATCTGCTATTTCGGCGAGCTGATCGCGATCGGCATGAAGGAGAAGGGCTGCGTCGGCGCGCTCGTCGACGGCGGCATCCGCGACATTCGCTGGATCGGCGAGCAGGCCTTCCCGGTCTATGCACGCTACCGCACGCCGGTCCAGTCGATCGGCCGCTGGAAGGTCAACGCCAGCCAGGTCCCGGTGCTGATGCGCGGCGCGACCAGCCGCTACGTCGAGATCAAGCCGGGCGACTTCATCCTTGCCGACGAGGATGGCGCCATCGTCATTCCGGCTGAGCGGATCGAGGAGGTGCTGGCCGAAGCCGAGCGGTTGACCGCCGACGAGGTCTCGATCCGGCAGGAGCTCTCGCGCGGGCTCTCGCTCGCCGATGCTCTCGCGAAGTACGGCCACGTCTGACGGTGGAGCGAGCGGCGCGCCTCAGCCCTTGAGGAAGCCCATGGCCGCCCGGGCGGCGCTCTCGACATGCCGGACGGCGGCGAGCCTGGCGGCCTCGCCGTCCCGCGAGGCGAGCGCATCCATGATCTCGGCCAGCTCGCGCATGCTCTCGCGGCTGCGCCCCGCTGCCTGAAGGGATGTCGCACGCAGCAGCATGATCCGGGCATTGAGCATCTTCAGGCTGAGGCCCAGTGCGCTGTTGCCGGAGCCTTCGATCAGGCAGTCGTAGAACCGGTTCTTGGCGTCGAGCCGGACCATCGGATCGGCGATGTCGAAGGAGGCGCGCAGCCGTTCGAAGGCCTGGGACAGCGATGCGCGCTGGGCGTCGTTCGCGTTCTCGGCAAAGAGCTTGCAGGCGAGCCCCTCGAGCAGGATGCGGACCTGGTAGATGTCGCGGGCCTGGTCGGCCGTGAGCGTCGCCACGACCGGGCCGCGATGCGGCACCACTTCGATCAGCCCCTCCGATTCGAGCTGTCGCAGGGCTTCGCGGATCAGCGTCCGGCTGACGCCGGTCAGTTCGCAGAGCTCGCGCTCCGGCAGACGTTCGCCGGCCTTGAAGCGGCCGGTGGCGATGGCATACCGGATGTTCTCGGTGACGCTGTGGCGCAGCGGCGCCGCCACGCGCTCGACGCGAAAGTCACGCTCCGGAAACGCCGCCTCGTTCATCGCCGTCCGCCCTTCTGTTCCGGCACCTGCAAGTGCGCGCCGGCAACGCCCTTGTCACATCAGCCGGCGATATCCTAGCGCAGGCTAGCCACCACGCATAATCGGAATGCCGGCGGGGCAGGGGCGTCGCCGGCGTCCTCGTCCCCTCACTGCGTCGGCTTGCCGAGAGCCTGCCGGACCCGGTTGATATAGGCCGGCCCGTCGAAACCGACCTCCTTGGCCCGCGCCAGCCAGCTGTCATAGGCCGCCTTGGCGAATTTCGGATCGTTGAGCGCGGCGCGCTCCGCTTCCGAGGCCGACCAGGGCTCGATGCCGTTCTTCTTCATGTTGTCGAGCGCGGCCTGGACGAAGGCGTTGTAGGTGCCGAACGCATCCTTCTGCAACTCGTCCATGGCGTTCTTCACCTGCGCGCGGACATCGGCCGGCATGCCTTCCCATTCCGCCTTGTTGATCAGGATGGCCCAGCCTGTGATCGCCCCGACGCCCCAGTCCTGCACGTTCTTCGCCAGCCGCCAGAATTCCATTGCGCCGCCGACGCAGGTCGAGATGAAGACGCCGTCGATGACGCCGCGCTCCAGCGCCGGCATGATCTCCGTCGTCGCCATCGGCGTCGGCTTGGCGCCGAGCGCGTTCATCTGCGCCGCGGTCTGCGGGTTGTGCACGCGCAGACGCTTGTTCCTGAAGTCCTCGACGGTGCGGATCGGCGTCTTCGAGAACAGCCGGGTCGGGCACCAGGCGCCTTCGGCGAGCACGACCGCGCCCCATTTCTCGGCCCAGATCCCGGCGACGTCCCTGGCCCAGAAGGCGTCGCGCACCTTCTGGTATTCCTCTATGTCGCTGATCAGGCCGGGCAGGTTGAAGATGCCCATGCGCGGCTCGTCGGCGGCGAGATAGGTGTGCAGCGCGGCCGACATCGGCAGGCGGCCGTCGCGCACCGCCGATGCGATCTGCGCGGGAGCCACGAGAGAATCGCTGACCGTCACCTGCACCCGGCCGTTCGTCGCCTTGGCGATGCGCTCGGGCACGCTCGCGGTCATCGCCGAATAGGCATCGCCCGGCGAGACGATGATCCCCATCGTCAGGTCGATCTGCTGTGCGCGGACCGGTTCCGGGCCGGCGATGGCGAAAGCCGCCACCAGCAATGCGGCGAGCAGGCCGCTGCGTCGGCCCTCGGCGGCTGCCTTCGTGGACATCGGCATGAAGAACCCTCCCATGGTGCGAGACGTCGCCGGCGGAACGTCGCGCCCGCCTCGGATGGCGCCCGGCACGATCTCGATAATCGTGCGAGGGCCGTCATCTCGTCATACAATATGACAGTCTTATTGCATGTCAATCGGAGGCCGTGCTAGGCACCTCGACCAGGGATCCTGGGAGAAACGTCATGGCCGACGCGATGATGGCGATGGGAGTGCCGCATCCTGCTGCGGAGCCCCGCTCCGCGGTGATCAGGGGAATCGACCGGCTGTCCGATCTCGGCGCCTTCATCGGCGCGCTGGCCCTGCTGGCGATGACCGCGATCGTCGTGTTCGAGGTGATCTCGCGCTACGTCTTCAACGAGCCGACGAGCTGGGTCACCGAGATCGGAACCTATCTGTTCGTCGCCATCGTCTTCTTCGGCATGGCTCCGGCCCAGCGCGCGAATGCCCATATCCAGGTCGAGATTCTCGTCGATTCCGTCTCGAAGCCCTGGCGCACCCGGCTCGAACTGGTGACGCTCTGGCTCGGCCTGGTCTTCGTCGTGTTCACGGCCTGGCATGCGGCGCGCTTCACCTTCCTCGACTATCTCCATGGCGCCCGCGACTGGGGTCTGCTCGGCACGCCGCAATGGCTGCCGCAGGTCCCGATGACGCTGGGGCTCGTCCTCTTCGCCGTCGCGATCCTGCGGGATCTGCACGAGTTGCGGCCGCCGCGCGCCCTCGCGGCGCAATGGACCGTCCCTGTCGTGGCGGCGGCGCTGGCGCTCGGCCTCTACCTCATGGGGCGCTCGGACTGGCGCATCCCCGGCACGCGCTTCGACTGGGGCTCGATCCTCATCTGCGCTTCGATCACCGTCGCCATGATCGCCTGGAGCGGCTGGCGCATCGCAGCCGCCACAGTGCTCGTCTGCGCCGGCCTCGCATTGATCTTCTATTCTTGGCGCGGCGCCTCGCTCCCCTGGCTAGGCGGCCTGCTCGGCCTAACCCTGCTCGTGCTGCTCTTCGCCGGCGTGCGCGTCGCCTTCGCCATGGGGCTCGTCGGCCTGCTCGGACTCTATTTCCTGCTGCCGCAGGCGCAGTTGCCGGTGCTGGCGGACCGCTCCTGGACCAGCATCAACAGCTTCACCCTGACCGCCGTGCCGAGCTTCGTGCTGATGGGGGCGCTGCTCGTGCGCAGCGGCATCACCACCGAGCTGTTCGACGCGCTGGTCGCCTGGTTCGGCAGGGCGCCGGGCGGCCTCGCCCATGCCAGCGTCGCGGCCTCCGCCGTTTTCGCGGCCGTCTGCGGCTCGAGCCTCGCCACGGCCGCGACGCTGGGGTCGGTGGCGGCGCCGGAAATGGTCGAGCGCGGCTACAGCCCGCGGCTGACCTATGGCGTCGTCGCGGCGGGAGCCACGCTCGGCATCCTGATCCCGCCCTCGATCGCGATGATCATCTACGGCAACGTCGTCGGCGTCGCCGTCACGCAGCTCTTCCTCGCCGGCATCCTCCCCGGGCTGCTGCTGTCGGCCCTGTTCATGCTGACGGTGGTGCTCTGGGGGCTGGTCTCGCCGAGCGCGATTCCGAAGGGCGAAGCCTATTCCTGGAGCCGCAAGCTCTCCGCCACGGCCGGGGTGCTGCCTTTCCTGCTCCTGATCGCGGCGGTGCTCGGCTCGCTCTATCTGGGCATCGCGACGCCGACCGAAGCCGGCGCGCTCGGTGCCGTCGCCGCGCTCGGCATGGCTGTGAAGCGCGGCCGTCTCGACTGGGACGGTTTCTATGCCTGTCTGATCGACACGGTGAAGGTCACGGCGTTCATCATGCTGATCGTCGTCGGCGCTGCGATCATGAGCTGGGTCTTCGATTTTCTGCGCCTGCCGCGCGCCATGGTGCAGCTCGTCACCGATGCCAACCTCGCGCCCTGGCTGGTCTTCGCGATCATCGTCGGCATCTATCTGATCCTCGGCTGCTTCATCGAATCGATCGCGATGATGCTGATGACCCTCAGCGTCACCTTCCCGGTCATCGTCTCGATCGGGCTCGACCCGATCTGGTTCGGCGTCGTGCTGGTTCTGCTGGTCGAGATCGGGCTGGTGACGCCCCCGGTCGGGCTCGTGCTGTTCGTGCTCAAGGGCATGAGCGGCCATGTCGCGCTGCGCGACATCGCGCTCGGCGTCATCCCCTATATTTTCGTCATGCTCGGCTTCATCTGGATCCTGTATTTCTTCCCCGGCATCGTCACCTGGCTGCCGAAGCAGGTCGGCTGACTGCAGTCGCCGCATCGATCGAGGCCATCGCATGATCTCCCGCAGCCTCTCCCGCTTCGTCGTCGAGTCATCGTGGCGGAGGATTCCCGACGCGCTCCGCCATGAAGCGAAGCGCTCCATCGTCAACGTCGTCGGCACGGCGCTCGGCGGCTCGGGCGACGCCGCCGCGCGCCGCAGCGCCGAGACGCTGGCACCGTTCTCGGCGCCGGCGGAGGCCACCATCATCGGCCGGCGCGAACGGATGAGCTGCCTCGACGCGGCCTTCGTCAATGCGCTCGCCGGCAATGTCTTCGATTTCGACGATACCCATCCCGGCACGATCATCCACCCCTCCGCGCCGGTGGCGCCACCGCTCTTCGCCTTCGCGCAGCGCCGGGCGATGAGCGGCGCCGAGCTGCTCCACGCCTTCATCCTCGGCGTGGAGATCGAATGCCGGCTCGGCAACGCCGTCTCGCCCTTCCACTACAAGAGGGGCTGGCACATCACCGCGACTTGCGGCGTCTTCGGTGCGGCTGCCGCCATCGGCAAGGTTCTGGGCCTGGACGCGACGCGGATGCTCTGGGCGCTGGGCAACGCTTCGGCTCAGTCCTGCGGGCTGGTCGAGACGCTCGGCACGATGGCCAAGAGCGTCGGCGTCGGCCAGTCGGCGCGGGGCGGGCTGCTCGCGGCCCTGCTGGCGCGGAACGGCGTCGAGGGGCCGGAGCGGCCGCTCGAGGGCCCGCGTGGCTTCCTGCAGGTCATGGGCTGCGATCCCGATCTCGCGAGCCTGGCCGCCGGCCTCGGCGAGCGCTGGGAGCTGCCGCGCAACACCTACAAGCCCTATCCGTGCGGCGTGGTGCTGAACCCGGTGATCGACGCGGTGCTGAGCCTGCGCGAGCAGAGCCGGATCGATCTGGGCCCTGTCCCGGCCGAGCGCATCGCCGGCATCCGCGTGTTCGGCCATCCCCTGCTCGGCGAGCGGGCGGATCGCCCCGCCGTCGCCAGCGGCCGCGAAGCGCAGGTCAGCGCGCAGCATGCGGTCGCGGTCGCCTGGCTCGACGGGCGGGCCGGGTTCGGCGAGTTCAGCGACGCGCGCGTCCAGGCCCGGGACGTGCTGGCATTGCGCGGCAAGGTCTCCGTCCATCACGAGGCCGGCCACGGCGTCGATGGCGCGCGCGTCGAGATCAGGCTCGGCGACGGCACGGTGCTCGACCAGATCGTGACGGCGGCGCGCGGCAGCAGCGGCAATCCGCTGTCGGACGCCGAGATCTCGGCCAAGTTCAGGACGCTCGCCGCCCATGGCTGCCCGGGCTTCGATCCGGAGCCGCTGCTCGACGCGCTCTGGCGCCTCGACGAGGCGCCGGATGCGGGAAGCGTCATCGCGCTCGCCGCCTTCGGCTGAACTCGGCTCGGGCATATGCGAGCCGAGCACGACCTCGCCCGATCGGTCAGCGCGCCTGCCATCCGCCGTCGATCGGCAGGGTCGCGCCGGTGATGTCCTGGCCGGCCGAACTGCACAGGAAGACCAGCATGGCAGCGACGCTCTCCAGCGCGACGAAGCGCTCGGTCGGATGGCGCGGCGCGATGTAGTCCTGCGCCGCCTTTTCCTCGCTGATGCCTTGCGCTCGTGCGATGCCGGCGATGCGCTCGAGGATCGCGGGCGAGGGCACCGTGCCTGGCGCGAGCGCATTGCAGGTGATGCCGGTGCGCGCGGTCTCGATCGCGATGGCCCTGGTCATTCCGAGCAGCGCCGTCTTGGTGGTGACGTAGTCGATCCGGTTCTCGGCGCCGCGCGCGCCATAGATCGAGGACAGGTTGACGATCCGGCCCCAGCCCTTCGCCTTCATGCCGGGCAGGGCGAGGCGCACCGCATGGAAGGCCGCAGAGAGGTTGACGGCGAGCGAGGCGTCCCACTGCGCCGCGGTGAAGCTCTCGATCGGCCGGAAGTGCCGGATCACGGCATTGTTGACCAGGATGTCGACGGGCCCGGAACGCCGCTCGGCGGCGGCCATCATCGCCTCGATCTGGGGCGGCTGCGCCAGATCGGTGCCGTCGAAGACGACGGGAACGCCGGCCTCCGCGGCGAGCGCGGCGGCCGCGGCCTCGCCGACGCCCGGCGCGGCAAGGCCGTTCAACGTCACCGCGGCGCCCTGGAGCGCCAGCCCGCGCGCCATGGCGTAGCCGAGCCCCGCGACCGAACCGGTGACGAGGGCGTGCCGCCCTTGCAGCATCGCGCCGCTCACGGCAGCGCCTTCGGCGTTTCGTCGAGCCGGACCGCGATTCCGGCGAGCTCGGCCGAGACCGGCGGATAGATCGCCGTCACCAGCGGGTCGTGGCCCGGCACGACATGCTCGGGCGAATCGGCGAGCCGATGGATGGTGCGATAGCCCTCCATCATCGCGCCGGCATCGTGCACGGCCGGGAAGGGCACGCCCTTCCGCATGTTCATGTAGAGATGCGAAGCGTCGGAGGCGATCACCACCCAGCCGCGCTTCGTCCAGACCCGCACCACCTGGAGCCCGCCCGAGTGCCCGCCGGTGCGGTGCAGGCTGAGCCCGTCCGCCAGTTCCACCGTGCCGTCATGGAAGGCGACGCGACCGGCATAGACGTGGCGCACGAACGAGACGACGTCCTCGACATGGAAGGGGTGGCGCAGGAAGCCGTGGCACATACAGCGCCCGGTCGCATAGGCGACCTCCGAATCCTGGACATGGAAGCAGGCCCGCGGGAACGCTCCGAGCGTGCCGGCATGGTCATAGTGCAGATGGGTCAGGATGACCTCGTCGACCCGGGCCGCGTCGATCCCGATCAGGGCGAGCGCCTCGTGCGGCTTGCGGATCAGGTCGCGCTTGCGGGCGGCCGCCTGCTCCGTGTCGAAGCCGGTGTCGATGACGAAGGTCCGATCGGAGCGCTGCGCCACCCAGATGAAATAGTCGAGGTCGGAGGCTGCTTCGTGCGGGTCGCCGCCGATCATGTTGTCCCAGGCCTTGCGCCCGCCATGGTTGGCGTAGCGCAGCGCGTAGAGCGCGAACGGCTCGGGCATGCCCGCCCGGATCGGCTGCGTCGTCGTCATCTCGTCATCTCCTCCAAGGTTGCGGCGCGCGCCGCCCCGGCCGGGCGCTTGCCTTCATATCAGCACACAATAATACCGTCATACAATCATTGACGCTCCGGACCTCTCTGTCCTATGCATGGCGTCAGACGCCCCGCCGCCCGCGCCCCCGGGGCCAGACCAGACAGGATAGCCGCACATGACGATCCGCCCGGAATTCCAGGGAGAACAGTTCCAGAAGGGGCTCGAGATCCGGCGCGAGGTGCTGGGCTCGGCCTATGTCGACAAATCCGTCGAGGGCGCCACCGACATGACCGCGCCGCTGCAGAAGCTCGTCACCGAATGGTGCTGGGGCGAGGTCTGGGGCCGCCCCGGCCTCGACCGGCGCACCCGCAGCTTCCTCAACCTGGCTTTCCTCACCGCCCTGAACCGCCCCAACGAGATCAGGCTGCATGTCCGCGGCGCGCTCAACAACGGCGTCACCCGCGAGGAGATCCGGGAGGTGGTGCTGCAGGCCGCGATCTATTGCGGCGTCCCCGCCGCGCTCGACTGCATGAAGGTCGCGGTCGAGGTCTTCAAGGACATCGACGAGGGCCGCTGAGGCGCCGCCGCGCCAACGAACGGGAGGACAGGCGATGGCACAGGACAAGCGCATCGGCTTCGTGGGCCTGGGCACGATGGGGCTGCCCATGGCCGAGAATCTCGTTTCGGCGGGGTTCAGGGTCGCCGGATTCGACCTCGTGCCCAAGGCGTGCCAGGCGCTCTCCGCCGCAGGCGGCAGGGTCGCGGCTTCGGCCGCGGCGGCTGCGGACGGGGCCGATCTGGTCATCGCGATGCTCCCCAACGCCTCGCATGTGCGCAGCGCGCTGTTCGGCCCGCTCGGCATCGCCGACACGCTCGGCGAGGACGCCGTCTTCGTGAACATGTCGACGATCCTGCCGCAGGAGACCGACGCGATCGCCGCCGAGATGCAGGCGCGCGGCCTGCGCATGCTCGATGCGCCGGTCGGCCGCTCCGCGATCGAGGCCCGGCGCGGCGCGCTCCTGATCCTCGCGAGTGGCGAGCCGGACAACATCCGCAGGGCGCAGGCCGCGTTCGACGTGATGGGCAGCCAAACGGTCGACTGCGGCGCCGTCGGTGGCGGCTCGCGCGCCAAGATCGTCAACAATTTCATGGGCATATCGCTCAATGCCCTCACTGCCGAGGCCCTGACTCTGGCCGAGGCGGCCGGCATCGGCGTCAACCTGGCGCTCGATGTCATGCGCGGCACCATCGCAGGGCTCGGCCACATGAACATCACCTATCCCAACAAGGTGCTGCGCGGCGATCTCTCGGCCGGCTTCCAGGTCGATCTCGCCCACAAGGACCTCGGCCTTGCGATCGAGCTCGCGGCGCGCAGCCATGTCCCGGTCTTCCTGGGAGCGGCCGCGCTGCAGAGCTACTCGATCGCCCGTTCGCTCGGGCGCGGTGCGCAGGACTACACCGCGATCTACCCGGTCATTCGCGAACTCGCCGGCCTGCCCGCGGAGATTCCGTACACGCCCACCTCGCAGCAGGAAGTCGACCCGTTCTCGAAGCCCGGGCAGGCCGCTGCCGGCTGAGGCGCCGCTCGTTGCCGACCGCATGACAGAAGGCCGCCGCCGTCCGAGGCGCGCGGTCCACCGACAACCGGAGGATGGAATGCTCAAGATCGCTGTCGTCGCATCGGCCCTGGCCGTGGCGGGCGCTGCCCCGGCGCAGGATTTCCCCAAGGCCAGGCCCGTCACCATCGTCGTGCCGTTCGCGGCCGGCGGCCCGGGCGACACGATCGCGCGGCTGCTCGGCAATGCGATGAAGAACGCCCTCGGCCAGAGCGTGATCATCGAGAACGTCCTCGGCGCGGGCGGCACGATCGGCACTGCGCGCGTCGCCAAGGCCACCCCGGACGGCTACACCGTGCTGCTGATGCATACCGGTCTCGCGACCGCGCCGGCCCTCTACGAGAAGCTGGCCTTCGATCCGGTGCGAGACCTTGCGCCGATAGGCCTGGTCACCGACGTCTCGATGACGCTGGTCGGGCGGCCGAACTATCCTGCCAGAGACCTGCGCGAGCTCGTCGCCGATCTGAAGGCACGCGGCGACAAGGTGACGTTCGGCCATAGCGGCCGCGGCTCGGCGGCCCATCTGTGCGGGGTGCTGTTCATGGACGCGGTCGGCCGGCCGCTGACCTGGGTCGCCTATCGCGGCGGCTCGCAGGTCGTGACCGATCTGATGTCGGGCAATGTCGACATCTATTGCGACCCCGCCACGGGCACGACTCCGCTGATCCGCGAGGGCAAGATCAAGGCCTATTCGGTGACGACCAGGAAACGGTTGAAGACGTTGCCCGATCTGCCGACCGCCGACGAAGCGGGCCTGCCGGGCTTCGAGGTATCGACCTGGTACGGGCTCTACGCGCCCGCAGGCACGCCGCAGCCGGTGATCGCCGATCTGACCAGGGCGCTGCAGGCGGCCCTGGCGGACCCGACGGTGGTCTCGCGCTTCGCCGATCTCAGCATGGAGCCGGTCACGCGGGAGGAGGCGACGCCGAAGGCGCTCGAGACCTTCCTCGCGGCAGAGTTGAAGAAGTGGTCGGCTGCCATGACGCGCGCCGGCGTGAAGCCGGAATGAGGCCGGCGCGCGCCGGGATCGCGCGTCGCTCAGAAGCGGTTGACCGGCAGCATCATCATTTCGGCGATCTGCACATGCGGCGGCTGGTCGAGCACGAAGAGCGCGCAGCGGGCGACGTCCTCCGGGTCGAGCGCCATCTTGAACTGATCGAAATAGGCCTTTTCCTTGGCGGTGTCGCCGCGATAGCGCGTCACGATGATGCCGGTGCGGGCGAGGCCGGGCTGGAATTCGGTGACGCGCAGCGCCGTCTCCGCCAGTTCGCCGCGCAAGGTCTGCGTGAACATGTGCACGCCGGCCTTGCTGGTGCTGTAGGCGGTCATGTCGGGGATGATCCTGACCGCGTTGATCGAGCTGATATTGAGGATGTGGCCGCGGTTGCGGGCGATCATCCCGGGCAGGATCGCGCGCGTGACGCGCATCAGGCCGATCAGGTTGGTCTCGATGATCGCGGTCCAGTCGTCGGCGGAGCCATCGGCGAAGGCGGTGCGCCCGCCGATATCGTGGCCGGCATTGTTGAACAGCACGTCGATCGGCTGGAATTCCGCCGGGATCAGCGACGGAAGGGCGTCGACCGCCGCGGCGTCGCTGATGTCGAGCACGATCGGCCAGGTCGAGGGCCCCAGCTCGGCGGCCAGCCCGTCGAGCCGCTCCTTGTCGCGATCGACCAGGATCACGCGCCGTCCGCTGCCGACGAGCGCCCTGGCGAAGGCGCGCCCGAGCCCGCCGGCAGCCCCGGTCAGCAGGACGGTGCGTGTGGTCTCGACGGCGGAAGTCTCGGCAGCCATGGCTCTCTCCTGCGGGGCGGCCGCCGTCGGCGCCCCGCCCGTGAACGGTCCTCGCCGCCGAAACTGCCACAGCGCTCGCAGACTGTCCGCCGTCGCCGGCGTGCTAGCTGTTATGCCGGATCCAGCCTCGGAGCGGGCGGGCGATGATCGACCTCAAGCAGCTCAAGGCGTTCTCGACGCTCGCCGAATTCGGCAGCTTCTCGCGCTCGGCGGGCGTGCTCGGCGTGGCTCAGCCGGTGCTCAGCCGGCAGATCAAGGCGCTCGAGCAGGAGCTCGGCGTCGCGCTGTTCTACCGCAACGGGCGCGGCACCGTGCTGACCGAGGCCGGCAAGGTCCTGAACCAATATGCCAAGGACCTGGTCGAGACCGTCGACCGCGCCGCCGGCGAGGTCATGGCGCTGAAGTCGAGCCCGCGCGGCACCATCGTGATCGGGCTGCCGCCCTCGGTCGGCATCGTGCTGACCGTGCCGCTGGTGCAGCATTTCCGCGAAGCCTTTCCGCTGATCTCGCTGCGGGTGATCGAAGGCTTCAGCGGCCATGTGCTGGAATGGCTGCTGACCGGCAAGATCGACGTCGCGGTGCTCTACAACGCCCCCCGCACCGGCAGCCTGAGGGCGGAACCCCTGCTGACCGACGAGCTCTTCCTCCTCGGTCCCGCGCAGGGCGGCGTCGTGCCGGACGCCGAGAGCGTGCCGGCGCGCCTGCTCTCGCAGATCCCTCTGATCCTGCCGGCGCGCCCGCACGGCCTGCGCATGCTGGTCGATTCCATGCTGGGCGAGGCGGGCATCGCGCCGCGCGTCGAGATCGAGGTCGAGGCGATGCCCTCCACGCTCGGCCTCGTCGAGAACGGCGTCGGCTATACCATCCTGTCCTACTCGACCGCCCATGCCCGCGTGCAGGCCGGCCGCATGCGCGCCTGGCGGATCGTCGAGCCCGGCATCACGCGCCAGCTCATTCTCGCGACATCGAGTCAGCGGCCGACCACGCCGGCGATGCGCTCGCTCGTCGCCATGGTGCGCCAGCAGGTCCGCAGCCTGACCGAGCAGGGGCTCTGGCTGCCCAGGGGCCGCTGAGAAAACCCGCCGCGATCGACATGACTGATATTCGACCCTTGGCGATGCCGCAGGCTGCACGGTTTCGCTAGCGTAGCGACAACGAATGAAGACGTCGGAGCCGCAGCGCCCGGCGCAGGGAGAACTCGAGATGGCACTTCTAGGCTTCGTCGGCGTCGGCCGGATGGGCACGCCGATGGTCTCGCGCCTGATCGACGCCGGGCACGAGCTCGTCGTTTTCGACACCCAGAAGCAGGCGACCGCCGCGCTCGCCGCCAAGGGCGCGAAGGTCGCGGCCTCGCCGCGGGCGGTGGCCGACGAGGCCGGGATCGTCTTCGTCAGCCTGCCGACGCCGGACGTCGTCAAGGCCGTGGCTCTCGGCCCCGACGGCGTCGGAGAGGGCAAGCGCGTCCGCGTCATGGTGGATCTCTCGACCTCGGGCCCCGGCGCCGCCGTCGCGGTCGCCGATGGCCTGGCCGCGAAGAACATCGTCTCGGTCGATTGTCCGGTCAGCGGCGGCATCAAGGGCGCGACCAACGGCACGCTCGCCGTGATGGTGTCCTGCCCCAAGGCGACCTTCGCCGAGCTCGAGCCGATCCTGAAGACCTTCGGCAAGATCTTCTTCACCGGCGAGAAGCCCGGCCTCGCCCAGACGGCCAAGCTCGCCAACAACCTGATGGCCGCGGCCGCGCTGGTGATCACCTCCGAAGCGATGGCGATGGGCGTCAAGGCGGGCCTGGACGCGAAGGTGCTGATCGACATCATCAACGTCTCGAGCGGCCGCAACAGCGCCAGCGAGGACAAGTTCCCGCGCGCGGTCCTGCCCGGCACCTTCGATTTCGGCTTCGCGACCGGGCTTTCCTACAAGGACGTGCGCCTCTGCGTCGACGAGGCCGAGGCCATGGGCGTGCCGATGGTGGTCGGCGCCGCGGTGCGACAGATGCTGGCGGTGACGCAGGCGAAATTCGGTGCGCAGTCGGATTTCACCAGCATTGCCAAGGTCCTGGAGGAATGGGCCGGGGTCGAGATTCGCGGCTGACCCCGCCCCGAACAGGCCGGTCCCGGAAGGAGCGCGCCATGCCCGCTGCCCACCCCGACGTGACGAAGCCCGCGCCCGGAGCGGCTCCCTCGCTGACGCGCCTGATGGCGCGAGCGGCGCTGGCGGCCGAGCTCGCGAGCTTTGGCCCGGAGGTCGAGGCCAAGCTCAAGATCTGCCTGATCGACTTCCTCTCCTGCTGTTTCGAGGCCTTCGACCTGCCGACCAGCCGGCAGGCGCGCGCCGTCGCCAGATCGCTCTCCGACGGGGTGACGATCATCGGCTCGAACCTCCTGGCGACGCCGGGCGAGGCCGCCTTCGCCAATGGCGTGGCCGGCCATGGCCTGGTGCGGGAGGACATGCACGCCGGCAGCATCAGCCACCACGGCGTCGTCATATGGCCGACCCTGCTGGCGCTCGCGCAGGAGCACGGCCGCTCCGGCGCGGCGATGCTCGAGGCGGCGCTGGTCGGCTACGAGGGCGGTGCGCGGCTCGGCCGCGCGCTGTTCGACGCCGATCTGGCGCGTCTCTTCCGGCCGACCGGAACGGTCGGGCCGATCGGCGGGGCGCTCGCCGGCGCCGTCATGCTGGGCCTGGACGAGGACGGGGCCGTCTGCGCGCTGGGCCTCGCGGCCAACATGTCGGGCGGGCTCAACCAATGGCCCCACACCGGGGCCGGCGACATGTATTTCCATCCGGGCCTCGCCGCCCGCAGCGCGGTGACGGCCGTCGAGCTGGCGGCCGCCGGCGCCCATGCCTCGGAGACGATCCTCGAAGGCGAGGCCGGACTCTTCGCAGCGTTCCGTCGCGGCCCGCCGCGCGCGCCGCTTGCCCTCTTCGGCGACGGCGAGGCCGAGATCCTCGCGGTCTACAACAAGCCGGTTCCGGCCTGCAATTTTGCCCAGACCGCCTGCCAGGCGGCGCTCCGCGTCGCCGAGCAGATCGAGGATGCCGGCGAGATCGAGACCTTGACCGTGGATCTGCCCGACGCCGCGATCCGCTATCCCGGCTGCGATTTCGCCGGCCCCTTCGCCCATGCGCTGCAGGCCAAGATGAGCATCCAGTACGGCGTCGCGGCCGCGCTCCGGCGCGGTGTCGTCGAGGAGGCCAACTATGCCCGTCTCGACGAGCCGATGATCCTCCACCTCGCGCGGCTCGCCCGTCTGCGCCGGGACGCCGGCTTCACGGCGGCGTTCCCCGGGCGCCAGGGCGCCGAGGTCGCGGTCACGCTGCGCAACGGCACGCGCATCAACCATCGCCTGTCCGATGTCGTGCCCGCGACGGAATCCGAGATCCGGGCCCGCTTCCGGAGCGCGGCCGGCGAGCGGCTCGGCCTGCGCCGGGCGGACGAGATCGAGGCGCTGATCGACGGGTTGGAGACGGAGGCCGACGCGGGCCGCATCGGCCGGCTTTGCCTGGCCGGCGAGGGCGTCGCGCCGGCGCGCGCGCGGCGCATGCCGGCGAAAGCCTGACCCGCGCCATCTCGAGGCGCGGAAGACCGAGGCCGGGCGACACGATCCGGCGCGAACGGACGGGGAGTGGGACATGCCTGTGGTGACCGGACGGCCGCGCGACGCGGCCGCGGGGAGGGCCCTGCGATGACGGCGCAACTGATCGAGAACATCCTGCAGGCGCTCGCCGCAGGCCTGCTCGCCGGCGCGATCTACGGGCTGATGTGCGTGGGCCTCGGCCTGATCTTCGGCGTCATGCGGGTGATCAACTTCGCCCATGGCGACTTCATGATGCTCGGCATGTACGCCGCCTATTTCCTGTTCGGCGCATTCGGCATCCAGGCGCTCGCCGGCAGCTTCGCCGGTCCCTATCTCGCAATCCTCCTGGCCGGGCCGCTGCTCTTCCTGTTCGGCTACGGCATCCACAAGGCGCTGATCTCGAGGGTCACGGGGACGCGCACCGCCCAGCTCGACGGGGAGGGGCACTACGCCCAGCTCATCCTGACGCTCGGCATCGCGCTCGTGCTGCAGAACGGCGGCATGATCGTCTTCGGCTCGGAGCTGCATTCGATCCGGACGCCGCTCTCCAGCAGCGCCTGGGAGATCGGGCCGTTCTGGGGCGACTTCGTCAGCGTCTTCGTCAACAAGTCGCGCGGCATCGCCGCCCTGTTCTCGGTCGCGACGATCGCCGTGCTCGCCCTGATGATCGCCCGCTCGCGGCTCGGCAAGTCGTTGCGCGCCGCCGCCGACAATCCGGAAGCGGCGACCTACATGGGCATCGACGTCGACAGGGCACACAGGATCGCCTTCGCGCTCGGCGTCGGCATCACCGCGATCGCCGGCGCGCTGCTCGCCACCAACTATCCGTTCCAGCCCTATATCGGTCTCGAATACGTCATCGTCATGTATGCCGGCGTCGTGCTCGGGGGCATGGGCTCGATCGTCGGCGCCTTCTGGGGCGGCATGACCATCGGCCTCGTACAGCAGCTCTCCACCCTGATCCTGCCGACGCAGCTCCAGAACGCCGCGATCTTCGTGGTCTTCCTGCTGATCGTCTTCCTCAGGCCGCAGGGCTTCTTCGGCCGCGTCGTGGAGAGGACCTGACATGCGCCTGTCCTCGCTCGCGCCGGTCCTGGTCTTCGCCGCGGCCTATGCGCTGCTCTCGCTGCTGGTGACCAACTCCTACTATCAGCTCATGCTGACGCTGGTCCTCGTCTGGGCCTGCTTCGGCCTCTCCTGGAACCTGCTCTCCGGCTATACCGGCCTCGTCTCCTTCGGCCACGCCGCCTTCTTCGGCCTCGGCGCCTATACGACCGCGCTCGGGCAGATTCATTTCGACCTGACGCCCTGGCTGATGATCCCGGTCTCGGCGCTGGTCGGCGGCCTGGCCGGGCTCGCGGTCGGCTTCCCGACCTTCCGGCTGCGCGGGCACTATTTTGCTCTCGCCATGCTCGCCTATCCGCTGGCCCTGCTCTACGTCTTCGAATGGCTCGGCTATCAGGAGCTCACGCTGCCGATCAAGCGCGAGAACCCGGCGGCCTACATGCAGTTCGCCGACCACAGGGTCTACACCCTGCTGGCGCTCGCGCTGCTCGTCGCGGTGATGCTGTTCTCGCAACGGATCGAGCGCTCGCGCTTCGGCCGCGCCCTGATGGCGATCAAGCAGAACGAGGCGGCGGCCGAGGCCGCCGGCATCGACACGCTGTCCTGGAAGCTCAAGGCCATCGCCATCTCGGGCGCGATCGCCGGGATGGTCGGCGGCTTCTATGCGACCGTGCTGCTGGTGGTGACGCCGCCTTCGGTGTTCGGCATGCTGGTCTCGGCCCAGGCGCTCACCGTCGCCATGTTCGGCGGCATCGGCAGCGTCTGGGGCCCGGTCATCGGCGCGGCCTTCCTGATTCCGGTCGCCGAGATCCTGCACGCCGAGCTCGGCGCGCGCTTCCCGGGGATTCAGGGCGTCGTCTACGGCCTCGCCATCATAGGGGTCGTCCTGATCGCGCCGGAGGGTGTCTACTGGAAGCTGCGCGACCGTTTCGGCCGGCGCGCGCAGGGCGATGCGCGCCCGGTCGCATCCGCCGCGATGGACCAGGCGGACCCGCCGACCCGCGAGAAGCCGGCCGGGGCCTCCCGGGTCGCGCTCGGCGTGCGCAACCTCTCGAAATCCTTCGGCGGGCTGAAGGCCAACCAGGACATCTCCTTCGACGTGCCGGAGGGCGCCATCCTCGGCATCATCGGCCCCAACGGGGCCGGCAAGACGACGCTGTTCAACCTGCTCAACGGCTTCCTCGCGCCCGACCAGGGCGAGGTCAGGGTCTATGGCCGCGAGACGGTCGGGATGAAGCCGCACCAGATCTGCGCGCTCGGCGTCGGCCGTACCTTCCAGGTGATGCGCCCCTTCCTGCGCATGTCCGTCGCCGAGAACGTCGTGCTCGGCGCCTATGTCGCGACGGCCGACGACGAGGAGGCCCGGCGCCTCGCCGCCGAGGCCGTGACGCGGGTCGGCCTCTCCCACGTCGCCGACAAGCTCGCCGGCGAACTGATGACCAAGGAACTGCGGCTGATGGAGCTGGCGCGTGCGCTGGCGGGCCAGCCGAAGCTCCTTCTGCTCGACGAGACGCTGGCCGGCCTCGGCCATGGCGAGGCCGACGAGGTCGTCGCCGTGATCCGGCGCCTCGCCGCCGACTCCGTCACCATCGTGATCATCGAGCACACCATGCAGGCCATGGTGAAGCTGGTCGATCACTTCCTCGTCCTCGACCACGGCGCCGTCCTCGTCGATGGCGAGCCGCTCGCCGTGACGCGCGATCCGCGCGTGATCGAGGCCTATCTCGGCAAGAAGTGGGTGACCGATGCTCCGGCTTGAGAACGTCGAGGCCGGATACTCGGCCGTTCCGGTCCTGCGCGAGGTTTCGCTCTCGGTCGATGCCGGGCAGTTCGTCGCCGTCGTCGGCCCCAACGGCGCCGGAAAGACGAGCCTGTTCAAGACGATCTCGGGGGTGCTCGCGCCGCGTCGGGGTCGCATCACCTTCGAGGGCGTCGATCTCGCCCATGTCCCGCCATCGGGCCGCGCCCATCTCGGCATCGCCCATGTCCCGGAGGGCCGGCAGGTCTTTCCCTCGCTGAGCGTGATCGAGAACCTAGAGATGGGCGCCTACACGGCGGCCGGGCGGCGCGACTGGAAGCACAATATCGAGCGCATCTTCGCCTGGCTGCCGGTGCTGGCCGAGCGTCGCGGGCAGTTCGCCGGCACGCTGTCGGGCGGAGAGCAGCAGATGGTCGCGATCGGCCGCGGCCTCGCCTCCTCGCCGAAGCTCCTGATGCTCGACGAGCCGTCGATGGGGCTCGCCCCGGCGATCGCCGACTTCATCTTCGAGAAGCTGATCGAGATTCGCCGCGACACGGGGCTGACCATCCTGCTGGTCGAGCAGCGCGTCGCCGAGGCGCTGGAATCGGCCGACCACGCCTATGTGCTCGAGGCCGGCCGCGTGGTCCTCGAAGGCGGCAACGAGACGCTGCGCGCGGATGACCGCGTCCGGCAGGCCTATCTCGGCATGTGACCGCGCGAGAGCATCCGATCGAGCCGAGACACCTGGAAGACGACCCGAAAGCCGCGGCCACAGCGGCGACACACTGGAGGAGACCCGAACATGACGACGAGACGATCCGTGACCGCAAGCCTGACCGTTCTGCCCGCTGTCGCAGCGCTCGGCCTGGCCTTTCCGGCGGCCGCCCAGAATCCGGCCGAGGTGAAGGTCGGTCTGCTGGTGCCGCTGTCCGGGCTCTACGCGCGCCCCGGCCAGGTCATGAAGATGGGCGCCGAGATGGCGATCGAGCACATCAACGCGCAGGGCGGCATCAAGGCGCTCGGCGGCGCGCGGCTGAAGCTCGTCCTGCTCGATTCCGGCGACACGGTCGAGAAGGCCAAGAACGCGGCTCAGCGCATGGTCGCGCAGGAGAGTGACCTGGTCGCCGCCAGCGGCGCCTATCTCTCCTCCTTCACCCTCGCCGCGACGGAGGTCACGGAGCGCGCCGGCCTGCCGATGCTGACGCTGTCCTATTCCGACCTGATCACCGATCGCGGATTCAAATACGTCTTCCAGACCTCGGCGACGGCGGCATCCCAGGCCGAGCAATGCCTGCCCGAGGTGATGAAGGTCGCCGAGAAGGCGACGGGCGTGCGGCCCAGGACCGTCGCGATCATCACCGACAACACCGGTGCCTCCGTCGCTTCCGTCAAGCCGATGCGCGAGCGCCTGCTCAAGGAGCACGGGCTGAACCTCGTCGTCGACGAGACCTTCACCCCGCCGCTCTCCGATGCGACTCCGCTCGTCCAGAAGGTCCGCGCGACCCGGCCGGACCTCCTGTTCTTCCTTCCGACGGTGATCTCCGACGGCAAGCTCATCCTCGAGAAGATGAACGAGTTCGGCCTCGGCCAGGCCCGCATCCCGACGATCTCCTTCGGCATCGCCATCGCCGAGCCGGAAATGCTCAAGACCATGAGCGCCGACCTCCTGCAGGGCGTGATGACCTGCGTCGGGAGCTGGGGCTCCAAGGGCCACGAGCCGCTGATCGCCGAGCTGAAGACGAAATACGGCGAGCCCTGGATGACCCAGAACGGAATCTCGACCTATGCCGACATCTGGGTCGTCGCAGCCGCGCTCGAGAAGGCGGGCAAGGCCGACAAGGAAGCCGTCGCCCAGGCGCTGCGCACGCTCGATCTCGGCCCGTCGAAATACTACCCGGGCGGCCTGATCAAATTCGACGACAAGGGCCGCCGCGTGAACGCCGGCCTCACCATCGTGCAGTGGCAGAACGGCGTGCCCAACACCGTCTTCCCGCCCGATCTCGCGCTGGCGCAGGCGATCTGGTCCAAGAAGTGACGAAGCCCGGCCGGCCATGGCGCCGGCCGCCCCGCCCGGGCGCCGCCCGGGCCTTTCCCACCGCTCAAGCTGGAGAACGACATGAGCAAGGACGTCTTCGATCGGGGTCTCGCCATCCGCAAGGACGTGCTCGGCAGGGAATTCGTCGAGAAGTCGCTGGAGACCGCGGATGATTTCAACATGCCGATGCAGGAACTCACGACGGAGTATTGCTGGGGGGCCGTCTGGGGGCGCGAGGGACTGCCGCGCAAGACGCGCTCGATGCTGAACCTCGCCATGATCAGCGCGCTGAACCGGCCTCATGAGCTGAAGATGCACGTCAAGGGCGCGCTGCGGAACGGCGTCAGCAAGGACGAGATCCGCGAGGTCTTCCTCCAGGTTGCGATCTATGCCGGCATTCCGGCGGGGGTCGATTCCTTCCGGATCGCGCGCGAGGCCTTCAAGGAAATGGAGGCCGGGGGGTGATCTCGCCGCTCCGGACCACCGAGGCCGCCGAGATGCGCGCCCCGTATGTCTTTCTCGGACGATGGCAAGCGCCGTGAGACATCCGGGGGCACGCTTCGCCTGAAACGGCTAGCGGTGGTAGAGAGCGGGGCGGACGGTCCCGGGGCGCTCCCGGTCCGCCGGCGCGAAGATCGAAATCGCCCTCGGGTGGACCTTGAAGCGCGCGGGCGTCGCAGTGACGATCTCGCCGTCGGTGTTCACCGGCATCGGCTTGCGCGTCTCGATGTCGAACTCGACGCATTTCGCCGTCCTGACCTCGCGCCAGGCGCCGTGCGTGCCTGACCGGAACGAGCGAAGCATCAGCGCCAGCGTCCACAGGTTCTTCATCTCGAGGCTGTAGAGGTCGAGGTGGCCGTCGTCGATCTCGGCGTCCTCCTGCACCACATTGCCGCCGCCATAGTGCCGGCCGTTGCCGACCGCGATCTGGTAGGTCTCGACATCGATCGGTCGGCCCTTCTCGATGATCTTCGCCCTGAATCTCGCGGCGCGCGCCATGACCTTCACGGCGGCCAGAGCGTAGCCGAGCCGTCCGAACCGCTTCTTCAGCACCGGGTCGAGGCTCTGCGCCAGCTCGCTGCTCAATCCGATGCTCGCGACGTTGAAGAAGGCGTGGCCGTTGACCGTGCCGACATCGATCCGGCGCGTCTCGCCGCGGGCGATGACGTCAGCCGCGCCGATCAGGTCCATCGGGATGTCGAGGGTCCGTGCCAGATCGTTGGCCGTACCCATCGGGATGATGCCCAGCGGCAGGCCGCTCTCCATCGCCGCCAGCGCGGCCGACGACACCGAGCCGTCGCCGCCGCACACGATCACGAGATCGGCCCTATGGCGCAGGCGCACGATGTCGCGGGCGATCTCCGGCAGCGCCTCGAAGGTTTCGACGGTCACGTCGAGGCCGCTGTCCCTCAGGCGCTCGAGCAACGGCGCGATCGATTCCTGGCCGCGGCGCGCCTTCGGATTGCGCAGGAGCAGGGCCCGTTTCGGCCCGGGTGCGGGATTGTCGGAGGAGTGGGCCATGCGGCAGGCAGGTGGGGACCATGCCTCCCGATGTCAACCGAGCGCGCCGCGCGCCCGGCGGGCGATTCCGTACGGCGCGTGGGGGCGCCGAGAGGCCGCGGAACCGGCCCGGGGGGCCTTCGGCCCGCCGCGCGTGCCGGATTGCGAGACCCCTCCGGATGCGTGGTTCGCCGGCTGCGCATTCCCGCCGACATGCCGACCATCCCTCGCGGACGATTGCGCCGCCGCTCCGGCAGGCGGTAAAGCTTTCAGTCCGAAGCGCGTGAACGGCGAAGGCGGTGGTCGGCAGGGCAGGGCCTTGTCACCGGAGTGTTCCCGGACCCGCGCGGCGATGCCGTCTTGATATGAGGCCCTCATGCAGAGCGATTCGGAGGCCGATGGCGAGCCGGCCGACAGGGGCTTGACCAGCCCGCAGCCCAGTGCCGCGACCTTCGCTCTTCTCGTGCTGGACGAGGACGGGCGGATCTGCAGCGCCAGTGCCGGTTGCGAGGGCGTCATCGGCTGGAGCGCCGGCGAGCTGCAGGGACGCTCCCACGAGGTGCTATACGGCGATGACGACCGGCAGGCGAACCGCCCGGCGATCGATCTGCGCCGCTGCCGCGACGTGAAGCAGATCGAATTCGGCGATCCGCGCCGCAACAAGAACGGTGACCGCTTCCGTGCGCGAACCGTGATCTCGGCCCTGGAGGGGGACCGGAGCCGGCTCTTCGGCTTCGCCGTCGTCATCAGCGAGACCTTGCAGGACCAGAGCGCGGAAGTGGCCTCGCGCGCGGGCGAGGCGCATCTGCGCTCGATTCTCGAGACGGTGCCCGACGCCATGATCGTCATCGACGAACAGGCTCGTGTCCAGTCGTTCAGCGCCACGGCGGTGCGCCAGTTCGGCTACCAGCCCGGCGAGGTCATCGGCCAGAACATCAAGATCCTGATGCCGGAGCCGTATCGCTCCCAGCATGACGGCTACATCGCCCGCTATCTGGCGACCGGCGAAAAGCGGATCATCGGGATCGGCCGGGTCGTGGTCGGCCAGCGCAAGGACGGCTCGACCTTCCCGATGGAACTCGCCGTCGGCGAGATGCGCTCCGGCGGCCAGCGCTATTTCACCGGCTTCATCCGCGATTTGACCGAGCGCCAGCAGACCGAGACCCGCCTGCAGGAGCTGCAATCCGAGCTCGTGCACATGTCGCGCTTCACGGCGCTCGGCGAAATGGCGTCGACGCTGGCTCACGAGCTCAATCAGCCGCTGACGGCGATCACCAACTATCTCAAGGGCTGCCATCGCATCCTGCAGAAGGTCGAGGGCGAGCAGTTCCAGATGCTGCGCGACGGGGTCAACCAGGCCGCTGAACAGGCGTTGCGGGCCGGTCAGGTCATCCGGCACCTGCGCGAATTCGTCGCCAGGGGCGAGAGCGAGCGGCATGTCGAGGCCCTGCCCAAGCTCATCGAGGAGGCGAGCGCGCTCGCGCTCGTCGGCGCCAAGGAGCGGGGCGTGCGCATAACCTTCTCCCTCGATGCCGCAGCCGCCTATGTGCTGGCGGACCGGATTCAGGTGCAGCAGGTGCTCCTCAACCTGATCCGCAATGCGCTCGATGCGATGTCGCACTCGCAGCGGCGTGAACTCGCGATCGCGACGAAGGTGTCGTCCAGCGAGCTGATCGAGGTCAGCGTCGCCGACACCGGCCCTGGCATCAACCCCGCCATCGCCGAGCAGCTGTTTCAGCCTTTCGTGACGACGAAGAAGCAGGGTATGGGGGTCGGCCTGTCAATTTGCCGCACGATCGTCGAGTCGCATGGCGGGCGGATCTGGGTGGACAGCCGTCCTGGCCACGGCAGCACCTTCAGCTTTACCCTGCGTGCGATCGATCCGGGAGAACTCCAGGATGGCTGAAGAGCCGGTGGTTCACATCGTCGACGACGACGCGGCCGTTCGCCAGTCGCTTTCGTTCCTCCTGGCTTCGGACGGGTTGCCGGTCAGGCTGCACGAATCGGCCGTCGCCTTCCTCGACAAGGTCGGCGCCGGCGGCCAGGGCTGCGTCGTCACCGATGTCCGCATGCCCGAGATCGACGGCATCGAATTCCTGCGCCGGCTCAGGCAGCGCGGATACGCCATGCCGGTGATCGTGATGACCGGCCATGCCGATGTGCCGCTGGCGGTCGAGGCGATGAAGGAAGGTGCGCTCGACTTCGTCGAGAAGCCGTTCGACGACGACACGATTCTCGGCGCGGTCCGCCTGGCGCTGAGTCGTCACCGCGAACAGCACCGGCTCGACAACGAATCCCAGGAGATCAGGCAGCGCCTGCAGTCGCTGTCCGAACGCGAGCGGCAGGTGCTCGACGGGCTGGTGGCCGGCAACCCCAACAAGGTCATCGCCTTCGATCTCGATATCAGCCCGCGGACGGTCGAGATCTACCGCGCCAACGTCATGACGAAGATGCAGGCGCGCAGCCTGTCCGAACTGGTTCGCTTCGTCCTCCTCGTCGGCGCGAAGGCCGAGCGCCCATAGGGCCGTTCCGGCCGGTTCGCGCGGCGGGCCGGCCGGTCGGTCTCGCAGCCCGTGAGCGCGTGACACGTCCGCCGACGGCTGGACTCGCGCCGTTCGTGCCGGGGCCGGGACTCCTGCCCGGCACGTCGCCGCGCCGATGGCGCGCGGAACGGATATCCGAATCGGACGGAGCGGCGGCGTGCTGCACGCTCAGGTGGAGCCGCCGGCGGCCAGGACGCGTTGCCTGCGATACTAGGGGGTTTTCCTGAATTTCCGGCCGGCTTTGCGGGCGCGATAAGGGCCGGCGATATCTGTCGAGAAAACCGCCAATGCCCGAACGTGCCGGTCCGGTGATCATCGTCGACGACGATCCTGCCGTCCTTCGCTCGCTGAAGTTCGCCCTCGAGATCGAGGGCCTGACCGTGCACACCTATGGCGATGCGCACAGCCTGCTCTCGGCCGGCGAGTTGCCGCTCTCCGGCTGCCTCGTCATCGATTACGCCATGGCCGGAATGGACGGGTTCGAGCTGATCGGCCGGCTCCGGCGCAGCGACGTCCGGCTGCCGGCCATCCTGATCACCGGCGTGCTGAACCAGGAGCTCAAGGAGCGCGCGAGGCAGGCGGGTTTCCGCGAGGTGCTCGAGAAGCCCCTGCAGGACGGCTCGCTGCTCGACGGCATTCGCAGCGCGCTGATCCAGTCGTCCCAGCGGCCTCAGTAATATCCCTTAGGAGTGTATCGGATTTCGGGGAAACGGCGCGCGGTCTACAACATCATCGTAGATCGCAAGCGGAGAAAAGCCGATGTACGCTGCTCTTCAGTCTTCCCTGCCAAGCCAGGGTATTCCAGGCGCCGTCGCGCAGTATCGGCCTTTGGCTTACATCGATGTGCCGTCACGATTCAGGAAGGGGCAGACCGTCTTTTCCGAAGGGGCGGCTGCGCAGCACTTCTATGAAGTCGTCGCCGGGACGGTGCGGACCTCGCAGCTTCTCAAGGATGGCCGGCGGCAGATCGACGCCTTCCATCTGAAGGGGGATCTGTTCGGCTTCGAATCCTCGTCCTGGCACCGGGTCGGTGCCGAGGCGATCGACGACGTCACGCTCCGGATCTACCCGCGCTCCCAGCTCGAGCGGATGCTGGCCGAGGACAGCGAGTTCGCGCAGCGTGTGGTGGCGGCGATGATGCGTTCGATCGAGCGCGCGCAGAGCCATATGCTTCTGCTCGGCCGCAAGAGCGCGCTGGAGCGCATCGCCACCTTCCTGCTCGACATGTCCGGGCGGCTCTCGGAAATGAGCCATCTGGACCTGCCGATGTCGCGCAGCGACATCGCGGACCATCTCGGGCTGACGATCGAGACCGTTTCGCGCACGCTCACGCAGCTGGAGCGGAAGGGGGTGATCGAACTGCCTTCGCATCGCCGCTCGATCATCCTGCGCGACCGGACCGCGCTGCGCCGTCTCGACGCCTGAACACGCCCGGAGCGGTTCCGCGCTCCTTCGGACCGCGGAGCGGCCATGCTTGCGAAGGCCGGCTCGCAGCAGCGATAACCTGCAGTCGGAACGAGCGTGGAGCCGGCGATGAGTACATACCGCTTCGAGGCGCTGATGCAGCCTCGTTCGGTCGCGGTGGTCGGTGCCAGCGAACGCGCCGGATCCGTCGGCCAGGCCGTCGTCGCCAACCTCCGCGAGGGAGGCTTTGCGGGCGCGCTCGGCCTGGTCAATCCGCGCCACCGCATGATCGCGGGCACGACCTGCTATCCCGACCTCGCGTCCCTGCCCACGCCGCCCGATCTCGCCATCGTCTGCGCGCCGCCGGATGCGGCCCCCGGCATCGTCGAAACTGCGGCACGCCTTCGGATTCCGGCCTGTCTGGTCCTCACGGCCGGGCTCGGCCGCGGTCCCGGTTCGGCGGCCTGGGCGATACGCGACCTCGGGCGCTCGTCCGGCATGCGGATCGTCGGGCCGAACTGCATCGGACTGATGTCGCCTTACGGCCACCTGAACGCCAGCTTCGCCTCCCGCCAGCTCAAGCAGGGCGATCTCGCCCTGATCTCGCAATCCGGCGCGGTCGCCGCCGGGCTGATCGACTGGGCGGCGACGCATCAGCTCGGCTTCTCCGGGGTGATCACGCTCGGCGACCAGATCGACGTCGATTTCGGCGACTGCCTCGACCATTTCGCGATGGATCCGCGCACGCGCGCGATCCTGCTCTATGTCGAAGCGATCGCCGACCCGCGCAAGTTCATGTCGGCGGCGCGGGCCGCGGCGCGGGTCAAGCCCGTCGTCGTGATCAAAGCCGGACGCCATGCGCCGGCGGCGGCCGCGGCGGCGACGCACACCGGTGCGCTCGCCGGCTCCGACGCCGTCTACGACGCCGCCTTCAGGCGCGCGGGCCTGGTCAGGGCCTATGATGTCGCGGAGCTGTTCGCCGCTGCCGAGACGCTCGGGCGTCAGCGGCCCTTCGAGGGGAACCGGATCGCCCTCCTGACCAATGGCGGCGGCATCGGCGTCTTGGCCGTCGACCGCCTGATCGATCTCGGCAGCGAGCTTGCGACCCTGACGCAGGAGACCAAGGACCGGCTCGACGCGATCCTGCCGCCGTCATGGTCCCGCGCCAACCCGGTCGACATCATCGGCGACGCCGACGCGGACCGGTTCGCCAGGGCGCTCGACATCCTGCTCGAC
This sequence comes from Allobosea sp. CS1GBMeth4, assembly GCF_900185715.1. Taxonomy (GTDB): domain Bacteria; phylum Pseudomonadota; class Alphaproteobacteria; order Rhizobiales; family Beijerinckiaceae; genus Allobosea. The sequence goes on from NZ_FYAS01000007.1 coordinate 100,159, forward strand.
GACGAGAGCAGCGACGCGGTGCTCGTGCTCGACGTCGCGACCCGCCTGACCAGCCAGCGCGAGGCGGCCGAGACGATCGCCAGGGTCGTCGAGCAGCGCCGCGCCCAGCGCATGTTCGCCAAGCCCGTCTTCACGGCCTGGATCGGAGCCGACAGGGAGGCGGGGCCGGACCGCTTCGTCGCCGCGGGCATTCCGAACTTCCCGACCGAGGCCGATGCGGTCAGGGGAATGACGCACCTCATCGCCTACCGGCGGGCGCAGTCCGAGCTGACGCGCATGCCGGACGCCATGCCGCAGGACTTCAGCCCCGACACGGAGACGGCGAGGAGGGTCATCGGCAACGCCCTCGGCGGCGGCCGGAGCTGGCTCGATCCGATCGAGACGGCGCAGGTGCTGAGGGCCTACGACATCCCGACTGCGACCCCGCGCCTGGCCTCGACTCCGCAGGAGGCCGCGAGGCTCGGGGCGGAGGTGCTCGCCGAGGGCCATACGGTGGTGCTCAAGGTGCACTCGCCCGACATCGTGCACAAATCGGATGTCGACGGGGTTGCGCTCGACCTGACGACTGCTGAGGCCGTGGGCGCGGCCGCCGAGACCATGCTGGCCCGCATCCGCGGCGTGCGGCCGGATGCGCTGATCTCCGGCTTCCTCATCCAGCCGATGATCCGGCGCCGCAACGGGCGCGAGCTGATCGCCGGCGTCGCCGACGATCCGACCTTCGGCCCCGTCGTCGTCTTCGGCCGGGGCGGAACGGCGGTCGAGGCCATCGCCGACAAGGCGCTGGCTCTGCCGCCTCTCGATCTGGACAGGGCGCGCGACCTGATCGCGCGCACCAGGGTCTCGCGGGTCCTCGCCGCCTACCGCAACGTTCCCGCCGCCAATCTCGACGCCGTCGCGACGACGCTCGTCAAGCTCGCCCAGCTCGCCACCGACTGCCCGGAGATCTGCGAGCTCGATCTCAACCCGGTGCTGGCCGACCCTGACGGCGTCATCGTCGTCGACGCCAGGATCAGGCTGATGCCGGCGGGCGAGCGGCGCGAGGGCGACCATCCCCGCATGGTGATCAGGCCCTATCCACGCCATTGGGAGCGCGAGGCGGCGCTCAAGGACGGCCGCAAGCTCTGGATCCGGCCGCTGCGCCCTGAAGACGAGGCGCTCTATCCCGATTTCCTGGCCAGCGTCACCGATGACGATCTGCGCCGGCGCTTCTTCGCGTTGCCCGGCAAGCCCAGCCATGATTTCATCGCGCGCCTGACGCAGCTGGATTATGCCCGCGCGATCGCGTTCGCGGCCATCTCGCAGGAAGACGGCCGCCTGCTCGGGGTCTCCCGGCTGCACGCCGACGCCAATCACGAGCGCGGCGAATACGCCGTGCTGGTCCGGTCTGATCTCAAGGGCCAGGGCCTGGGCTGGACCCTGATGGGCCTGGTGATCGCCTGGGCCCGGCAGGAGGGGCTGTCGACCATCCAGGGGCAGGTCATGCGCGGCAACTCGACCATGCTGCAGATGTGCCAGGAGCTCGGCTTCCACATTCGGCCGGACCCGAACGACCCGGAGCTGGTCGATGTCGAGCTCAGCGTCGGGCGCGCCGCGGCTGCCGTTTGAGGGAAATCAAGGCATGCCGGCGGGGCGCGTGCTCCAGCTTGACGATGGGTCGCAGGCGGCGGTTCCCGCCGGGGGCGCTTCGCTGCGCCGCAGGCGGCCACCCCATTCGTCCGTGCGGCTCCCATTTCGCCGGGCACGGAGCGAATCGGCCCCATCATGAGGAGAACGTCCGATGAAAGGTCTCAGCGCGATTTCACTGCGGCTCGCACGCTGCCGGGAGTTCCCGGAGGGCAACCCGCACGACGGCTACGAGATCGTCGCTCCGATCGACGCCGAGGGGCGGCTCGACACCGCCGCCTGGCACGCTCTGCGCGACCATTGCCGGGTCCGCCGGCTGAGCCCCGACGGAGCGACGCGTCACGGCAGGCTGGTCCATCGCGCCGGTGGGGCCGGGGGAGCGACCTGGGTGTTCGACTATGATGACCGGACGGACGCGGACGACGAGGGCGGTTTCCGGCTCGACAGCCACCGGATGGCGCCGGGTGAATATCTCTCGATCAACGACGCCGACGGCAAGCTGCGGACCTATGCAGTCCTCGCCGTCAAGGCGGCGTGAGCCCGCGTGACCGGCACGTCGCTTCGAATGCCGCACACGGCTGCATGCCGCAATCCGTTTGCGGTCGGTCAAGGACCCGCCGGCCGGCGCTGCTAATCTGCCGGCTTGGGGTTCGGAAGGAAGGCTGCGCGCAGCAGGGGAATGCCGGGGATGCGCGCTCGCTCAGCCGGGCGTTCCACCCCGCGCAGCCGGCCGGCCGGGATGGCGGGAATGGCGTGGATGGCAGGGGCATGAACGATGATTTCGTCAGTCTGTTCAGTCGGCTGCCAGCCGAGCAGCGAAGCCGGATCGAAACGCGCTTCCTGGTGACCCTGGCGCATGGCGTCCACATGCTCGCTTTCGTCGCGCCGTCCGACAATGTGCTGCGACGACTCTCCGCCAACGCCGAGACGATCTCGGGAGTCGCCGCCTGCGACGGCTATCGCGTCGGCGATTTCGAGCGTCTGGCCCAAGCCGCGCCGCCGGATCTCGACGCCTCTCGAAAGCTCAATGCGCTGGTCGACCTGATATGGCGCACGGCGCAATTCCAGCGCGATCCCCAGCTGCGCAAGGCCCTGGTCGATCTCGTCGATCGATATTGCGCGATGCCGCCGCGCTGCTATCACGGCTAGAAATCTGGCGAAGCGATCAAGCAGCAAGGATGAAGAAGCTGCGGTAAGTCCCTACTGAACGCGCAATTTCTCTGCCGTTGGCATGCCGTCGACCGAACCCGGTTCGGCGGCGCTGCGCGAACAGCCGATCAGTGCCGCGGGCCGTCTCGCCGGGTCACGTCGAAGAACGTGCCGTTCGGGCAGAAGGAGGGGCTGCGCTCGGCGGATTGATGCTCCTCGATCCACCTGCTGCATTCCTGCTGCGCGTCGCACCACAGGCAGCGCCGATTGGCCGCCTCGTAGAGCCGTCCGCGGCTCGCCGCCAGCTCCGGCGTCACGCCGATCCGCTCCATCATCGCGCCCATCAACCGGGCCTGCCGCTCGAAACGTCTCCTGAGCCAGATATCCATGGCGTTCATCCCGTCGCTGCCCCGGATGGCGGCATCATAGCGACGGCGCGAAGCCGCTCCTTGATCTCGAACAAACCGGCTTCCGCGGCGGCTGCGCGCCATGCCTCGCGAGAGCGCGAAGGGCGGGCCTTTGACGCGCATCAAGGCGCAGCCAGGTCCGGCGGATAGACTTCGACAAATCGTTCTCAGCGGAGGCTGGTGATGTCCTATGCCGAGATTCTCGTCGCGCTTGGCGACGACGAACCCGCCTTCCGGCGCGCGGCGTTCGCGGGGGCGCTCGCCGGCCAGCTGGGCGCAGGCCTCCGCGGTGTCATGTCCCGCTGGCCGCGGACGCCGCAGATCGAGCCGAGCGCCACGATCGGAATGGTCGGCGAACTGCTGGCCGAGGCACGGACCTGCTGCAGTCTCGACCTCGCCGCAGCCGAGACCCGATTCCGCGATTCGGTCGGGGCGAGGGTCGGTCGGGTGTCCTTCACCGGCGGAATCGGGTCGATGACCGAAGCGGTCCTGCGCAATGGCCGCCGGGCCGACCTGATCGTGATCGGGCCGGCGGTCCCGTCCGACGACGAGCACGACCGCTGCGATGCGCGCGCCGTCCTCAGCCTCGGCGGTCGCCCCGTCATGGTCGTTCCGTCCGATTGCGCGGCGCCGGCCGTGCCGCGTCGCATCGCCGTGGCCTGGCGCGATTGCCGGCCCGCGCGGCGCGTCCTGCGCGAGGCGCTGCCGTTGCTGCGCCGGGCCGAGCAGGTCTCGGTGATCGCGATGGACGAGGTGCTGTCGGTGACGCCGGACAGCAGCGTCGCCGATGTCGTCGACTTCCTGCACGGTCACGGCGTTCCCGCCCGCGCCACCGACCGCACCGGCTCGTCGCTGCTCTGCGAAGGCCTGCTTCGCTCGATCGAACGGGACGCCGACCTGCTGGTCGCGCCGGCCTATTGCAGCAATCAGCTCGTCAGTTCCGAGCTCGTGCGCCAGACGACGCAGATGCTGACGCGCTGCCGGATTCCCTGCCTTCTCGCCAACTGACCGACCTGCGGCATCTCGGGGGCGGCCAGCCGGGCTGCGAGGCGGGGCGAGCCAGATCGGCCGTGCCTGCGCCTTCTCGATCAGCTTGGATCGCGCGAACCGTGACTTGCGAGGCGCGCAACGACAAGCAATCCAGGGCGGGAGAACGCGACGTCCCCCTGGATTGCTTCGCTGCGCTCGCAATGACGAGTCGGCCCCGTCGGAACGGGCTCTAAGCTAAGAGTGAGAGACGGATTCACCGATCAGATCGATTCAATCTGATCGGATCCGGCTCTAATGCGACATCAGGCAACAGACCGGCGCCGCCTCGAGCAGGTCGGCGGTCATGCCTCCGAGCAGCCATTCCCGCATCCGGCTGTGGCCGTAGGCGCCGGAAACGATCAGGTCGGCATTCTGCCGGCGCGCACAATCGATGAGCTCCTGCGCCGCGTGGCTGGCGATGTCGGGCCGAACGTCGACATCGGCGGTGACGCCGTGCAGGGCGAGATGGCTGCGGACATCCTCCGCTCCCTGCTCGGCCGCTCCCTGTCCGACGCAGACGATGGTCACCGCCCGGGCGCGCTTCAGGAACGGCATGGCGTCGCAGACGGCACGCCGTGCCTCCCGCGTGTCGCGCCAGGCGATCAGGATGGTCTCCGCGGCCAGTTCCGTGACGTCCGGCGGCGCGACGAGCATGGGGCGGCCGAGATCCATGACGAGATCGGCAGGCGTCAGGCCCATCCGGCCCTGCGGCGCATCCAGCGAGCCCTGGCGGGCGACCACGACGATGTCGGCCGCCCGCGCATTGCCGAGGACGAAGGGCAGGGGTGTCTCGATAGCGCTGCGCCAGACGATGTCGTTGTAGTGGCCGGCGACGCGCCGGAAGATCGTCTCCGCCTTGGCGAGGTCCTCACCGGCGGCCTTCCTCGCTTCGTCGATCAGCAGCGCGTCGACGCCGACGGCGCCATCGCCCAGATAGGGCACCACGAACTCCTGCGCGGCGATGCCGATCAGCCGGCTGCCGAACCGTTCGGCGAGCGACAGAGAGAGCCTGACCCGGTCGGCCGCGCCGGCACCGAGATTGAGCGGTACCATGATGCTGGCGAAACCGGATTCCCGTGGTGCATCCCCGATCCGTTCCATGACGATCTCCCTGCTCCCTTTGGACGATGGAGTTTCGGCCCGGATGCCGGGAACGACATTGATCTGCCACAAGCTTCGGTGCGCCTCGCGCGGCCAACCAGGCTGGGTTGACGGCGCCGTGTCGGCTCAACCGCGCCGGCGGGCGACCTCCGCGAGGGCGGCTTTCACGGCGGCCGCGACGCTCCCTGCGTCGGCGTCGGCGCGGATCACGGTCCAGTCGGTCGCCGCGCCGCCTCGCGCCAGCTGCTGTGCGACCACCGCGGCGGTCGCGTCCGACGGGTCTCCGCGCCGGGCCTTGACGCGCTCGACCAGCACCGTCTCCGGTGCATCGAGCCAGATGCCGCGGAACGCGACGCCGGCCGCGGCCGCGATACCGGCGAAGTGATCGCGATCGGCCGGCCGGTCGAATACCGCGTCGGCGACGACCGCATGGCCGCCGGCGAGGACGAGCTCCGCCGTTCTGCCGAGTTCGGCGTAGACACGGGCGGAGACCTCGGATGCATAGGCATCGGCCGGCAGACGGGTCTGCGGGGTGGCCCCGAACTGCCGTTTTCGGAAGCGATCGCTCGAGACTACGCGCGCGCCGGGCGCGACGCCGAGCGACGGCGCGATCTCGGCCGCGACCGTCGATTTGCCCGAGCCGGAATAGCCGCCGATGGCGGTGAGGGACGCCGGGGTCTCGCGCAGAAGGTCGCGGCAGAGATCGAGATAGGCGCGAGCCTCGGCGCACGTTTGCGGACCCGCCTCATCGGCGGCGGCCGCACTGGCCGTCACATGGGCCCGGACGGCGGCGCGAACCGCCATGAAGAGCGGAAGCAGGACAATGCCCGCCTCGTCGCCGGTCGCGTCGAGATAGCGGTTGAACAGCACGTTCGCCAGATCGTGCGCGCCGCGATGCCACAGATCCATCAGCACGAAGGCGAGATCGTAGAGGAGGTCGGTCGTCGCCAGCTCCTCGTCGAATTCGAGGCAGTCGAACAGTGTCGGCTCGCCGCCGATCAGGCAGATGTTGCGCAGGTGCAGATCGCCGTGCACGCGCCGCACGCGCCCGTCGCGGGCCCGCCGGTCGAGCAGGTCGGCATGGCGCAGCAAGGCCGCCCGGCAGGCTGCATCGGCTTCGGCCACGGCGCCCGGGGGAAGCAGGTGCGCCGCGGCGAAGGCGCGCGCATTGACGTCCAGCACATGGCGCAGGCGCGCGGCGCCGTCCGGGTCGGTGGCGACCGGAGCCGAGCGATGGAAGGCGGCGATGGCGTTGGCGAGCGCCTCGATCTGCGCCGCCGTCAGCTGTCCGGCCGCTGCCAGCCTGTCGAACAGCAGGGCGCCGTCGAAACGCCGCATCTCAAGGACGGCGTCGACGAGCGGCCCCGACCCGTTCAGCGCGAGGCGGCCGTCCGGCTCGCGCGTGATCCGGTGCACGCGGCGATAGAGGTGCGGCGCGGTCCGGCGATTCAGCTCCAGTTCGCGCTCGCACAGCTCCAAACGGCGCTGCGGGCTCGACAGGTCGAGATAGGGCAGCCGCACCGGCCGCTTCAGTTTCAGGGCATGCTCGCCGAGCAGCAGCACGGTCGAGATATGGGTGGAGATCGTCTCGTCCGGCGGCTGGCCGGTGCCGAAGCCCTGCCGCGAGCACAGCAGCGCCGTGATCTCGTTCTGCCCGTCGTCGTTCATCGGCCTGCTCCGGCTGCCGCTGCAGGATAGACGGCGCCTGCGCCGGCAACCTTGATGTCTCTCAAGCGCACCCGTTCCCGCACCGGGCGAACCCGGCGGCGGCGGCGCGGTTCCGGCGCCAGAGCCCGTTCCGATCAGCTTGCACCGCATACTGATCGGTGAATCCGTCTCTAGTCGCTCAGGGCCCGCAGGGCGTTGAGCACGACCGCGACGTCGATCGCTTCCTGGAGCAGCGCTCCCTGCACCGGGCTCAGCCATCCCAACGCCGCCATCACCATGCCGAGCAGCGACAGGCCGATTCCGGCGACCACGCTCTGCAGCGCGACCTCGCGGGCGCGCTGCGCCACCTTTACGGCAAGCGGAAGCCGGTCCAGCCGATCGATCAGCAGCACCATGTCGGCGGTCTCGGCCGAGGCGGCCGAACCATGCGTGCCGAGCGCGGCCCCGATGTCGGCGGCCGCCAGCGCGGGGGCGTCGTTGACGCCGTCTCCGACCATCAGGACCGGTCCGTGCCGCCGTTCCGCCTCGACGATCGCGACCTTGTCGGCCGCGGACTGGTCGGCCAGGACGGCATCGAACGGCAGCCCCGCAGCCATCGCCGCCGCAATCTTCCTCTGGTCGCCGGTCGCCAGCACGACGCGTTCGACGCCGAGGGCGCGGAGCTCGCCGAGCACGTCGACCGCGCCGTCGCGCAAGCGGTCGGACAGCACGATGCGGCCGGCGAACCTGCCGTCGATCGCGACGACGACGACCGGCGCCCCGTCGGGGACGGGCGTCTGGCCAGCCAGCTCCGGAAGCGCGATCCGGCTCGCGACGAAATTCCAGCCGCCGAGCACGACATGGTGCGCTCCGACCCGGCCAGAGATTCCTTCCCCGGCCGTTTCCCTCACTGCGTCGGGAACGGCGAGGGCGAGGCCGCGGTCGTTCGCGCCGTCGACCAGGGCGCGGGCGGCGACATGGGGCGACGCCTGGTCGAGAGAGGCGGCGAGCTGCAACAGCGCGCCTTCATCGCAAACGGGCGGGTCGGCCAGGACGATGCCGGCGAGGCGCAGGCGGCCCTCGGTCAGGGTTCCGGTCTTGTCGAGCACGATGCCGCGAATTGCGGCGAGGCCCTCGATGACCTGCGCGCCCTTGATCAGGACGCCGTGCCGGGCGGCGCGCGACATGCCGGCGACGAGCGCGACCGGCACCGCGAGCAGTAGCGGGCACGGCGTGGCGATGACCAGCACGGCGACGGCCCGGACGGCCTCGCCGCTGAGGAGCCAGGCCAGGCCCGCGAGGGCGAGGGTGACCGCGAGGAATCCCAGCGCATAGCGGTCGGCGAGCCGCGACATCGGCGCCTTGGAGCGCTGCGCGGCCTCGACCAGGCGCACGATGCCGGCATAGACGCTGTCTTCCGCGGCATGCGAGGCGACGAGCTCGAAGGCCTCGCCGAGATTGACCGCTCCGCTCGCGACCTCCGCGCCGACCTCGCGACGGACCGGCAGCGATTCGCCGGTCAGCGCCGACATGTCGAGTTGTGCGATGCCCTTCACCACGACCCCGTCGACGGGGGTGATGTCGCCTTGCCTGATCAGGAGCCGGTCGGACGGAACGACGCTTTCCGCCGGAATCTCGCGCAACCCGTCGGGGTCGAAGCGCATGGCGCGAAGCGGGCGGCGCGCGAGCAGCGCGGTCATGTCCCGCTGCGCCCGTCCCTCGGCGAAAGCCTCGAGATGCTGCCCGCCGGCATACATCAGCGCGACGATCGCGGCTGCCAGGCTCTCGCCGACGACGAGGGCTGCGCTCATCGACAGCGCCGCGGCGAGATCGAGCCCGAACTCGCCGCGGCGCAGGCTGACGACGATGTCGATGGCCAGCTTGGCGAGGACAGGCAGCGTCGCCGCCATCCAGGCCAGGTTCGCCGCCTCGTTCGCGCCGGCCAGGTGCAGGCCCAGCCCGAGCGGCAGGCCGGCGAGCGGTGCCGCGACGATTCCGCGCTTGCTCAAGCCGCGGAATCGGGCGGCCGCCTCCGGAGCAGTCCCGTTCCTCGATCGAGCGGACGGGGCCCGGGGCGGCGGTGCGCCGGTCACGCCGCCAGCTTGTCCTTGTCGGTCGCCGCGGCAGCCAGGTCGGCACCGGCCGCCGACAGCGAGGCGATGTTCCTGCGGATGGCCTCTGAGAGCTGGCCCGCTTCATCCGCGTAGTCCCGGGTGACCCGCTCGCCGAATTGGCGCTGCAGATCCACGGCCTCGCCGAGCTCCTGGCAACGGCCGAGGCTGCGGCAGAGTTCCGCCTGGGCCTCCAGGCGCCGGCTGGCGAAGCTCAGCAGTTCCGAGGCCATCGCCCAGTAAGCCTCGGCGATCACTTGTGGGATCGCGGCCGCGGCCCTGAGCTGCGACTGGGTGGTGCGGGCGATCGTGTCCAGACCGGCGGCCGCGCCCGCCGCCGCCTGCCGCGTCGACTTGGTCTTTCTCATCTCCGCCTCCCTGCGATGGCGAATGTCCGATGATCTATCCAGGCTGCACGAAGCACAATGGCCGCCCTGCACACCGTCTCGCCTTGATGCACGTCAACGCGACCACCGGGACCGCGGCGCATGCTTTGCCGATCGTTCGGGCCGCACGGAACCGCCATGACCACCGCAACTTCGGAACGGACCATCTTCGCGCCGGCCGGGCAGGCCGCGCCGGCCGCGCTACCGGCGGAGCTGCGGCGCCCTCCGCTGGAGGCGGACGGCGGCGAGCCGCGCGCGGACCAGTTGCTGCATGCGGCGATCGGCCGTTCCTTCGCCGGCTTCTCGCCGATGGGCCTCGCCGAGGCCTGGTACGACTGGGCCCTCCACATGGCCGTCTCGCCGGGGCGGATCACCGAGCTCGCGCGCCAGGGACTGAAGGAGGTGGTGCGCCTGGGCGAGCTGGCTGCGAGCACCAACGCCAGCGTCTGCGCGCCCTGCGAACGCTCCCTGCCGCAGGACAAGCGTTTTCGCCATCCCTCCTGGCAGAAATGGCCCTACGCGCTCTACGCCGAAAGCCTGCTGGCGGCGGAGCGTCTCTGGGACGAGGCGACCCGCGACGTCCACGGCGCCACGGCGCACCATCTCGCCCAGCTCAATTTCGTCGGCAGGCAGACGCTCGATCTGCTGGCGCCGTCGAACTGGCCCTGGAGCAATCCCGAAGTTGTGGAGGCGACCGTCCGGGAACATGGCTTCAATCTGCTCCGCGGCGCCGCCTTCGCGCTCGAGGACGCCGCGCATCTGGCACGACACGAGGGGCCGCCGGAGGTGCGGCGCTTCCGGCCCGGCAAGGATGTCGCGCTGACTCCGGGAAAGGTGGTTCACCGCACCCCGCTGGCGGAGATCATCCAGTATTCGCCTTCCACCGAAACGGTGCAGGCCGAGCCCGTGCTGATCGTCCCTGCCTGGATCATGAAGTACTATATCCTCGACCTGCGTCCGGAGAACTCGCTGATCCGGCATCTGGTCGACCAGGGCTTCACGGTCTTCGTCGTCTCGTGGAAGAATCCCGGCATCGAGGATCGCGATCTCGCGCTCGACGATTATCGCCGTGCCGGCGTCCTGCCGGCGATCGCGGCGGCGCTGGCGGCGACCGGCGCCAGCCGGCTGCACGCCGTCGGCTATTGCATCGGCGGCACCTTGCTCGCGCTCACGGCCGCGGCGATGGCGCGCGATCTCGACGGCCGCCTGGCGAGCCTGACCTTCCTCGCCGCCCAGGTCGATTTCCGCGAGGCCGGCGAGCTCCGCCTCTTCATCGACGAGAGCCAGCTCGCCATCCTCGACGACATCATGGCGGAGGACGGCGTGCTCGAGGCGGCGCGCATGGCCGGGACCTTCCACCTGCTGCGCTCGAACGATCTGATCTGGTCGCGGATGGTCCGTACCTATCTGCTCGGGAAGCGCGAGGAGATGACCGACATCGCGGCCTGGTCCGCCGATGCGACCCGCATGCCGGCGCGCATGCATTCAGAATATCTGCGCGCCTTCTATCTGAACAACGACCTGGCCGAGGGGCGCTTTCGGGTCGAGGGCGAGCCCGTGTCGCTGCGCGACATCCATATCCCCATCTTCGCGGTGGGGACCGAGCACGACCATGTCGCGCCCTGGCGCTCGGTCTACAAACTCCACCGGCTGGCCGATGCCGACGTGACGTTCGTGCTGGCGGACGCGGGTCATAATCGTGGTATCGTCGCGCCGCCGTCCCAGGCCGATCGCCATTTCAACATCGGCACCATGCTGGCGCATGACCGGCACGTCACGGCGGAGCAATGGCTGGCTGGGGCCACGCTCCGCAAAGGTTCGTGGTGGCCGGCCTGGTTCGGCTGGCTCGCCGGCCAGTCGAGCGGAACCGTCCCGGCGCGGGACGTCGCGGATCGTGGGCTCGGCGCGGCGCCAGGCCGCTATGTGCATGGCTGACGCGGCCTCCGCTTGATCTCGCGCAATGACCGGCGCCGGCTTTGGCGCACCATGTCGACGCATTGACAGGAGGAAGACATGCTGACCGGCATCAAGAGCGTTTTCGTCGCGATCACCGAGGAGGGACGGCATGAGCCCAACGCGGCGCTCGGCTATGCGCTCTCCCTCGCCAAGGCGGCGAATGCGCATCTGACCCTGGAGGCCGCCGCGGCGCGTTATGCGATCCCGTATTCGCTGATCGACGATTTCGGCCAGGCGCTGATCTCGTCGGAGAACCGGCGGATCGCCGAGCTGGCGGAGGCCGTCGCGAGCGCGGCCCGATCGGAGGCCGACTTCGCCGGCGTGGTCGCCACGGTCGAGTCGGAGCAGGCCCATTTCGGCGAAATGCGCGACCGGCTGGTCAGCCGCGCCCGCGTCGCCGACATCACGGTGCTGGATTCCGAGCCTTCCGCCGCCGAGATCGATCGCGGCCTGATCGAGGCCGTCCTGTTCGACAGCGGCCGGCCGGTGATCCTCGTGCCGCCGAACCGCGCCAGCTTCGACGCCCGTCACGTGCTGATCGCCTGGGACGGCGGTGCCTGCGCCGCCCGGGCCGTCGCGGATGCTCTTCCCATCCTGAGAGCCGCGGAGACGGTCGAGATCCTCTCGGTCTCCGGCGAAAAGGATCTCGCCAGCACGGTGCCGGGCGCCGATCTCGCACCGCATCTGGCGCGGCACGGCATCAAGGTCACGGTCAATCTCGAGGGCGTCGGCGCCCGCAATGTCGCCGAGGTGATCAGGTCGCATGCGGCAGGCATCGGGGCGGGGCTGATCGTCGCCGGCGCCTATCGGCATTCTCGTCTGCGCGAATTTCTGCTCGGCGGGGTGACGCAGTCGCTGCTGAAGGAATGCAGCCTGCCGCTTCTGCTCTCGCACTGAGGCCTGATGGGCCGGGGTGGCGCCCGGCTGCGGGTGCCCCGCGCCGGCGAGGGAGCGAGGCATGAGAGCGATGGTCCTGCACGCTGTCGGCCGGCCGCTCGTCGCGGAGGAGCGGCCTGATCCGCTGCCTGCGCCGGGCGAGGTGCGGCTGCGCGTCGAAGCCTGCGCCGTCTGCCGGACCGACCTCCACGTCGTCGACGGCGATCTGGGCGATCCCGGGCGCCCGCTCGTGCCGGGGCACGAGATCGTCGGCATCGTCGACCGGCTCGGGGCAGGGGTGACGACGCCCGCGCTCGGGACCCGCGTCGGCGCCGCCTGGCTCGGACGGGCTTGTGGCAGATGTCCCTACTGTGCCGGTGGCGCCGAGAACCTCTGCGACGCACCCGAGTTCACCGGCTACACCCGCGACGGCGGCTTCGCGACGCATGTGCTCGTCGATGCCGCCTATGCCTATCCTCTCCCGCAGGTCGAGAATCCGGTCGAGGCGGCGCCTCTGATGTGCGCCGGCCTGATCGGCTGGCGGGCCCTGCGGATGGCGGGCGAGGGGCGGCGCATCGGCCTCTACGGCTTCGGCGCCGCCGCGCATATCCTGGCGCAGATCTGCCGCTGGCAGGGACGCGAGGTCTACGCCTTCACCACGCCCGGCGACGTGGCGGCGCAGGCCCATGCCCTGTCTCTCGGCGCGTGCTGGGCGGGCGGGTCCGACGTCGCGCCTCCGGTTGCGCTCGACGCCGCCATCATCTTCGCGCCGGTCGGGGCTCTGGTTCCCAAGGCGCTCGCTGCCGTCCGCAAGGGCGGATGCGTGGTCTGCGGCGGCATCCATATGAGCGATATCCCGCGGTTCCGGTACGGGCTGCTCTGGGGCGAGCGCCGCGTCGTGTCGGTGGCGAACCTCACCCGCGCCGATGCCGTCGAGTTTCTTGCGATTGCGCCACGCGCCGGCGTGAGGACGACGACGCATGTCTATCGGCTCGAGGAGGCCGATCGGGCCTTGGCGGATCTGCGTGCCGGCCGCTTTCAGGGAGCGGCCGTCCTGGTACCATGACGTTCCGTTCGCGGCGACACGCGCTCGCCGACCAGGCGGCGGAGGCGGCCATGGCTTCGATCAGCGCCGGCATTCTGATGTACCAGCTGAGGGGGCGGGAGCTCCATGTGCTTCTCGTGCACCCCGGCGGCCCGTTCTGGCGCCGCCGCGATCTCGGCGCGTGGTCGCTTCCGAAGGGCGAGCGCGGCCCGGGAGAGGCGAGCGAGGCCGCCGCCAGGCGTGAATTCGAAGAGGAGCTCGGCAGCGTCCCGTCGGGGCCGCTCCTTCCGCTCGGGAGCGTTCGCCAGCGCGGCGGCAAGACGGTCGAGGCCTTCGCCCTCGAGGGCGATTTCGATGTCGCGACGCATCGCTGCGCCAGCCGGTTCGAGCTCGAATGGCCCCCGCGCAGCGGGCGTCGCGAGACGTTTCCGGAGATCGACCGGGCTGCCTGGTTTTCGCTGTCCGAGGCGCGCGCGAAGCTCCTTCCCGGGCAGCGCCCTCTGCTCGACAGGCTCGAGGCGCTCTGTGGGGCGGGCTGAGCGGCGGCTGACCATCTCGACGGCCTCGCGTGCCGAGCAAAGCCGCCCGGCGTTAACCTAGGTTAGTGACGGCGCGGCAGCGGCGCGCTTTGATGACTCTCCAACCTGGAGGCTTGCATGGATGCCGTCACGTTGGGGGGAGAGACCGCTCGTCACAATTTGCATCACCATCACCCATTGGAGCAGCATCCTTCGCCGGAAGGCCGTCTCCATACCGGCGGCACCCGGGTGAATCTCGCGCCCGGCGCGACGCTGAACCCCGACGACATCTTTTTTCCCGTCGATGCCGTGGTCGCGCTCAGCATGACGCGCGACCAGGCCCGGTTCCAGATCGGTTTTGCGCGTAACAGCGACGTGGTCGGTATCCATCGGCTGCTCCTGCCCAGCTTCCCCCCGATCGCCGCCCGCGTCCTGAGCGGGGGAGTGGCGATCCGCGTTCCGGCCGAGGCGATTTCCCGTGCGGTCAGGGCAGATCGCTCGCTGAACGAGCGGTTGCTGAGCTATGCCTTCCGTTCCACGGCCGGCTTCCTGGCGGAAGCGGCGGCGAGCGCGGCGCTCATGATCGAACAGAGGGTGGCGCGCTGGATCGCCCACTATCGCGACGCCGTGCAGCGCGACGATCTCGCGATCACCCATCGGGAGCTAGCGGATCTGCTGGGGGTGCGCCGCTCGGGCGTGACGGTGGCGCTGCACCTGCTCGAAGGCGAGCGCATGATCCGTTCCCGCCGCGGGCGGTTGCAGATCCTCGACCGCGACAGGCTTGTCGCGATGGGGCGTTGCGACGCCGCAGCCGCTTGGGGAAGGCGCGCCGATGCAGCTTGACGGTCGACATGCCACGGAAAGGCAGGCGCAGGACGGGCGCCTCACCATCGTGCCCTGGTACGAACCCGCCGACTTTGCCGAAATCCGCGGAGCGCCGGCGAACGATGTCGGGGACCGCGACTACGATCGCTGGCGCGGCCAGGCGATGCAGGCGATCGAGCGGCTGCTGCGGGCGGGGCGGGCGCTCGAGATCGTCACGGTCCGGCCCGCCGACTATCGGGCCTGGCTCGCCTTGCATGTCGGCCTGGACAGCCTTGAAGCGCGGCAACGCTTCGTGTGCGAGCTGGCGGCTCGCCGGCCAGATCATCCAGTCCTGTCCTGAGCGGCGCCGTGCCGGATGGCGCGCTCTCGGCGCCGCTGCCGGTCGGCCGCAGCGAGTTCGCTGATCGGCGCGGCTGTTCCGCCTGATCGGCCGGCCGCCGGAACCTTTCATCGGGCGGCTGGTTGAGGATTCGTCCGTTGCCAGACTGTTTCCACCACCGGCCCGGTGTCCCCGAGGAGGCACCGGGTCGGTGGCTCTGTGCTCGCCAGGGAGCGGCCGCGTACCGATGCCGCCGGGCGAAGCCGGCCGGGGAACAGCGTTCCCGGCCATTCGTTGCCAAGGGAGGACCCCAGAACCCGGAGGCCGCGATGATGCATGTGCAGGATATCCGCGAAGGCCTGGAGGTGATCGGCTCCGACGGCCGCCATGTCGGCACCGTCGATGCCCTCGTCGGGCAATTGCTCAAGCTCGACCGGACCGACCCGGCCGCCGGCGGTACCCACCATTTCCTCGACATCGGCCTGATCGCCGACGTCGACGACGGGGCCGTCAAGCTTCTCGTCACGGCGGACGACGCCAAGCAGCGCTGGTCCGAGGAAAGCGCTTAGAGCCCGTTCCGATCGTATGGATTCAATCCGATCGGATCCGGCTCCGGGCCGCAGCCCGGCTGGAATCGGCCGGGCCGCCTTCGCGGTACTGCGACTCCGGTCCGCGCAAGGCCGCGCAGATGCGCCACGCGCTCCCGGACGAGATCAGGGCTCCCTGGCCGGCGCACAGCGCCGGCGATGTTCCCGAACACAGGAGGACCAGACAATGAAGGTATCCGATGCGATGACCCGAGGCGCCAGCATCGCCCGGCCCGACGAGACCGTGAGGGAGATCGCACGCCGCATGGCGGCCGAAGACATCGGCTTCATGCCCGTCGGCGACCACGACCGGCTGGTCGGCGCGATCACCGACCGTGACATCGCCGTCAGGGCGGTGGCGCAGGGCCGCGGCCCGGACACGCCCGTGCGCGAGATCATGACGCCGGACGTCAAGTACTGCTTCGATGACGAGGACATGGCTCATGTCGTGCAGAACATGGGCAACGTCCAGCTTCGGCGCCTGCCGGTGGTCGATCGCGACAAGCGCCTCGTCGGCGTGGTTTCGCTCGCCGACGGAGCGCTGAAGGACAGTCCCGAGGTCGTCGGCATCGCGCTGTCCGGAGTCGTCGTGCCCGGGCGGGCCGCGGCCGCCTGAACCAACCGGAGGACACCATGACCGGCAGGAAGACGCATGAGCAGCAGATCCGGACGCTCGAACGCAAGTCCGACCTTCCGGACCGCCGCGAGACCGAAGCGGCCCTTCACGACGGCGCAGCCGAATCGGGACCCCATCGCCAGCCGCAGCGTTCGGCTCGCGCCAGTGAATTTCCGGTGAGCCGGGCCGGCATGAACCAGGAGAGCCGGGACCGAGCAAGCACAACCGTCCCGGGCAGACCGGTCACAAGGGGCAGGTGCCGCGTCCCGGCCGCTGACGGAGCTCCGTCATCCCATGCGCAAGGGGCGCGCCTGCCGGCTGAAATCGGTCCAGACCTCGTCGACCGCGCCGCCGACGAGGTCCATGGCCCTGAAGCCGTCGGGCTCCACCTCGGTGATCGCATCCCACGGGATCGGCATCGCGACCGCCGCTCCCGGACGCGCCCGGGTCGAATAGGGAACGATGGCCGTGGCGCCGCGGCCATTGCGCAGATAGTCGATGAAGATCCGCCCCTTGCGGGCCTTCTTCGACAGGGTCGCGGTAAAGCGCTTCGGTTCCGCCTGCTCCATGGCTTTGGCGAAATCCCGCGAGAACGCCTTGACCTGCGCCCAATCGGCCTTGGGCTGTAGCGGAACCACGACGTGGAAGCCCTTGCCGCCGGAAGTCTTGAGGAAGCTGGTGAAGCCGAGCTGGTCGAGGCGCTCGCGCACGGCGAGCGTCGCGCTGCGCAGCTCCTGGAGGGCGATGCCCTTGTCCGGGTCCATGTCGAAGATGATCTGGTCCGGGGTCTCGATCGCGGCCAGGGGCGCTCCCCAGGCATGGATCTCGACGGTGCCGAGCTGGACCAGCGCGGCGAGCCCGTCGAAGTCGCGGATGAACAGCAACTCCTCGCCGTCGCTGTCGCGTTGGCTCGCGATCGCCTGATGCATGCCGGGCGAGGCGTGCTTCTGGAAGAACGTCTGGTCCTGGATGCCGTCGGGCGCCCGCACCAGGCTGAGCGGCCGTTCGAGCACGAAGCGCTTCATCACCGGCCAGACATGGGCGTAGTAGTCGAGCAGGCCCTGCTTGGTCAGCCCGGTCTCCGGCCAGAGCGCCTTGCCCGGATTGCTGAGTTTCACGGTCGTCTTCGCCATCGGCGGACTGGCACCCTTTCTGTCGGCGCTGCGTTTGCCGGCTGACCCGCTCTCCTTGCCGTCCACCGGCCACTCGCCGCGAACCTGCTTCGCCGGCTTGTCCTCGCGCAAGCCCAGGAACGAAGCGTGCCGCAACGTTCGCGACGCTGTCCAGGCCCGGAACTCGATCTCGGCGACCAGCTCCGGCTTCACCCAGACGACGCCGCGCTGGCGTGCGGCCGCGCCCGAGAAGGGCGATGTCTCCGTCGCGAGCCGGTCGAGCTGCGCCTTCAGGATCTTGGCGGATTTCTGGGTGAAGCCGGTCCCGACGCCGCCCGCGGGCTTCAGCCTGCCGTCCTCGTAATAGCCCATGACCAGCGAACGCAGGCTGCGTCCGGACGCGGTCGAGGGCACGTAGCCGGCGATGACGAACTCCTGCCGCTGGGTGCATTTCGATTTGATCCAGTCGCGGCCGCGCCCGCTGCGATAGGGGGCGTCCCGGCGCTTGGAGACGACGCCTTCCAGGCCGATGCGGCAGGCATGGCGCAGCATCGCCTCGCCCGGCTCGACGAAATGCTCGCTGAAGCGGAGTGGTCCGTCCTCCGGCACCCGCTGCAACAGCGCCTCCAGCCGCTCCTTTCGGGCGATGAGGGGATCGTCGCGCAAATCCTCCCCGTCGAGATGAATGAGATCGAAGGCGTAGAAGACGAGCTCGTCGACCTTGCCGTCGGACAGGGCGGCCTGCAGGGCCGAGAAGGACGAGCCCGTCTCCGACAGGGCGACGACCTCGCCGTCGATCAGGGCCGCCTCGCAGGGCAGCGCCGCCAGGGCGTCGATCAGATTCCGGCCGAACCGGTCGGTCCAGTCGAGTCCGGAGCGCGTCAGCAGATTCACGGTCCCGTCGAGCACGCGCGCCTGGAGGCGGTAGCCGTCGAACTTCACCTCGTGCAGCCAGGCTTCGCCCTCCGGCGGGCGGGCCTGCAGGGTCGCGAGGCAGGGTTCGACGAAGGCGGGCATGGCTTCCGCGGCGCCGGCGGGCTTCGACGCCCCTGCCGGCATCGCCCCGGCTGCCGGCTTGCGCCGCGCCTTGGCGGAGCCGCGCGCCTCGCCTCGGCCGACCTCCTCGATGCTCAGCCCGGACTTCACCGAGTTCGGCGCGGTCTCGAGGATGTCCTCGTCGCTGCGGGCTGCTGCATCGTCCGACTTGATCAGCAGCCAGTTGTCGCGCTTCTCGCCGCGCCGCGGCCTCAGCCTGACGAGGTGCCAGCGCCCCGCCAGCTTGTGCCCTTCCAGAGCGAAGACCAGGTGCCCCTTCTTTATCCCCGCCGCGGGATCGCCTTCCGGCAGCCATCTGCCCTCGTCCCAGACGATCACCGAACCGGCGCCGTACTGGCCGGCCGGAATCGTGCCTTCGAAGGAGCCGTAGTCGAGCGGGTGGTCCTCGACATGGACGGCGAGGCGCTTCTCCTCGGGGTCGAGGCTCGGGCCGCGGGTCACGGCCCATGACCACAGGACGCCGTTATGCTCGAGGCGAAGATCGTAGTGCAGGCGCCGGGCCGCATGCTTGTGCACCACGAAGACGCCGCCGCGCTCGCCCGCCTTCCGCCGGGCCTTGCCGCCCTGGGGTTCGCGGGTTCGGGTGAAGTCGCGCTTGGCGCGATAGACGTCGAGGCTGGACACCGGTCTCTGCCTTCCGGTTCGGGTCAGGCGAATGCCGCCGCGGCCATGGTCCGCTAATTGTTCTGATGCTCCCGCACATAGCGGTGGTCGGTGTGGCGGCCGGCATAGTCGCGATCGATCTCGGAGATCAGCTTGTCCGCGTCCTCACGGTCGACGGCGCGCAGGATCGCATCGAGCTTGGCCTCGATCCTGTCGTCTCCCTCCTTGGATTGCGGCGAGCCGACATAAAGCAGGAGGGCGAGGCCGCCGACCTGCCATAGCAGCTGCAGGAATTCCGACTGCCAGTTCTCGAGCGTGTCGCGCATCATCACGATCAGATACTCCGAGAACACGACAGGCTGCTGATGGCTCTGCTGCTCCTGGACATAGGCGAACCAGCCGAACAGCCAATGGCCGGTCAGGCTGATCAGGAAGAAGGCTGCGGTCACCCAGGCGAACCCGTATCGGGACCAGATGCTGCGGTACATCGACGGCCTCGCTGGAAGCTTGGCATTTGCGCATCAACCGGCTCTCCCGCGGGAAGTTCCCGCCGCCGGCTCCAGCGACAAGCGTCGAATCCGGCTCAGATCCGCGACGAAGGCCTGGAAGGCCCTTGCTCTGGCCTCGGCTTCCGGCTGGCGCAGCACGGAGGAGGGATGCACGGTGATGAAGCCGCGGCGCTCGCCGAAGTGCGTTTCCCCGCGATGTCGCGAAATCGGCAGGGCCTTGCCCGCCAGCGCCAGCGTGGCGGTGGCCCCGAGCGCGACCACGATATGCGGGTCGACGAAGGCGAGCTCCTTGTCCAGCCACCAGCGATAATGCCGGACCTCGCCGGCCGTGGGCCGCTGGTGGATGCGCCGCTTGCCGCGTTCGACGAATTTGAAGTGCTTCACGGCATTGGTGAGATAGGTCTCGGCCCGGTCGATGCCGGCTTCGGCCAGGGCGCGGTCGAGCAACCGGCCGGCCGGTCCGACGAAGGGCCGGCCCTGCTGGTCCTCCTGGTCGCCGGGCTGCTCGCCGACGAAGGCGATGGCCGCGTCTTCCGGCCCCTCTCCGAGCACGGCGCGCCCGGCTCCGGACACCAGCGGGGGCGAGGCCGCGATGGCGGCATTCAGGGCTGCGAGGCTCGCAACCTCCCGCATGGCTGGATCAGCGGCCCGAACCTCTCCCGGCATGGCTCATCCTTCATTGCGTCGAGACAACCCGCCGGCCGCTGAAGCGATAGCCGGCCGGGCAGGGGGCGAGCCCGTCGCGCAGGCGGCTCACGACGTGGATTTGCCGCCCTTCATGCGCGGCGAGCGCGAGTGATGGCTGTCGCGCTCGCCGCCGCCGCCCGAGACGGTGCTCTGTCGCCGCCGGTCCGATTCCGCAGGCGGCTTGTCGATCTCCAGCGGCGCCTTGGCATTTTCATGGGCCGCGCCGGGCCCGCCTTGGCGGATGCTGGCCGGGGTCTTGGTCGAAGTCGGCATGACGGCTCCTCATCGATCCTGCTGATAGCCCTGATTGGTGGTGTTCTGGCGGATGTTGGCGTGCCGCCCCGTCGCGCCGGAGCGCTCGGCCGGTTTCTCGCTCGATTGCTCGACAGGGCGGGTCTTGTCCTCGCCCGGCCCCTTGTCGCTGCGGTTGGCCGGCGGAACCGGCAGGGTCTTGCTGGTCATGACGATACTCCTCGAATGGTTCGAACCTCAGGAGACGACGCCGGAGAGGTCGTCGCGGCGGGCCTCGGCCCTCTCGTCGAAGCCGGTCCAGCCCTCGGCCTGGTAGCGGCTGCGCAGGGCTGCGACGTCGACCGGGCCTCCGCCCGCCATGATCGCGCTCGCCTGCGCAGCCTGGTGGTCGGCCGCGCGAACCGCCACGACGGCGCCGCCGCGCCTGATCGTCTCGGCGAGGACGTCGGCGTCGCCCTCGTCCACGCCGGCACCGGTCAGGGCTCCGATCAGGCTGCCGGCGGCGGCTCCCGCCACCGCGCCGACCGCGGTCCCGCCGATCAGCCAGCCCGCTGCGACCGCGGCTCCGACGCCGGGAATGGGCAGGCTCATCAGGGCGCCGAGCAGGCCGGCGCCGCTGCCGATGACGGTTCCGGCTCGCGCGCCCTCCTCGGCATTCTCCTCGACCGCCTCGAGCGGCCGGGCGACGAGACTGATGTCCTCCGTCGGCAACCCCGCATCCTCGAGCTTGCCGACGACGGCCGCCGCGCGGTCGTAGCTGGCATAGGAGCGGACGATCGTGCGTGCCATGGATCTCTCCTTCGCCGGGGCATGTTCTGACGAACCCCCTCGCCGGGGCGGTTGTTCCCGCCGGCCGCGGCATGCGTCGACCGGTCACGCGGCCCGGGGTTCGGCTTCGGGACTCCAGACCTGCTTCAGCATGCGCATCAGCCGCGCGGCATCCTCGGGCGCGTGGCGTTTGTCGGTGTTGTCGAAGAACAGGAACACGTCGCGCGGCCGCGCCGCGGCGGCGCCGGCCTCATCGGCGAATTCGCCGTCGCGCATCGGCTCTCCGCGCGTCCAGGCCTGGATCCGCGCCGCCCAGCGCCGAAGCTCGGCCTCCTCGTAGCGCGAGCGGTAGAGTTCGGCCGAGCCGTGCAGGCGGCAGTAGACGAAGTCGGCCGTCAGATCCATCAGCCTCGGCCAGTCGACCGTGTCGGCGCAGACGAGGGCGACCTCGTGCCGGCGCAGCAGGGCGATGAAGGCCGGGTCGCGGAAGCTGTCATGGCGGATCTCGATCGCATGGCGCAGAGGCCGGTTCGCATCGGTCCGAGTCCAGGCCCGCCCCTCCAGCCGCTCGTCGTGCCGCCGCGCCAGGGCGGCGGCGGCCTGCGTATCCTTCGGGAGGAGCGCGAGGAAATCCGTCATCAGGCCCGGATCGAAGCGGAAGCTCGGCGGAAATTGCCAGAGCAGCGGCCCCAGCGTGTGGCCGAGCCGCAGAACGCCCGACGCGAGGAAATTGGCGAGCGGCGTCTCGATGTCCCGGAGCCGGCGCATATGCGTGATGTAGCGCGAGCCCTTCACCGCGAAGACGAACCCCTCGGGCGCGACCTGCGCCCAGCGCGCGAAGGCTTCCGGCTTCTGCAGGCCATAGAAGGTGCCGTTGACCTCCAAAGCGGGGAACTGCCGGGTGGCGAAGGCCAGCTCGTTCTTCTGGGGCAGGCCTTCGGGATAGAAGTGGCGGCGCCAGGGCGCATAGGTCCAGCCCGACAATCCGATGCGGATCATCGCCTGCGGCCCGCCCGCCCTTCGCCGTTCGGCCATCGTGATGCCCTGGCTCGCTCCTGCCCCAAAACAAGCGCGGGGAGACTGCCTGGTTCCCGCCGGGGCGATCGCCGGTCACGACAATGCGGCTGGCCGCCGGCGACGCCGACCCGTCAGCAGGCGCGGCACGCGAACGGCCTGATCTCCGGCCGGCCCTGCTGGATGACGATCCGCTCCATCGCGCCGTCCGGCTTGACGCGGATCACGCCGTCGCCCGAGCACTCGTCGATGAAGTAGGCGGGCAGCCCGGCGCGCGACGCCTTCTCGATCGTCTGCCGGCGAAATTGCTTGAGCTTGTCGGGGTCCATGGCGAGGCTCCGTAGCGCGATGAGGCGAGGCACCCTTCGGCCAGCGATTTGGGGAGGATCGCCGCCGGTTCAAGCCTCTGTCCGCGCCGCCGGGTCAGCGCAGCACGACGACCTTGGCGCCGAGCCGGACGCGGTCGTAGAGGTCAATGACGTCGCGATTGGTCATGCGGATGCAGCCGGACGATACCGCAGCTCCGATCGTGTCGGGCTCGTTGGAGCCGTGGATGCGGTAGAGGCTGGAGCCGAGATAGATCGCCCGTGCGCCGAGCGGGTTGTCCATCCCGCCGGGCATGTAACGTGGCAGATCGGGCCGGCGCCTCAGCATCGCGGCGGGCGGGCGCCAGTCCGGCCATTCCCGCTTCCTCGTCACCGTCTTGGTGCCCGACCAGCTGAAGCCGCGCCGTCCGACACCGACGCCGTAGCGCAGGGCCCGGCCGCCGCCGAGGACGTAATAGAGCCGTCGCTGGCTGGTCGAGATCACGATCGTTCCGGGAGCATGTGTGCCTGTCCAGGGCACGATCTGCCGCGCAATCGGCTGTTCGCTGAAGATGTTGAGGAAATCCGCGAGCCCGCGGCTGAGCGGATTATCGTAGGCCCGTGCGGGCGCCGCGAAGGCGAGGGCGCTGACGAGGAGGAGGACGGTACGCAGCATGATCGGCCTCTGGAGGCCCCCCGCGCCGATTTAACGGGAAGAGCGAAAACGAGGTCAAGGCAGCGGCCGGCCCCGCTCCGCCGGTGCGCCGGGGCCTCGGCCGGTATGCGGGCCTCACTGCCGGCCTCTTCGCGTGGCGCAGGGCGGCCCGGCTTGCCTCGCCTCGGAGCGGCTCTAGACTGCGTCCATGGCACATGCTCTCAGATCCGGCGCGACGCCGGCGGCCGTCTCGTCCGGCCTGAACCAGCCCGATCTCGATTCCGACGCAGTCTGGGAGGCGCGGCGCGACCTCGCCGCCTGCTTCCGCATGGCGGCGCGCTATGGCTTCGAGGAGGGCATCTGCAACCATTTCTCGGCGCTGGTGCCGGGTTACGACGATCTCTTCATCGTCAATCCCTATGGCTGGGCTTTCCGCGAGCTCACCGCCTCGAAGCTGCTGATCTGCGATTTCCACGGCAATGTCGTCGCCGGCGAGGGGCAGCCCGAGGCGACCGCCTTCTACATCCACGCCCGTGTCCACAAGAACCTGCCGCGCGCCCGCGTCGCCTTCCACACCCACATGCCCTACGGCACAGCGCTCTCGATGACCGAGGGCGAGCCCCTGATCTTCGCCGGGCAGACGGCGCTGAAATTCTACGGCCGCACCGCCGTCGACCGCGATTATAACGGCCTTGCCCTCGACGAGCGCGAGGGCGACCGCATCGCCGGCGCGATCGGCGAGGCCGACATCGTCTTCATGAAGCATCACGGCGTCATGGTGCTCGGCCCGACCATCGCCGAGGCCTGGGACGATCTCTACTACCTCGAGCGTGCCTGCGAGGTGCAGACGCTCGCGCTCTCGACCGGCCGCGAGGTGCTGCCGGTGAAGCCGGAGATCGCCGAGGCGGCCTATCGCCAGATGCGCGAGGGCGACCCGGAATCGGCGCGCCTGCACCTGGCTTCGATCCGCCGCCAGCTCGACGCCGAGGAGCCGGTCTATCGCGATTGAGGCGGCCGCGGTCGAAGCTCTCGCCGTCTTTCCGGGACTGCGCGCAGCGGAGGGCCCGGAATAATCCACGACCACGGCAATTCAGTAGAAGCGCAGCCGCTTCGCCCTTCTGAAGGGCGAAGCGTTCATGGGTTCCGGGTTCGCCGCATCGCGGCGCCCCGGAATGACGGCGGAGCGGATGGAAGCGCAGTCTTACGCACCGAGTTGCCGCAGCAGCCCATCCAGCCGCGCGATGCCCGCTTCGATCTCCGCCTCGTCGAGCGCCGCATAGCCGAGGACGAGGCCGGCGCGGCGTTCCGAATCGTCCGGCCGGTCATAGAGTCCGCTGACGCCGTAGAGGCCGAGCGAGACCGCCGCCGCGCGCTCCGTCAGCTCGGCCTCGCGCGATTGCGGCAGCCCGTTGATCCAGGCGAGGACATGCAGTCCGGCATCGGTCCCGGCGATGGTGAGGCGCTCGCCCAGCCGCTCGCGCAAGGCCTTCAGCAGCGCGGCGCGCCGCTCGCCATTGCGGCGCCGGGCGCGGCGCACATGCCGCTCATAGGTCCCGCTTTCGATCAGCTCGGCCAGGGCGGCCTGTTCCAGCTCCGGCGTGTGCCGGTCGATCATGCGCTTGGCCCTGGCGAAGACCTCGCGCAGCGCCGGCGGCAGGACGAGATAGCCGAGCCGCAGGGTCGGCGAGAGCGTCTTCGAGACGGTGCCGAGATAGATCACGCTGCCGGCCTGGTCGAGCGAGCGCAGCGGCGGCACCGGGCCGACGCCATGGCGGTATTCGGCGTCGTAGTCATCCTCGATGACGAAGGCGCCGTGGCGGGCGGCCCAGGCGAGCAATTCGAGCCGGCGCGGCGCCGACAGGATGCTGCCGAGCGGAAGCTGATGCGAGGGCGTGACGAAGGCGAGCCGTGCCGGCGGCAGCGCGCTGGTCCGCATGCCCTCGCGGTCGACCGGCTGCGGCGCGAGCTCGGCGCCCGCCGTGAGGAAGGCCTGGCGGGCGAGGACATAGCCCGGGTCCTCGATCACGACGCGGTCGCCCGGGTCGATCAGCAGCCGGGTGCAGAGGTCGAAGCCCTGCTGCGAGCCGTTGACGACGAGGATGTCCTCAGCCTCGCAGCGCAGGCCGCGGGCGCGCCAGAGATAGCCTTGCAGCGCCGTGCGCAGCGCCGGCAGGCCGCGCGGATCGCCATAGCGCAGGCGCGCCGGCCGGCGCGTCGCCGCATGGGTCAAGGCCCGCCGCCAGGCGAGCGTCGGGAAGTCGCCGCCCGCGAGCTCGCCATAGCGGAAATCGAGCGTGCAGGGCTGCGGGGCCCACGGCACCGGCGACGCGGCCGCCAGCCGGCGGCCATAGGCGGAGAGCCCCGCCGGCTGCGGCGAGGGCATGTTGTCCGGTGTCGGCTCCGGCCGCGCCAGCCCGCCGGCGACCCGGGCCCGTGCGCCGGGCCGGGTCTCGATATAGCCTTCGGCCGCCAATTGCTCGAAGGCGGCGGTGACGGTGCTGCGCGACAGGCCCCACTCCGCCGCGAGCGCGCGGGTCGACGGCAGGAGGCTGCCAGGTGCGTGGAGCCCGGTCGCGATCTCGCCCCTGATCGCGGCGACGACCCGTCGTTGGTCGCCAGGATCATGCTGGACTGGACCAGTTGAAATGGTCGAAACTGGCCGTTTCATGCAGGCCAGATTAAGGGCATGACGGCGGCGACCGCAAGGAGACCCAGACGATGTACACGCCTCCGGCCTTCCGCATCGACGACCGCGCCGAGATCCACGCGATGATGCGCGCCTGCCGGCTCGCCACCCTCGTCACCGCCACGGCCGACGGCCTGCTCGCCACGCCGCTGCCGCTGATCCTCGCGGCGGAGGAGGGCGAATGCGGCGTGCTCTACGGCCATCTCGCCCGCGCCAACCCGCAATGGCAGAGGGAGGCGATCGGCGAGGCCATGGTGCTGTTCAACGGCCCCGACGCCTATGTCACGCCGTCCTGGTACGAGACCAAGCGCGAGACCGGCAAGGTCGTGCCGACCTGGAACTATCAGGCGGTGCACGCCTACGGCCCGGCCGAGTTCTTCGAGGATCCGGAGCGCCTGCTCGACGCGGTAACCCGCCTCACCGATCTGCACGAGGGCGCGCGGGCGGAGCCCTGGGCGGTCGGCGACGCGCCTCCCGCCTTCGTGCAGGCGCAGCTGCGCGGCATCATCGGCCTGCGCATCCCGATCTCCCGGTTCGAAGGTAAGCGCAAGATGAGCCAGAACCGCCCGCTGGCCGACCGGATCGGCGTCGCCGGGGGATTGGCCGCAAGCGAGCGCTTGAGCGACCGGATCGTCGCAGCGATGGTGCCGACCGAGGGCTGAGGCGCCGTCTTTCCGGGGCAGGCCGAAGGCCTGAGCCCGGAACCCATCAACACGACGTTACCCGTCATTGCGAGGAGCGTCAGCGACGAAGCAATCCAGGCAGGCGTAGAGCGAGCCCACCAGGATTGCTTCGCTACGCTCGCAATGACGCGGACGACCTTGGAAAGGTTGAGTTCATGGGTTCCGGGCCCTTCGCTGCGCGAAGTCCCGGAATGACGGCGTGTCGTAGCGTCAAACGGACGCTCAATCCTGCGTCTCGCCCTCATAGGGCGTGGCGCGCATGGACGGGCGTTGGCTGAAGCGGTCATACCAGCCGGCGAGCCTCGGCGCCCGCGCGCGAAAATCCGGCAGGCGACGGAAGCTGAGCCACGCCAAAGCCGTCGCCAGCCCGATCTGGCCGACCGTGACCGGCCCGTCGAGATCGGCCTGACTCTCGAGATGATCATAGGCCTCGAGCAGCTTTGTCGTCTGGCCTGCGGCGAGCGGCGGATAGCGCAGGGCTTCGGGCCGGCGCTCGCTCTCCCAGCGCAGTGCGATGCCGGCATCGCACAGGCCCTGGGCCAGCGCCTGCAGGCGCAACGCCGAATAGCGCGCCGGCCCCTCGCGCGGGATCAGCGCGCCTGCGCCGGCGAGCCGGTCGAGATAGTCGCAGATCACCACCGAATCGAAGAGCGCGCCGGCATCCGGCGTCAGCAGCACCGGCACCTTGCCGAGCGGGTTCTGGGCGAAGACCGCGTCGTTTCGGTTGGTCGGGCTGGTCTCGTGGTGGACGACATCGAGGCGCCCGGCCAGGCCGAGCTCATGCGCGCAGACCAGGACCTTGCGGGCATAGGGCGAGTGGCTCTGGTAGAGCAGCGTCAGCCTGTCCGTCATCACGCGGCCTTGCCCGCGACCTCGGCCGGCGTCAGCCCGACGAGCTCGGCATAGCGCTCCGAATCGGTGGCGCCCTCGGTCACGATGGCGAAGACGCGCGAGCCGGCGTCGAGCTTCAGCGCCGCCCGCGCCTGCGGATCGCGCAGCGCCGCGAGCAGCCCGGCGAAGCCGGCGGCGCCGCTCTCGCCGGCGACGATCGCCGGATCGCCGCCGACCGGGCGCGCCAGCCTGTTCATCGCCTCGACCGCGATATCGTCCTCGACCGTCATGAAGGCGTCGGCGACGCGCGACAGCACGCGCCAGGCGAGCGGCGAGGGGTCGTAGCAGTCGAGCATCGCCATCACCGTCGGCTCGCCATGCGCGGCCTTGGTCGGCCGTCCGGCACGGGCGCTCTCGAACAGACAGGCGGCGCGGGCCGGATCGACCACGGTGAAGATCGGCCTGGCCTCGCCGAGCGCCAGCGCCAGATGGGCCGCGCTCGCCGCGGCGATGCCGCCGACGCCGGCCTGGACGAAGACATGGGTCGGCGGCGCGGGCAGCTGGCGCAGGGCTTCGCGGATGATCGCGGTATAGCCCTGCATCACGAGCCCCGGAATGCGCTCATAGCCGTCCCAGGAGGTGTCGGAGACGACCGTCCAGCCACGTTCCGCCGAGACGCGGGCGGCCTCGACGACGGATTCGTCATAGGTGCCGTCGAAGCGGACGATCTCGGCGCCGAAGCGGGCGATCGCCGCGGCGCGCGGCTCGCTGACGCCGGCATGCACGAAGATCACCGACCTTGCGCCGACGAGACTGGCGCCCTGCGCGACCGAGCGGCCGTGATTGCCGTCGGTGGCGCAGGCGAAGGTCATCCCGGCGGCGATCGCGCGCACCTCGGGCGAGGTCAGCTCGGCTTCGTCGAGCGCACGCCCGAGGCGTTCGCTCGCGGCCTCAAGCACCAGCCGCGCCACGGCATAGGCGCCGCCAAGTGCCTTGAAGCTGCCGAGGCCGAGCCGCTGGCCCTCGTCCTTGAGATGCAGCGCGCCGAGGCCGAGCTCCGCGGCGAGGGCGGGCAGGGCCTGCACCGGCGTCGCCACATGCTCGGGCCGTCCGTCGAGATGCCGCTCGATCGCGTCGGCCCCGGCCGGGCCGAGCGTCTCCGCATCGACCGGATGGAGCGGCTGGCGAAAATCCGGGAGCTGGTTGAGCAGGAGCATGGCTTGCCTCTTTGGTGTCGGAGCGAAGGGATATTGCAAGAGCCGCGAAAAAGGCGCTGCAATCGCCCCCCAGTGCTGCAAGTTTGTTTCACGATCACTGTTGGAGCCCCGCCTTGAGCGAGTCGTCCGTCCCCACCCTCGATGCTTTCGACCGGGCCATCCTCGCCATCCTGCAGCAGGACAACACCACCCCGCAGCGCGTGATCGGCGAGAGGGTCAACCTGTCGGCCCCGGCCGTGCAGCGCCGCATCCGCCGGATGGAGAGGGACGGCGTCATCGCCGCCAATGTCGCGATCGTCGATCCGGCGGCGCTCGGCCATCCGATCACGCTCTTCGTCGAGGTCGAGCTCGTCAGCGAGACGGCGAAGGACATCGACGCGGCCAAGCGCGCCTTCCTCGCCGCGCCCGAGGTGCAGCAATGCTACTACGTCACCGGCGAGGTCGACTTCATGCTGGTCGTGCTGGTGCCGAGCATGACGGCCTATGAGGCGCTGACCCGCCGCCTCTTCTTCGCCGACGCCAATATCCGCAAGTTCAGGACTTTCGTCGCGATGGACCGGGTCAAGGCGGGGCTCAGCGTGCCTGTCGATTAGCGCTCGCCGTCATTCCGGGGCGGCGCGTCAGCGCCGAGCCCGGAATCCAGAACCGATGCCGCTTCCGAAGAAGCCAGCCAGCTGCCGAGACTTCACAAGAGCCGCCATCGGTTCTGGATTCCGGGCTCAGGCCTTCGGCCCGCCCCGGAATGACGGCGGTGGTTGCTGCGGCGAACGTCAGGACGTCAGCGCGCCGGCCGTCATGCCCTGGACCATGAACTTCTGCAGGAAGATGAAGGCCATCACCAGCGGCAGGCTCGCCAGCACCGAGAACGCCATCATCGTGTTCCAGTCGGTGACGAACTCGGCCATCAGGCTGTAGATCGCCATGGTCAGCACCCGGTTTTCCCAGGATTCGATCAGCACCACCGCGAACAGGAACTCGTTCCAGGCGAGCAGGAAGGTGTAGAGCCCGGCGCCGATGAAGGCGGGATAGGACATCGGCACCAGCGTCCTGAAGATCGCGCCGAGCCGCGAGCAGCCGTCCACCATAGCCGCCTCCTCGATGTCGCGCGGGATGTTGATGAAGTAGCTGCGCAGCATCAGGATGCAGAAGGGCAGGGTGAAGGTCAGGTAGACGATCACCAGCGAGGTGCGCGTGTCGTAGAGCCCGAGCGTGATGAAGATCCGGAAATAGGGGATGCAGAGCAGCACCAGCGGGAACATCTGCGTGGTGATCAGGAACATCAGCACCGCCCGCTGGCCGGCGAACTTGAAGCGCGCCAGCGCATAGGCGGCCATCGCTCCGAGGACGAGCGAGAGCGCCGTCACCAGCAGCGAGATCAGCATCGTGTTGGCGAAGACGACGAGATAGCGCGGGCTGGCGAAGATCTTGCGATAGCCCTCCAGCGTGAACACCTGCGGCAGCCATTCCGGCGGCATCCGCATCACCTCGATGTTCGGCCTGACCGAGACCGTCAGCATCCAGGCGAGCGGGAAGAACACGATCGCGATCGCGATCAGCAGCAGCAGATAGGACGCGATATTGATCAGGCGCTCGCGTCCGCGAATGCCGATCTTGCCGAGATAGGGCCGTGGGTGCGCCACTGCGACGGGCTGGGCAACGGTCATTGCTGGTTGCTCATGGTTCGGCGGACATAGATGGCGCTGACGATGAACAGCACGATGAACATCACCACGGCCTCGGCCGAGGCGTAGCCGAATTTCAGCTTCTGGAAGCCGTCGAAATAGATCGCCGTTGCCAGCACTTCCGAGGCGTGCGCCGGCCCGCCGCCGGTCATGACATAGACCGGGTCGAAGGCGCGGAAGGTCCAGATCGAGTCGAGCAGCACGATGGTGGTGATGACGCCGCGCAACTGCGGCAGGGTGATGTGCCAGAACTGCCGGAACAGCGAGGCGCCGTCGATCTCGGCCGCCTCGTAGAGCTGCTTGGGGATCGCCTGCAGGCCGGCGAGCAGCATCACCATGAAGAAGGGGAAGGCGCGCCAGACGTTCATCGCCGTCACCGAGCCGAGCGCCGTCGCGGGATCGCCGAGCCAGGAGATGGTGACGTTGGAGTCGATCAGGCCGAGCGAGACGAGCAGGCCGTTGAGCACGCCGAAGGGCTGCAGCATCAGCACCCAGATCATGCCGGCGACGGTCGGCGCCAGCAGCCAGGGCACGATCAGGAGGCCGCGGGCGATCGTCCGGAAGGCCGGATCGAGATGCATGTTGAGCAGCAGCGCCAGGCCGAGCCCGATCACCAGATGCAGCACCACGCTGAAGAAGGTGAAGATCACGGTCTGCCAGAAGGCGCGCCAGAACAGCGGGTCGTTCGCCAGCGCGATGTAGTTGCCGAGCCCGACCCAGACCTCGCGCTGAAGGTTGCTGTCGTGGAAGCTCAGGCGGACCACGTCGATCAGCGGGTAGATCAGCAGCGCGACGAGGATCGTCAGCGACGGCCACAGGAAGGACGCGGCCAGGAACTCCTCGCGGTATTTGCGTTTGAGCGTCAGCAGCATGACTCGCCGATCGTTGCGGGGCGGCGGCACATGACCGCCTCTCAGAATGATCCGAGTCATCCCGGACGAGCGGCGGTAGCCGCGCCGATCCGGGATCCATTCCGGAGCCTCGTCGATGAAGGCTCGGGCATGGGTCCCGGGTCTCCCTTCGGGCGCCCCGGGACGACTTGCGTGTTCAACCCCGAAAGGGGGAGGGATCACTTCGCCGCGGCGAGGACCTTGTTCCATTCGGCCGCGGCGTCATCCAGCGCCTGCTTGGCGGTCTTCTTGCCCTGCACGGCGTTCTGGATCTCGGTGGTCATCACCTTGTTCATCTGCACGGCATTGGGCATCGACAGGAACGGCGACTGCGCGTTCGGCTGCGCCATCTGGGTGACGAAGGCCTGGAAGAGCTTGCGCTCCTTGAACCAGTCCTGGCTCGAGACGTCGGTGCGGGCCGGGAAGCCGCCGGTGCCCTTCGCCCACATCTCGATGCCTTTCGGCCCCGACAGCCAGCGCATGAAGGTCCAGGCCGCGTCCTTGTCCTGCGCCTGGCTGGTGATGGTGTTGAGCGAGCCGCGCACCATCGTGCCGGTGCTCTTGCCCTTGGGCAGCGGTGCGATGTCGTAGTTGAGGTTCGGGTTGAGCTGCTTCTGGATCGCGACGCCCCAGGGCCCCTCGAACATCATCGCGACATTGCCGGAGGCGAAATTGGCGCGCTTCTCCTTCTCGCCATTGCTCAGCACGCCGGGCACCGAGATCTTGTCCTTGTTCATCCGCTCGATGTACCACTCGATCGCGGCGACGCCCTCCGGGCTGTTGAAGACCGCCTTGTTGGTGGCCGGATCCATGATCGTCGCGCCGTTCTGCAGCAGCAGCGGGTAGATGTCGTAGGTCATGTTGGTCGGCGGCTCGGCCTGGAGCGTGCCGGTGACCGCGAACTGGCGCTTGTCCGGATTGGTCAGCTTGCGCGAGTACTCGGCGAATTCGTCCCAGGTCTTCGGCGGGCCGGAGAGGCCGGCGGCCTTGAACAGGTCGGTGTTCCAGAACAGCGCGACCGCGCCGCTCTCGATCGGCAGATAGTACTGCTTGCCCTTCCATTTGGCGTGGAAGGTCTCGGGGATGTTCGCGAAGAACTCCTTCGGCTCCTTGGCGATGCGCGCGTCGAGCGGCTCGATCATGCCGAGATCGGCGAACTCCGCCACCCAGTCGACCTGGACCAGCAGCACGTCCGGCAGCTTCCTGGCCTGGTGCAGAACGATGGCGCGGTCGTGGAAGCCGGTGAACGGCGAATCGACCGGCGTCAGCTTGATGTCGGGATGGTCCTTCTCGAAGGCGGCCTTGAGCTCGGCCATGAACTTCTCGCCGACCTCGGTGCCCTTCCACTGGCCCCAGCGCACTTCCTTCTGCTGGGCGAGCGCGAGGGTCGGCAGGCTGATCGCCGAGGCGAGCGCCATCGCCGCGAGTGTCAGCAAGGAAGACCTGCGATGCTGATCCATATGCGTTTCCTCCCGGGTTGATCGTCTTTTGATCGTCTTCTTGGTCGGCGGCGCATCCGTCGTTGCGGGCGCCGGAACAGTCAGCGTCAGGCTGCGCGGGCCTTGCGCAGCGCCTCCGGCAGCGCTGGCGCGACCTTCACCGGCGTGGTGTTCTCGTCGACCAGCCGGCTCGTCCCGCTGACATTCATCCAGGTGAACATGTTGCGGAACATCTCCTGCAGCGAGGCCATGATCGCGCTCTCGGCCTCCTTCGGCATCTCCCAAAACGGCTTCTTCATCACCTTCCAGGACTTCTTGCGGGTATTGTAGAAGAACTGCGCGTCGGTCTCGCCGGCTCCCTTCTCGGAGAGGTGATTGGCGAAGGTGTATTCCCGGATCTGGTCCTTCAGCGCCTGCGGCAGTGCCGGGTGGTCGAAGATCAGGTTGTTGAAGCCGAGCGCGAGGTGAACTTCGACCGCCTCCGCCTGCGGCAGCCTGGCGAGCTGCGTTCCGGGCAGGGTCGAGGCGCCGTGCTGGACCGCGCCGGCCATGTTGTACTCCCTGCGGCAGATGGTCGAGATCGTCTTCAGGAGATCGTAGTCGACATTGACCGGCGCCAGCGTGCCGTCCGGCAGCACCTTGCCGCCGTGATAGGTGCCGGAGTTGATCGAGATCTTGCTGACGATCGGCAGCTCCGGGCCGCGCCTGGCCATCTCGGCCAGATAGACCGTCATGAAGGCGCGCAGCTCTTCGGGCGTGGTGTTCTCGTGGCCGACTTCGCCGATCTCGGCGCCGAGCGAGATCGAGACCCCTTCGGGCTCGATGCCGCGCACGAACTGCGTGAAATGCGCGGTGAGCTCGGCGTTGAGCCGCTGCTGGTCCTGCACCGTCGGCAGCGACAGGTCGACCACCGTCGAGGCGTCGATGTCGATGCTGTAGAGCCCGGCCGCGACCTGCTCGCGCATGATCGCCTCGAGCTTGCGGATCTCAGCCTTCGGATCGGCGAGATAGGCCTTGGCGTTGATCTGGTCGTGGTCCGCCTGCAGGAAGACCGGGCCGACATGGCCCTCCCGCAGCGCCGCGGCGAGCACTCCGGCGGCATATTCGAGCGGCGGCTGCTGGGCATAGAGCGCCTCGCCCACTGCCTGCTCGAAGATGAAGAGCTTGGAATCGAGCTCCTTGCCGGCGCGGAAGACGCAGCGGCAGGTATGGTAGGTCCAGCCGCGCAGGTTCATCGCCGGTACGGTCTTGCCCGACCATTTGCCGGCGGCGCAGGCGAGGTAGAGCTCCTGGATCGAGGCCGGCACGATGCCGGCCGCATGGGCGGCCTCCCTGATCGCCCAGATCGCCACCGCGCGCGCCTCCGGCTCGGCGAGCGCCGCCGTCTCGGCCCAGCGGTCGATCATCTCGTCGGAAGGGCGCCTGCTCCCGGTGAAGTCCGGCGACGGGCCGGCGAGATCGACGCCGATCGTCCTGAGGTCGTCGATCAGCTCGGCGAGGGAGGCGCATGCCATGGCTCATAACCTTCGAAAACGGCTTCGAGACCGGAGCGCCGCAGGGTCTTTCGGGCTTCCGGGAAGGCGGGCGCAGGCCCGCCTCGTCACATTCGCAATCAATGCATGCCGTTTTCGTTTTCGCAAGCAATATTATCGTTTTCGCGCATCGCAGCATAATCCATGTTGCATCGCGCAATCGAGTCAGGCGCAGCTCGGATGCATCGCGCCGCTTGTCAGCAGGGCCTGAACGGCGGCCCGGTCGGGCATGCCGTCCCAGCCGTCTCCCCGTTCGGCCTTGAGCGCCGCCGCTGCGGCCGCGAAGCGCGCCGCCTCCACAGGGCTCCGGCCTTCGCAGAGCGCGAGCGCATAGGCGCCGTGGAAGACGTCGCCGCAGCCCGTCGTGTCCTTCACGGCGACCTTGAAGGCAGGGATGCCGACGAGTTCGCCGCCGATCAGCCACAGGCTGCCGGCGGTGCCGCGCGTCACGGCGAAGATCTTGTCCGGGGCGTCGGCACAGCGCCGCAGCAGGGTCTCGGCCGGGCCGTCGCCGGCAAAGTCGCGCAGGCCCTCTGCCGAGAACACGACGTGGTCGGCCTTGGCGATCAAACGGCGGTTATCCTCGGGCGTCCCGCCGTCGACGTCGAGCACGCTCGCGATGCCGGCGGCGCTGGCGCGCTCGAGCACAGCCCCGGCTCCGGCCGGCCAGCGCGTGTCCGCCAGCACCACGCCGGCCCCGGCAAGCCCGGCCGGCGGCAGCACGCCCGCATCGGGCGACAGGCTGCGCCGGTTCGAGACGATGCTGCGCTCGCCCCGCCGGTCGACGAGGACGATCGCCCGCAGCGTGCGCCCTTCCGGCAGGGTGGCGACGCCGTCGCAGTCGACGCCATGCCCGCGCAGCAGCCGCAGGCCGGTCTCTCCGGCGGCGTCGGCGCCGACCCGGCCCCAATAGGCCGCCGCGCCGCCGAGGCGGCAGATCGCCACCGCCGCCGTCGCCGCCGGCCCGCCGAATCGCTCGGCATAGGAGAGCACCCCGGTCTTGATGCCGGCCGAAGGCAGCGCCTCGACCTCGAAGACCTCGTCCTGGACGAGGTTGCCGACGCAGAGAATCCGGCGGCCCCTCATCTCCGGCTCCCTGGGCCGCGACGGTGGATGGTCCGGGTGAGGCGGGCATGGCGGCGTATCCGCCGGCCCCCTGGCCGCGTCCTGAGCATGTTTCGTCCCGCCGGATCGCGTTTCCGTCCTGCCGGCAGGATCCGGTTGCGCGGCGCGACGATGATGCCGTGCGTTTTCCCTTTCGCAAGACTATTTTCGCAATCGCGCATTGCGTATAGCGTGGTCTCGGTTGTAGGGCTGCGCCATATGGAACCGCTGAGCAAACGTCACGCCGACATCCTCGATATCCTGGGCAAGCGCGGCTATGTCGCGATCGAGGAGATGGTGGCCGCTTTCAACGTCACGCCGCAGACCGTGCGGCGCGATCTGCAGGACCTCGCCGATCGCGGCCTGCTGCGGCGCCATCACGGCGGCGCCAGCGCCAATCTCTCGACCGCGAACACCGATTACGGCCTGCGCATCGTCGAGCACACCGCCGAGAAGGCAAAGATCGCCAGCGCCGCCGCCGAGCTCGTGACCCCCGGCACCTCGCTGTTCATCACGCCGGGCACGACCATGGAGGCGCTTGCCACGGCGATCGCCGAGCGTCGTCCGCGCGGGCTGCGCGTCGTCACCAACAGCACCGCCGCGGCGGCGATCCTCGACAAGTGCCCGGAGATCTCGATCCTGATCACGGGAGGGCACTGGCTCGGGCCGAACCGGGCCTGCGGCGGCATGCACGCCGCCGCCTTCATCGAGAATTATCGCTGCGACCTGCACATGACCAGCATCGGCGGCATCGATGCGGCCGGGAACCTGCTCGAATACCGCGACGACGAGGCGGTCGTTGGGCGCACCATGCTGCGCAATGCCCGCCGCTCGGTTCTGCTCGCCGACCACACCAAGTTCAGCCGCGTCGCCATGGCGCGCCTCGCCCATCTCAGCGAGATCTCGACTTTGGTGACCGACCGCCAGCCGCCGGCTGTGACCGAGCAGATGATCCGCGACGCACGCTGCGAACTCGTCGTCGCCGGCTGAAGCCGGTCAGAAGCGGTCGCTGGCTTCGAGGTAGAGCCTGGCCACCGCCTCGATGCCGACGCGGTCCTCGCTGTCGAAGCGGCCGGGTTCCGGGCTGTCGAGGTCGATCACGCCGATGACCTCGCCGTCGCGGATCAGCGGGACGACCAGCTCCGAACGGGAGGCGGCGTCGCAGGCGATATGGCCGGGAAAGGCATGGACATCCTCGACCAGCACCGTTTCGCGCCGGGCGGCGGCCGTGCCGCAGACGCCGCGCCCGACGGGGATGCGTACGCAGGCCGGCTTGCCCTGGAAGGGGCCGAGCACCAGCTCGCCGCCGCGCATCAGATAGAACCCCGTCCAGTTGAGGGCGGGCATCGCCTCGTACAGGAGCGCGGACAGGTTGGCGGCGTTGGCGATCGCATCGCGCTCGCCATGCAGCAGGCCTTCGAGCTGCTGGACGAGCTCCCTGTAGAAGCCCGGCTTGTCGCCGGCCGAGATCGTCGCCGCCTGGAACATCGTCGCCTCCGGTCCTGTCGCGGGCTGGATATGCGCTGCCGGAGCGGATTTTGCGAGGCTAGGACCGGCCGGATGGCGGAGGGCAGCTGCGCGTCCAGTGCAGGAAGGCGGAGAGCCGCAGCAATTGCCGCCTGGCGAAATAGAGCATGTAGATCATCATGCGCCTCCGATTGGCGCCCACGATAGCATCGTGTGCCGCCGTCTTCGTTGACCCGGTGCAAACTGCTCCGGCAAATCGAGCGGCCGGTCCGCATCGCTGCAGTTCGATCTTCAGAAGCTTTCGCAATCGCCGCTGCCGGGTCAATGAAACGGCGTTTCAAAGATCTGATGACGGCCGGAAGGATCGTCCCCGAATGGGCGTGGGAAACCCCCGGGAGGGGCCGGGGTGGGGGCGCAAAGTCGAAACTCGGCCTCCGGCGACCAGGCAAATCCGCTCCCAACAAGCAGCCAAGCACCCAGTCGTTCGCCCCCCGTCCCCATACCCTTCCCCACGAGGGGGAAGGGGAGGCGTTTGATCTGGCGCCGTAGTCGCAGCCCGACGCGGACGCCCTGTGCCGCACTCCGGCCGCCTCAGACCGCGGCCTTCTTGATCGCGTCCAGCACCTCGCTGCCGTATTTTCCGACGAAGTCCTTCTCGACCTCGGCGGTGACGATCCTGGCGAAGGACTCCCGATCGGGGTTCTCGACCGCCTGCATGCCGGCCTTCTTCAGGGCATCGAGGCTCGAGCCTTCGGTGTCCTCGTTCATCTTGCGCTGGATGCCGGCGCATTCGATCGCGATGCCCTGCAGCATCTGCTGGATCTCGGCCGGCATCGCATCGAACTTGCCCTTGTTCATCACGACCGGGCCGGTGGTGAAGGCATGGCGGGTCAGCGAGAGATGCTTCTGAACCTCGTTGAACTTGGCGTTGAGGATCAGCGTGACCGGATTCTCCTGGCCGTCGACCGTGCCGGTCTCCAGCGCGGTGAAGAGCTCGGTGAAGGCCATCGGCGTCGGCACGGCGCCCAGCAGCTGGAAGGCCTTGATATGGGCCGGGTTCGGCGTGGTCCGGATCTTGAGGCCCTTGATGTCGGCAGCGTTGGCGACCGGGCGGCGATTATTGGTCAGGTTGCGCCAGCCGATCTCCCAGGTGGCGAGCGCCTTGAGGTTCGATCCTTCCAGCTCCTTGCGCAGCCCGTCGCCGATCGGGCCGTCCATCACGGCGGCGGCATGCTTGCGGCTCTGGATCAGGAAGGGCAGGTCGAGCACGTTGAGCTTGGGGGCGAGCCCGGTGAAGAACGGGTTGCCGGTCAGGCAGATGTCGAGCGAGCCGCCGCGCACCGCGCTGATCGTCTGGGCATCCGATCCGAGCGCGCCGTTCGGGAAGACCTGGACCTCGTAGCGGCCCTGGCTCCTGGCCTTGACCTGCTCGGCGAAGAGCAGCGCCGCCTTGTGCCAGCTGTCCGCCTCCGGATGCGGATGGGCGAAGCGCAGCTTGGTCGCCTGCGCCAGCGCCGGGCGGCCGATGGCGAAGAAGGCGATGCCGGCGCTCGCGCCGGCGAGGGCGGTCCTGCGGGTGATGGTCATGAGCTTGTCCTCCCTGTGGTGTTGTTGTTCGAGGTGCCGTCAGCGCCCGTAGAGCCAGCGCGCCGGCACGGTGACGATCTCGGGCACGAAGATCAGCAGGAGCAGGATGGCGAGCTGCGCCAGCAGGAAGGGCATCACGCCCCTGACGACGCGATCCATCGGGATGCGTCCGACGGCGCAGACGACGTTGAGCACGGTGCCGACCGGGGGCGTCAGCAGGCCGATCGCGTTGTTGATGATGAACATCACGCCGAAATAGACCGGGTCGATGCCGGCCTGTTTCACGATCGGCATCAGCACCGGCGTCAGGATCAGCACCGTCGGGATGAAGTCGAGCGCGGTGCCGACGACGACGACGAGCAGCATCATCGCCAGCATCAGCAGCGTCCTGGATTCGATCAGCGGGCCGAGCAGGGCCGAGACCTGGCCGGGAATGTCGGCGATGGTGATCAGCCAGGCCGAGACCATCGCCGCCGCGACCAGGAACATCACCGCCGACGAGGTCTTCAGCGCCGCGAGCAAGGCGGGGCGCAGATGCTCGAGCTTCAATTCGCGATAGATGAAGAAGCCGACGACACCGGCATAGACCGCGGCGACCACAGCCGCTTCCGTCGGCGTGAACACGCCGGCTTTCATGCCGCCGATGATCAGCACCGGCAGACCGAGCGCCCAGAGCCCGTCGAGGATCGCGTGGCCGATCTCGCGCAGGGTTGCGCGCTCGACGCGCGCCGCCGGCTCGTCCCGGGCGACGACGGACCAGGTGAGCAGCAGCGCGAGGCCCATCAGGATGCCGGGCACCACGCCGGCGAGGAAGAGCCGCGTGATCGAGACGCCGGCGGCGACGCCGAAGACGACGAAGCCGATCGAGGGCGGGATCACCGGCGCGATGATGCCGCCGGCCGAGATCAGTCCGGCGGCGCGCGGCACGTCGTAGCCGGCCTGGCGCATCATCGGCAGCAGGATGGCGGCGAGGGCCGCGGTATCGGCGACCGCCGAGCCGGAGATGCTCGCCATCACCAGCGCCGCCAGCACCGCGACATAGCCGAGTCCGCCGCGGACATGGCCGACCAGCGTCACCGCCAGCGCGATGATCCGCCGCGACAGGCCGCCGGCATTCATCAGCTCGCCGGCGAGCATGAAGAAGGGAACCGCCATCAGCGGGAAGGAATCGGCGCCGCCGATCAGGTTCTGCGCCAGGATCTGCGAGTCGAACATGTCGAGCTGCAGCATCAGCGCGATGCCGCAGACGAGCAGCGCCGTCGCGATCGGCATGCCGAGCGCCATGGCGCCGATCAGCGCCCCCACGAAGACGAAGACGGTCATCGCCGCTTCTCCGCCGCCTGCTGGTTCTCGAAGGCGGCGAGCTCCTCCGATTCCGCCCCGACGACGAGTTCGCTTTCGGCCATGCGGCCGGTCAGCAGCCGTGCGAGCGCGGCCAGATTGAGTGCGCCGATGCCGACGCCGCCGGCGAGGCCGGCGAAATAGGTCACAGCGACCGGTACGCCGGTGACCGGCTGGTGGTTATCGAGATTGATCGCGGCCTGCTGCCAGCAGCCGGTGACCAGCATTGCCATGCAGAGCAGCGACAGCGCCTCGACCGCGAGCCGGCACCACCAGCGGCCGTTGCGGCCGAGCATGGTGACGATCGTGGTCATGCCGAGATGCTGGCCGTCCTTGGCCACCAGGAAGGCCCCGCCGAAGGTCAGCCAGACAAAGATCAGCCGCGACAATTCCTCCGAGGAGGTGATGCCCGAATTGAAGCCGTAGCGCAGCACGACATTGCCGAAGACCATCGCGATCATGGTGACGAAGCCGGCGATCAGCAGGTCCTCGGCCAGACGCAGGAGCAGGGCGCGCAGCTTCATCGGGCTGCTCCGTTCCCGGCCGGGGCGGGCGCGAGCCCGTACCAGCGCGCGGCGTTGTCATGGAACAGGGCGAGCCGCTCGTGCGCCGGCCGCCGGCGCGTCGCGGCCTTGAAGACGTCGAAGATCGTGGCGAACGTGGCGCACAGGCTGTCGACCGGGAAATTGCTGGCGAAGGCGCAGCGCTCGACGCCGAAGGCCGAGATCACGCCCTCGATCACGGGCGCCTGCAGCTCCAGTGTCCAGGCCCGGCCCGGTACGCCGATGCCGGAGATCTTGGCGACGACGTTGGGCTCGCGCGCCAGCCGGTCGAGTGCCGCGCGCCAGGCGGCGAGCCCCTCGGTGCTGCGGTCGGCCGGCAGGCCGGCATGGTTGAGGATGATCGTGGTCGCCGGGAAATCGCGGGCGAGCTCGGCCGCCTCGTCGAGATGCCACCACGGCGTCTGCAGATCGAAGCTGAGGCCGGCCGGGGCGAGCCGGGCGTAGCCCTCGCGCCAGGTGCGGTCACGCATCGAGCCGGGCGCGGCGAAATTCGCATGGTGGTCCTCGCGCGCAACGGCTTTGGGCTTGTGCCGGACGCTGCGCACCAGGGGCAGTTCGCGATAAGCCGCGACGACCTCGCCGACATCGGCGCGATCGAGCCAGATCTGGCCGATCGCCGCATTGGGCAGCCCGTGCTCTCGCGCGACGGCGCTGGCCCAGCGCATCTCTCCGATCGGGTCGCGCGGATCCCATTCGCCTTCCATCAGCACGCTGCCGACGACGAGATGCCCTGCGCTGGCCCGGCGGTAATCGGCCGGCATGAAGTCGCGCCTGATCGCGCTGTAGTCGCCATAGCGGAAAGCGACCGGCCGGTCGCTCAGCCAGGGGTGATAATTGCGTGCGAGGTCGAAGAAATGGTGGTGGGCGTCGATGATCGGCAGGTCGTCGTCGGCCCCGGAGGCGAGGAAGCGGGCGCGCTGGTCGTGCCTGGCGGCCATGGCCTAGCTCCGCCGCGGCGGAAGGCGGGTCTGCCTGTGGCCGTGCCCGGCCGGTCCGGTGCTCGCGCCCGCCATCCCTGCCTCCCGATCGTTCCCCGGCGGACGTCCGCCTTGGTTATCCCATTATTGTATGCTGCATACAGAATGTTGCCGCAAAGTCAAAGCGCGCCGGGGTTGAACAGCACGTCCTGCTCCCGGCGCAGGCGAACCAGCGTCGTCTCCTCGTCGAGCGCGATGTCGGCGCAGCTGATGACGGCGCCGCGCGCCACCTTGCGCACCACCGGCCGGCCGGCGGTGAGATAGTAGGGGACGGGCTCGTTCGACCCGAGCGGTCGGGCAGGGGTCAGTTGCGGCTCCAGCCCCGCGATGACATGGCGATAGCCCATGGTCAGCGTCTCGCCCGGCGCGAGGTCGCGGCTCGCCCGTGCCGTCAGATCGACGCGCGGCAGGACCTCGGCGCCACCGGTCGACTGGCCGAGCAGGGCGGCCGACAGCGCCGACATCGGCGCCTCCGCACCGAGCAGGTGGACGGGATTGTGCAGCAGGACGTAGCGGCCGTCCGGCGAACAGGGGATGCCCTTGCCGGCCAGGAGCTTGCCGGTCGTGAGGTCGGGCGTCTCGGCGATGACGAACACGCCGCCGGCGAAGGAGAGCTCGTCCGGGCGCCGCAGGCAGTTGAACATGTCGACCCGCCCCGTGCCGGAGAGCAGGCCGCCCTCCGCGGCCGGCCGGAACAGGCTCGGCAACTCCGTCGTGCGGGCGATCGGTGCATGCATCGCCGCGATATCCGGCATCAGCCCGGTATGGTTGGCGACGATGCCCATCTCGCAGAGATCGGGCACGGTGGCGCGCGGGAAGGGCAGTCTGGCCCGCGCGTCGAGGAGCGCGAGCGGATCGCTCCCGAGCCTGCCGAAGGCCGCGGCGAAATCGGCGGCGGGCGCGGCCTTCTCCCAGGCCGTGACCGTGCCGGCTTCGGGATCCCAGACGAAATCGGATTCGCTCGACTTGCCGGCGGCGACGATCGGCAGGCCGAGCATGCGGGCCCAGCCGATCAGCCCGATCAGCAGGCTCGGCTGGTCGCCGTCGACCGGGGTATGCACGACGCCGTTCTGCCGGGCGCGATGCGCCAGGACCGGGCCGATGATGCATTCGGCCTCCTTGGTCACCATCACGAGATGGCGGCCGGCCTCGATCGCGGCGAGCGCGGTCGTCGCCGCGCCTTCCGGGTCGCCGGTCGCCTCGACCACGACATCGACGGCAAGCCCGTCGAGATGGGCGGCATCGCCGACCAGCGCGACGAGCCCGCGCGCGAGCGCGGCCTTCGCCTCGGCAGCGCTGCGGCAGGCCATGATCTCGCCCTCGGCCAGCCCGCCGGCGAGCGCCGCCTTGCGGGCGCGGCCGATGTCGAGGTCGCAGACGACCCGCGGCTCGATATGCGGGGCGCGCCGGGCCTGGCCGATGAAGCTCGCGCCGAATTCGCCGGCGCCGACCAGGGCGGCGGAGATCACGCGATCGGAGGGGCCCGATTTCAGGGCGAACAGGTTCTCGATGTTCACGGCAGGCAGGTCTTTCGCTTGAGGCTTTTCGTCACGACGGTCTGCGTCATTGGGGGAGGCTCCGGCCGACGGAGCCTCCAGTGAGGGGAGAGGCCTACGGCTCCTGGGCTGCTTCGCTGCGCTCGTAATGAGTTCATTCCGGTCGACATCCGCTTCGGTCTGCCGGGCTCAGACGGCCAGGCCCTCGATGGCATAGATGCGGGCGGGAGCGCCGTCGGCGTTCGGGATTAGCAGCGGCGCCGCCGAGAACAGGTTGCGCGGCGCCGTGAGCCTGCTCGTGTTCACGACGTATTCGATCAGCGTGACGCCATGGCTGAGCAGGACGTGATGCGTCACATGCTCGGGCTTGGGCACCTCCTTGCCTTCGAGCAGGAGCCGGATCGGATAGTCCTGCGGGAAGTCGAAGGCGACGGCGCTCGGCTTGCGGTCCGCCAGCCACCGAGCCGCTTCCAGCGTCAGCCAGGGGGCCTCGGTCCAGAAGGTCTTGTCGTTGTAGTCGCGCCTGTCGCTCCACTGCGCGGCCAGCAGCAGGATTTCGCCCTCGGCCCCGCCTGGATCGGCGGCGGCGAGATGCTCCGGGCCGATCGGCTCGTTCGCCGGCCGCCCGCTCAGGTCGAGCACGCGGCAGGGGCCGACGACCCGGTCGAGCGGCGTCGCCTCGATCGTCGGCGCGCCGGCGACGAAATGCGCGGCGGCGTCGACATGCGAGAAGCCATGGCACGGCCCGGCGATCTTCGAGACGCGGAACTGGTCGCCCGCCGCGATGTCGCCCTTGATCGAAAGCTCGACCGGCCAGCGGAAATGCGGCGCGATCGGCATGGAAAGGTCGACGATGTGCATGGCGCAGTCCGGATTGCGGAGGAAGGTGCCGGCGACCCGGCCGTTCCGTTCTAGGTGTCCATATTCTTGTATGCAAGAATTTTTCGACAGCGAGCCGGCCGCGCGGTATACATGGCGTCATGGACAGCCCGGCCGACACCACACCACTCGCAGCGCTTCTCGCCCAGCTGCCGCAACCCGAGCCGGGCCGGCGCAAGGGTGCCTTGCACGGCAGCACGGTGGCGCGATTGCGCAACCTGATCGTCACCGGGGCGCTGGCGCCTGGTGCCAAGCTGAACGAGCGCGAGCTCTGCCTGCAGCTCGGCGTCTCGCGCACGCCGGTGCGGGAGGCGATCAAGACGCTGACGCAGGACGGCCTGCTGCGGGCGATGCCGAACCATTCATCGGTGGTGTCGGAGCTCGATGTCGGAGAGATCGAGGCGTTGATCGACGTCGTCTCGACGATCGAGGGCCTGGCCGGCGAGCTCGCCGCGGCGCGCGCCAGCGACGAGGCCGTCGCCGAGATCGGCATGCTGCACTACAAGATGATGCTGCACCACACCCGCGACGAGCTGCCGGGTTATTTCGAGGCCAACAAGGCCTTCCACCGCCGCATCGTCGAGCTTGCCGGCAATCCGGTCCTGCTCTGGGTCTGGGAGCTGCTGGCCCTCAGGGTCGACCGTGCGCGCTATTCGTCCAATCTCTGGCCCAAGCGCTGGAAGATGGCGATCCAGGAGCACGAGCAGATCCTGGCGGCCCTGGCCGCCGGCGATGCCGCGCTGGCGAGCCAGCGCCTGCGCGAGCATGTCCGCAATGGTCTGTCAGGGCTCGTCGCGGCGCTGAAGGAGCGGGGAGAGGCTGCGGCACGTACCGAAGCACCTACACCATCTTCGTCATTCCGGCCGTAGCAAGCGGAGCGCCGCAATCCATCGCAGAGCGCGACGCCCTTCGATGGATTCCGGAGCTGCGTCGCTGCGCGGCTTGTCCGGAATGACGCGCGACTTGGATGGAAAGCTTTGAATTCTCAATGCGCTCCGCTCTCTACCTCCGGCAGCACCTCGAGCACCGCGATCGCATCGAGCTCGCTGTGGCCCTGCGCCACCAGCATCCGGTAGAGCGTCGTCGCCTGCGCCACCATCGGCATGGCGAGGTGGTGCTCGCGCCCGGCCTCCATCAGCATCTCCAAGTCCTTCAGCACTTGCCTCGCATAGC
Organism: Allobosea sp. CS1GBMeth4; assembly: GCF_900185715.1. Lineage (GTDB taxonomy): Bacteria > Pseudomonadota > Alphaproteobacteria > Rhizobiales > Beijerinckiaceae > Allobosea. The sequence goes on from NZ_FYAS01000007.1 coordinate 144,862, forward strand.
CCTTCGGGGCGAAGTCGCGCGCGACCATGCGCGGCATCATCGCCTGCAGCACCGCCGAATTGCCGAGGCCGGGCGCCAGCGCAGCCGGGATCTTGTCGGCATCGACGCCATAGGCCTCGGCCAGCCGCAGCGATTCCGCCACGACGACGTAGTTGGTCAGGCACAGCGCCTGGTTGACCAGCTTGGTCGCCTGGCCGGCGCCGACCACGCCCATATGCGTGAACAGGCCGAGGCTTTCGGCCAGCGGCCGCACCTGCGCGATCGTCTCCGGCGCGCCGCCGGCCATGATCGCGAGCTTGCCGGCCTCAGCCGCGGGCGGGCCGCCGGAGACAGGCGCATCGATGAAGCCGATGCCGGCTTCCGCCAGCGCCGCGGCGAGCGCCTTGGTCACGCCAATCTCGGTCGTCGAGAAGTCGATGACGATGGCGCCGGGCCGTGGCTTCGCGGAGAGGATGCCAGCTTCGCCTGTTATCACCGCCTGCACCGCCTTGGTGGTGGTTACGGCGATGCAGACGGGATTGGCCCGCTCGGCGACCTCGGCCGGGGAGGCGGCGAGGGCGACGCCGAGCGCTTCGGCCTCGGCCCGCCGGGCCGGGTCGAGATCGTAGCCGACGACGCTGCGGCCGGTCGCGATCAGGCGCTTGCAGAAGCCAGCGCCCATCAGCCCGAGTCCGATGAAGCCGATGGTCTCGCTCATTTGCCCTGCCAGTTCGGCGTGCGCTTGCCGAGGAAGGCCTCCATGCCCTCGCGGAAATCGGCGCTGGTGTAGCAGAGGGCGACGAGGTCGTCGCCGTCGACATCGGCGCTCGCCGCCTGGGTCAGCCGGCGCAGCGCCTCCTTGGTGGCGCGCATGGTCAGCGGGGCGTGGCCGCGGATCGTTTCCGCCAGCTCCTTCACCCGTGTCATCAGCGCGGGATGGTCGGCGACGAGCTCGTTGTAGAGGCCGACGCGGTGGCCTTCCTCGGCCTCGACCAGCCTCGCGGTGAAGATGATGTCCTTGACGCGGGCCGGGCCGAGCAGGCTGGCGAGCCGGGCGTAGTTCGCCATCGACAGGCAATTGCCGAGCGTGCGCGCCACCGGGAAGCCGAAGCGGGCCGATCGGGTGGCGATGCGAAGGTCGCAGGCGCAGGCGATCGCCGCGCCGCCGCCGGTGACCGCTCCGGCGATCGCCGCGATGGTCGGGACCGTGCAGCTCTCGATCGCGGTGATCACCCGCTCGATCCGGTTCTCGTAGGCGAGGGCGTCCTCGGCGCTCCTGAAGGCGCGGAACTGGGCGATGTCGGTGCCGGCGGCGAAGGCCTTGTCGCCGGCGCCGGTGACGACGATCACCTTCGGCGCGCCGTGTTTCTCGGGATTGCCGAGGATCTCGGCCAATCCCTCGTACATGGCGAAGGTCAGGGCGTTGCGCGCCTGCGGCCGGTTGAGCGTCACCGTGCCGACCCCGTCGGCGACGTCGTAGAGGATCTCGTCCGTCATCCCAAAACCTTTCAGATCGCGCCTTCGGCCCGGAGGCCGGCAATGGCCGTCTCGTCATAGCCGAGTTCGGCGAGGATTTCGTCGTTGTGATCGCCGGCGTCGGGCGTCGGCGTCGCGATGCCGGCAGGCGTGCGCGACAGGCTGACCGGCTCGCCGACGACACGGATGTCGCCGAGCTTGGGATGTCGGACCGGCTGCGCGATGCCGAGGTGCTGCACCTGCGGATCCTCGAACACCGCGTCGACCGAGTAGATCGGCCCGGCCGGCACCGACGCCGCCTCGAACGCCGCGAGCCAATGGGCGCTGTCCTGCGTCGTCAGGATCTCCTCGAGCAGCACGCGCAGCTGCGGCCGCGCCGCGAAGCGCTTCTCCATGCTGTCGAAGCGCGGATCGCCGGCGAGCTCCGGACGGCCGATCGCGCCGCAGAAGGAGCGCCAGTGCCCCTCGGCGCCGACGCCGAGATTGATATGGCCGTCGCGCGTCGCGTAGACGCCCATCGGCGTCGCATAGGGGTGGTCGTTGCCCGCCTGCGGCGGCACCTTGCCCTCGACCAGATAGCGCGCCACCTGGAAATCCATCATGCCGATCTGGGCCTCGAGCAGCGAGGTCTGCACCCATTGCCCCTTCCCCGAGACGGCACGCTCCTGCAGCGCGACCAGCGCGCCGATCGCGCCATAGAGCCCGGCGGCGGAATCGGCGACGGCGATGCCGGCGCGCACCGGCCCCTGGCCGGGCAGGCCGGTGACCGACATCATCCCGCCCATGCCCTGGGCGATCTGGTCGAAGCCGGCGCGCAGGCGATAGGGCCCGCTCTGGCCGAAGCCCGAGATCGAGACCAGGATCAGGCGCGGGTTGAGGGCGTGCAGCGTCTCGAAATCGAGGCCGAGCCGCTCCTTCACATCGGGCCGGAAATTCTCGACCAGCAGGTCGGCGCCGGCGATGAGCCGGCGCAGGATCGCCCTGGCCGGCTCCTTCTTCAGGTTGAGCGTCAGGGAGCGCTTGTTCCGGTGCAGATTCTGCATGTCGTAGCCATGCCGCGGCCCGCTCATGTTCTCGTTCGGATCGAGCCCCGGCGGGCTTTCGATCTTGATCACGTCGGCGCCGAAATCGGCGAAGATGCGGGCGCAGGTCGGCCCGGCCCGCACGCGCGTCAGATCGAGCACGCGCAGGGTTTCGAGAGCGGTGGAGGGGGTCGGGCGAGGCATGGCGTTCCGGCAGGCGTGTTCGGGGCGCCGACTATCCCGTCAACGTCCGGAAGCGTCAATCATCAGCCTGGTCTTGCATGCAAGGTCGACGGGCGGGGCATGCGTCCGCCGGAGGGCGGGCAGACGCGGGCGAGGGGATCCGGCGTTGACGTCTGGCAGCAGGGCTTGCGAGCTTGTCGGGGACTGCGGCGCTGACCGGCGCGCGAACCCGGGAGGAAGACGATGACGGTGGTCGCCCTGTTCGGCGCCGGCGGCAAGATGGGCATGCGGCTCGGCCGCAACCTCGCCCGCTCGCGCTTCGAAACACGCCATGTCGAGGTGAGCCCGGCCGGCCGCGACCGGGTCCGCGAGGCCTTGGGCGTGGCCTGCGTCGAGCCGGAAGCGGCGATCGCCGGCGCCGCGGTCGTGATCCTGGCGGTGCCGGATACCGCTGTCGGCGCGGTCGCGCGCGAACTCGTGCCGAAGCTCGCCGCGGGGACGATCGTCGCCATCCTCGACGCCGCGGCGCCTCATGCCGGGCATCTGCCCGAGCGCGCCGACATCACCTATTTCGTCACCCATCCCTGCCACCCGCCGATCTTCAACGACGAGACCGACCCGGCGGCACGGGCCGATCATTTCGGCGGGATCGCGGCGAAGCAGCACATCGTCAACGCGCTGATGCAGGGGCCGGAGGCGCATTACGCCCTCGGCGAGGAGGTGGCGCGGGCGATCTGGGCGCCGGTGATGCGCTCGCATCGCGTCACCGTCGCGCAGATGGCGATCCTCGAGCCCGGTCTCTCCGAGACTGTCTGCGCCACGCTGCTCGACGCGATGCGCGAGGCGATGGAGGAGGCGATCGCCCGCGGCGTGCCGCGCCAGGCCGCGCATGACTTCCTGCTCGGCCACATGAACATCCTGGCGGCCGTCACGTTCGGCGAGGTCCAGGGCGTCTTCTCCGACGCCTGCAACAAGGCGATCGTCTTCGGCAAGGAGACGATCCTGAAGCCCGACTGGAAGCGCCTGTTCGAGCCGCAGGAGATCGCCGACAGCGTGCGGCGCATCACGTGAAATGCACTGGGCCGTCCCGGGCAACTGGAGGAACCCACACCGTCATTCCGGGGCGCCGCGAAGCGGCGAGCCCGGAACCCATGACCATTGTCGCTGGGGCAGGAGGGGTGTCGAATGCCGCGCTCCTGGAGGCGATCGTTGTGTTCGTGGGTTCCGGGCTCAGATCTGCCGCCTGACCCGGAATGACGGTGTGGTTCTGTCTGAAACCCGGGCGTGCTCAGGCATGGATCCGGCTCGTCGCTGCGCTTCGGCCCGGATGACTCGGAGCGATGACACCGGCTATCAAGGGGCGCCGGCTGCTGCCCGGGAATGGAGATTGTGATGACGCTTGCCGAAAAGCCGCACGCGACGGTCGACGACGCGGCGCAGCTGCGTTCGTTTCTCGGCGAGGTGCACCCGCTCGCGGAGAAGAAGGTGCTCGACCGGCTCGACCGGTTCTGCCGCGATTTCATCGCGCTCTCGCCCTTCCTCGTCCTGGCGAGCGCCGACAGCGAGGGCCGGGCAGATGCCAGCCCGCGCGGCGACGGCCCCGGCTTCGTGCAGGTGCTCGACGACCGGACGCTGCTGATTCCCGACCGGCGCGGCAACAACCGGGTCGATTCCTACGGCAATGTCCTGGGCGCGCCCGGCGTCGGCCTGATCTTCTTCGTGCCGGGCATCAACGAGACGCTGCGCGTCAACGGCCGGGCGCGGCTGACCACCGACGCCACGCTGCTGGCGCCCCTGGCCATGCAGGAGAAGGCGCCGAAGCTCGGCCTGATCGTCTCAGTCGAGGAAGCCTATTTCCATTGCGGCAAGGCGCTGATCCGCTCGAAGCTGTGGGCGCCGGAGTCGCAGGTCGAGCGCGGGAGCTTCCCCAGCCTCGGCCGCGTCGTTGCCGAGCAGACCAGGGCGATCGACCCTACCGAAGCCGACGCCAATGTCGAAGAGGGCTACCGCACGCGGCTCTACTGAGCGTTGCGGGGCGACGGAGGACTGCCCTTGTCAAAGGCCGATCGGCCCCTGCCGGCCACGCGCTTCAGTTTCCGGCTCGACTTCTCGCCGGGCGGGCGTCTCGGCCCCGGCAAGGTGCAACTGCTGGAATCGATCTGCGAGACCGGCTCGATCTCGGCCGCCGGCCGCGCGATGAAGATGTCCTATCGTCGCGCCTGGCTGCTGGTCGACGATCTCAACCGCATTTTCCGGGTACCGCTGGTCGAGGCCCAGCCCGGCGGGGCCAAAGGCGGCGGCGCGCATCTCACCGCGCTCGGCCGCGAGGTCGTCGCCCATTACCGCGCGATCGAGGCGAAGGCGCTGGCGGCCGGTGCCGCCGAGATCGCGGAACTGCGCGCCGCGATTTCGCCGACCGCGCCCGAGCGCGAGCCCGGCAGGAAGGCCTGAGCGCTCACGGCGTATCGATCGAGACGCTCTTGATCACGGCATAGACCGCGCTGCCGGGGGCGAGCCGCAATTGCTCCGCCGATTTCGCCGTCAGGCGGGCGAGCAGGCCGGCGCCGTTGCAATCGAGCCTCACCTCGAGCGCGGCGCCGTCGCCATGCCGGCCGCCGATCGCGGAGACGGTTCCCGGCAGGACGTTCAGGGCGCTGATCTCGTCGAGCGGCCTGAGGCTGAGCATCACGTCCCTGGCGAGGATGCGCACGCGCAGCTGCGCTCCTTCCGGCACGCTGCGCCGCGCGATCTGCAGCGGCCCCATCGGCGTCTGCAGGATCGTCAACCCGTGTTCGGGCTCATGACGCAGGACGCGGGCCTCGATGATCGCGCCGGCTTCCGGGGCGCTCGAGAGGATCGGTATGTCGGGGCGGGACATGAGCTCGGCAGTCGGCCCGCTCATCGTCACCCGGCCCTGGTCGAGGATGACGAGATGCGTCGCGAGCCGTGCCACCTCGGCGATCGAGTGCGAGACATAGACGATCGGAATGCCGAAGCCGTCGCGCAGGCGCTCGATATGGGGCAGGATCTCGGCCTTGCGCTGCTCGTCGAGCGAAGCGAGCGGCTCGTCCATCAGGAGCAGGCCCGGCTTCGCCAGCAAGGCACGGCCGATCGCGACGCGCTGCTTCTCGCCGCCGGAGAGCGTGCCGGGGGCTCTGTGCAGCAGATGGCCGATGCCGAGCAGGTCGAGCACGTCGTCGAGCCTACTGCCGCGATCCTCCGTCCTGGGAGCGAACCAGCGACCATAGAGCAGGTTCTGCCGCACCGTCAGATGCGGGAACAGCCGCGCCTCCTGGAAAACATAGCCGATGCGACGCCGATGTTTCGGCACGAAGATGCCGGCCGCGCTGTCGACCATCACCCGCCCGTCGACGACGACGCGGCCGGCCTGCGGCCGGATCAGGCCCGATATCACGTTGATGAGCGTGGTCTTGCCCGAGCCCGAGCGCCCGAACAGCGCCGTCAGGCGCCCGTTCGAGGCGAAGGCGGCGTCGAGCGCGAAGGCACCCAGCCGATGCCTCGCGGAGACCTCGACGACGGCGCTCATGCGACGGGTAGCCGGCGCCCGACCAGCCGCGCCAGCAGTTCCGACGCCAGCAGCGCCGCGACCGAGATCGCGATCGAGATCAGGGTGAGGCGCATCGCGCCGGCATCGCCGTCGGGGACCTGGGTGAGGGTGTAGATCGCCGAAGGCAGGGTCTGCGTCTCGCCAGGGATGTTGGAGACGAAGGTGATGGTCGCGCCGAATTCGCCCATCGCCTTGGCGAAGCAGAGGATCATCCCTGCGAGGATGCCGGGCAAGGCGAGCGGCAGCGTTACCGTCAGGAACACCCAGAACGGGCCGGCGCCGAGCGTTCCCGCCGCATCCTCGAGCTTGCGGTCGATCGCCTCGATCGAGAGCCTGATCGCCCGGACCAGCAGCGGAAAGCCCATCACCGCGCAGGCGAGCGCGGCGCCCGTCCAGCGGAACGACAGGACGATGCCGAACCAGTCGTCGAGGACCTGGCCGATCGGCCCGCGCCGGCCGAAGCCGATCAGCAGGAGGTAGCCGGTGACGACCGGCGGCATGATCAGCGGCAGATGGATGAGCGCGTCGAGCAGCGACTTGCCCCAGAAGCGTCCGCGCGCCAGCAGCCAGGCGACCGCGAGCCCGGGCAGCAGGCTCGCCAGCATGGCGGTGGTGGCGACGACCAGGCTGAGGCGGACAGCCGTCCATTCCTGCGGCGACAGCCAGTCGCTCACGAGCGATCTCTCACGAGGACGAGGCCGGCTTGTTCAGCACCGTGAAGCCCTGCTTCTCGAAGCTGCCCTTGGCGCCGCTGCCACGCAGATAGGAGAGGAAGCCCTGCGCGTCCGGATTGCCCGACTCCCGGGTGATGGCGACGGGATAGACGATCGGCGGATGGCTCTCCTCCGGGAAGGTCGCGACCACCTTGACCTTCGGGTCGGCGGCCGCGTCGGTGGCGTAGACGATGCCGAGCGGCGCTTCGCCGCGCGAGACCAGCAGCAGCGCGGCGCGGACATTGTCGGCCTGGGCCAGCTTGTCCTTGACCTTGTCCCAGCCGCCGAGCTTCTCCAGCGCCGCCTTGCCGTATTTGCCGGCCGGCACCGACTCGACATTGGCCATGGCGAGCCGGCCGGAGCCTAGCACGGCGGCGAGGTCGACGCCGGGGGTGAGCGCCACCGCGGTCCTGGCGTCGGCGGGCGCGATCAGCACGATCCGGTTGGCGAGCAGGCTGACCCGGCTGTCGGGTCTGATCAGGTTCTTCCTCTGCGCGTAGTCCATCCAGTCCAGGTCGGCCGAGAGGAAAAGATCGGCCGGCGCGCCCTGTTCGAGCTGCTTCGCCAGCACATTGCTCGCCGCATAGGAGATCTTCGGCGCCGGCCTGCCGCTGTCCTTCGCCCAATTGCCCGCCGCCTCGTCGAGCGCGTTCTTCAGGCTCGCCGCGGCGAAGATCACCAGATCCTTGCCCTGGCCGAGGGCCGGGCCGGCCAAGGTGGCGCTGCCGATCAGCAGCACCGCAGTGAAACCCAGGAGGTGGCGGCGGTTCGATCGCATGAGGCCCTCGCTGCGGCATTTCGCTATGTGCGAATGAATATAGCGGCGGGCGACCAAAGGTCGAGTCCGATCGCCGCCGGCTGGGTAAGGTTGCCCAATGGGCGTGGCCGATCAAATGCCGCCCGCATCCGGTGCAACGGAACATCGCTGCGACGGTTGCGGGCGCGGCTGGGTTGCATGCGATGGGCAGCCCCGGCGCACTCCCATTGCCCACCGCCGGCTGCCACCGCCTGGGCCCGCAAAGAAAAAGGCCCACGCCGGAGCGCAGGCCCAAGTCTAGGGAGGAAACGCCCAAGGAGGGCGCCACAGCATCGCTGCTGCGGTGCACAGGACATAGGATGCCCCCGATCGAGCCGCAAGGGGGAAGGGACAGCAGGGCTGACCTTAATTTGGGCAAAGTGCGGTTTTTCGCGCCGATCTCGCGGAATCGCGCGAACCAAAAGGCGCGTGAGGCGAAACGCCGCGGGGAGAACGTTTGCCGAATCCGATTCTTCGCATGCGGGTGGCTTGCTGCCCGATGCGGGATTCTCTGCCGACCCGGGCGCCAGCCCATTTGCGACAGCACGCCTCGCGCCGGCATCCCGCGCTGCAACAAGCCGGCGGCCGGAGTTCCGGTCGAGGCGCAGAGGTTCGGCGGCGCCGGATCGCCGCGACCCGTGCGCTCGATAGGGCGATCGCCGAACCGGCCGGGTCGGTCAGCGATCAGGGCCCCGCCGGTCCGGTCGCGACCGGGCGCTCGCTCGCGCCCCATTCGGCCCAGGAGCCGTCATAGATCGCGCGTGCCGGCTTGCCGATCGACTCGAGCGCCGTCGACAGGATGACCGCCGACACGCCGGAGCCGCAGGTGGTCAGCACCGGGCGGTCGAGATCGACACCGGCGTCGCGGAAGGCGGCGACGATCGCCTCCGGCGCCTTGAGCTTGCCGTCCGCCACCAATGCGGAGGAGGGCAGGTTGAGCGCGCCCGGCATGTGGCCGGAGCGCAGGCCGGCGCGGGGCTCTGCCGCCTCGCCGCGGAAGCGGTCGGCCGGGCGGGCGTCGACCACCTGGATCGCGCCGCTCTCCAGCGCCCGCGCCACGTCGTCGATGTCTGCGACGGCGGAATGGTCGAGCCTCGCGGTGAAGCTGCGCGGCTTGCGCGGCTTCGGCGCTCCGTCCTCGACCGGCCGGCCTTCCGCCAGCCATTGCGGCATGCCGCCTTCCAGGATCACCACGTCCTTCGCGCCGAAGGTCTGGAAGGTCCAGCGCACCCGCGGCGCCGAGAACAGGCCGAGCCCGTCATAGACGACGATGCGCATGCCGTCGCCGATGCCCATGGCGCCGACCGCGGCGGCGAAGGCATCCGGCCGCGGCAGCATGTGCGGCAGATTGGAGCCCTCGTCCTTGATCACGTCGATGTCGAAGCGCACCGCGCCGGGAATGCGCTGCTGCGCGTATTCGGCGTTGGCGTCGCGCCCCTGCGCCGGCAGGTAGAACGAGCCGTCGAGGACGACGATGTCCGGCGCGTCGAGCCGCTCGGCCAGCCACTGGGTTGAGACGAAGATGTCGGGGCGGGTCATGCGCGGTTCCTCGGAAGTCAAGTCGTTACGGGATGTTCTGGCAGGAAACTCAGGAGAGCGCGATGCGCACGCGCCGGTTCTGCTTGCCCTTCTTCTCGACATCGGTGACCACGACCGCGCCGATCTCGGCGGTGTTGCGCACATGCGTGCCGCCGCAGGGCTGCAGGTCGATGCCCTCGATCGAGACCAGCCGGACCCGGCCCGAGCCCCGCGGCGGCTTGACCGACATGGTCTTGACCAGCCCGGGATTGGCGTCGAGCTCCGCGTCGGTGATCCAGCGCTCGGTGATCGCCGCGTTCTTTGCCACCAGCGCGTTGAGCTTCTCGGTCAGCTCGGCCTTGTCGAGCCCGCCTTCCGGAATGTCGAAATCGAGGCGACCGTCGCCGTCGCCGATCGCGCCGCCGGTGACGGGGTAGGGCAGCACGACGCTGAGCAGGTGCAGGGCCGTGTGGATGCGCATGCGCTTCAGCCGGCGCTCCCAGTCGAGCTTCGCCGTGACGCTTTCGCCGGCGGAGAGCGGAGCCTGCCCTTCGAGCGGGACGTGCAGGACGCGGCTCTTGTCCTCCGGGTCGTAGATCGCCGTGCCGATCGCGACCTGCGTGCCGTCGGCCCGGACCAGCACGCCGGCATCGCCCGGCTGGCCGCCGCCGGTGGCATAGAATACGGTCCTGTCCAGCGCGATGCCGCCGCGCTCGTTGACGGCGACGACGGTCGCGGGCGTCTCGGTCAGGTAGGCGTCGGCCCGGAACAGCAATTCGGTCGGCATCGCGATCTCCTTCGCCAGAGCCGGATTCGATCGGATTGCGCAATCCGACCGGGTGGATCCGTCTCTCACTTTCAGACAAGGCCGTTCCGATCCGCCTGCGATGCAAGCCGATCGGGTCAGGCCCCTGTGCTTATCGCAGGCCGGCGCGGGCCGGAAAAGCCGGTGGAGGGCGCGGCAGGGACGCGGCCGGCGGGGCTTCCGCCGCGGCGCCGGCCTGTCTAGGGTCCGGTGCAGACTGCCGAGGCGCCGGCCGGAGGATCGCCCGAGACATGACCATGCCGCGCAAACGGCCAGAAGGCGTCGCCTGGGTGACCGGCGCGAGCTCCGGCATCGGCGCGGCCGTGGCGCTGGAGCTGGCGCGCCGGGGCTGGACGGTCGCCGCCACCGCTCGTCGGCTCGATCGGCTGGAGGCGCTGGCGCTGGGAGCTGCCGGGCTGCCGGGGCGGATCGTCGCGCATGCCGGGGACGTCTCCGATGCCGCGGCGATGGCCGCCATCGTCGACGTCATCGAGAGCGTGCACGGGCCGATCGCGCTCGCCTTCCTCAATGCCGGCCTCGCGCCCCGGAGCGGGCCGGGCCTGATCGATGTCGCGGCTTTCGAGCAGGCCTTCGCGGTCAACCTGATGGGTATCGTCTGCGGCGCTGCCGCCGTCGCCGAGCGTATGGCGGCGCGCGGCGAGGGGCGGATCGCGGTCAACGCCTCGCTGGCCGGCTCTCGCGGCCTGCCCGGGGCCGCGGCCTATGGCGCGTCGAAGGCGGCCGCGATCCATCTCTGCGAAGCGCTGAAATTCGATTGCGACCGGCTCGGCATCCGCCTGCAGCTGGTCAATCCCGGCTTCGTCGACACGCCGATGACGCAGGCCAACCGCTTCCCGATGCCGTTCCTGCTGCCGCTGGACGAGGCCGCCTCGCGCATCGTCGACGGATTCGCCAGAGACCGCTTCGAGATCACCTTTCCGCGCCGCCTCGCCTGGCTGGTGAAGGCGATGCGGCTCCTGCCTTACCCGGTCTATTTCTGGGCGGTTCGCCGGATGGCCGGAGGCCATCGCGGCGGGCGCCGCGAGGAGGCGGCGTAGCGACCCGGCGCCCGCGACGGCCGCGTGCGGATCACGCGCCGGGCGCGCCGAAGCGGCGCTCGAGCCAGCTTACGCCGAAGTCCGTGATCGCCGCGGCCTCGACCAGCACGGAGCGGGCGGCGCCGACCAGGCCCTGACGGCCTTGGCCAGCCGCGAGGAAGTCGCTCACGACCGTCGCGAAATAATCCTCGGCGAGTCCCGCGACGATCGGATCGCCGGTGTCGAACTCTTCGATCGGGCACCAGAGCGCTCCCGCCGGCGTCGCCAGCGGCACCTCGATCCGCCTGATGCGCTTGCCGGGAATGCGGGCCAGATGCTCGGCATGGTGCAGCAGGGTCAGCGTGTCGAGCGGCGCGCCGAGCAGCAGCACCTTGCCGCCGGTCTCGACCAGCTTCGCGAAGGGCGAGCCTTCGCCATAGCCGTAGTCGAGCGGATGATCGGCGGTGAACCAGTCGGCCTTCGCGCCGAGCGCGACCACCGAGGCGCCGGGATTGCCGCTGCGCCGCGCCCCGGGCGTCGTCCGCAGGGATTCCGGCAGCACGCCATTGTCGCGGATCGCCCGCGAACGCTGTGGATCGAAGGGCGGGACATGGTCGCGCCATAGCGGCGGCACGCGTCCGTCCGCGTCCATCAGCTCTTCGTAGCGCGCCTCCCAATCCGCATAGGCGAGGACGGTACCGTTCGAGCCGACGGCATCGCGGAGCGCCGCGACGACCGTGTCGGGGCCGTCGAGGAGGCGGCCGACCTTGCTGACCGCGGCGTGGACCATCACCGCGTCGCCCGGATCGATGCCGAGGCTGGCGAGGTCGGCGGCGAGCGCCGCGCGGCTGACGAATGGCGCGCGAGGGGCTGAGGCGGAGGTCATGGAGGGCGTCGTCATTCCGGCCTGAGTGTCGAGAAGGCGTCGAGCGCGCGCCGACGCCCGGCATCGAGCGCGACGATCGGCCTCGGATAATCCCGGCCGAGGACGATTCCCGCTCGCGCCAGGGCGTCGGCCGGCGCCTCCCAGGGACGATGGACGACTCTGGCGTCGAGCCCCGTCAGTTCCGGCACGAAGCGCCGGACATAGGCGCCGTCGGGATCGAATTTCTCGCCCTGGATCACCGGGTTGAAGACCCGGAAATAGGGTGCCGCATCGGCGCCGCAGCCGGCGATCCATTGCCAGCTCGCCGGATTGCTCGCCGGGTCCGCATCGACCAGCGTATCCCAGAACCAGGCTTCTCCGGCGCGCCAGTCGCTCAGCAGATGCTTGATCAGAAAGGAGGCCGTGATCATCCGGACCCGATTGTGCATCCAGCCGGTCTGCCAGAGCTCGCGCATGCCGGCATCGACGATCGGATAGCCGGTCCGCCCCGCCCGCCAGGCGGCCAGCGCGGCCGCGTCGTTCAGCCACGGCATCGCGTCGAAGCGCCGGTCGAGATTGTCCTCGGCGAGGTCGGGGTTGTGGAACAGCAGGTGATAAGAGAATTCGCGCCAGCCGAGCTCGGCGAGGAACTTCTCGACGTCGCCGGCCGAGCCCGGCGTCCGCCCCGCCGCCAGCGCCGCCTGGAGCGCATGCCAGATCTGGCGCGGGCCGATCTCCCCGAAGCGCAGATGCGGCGACAGCCGCGACGTCGAGGGCCGGTCGGGCCGGTCGCGTCCGTCGCGATAGCCGTCGAGCGCGCCGTCGAGGAAGCCGGCGAGACGCTTGCGCGCGCCGTCCTCGCCCGGCGACCAGGTTGCGCGCAAGCCGCCGGCCCAGTCCGGCGCGGTCGGTTCGAGCGCGAGATCCGCGACAGTGAGGGCCTGCTCGCGCAGCGCAGGCGGCAGCGCCGCCCTGGTCAGTGCTGCAGGCGCGGGGAGCGGAGCCGCCGGCTCGCCGCAATCGCGTGCGGCCCGCCAATAGGGCGTGAACATCCTGAAGGGCCCGCCGGCCTTCGTGGTCACCTGCCAGGGCTCGTTGAGCAGGCCGGCGTTGAAGCTTTCGACGCTGGCGCCCGCCGCAGCGAGCGTCGCCTTGAGCGACTTGTCGAGGGCGATCGCCGCGCCGTCATAGCGCCTGTTCCATAGGACATGACGGCAGCCGGCGAGTTCGACGAGAGCCGGCAACAGTTCGGCCGGACCGCCGCGCAGGATCAGCAACTCGCCGCCCTTCGCCGCGATCGCCTCGGACAGCGCCGTCAGCGAGCGCGACAGCCACCAGCGCGCGGCGGCGCCGATCGGCCTGCGCTCGGCCGAGCTGTCGAGGATGTAGAGGCAGATGAGCGGGCCGTGGTCGAGCGCCGCTTGCAGGGCCGGATTGTCGGCAAGGCGCAGATCGTCGCGAAACCAGAGCAGGGCAGGGCGTGCGGTCACTCGGGAAGCCTTGTCGATGCGATGCTCTCTGGATGTGACGCAGCGGACTCGGTGTCGCGACGCAAAGGGATAGCGGCACCGTGACGCGTCACGGTCGGTGTTAGATTGTGTCGGCCAGCCACAAAAGAAGGGGCACAGTCATGGCGACGCCGGAGGTCGACGCGCTGAGCCGGCGGATCGCCGTGCTCGAGGCGCAGCTCGCCGCCTTGCTGCAGGCGGTCAATGTCGGGCGCGGCGGCGCCCTCGCCATCACCGCGCCGGCCGGGCTGTCGATCACCGCCGGCGGCAGCTGCACGATCAATGTCGGGGCCGAACTGGTGCTGACGGTCGGCAGCAATTTCCGCACGGCGGTCGGATCGGCCTATGTCGTCAATGTCGGCGCCGGCATGCGGGCGAGCGCCGGCACCAGCATCGGCCTCAGCGCCGGCACGGCGCTCGGATTGAACGCCAATCGCGAGATCTCCCTGGCGACCCGCGCCTTCGAGGTCGCGGCGTCGGTCAGCATCGATCTCGACAGCAGCAGGGATTTCGCCATCGCCGCCGGCAAGGCGCTGGTGGCGAAGGCCGCCGACGGCGTCCTCCTCGACGCCGGCTCGGCGGAGCTCGCCCTGAAGAAGGACGGCTCCGTCGATCTCAAGGGCAAGGACGTGACGATCCGGGCGAGCGGCAAGATCAGCGCGACCGCGAGTTCGGATGTCGTGATCAAGGGCGCGAAGATCCGGCAGAACTGAGCCGCGCCGGCAGGCCGCGCCTGAAAGAAGCCCCGCCACGGCAGTGGCGGGGCTGTGGCGCCGTCAGTGCGCCTGGGGCGCTGCGTGTTTCGGTTCCGCCGGCTTCTTCTGGCTGCCGAGCCCGGCGAGCCAGCGCACCACAACATAGAACACCGGGGTGAACAGCAGGCCGAAGGCAGTGACGCCGATCATGCCGGAGAACACCGCGACGCCGAGCACCTGACGCATCTCCGCGCCGGCGCCGATCGAGGTGGTCAGCGGCAGCACGCCGAGGATGAACGCGAGCGAGGTCATCAGGATCGGCCGCAGCCGGGTCCGCGCGGCGGCGATCGCGGCGTCGCGCCGGCTCATGCCCTCGTCCTCCGCCTGCTTGGCGAACTCCACGATCAGGATCGCGTTCTTCGCCGCGAGGCCGACGAGCACGACGAGGCCGATATCGACCAGCACGTTGCGGTCGAAATCCTTGTAGCCGACGCCGACCATCGCAGCGAGGATGCACATCGGCACGATCAGGATGACTGCGAGCGGCAGCGTCCAGCTCTCGTAGAGAGCGGCCAGCAGCAGGAAGACGAAGACGACGGCGAGGCCGAAGGCGATGATCGCGGTGTTGCCCGCGAGCTTCTCCTGCAGCGCGATCTCGGTCCATTCGAAGCCGAAGCCGGCCGGCAGAACCTTCTGCGCGATCTGCTCCACTGCCGCGATGCCCTGGCCGGTCGAATAGCCGCGCGCCATCGACAGCTGCACCTCGGCGGCCGGGTAGAGGTTATAGCGCGGCACGCGATAGGCGCCCGTGGTGTCGGAGAAGGTCGCGACCGAGCCGATCGGCACCATCTCGCCGTCGGCGTTGCGCGTCTTCAGATCGGCGACGTCGCGGATGTCGAGCCGGTTCGGATTGTCGGCCTGTGCCGTGACCCGGAAGGTGCGGCCGAGAATGTTGAAGTCGTTGACATAGGCGGAACCCATGTAGATCGACAGCGTCTCGAACACGCGCGTCACGGGGACGCCGAGCATCTCGGCCTTGGTGCGGTCGATGTCGGCGTAGATCTGCGGCGTCCTGGTCGAGAACAGGGTGAAGGGCTGCTGGATGCCGGGGGACTGGCCCGCCGTTCCGGCCACCGCCCAGGTCGCGCCTTCGAGCGCCTGCAGGCCCTTGCCGCCGCGATCCTGGACGTAGCCCTTGAGGCCGCCGCCGGTGCCGATGCCGGGAACCGCCGGAGGTTCGATGATCAGCGCGAAGGCCTCGCCGATCCCGAACAGCTGGGTGCGCAGGTCGTTGAGGATGCCCTGGGTGGTCAGACCCTGCTTGGCCCGCTCCTTGAAGTCGGTGAGCGTGACGAAAGCGACGCCGGCATTCGGCGCGAGCGTGAAAGTCGCGCCGTCGAGGCCGGCGAAGGCGACGGCGTGCGCCACGCCCGGGCGCGACAGCAGGACCTCGGTCGCCTTGCGGAGGACCGCGTCCGTCCGTGGCAGGGAGGAGCCGGGCGGCAACTGGAAGACGGCGATGAAATAGCCGCGGTCGAGCTGCGGCACGAGACCGGTCGGAATTGCCGCGAGCCGTTGGCCGGCGACCGCGATCAGGCCGGCATAGACCAGCAGCATCACCACGCCGATGCGGATCAGGCGCGAGGTCACCGCGCCATAGCCGCGCGAGAGCCAGTCGAAAGCCTTGTTGAAATACTTGAAGAACCAGCGCAGCGGCGCCGTGAGCGTCGCCAGGAAGCCGGTCGGCTCGGCATGGCTGTGCGGCTTCAGCAGGATCGCCGACAGGGCCGGGGACAGCGTCAGCGAGACGAAGCACGAGATCGCCGTCGAGGCTGCGATCGTCACCGCGAACTGCTGGTAGAACGTCCCCTGCAGGCCGGTGATGAAGGCGGTCGGGATGAACACGGCGCAGAGCACGAGGGCGATCGCCAGCAGCGCGCCGCCGACCTCGTCCATGGTCTTGTGCGCGGCGTCCACGGCGCTCATGCCCTGCGCCAGATAGCGCTCGACGTTCTCGACCACGACGATCGCGTCGTCGACGACGATGCCGATCGCCAGCACGAGCGCCAGCAGCGAGATCGTGTTGAAGGAGATCCCGACCGCGCTCATGATCAGGAAGGTGCCGACCAGCGAGACCGGAATCGCGATGATCGGGATGATCGCGGCGCGCCAGGTCTGAAGGAACAGGATCACCACGATCACCACGAGCGCGATCGCCTCGAGCAGCGTCGTGACCACGGCCGAGACGGATTCCCTGATGAACTCCGTCGGGTTGTAGACGATGGTGTGCTCGACGCCGGCCGGGAAGCTCTTCGACAGCTCCTGCATCGTCTTGATGAGCGCGTCCGAGGCGGCGAGCGCATTGGTGCCGGGACGCTGGAAGACGCCGATGGCGACGGCTTCCTTGTTGTCGAGATAGGAGTTCGACAGATAATCCTGCGCGCCGAGCTCGACGCGCGCGATGTCGCGCACGCGGATCGTGCCGCCATCGGCGTCCGAGCGGACGACGATGTTGTAGAACTCGTCGACGCTGGTCAGACGCCCGAGCGTGTTGACCGAAAGCTGGAAGGCGCCGTCCGAGGCTGCCGGCGGCTGGTTGATCGCGCCCGCCGCGACCTGGATGTTGGCGGCCCGGATCGCGGCGACGACGTCGCCGGCGGTCAGGTTGCGCGCCGCCACCTTGGCCGGGTCGAGCCAGACACGCATCGAATAGTCGCGTGCGCCGAAGACCTGGACGTTGCCGACGCCCTCGACGCGGGTCAGCACGTCCTTGACGTTGAGAGTCGTGTAGTTCGAGACGTATTGCTGGTCGCGCGAGCCGTCCGGCGAGAGCATGTGGATGACCATCAGGAAGTCCGGCGAGGCCTTGCGCACCTGCAGGCCGAGCGCGCGCACCTCCTGCGGCAGGCGCGGCTCGGCCGCCGAGACCCGGTTCTGTACGAGCACCTGGGCCTGGTCGACATCGGTGCCGGCCTTGAAGACGACGTTGATCGTGACGCGCCCGTCGCCGGTCGACTGCGACGAGATGTAGAGCATGTCGTCGACGCCGTTGACCTCCTGCTCGATCGGCGCCGCCACTGTCGAGGCGACGACCTCGGCCGAGGCGCCGGGATAGCTCGCCGAGATCGTGACGGTCGGCGGCGCGATCTCGGGATATTCGGCGATCGGCAGGGTGCGCAGCGTGATGGCGCCGGCGATCGTCAGCAGCACCGAGAGGACGGTCGCGAAGATCGGCCGGTCGATGAAGAAATGGGCGAAGCGGAACATGCGATGGTCCTGGCCGTAGGCAATTCCACGACGATGGAGACTTGGGTCTCCGTCCGGAATCGCGGCGAACACGAAGGCTTGGGCAGGGCGGACGGAGAGACCGTCCGCCCTCGACGCCGCCGTCAGGCGGTCACTTGGCGGCGGCCGCCTTGATCTCGGTCGGCTGCGGCGTCACCGCCACGCCGGGCCGCACCATCGGATTGGCGATGCCGGTCACGATCACCTTGTCGCTCGGCGTGAGCCCCTTGGTGATCACGCGCAGGCCGTCGGTGATCTGGCCGAGCTGCACCGGCTTCGGCACCACCTTGTTCTCCGGCCCGACCGTCAGCACGATCTTGTTGGCCTGATCGGAGACGATGACCGAATCCGGCACCAGCAGGGCGTCGGCCTCGCCGGCGAAGAGTCGCAGCCGCCCGAAGGTTCCCGGAGTGAGCAGCCCGTCGGGATTGGGGAAGACGGCGCGGGTGCGGATCGTCGCGGTCCGGGCGTTCAGCGCATTGTCGACGAAGTCGATCTTGCCTTCGCGGTCCCATTTGGTTTCGCTCGAAAGCCGCACGCGCACCGGGGTCCCTGGCTTCCGCAGATCCTGCGACTGCGTATAGCGCAGATAGTCGGCCTCCGAGGCGTCGAAGACGAACCTGATCGGATCGACCGCGACGATCGTCGTCAGCAGAGTCGCGCCCGACTGGCCGCCGGAGATCAGGTTGCCGGGATCGACGCGCCGGTTCGAGACCCGGCCGGCGAGCGGCGCGCGCACCTGAGTCCATTCCAGGTTGAGTTCGGCCGTCTTGAGATTGGCCTCGGCCGCCTGCTGGCTGGCGATCGCGCTGTTGAGGTTGGCGCGGCGCTGGTCGATGTCGCGGGCGGTGATGGTGCGGTTCTGCGTCAGCCCCTCGGCGCGCTCGACCTCGTTCTGGGCGAGCTCGACCTGCGCCTTGGCGCGCGCCACCTCGGCCCGCGCCGCGTCGACAGCGAGCTTGTAGGGGCGCTGGTCGACGGTGAACAGCAGGTCACCGGATTTGACGAGGTCGCCGTCGCGGAAATGCACAGATTCGACGAAGCCCGAGACGCGGGCGCGCACGTCGACCTGCTCGCTCGCCTCGAAGCGGCCGGTGAATTCGTCCCAATTGGTGACGCGCTTCGCCAGCGGCGTCGCGACGGTGACGGGCGGGGCCGGCGGTGCGCCCTGCGCGAGCGCCTCGGCGGACAGGACCGGGAGCAGGGCCGCCAGAGCGATGAAGGCCCGGCTGGAGCGGCGGATCATGTGAAACTCCGAAAATGCGGGCGCGGCGCAACCTTCACGGTTTCCGGCCGAATGCGCAACAACCCCATCCCGCTGACGATTGTCAAGTTTCTTCACTCGACATTTTGCGGCAATTTTCATCGGCGATCGGCCGCAACAGCCGCGCGGCGGCTCCGAACCGGGGCAACAGATGCTTGCTGGCGGCGGGCCGAAGTTCTACCTGAGGGACGCGCGCGACCGCGTCAGCAGCAACACCTGATGGAAGCCACCCGATGAATGCGCATGTCCGCCCCGCCGATCCGAAGAAACTGATCAAGGGCGCGACCGGCGACTGGGAGGTCGTGATCGGCCTCGAGATCCACGCCCAGGTCACCTCCAACGCCAAGCTGTTCTCGGGGTCCTCGACGGCGTTCGGCGGCGAGCCGAATGCCCATGTCAGCCTGGTCGACGCGGCGATGCCGGGCATGCTGCCGGTGATCAACGAGGAGTGCGTGCGCCAGGCGGTCCGCACCGGGCTCGGCCTCAACGCGAAGATCAACAAGCGCTCGGTCTTCGACCGCAAGAATTATTTCTACCCCGACCTGCCCCAGGGCTACCAGATCAGCCAGTACAAGCATCCCGTCGTCGGCGAGGGCGAGATCGCGGTCGACCTGTCGCCGACCGAGCAGATCAGCGTCGGCATCGAGCGGCTGCATCTCGAGCAGGATGCCGGCAAGTCGATGCACGATCAGCATCCGACCATGAGCTTCGTCGACCTCAACCGCTCGGGCGTGGCGCTGATGGAGATCGTCTCCAAGCCCGACCTGCGCTCGGCCGAAGAGGCCAAGGCCTATGTCTCCAAGCTGCGCACCATCCTGCGCTATATCGGCTCCTGCGATGGCGACATGGAGAAGGGCAATCTGCGCGCCGACGTCAACGTCTCCGTCCGCAAGCCGGGCGAGCCCTTCGGCACGCGCTGCGAGATCAAGAACGTCAACTCGATCCGCTTCATCGGCCAGGCGATCGAGGTCGAGGCCCGCCGCCAGATCGGCATCCTCGAGGACGGCGGCGTGATCGACCAGGAGACCCGGCTCTACGACCCCGCCAAGGGCGAGACGCGCTCCCTGCGCTCGAAGGAGGAGGCGCACGACTACCGCTATTTCCCCGATCCGGACCTGCTTCCGCTCGAATTCGACGATGCCTTCGTCGCCGATCTCAAGATGCACCTGCCCGAGCTGCCGGACGCCAAGAAGGCGCGCTTCATCGCCGAGTACGGGCTTTCGCCCTATGACGCCTCGGTGCTCGTCGCCGAACGCGACCAGGCCGACTATTTCGAGGCCGTGGCGAAGGGCCGCGACGGCAAGGCCGCGGCCAACTGGGTGATCAACGAATTGTTCGGCCGTCTCAACAAGGAAGGCAGGGAGGTCTCCAGCTCGCCGGTCTCGGCGGCCCAGCTCGGCGGCCTGGTCGACCTGATCGGCGAGGGCGTGATCTCCGGCAAGATCGCCAAGGACCTGTTCGAGATACTCTGGACCGAAGGTGGCGATCCGCGCGCGATCGTCGAGGCCCGCGGCATGAAGCAGGTCACCGACACCGGCGCGATCGAGAAGGCCGTCGACGAGATCATCGCCGCCAACCCGGACAAGGTCGAGCAGGTCAAGGCCAAGCCGACCATGCTGGGATGGTTCGTCGGCCAGGCGATGAAGGCCTCGGGCGGCAAGGCCAATCCGCAGGCGCTGAACGAGATCCTGAAAGCCAAACTGGGGATTTAACGCTGAACCACTCCGTCATCCCGGCCGCAGCGCAGCGGAGCGCCGGGATCCATCGTAGGGAACGGAGCTCTACGATGGATCCCGGAGCGGCGCGGCTTCGCCGCTTGTCCGGGATGACGTGGAGGCTGGGGCGCCGATCGCCCTGTGACCGAGCCGTGCGATGACACCCGGCGGTCTGATCATCCGCGATGCCGTCGCCGCCGATCTGCCGGCCGTCCGCTCGCTCCTGGTCGAGACCTGGCACGACACCTATGACGGCATCTATGGCTGGCAGCGGGTCGCGCAGATCACCAATGCCTGGCACTCGCTCGATGCGCTCGCGGCCCAGCTCGGCCGCGACAGCGGCGTCTTCCTGATCGCGCTGCTGGGCGAGGAGATCGTCGGCACCGCCTCGGCCCGGCGCGAGCCGGACCGCGCCATCATGCTGACGCGGCTCTACGTCGCGCCGGCGCGGCAGGGCGAGGGGATCGGGCGCACCCTGCTGCAGGTCGCGCTCGCCTGCTTTCCCGATGCGCCGGTGGCGCGGCTCGAGGTCGAAAGCCAGAACGAGCTCGCCATCGCCTTCTACGAGCGCATGGGCTTCTTCCTGCAGCGCCAGGCCCGCTTCGACGGCCGCGAGGACACGCCGAACACGCTGATCATGGCCAAGCGCCTGGTGACGATCTGAGGCGCCTGGCGGATACCGAACGGAGACGACGATGACCGAGGCGACCATCCCTGCCGCCGTGACCCTGCGCGAGGCGCGCCGCGACGATGTCGCCAGGATCGCGGCCCTGATCATGCTCGGCGCCGCGAAGCAGACGCGCACGGCGGAGGAGATCGCGCAGGAGGCGGCGCATCCGGCCTATCTCGACGCCTTCGACGAGGTCGCTGCCAGCGCTCACGACACGCTCTTCGTCGCCGAGCTCGACGGCGCGGTGGTCGGCACCTTGCAGGTCACGCTGATCCCCGGCCTGATCAATCGCGGCCGCAAGCGCGCCAAGCTCGAGAGCGTCCACGTCGATCCGGCCCTGCGTGGCCGGCGCATCGGCGAGGCCATGGTCGCCCACGCCCTGGAGTTCGCCCGCCGGAACGGCGCCGGTCTGGTCGAGCTGACCTCGAACAAGTCGCGCGAGGCCGCGCATCGCTTCTATCGCCGCCTCGGCTTCGATCAGAGCCATGAGGGCTTCAAGCTGGAGCTGTGACGCCCGCCAGCGGGAGCGCCAGCCTGTTCACGGCATGGCGAACCTGCTCGCGGCGCGCGGCGGCGGTGCTTACGCCGGGGCCGCCGCGAGCCTAAATCTGCCGTCGACCCGCAACGACGCGAGGATTGGGACATGGCAGCAACGCAGGGCAAGCCGATCGACCTCTATTACTGGCCGACGCCGAACGGCTGGAAGATCACCATCATGCTCGAGGAGACCGGGCTGCCCTACAAGGTGATCCCGGTGAACATCGGCAAGGGCGACCAGTTCAAGCCGGACTTCCTGGCGATCTCGCCCAATAACCGCATGCCGGCGATCGTCGATCCCGAGGGCCCGGGCGGAAAGCCGATCTCCGTCTTCGAATCCGGCGCGATCCTGCAATATCTCGGCCGCAAGACCGGCAAGTTCTATCCGAGCGACGAGCGCGCCCGCGTCGCGGTCGAGGAATGGCTGTTCTGGCAGATGGGCGGCTTCGGTCCGATGCTCGGCCAGACCCACCATTTCCGCATCTATGCGCCGGAGAAGGTGCCTTACGCGATCGAGCGCTACACCAACGAGGCGAACCGCCTCTACGGCGTGCTGAACCGCAGGCTCGAGGGCCGCGACTATATCTGCGGCGACTATTCGATCGCCGACATGGCCTGCATCGGCTGGGCGCGCGGCTGGGAGCGCCAGGGCCAGGACATCGCCCAGTTCCCGAATGTCGGGCGCTGGATCGACACCATGCTCGCTCGCCCGGCGGTCCAGCGCGGGCTCAAGGTCGCCGAAGAGCTGCGCAACCCGGCCGGGATCAGCACGCCGGAGGAGAAGGCGATCCTGTTCGGCCAGAAGGCGCGCTGAAGCGCCGACTGGGCATTGCCGTCATGCTCGCCCTTGTGGCGAGCATCCACGTCTCGAACACCGCATTTGCTCTTGAAGTGAAGACGTGGGTGGTCGGGACAAGCCCGACCATGACGCGGGGTGTGCGATCAATTGCTGCGCGACCACTTCACCGAGCGGCAGATCAGCCCGCCGAGCACGCAGCCGGCCGTCGTCAGCGTGTCGCCCGAGAGCGACATCGTGCCGGAATAGGTCTTGCCGTCCTCCGGGTTGAAGGCGCTGCCGTTCCACTTGCCGCCGCCGGCCGGTTTCATGTCGTAGAAGATGCGCTGGCCGAGCTTGGCCGGCCCGCTCGTATCCTTGAGCCAGGAGATGGTGCCGCACATCGCGTCGCCGCATTTGGCGAAGCGCACCTTGGAGGCGCCGGTGTCGCGCAGCCAGGTGCCGGCGACGTCCTGCGCCGACGCCGGCAGGGCCCAGGCGAGCAGCAGGCCGGCGGCAATGATGGTCGGGCGAATGGTCATGGCGTTCCTCCTCGGTGGCGGCGATCTCTGTCGCCTGGATCGTTCAGATGTAAACCATATCCGAAGCCGCTTCGCCTTCCAAGAGACCTCCCTGCAAGCCGCCGGCGGCCGGGATGACCCTGCGGCAGGGTGAACGGCCGGTTGACGCGCCTTCCGGCGTCGATTCTCGAATGGCTTGAAATCCTTGCGTAATTCGGCGTGCGAGGCTGAATCGAATCTTGCTTTAACCGCTCGTTTGCGACTCGTTGAGCTTCGATTCATCGCGAATTTTAGCGGGTTCTTTTACCGCTGGGACCGACCTTCTCCTCACAAGCCGCGGCCTCCAGACGGGCCGGCATCGAAGGAAAACAGGGAGAGTTGTCATGGCACGCATGGAAATGAGCGCGATCCCGGCCTCGCTGGCGATCCCGATGGAAGCCTCCGCCGACGCCTATTACGAGCTCGGCCTGATGCACGCCTCCGGCCGCTCCGGCCCGGTCGATCTGGTCGCGGCGCAGACCTGGTTCAACGTCGCCTTCGCCAAGGGCTGCGCCCGCGCCGCCTCGCATCGCAGCGAGCTGGCGCTCGAGATGAGCCGCGACGAGGCCGCCGAGGCGCTGCGCGAGGCGCGCCGGTTCCTGACCCGGCACTGAGGTTCAGGCCGGCCATCCAGCCTTGTGGCACGGGGAGGGCGCCGCTATAAGCGCGCCGCATTCCCGATTTTCCCGCAAGGATGATAACGATGGCTGTCCAGCGTACCTTCTCCATTCTCAAGCCCGACGCGACGAAGCGCAATCTCACCGGCGCGGTCAACGCGGTCATCGAGAAGGCCGGCCTGCGCATCGTCGCGCAGAAGCGCATCCAGATGACCAGGGGCCAGGCCGAGACCTTCTATGCCGTCCACAAGGAGCGGCCCTTCTTCGGTGAACTCGTCGAGTTCATGACCTCCGGGCCGGTCGTCGTGCAGGTCCTCGAGGGCGAGGACGCGATCGCCAGGTATCGCGAGGTGATGGGCGCGACCAACCCGGCCAATGCCGCCGACGGCACGATCCGCAAGCTCTTCGCCCAGTCGGTCGGCGAGAACACCGTGCATGGCTCGGATGCGCCGGAGACCGCCGCGATCGAGATCGCGCAGTTCTTCGCGGGCAACGAGATCGTCGGCTGAGCCGGCGATCCGTTCCGGAAACAGGAAGGGCGGGTCCGCTGGACCCGCCCTTTTTCGTTGTGCTCCGTCATTGCGAGGATTGGAGCGACGAAGCGATCCAGGAGGGCGGAGAGCACGATCCTGGATTGCTTTGTCGTGCTCAATGACGGGGAGGTCAGAAGCCGAGATCGAAGGCGTAGCTGGCCGAGACGCCGACCGTGAACGTGTCGCGGTCGCCGAAGGCCCTGACGATCGGCGCCTTGGCGGCGTCGCCGACCAGATGCCGGTACTCGACATAGGCCGTCGTCTGGAATTTGTCGGACCAGTTGTAGGTCGCCTGGGCGACAGCCCCGACCGAATGAACGCCGGCATTGTAGCGCTGCAGCAGGCCGCCATTCCCGGCGTTGGCGCTGCCGAAATAGGTGCGGATATAGTCGGCGCCGACGATCGTCATGCGCGGGCCGATGCCGAGCGACCAGGCGCCGATGCGCTGGAAGACGTCGACCTTGGCTTCCGCCACCATCGCGTCATGCGCGACGACGCCGCGGCGCAGGTCGATGCGGGTGCGCAGCCAGGAGGTCGGATAGAACTCGACGAAGGCGCCGGCCTCGGCGCCGAACTTGACGTCGGGCACGCCCATCGCGACCAGGGCCGGGTTCGTGCTGGCCTTGCGCTCCCAGAGCAGGTTGCCGGAGAAGCCGACGCGCCAGGCCTTGCCCGAGAAGAAGCCGATGCTGATGGCGTCGTCCTCCGAGGTCCACCAGGTGCTCTTGGTGCCGCGCGCCAGCGAGACGATCGGGCGCGGGCGGAAGACGTAATCGTTCGAGCCGGCATAGTCGGGCTGGTAGCGCAGGCCGGCGCCGAGCGTCAGGTGCCAGTTCTGCACCGGCTCGGGCGAGGTGTACTGCGCATATTGGGACGACTGTGCCCGGGCCGGGGTGCCCGGCACTGCGAGGGACAGACAGACGGCCGCCAGACCGGCCAGGAACGCAACGCAACGCATCGTCAGAACTCCGGCGCGAAGGCGCCTTGGGCTACTCGGGTGCGTGCAAGCTGAATCATTAATCTTAACCCGGAGTTGACGAGCGGCCCGCCTCTGGCATTGCTGCTCTTTTGGGCTGCTCTCTTGGTTTGGCCGGTCGGCCGAATCCCTCCACCGGAGGCAGGCAGCTTCCCCGGCGCAGCCGGGCAATGCAACCGCCCGGCTTCCGCCGATCCTGGACCTGTTCTAGGAAGGGCGCATGACAGAGCTTCCCCGCATCGCGCGCCTGCCCTCGGTCTGCCCGCATGACTGCCCCTCGGCCTGTTCGCTCGAGGTCGAGGTCATCGACGGCAAGACGATCGGCCGTGTCCGTGGCAACAAGCGCCAGAGCTACACCGACGGCGTGATCTGCGCGAAGGTGGCCCGTTACGCCGAGCGCATCCATCATCCCGACCGGCTGCTGCACCCGCTGCGGCGGGCCGGGCCGAAAGGCTCGGGCGCCTTCGAGCGCATCTCCTGGGACGAGGCGCTGGGCGAGATCGCCGAGCGCTTCCTCGCGATCGAGGCCGAGCACGGCAGCGAGGCGATCTGGCCCTATTACTACGCCGGCACCATGGGGCTGGTGATGCGCGACGGCATCAACCGCCTGCGCCATGCCAAGCGCTATTCCGGCCAGTTCTCGACGATCTGCACCACCACGGCCTGGACCGGCTTCATCGCGGGCACGGGCCGGCTCGCGGGGCCCGACCCGCGCGAGATGGCGAAGTCGGACTGCATCGTGATCTGGGGCACCAACCCGGTGCACACCCAGGTCAACGTCATGCATCACGCGGTCAAGGCGCGGAAGGAACGCGGCGCCAGGATCGTCGCCATCGACATCTACCGCAACGCCACGCTCGACCAGGCGGATCTTCCGCTGGTGCTGAAGCCCGGCACGGACGGCGCGCTCGCCTGCGCCGTCATGCACGTGCTCTTCCGCGACGGCCATGCCGACCGCGACTATCTCGCCCGCTTCGCCGATGCCCCGGAGGAGCTCGAGGCGCATCTGGCGACCCGGACGCCGGAATGGGCGGCGGCGATCACCGGCCTTTCCGTCGCCGAGATCGAGGAATTCGCCAGGCTCGTCGGGACGCGCAAGAGGAGCTTCTTCCGGCTCGGCTACGGCTTCGCGCGCCAGCGCAATGGCGCGGTCAACATCCACGCCGCCGCCTGCGTGCCGACCGTGACCGGCGCCTGGCAGTATGAGGGCGGCGGCGCCTTCCATTCCAACAGCGGCATCTACAAATGGCGCAAGGGGCTGATCGAAGGCCTCGACAAGGTCGACCGCGGCGTGCGGCAGCTCGACCAGTCGCAGATCGGCCGTGTCCTGACCGGCGATGCGCAGGCGCTGCGGCAGGGCGGCCCGGTCAAGGCGCTGTTCATCCAGAACACCAACCCCGTCACCGTCGCGCCCGAGCAGGAGCTGGTGAAGCGCGGCTTCGCCCGCGAGGATCTCTTCACCGTCGTGCACGAGCAGTTCATGACCGAGACCGCGCGGATGGCCGACATCGTGCTGCCGGCGACGCAGTTCATGGAACATGACGACCTCTACCAGGGCGGCGGCCACCAGCACATCATGTGGGGCGGCAAGCTCGTCGAGCCGCCGGGCGAGTGCCGCTCGAACCATGAGGTGATCTGCGCCTTGGCGCAGCGCCTCGGCGCCGCGCATCGCGGCTTCGGCATGAGCCCGCGGGAGATCGTCGACTGGACCTTGCAGGAGACCGGCCGCGGCACGCTCGACGAGCTGATCGCCAATGATTTCATCGATATACAGCCGGATTTCGAGACGGCGCATTATCTGAACGGCTTCGGCTGGCCGGGCGGAAAATTCCGCTTCAAGCCGGACTGGACCAAGGTCCCCAACAGCAATGCCGGCCTGGTCGGCCCGCATCGGGACCTGCCGGTGCTGCCGGATCACTGGGGCGCGATCGAGGAGGCCGATGCCGAGCATCCGTTCCGGCTCGCCACCAGCCCGGCGCGCAACTTCCTCAACTCGAGCTTCACCGAGACCCCGACCGCCCGCAAGAAGGAAGGGGCGCCGACGCTGATGCTGCATCCCGAGGATGCGGCCGCGCTCGGCATCGCCGCGGGGGACCCCGTTCTCGTCGGGAACCGCCGCGGCACGGTCGAGCTCGACGCGGTGCTGTTCGAGGGGCTGGTGCGCGGCGTCGTCATCGCCGAATCGATCTGGCCGAACGGCGCCCATCGCGGCGGGCGTGGCATCAACACCCTCACCGGCGCGGATTCGCCGGCGCCCTATGGCGGCGCGGCCTTCCACGACAACAAGGTCTGGATTCGCAAGGCGGTGTGACCTTTGCGTCATTGCTTTTTCGCCGGGCCTGTGGACCATCCGCGCCCGGCGGCGGCATGGCCTGAGAGAGGGGGGATTCGGGAGTCCCCCCGGGCTTCGCCGCGGAAACGGGCGAAGCGAACGATGACGAAGCGGCGGGTTGGTGCGGTCTTTTGGGCCGCGGGAATGTCTTTGCTGGTTTCCGCAGGCGCGGTTCTGGCCGCCGGCAGCACCAGCACGCTGCCGCCGCCGGACCCGACGGCGAAGAATCTCACCCCCTACATGATCCAGCTGCGCGCCTTCGACGCCTGCCTGATCACCCAGTCTCGGCTGATGAACACGACCCGCGAGGCGGTGCACTCGCCGTGCAGCTGCTACGCCAAGGGCACGGTCAACGCCATGACCAAGGACGAGATCCAGGCCTTCCGCGACACCGGCTACTTCAACGATTCGGCCCGCGAGAAGGGCTACGAATTCATCGACCGCTGCAAGCTGAAGCGGCCTTGATGCGCCGGCGGCTCACGCCGCCTGGTCCTTGAGATAGCGCTCGCCCATGCGCCCGGCGTAAGCCACGAGGTTGCCGTGCTCGCGCAGCGCGTCGCTGACCGGCGAATCGAAGATCTCGCACAGGCCGGAGACCAGGAAGGCTCCCACCGTCGCGTCGCCGCCGCAGGGAGCTGCCCCGCCGAGATAGGGCTTGTCGCCGAGGATGGCGTCGAGCGCGTCGAGGTCCCGGCGCGCCAGCTCCAGCCGTTCCGCATCGTTGTGCCGGCCCACGCCCTGGCCGCGCAGGTCGCGGCGGACCTGTCGCTTGACCATGGCGACCATCAGCGGCCGCAGGGGCGCCGGCACGGCGTCGAAGAAGCGGCGTGGTCCGCGGTCGAAATTGGCGGCGTCGAGCCAGCGCTCCTGCACCACCAGCCAGTAGAGGTGGTCCTCGACCATCTTCTCGACGGCCCAGGCGACGCCGCGCTGCTCGGCGGACAGGCCCTCGTCGAAATCGATCCCGTATCCTTGCTCCAGATGCATGCGGATGAAGCTGCTGTCGGGGATGAGCCGGTCGCCGTCGCGCAGCACCGGCAGTTTGCCCTTCGGCGCCTTCAGCAGGTTGCCTCGCACCCGGCGGTAGGGCAGGCCCGACATCTCCATCAGGATG
This sequence comes from Allobosea sp. CS1GBMeth4, assembly GCF_900185715.1. GTDB lineage: Bacteria > Pseudomonadota > Alphaproteobacteria > Rhizobiales > Beijerinckiaceae > Allobosea. Next base: position 173,405 of record NZ_FYAS01000007.1, read on the forward strand.
ATCGCCTTGATGCAGAAGGGGCTGGGGTCCGGCAGGCCGAAGCCCCGCCCGAATACATGCAGCTCCATCATGGCTTCCCCCCTCGATCCTGGTCGCGCGGACGCGGCACGCCCCGTGCCTGCTGCCACGCTCCTGACTTTTTATGTCAGGACGTTTGCGGCAAGATCATCCTAAGCCATCTTCATTAAGCGGAACCAACGCCATGCAGCGCGCTGAACGCTTGCTCGACCTGATCCAGGGGCTGCGCCGCCGCCGCCGTCCCGTCACCGCCGAGACGCTCGCCTCCGAGCTCGACGTCTCCGTTCGCACCGTCTATCGCGACATCGCCGCCCTGCTGCGCCAGGGCGTCCCCGTGCGCGGCGAGGCCGGCATCGGCTATGTCCTGGACGCCGGCTTCGATCTGCCGCCGCTGATGTTCTCGCCCGACGAGATCGAGGCGGTGCTCGTCGGCATGCGCTGGCTTTCCGAGCGCGCCGACCCGACCCTGGCGCGCGCCGCCGAGGACGTCGTCGCCAAGGTCGCGGCCGTGCTGCCGCCGCATCTGCGCCCGATCCTGCTCGACGGCGCGCTGTTCGCCCCGGCCTATTGCAAGGATGCGATCGTCGACCAGGTCGACGCCGCCGCCATCCGGGCCGCCATCCGCACTGGGCGCAAGCTCGAGATCACCTATCGCGACGAGGCGAGCAACGAATCGCAGCGCGTGATCTGGCCGATCGGCATGACCTTCTTCGATCGCGTCCGCGTCGTCATCGCCTGGTGCGAGCTCCGGCAGGCCTTCCGCCATTTCCGGACCGATCGCATCGCCGTGCTGCTCGCCCGCGAGGAGCGCTATCCGGCCCGTCGCGCCGACCTGTTCCGGCGCTGGCAGAAGGAGGAGCAGGAGGCGGCCGCGCGGCGCGCGATGGAGCAGCGGACGCCGGCGACGGTGCAGTAGCGGGACGTGGCCGCCATCACCAAGGGCCATGGCCGAACCGTCGCATGCGGAGCTGTTGGCTCGCAGGTCCGCGCGCCTCAGCCGGCTTTCGCGCGGTCGATTCTCGCCTGTTGACTTAGAGTGCGCTCCAGCACCTAGCCTCCCATGCGCCGTGGCGAGAGAAGGCGCTCATGAAGATCGGTCAACTGGCGAGGCGGTCAGGACTGTCGGCTCACACCATTCGCTATTACGAGCGGATCGGGCTGCTTCCGCGCGCCGACAGGGATCGATCGGGCCAGCGTGACTATGACGCATCGATCCTGTCCTGGATCGAATTCCTCGATCGTCTGAAGACGACGGGGATGCCGATCCGGGACATGCTGCGCTATGCGGCCCTGCGGGAACGCGGCGCCGACACGGAGGCGGAGCGCTGCACGCTGCTCGAACAGCATCGCGAGCGCGTCCGAGCCCATGTGGCGGAGCTGCAAGCCTGTCTTCTCGTCCTCGACACGAAGATCGCCGGCTACGCCGGCGCGGAGCAGAGGACGAAGGACCATGACGCAGCACGATCGCAAAGACGGCGAGACTCGGCTCGAACGGGGCAGGCGGGCCCTCGCTGAGATCGATGGCGAGGCCGGCGCCAATGTCGTGGCGGCTCTGGCGGATATCGCGCCGGATTTCGCACGCTACATCTTCGAATTTCCGTTCGGCGACATCTACAGCCGTCCCGGCCTCGATCTGCGCGCCCGCGAGATCGCGACCATCGCCGCGCTGACGGCGATGGGGACTGCGACCCCGCAATTGAAGGTGCATATCGAGGCGGGCCTGAATGTCGGGCTGACGCGGGAGGAGATCACAGAGACGATCATCCAGATGGCCGTCTATGCCGGCTTCCCGGCGGCCCTGAACGGCCTGTTCGCGGCCAAGGAGGTGTTCGCCGCACGGCCCTCCGGCCGAGAGGAGCAAGCGGCATGACCGGGCAGCTTCGCCCTCTCGTCGTCGCCACTGCGCTCGCTTTCGCGGTGACAGCCATATTCCCGGCTCTATCGCCCGCCGCCTACGCAAACCCGGCCGCGCCGGAGAGGCTGTGGACGGGCTTCAGCTCCCCGGTCGGGATGGCTTTCGATGCCGACGGACATCTGTTCGTCGCGGAATGGGGGGCGGGACAGGTCTCGCGCATCGACCTCGCCGGCAAACGCGCCATTTTCGCCGATGGACTTGCCGGCCCGTCGGGATTGGCGGTCGGCCCGGATGGCGCGATCTACGTCGCGTCCTATTCCCTCGACGAAGTCTATCGCTTTACCCGGACCGGCGAGCGTCGGGTGCATGTGACCGGCCTCGCCACGCCGGCAGGGTTGAGCTTCGACAGAGCCGGCCGGCTGTTGATCGCCAACCGTCGCACCAACCAGATCCTGGCCGCCGACGACACAGGCCGGTTGGAGCCGGTCATCGAGGGCTTGCGGACGCCCGTCGCTGCTGTCCAGACCCCGGATGGCGGCTATGTCGTCTCCAATATCGGCGGTGGCGTCACGATCCTGCGTCCGGACGGTGCGCGGATCGAGGCCGGCGGCGCGTTCGCCACCCCCGGCCCAGGCGTGGCGGTCACGAAGGACGGCCGTGTCTTCGTGGTCGATTATGGCGGGACGACCGTGCGGGAAATCCTGCCGGATGGGCGATCCCGTGCGGTCGCGGAGGGATTGCGGAGCCCGGTCGGCCTCGTGGTCGCACCGGACGGCGCGTCGCTCCTGACCGCGACATGGGGCGACGGAGCGATCTATCGGATTCCGATGTCCGGCCAAAGGTAGCGGGCGCTCGCCGCGCCGGCTCGGCCGCCGACATGTCCCGGCCGTCGGCCCGGTAGGGAAGCGGAGCGCGAGGGGCGCGGCAGCGCGCCAATCCCGGCCTTTAGGCGCCGACCGCCGCTCCGTTCTCCAGCCGGGCGGCACCCGAGGCCACCAGCGCCAGCGCTTGCGGGTAGATCCTGTGCTCCTGTTCGAGCACGCGCGCCGACAGGCTCGCCTCATCGTCGCCGGGCAGGACAGGGACCCTGGCCTGCAGGATGGTCGGGCCGGCATCGAGCTCGGGCACGACGAAATGCACCGTGCAGCCATGCTCGGCGACGCCGGCTTCGAGCGCACGGGCGTGGGTATGCGTGCCGCGGAAATCGGGCAGCAGCGAGGGGTGGATATTGATCAGCCGGCCTTGCCAGCGCGTCACGAACCAGGGCGTCAGCACCCGCATGAAGCCGGCGAGCGCGACGAGCTCGATCCCGTGAGCACGCAGGGCCTCGTCGAGCGCCCGCTCGAAGCCTTCGCGATCCTTTCCGAAGGGCCGGTGGTCGACGCACACCGCCGCGATGCCGGCCGAGCGGGCGCGCTCCAGCCCGCCGGCATCGGGCAGGTTGGCCGCGACCAGCGCGATCTCGGCCGGAAAATCGGCAGCCCTGGCCGCCTCGATCAGCGCGACCATGTTGGAGCCGCGCCCGGAGATCAGGATGGCGGTCCGCACCCGCCCCGCCGCGGTGCTCACAGGGCGAGCTTCCCGCGATAGGTGACGGCCTCGTCGGCGCCGCGCGCCGTGACCTCGCCCAGCCGCACCGGCGTCTGGCCGGCCTCGGTCAGCGCCTTCATGACGGCATCCGCCTGCGCCGCCTCGGCCACCACGATCATGCCGACGCCGCAGTTGAAGGTGCGCAGCATTTCGCGCTCGGCGACGCCGCCGACCTTGGCGAGCCAGCCGAACACTGGCGGAACGGCGATCGCCGGCAGCTCGATCGCGACACCGAGATCGTCCGGCAGAACGCGCGGGATGTTGTCGGGGAAGCCGCCCCCGGTGATGTGGGCGAGGGCCTTGATGCCGGGCGCCGCCTTCAGCGCCTGCAGCAGCGGCTTCACATAGATCCGGGTCGGCTCCAGCAGCGCCTCGGCCAATGTCCTGTCCGGCGCGAACGGGGCGGGGGCCTCCCAGGCGAGGCCCGACAGGGCGACGATGCGGCGGACCAGCGAATAGCCGTTCGAGTGCACGCCGGAGGAGGGCAGGCCGAGAACGACGTCGCCGGCGACCACGTCGGCGCGCGGCAGCAAGCTGCCGCGCTCGGCCGCGCCGACGGCGAAGCCGGCGAGATCGTAGTCGTTGCCGGCATACATGCCCGGCATCTCGGCCGTCTCGCCGCCGATCAGGGCGCAGCCGGCCTGGCGGCAACCCTCCGCGATGCCGCGGACGATCTCGACGCCGGCCTTCGGGTCGAGCTTGCCGGTGGCGTAGTAGTCGAGGAAGAGCAGCGGCTCGGCGCCCTGGACGACGAGGTCGTTGACGCACATGGCGACGAGGTCGATGCCGATGGTGGCGTGGCGGCCGCTCTCGATCGCGATCTTGACTTTGGTGCCGACGCCGTCATTGGCCGCGACCAGGATCGGGTCGCTGAAGCCGGCGGCCTTCAGGTCGAACAGCCCGCCGAAGCCGCCGATCTCGGCGTCGGCGCCGGGACGCCGCGTCGAGCGCACCAGCGGCTTGATCGCGTCGACCATCGCATTGCCGGCGTCGATGTCGACGCCCGCCTGCGCATAGGTCAGCCCGTTGGCGCCCGGTTTGGTCATCGGCTTCGCTTCTCTGCACCAGAACTGTGAGATGGATTCACCGATCGGGTCAATTCGGCCCGATCGGATCCGGCTCCTGCTGCGCGAGCGAATAGGCAAGGGCAGGGCTGCGGGCAAGCCCCTCCGCGAAAGCGTTTCGCAGTTCTCCCGCCCATGTTCTACCCTGAGGCGCGATTCCGCCGGCGGGTCTCTTTCGATGACGCTTCCGAACCTGATCACCATCGCCCGGCTGATCCTGGTGCCGCTGGTGATCGTCATGATCGTCAACGCCCGCTGGGATGCGGCCTTCGTCCTCTTCGTCGCGGCCGGCGTCTCCGACGCGATCGACGGTTTCATCGCCAGGCGCTTCGACATGAGGAGCGAGCTCGGCGCCTATCTCGACCCCGTCGCCGACAAGGCGCTGATCGTCTCGCTCTACATCACGCTCGCCATCGTCGGCATCATCCCGGTCTGGCTGGTGATCGTCGTCGTGTCCCGCGACCTGATGATCATCACCGCGGTGATCCTGTCTTGGCTGATGGCGAAGCCGGTCACGATCGCGCCGATCGTCGTCAGCAAGCTCAACACCGCCGCGCAGATCGTCTTCGCCGCGCTGGTGCTCGGCGCGAAATCCTTCGGGATCGAGGTCGGCGCCGCGATGCCGGCGGCCCAGATCGTCGTCGCGGCCTTGACGCTCGCCTCCATGGGCGCCTACCTCGCCCTCTGGCTGCGGCATATGGCGAGCTGAGCCGGCAGCTTGGATGCTGCGGGGCGGATCACCCGGGGTCAGCGGCGCAGCGAGCCCGGCTCTGGACGATGCCGCATTCGGAACGACATCGTCACGAATGCAGATACGCGATCGTTTGTAATAGTTTAGAGCATGCTCTAGAGGCGGGCCCATGAGTCTTCAGCGTCAACTGCTCTTCTGGGTGCTCGCTCTGGCCGCGCTGGTGCTGGCGTTGATGCTGTTCCGGGACGTGCTCCTGCCGTTCATCGCTGCCCTGGCGCTGGCCTATCTGCTCGATCCGCTGGCTGACCGGCTGGAACGCTGGGGGTTCAGCCGGCTGACTGCCACGATCGCCATCCTCTGCCTGTTCCTGCTCATCTTCATCGCCGGGCTGGTGCTGCTCGCCCCGCTGCTCAGCCAGCAGCTCGCCGGGCTGGTCGCGCGCCTGCCGGGCGACGCCGCCAAGCTGCAGGCGCTGATCATGGAGCGCGGCGCGCCGCTGCTCGAACGCTTCGGCGGTGCCAAGCTCGCCCAGGACGCGCAGAGCTCGCTCGGCAATCTCGTCGGCGAAGCGACCAATTGGGTCGGCAAGCTGCTGGGGTCGCTCTGGTCGGGCGGCACGGCGATCGTCGGAGTGTTCTCGCTGCTGGTGCTGACCCCCGTGATCGCCTTCTACCTGCTCGCCGACTGGGACCGCATGGTCGCGACCGTCGACGGTTGGCTGCCGCTCGATCATCGCGACACGATCCGCGCGCTGCTGCGCGAGATGGACACTGCCATCGCCGGCTTCCTGCGCGGCCAGGCGCTGGTCTGCCTCCTGCTCGGCCTGTTCTATGCGGTCGGTCTGTCCCTGGTTGGCGTCAATTTCGGCGCGCTGATCGGCATCATCAGCGGCTTTCTCTCCTTCGTCCCCTATGTCGGCTCGCTGACCGGGCTCGTGCTCTCGGTCGGCGTGGCGACCGTGCAGTTCTGGCCGGACTGGACGATGCCTCTGTTGACGCTCGCCGTCTTCGCCGTCGGCCAGTTCATCGAAGGCAACATCCTGCAGCCCAAGCTCGTCGGCGATTCGATCGGCGTGCACCCGGTCTGGCTGATGTTCGCGCTGCTCGCCTTCGGTTCGCTCTTCGGCTTCGTCGGCCTGCTGCTGGCGGTGCCCCTGGCGGCCATCATCGGGGTCCTCGCGCGTTTCGCGCTGCGGCAATATCTCGCCAGCCCGTATTATCGCGGCCATGGCGGTCCGCTCGCCGACGACCATGCCGAACCGTGAGTCCTTCGTGAAGCCGCGCCAGCTCGCCTTCGATCTGCCGGTCGACAGCCGGCACGGTGTCGAGGACTTCCTGGTCGGCCCCTCCAACGAGCAGGCCTATGGCCTGATCGAGAGCTGGCCGAACTGGCCGTCCGCCTGGCTGCGCCTCGTTGGTCCGGAGGGGGCGGGCAAGACCCATCTCGCCGCGATCTGGGCGGCCAGGGCGCACGCCTGGACGGTTCGGGCCGCCGAGATCGACGAGGCGAAGGTGCCGCATCTGGCCTCCGGCGGCGCGCTGGTGATCGAGGATTGCGACCGCGCCCCGCTCGACGAACCTGCGCTGTTCCATCTCCTCAACGCCACCAGGGCGCGCGGCGCCTCCGTCCTGCTGACGGCGCGGACCGAGCCGGGACAATGGGGGTTGAAGGTGCCGGACCTGCTCTCGCGCCTGCGCCTGGCGCCGCAGGCCGAGATCGCGCCTCCTGACGACGCGCTGCTGCGCGCGCTGCTGGTCAAGCTCTTCGTCGACCGTCAGCTCATCGTCGATACCGGCACGATCGAGACCCTGGCGCTGCGGATGGAGCGGTCCTTCGCCGCGGCGCGCGACCTCGTCGACGCGCTCGACCGGCTTTCGCTCGAGCGCGGCCGGCGCGTCACCCGCGCCATGGCCAACGAGGTGGTCGCCTCGCTCTTCCCGGAGGAGTGAGGCTTCAGGCCTTCGCCGCAGCCGCCCCGGTCAGGCGGGCATGGACCGTCTCGATCAGCAGCTCGTGCGCCCGCGCCGCGATCGCGTCGAGCGACGGCGTCCTGACGAACATGGCGGCGGCCTTTTCGGCCAGCTCCTCGCGGCTCGGCAGCACCGGCATGTGCCAGTGGGCGATCGCGTCCTGGGCCTGCACCTGCACGGCCTGCAGCCGCTCGCCGGCGCGGACCTGCATCGCGGCCAGCGCCTCGCGGAACTCGGGCAATGTCAGCGTCGGCAGATGCAGTTCGGGCAGATGCAGCGCCGGCAGGCCGGGAGCGCTCGCATAGGCGTCGCGGAAGGCCAGGACGATGCGCTCGACCGGCACGGAGGCGGCGAGCCGTTCGGCCGAGCGCTCGATCACGCGCGGCGGCAGCGCCTGCGAGCGGTCGACCACCGCCTGCGGCGGCGCCTTCAGGTCCCAGACCAGACGCAGCTTCGACAGGCCGAGGATGAGGTAGTAGGTCGGATCCCACTGCCACCAGCGGAAGCCCTGGCGGACGCTGTACTGATAGGCGTGGTGGTTGTTGTGCCAGCCTTCGCCCATGGTGATGATCGCCAGCCACCAGTTGTTCCGGCTCTCGTCGCCGGTGACGTAGTCCTTGTCGCCGTGCACATGCGCCAGCGAGTTGATGCAGAAGGTGGCGTGATAGACGGCGACCGTCGACCAGAAGAAGCCGACGAACAGCCCGCTCCAGCCGTCGACGGCAAAGCAGAGCAGCGCCAGCGCGGCGGCCGGCAGCAGTTCGAAGCGATGCAGGAAGCTCAGTTCCGGGAAGCGCGTCAGGTCGGCGACGGTCGAGCTGTCGCAGACCTCATGGCCGCGGCTGAAGATCCAGCCGACATGGGAATAGGCGAAGGAATTCTGCACCGGCGAATGCACGTCGTGCTCGGTGTCGGAGAAGCGGTGGTGATGCCGGTGCTTCGAGGCCCACCAGATCACGCTCTTCTGCGCCGTCGACTGGGCGAGGACGGCGAGCACGAACTGGCCGATCCGGCTGGTCTTGTAGGAGCGGTGCGAGAAGTAGCGGTGGTAGCCCGCGGTCACCGCGAACATGCGCAGCCAGTACAGGCCGAAGGCGAGCCAGAGCGCGGTCGTGCTGACGCCGCTCCAGAGCGCGCCCAGGCAGGCGAGATGCACCAGCACGAACGGAATGGCCGCGGGGTAGACGATGTCGCCGTGATCGGCGTGCTGCTGCTCTGACAAGGTCGTTCTCTGGACTGCGTCTGAAGGCATGCGGGATTCGCATGCCGACCAAACATCAGCGGCAGGGCCGGCGCAAGCGTCGCCGACGTCGATCCAATGTGACGTTTGGCCTCGCTTGTCATCGAAATGTCGCGCTAGGGTGGCTTCAAGACCAAGGCGGCCGGACGGCTGCGGACATGACGATACAGAGCAGAGTTGCAGGACCGGCAGTGGCACGAGCGGCGTCGACAGCGAGAGCGAAGCGAATGACCCAGGATGTGGCGGAAGCGCCGGCCCCGAAGACGGTGGCTCCGGCGCCGGCGAATATGACCCTTCATGTCGACGAGGAGCTCCGGCAATCGCCCAAACGCTTCATGAACCGGGAGCTGTCCTGGCTTCAGTTCAACCGGCGGGTGATGGAGGAGGCCTCGAACCGGAACCATCCGCTGCTCGAGCAGCTGCGCTTCCTCTCGATTTCGGCGAACAATCTCGACGAGTTCTTCATGGTGCGCGTCTCCGGCCTGCGCGAGCAGCTCAAGGCCGGCGTGGTGACGCCGAGCCAGGACGGGCTGAGCCCGGCCGAGCAGCTCGCGGCACTCGGCGAGGCCGTCTCGGCGCTGACCCGCGACCAGCAGATCCGCTGGACCGAGCTCAAGCAGGATCTGGAGGCGGAGCGGATCCACCTGCTGCGGCCGGCCGATATCGGCGCGCAGGACCGCATCTGGCTCGAGGACCGCTTCCTGCATTACGTCTTCCCGGTGCTGACGCCGCTGGCGATCGACCCGGCTCATCCCTTTCCGTTCATCCCCAATCTCGGCTTCACCATCGCGCTGGCGCTGGAGCGGGTCGGCGACGGCCGGGCCCTCGACGCGCTGATCCGCGTCCCGGTGAAGATGGACCGCTTCATCGAATTGCCCGATCTCGCCCGCGAGGGCGTCCAGCGCTTCATCATGCTGGAGGACCTGGTCGCGCTCTTCATCGGCAAGCTCTTCCCGGGCTACGAGGTCAAGGGCACCGGATCGTTCCGCATCATCCGCGACTCCGATCTCGACATCGAGGAGGAGGCGGAGGACCTGGTCCGCGTCTTCGAGACCATGCTGAAGCAGCGCCGCCGCGGCGTTGTCATCCGGCTCGAACTCCACGCCGACATGCCGGCGCATCTGCGCGACCTGATCGTGCGCGAGCTCAAGGTCGATCCCGACGAGGTCGTGATCGTCGACGGCATGATCGGCCTCAACGAGCTCTCTCAGCTCGTCGGGGTCGACCGGCCGGATCTCAAGTTCAAGCCCTACAACGCCCGCTTCCCGGAGCGCATCCGCGAGCATGGCGGCGACTGCTTCGCCGCCATCCGCCAGAAGGACCTGATCGTCCACCATCCCTATGAGAGCTTCGACGTCGTCGTGCAGTTCCTGCAGCAGGCGGCGCGCGACCCCAATGTCGTCGCGATCAAGCAGACGCTCTACCGCACCTCCTCGAACTCGCCGATCGTCCAGGCGCTTGCGGAAGCGGCCGAGGCCGGCAAGTCGGTGACCGCGCTGGTCGAGCTCAAGGCCCGCTTCGACGAGGAGGCCAACATCCGCTGGGCCAAGGATCTGGAGCGCGCCGGCGTCCAGGTCGTCTACGGCTTCATCGAGCTCAAGACCCACGCCAAGCTCTCGATGGTGGTACGCCGCGAGGCCGGGCAGTTCGTGACCTATTGCCATATCGCCACCGGCAACTACCACCCGATCACGGCGCGCATCTACACCGACGTCTCCTTCTTCACCGCCGACCCGGTGATGGCGCAGGACGTCGCCCGCATCTTCAACTTCATCACCGGCTATGCCGAGCCGGCCGAGCTGGAGCGCATGGCGGTCTCGCCGGTGAACCTGAAGAAGCGCTTGCTCGCCGACATCGCCGAGGAGGTCGCGCATGTGAAGGCAGGCCGGATCGGCGCGATCTGGGGCAAGTGCAACTCGCTGGTCGATCCCGAGATCATCGACGCGCTCTACGATGCCAGCCAGGCCGGCGTGCAGATCGACTTCGTGGTGCGCGGCATCTGCTGCCTCCGGCCGGGCGTGCCGGGCCTCTCCGACAATATCCGCGTCAAGTCGATCGTCGGGCGTTTCCTGGAGCATACCCGCGTCTACGCCTTCGGCGCCGGCTACGGCCTGCCTTCCGCCAAGGCCAAGGCCTACATCTCCTCGGCCGATCTGATGCCGCGCAATCTCGACCGCCGGGTCGAGGCGCTGACGCCGATCCAGAACGCCACGGTCCACCAGCAGCTGCTCGAGCAGATCATGCTGGCGAACTTTCTCGACAACGAACAGAGCTGGACCATCTTGCCCGATGGCGGCTCGCGACGCATTGTCCCGCCGTCGGCCGAAGAGTCGTTCAACGCCCATAATTACTTCATGACGAATCCGAGCCTGTCTGGTCGTGGAAAATCTCTCTCGAGCTCGAGTCCGCGCAGCCTCGCCCGCCGCACCGGCAAGAAGGTCTGAGCAGGCGTCGGGCCGGCTGAGCGTCGGCGACACGGTCGCGATCATCGACATCGGCTCGAATTCCGTCCGCCTCGTCGTCTACGAGAGCCTGTCGCGGGCTCCCGCGCAGGTCTTCAACGAGAAGGAGATGGCGGGGCTCGGCCGACAGGTCGCCTCGACCGGAATGCTGGCGCAGGACGCGATCCAGAAGGCGCTCTCGGCGCTGGTGCGCTTCCGCATCCTGTGCGAGGCGATGCATGTCGGGCAGCTCAGGGTCATTGCCACGGCGGCGGCCCGCTACGCCTCGAACGGTCCCGACTTCATCGCGCGCGCCGAGGCCGCCGTCGGCCGGCCGATCGAGCTGATCTCCGGCGACCGCGAGGCCTATCTCTCCGCCCTCGGCGTGATCTCCGGCTTCGACCAGCCGCATGGCGTCGTCGGCGACCTCGGCGGCGGCTCCCTCGAACTGATTTCCGTCGATGGCGACCGGGTCGGGGAGGGGATCAGCCTGCCGCTCGGCGGCCTCGCGCTGATCGACCGCTCGAAGAATTCGATGAAGGCGGCGGAGAAGATCGTCCGCGACGATCTCGACCATCACCCGCAGCTCGCCGCCATGCGGGGACGCGACTTCTACGCCGTCGGCGGCACCTGGCGCGCGCTCGCCACGCTGCATCAGCACCAATCGGGCTACCCGCTCAACGTCATGCACGGCTACACCGTGCCGGCCCGCGAGGCGAGCGACTTCGTCCGCCTGGTCGAGCGGGCCGATGCCTCGATGCTGGAAGCGATCGAGGCGATCTCCTCTGCCCGGCGCCCGCTGCTCGCCTATGGAGCGCTGGTGCTCGACCAGATCATCAAGCGCGGCCGGCCCCGCAATGTCGTGATCTCCGCGAACGGCGTGCGCGAGGGCCTGCTGCACGAGCAGCTCGATCCGGGCGAGCGCTCGGCCGATGCGCTCCTGCGCGGCGCCGAGGACTACAACCAGCTGCGCGCCCGCGATCCGCGCCACGCCGACGATCTCGTCGCCTGGACCGACAGGCTCGTCGCCAGTGCCTATCCGCACGACGACCCGGCGTTGCAGCGCCTGCAGCGTGCCGCCTGCCTGCTCTCCGATATCGGCTGGCGCGCCCATCCCGACTATCGCGGCGAGCAGACGCTCAACGTCATCGCCCACGCGTCCTTCAGCGGCGTCGACCATGCCGGCCGCGCCTTCCTGGCGCTGACGGCGTTCTATCGCTATGCCGGCCTGAAGGCCTCGGCGCCGGCGGCGGAGGGTTTGCGGCGATTGCTGGCGACGCGCACGCTCGAGCGTGTCCACATCCTCGCTGCGGCGTTCCGGGTCGCCTATCTGGTCTCGGCCGGCATGCCCGGCATCCTGCCGCGCGCGCCGCTCGCCTGCGTCGACAGCCGGCTCGTCCTGCGCCTGCCCGACGACATGAAATCGCTGGCGAGCGAGCGCGTCACGGGGCGGCTGAAGCAGCTCGCCAAGCTGCTCGGCCGCGAGGTCGACATCCGGTAGGGCGCTCAGCCCACGGTGACCCGCCCGCGCACGATCCTGAGCGCCAGCGAACCGTTCTTCAGCGCCAGGGCCTTTTCGCCGAAGAGCTCGCGGCGCCAGCCCTTGAGGGCCGGCACGTCGGCCTCGTCATTGGCGGCGATCTCCTCGAGATCGTCGCTGGAGGCGATGATCTTCGGCGCGACGCGCTCGGCGTCGGCAGTCGCCTTGAGCAGCACCTTGAGCAGGTCGAGCACGGCGCCGTTGCCGGGGCGCCCGCGCTCGCGCTCGATCCGGGGCAGGCTGCGCGGGTCGAGCGCCAGGGCGCGCTCGACCGCGGCCAGGACCTCGCCGCCCGCGCGCGAGCGCTCGAAGCCGTTCGGCACCGAACGCAGCTCGCCGAGCGCCTCGGCCGAGCGTGGCGCGCGCTGGACGATGTCCATCAGCGCGTCGTCCTTGAGCACCCGCTGGCGCGGCACGTCGCGCTGCTGCGCCTCGCGCTCGCGCCAGGCGGCGAGCTCCATCAGCACCGCCAGCTCCTTCGGCTTGCGCAGGCGCCCCTTGAGCCGCTGCCAGGCGTTCTCCGGCTTGACCTCGTAGGTCGCGGGCGAGTTCAGCACCGCCATCTCCTCGGCGACCCAGCTCGCGCGGCCGCTCCGCTCGAGGTCGGCCTTCAGAGCCAGGTAGATATCGCGCAGATGGGTGACGTCGGATTCGGCATAGACCAGCTGCGCCTCGCTGAGCGGGCGGCGCGACCAGTCGGTGAAGCGCGAGGACTTGTCGATGCGCGCCTTGGCGAGATCGTTCACCAGCTGCTCGTAGCCGACCGAATCGCCGAAGCCGCAGACCATCGCCGCGACCTGGGTGTCGAACAGCGGCGTCGGCAGGATGCGGCCCAGCATCCAGACGATCTCGAGATCCTGCCGCGCGGCATGGAAGACCTTGACCACGTTCTGGTCGCCCATCAGCGCCATGAACGGGGCGATGTCGAGTCCCTCGGCCAGCGGGTCGACCATCACGGCCTCGTCGGGAGAGGCGATCTGGATCAGGCAGAGCTTCGGGTAATAGGTCGTCTCGCGCAGGAACTCGGTGTCGACGGTGACGAAGGGATGCGCGGCGAGGCGGGAGCAGGTGGCGGCCAGCTCTTCGGTCGTGGTGATCAGGTCCATGAGGCGCGCTCTTAGCAGATGAACGAGCGCCATGTCGCGGGTGTTCTTGACAAGCAAGCCCTGCGCGTGTGGTTACGGCGCGACATCGCCTGCGTGCCCGACCGCGGCCGCATCGACGCCCGGAAAGCTGGACCCGTGACCTTGCATCGCTACCGTTCCCACACCTGCGGCGCGCTCCGCGAGAGCGACATCGGCGCCTCCGTGCGCCTCTCCGGCTGGTGCCATCGCATCCGCGACCATGGCGGCGTGCTGTTCATCGACCTGCGCGATCATTACGGCCTGACCCAGGTCGTGGTCGACCCGGATTCGCCCGCTTTCGCCGATGCCGAGAAGGCCCGCTCGGAATGGGTCATCCGCATCGACGGCAAGGTGAAGCCGCGCCTCGCCGGCACGGAGAACGCCAACCTCGCCACCGGCGCGGTCGAAGTCTTCGCCACCGCGCTGGAGGTGCTGGGCCCGGCGGCGGAGCTGCCGCTGCCGGTGTTCGGTGATCTCGAATATCCCGAGGACACCCGCCTCAAATATCGCTTCCTCGACCTGCGCCGCGACAAGCTGCACAGCAACATCATGCTGCGCACCAAGGTGATCGACTCGCTGCGCCAGCGCATGAAGGCGTCCGGCTTCTCCGAATTCCAGACGCCGATCCTGACGGCGTCCTCGCCCGAGGGCGCGCGCGACTTCCTGGTGCCGAGCCGCCTGCATCCGGGCAAGTTCTACGCCCTGCCGCAGGCGCCGCAGCAGTACAAGCAGCTCCTGATGATGGCGGGCTTCGACCGCTATTTCCAGATCGCGCCCTGCTTCCGCGACGAGGATCCGCGCGCCGACCGGCTGCCGGGCGAGTTCTACCAGCTCGACGTCGAGATGAGCTTCGTCGAGCAGGAGGACGTCTTCGCCACCATGGAGCCGGTGATCGCCGGCGTGTTCGAGGAGTTCGCCGGCGAGCGCAAGGTCGCGCGCGACTGGCCGCGCATCCCCTATGCGGAGGCGCTTCGCAAATACGGGTCCGACAAGCCGGACCTGCGCAATCCTCTCATCATGCAGGACGTCTCCGAGCATTTCCGCGGCTCGGGCTTCAAGGTCTTCGCGCGCATCCTCGAGGGCGAGAAGAACCGCGTCTGGGCGATCCCCGCCCCCGGCGGCGGCTCGCGCGCCTTCTGCGACCGGATGAATTCCTGGGCGCAGGGCGAGGGCCAGCCGGGGCTGGGCTATCTCATGGTCAAGGAAGGCGGCGAGGGGCAGGGGCCGATCGCCAACAATATCGGGCCCGAACGGGTCGCGGCGATCGTCGCCCAGATGGGCCTGAAGGCGGGCGATGCCTGCTTCTTCGCCGCAGGCGATCCCGACAAGTTCTACAAGTTCGCCGGCAGCGCCCGCAACAAGGTCGGCTCCGAGCTCGGGCTGATCGACGAGAACGCCTTCGCCTTCGCCTGGATCGTCGATTTCCCGATGTTCGAGTGGAACGAGGACGAGAAGAAGGTCGACTTCTCGCACAACCCGTTCTCGATGCCCCAGGGCGGCCTGAAGTCGCTGACCGAGGAGGATCCGCTCGCGATCAAGGCCTTCCAGTACGACATCGCCTGCAACGGCTACGAGCTCGCCTCCGGCGGCATCCGCAACCACCGCCCCGAGGCGATGGTGAAGGCCTTCGAGATCGCGGGTTACGGCGAGGAGACGGTGATCGAGCGCTTCGGCGGCATGTATCGCGCCTTCCAGTACGGCGCCCCGCCGCATGGCGGCATGGCCGCCGGCGTCGACCGCATCATCATGCTGCTCGCCGGGGCGACCAATCTGCGCGAGGTCGCGCTGTTCCCGATGAACCAGCAGGCCGTCGATCTCCTGATGGGCGCGCCCGCCCCGGCGACGCCGAAGCAGCTGCGCGAGGCGCATCTGCGCGTCAACCTGCCCGAGAAGGACGGCTGAGCCGCCATGACCCTGCCTGTCGCCGCGCGGCGCGCCGTGCTGGCCTTGCTCGCGCCCGCCCTGTCGGCCTGCGTCGCCAATACCCCGCAATCGACCTCCAGCGTCGCGCATGCCAGCCTGCTCGCCGGCATCGTCTCACGCGCCGCGGTCTGCAAGGCGGGCTATGCGCGGACGGGGACGCTCGACAGCTTCCTGCAGGCCGAACGCGAGCGCGGCGCGACTCAGGAGCAGCTCGCCGCCGCGCGTTCGGCCTATGTCTCGATCTCCGAAGCCGAGACGATCAATCAGGGCGTGCGCCCGGAGCCCTGCACGGCCGAGGAGCGGACGAAGCTGCGCGGCCAGATGAGCAGCGTCCGCGCCGGCCGCTTCGACGGCCTCTGATCGGTCATGAGCGCGCCCAGGCCCTGCCTCGCCGCGCTCGCGGCCCTGAGCCTTGCCGGTTGCGTCGCAGCGGGGCCGGTTCCGGGCACGCCGGAGTTCACGGCCGCGCAAGTGTCGCGCGCCTATGATTGCGGGCTGAAGGTCGACCGCGGCGGCATCATCGCGCGGCTGCCGGCCGGCCAGCGCAGCCGCTTCGTCGCGGCCAATGCGAGCTACGCGGTGCAGTCCTACAGGGCGCCCCGCCGCTGCGAGGCCCCCGAGCGCGAGAGGCTCCGGCACGAGCTGCCGCTCGCGGCCCGGCGCTGATCGCCTCTTGCCTCGCGCCGCTCATCCCGCGCAGATGCAGGTCATGAGCTTTTCCGCCGCCGACGTCACCGCCATCGTCGTCAGTTTCGACAGCGCCGAGGTGCTGCCGCACTGCCTCACCGCGCTGGCGGGCGAGGGGGTGAAGGCGATTGTCGTCGACAATGCCAGCGGCGACGCCTCGGCCGAGATCGCGGCGCGGCATGGCGCGACCGTCCTGCGTAACGCGCGCAATGAAGGCTATGGCCGCGCCAACAACCGCGGCGCAGGCGCGGCGACGACGCCCTTCATCCTGATCGTCAATCCCGATCTAGAAGTGCAGCCGGGCGCGGTCTCGGCGCTGCTCGCGGCGGCCGAGGCCTATCCCGACGCGGCCGCCTTCGCGCCGCGCCTCGTCGAGCCGTCCGGCCGCGTCTTCCTGCAGCCGCGCTCGCTGCTTTCGCCGCCCCATCTCAACCGGGCTGCCCGGATCGTTCTGCCGGAGGGCGACGCCTGCCTGCCCTTCCTGTCGGGAGCCTGCCTGCTGCTGCGCCGCGAGGTCTTTCTCGCCCTCGGCGGCTTCGATCCGGCGATCTTCCTGTTCTACGAGGACGACGATCTCTGCCGGCGCCTGCGCGAGGCGGGCCATGCGCTGGTCCATGTCGACGGCGCCAGCGCGCGGCATGGCCGCGGCCGCTCCAGCGCGCCGTCGCCGCAGCGCCGCTTCATCGCGCGCTGGCACCTCGCCTGGTCGGAATACCACGTCACCCGGAAATGGGGCCTGCCCGCGCCGGGCATCGGCAAGATCCTCGAAAATGCCGCCAAGGCAATCGGTTATGGGCTGATCTTGAATCGGGACAAGATGTATGCGCATGCCGGTTCGGTCGCCGGGGCGCTCGCAGCCCGCGCCGGCCACAGCGCGCTCGCGCGGCAAAGCTTGAACGAGGCGGAGGTCATCGCGTGACGGGCTTCCTGCGTGCCGCCAGCGCCGCCGACGGGCTGAGCCTCCCCCACAACCATTTCGGCCTGCTGCGCCTGGTGCTGGCGCTGGCCGTCGTGGTCTCGCATGCGCTCAGCGTCACCACCGGCCGGGTCGAGGACGAGCTGCTGGCGCACTCGACCGGTTTCACGCTCGGCGAGCATGCGGTCAACGGCTTCTTCGCCATCTCCGGCTTCCTGGTGACGATGAGCTATCGGCAGCGCGGCTGGCGCGACTATGTCGTTGCCCGCACCTTGCGCATCGCGCCGGGGCTGATCGCGGCGACGCTGGTCGTCTCGCTGCTGCTCGGCAGCGCGCTGACGAAGCTCGACTTGCGGGCTTATCTGTCCGACCCGCAGCTCTGGCGCTTCATCGGCGCCACGCTGACCAGCTTCAAGAGCTCGGCGCCACTGCCTGGCGTCTTCGCGGACAACCCGCTGACCTTCCCGATGGGGACGGTCTGGACATTGAAATACGAGACGCTCTGCTATCTCGGCGTGCTCGTCGCCGGTCTGGCCGGGCTGCTGGCGCATCGCCGGGTCGTGCTCGGCCTCTGGGCGGCGCTGGTCGTCGCGACGGTCCTGCGCGAAATCCTCACTCCGGGCGGGCCCAAGGGCGTCGAGACGGCGCTGCGCCTGCCGCTGATCTTCCTGACCGGGGGGCTGGTCTATCTCTGGCGCGAAAAGGTGCCGCTGTCGCTGCCGGGCCTGGCCGTCGCGCTCGTCGTCGTGACCCTGTCCCAGGCGACGCCGGCCTACAAGGCCTTGCTCTATCTCGTCAGCGCCTGGGGCGTGCTCGTGCTGGCCCTGGCTCCGCCTCTGGCCCGCTGGCGCAGCGAGCCGCCGGCAGACTTGTCCTATGGCGTCTATCTCTATGGGTGGCCGGTGCAGCAGGCTTTCGTCGCGCTGTTTCCGACCGTCGGGGCGCTGACCCTGTTCGCGCCCTCGCTCGTCGTGACGCTGCTCGTCGCCGCGCTGTCCTGGTATCTCGTCGAGAAACCGGCGCTCGGGCTCAAGCGCCGGCTGCTGAAGCCTGCCTGACGGCCGCCGCCAGCTCGTCGATGCGGCCGGACATCAGCAGCGGCAGGAGGCGCGAAACCGCTTCCGGCGGCAGTGCCCACCAGCGGCTCGCCAGCAGCGCCTCGATCTGCGGCTCGGGCAGGCGCAGCCGCACGAGTTTCGCAGGGTTGCCGGCGACGATCGCATAGGGCGGCACGTCGCGGGTCACCACGGCGCGGGCCGCGACCACGGCGCCATGGCCGATCGTCACGCCGGAGAGGATCATCGCCTGCGAGCCGAGCCAGACGTCATGGCCGATCATGACGTCGCCGCGCGTCGCGTCATGGCCGCCCATGCCGGCCGCCGCCGGCCATAAGTTCGGCAGGGCGGGGAAGGGGTAGGTCGTCGCCCAGTCGGTGCGGTGGTTGCCGCCGAGCAGGATCTCGACGCCGTCGGCGATCGAGCCGTAGCGTCCGATCGACAGCCGCGCCCCGCTCTCGGGAAAGCGGACCTTGGGCCGGCCATAGGTGAACGCCCCGACCGCGATCTGCCCCGGGCGGCACGCCAGGAGCTTCGCCAGATGCACGCGCGTCTGGTTGTCCGGGTTGATCCAGCGCCGCAGGATGCTGCGCGGGCCGGCGGGCAGGCCGGCCCACCAGATCGCGAGCGCTCCCGGGTGCCAATCGGCGTCCGGGCTCGGGAGGTCGGCGACGCTCAAGCCGTCCGCCTCATTCGGCGCTGGCCTGGACGTCGATCTTGTCGAAGATCTCGGTCGGCTCCCCGAGCGTGATCACGTCGGCGAGGCCGAGCCCGGCCGGCGTCCTGGCGTTCGCCTTCACCGTCAGCGTGCCCGGCTTGGCGACGAAGCGGGCGACCGCGTTCGCCAGCGTCTTGGCGCCGTCCGACGGGCCGAGGATGGCGGCGAGGCCGAGGCTCGCCATCATGCCGTATTCGCGCCGGACGTCCTCGACCTTGCGCTTCGACTTCTTCGCCTCGTTCTCGAGGAGTTTCTCGGCGAGGCCGAGATTCTGCAGCTTGACCTCGACGGTCTTGGCGGTCGCGCCGAGCAGCGCGACCTGCGCCAGGGCGAGGTCCCCCGAGAACACGTCCTTGCCGATATTGCCGAGCATGCCGGTCGCGTCGAGCCGGGCCATGCCGGCCCCGCCCAGCGAGAGCGTGCGGATGGCGAACTCCTTGCTCGCCTCCTGCCAGGCGAGGGCGAGCTTGGCCGAGAGGTCGAGGGTCCGGTAGCCCATCGCCAGCAGGTCCTTCGCGGCGGGATTGTCGGCACTGTCGACGATCGGGAAGGTGATCTTGTCGAGCGTCAGCGCCATGTCGGTCGGGATGCCGTTGACCTGCTCGCCCGCCTTGAGCTCGAAGCTGCCGAGGCCGACCTGGATCGGCGCGCCGGCCGGCTGGCCGCGCTTGCCCTCCTGCGGCACGCTCATCTGCACGCCGCTCATCCTGACGGTGCCGAGCTTCGGGATGAAGCGGCGGAAATCGAGCGCCTTGAGATCGACGGCGGCGTCGCCGAGCGCCTTGATCTCCCGCAGCACCCCCGCGAACGAGAAGCCGGAATACCCCAGCGAGGCGATCGCACCCTTCGCGCCGCCGCCCTCGAACTGCAGCCCCTCGATCACGAAGCCGGACTTCTCGGGCGCATCCTCGCCGAAGGCGACGCGTGCGATGCGCAGGTCGACGGCCTCGGCCTTGGCGCCCGGCTTGGGCGGCGTCTTCAGGGCCATGATGATGTCACGCTGCTCGCCGCTGCCGTAATCGACCGCGTCGAAGAGCTCGGCCATCGCGAGCAGCAGCTTGCGGTCGCGCGCGGTGGTGACGGCCGGGTCTTCCTTGCTGTTGAGGTCGCGCGCGGCCTTTTCCGATTCGTTGCTCAGCACGACGATGCGGCTCATCACCTCGCCCAGGGGCTCGGCGGCGATGCGCGCCTTGAAGCCGCGCATCGAGGCCTTGCCGGCGGACATCCTGCCCTGCTCGCCGAGGTCGAACACGAAGCCGTCCTGCTCGATCCTGCCGAGGACCGGCTGCATCGCGGCTGTCTCGCCCGGCTTGGCCGCCTCGCCGAAGACGCGGGCGATCTGCATGAGGTCGAGCGCTTCGAAGCTGGTGCGCTTGATCTCGCCGCTGATCGGGCCGGTGGCGCCACCCTCGACCTTGATCGCGCCGTCGCTCGACTCGCCGCGCCCGATCCGGCCCTCGCGGATCTCGGAGAACCGGACGTTGCGATAGGTCGTGACCTGCTTCTGCGGGCCGAAATTCTGCTCCATCACCAGCGTCGGCGCCGTGATCTCGCCGGCATTGAGCTTTGCGAGCCGGACGGCGGCGCTCTCGCCGCTCCCCTGGAAGATGGCGAGGAAGCTCTCGCGGTCCAGCGAGGTGTCCTTCACCTCGAGCTTCGGGATCGACAGCACGAACTTGCCGAGATCGAGCTTGAGATTGTCGAGCTGGAGATCGGCGGCGGAGGCGGGGGCGGCCAGGAGGACCAGCAGCAGGGCGGTCGTGGACAGCGACCGGAAGCTGGCGAGGCGTCGGCCGGGGGAAATCGTCATGCGGGTCTCCTGAAGCATGTGTCGAGCCCGCACGGCGTGAAACGGGCCAAGCTCCGATTGGCGGCGCCAGGGACGGATTCGCCGCCGGGGCGGCTGATCCGTTCCTGGGCCGGAAGGTCGGCCGACCCTGCCGCAACCCGGTGACGAAAGGAAGATGCGACCGGCGCCGCGCCGGCGAAAAGCTTGACGGAAGGGCATGGTTTCGTGCCATTGGCCGCAGAACCGCCACGAGGCCGCGGCAAGCCTCGCCTCGGGGTGGCCTGTCGGGCGAGGCGCGATGATGTCTTTTGCTGAACGTGTTCTGCGGCTGGCTTTCGCCGCCGCGCTGATGGTCGGCGTTCTCGGCGCGTCGCCCCGGCCGGCCGGGGCCCAGAATGCGCCCGTGGGCGGGCTGGAGCCGCTCACCATCGTCACCGCCTCGGGCCGACACGCCTTCCAGGTCGAGGTGATGCGCACGCCCGAGCAGCGCGCGCGCGGGCTGATGCATCGCCAGTTCCTGCCGGCCGATCGCGGCATGCTCTTCGACTTCGCCCGCACCGAGCCGGTCGCGATGTGGATGCAGAACACCTACATCTCGCTCGACATGCTCTTCATCCGCGCCGACGGCACCGTCGCCCGCATCGCCGAACGGGCCGAGCCGCTCTCGACCCGGACCATCCCCTCGGGCGAGCCGGTGCTCTCGGTGCTGGAGGTCAATGCCGGCATCGCCGAGAAGCTCGGCATCAAGCCGGGCGACAGGGTCGAGCATCCGCTGTTCAAGCGCTGACGCGCCGCCCGTCCGAGCGGGTTCGACGGGACTTTGCGCAGATCACAATGGTGAGCACGGGCCGATCGCAAAAGGGGTATCCACTTTGCGGAGCAGGCCCTGGCGCCCGGCCGGTCGCCCGGCGGCCCGCTTGCGGCTATGATCGCGATGCGAGAGGCGCCGGAACGGAGGCTGGGAGATGCCGGGGAATTCCGATCGAACGGAACTGGACGACCGAATCGCGATCGTCCGCCGCAACATCGCCGAGCTGATGGAGCAGGCGACCGGTGCGTCGGGAGCGGCGGTGGAGGAGAGTCTCGCCAACCGGCTCAACGAGCAACAGGACCTGCTCAACGAGCTGCTGAAGCAGCGCGAGGCGAAAGGCTGAGTGCGCCGGCATCGCCGTTGTCGGCCGAACGCCGGCAGGGCCGCAGGCGAAAGGCGGCTGGCCCGATCGGCCGGGACGCTCGCCTGGGAACAGCGTGTTCCCAAAGCCGGCCGTTGGTGATATGGCGTTCCGCATCCGCCGGGCTGGAGATGGCCGGCGGAACCGATTTGCGAGTGATTGATTACACTTGCGGGACGGCGGGGTATAGCGCAGCCCGGTAGCGCATCTGCTTTGGGAGCAGAGGGTCCCAGGTTCGAATCCTGGTGCCCCGACCAATCTCGGAAGGCTTTGCCGCGAGGCGAGGGGAAGCATGACGGCACGCATCTATTCGCCGGCCCGCAACGCGATGCAGTCCGGCACCGCCAAGACCGGCCGCTGGCTGCTGGAATACGAGCCGGAACGGCCGCGCGAAATCGAGCCGCTGATGGGCTGGACCTCGTCGGGCGACATGAAGAGCCAGCTCAGGCTCTGGTTCGACACGGCCGAGGAGGCCGTGGCCTACGCCACGCGCAACGGCATCGCCTACCGGCTCGAGCAGCCGCACGCGCCCAGGCGCCGCAGCATGGCCTATGCCGACAATTTCAAGTTCAACCGCGTCGGCCAGTGGACGCATTGAAGCTTTCGCGAACCGGCGGGCCGCAAGCTCGCCGTTTCCGTCAGGGCCCGTAGCTCAGCTGGATAGAGCAGCAGCCTTCTAAGCTGCTGGTCGCAGGTTCGAATCCTGCCGGGCTCGCCATTTCTCGGATTATTCCAGCGCCTCCTCGCGCCGCAGCTCCCAGGCCAGCATGGCCTCGGCGAGCGCTTCGAGTTCGCGCTCCTTCTCGCGGCTGTCGGGCGCGGCGTTGAGCTCCGCGACGCGTTGCTGCGCCTGCTCGTAGTCCTCCTCGGTGTGGACCGAGATCGGGGTCTTCATCGCTGCGCTCCTTTTTCGGCTGGCCGGCCTCTCGGCGGCACCGGTGGATCAACCTGCCACTCAAGATGGGGTTCCGCGCTCGCCGTCGCCATGGGTCGCGCGCCTCCGCTCAGTCCTCGCGCCCCCAATCGCGCAGCTGGCGGATCGTCGGCAGCGCCGGGCGCCGGCGCCAGAGCGCCACGGCGAGGTAGCCGGCAAAGCCGAGGACGAAGCCCGGGATGGCCGCGCCGAGCGGCACGGTGACCAGCCCCATGGCGCAGCCGCCGGAATCGCCCGGCCCGCATTTGGGATCGAACATCAGGGCCGCCATCACGATGGCGAGGCCCGCGAGCATCGCCAGCAGCATGCCGAGGCAGCCGCTCCAGAGCGCCCGCAGCAGGATCCTCACCATGGCGATCTCCCGGTTGCCGGCATGGCCCGCCGACTGCCGGCTGCGCCCACGCGTGCATCTTGCCGCGGCCGGCGCGAAGTCGTAAACGCCCCGCGGCCGGATCGGCCATGATCGCGCCCGAAAGGCGAGGCATGGCCCGGACGCATCCGTTTTGAAGGGCCCGGTCTTCGATCGCGGCCCGCAACCTCCAAGCTCCGGCCCCTGCCGCGGCTGCAAGGAGTCTCGATGATCTCGCTCGGCTCCGGCCTGGACCGGCTCGCCAGTTTCGCCTCCGCGAGTCATTGGCGGGCCTGCCTCTTGCTGGTGCTGCTCTCGCTCGCCGCCTTCCTGCCGGGGTTCGCCGGCCTGCAGCCCTTCGACCGCGACGAGCCGCGCTTCGCCCAGGCCAGCAAGCAGATGCTGGAGACGGGCGATTTCGTCGACATCCGCTTCCAGGACGAGGCCAGACACAAGAAGCCGGTCGGCATCTACTGGCTGCAGGCGGCGAGCGTCGCCGCGGGCGAGGCGCTCGGCGTGCCGCAGGCGCGCACCACGATCTGGCTCTACCGGCTGCCCTCGCTCCTCGGCGCCATCGCGACCGTGCTCCTGACCTATTGGGCGCTGCTCGCCTTCGTCGGGGCGCGCCTCGCCCTGCTCGGCGGCGCCCTGATGGCCGCGGCCGTATTGCTCGGCGTCGAGGCGCGCTTCGCCAAGACCGACGCCGTGCTCGCCGCCTGCGCGGTCGCGAGCATGGGCGCGCTGGCGCGGGCCTGGCTCGACTGGACGCGCTCGCTCGCCTTCGTGCCGAGCCGCCACAACTGGCTGGTGTTCTGGTCGGCGACGGCGCTCGGGCTGCTGATCAAGGGGCCGATCGTGCCGATGGTCTGGGGCCTGGCGACGCTGGTTCTCGCCATTCGCGAGCGCTCTCTGCGCTGGTTCGCCCCGCTTCGTCCCGGGCTCGGCCTCCTGCTCTGCCTCGTCGTGGTCCTGCCCTGGTTCGTCGCGATCGCGGTCAAGACCGGTGGCGACTTCTTCGCCGAGAGCGTCGGCAAGGACATGCTCGCCAAGGTCGGGGAGGGGCAGGAGAAGCATTGGGGCCCGCCCGGCCTCTATCTGCTCCTGTTCTTCGGCACCTACTGGCCCTCGGCCGCGCTCGCCGCCATGGCGGTTCCCTTCGCCTGGGTGAAACGGCGCGAGCCGCAGATCCTCTTCCTCATCGCCTGGATCGTGCCGTCCTGGCTGGTCTTCGAGGCGGTGCCGACCAAGCTGCCGCATTACGTGCTGCCGCTCTATCCGGCGATCACCGCGCTGCTCCTGCTCGCGCTGGTCAATGGCGGCATCGACCGCGATCGCCGCGGCGCCGGTCCGACCGCCTTCCTCGTCGTCGCCGTGCCGGCTGCGCTGGTCGGCGTCCTGCTCTACGGCACCTGGACGCTCGACCGGACCTTGCCCTGGCTGGCGCTGCCGGTCCTGGCGCTCGCGCTCCTCGTCGCCTTCCGCGGCTTCCTGGCCTTTCGCCAGGGCGCGTTCGAGGGCGCGCTCTGGCGTGGCGTCGTCGCGAGCCTGCTGCTCGGCGCCGGCGTCTACGGCCTGGCTGCGCCGAGCCTGCGCGGCCTCAAGCTGTCACCGCGGCTGGCGGAGGCGGTGCAGGCGGTGGCCTGCCCGAACCCGCAGGTCATCACCGTCGGCTACCGCGAGCCCAGCCTCGTCTTCCTGGTCGGCACCGATCTGCGCATGGGCGCCGATGGCGTCGTCGCGGCGGCCTTCCTGCGCGAGCCCGGCTGCCGGGTGGCGCTGGTCGAGGGCCGCTTCCTCGACGGCTTCCGCCAGGCGACCGCCGCGTCGGGGCAGGCGCCGCGACTCCTGACCACGATCTCCGGCTTCAACCTGAACGGCGGCAAGCGCCTCGACATGAGCGTCTTCGTCCGCGAGTGATCGACTTGCCCCGCCGCTGTGCTTGACGCAGTTTGCGCGCCGCAACGCAGAAAGACTTGGACTCCGTGACCGAACCCGCGCCCTCAGCCGGCCAGCCCCGCCTCAGCATCGTCGTGCCGGTGCGCAATGAAGAAGGCAACATCGCGCCGCTGGTGCGCGACATCGAGGCCGCCTGCGCCGGTCTCGGTGCCTTCGAGTTGGTCTATGTCGACGACGGCTCGAGCGACGGCACCGCCGCCGCGCTCGCCGACCTCGCCGCGACGCGGCCCTGGTTGCGGGTCGTCCGCCATGCGCAGTCCTGCGGCCAGTCGGCCGCGGTGCGCAGCGGGGTGAGGGCCGCGCGCGCGCCGATCGTCGCGACCCTCGACGGCGACGGCCAGAACGATCCCGCCTTCATCCCAGCGATGCTGGCGCAGCTCGAGGCGGCCGGCCCCTCCGCCGGCCTGGTCCAGGGCCAGCGCGTCGACCGTCAGGACACCGGCTTCAAGCGGATGCAGTCGCGCATCGCCAACAAGGTCCGCGGCGCCATCCTCAGGGACGGCACGCGCGACACCGGCTGCGGCCTGAAATGCTTCCGGCGCGAGACCTATCTGGCGCTGCCCTATTTCGATGCGCTGCACCGCTTCATGCCGGCGCTCGTCGTGCGCGAGGGTTTCGACGTCCTGCATCACGACGTGCGCGACCGCCAGCGCCTGACCGGCGTCTCGAACTACGGCTTCTTCGACCGGCTCTGGGTCGGGATCCTCGATCTCGCCGGCGTCTGGTGGCTGATCAGGCGCCGCAAGCGCGTGCCGCAGATCGTTGGGGAGGCAGGCTGATGCTGGTCGACCTGCAGAACATGATCGGGACCTATTTCCACGACGTCTTCGTCAACAATGTCGACTGGTGGGTCCTGCTCGGCGTCGTCGCGCAGGCCCTCTTCACCATGCGCTTCGTCGTGCAGTGGCTCGCCAGCGAGAAGGCCCAGCGCTCGGTGGTGCCGATGACCTTCTGGTGGTTCTCGATCGGCGGCGGCGCGCTGCTCTTCGTCTATGCGCTCTACCGCCGCGACCCGGTCTTCATCCTCGGCCAGGGCTTCGGCCTGTTCGTCTATCTGCGCAATCTGCAGTTCGTGCTGCGGGCAAGGGCGCGCGGCGAGGACACCAACTCGGGGCCGGGCTGAGCTGGCCGGGCGTCCGGCGGGCCGCTCCGCTCAACGCGCGGCGCGTAGCCGGGCGAAGCCGGCGTCGAGGTCCGCCTTGAGGTCTTCGAGATCCTCCAGCCCGATATGCAGGCGGATGGTCGGTCCTTGGAAGCCGGGCGTGGTCGCGGTGCGGTAGCGCTTGCAGTCGAAGGGCAGCACCAGGCTCTCATAGCCGCCCCAGGAGGCGCCCATGCCGAACAGGGTGAGCCCGTCGAGCATGGCCGCGACCGCCTTCATCGTGACGGGTTGAAGCTCGATCGAGAACAGCGAGCAGGCGCCGGTGAAGTCGCGCTTCCAGATGGCGTGGCCGGGATCGGCGGGCAGCGCCGGGTGGATCACGCGGGCGACCTCGGGACGCGCCGCCAGCCAGTTCGCCATCTCGATCCCGGCCGGCATCTGCTCCTTCAGCCGGACGGCCATGGTCCTGATACCGCGGAGCGTCAGATAGGCGTCCTCGGCAGCGATGATCACGCCGAGCGCGTCCCAGCTCAGCTTGAGCTGGGCGTAGAGCTCGGGCGTGCGAGCGGACACCGTGCCGATCAGCACGTCGGAATGGCCGGCGTAATATTTCGTCCCGGCCTGGACCGACACGTCGATCCCGAACTTGTGGGCGTCGAAATGCAGCGGCGTCGCCCAGGTATTGTCCATCATCACCATGATGTCGCGGGCATGCGCCGCGGCGACGATCGCTGGAATGTCCTGGACCTCCAGGGTCTGCGAGCCTGGCGATTCCGTCCAGACCGCTCTCGTGTTCGGCTTGAACAGCTCCGCGATGCCCTCGCCTATGAGCGGGTCATAATAGGTGACCTCGACACCGTAGCGCGGCAGCATCCGGTCGCAGAAATTGCGCATCGGATGATAGACGCTGTCGGTCACGAGAAAATGGTCGCCGGCCCTCAGGAAGGCGAGCGTGGGCAAGGTGCAGGCGAGCAGGCCTGAGGAGCAGGCGAGAACGCCGGCGCCCCCCTCCATTGTGCCGGCGGCGGCGAGCAGCGCGTCGATCGTCGGGCTGCCCGAGGTGCCGTAGCTGTAGCGCGCCTTGCGGACGAGGAAATCCTCGGTGGTCGGGTAGACCACCGTCGAGCCGCGGACGATCGGCGGGTTGACGAAGCCGTAGCTGTCGCTGGAGTCGCGGCCGGCGAGGACGAGGCGGGTCTTCTCGCGCAGGCGCGCGAATTCGGGCTTCGACAGCTTTTTCATGGTTCTCGGGAGAGCAGTGCTGGACGGGACGGAGGATGGCCGCACTTGACCACCTCCGGAAAGTCGCATGTGATGCTTTCGGTGAAAAGAGGGGGTGCACGGAGCTCGGTTGCTTGACGCTCTTGCATGGCTCTGGCAATCGGCGCGCGCCGCGCTTCGACGAATGTTCAGCATCGAACGGGACGAAAAGTTGCGACGATGCGAGGGGATCGGCACGTTCCGGCCGGCAGGCGCCGGCGGGGCCTTCAATGGGAGACATCGAGATGAAGAAATTCATGGCAGCCGCGGTCGCCGGGTTCGGCTTCGCGCTGGCGGCGGCGAGCGCGCAGGCACAGGCGCCGCAGACACTCGCTCAGGTCAAGAGCCGCGGCATCCTGAACTGCGGCTCCAACACCGGCCTCGCCGGCTTCGGCGTGCCGGACGCGCAGGGTAACTGGACCGGTCTCGACGTCGATCTCTGCCGCGCCGTCGCCGCGGCGATCTTCAACGACCCGACCAAGGTGAAGTTCATCCCGCTCTCGGCCAAGGACCGGTTCACCGCCCTGCAGTCGGGCGAGGTCGACCTGCTCGTCCGCAACTCGACCTGGACGATGTCGCGCGACACCGCCCTCGGCCTGCAGTTCGCCGGCGTGAACTATTATGACGGCCAGGGCTTCATGGTCCGCAAGAAGCTCGGCGTGAACTCTGCGCTGCAGCTGAGCGGCGCCTCGGTCTGCACCCAGCAAGGCACCACGACCGAGCTCAACCTCGCGGACTTCTTCCGCGCCAACAACCTGAAATACGAAGTCGTCGCCTTCGCGACCTCGGACGAGACCGTCAAGGCCTACGATTCCGGCCGCTGCGACGCCTTCACCACCGACGCCTCCGGCCTCTACGCCGAGCGCCTGAAGCTCACCGCCCCGGACGACCACATGGTCCTGCCCGAGATCATCTCGAAGGAGCCGCTCGGCCCGGCGACCCGCAACAACGACGCGCAATGGTTCGGGCTGGTGAAGTGGGTGCACTTCGCGATGCTGAACGCCGAGGAGCTCGGCGTCACCAAGGCGAATGTCGACGAGATGACGAAGTCGCCGAATCCCGAGATCAAGCGCCTGCTCGGGACCGAGGGCAAGTTCGGCGAGAGCATCGGACTGACGACGGATTGGGCCTACCGGATCGTGAAGCACATCGGCAATTACGGCGAGTCCTTCGAGCGCAATGTCGGCTCCGGCTCGCTGCTGAAGATCGCCCGCGGCCAGAACGCGCTCTGGACCAAGGGCGGGCTGCAATACGCTCCGCCGGTGCGCTGAGGATCATGCGGGGCGGGCGCTCGTGGCGCCCGCCCCGGTTCTTTCCGAGAGACTGGAGAAGGTGGCTCGCGGGGACCGGTCGGCCGGGACCTGCCCACTGATTCGAGAGCGGGACGAACCCGCTCCGCCAGACAGGGGAAAACCATGATCAGAGTGATCAGCGCGGCGCTGCTCGTCGTCGCCGCTGCCTTTGGCGTCGCTCATGCGCAGACCTCCCAGACTCTCGCTCAGGTCAAGAGTCGCGGGTCTCTCAACTGCGGCGCCAACACCGGTCTCATCGGCTTCGGCGCGCCCGACGCGCAGGGCAACTGGAGCGGCCTCGACGTCGAGTATTGCCGCGCCATCGCCGCCGCGATCTTCAACGACCCGGGCAAGGTGACGTTCGTCCCGCTCTCCGCGAAGGACCGCTTCCGCGTGCTCCTGGCGGGCGAGGTCGACGTGCTCGTGCGCAATTCGACCTGGACGATATCGAACGATACGCCTCCGGGCCTGCTCTTCGTCGGCGTGAATTATTATGACGGGCAGGGCCTGATGGTCCGCCGGAAGCTCGGCGTGATGTCGGTGATGCAGCTGGCGGGCGCCTCGATCTGCGTGCAGCGGGGCACCACGACCGAGCTCAACCTCGTCGATTACTTCCGGACCAACAATCTGAAGCACACGGTCGTCGCCTTCGATAACGGCCCGGACACGCTCAAGGCCTACGATGCCGGCCGCTGCGACGCCTTCACCACCGATGCGTCCTCCCTCTATGCCGAGCGCCTCAAGCTGACCGCGCCGGACGATCATATGATCCTGGTCGAGATCATCTCCAAGGAGCCGCTCGGTCCTCTGACGCGCGACGACGATCCGCAATGGTTCAAGCTGGTGCGCTGGGTCCACTTCGCCATGCTGAACGCCGAGGAGCTCGGCGTGACCAGGGCCAATGTCGACCAGATGCGCGGATCGTCCAATCCCGAGATCAGGCGCCTGCTCGGTGTCGACGGCAAGTTCGGCGAAGGCCTGGGGCTGACCAACGACTGGGCCTACCGGATCGTCAAGAACGTCGGCAATTACGGCGAGAGCTTCGAGCGTACCGTCGGCAGCCGGTCCGTGCTGCGGATGTCGCGCGGCCAGAATGCGCTCTGGACCAAGGGCGGACTGCAATACGCGCCGCCGATCCGGTGATCGTCCGGCGGGACGCGCATCACAGGGGAGCGGCACCGTTCGCTCGGAACGAGGGAAGGAGAACACGGCCGGTGGGGACTGGCCCGGCGCTTGCTAGCTAATCGAGAGCGGGGGGAACCTGCTCCGCCAAACAGGGGAACGACAACGTGAAAAAATTCATCGGCGCGGCGCTCGTCGCCGCCAGTACCGCGATTTGCGCGAGCGGGGCGCTCGCCCAGTCGGCCACGCTGACCCAGGTCAAGAGCCGCGGCATTCTCCATTGCGGTTCCGGAACCGGCCTGGCCGGCTTCGGAATCCCGGATGCGCAAGGCAATTGGTCCGGCCTCGATGTCGATGTCTGCCGCGCCGTCGCCGCGGCGATCTTCAACGACCCGACCAAGGTCAAGTTCATTCCGCTCTCCGCGAAGGACCGCTTCACCTCGCTGCAATCCGGCGAGGTCGACCTGCTCTCGCGCACCACGACCTGGACGCTCTCGCGCGACACCGCGCTCGGCCTGAACTTCGCCGGCGTGAGCTATTATGACGGCCAGGGCTTCATGGTCCGCAAGAAGCTCGGCGTCGACTCGGCCCTGAAACTGGCGGGCGCCTCGATCTGCACGCAGCAGGGCACGACGACCGAGCTCAACCTGGCCGACTATTTCCGCGCCAACAAGATCAAGTACGAGGTCGTCGCCTTCGCCTCCAACCAGGAGACGGTGAAGGCCTATGAGTCGGGCCGCTGCGACGCCTTCACCACCGACGCATCGGGCCTCTATGCCGAGCGGCTGACGCTCTCCACGCCTGCCGACCACATCGTCCTGCCGGAGATCATCTCCAAGGAGCCGCTCGGACCGGTCGTGCGCCATGGCGACGACGTCTGGTTCGACATCGTGAAATGGTCGCTGTTCGCGATGGTCAACGCCGAGGAACTCGGCATCACCAAGGCCAACGTCGACGAGATGCTGAAATCGGACAATCCCGAGATCAAGCGCTTCGTCGGCACGGAGGGCAAGTTCGGCGAGCCGATGGGCCTGACGAACGATTGGGCCTATCGCATCGTCAAGCATGTCGGCAATTACGGCGAGAGCTTCGAGCGCAATGTCGGCTCGGGCTCGCTGCTGAAGATCGCGCGGGGACAGAACGCGCTCTGGACCAAGGGCGGGCTGCAATACGCGCCGCCGATCCGGTGAGAACCGCCGATGCGCGGCCTCCGTCGCGTGTCGGTCATTGAAGCTGTCTTGTTCCGGCGAACCGGATAAGAATACCGGCTGGCGGCGATCCGAACCGATCGCCGCCGGACCTTCGGTCGCCAAACTCAGAAGGGCGTCAGACGTGTCGACTACTTCCGCAGAGGTCAAGCCGGGCAAAGCCTCGCTGCTCTACGACCCGAAGATCCGGGGCTATTTCTACCAGATCCTGCTGCTCGCGGCGGTGGGATTCCTGATCTGGTCGGCCGCCTCGAACGCGATCGAGAACCTGCGGGCGCAGAAGATCGCGTCCGGCTTCGGCTTCTGGCACAATGCCTCCGGCTTCGACATCAACCAGAAGCTGATCCCCTACGACGCCTCGAGCGGCACCTATGGCCGCGCCTTCTGGGTCGGGCTGCTCAACACGCTGCTCGTCGCCTCGATCGGCATCGTGCTTTCGACCTTCCTCGGCTTCTTCGTCGGCGTCGCCCGGCTGTCGGGCAACTGGATCGTCTCCAAGATCGCGATGATCTACGTCGAGGTCATCCGCAACGTGCCGCTGCTGCTGCAATTGTTCTTCTGGTACAACGCGGTGCTCAAGCCGCTGCCCAATCCGCGCCAGTCGATCGAGCTGCCGGCCGGCGCGCTGCTCAACAATCGCGGCCTTTATATTCCCGATCCGCAGCTGGGCCCCGGTGGCGGCCTGATCCTCTGGGCTCTGCTGTTCGGCCTCGTCGCGACCTTCATCTTCCGCGCCTGGGCCCGCAAGCAGCAGGCGGCGACCGGGACGCAATATCCGATCGGCTGGGTCGCCCTCGGCCTGATCGTGGTCCTGCCGACGCTGGTCTATTTCGTCACCGGCCGGCCGATTTCCTTCGTCTATCCCGAGCTCGCCGGCTTCAACCTGCGCGGCGGCATCCAGATCTTTCCGGAATTCGTCGCGCTGCTGATCGGCCTGACGACCTATACCGCGGGCTTCATCGCCGAGGTGGTCCGGGCCGGCATCCTCGCCGTCTCCAGGGGGCAGACCGAGGCCGCCCACGCGCTCGGCCTGCGGCCCGGGCCGACGCTGAAGCTCGTCGTCATCCCGCAGGCGATGCGGGTGATCATCCCGCCGCTGACCTCGAACTACCTGAACCTGACCAAGAACTCCTCGCTCGCGGTCGCGATCGGCTATCCGGATCTGGTCCAGGTCTTCACCGGCACGGTGCTGAACCAGACCGGCCAGGCGGTCGAGGTCGTCGCCATCACCATGGCGGTCTACCTGACCATCTCGCTGGTCACGTCCCTGTTCATGAACATCTACAACAAGCGCATGGCGCTGGTGGAACGGTGAGGCTGTCCCAATGACCGACGCAGTCACCGAGATGGCTCCCTACGCCTTCGTCCGCAAAGAGCCCCTGGAGCAGCAGCCGGCGCCGCTCTCCGTCGCCGGGCCGCTCGCCTGGGTCAGGGCTCACCTGTTCTCGAGCCCGCTCAACATCGCGCTGACGCTGCTCTCCCTCTATGTCGTCGCGACGTCGCTGCCGGAGCTGATCCGCTTCTATTTCGTCGACGCGGTCTGGTCCGGCGCGAACCGCGCCGCCTGCCTCGCCGACAAGGTCGGCCGGCCGGTCGGCGCCTGCTGGGCCTATGTCGCCGACCGCTTCCAGTACTTCATCTACGGCTCCTATCCGATCAGCCAGCGCTGGCGGGTCAACATCGTCTTCGCCATGTTCGCGCTCGGCGTGGTCTGGCTGCTCTGGACGCGGGCGCCGAAGAAGAAGCTCGGCATCTTCTTCTTCTTCGTGCTGCTGCCGATCTCGGCCTATGTGCTGCTGCTCGGCGGGGCGGGTGCCGAGCGCTTCCTCGGCATCTGCCTGACGCTCGCGCTGGCGCTCGCGGCGCTTTACGTCGTGCTCTCGCTGGTGCCGCAGCTCGTCGGCTTCCATATCGGCGAGGCCGCGCTCGGCGTCGTCCGCCAATTGCCGGCCTGGAAGCGCTTCTCGGGGCCGAAGCAGCTGATCCTGTTCGCGCTCCTGGTCTTCGGCCTGCTCTCCATGCTGGCGAGCAGCGTCGGCCTGCCCAGGGTCGACACCGGCCTCTGGGGCGGCATGACGGTGACCTTCCTGATCGCTGCGGTCGGCATCGTCTTCTCGCTGCCGCTCGGCGTGCTGCTGGCGCTGGGCCGGCGCTCGAAGCTGCCGATCATCCAGCTGCTCTCGGTGATCTTCATCGAGTTCGTGCGCGGCGTGCCGCTGATCACCGTGCTGTTCATGGCCAACACCATGCTGCCGCTGTTCGTGCCGCAGGAGTATTCTCCCGACCGGTTGCTGCGGCCGCTGGTCGGCGTCGCGCTCTTCGCCGCCGCCTATATGGCGGAGGTCGTGCGCGGCGGACTCCAGGCGATGCCGAAGGGCCAGTACGAGGGCGCGATGTCGCTCGGGCTCGGTTACTGGAGCATGATGCGGCTGATCATCCTGCCGCAGGCGCTGCGGATCGTGATCCCGGGCATCGTCAACACCTTCATCGGGCTGTTCAAGGATACGACCCTGGTCACCATCGTCGGCATCTTCGACTTCCTGCGCACCATCGAGGCGACGCTGGTCGATCCGACCTGGGCGACGCCGACCACCCGCGCGACGGGCTATGCTTTCGCCGCGGTCTTTTATTTCCTGTGTTGCTGGGGCATGTCGCGCTACTCGATCGCGGTCGAGAAGCGGCTCGCCGCCGGCCAGAAGCGTTGAGGGGACAAGAAACATGGCTATGGCAGAAACGACCAGCTCGCGCCCGGCGGCACTGAAACCGACTGCGCTCAACACCGCGACCGCCGTCGAGATGATCGGCGTCAACAAGTGGTATGGCGAGTTCCATGTGCTGCGCGACATCAACCTGAAGGTCGAGCGTGGCGAGAAGCTCGTCATTTGCGGCCCGTCCGGCTCCGGCAAGTCGACGATGATCCGCTGCATCAACCGGCTGGAGGAGCATCAGAAGGGCCAGATCATCGTCGACGGCACCGAGCTGACGAATGATCTCAAGAAGATCGACGAGATCCGCCGCGATGTCGGCATGGTCTTCCAGCACTTCAACCTGTTTCCGCACCTGACCATCCTCGAGAACCTGACGCTGGCGCCGATCTGGGTGAAGAAACTGCCCAAGAAGGACGCCGAGGAGATCGCGATGCACTATCTGCGTCGCGTGAAGATCCCCGAGCAGGCGGCGAAGTATCCGGGCCAGCTCTCCGGCGGCCAGCAGCAGCGCGTCGCCATCGCCCGTTCGCTCTGCATGAGCCCGAAGATCATGCTGTTCGACGAGCCGACTTCGGCGCTCGACCCCGAAATGGTCAAGGAGGTGCTCGACACCATGGTCTCGCTGGCGGAGGAGGGGATGACCATGCTCTGCGTCACCCACGAGATGGGCTTCGCCCGCCAGGTCGCCGACCGGGTGATCTTCATGGACGCGGGCCAGATCGTCGAGATGAACGAGCCCAACGAGTTCTTCAAGAATCCGCAGCACGAGCGCACCAGGCTGTTCCTCTCGCAGATCCTGCACTGAGCCCGGGCCAGGGGCCCGCCGGAGCGGCGGCTGCTTCGTGCGGGTCTGTGGCTCAAGCGGAGCGAGAACGCCTGTCCGGCCCGGCATCTGCGGGTGCCGGGCCGGCTCCTGCCCGGCCGCGGCCGCTGCGCGGGACGGAACCTTTGCCGGCGCGTGCGGTTGCTTCCCCCAATAATGGAGGAGAAGCTCATGAAGCTGGTTGTATCCACCCTCGCCGCAGGCCTGCTGCTCGCCGGCACCGGCGCCTTCGCGCAGTCCGTCGACATCGGTCCGGGCGGCGTCAGGCTCGACACCCGCAGCCCGCGCGAGCGGGCCGCCGACCGGGAGATCCGGCGCGAGGAGCGCTGGCGCGAGCGCGACCGCTGGGAACGCCGGCGTGCCTATCGCGTCGAGCGCGACTGCCGTACCGAAACGCGGATTCGCGAGACCCCGCGCGGCGAGGTGCGTCGCACGGTGCGCGTCTGCGACTGAATTCGATCGAACCCGCGCAAGGAAAAGCCCGCCGCATGGCCATGCGGCGGGCTTTTCGCGGTCGCAGGGCTGGATCACGCTGCATTTGGGCGGAATCGTCCAAATGCAGATAACGTGATCGATTCCAGGCGTTTAGAGCATGCTCGACGCGAAAGACCGTTGCCACTTTTCCGCAGCATGCTCTGCTCGTCGCAGGGCTATCTGGCGTTGCGCGCCTTCACCGCCTGATCGGGGAAATCGGAGAACAGGCCGTCGATGCCGAGCGCCAGATAGGCCTTGTACTCGGCCGCCGGATCGCCCCTGAAGTCGGAGGCGAGGCGCTTGGGCTCGCTGCGGAACGTCCATGTGTGAACGAAGAGCCCGGCCGCATGGGCGTTCTTCACCACGTCGGTCGGCGGCAGCAGCACGCGGTCGCGCTCGTCGATCGTCCCGTCGCCGTTGAGGTCGCGCGGCTTGCCGTCGTCGCCGAGCACCTGCTTGGCTGGCATCAGATAGGGCTTCCAGGGGCCGACACCGTCGGCGTAGGTCCTGATCTCCTTCAACCCCTCGGCGGTGACGAGGTCCTTGAAGCTGCGCTTGTCGCCGGTGACGACGAAGTCGTAGGGCTTGTCGAACGGGGCGGCGAGCACGATCCCGCCATCCTTGTCGACATCGTCGGCGTCGACCAGCTGGACCAGCCGCAGCTGCGTCTTGCCGCGCAGATATTTCAGGTTGGCGGTCTCGAAGCTCTGGATGATCACCGGCGCGCTCTTCTCGGTCCAGCCGGCGGCCTTGAGCTGATCGAGCAGCCTGTCCTCCATCGCGAGGCCCAGGGCCGCGTGATAGGTCGAGTGCTTGATCTCCGGGTAGATGCCGATCGTGCGGCCGGTGCGGCCGCTCTCGGCCTTGGCGAGGTCGATGACCTGCTGCAGCGTCGGGATTTCGTATTTGCCGTTGTGCGCCTTGTCCCGATCGGCCATCGCCTGCTTGGCGCGCAGGGTCTTGATCTCGGCCAGGGTGAAGTCGGAGGCGAACCAGTCGGTGGTGTCGACGCCGTCGACCTTGCGGGTCGTCTTGCGCGCAGCGAACTCCGGACGGGTCGCGACGTCGGTGGTGCCCGACAGCATCGGCTCGTGGCGGACGACCAGGACGCCATCGCGGGTCGAGACCAGGTCGGGCTCGATGAAGTCAGCGCCCTGTTCGACCGCGAGCTTGTAGGATTCCAGCGTGTGCTCGGGAAGATAGCCGCTGGCGCCGCGATGGCCGACGATCAGCGCCGGCTTGCCGTCGAGCGTCGGTGCCGGGGCCTGCGCCAAGGCCGGCGCCGCCAATGCGAGGGCAAGGGTCGCCAGCATCGTCGCCGGCTGGAACAGGGGTTTCATCTCGTCCGATCCTCGTTTCCTGCGGAAAGGCGGCGAAACTGCTCGGCGGACATGACACGCCGGTGAATGCGTCTTGCTGCGCGGCATCGGCGTTGCCGACCCCGCGCAAGAGGAGAGTGGAAACGCCGGGAGCGGCGCGGCCCGGCCCGGCCGGCTCAGCGGCGGCCTTCCAGCGTCGTCTTGGCGTCGAGGCGCTTGGCCGGCGGCGGCGTCGTGTCGACCGGCTGGGTGGCGCAGGCGGCGAGCGAGAGGCAGAACAGGCCGGCGAGCGCGAGGCGGGCGAAGGCGGTCATTGCGGGAATCCCCAGGCGGTTGGCGTTGCGGAAGGAGTTGTATCGTCTTGCGCCCTGTGGGACGAGGGCGTCAAGGGTGGTTTCGTGCCTCGGAATCGGTCCAGGCTGGGCCCGGCCCCGCGAACCCGCGACCAGGAACGACGACAGGAAGTGCCGGACATGACCCCCGCCGCCCGCCTCAGCGCCGCCATCGAGGTCCTGACGGACCTGATCGAGCGCCGGCGGCCCGCGGCGGACGCGCTGAAGGATTGGGGCCTGGCCCGCCGTTTCGCCGGTTCCAAGGACCGCGCGGCGGTCGCTTCGCTGGTCTATGACGCGCTGCGCCGCCGTGCCTCGTCCGCGCATGCGCTCGGTGAGGAGACGCCGCGGGCGCTTGTGCTCGGCATGCTGGTCAGCCAGCGCGGCCTGACGGTCGAGGAGATCTCGCACCTCTTCAGCGGACAGAATCATGCTCCTGCGCCGTTGACCGAATTCGAGGTCGCCGGGCTGGCCGCCTTCGACCTCAACGCCGCGCCCGGCTGGGCGCGGGCCGACGTGCCCGACTGGCTCTGGCCGTCCTTCATGGCCGGCTTCGGCGACGACGCCGTCGCCGAGGGGCAGGCGCTGGCGGGCAGGGCCCCGGCCGATATCCGCGCCAACCGGCTCAAGACCGATCGCGACAGGCTGCGCGCGACGCTGGCTCATCTTCAGCCCGAGCCGGGCGCCTGGTCGCCCGACGCCTTGCGTTTCCTGCCTGGCCCCGACGGCCGGGGGCCGTCGCTGCAGAGCGAGCCGAGCTTCTTCGACGGCGAGTTCGAGATCCAGGACGAGGGCTCCCAGCTGGTGACCCTGCTCGCGGGGGCGCGGCCGGGCATGACGGTGGTCGACCTTTGCGCCGGCGCCGGCGGCAAGACCCTGGCGCTGGCTGCGATCCTGCAGGGGGAGGGGCGCATCTTCGCCACCGACCTCGACAGCCGCCGGCTGGCGCCGCTGCACGACAGGCTCGCCCGCTCCGGCGCCGGCAATGTCGAGGTCCGGGTGCCCAAGAGCCGCGGCCATGACGCGCTCGCCGACCTGGCCGGCACGGTCGACCTGGTTCTGGTCGACGCACCCTGCACCGGTTCCGGCACCTGGCGGCGCAATCCGGACGCGAAATGGCGGGTCCGCCCCGGTGCGTTGACCGAGCGCGTCCGGGAACAGGCGCAGGTGCTCGATCGCGCCGGCAGGCTGGTCAAGCCGGGCGGGCGGATCGCCTACATCACCTGCTCCATGCTGCCGGAAGAGAACGACGGTGCGGTCGAGGCCTTCCTGGCGCGGCATCCGGGCTTCGCGCCGGTCGCGACGCGCGCGCTGCTCAACACCGGCGAGGTCGATTTCGGGCTGCTCGGCCGCTTCTCGACCCGTTTCGGCCTGCAGCTCTCGCCGCGCCGCACCGGGACGGACGGCTTCTATCTGAGCTGTCTCGCCGCGCCGGCCTGATCCGCTCCCGGTGCCGTTGCGCGCTCGCGCGCGATGGCGTAACCGGGCGCCATGAGCGCTCAGCCCCAGACCCCCGTCCTCCACGACTCCATCCTCATCATCGACTTCGGCAGTCAGGTGACGCAGCTGATCGCGCGTCGCGTCCGCGAGATCGGCGTCTACTGCGAGATCGCGCCGTTCCAGTCGGCCTCCGAAGCCTTCCGGCGCCTGAAGCCCAAGGGCGTGATCTTCTCCGGAGGCCCGGCCTCGGTGCCGGACGCCGGCTCGCCCCGCGCGCCGCAGGAGGTGTTCTCCTCGGGATTGCCGGTGCTCGGCATCTGCTATGGCCAGCAGACCATGGCGCACCAGCTCGGCGGCACCGTCGAGGGCGGCCACGCCGCCGAGTTCGGCCGCGCCGATGTCGAGATCGTCCAGCCCTCGGCACTGTTCGAGGGCATCTGGGAGGAGGGCGGGCGCTATCCGGTCTGGATGAGCCATGGCGACCGGGTCACCCAGCTTCCGGCCGGCTTCACCGTCAAGGCGACCTCGGAGAACGCCCCCTATGCGGTGGCGAGCGACGAGGGCCGGCGCTTCTACTCGACCATGTTCCACCCGGAGGTGGTGCATACGCCGGACGGCGCCAGGCTGCTGCGCAATTTCGTCGTCACCATCTGCGGCTGCACGCCGGACTGGACGATGGCGGCCTACCGCGCCGAGGCGATCAAGAAGATCCGCGAGCAGGTCGGCACGGGCAGGGTGATCTGCGGGCTCTCCGGCGGCGTCGATTCGGCGGTCGCGGCCGTGCTGATCCACGAGGCGGTCGGCGACCAGCTCACCTGCGTCTTCGTCGACCACGGGCTGATGCGCCTCGGCGAGGCCGAGCAGGTCGTCACCCTGTTCCGAGATCACTACAATATCCCGCTGGTCCATGTTGAGGCGGAAGAGCTTTTCCTCTCCGAACTCGCCAAGTGCGGCGCCGACCCGGAAGCCAAGCGCAAGACCATCGGCCGGCTCTTCATCGACGTCTTCGACGCCGAGGCCGCCAAGCTGGGCGGGGCAGATTTCCTCGCCCAGGGCACGCTCTACCCGGACGTGATCGAGAGTGTCTCCTTCTCCGGCGGGCCGTCGGTCACGATCAAGAGCCACCACAATGTCGGCGGCCTGCCCGAGCGCATGAAGATGCAGCTCGTCGAGCCCCTGCGCGAGCTGTTCAAGGACGAGGTCAGGGTGCTCGGCCGCGAGCTCGGCCTGCCCGACGCCTTCGTCGGCCGCCACCCCTTCCCGGGGCCTGGCCTCGCCATCCGCTGCCCCGGCGAGATCACCAGGGAGAAGCTCGACATCCTGCGCAAGGCCGATGCGATCTATCTCGATGAGATCCGCAAGGCCGGCCTCTACGACGTGATCTGGCAGGCCTTCGCCGTGCTGCTGCCGGTGCGCACCGTCGGCGTGATGGGCGACTATCGCACCTACGACCATGTCTGCGCCCTGCGCGCCGTCACCTCGGTCGACGGCATGACGGCGGACTTCTACCCCTACGACATGGCGTTCCTCGGCCGCACCGCGACCCGCATCATCAACGAGGTCAAGGGTATCAACCGGGTGGTCTACGACGTCACCTCGAAGCCGCCCGGCACGATCGAGTGGGAGTGAGGAGATAGAAGGCGACAAGTCCAGAAGGACGAGGGCGTCAAATCGATCGAGCGGGCCATTCGGGCTGTGGCGTGCAGATCAGACGGTGGGCCCTCGGTTCGATCCAGACCTTCGCCTGTCCTAGGGGCCACGGGCCGCTTTGCGCAGATCGTCTCTTACCGCCGGCTCGAGGGAACGCCAGTCGCGGTCGCGTAGCGCTGCTTCCATGGCATAAAGCGCGAGAAGCGTGACATGCCGGCCGAAGCGGAATTTGAGCCGGTGGTAAGCCTCGACCGCGCCCAGCCGCCGCAGCGCGTCTTCGCCGTCGATATCGACTTCGGCGAGCATACGGGCCGTCGCCGGACCGAGATTGCGCATCTCCGCGATCGATCGGTTCAAGCTATCCCCTCCCGAGCCCGCAGTTGCGCCAGGCGATCCTGGCAGCTCTCGCCGGCGTCCGCGCGAAAAGCTGCCGCCCGCCGCAGAAGCGCCCTCGGTTCGATCTGCGCGCAACCCATGGAACCCCTTTCCCATCGCCGAACGACCTCGACGGTTGCCATATCGCAAGGCCGTCATCATCGGAGCTTCGCTGAATAGCTCCGGAATGATGCAGCGTGCCGCCGGCGTCCACTCCCGTTCCCCGTCCGGGAGGGGAGGCTGTTCGTCGGCTCGCCCGGCCTCCGGCTCCGGACCTGGCGCCGGCCGCCGGATCGAGGTCACCGGAAGCTGCGGAACCAGGCCAGGACATTCTCCGAGCCGCCGAGCGTCGACGCCTCGCCGTAGAGGCCGGCGAGGAAGGTCGCCCGATGGCTGGCGCCGGCGACCGGTATTCCACCGGCGAGCTTCCCGCCCGCGGACAGGGCGCGGAAGACCATCGCAGGGTGGATCGCCTCGTCGGCGAGGCCGTAATGGAAGCGGATCGGGGCGTCGTAATCCCAGTACGAAGCGCGATTCGCCGCCAGCTGCCGCAGGAAGGCGCTGTTGCGATCGTCCGTCGCCCGCTCGAAGAAGCCCGGAACCAGCAGGTCCGATCCGGTCGGGAACGGCTTGCCCGGGTCGAACTCGGCACGGTAGTCGTTCCAGTACTTGAGAGCCATGTCGTGGAATTCGGGCCGGATGGCGCTGCGCAGCAGCCCCGTCAGCTTGTACTGGAGCTCATAGCTGCCCAGGGCGACGATCATGCAGAGCGAGATCCAGCTCGGCAGGGCAGGGTAGGAGGTCGTGCCCTTCGGCAGGGCGAAGCTCTGGAACCCGGCCCAGAAGCTCCAGGCTTCGTTG
The DNA here is from genome assembly GCF_900185715.1 of Allobosea sp. CS1GBMeth4. Taxonomy (GTDB): domain Bacteria; phylum Pseudomonadota; class Alphaproteobacteria; order Rhizobiales; family Beijerinckiaceae; genus Allobosea. The sequence goes on from NZ_FYAS01000007.1 coordinate 214,403, forward strand.
AGATCGTTGAACGGGCTCGCCACGGCGGTCGCCGCGACGGGGCGGGCGTTCGCCCGCAGCGCCTGGTGCAGCCACTGGGTGTTGAGCGCGCCCTGCGACCAGCCGTGCAGGAACAGCTTCGACGGCCTCAGGCCCAGCGAGCGCAGAGCCTCCTGGCCGGCGGCGAGCATGTCGAGGCAGGTGCGGACGCTGACGCCCTTGACGGCGTAGCCCTCGCCGCGGCCGTTGCGGAACGGCCCCTTGCCGACATAGTCGGCGGCGACGACGGCATAGCCCTGGCCCGCGAAGCGCTGCACGTTGAAGAGGGTCTCGAGCGAATCCGCGGCATCCGTCAGCTCGTAGGCCGGGTCGGCGAGGCGCGTCAGGTTCGAGGGCACCTGGTCGAAGGACAGGATCGTGCCGTGCTGCCAGGACACCAGCGGGACCTCGCCCTTCACGCCGACCGGCACCGCCAGGAGACCGCTGACCTTGAGCCTCTCGCCGGTCTCGGGCACGACCGTATGCGTGACGATGCGGTGGAGGTCGACCTCGAAGCGGGCGCCGTCCCGCTGCGCATCGAAGGCAGGCAGGATGGCCGGATTGTTGAACAGGGGATAGGCCCTGGCGACCTGGCCGTCCAGCCGCGCCGCCGTCACGCGGCAGGATCGGTCGATGCTCGCCCGCCGCCCGGGGCGAGGGCCGGCAGCCTGCGCCGGTCCGGAGCCGGCTCCGGACAGGCCGGCGACTCCGGCGCCGGCCCCGAGAACGAACAGACGTCTCGTCGGCGCGCCCTCGCCACGGGAAGGCTGCGATGGCGTGCTGTCCGGTGCGCCCGGTGCAAGCTGTGAAGCGGACATCACGTCATGATCCTTCGGTTGCGGCCGCAGCGAGACGTCAGCGTGCGCCCGGTTTCGGGTTGTGCACGGACTTGGCCGGATAGGTCGACTGCGTGATCGTCAGCGTGCTTCCGTCGAGATTGTAGATGCTCGCTCCAGCCCGCGCCGCGTTCCGGGCGAAGCTGGAGCGCTCGACCTCGACCACCGTCGCCTCGAGTTGCGAGGCCCTGCTGATCTCGTAGATCGCGCCGCCCTGGTGGCGGGCGCGATTGCTCGCGAACCGGCTGTCCCGATAGCTCACATGGGACCCGTAATCCTCATAGGTCGCGCCGCCATCCTGGCGGGCGCTGTTGCCGACGAAGGAGCACGCCTGGCAATTGGCGACGACGCCCTCGCGGTTGACGCTGGCTCCGCCATAGACGGCCCGGTTGCCCGCGAAGACCGTATCCGAGATGGTCAGGTTGGCCTTGCCATAGGCATAGATCGCGCCCCCTTCCAGGGCCTCGTTCCGCTCGAAACGGCAGTTCTTGAGGGTCATCCTGAAGCCGACGGCGGCATCATGCGGCAGGAATGTCTTGCCGGCGTGATAGGCGAGCAATCCTCCGCCCTTGCCGTTATAGGTCGTGCCGACCGCGCGGCCGTCGCGCAGGGTCAGCCCGTCGAGCACCGTATCGTCGGCACCGTAGACGACGTGAGAGTATCGATAGCCGTCCTTGCCGGCCTTCGCTGTCAGGATGGTCCGCGCGCCGGCGGCGGGGCGTTGCTCCAGAGCGGTTTCGGTGCCTTTGAACCCGCCATACAGCTTCACGCCGTCATAGAGCGTGAAGGCCGCGATCCCGTCCTGCTTCCGGTCGGGCCGATAGGTTCCCGCCTTGATCCAGACATCCGCCTTCGACACCGAGGCGAGCTCGATCGCGGCCTGCAGGTCGGACAGCGCGGTGCCCCAGGACAGTCCGTCCCGGACCTTGGCCGCGCTGTCTGAGGCGACGTGGATGACCTTCGCCTGCACGGCCTTGCGGGTGACGCCCGGCCGCGTGTACTCGCCGTGATATTCGACCGCTCCGTTGTTCTTGACGTAGAGCTGCACGAGCTTCTCGACCAGGGCGTTCTGCAGCAGGAGCGCGCCGTCCAATGCCGGGTGATAGCCACGCCGGCCGGTTGGCGCCGAGTTGAGCGCGTCGGGCTGCAACTGCCCTTTCAGATTGCTGATCGCGATGAAGTCGGCGAGCGGCATCGTCTTGCCGGCGGGAGCCCGCGAGCCGAGCTCGGCGACGATGTCCTCATGCCAGTTGTAGACGTCGTCGACGATACTGCCGACGAGGATCGGATTGCTGTTCGCGCCGGTCCCCTGGTACAGGCCCGGTCCCAACCCGCTGCTGGCCGCATTGTCGACGATCGTGACGTTGACCAGCAGCGGCGCCGAGCCGCCGTCATTGCCGACCGCCCCGGCGCTGACCGCGGAGTTGCGGGTGAACAGGGCGTTGAAGACCAGGGGCGAGGCGGCGAAGTCGTTGTAGAACGCGCCACCCTTGTCGTTGCTGCGGTTGCCGATGAAGCGGCAGTTGATGAAGCGCGGCATCGCCCCGAGGTCGTTACTCACGCCGCCGCCGCGCATCTCCGCGACATTGTCGATGAAGTCGACATTGATGAAGCTCGCCTGGTCGGCGCCGGGCTTGTGGACGTTGTAGACGGCGCCGCCCTTCGCCGAATAATTGTTCCTGAAGACGGTGTTGCGCACCACGGGGCTGGTCATGAAATTCCTCATGCCGCCGCCGACGACCATGTCGTTCTTCAGGATGTCGGCGGGCACGAGGTGCATGCGGGGCGTGCCGGTGCCGTAGGCATCCGTGACGACGAAGCCATCGAGGATCGCCCGGTCGGCGCCCATGACGATGGTCTTCGTGTTCTTCGTCTTGTCGCCCTTGCCGATATTGCCGCTGAGAATGGTCTCGTTCCTCCGGAAATTCCGGAGCTCGCGCGCCGTTTCGGTGCCCGAGAAGCCGCCATAGACCGCCACGTCCTCCTTGAGGACGAAGGATGTGTCCGGATCGGTGGCATGGGGATGATAGGTGCCGCGCGCCACCCAGATCTCATCGCCCTTCGCGGCCGCCGAGAGTGCGTCCTGCAGAGATCGGAACGCCGATGTCCAGGCGGTCCCGTCGCCGGCGGCCTTGCTGTCGCGGTTGACGTACCAGACCTTTCCGGACCCTGCCTGCGCAGCGCCCGGAGCAGCCGTCGCGACCAGCAGAGCGAACAGGGCCGACAGAATCCGTTTCATCTCTGCTCCAAATCTGTGGTCGGCCGGGCGGCGCGACGAAGGCTCCAGCGGGCGCTCGAGCGTGATGCGCGAACTCCGCCGGGCCGCAGAGCGTCAGGGCTCCGCGCAGAACGGGCTGCACGACGCGATTCTGCGACGGATGACGAGATTCGGCGACGCGAATATGCGCGCGCACCGCTCGTTTCCATTGATCTGCATCAATGCGCGAGCCGCCGCCGGTCAAGCGCCGGATGCACGCGAATCGCGCCGCCTGACCGGGCCGGGGCGGCGGTCCCGGCCGCGCCGGTCCGCATGGATCGTCGCTCTTTCAATAGGGCAGGCCGACATAATTCTCCGCCACGCTTGCAAGGGCCGCCTGCGATTGCACGAGATAGTCGAATTCCGCGCGCCTGATGCGTTGGTCGAACGGGCTGGCTTCGGGGAAAAGATGGAGCAGGTTCGTCATCGACCAGGAGAAGCGCACCGCCTTCCAGACCCGCGCCAGCGCCCGCGCCGAATAGGCGTCGAGCCCGGCATCGGATCGCTCGGCATAGTGCTCGCGCAGCCCCTCGAACAGGTAGTGCACGTCGCTGGCCGCCAGGTTCAGCCCCTTGGCGCCGGTCGGCGGCACGATGTGCCCGGCATCGCCCGCCAGGAAGAGCCGGCCGAAGCGCAGCGGCTCGGCGACGAAGCTGCGCAGCGGCGCGACGCTCTTTTCCAGCGAGGGACCCGGCGTCACCGCCGCCGCGACCTCGTCCGGCAGGCGCCGGCGCAACTCGGCGAAGAAGCGCTCGTCCGACCAGGCCTCGGCGGACTCGTCGCGCGGCACCTGGACATAGTAGCGGCTGCGGGTCGGCGAGCGCATCGAGCAGAGCGCGAAGCCGAAGGCCGAGCTGGCATAGACCAGTTCGTGCGACGCCGGCGGCCGGTCGGTCAGCAGGCCGAGCCAACCGAAGGGATAGACGCGCTCGAAGGTCTCGATCGCGCCGGCCGGCACCGAGGCCCGGCAGGCGCCATGGAAGCCGTCGCAGCCGGCGATGAAGTCGCAGGCGACACGGCGGCGCTTGCCCTCGTAGGTGAAGCTCACGCGCGGCGAAGCGCCGTCGAAATCGTGCAGCTGGACGTCCTCTGCCTCGTAGAAGCTCGTCGTGCCGGCTGCCCGCCGGGCCTCCATCAGGTCCTGCGTCACCTCGGTCTGGCCGTAGACCGTCACCTGCTTTCCGGTCAGCCCCTTGAGATCGACGCGATGCTGGCGGCCCTCGAAGGCGATCGAGAAGCCGTCATGCGCCAGGCCCTCCTCGGCGAGGCGCTGGCCGACGCCGGCCTCGTGCAGCAGCGCGACCGTGCCCTGCTCGAGCACGCCGGCGCGAATGCGCGCGAGGACATGGTCGGGGCCCCTGCGCTCGATGATGACGTTGTCGATGCCGTGGCGGGTCAACAGCTGCCCGAGCAGCAAGCCGGCCGGCCCGGCGCCGACGATGACGACCTGGGTGTGCATGGCGCCCTCCCGCAACAATCGGGCGCCCAGCGAGCCCGGTATTTTCATGCGAAAGTGCCACCGCGTCTGCTTGACCGGAATGGAGCTTTCACCCAACGTCTTGGACGAAACGAACATCGGATGCTTCTGATGGCGCTGGCTTCGGTGCCTGCCTACTGGCTCTATGACGAGCCACGGGACCAGCGTTTCCCGGATGCGCTCCATATCGAGCGGATCAGCGCGCGCAGCGCGCCGCGTGACTGGCGGATCGAGCCGCACCGCCATCAGGACATGGCCCAGTTCTTCCTGATCGCCTCAGGCGGCGGGCTGGTGCGGATCGACGGCGCGGCGCATCGGCTCTCCCCGGGAACCGTCATGCTGTTGCCGCCGCTGGCCATCCACGAATTCCGCTTCGAGCCTGGCACCGAAGGCTTCGTCGTCAGCGTCGCGATGTCGACGCTGACACCGCTCATCGAGGCGGAGCCGGCGCTGGGCGCCGCGCTCGGTGAGCCCTTCGTCGCGGCGAGAGGGCCGAAGGAGCAGAGCATCGCCGAGCTCGCGACGGCGATGGAGGGGGCGCTGGCCGAATTCGGCCGCAACCGGGGCGGCCGCGAGCTCGCGCTCGCCGCCCATGCGCGCCTGATCGCGATCTGGTTCGCCCGGGCCGCGCGCTCGCACGCCGTCGCGAACGGCGGGGCGAGCGATGCGCGCGCGGCGCTCGTCCGGCGCTTCGTCGAACGCGTCGAGAGCCATTTCCACACGCACGAGCCGCTCGCTGCCTATGCGAGCGCGCTCGGTGTCACCGGCCCGCATCTCACCCGGATCTGCCGGGAGGTGCTCGGGCATTCCGCGATGCGGGTCATCCAGGGGCGGCTGATGATCGAGGCGCGGCGCGACCTCGTCTACACCCGCTCGCCCGTCTCGCAGATCGCCTTCCGGCTGGGCTTTTCAGATCCGGCCTATTTTTCCCGTTTCTTCGCGGCGCGGGCGGGCATGTCGCCCTCGGAATACCGGGCGGCGGGGTGAGGGGAGTTACATTTGTTCTCTATCTGTTCTAGGTATGGGAGATGGGAAAGCCATCTCCAGATCAACCGGATCTGTTCGGCTGGACTCCGCGGCATGGGATCGCGGCCGACTGCGATTGGTCGAAAACCCTGATTGCCCCCGGCTGGGTCAGATACTTCTTCGCGCTCGTGCCGTCGCCGGAGGACGCCGCTGCAATCGATGCGCTCGCCCATGAACTTCGCTGGTTGCACGGCTTGCGCGGCCGGCCGCTTGGACCAGAGCGCTATCACGTCACCTTGTGCGGCATCGAACGGTATGGCGGCGCTGCCCGCGACGAGATCGCCGCCCTGGAGCGAACCGCCGCTTCCATGGTCGCTGCGCAGTTCACGGTCGCCTTCGACCATGTTGCGGGACATGGCAGACCTGGTGATCGGCAGGCGATCTTTCTGGAAACGAGCGAGACGTTTCCGATCGTCGACAAGCTTCAGCGGAACCTGCGTCGCGAGATGCGGAGGAGAGGCTTTCGGACGCCGTCCAAGTTCGGGCTGCACGTCGCCTTGCTCTACGACGAGTGCTCATTCAGCAAGCCGATGATTCCGCCGGTGAGCTTTCCGGTTCGGGAGTTCGTGCTCGTCCGCAGCGTCCATGGCGAAAGCCGTCACGATCATCTCGCCCGCTGGCCGCTCGGTGGTGGACGGCTGTCGACGCCGGCTTGATCGGCCGCAGGCGCCATGCCACGCGAGCGCCGACAGCACTCAAGCGATCGGTCGGGACGATGGTCACGCTCTACGGCATCAGGAACTGCGACACGATGAAGAAGGCCTGGAGCTGGCTCGACGCGCACGCCGTTCCCTACACCTTCCACGACTACCGCGTCGCCGGCATCGACAAGGCCCGGCTCGAGGCGTGGTGCCGCGAGCTCGGCTGGGAGAAGGTGCTGAACAAAGGAAGCACGAGCTTCCGGGCGCTGCCCGAGGCCGACAGGCAGGGGCTCGACGCCGGCAAGGCCGTCGGGCTGATGCTGGCGCAGCCGACCATGATCAAGCGCCCGGTGCTCGATCTCGGCGATCGTCGCATCCTCGGCTTCAAGCCGGATGTCTACGAGGCCGCTTTCGCCCAGTGATGGACGTCATTGCGAGCGGACCGAAGCAATCCAGGAGGGCGTAAAGTTCTGTCGCCCCTGATTGCGTCGTCGCTGCGCTCCTCGCAATGACGGTCGGCGTTATCGCTCTTCCGTCCAAGGCGGTGCTGGGCTAGGCCGGCGCCCATGACGACTGACAAGACCACGGATTTCAGCTTTCATCTTCTCGGCCGGGACGGCGCCGCCCGCACCGGCGAGGTGCGCATGCCGCGCGGCGTGATCCGCACGCCCGCCTTCATGCCGGTCGGCACCGCCGCGACGGTGAAGGGCATGTATCCCGAGCAGGTCAAGGCGCTCGGCGCTGACGTCGTGCTCGGCAACACCTACCACCTGATGCTGCGGCCGGGCGCCGAGCGGGTGGCGCAGCTCGGCGGCCTGCACAGGTTCATGAACTGGCCGCACCCGATCCTGACCGATTCCGGCGGCTTCCAGGTGATGTCGCTCGCCAATCTGCGCAAGCTGACCGAGGACGGCGTCACCTTCCAATCCCATATCGACGGCTCGAAGCATGTGCTCACGCCCGAGCGCTCGGTCGAGATCCAGAACCTGCTCGGCTCCGACATCGTCATGCAGCTCGACGAATGCGTCTCGCTGCCTTGCGAGGACAAGGTCGCCGAAAAGGCGATGCATTTGTCGCTGCGCTGGGCCGAGCGCTGCCGGAAAGCCTTCGGCGATCCGGCGGGGCGGGCGCTGTTCGGCATCGTGCAAGGTGGCGCGGTGCCGGGCCTGCGGGTCGAGAGCGCGCGCGAGCTCGCCGCGATGGATCTGAAGGGCTACGCCATCGGCGGGCTCGCGGTCGGCGAGCCGCAGGACGTCATGCTGGCGATGATCGAGACGGTCGAGCCGCATCTGCCGCAGCAGAAGCCGCGCTATCTGATGGGCGTCGGCACGCCGGACGACATCGTCGAGGCGGTCCGGCGCGGCGTCGACATGTTCGATTGCGTGATGCCGACGCGCGCCGGCCGCCACGGCCAGATCTTCACCCGCTTCGGCCGGATGAACCTCAAGAACGCCAAGCATGCCGAGGATATCAGGCCGATCGATCCGCAATCCTCCTGCCCCGCGGCCAACACCTATTCGCGCGCCTATCTGCACCATCTGGTCAAGGCCGAGGAGATGCTCGGCAAGATGCTCCTGACCTGGGTGAATCTCGCCTATTACCAGGACCTGATGGCCGGCCTGCGCGCCGCCATCGCCGGCGGCCGGCTCGAGGATTTCATCGCTGAAACCAAGGAAGGCTGGGCCAGAGGCGAGCCGGCGTGATCGATCCCTGGCTCGGCCTGCTGCTGCTCAAGATGGCGGTCGCGGCCGCCATCGTCGTCGGCTGCTCGCTGCTGGCCGAGCGGAGCGGGCCTTTGCTCGCGGCGATGATCGCGACGCTGCCGATCTCGGCCGGGCCGGTCTATGTCTTCCTCGCCATGGATCACGACGCGGCTTTCATCTCGGCCGGCGCGCTCGGCAGCCTCAATTCCAATCTCGCCAATGCCGGCCTCTCGCTGGTCTATGTGCTGCTGGCGCAGCGCTTCGGCACGCTGGTCTGCCTGGCCGCGGCCCTGGCGACCTGGTTCCTCCTCGTCACCGGTCTGCAGAAGCTGGCGTTGCCCTTTTCCGTGCTGCTGGCGGCGACCCCGACCGTGTTCCTGACCCTGCATCGCATCGTCCGCCCCTACCTCGCGGCGCGGCCGGCGATCACGCCGCGGCGCCCTTGGTACGTCATCCCCTTGCGCGCGGCGGCCGTCGCCGCCCTGGCCGGGACGGTCACCACCGTCAGCGCCCATGTCGGGCCGGCCTGGTCCGGCGTGCTCGCGACCTTCCCGATCGTGCTGTCGAGCCTGATCGCGATCCTGCAGCCGCGCATCGGCGGCCCGGCCAGCGCCGCCGTCATCGCCAACAGCCTCCTGGGCCTGCTGGGCTTCGGACTGGCGATCGCGCTGCTCCACATCGCGGCCGTGCCGCTCGGCTCCTGGCCGGCGCTCGGGCTCGCATTGCTGGTCTGTATCCTGTGGAATCTCGGCCTGATGAGCCTGGCGCGTGCCCGGTCCGGCCGGAAGCCGGCGAGCGAGACGAGTTCGCGCAAGCGCTAGCCCGGACCATGCGCCGCCGAGGTGGCCTCGACTTTTCGGAAATCGGGTCAGCGCGCCGGCGCGCGGCGCCACGAGGCGACGAAAAGCCCGGCGATGATCAGCGCGATCCCGCCGATCTGCAGCCCGGTCGGGATCTCGCCGAGCACGGGGATGGCGAGCAGCGTGCCCACGACCGGGATCATCGGCGGAAAGCGCCCGGCGACGGAGGCGCCGAGCACCGGCGTCGACCAGCTCCAGATCCACAGGCCGACGATGACGTTGAGCACGCCCTGATTGATCGCGTGCGCCAGCAGCACCCACCAGGGCGCGACGTCGAAGCCGCGGAAATAAAAGACGAAGTAGATCGGCAGATAGGCCATCGACAGCACGGAGACGATGGCCGTGGCCTTGAGCGCGTCGGCCCGCCAGAGCTGGATCAGCAGCGGGTAGCCGCCCCAGATCAGCCCGACGCCGAGGAAGCAGAGATCGCCGAAGACGATGCCCGGATTGGCGTGGGTCGTGCCGGCGATGCCGAGGCAGGCGAGGCCGACCAGCACTGCGGCGACGCCGAGCACGAGCTGGCGCGTCAGCATGGCGCCGAACAGGGCGACGCTGCCGACGATGCCGATCACGGTGACGGTGCCCGGCCCGATCACCGCGCCATGCGCGGCCGGGGCGTAGGTCAGCCCCGTCATGAGCAGGAAGCTCATCGGGAAGCCGCTCATCACCGCCAGGGTCAGGCCGCGCTTCCAGCCGAGGCCGCCGCAATCGCGCAACCCGCCGGCCATCATGAAGCTCGGCAGGAGCAGGAGGCCGGCGGTGACGAAGCGCAGCGCCAGCATGTCGTGCGAGGACAGGCCGTTCAGCACCGCATGGCGGCTGACGACGAAATTGGCCCCGAAGATCAGCATGGCGAAGGCCATGCCGGCAAAGGCGAGCTGCCGGCGTCGGCGCAGCCGCTCGTCCGAAAGGGGCACGGTCTGATGCATGCTCCAGCCTAGTGCGAGGCCGGAGCATGCGGTTAGTGGCGCGGGCGCATGGCGCTGCGGCGCCCGCGGCTCTTGCGGCGCAGCAAATCCGCTCAGGCGAGGGCCTTCAGGGCGGAGCGGCCGGCATAGATCGCCTGGGCGCCGAGCTCTTCCTCGATGCGCAGCAGCTGGTTGTACTTCGCCGTCCGGTCGGAGCGGGCGAGGGAGCCGGTCTTGATCTGCCCGCAATTGGTCGCGACCGCGAGGTCGGCGATCGTCGCGTCCTCGGTCTCGCCCGAGCGGTGCGACATCACCGCGGTGTAGCCGGCGCGCTGGGCCATCTCGACGGCGGCGAGCGTCTCGGTCAGCGTGCCGATCTGGTTGACCTTGACCAGGATCGAGTTCGCCGTCTTCGCCTTGATGCCCTGCGACAGCCGCTTGACGTTGGTGACGAAGAGATCGTCGCCGACGAGCTGGCACTTGGCGCCGACGGCGTCGGTCAGGGCCTTCCAGCCCTCCCAGTCGTCCTCGGCCATGCCGTCCTCGATCGAGACGATCGGGTAGCCGGCGACCAGCTTGGCGAGGTACTTGGCCTGCGCCTTCGGATCGCGGGTCTTGCGTTCGCCTTCATAGACATAGGCGCCGTCCTTGAAGAACTCGGTCGCGGCGCAGTCGAGCGCCAGCGCGATGTCCTCGCCCGGCCGGTAGCCGGCCTTCTCGATCGCCGCCATGACGAAGTCGAGCGCCGCCTCGGCCGATTTCAGGTTCGGGGCGAAGCCGCCCTCGTCGCCGACATTGGTGTTGTGGCCGGCATCGTGCAGTGCCTTCTTCAGCGTGTGGAAGACCTCGGAACCCATGCGCAGACCCTCGGCGAAGGAGGGCGCCCCCACCGGCATGATCATGAATTCCTGGAAGTCGATCGGATTGTCGGCATGGGCGCCGCCATTGACGATGTTCATCATCGGCACCGGCAGGACACGGGCAGAGGTGCCGCCGACATAGCGGTAGAGCGGCAGGCCCGAGCATTCGGCCGCCGCCTTGGCGACGGCGAGCGAGACGCCGAGGATGGCGTTGGCGCCGAGCTTGCTCTTGTTCGGCGTGCCGTCGAGCTCGATCATCGTCTGGTCGATCGCGGTCTGGTCCTCGGCGTCCATTGCGACGATCGCCTCGGCGATCGCGACGTTGACGGCCTCGACCGCCTTCAGCACGCCCTTGCCGAGATAGCGGCTCTTGTCGCCGTCGTGCAGCTCGACCGCCTCATGCGCGCCGGTCGAGGCGCCCGACGGCACCGCGGCGCGGCCCATCGAGCCATCTTCCAGCACGACATCGACCTCGACCGTCGGATTGCCGCGAGAATCGAGGATCTGGCGGCCGATGATGTCGATGATCGCGGTCATGGCAGGCTCCGGAAGGTGAGGTGGGCACGGGATGCCGCGCTTCTAGACAAGAGCGGCGGCGACGGGAAGGGGCGGTGGCGTTTATCCAGGGCGGGGATTAAAAGCCGCGGCAACTTCGGCGTCCGTCATCGACGGGCGCGACCTGTTCAGGACTGAGCCATGACCATCGACGCTTCGACCCTCCAGCTCGGCAAGGCGAGCGAGCTGCCGCGCTCGCCGGAGGAAGCCCGCCTCGACCGCGTGCCGAACCCGCATGCCGGCACCGATTATCTCGCCCGCTTCACCTGTCCCGAGTTCACCTCGATCTGCCCGGTCACCGGCCAGCCCGATTTCGGCATCCTGGTGATCGATTATTTGCCGGGCGACTGGCTGGTCGAATCGAAGTCGCTCAAGCTCTATCTCGGCGCCTTCCGCAACCACGGCGCCTTCCACGAGGACTGCACCGTCGGCATCGGCAAGACGCTGGTCGAGCTGCTGGAGCCCAAATGGTTCCGCATCGGCGGCTACTGGTATCCGCGCGGCGGCATCCCGATCGACGTGTTCTTCCAGACCGGCGAGCCGCCCAAGGGGCTCTGGCTGCCCGACCAGGGTGTCGCGCCCTATCGCGGGCGCTGACGCTCTACGTCCGGCTCCCGGCCAGCGGCAGGATGCGCGGCGCCGCGAAGCCGAGCAGCGTGATCCCGGCGGCGAAGACGAGGATCGCGCCGCCGGTGCCGAACAGGTGCAGGGCGGCGCCCATCAGCACCGGGCCGAGCGCATGGCCGCAGAACAGCGCGCAGGCGAACAGGGCGACCGCGGAGCCGCGTGCCGTCGGAGCGAGCTCGGTCGCCTGCGCCTGGAAGGTGCCGTGCATCAGGAAGAAGCCGAAGCCGTTCAGCGTGAAGATCGCGACCGCGCTCCACCAGGGCAGGAAGGGAAGCGCGAACAGGGCGAAGGCCAACCCCATCAGGATGCCCCCGATCAGCGGCATCCGGGACGGGCCGAGCCGCTCGACCAGGACACGGGTCAGCACGCCGTAGACGATGCCGCCGAGCCCGGTGCCGGCGATGACGAGGCCAGCCTGCGACGGGCCGACGCCGGCGCGCTCATGCAGGATCGCCGCGATATAGGGCGGCATGCCGAAGATCAGGCTGCCCTCGACGATGACGAGCCCATAGAGCAGCTTGGAGCGCGGATTGGCGAAGACCGCGGCATAGTTCGCGAGCGCGCCGGCGAAGCTGAACGGCGCACGCCGCGCATCCGGCCTCGGCTTCAGCACGAACACGACCAGAAGCCCGGCGCCGGCGGCGATGCCGCCCGCCATGACGAAGACGCTGCGCCAGCCGACATGCTCGGCGATCAGCCCGGAACAGGCGGCGCCGGCCATCTGCCCGACGATCATCAGCACCAGGAAGCGGCCGAGCATGATCTGCCGCTCGGCCATCGGCGCGCGGTCGCCGATCGCCGCCATCGCCACCGGAATGACGCCGCCGGCCGCGACGCCGGCGATCATCCGCGCGGCGGTCAGAAGCTCGAACGAGCCCGCGAAGGCCGCGGCGAGCGACAGCAGGGCGAGCAGGCCGAGACAGGTCGAGATCGTCCTGAGCTTGCCGAGCGAATCGGCGACCGGCCCGAGGAAGGGCTGGCCGACCGCATAGGCGAAGGAGAAGGCGGTCGCGATCGCGGCGACCTGGGCGATGCTGCGCCCGAACTCGGCCGCCAATGTCGGCACCAGCGGGTCGAGCAGGCGCATGGTGAAGGTCGAGGCGAAGCCGCAGGCCCCGAGAACGAGGATCAGGACGCTGAGCGAGCCCTGCGGAGGCTGGGACGGCGAGGGCGGGGCGGCGGGCTGGTCAGACATACGCCAGCGTAGAATGCGCCCGGCGCTTGGCAAGCCGATCGAACTCCTGCAGCTCCGCGATCAGTGCATGGAAGTCCCGCAGCGGCACCATGTTCGGCCCGTCCGAAGGCGCCTTGTCGGGATCGGGATGGGTCTCGATGAAGACGCCGGCGATCCCGACCGCGACCGCCGCGCGCGCCAGCACCGGCACGAATTCGCGCTGGCCGCCGCTCGAGGCGCCCTTGCCGCCCGGCTGCTGCACCGAATGGGTGGCGTCGAAGATCACCGGGGCGCCGATCTCCGCCATGATCGGCAGGCTACGCATGTCCGTGACCAGCGTGTTGTAGCCGAAGGAGACGCCGCGTTCGGTCAGCATCACGTTGGGATTGCCGCTCTCGGTCACCTTGGCGGCGACGTTGACCATGTCCCAGGGGGCGAGGAACTGGCCCTTCTTCACGTTGACCACGCGGCCGGTCCCGGCGGCGGCGACGAGCAGGTCGGTCTGCCGGCAGAGGAAGGCCGGGATCTGCAGCACGTCCACCACCTCGGCGACGGGCGCGCACTGGCCCGCCTCGTGCACGTCGGTCAGCACCGGCAGGCCCGTGCGCTCGCGGATCTCGGCGAAGACGGGCAGGGCGGCTTCCAGGCCCATGCCGCGCTGGCCCTTGACGCTGGTGCGGTTGGCCTTGTCGAAGGAGGCCTTGAAGACGAGGCCGATGCCGAGCGTCTCGGACGTCTCCTTCAGCGCGAGGGCGATCTCGAGCGCGTGATCGCGGCTCTCCATCTGGCAGGGGCCGGCGATCAGCGCGAGCGGCAGGCTGCTACCGAAGCGGACGGGCCTGGCGAGATCGGCCCCCACGGTGACGATGGCGTTGGCGGTCATGGCGGGGCCTCGGAACGGTTGGCGGGTCGTGCCGGCGGGGTTAAAGGCTGCCACCGGCGCCGGGTCAAGTGACCGCGCCCGAGGCGGGCAGCCGAGCTTGCTTGGCCGCGACCTCATCGACTTTGCAGCCATGTCGTGTAGGATTGCGGCGGTTCGCTCTCAGGTTGGAGCTGGTCTTGCGATTGCGCCTTGGTGCGTTGGCAGCGGTTCTCGGCATCCTGTCGAGCTTTGCAGGTGGCGCCGGCGATCGGGAGGTCAACGCGATCGGGCCTATTCCGATCCGCTCAGTTCTCTACAGCAATACCCGCGGAAAGCCCCAGGTGCTTCCGCCGACGGTGCCATATTGGCGTGGTACCTTTTGGTGGGACGAGGCCATCCTCGCCTACCGCGATGATGAACGCATCTTTGTCAATCCGTCGAACTGGGGGCTTCTCGGGCTGCCGGCGCGGGACATGTCGCGCTTCTCCAGCCGCCGGACTGCGCCGGGCATGGGTTGCGAGGCGGGGGCGGGCTTGACCGAACGCCAGCGCCGGATCGCCGAGCATGTCGTCGTGCAGGCGCACCGACTTCCGAACGGCGCGTTGACCTGGCTGTACACCCAGGAGGCGAACGCAAACGACATCATCCTGCTGCCGCCCTTCAACTCGGCGTTCTCACAGGCCGTCAACATCCATCTGATGGCCCATGCCTCCTGCCAGACCCGCGACGGGCGCTACCTGGAGACCGCGAGAAAGGCCGGGGATGCCCTCATCGCGCCGATCGCGGATGGCGGCCTGATGAATGACGCGGACGGCGAAACCTGGTTCGAGGAAGGCCCGAACGTCCGGGGACTGGCCCCCTATATCCTCAATGCGCACATCTACAGCATCAATGTGCTCTTCCTGCTCGCTGAGCGAACCGGTGATGGGAAGTATGCCGAGGCCGCGCGGCGAGGGGCGGCGTCGCTGGAGCGACTGCTGTACAAGTTCGATACCGGTTACTGGACCCGCTACGATCTGCGGCCGCGCTATCTGGCGATGGATGTCGAAGTCCACGTCGAGCCGGATGTCGACGTCGACTTGATCGAGATGCGCGTGCGCGACGGCGGTGATGACCCGCAGGCGCGCTGGTCCGCCTGCGAGAGCGGCTGCGACGCGACGCTGCAGGCGGTGCGGGCCGGCAACACCTATCGTTTCCTCGCCAGTCTGGAAGCGTTGCGCCGCTACAGCCCCGCCCCAGGCGACGAACTCGATCTCAACATTCTCTATCGCGGCGAACAGGCGCCGCGCGTCTACGCTGTGGGCGTCCGTCCGGGGCTCGACGAGATGATCGCGGTGCCGCCGGCGGCTTCACCTTATGGCCGGCTGCGCGTGCCGTTCGGCGTGCGGGATTTCGGATGGCACGCGCCCGGCGAGGAGTACGTCCTCTATCACGCGGTGCTTCTTGCGGATCTCTACCGTTGGCGGCGCGCTCCGCTGTTCTTCGCGAGCGCCGTGCGCTTTGCCAACTATCATCGTGCTTACGAGCACGCGAAGACGTCGACCGTTCCCCGATTGACCACACGCCGGTTCGCGGCCGGTTCGCCGGACATGGCAAATCCGCAGCAGGACGCCATGATCGCGGACTGCTTCCGGAGCCTCGACCCCCTGGCCATCGATCTCGCCATCGCCGCCGCGAGGCTGCCCGCATGCGGCATCGACGGCGAGAAGCGGCGGGCGGTGTTGGCCCGCATGGGCTTCCGCGTCGAGGCGGACGAGGGAGTGGCCAGCGACGGCGCGTCGACCTACCGGCTGTCCGACCTGTCCCGAATCCAGTGAAACGGAGCGGCGAACCGGTTTGGCCGGCTGTCTCTCACGTCACCTCGAACCAGCTCCACAGCCCGCGGTCGAAGCGCTCCAGCACGGTCGAGGAGATCGGCCAGCGTCCCGGGTTGTCGGCGATGAAGGCGATGTGCAGGCGCTTGCCCTCCGGGATCTGCACCGTGTCGAGGAAATAGGGTTCCCAGCCGTCGTCGAGCGGATGCAGCAGGCGGAAGGCGTGGCCGTGGACGTGCAGCGGCTGCAGGAAGGCGGTCCTGTTGGTGATCCCGATCACGACCGGCGAGCCGCGCCTGACGCTGAACAGCGGCTTGCCCTTCGGATCGCCCCGGCCGCCATTCACGGTCCACGGCCTGGCGAGGTCGAGCCCCGCGAGGTCGAGCTTGTTGTCCGGCGTGACTGCCGCGCCGCCTTCGATCACGAATTCCGCGCGCCGCGCATCCTGCAGCCGGACCGCGGCCGGCAGCGCCGGGTTGAGCGCCATGGGGGCGACCGGTGCGCGCGCCGGCTTCGCCGCGCCCTCGCCGACGAAGCGCACCAGCGGCACGCCCGGCCCGATCAGGGCGGTCACGCTGGCTGCGGCGCCCGCCGCCTCCGGCATGTCGAAGATCACGTCGTAGCGGGTGCCCGGCGCGAAGGGCAGCTGCGCCCTGACCGGCTCGAAGGTGTCGGTCGGCTGCCCGTCGACCGCCGCGACGAAGGCCTTCATCTCGTCGAAGCGCAGCCGCATGATCCGCGCATTGCAGGCATTGGCGAGGCGCAGGCGGACGCGCGAGCCGGGCGCCAGCCGGATCGGCAGCGGCGGTGCCTTGCCGTTGACCGTCAGCCAGCTGCCGAGCCTGCCGGCGGCGGCGCCGTCCTGGCCATCGGCCGCGAAAGGCAGGAGCTTCTGGTCGTCGCCGAGCAGCCAGTCGCCGATCAGCACGGGCAGGTCGAGATCGACGGTGGGTGGCTCCTTCTCGTCGACAATCATGAGGCCGGAGAGCCCGCGCCCGGCCGGCTCGGACGAGCCGCCGAGCAGCATCGGCCGATAGAGGAACGTGCCGGCATCGGGCGGAGTCAGCCGGTACTCGAACTGGCCGCCGGGTGGCACCGGCTCCTGGCTGAAGCCGCCGACGCCGTCCATCACGTGATCGTTGCGGACGCCGTGCCAGTGCAGCGAGAGTGGCTTGTCGGTGCGGTTCTGCAAGGCGAGGCGCAATGTCTCGCCCTGCCTCATCCTGAGCACCGGGCCGGGCGCGGCGCCGTCGAAGGCCCAGATCTCGGTCTCGGGCGCGGGCGCCGGCCTCAGCCGTGCCCTGGCCGGCGCGGCGACGAGCTCTCGTGCCGTGGCGGCGGAGGCCGGCTGCGGCGAGGGGGCGGCCTGCTGGGGCAGTGCCGACAAGGGCGGGAGCAGCGTGGCGAATCCGGCTCCCTGCGCGATGACCAGGCGGCGGCTGGGACGAAGGCGCGAGGCCCAGGGCGAAGCGTCTTTGCTCATGCCTCGCGACATAGCCGCGCCGCGCCCGCCTGGCGAGTGCAAAGCTGCGCCGCGGCGGCCTTCGCAGAAATGTCGCATTTTTTTGCTGCATGGCGCGTCCGAAATGCTATAGCGGCGCGGCCTATCGGTGCTGCTGTCGCGACGACCGCGGTGCGGCGCACCGGGTCGGCGGGCGTGGCGGAATTGGTAGACGCAGCGGATTTAGGTTCCGCCGGCGCAAGTCGTGGGGGTTCGAGTCCCTTCGCCCGCACCAGGATCGAGTTTCGCGAGCGCGGCGGCGGATCCCCGGCGTCGCGCTTTGGACATTGAAGTAAAGAGCTGTTGGCGGATCAGAACGATGAACGTGACGGAAACCCTGTCCCAGGGCCTCAAGCGCGAATTTCAGGTGGTGCTGAACGCCACCGACCTCAAGACCAGGCTGGATGACGGCCTCGTCGGCCTGCAGGGCAAGGCCCGCATCAACGGGTTCCGTCCCGGCAAGGTTCCGGTCGGCCATCTGCGCCGCCTCTATGGCCGCTCGGTCATGGCCGACGTGCTGCAGAACGCCGTCAACGAGGCGAACCAGAAGATCGTCGCCGACAACAACCTGAAGCTCGCCTTCGAGCCGCAGATCAAGTTCCCGGAGAACAAGGACGAGATCGAGGCCGCGATGGAGGCCAAGGGCGATCTCGCCTTCACCGTCGCGCTCGAGGTGCTGCCGAAGATCGAGATCGTCGACGTCTCCGACATCGCGCTCGAGAAGCCGGTCGCCGAGGTGCCCGAGGCCGATGTCGACGCCGCGCTGGAGCGCATGGCCTCGCAGAACCGCAGCTTCGAATCGAAGAAGGACGGCGCCAAGGCCGCCAAGGGCGACCGGCTGCTGATCTCCTTCGTCGGCACGCTCGAGGGCAAGCCCTTCGACGGCGGCACCGGTTCGGAGATCCCGCTCGAGCTCGGCGCCGGCCAGTTCATCCCGGGCTTCGAGGAGCAGCTCGAGGGCGTCAAGAAGGGCGAGCAGCGCACCGTCTCGGTGACGTTCCCCGAGAACTACACTGCGACCCATCTCGCCGGTAAGCCGGCCGAGTTCGCCGTCACCGTCGACGACGTCCAGGCGCCGGGCGAGCTCAAGATCGACGACGAGCTTGCCAAGGGCTTCGGCATGGAATCGCTCGACGCACTCAAGGCCGCGATCCGTGAGCAGATCGGCCGCGAATTCGGCGAGCAGTCGCGCCGCAAGGTCAAGAAGAGCCTGCTCGACGCGCTCGACGCCAAGTACAGCTTCGAGCTGCCGCCGACCCTGGTCGAGCAGGAGTTCGCCGCGGTCTGGAGCCAGGTCGAGGCGGATATGAAGAACGCCGGCAAGACCTTCGCCGACGAGGACACCACCGAGGACGAGGCCCGCGCCGAGTACCGCAAGATCGCCGAGCGCCGCGTGCGGCTCGGCCTCGTGCTGGCCGAGATCGGCGAGCAGGCCAAGGTCCAGATCTCGGATGACGAGGTGACGCAGGCCCTGATCCAGCGCGCCCGCCAGTTCCCGGGCCAGGAGAAGCAGGTCTGGGAGTTCTATCGCAAGAACCCGCAGGCGCTCGCCGAGATCCGCGCCCCGATCTTCGAGGAGAAGGTCGTCGACCATCTGCTCGGGCAGGTGAAGGTCGAGGACAAGCCGGTCTCGCGCGAGGCGCTCTTCGCCGACGACGAGGCGGACGAGGCGACCACCGAGGCCAAGCCGAAGGCCGCCAAGGCGAAGAAGGCCAAGAAGGCAGCCGACGAGGCGTCGGCCTGATCCTCACCGCCGGTTTACGATCTGCGCGCCGCCCGCATCCGCCCGGGCGGCGCTTCCCTTTTCAGCCGCCGCCGGCATGCTTATGTGGGGGTTCGCCGATCCCGGCTGATTCCCCGCACGCTTTGACCCCAAGGACCGACGATGATGCGTGACCCGATCGAGACCTATAACAATCTCGTCCCGATGGTGGTCGAGCAGTCGAGCCGCGGCGAGCGCGCCTTCGACATCTATTCGCGCCTGCTGCGCGAGCGCATCATCTTCCTGACCGGCCCGGTCGAGGATTACTCCGCCTCGCTGATCGTGGCGCAGCTGCTGTTCCTCGAGGCCGAGAACCCGAAGAAGGAGATCTCCTTCTACATCAACTCGCCCGGCGGCGTGGTGACCTCGGGCCTGTCGATCTACGACACCATGCAGTTCATCCGCTGCCCGGTGACGACGCTCTGCGTCGGCCAGGCCGCCTCGATGGGCTCGCTGCTGCTCACCGCCGGCGCCAAGGACATGCGCTTCGCCCTGCCGAACGCCCGCATCATGGTCCACCAGCCCTCCGGCGGCTTCCAGGGCCAGGTCACCGACATCCTCATCCACGCCCGCGAGGTCGAGAGCCTGAAGCGGCGACTGAACGAGATCTACGTCAAGCATACCGGCCGCAGCTACGCCGAGGTCGAGGCGGCCCTGGAGCGCGACAATTTCATGACCGCCGACCAGGCCAAGGAGTTCGGCCTGATCGACAAGGTCATCGACAAGCGGGCCGACGAGGCCGCCTGAGGCTTGTCCCGATACGACGCGCCTGTGGGTTGGCGAGCGGCTCCCGAAGGGCCATATTGCCTTGAGACTAGGCCCCATGTTTGCATGGGGCATCGGAAGGGCGCGCAAGGCGCTCGAGCGGTCCGGTTTTGGGTCAGTTTCGTCGCCGCCTGCGCCAGAGCGACGCGTTAACCTAATAATCGTGATCTGAGCGCCTATTATGACGGGGAGACGACATCAGCCTGCCGTTTTTCGGTGGCGGATTTCGTCCTCCGAGATGGAGAACCACGATGAGTAAGTCCAGCGGCGGCGATTCGAAGAGCACGCTCTACTGCTCGTTCTGCGGCAAGAGCCAGCACGAGGTCCGCAAGCTGATCGCGGGCCCGACCGTGTTCATCTGCGATGAATGCGTCGAGCTCTGCATGGACATCATCCGCGAGGAATCGAAATCCGCGCTGGTGAAGTCGAAGGACGGCGTGCCGACTCCGAAGGAGATCCGCAAGGTCCTCGACGATTACGTCATCGGGCAGGATCACGCCAAGAAGGTCCTCTCGGTCGCGGTCCACAACCATTACAAGCGGCTCTCGCACGCGACGAAGCACAACGATGTCGAGCTGGCGAAGTCGAACATCCTGCTGATCGGGCCGACCGGCTCGGGCAAGACGCTGCTGGCGCAGACGCTCGCCCGCATCCTCGACGTGCCCTTCACCATGGCGGACGCGACGACGCTGACCGAGGCCGGCTATGTCGGCGAGGATGTCGAGAACATCATCCTCAAGCTGCTGCAGGCCTCCGATTACAATGTCGAGCGGGCGCAGCGCGGCATCGTCTACATCGACGAGATCGACAAGATCAGCCGCAAGTCGGACAACCCCTCGATCACCCGCGACGTCTCGGGCGAGGGCGTGCAGCAGGCGCTGCTCAAGATCATGGAGGGCACCGTCGCCTCCGTGCCGCCGCAGGGTGGGCGCAAGCATCCGCAGCAGGAGTTCCTGCAGGTCGACACCACCAACATCCTGTTCATCTGCGGCGGCGCCTTCGCCGGGCTGGACAAGATCATCTCGGGACGCGGCAAGGGCACCTCGATCGGCTTCGGCGCGAGCGTCCAGGCCCCGGACGAGCGCCGCACCGGCGCGATCTTCCGCGAGGTCGAGCCGGAGGACCTGCTCAAGTTCGGCCTGATCCCCGAATTCGTCGGCCGTCTCCCGGTGCTGGCGACTCTCGAGGACCTCGACGAGGCTGCGCTCAAGACCATCCTCACCGAGCCGAAGAACGCGCTGGTCAAGCAGTATCAGCGCCTCTTCGAAATGGAGGACACCGAGCTCACCTTCACCGACGAGGCGGTCAGCCTGATCGCGCGCAAGGCCATCGAGCGCAAGACCGGCGCCCGCGGCCTGCGCTCGATCATGGAGGGCATCCTGCTCGAGACCATGTACGAGCTGCCGGGGCTGGAAGGCGTCGAGCAGGTCGTCATCGGGCCGGAGGCTGTCGAATCCAAGTCGCGTCCGCTGTTCATCTATGCGGATCGCGAGGAAGAGGCCAAATCCGCCTCCGCCTGAACGAAGCTCGACCCTGCTTCGGCTTGGAACGCGCGCCCGCTGGCGCGCGTTTTGCTTTGTGAATCGCGGCGGCCCTGCCACCCGGACACCGCTCTCGCCTCTCCGGCGCCGTCACGCGCTCGTGTGCCGGCTGCGGCGGAAGCTGTGGTGGAGTTCGCGTTGCCGTCGCTTGAAAGCCGGCGATGAAACCTCCACCTTAGGGGCACCTGCAAGACTCGCGTGCCTGTCGAGGGCGTGGCCTGCGGGGGCGTCTGGCGCGAATGGTCGCGCCGCGCGGTACGTCCGTTCGGTTGCCTATTCGGGGATCGGCCGGGCGAAAACTTGAAGGACTGGACATGACTGGCTCGACGCCCCGCGCTCCGCTCGTCCCCGGGACGACCGATACCTATCCGGTGCTGCCGCTGCGCGACATCGTCGTCTTTCCGCACATGATCGTGCCGCTCTTCGTCGGCCGCGAGAAATCCATTCGCGCGCTCGAGGAGGTGGTCAAGAACGATGGCCTGATCCTGCTCGCCACGCAGAAGAACGCCGGCGACGATGATCCGGAAACCGGCGACATCTATGAGATCGGCACGCTCGCCCGCGTGCTGCAGCTGCTCAAGCTGCCCGACTCGACCGTCAAGGTGCTCGTCGAAGGCATCGGCCGGGCGAAGGCGGCTGCCTACACCGCCACCGACAGCTTCTACCAGGCCGAAGCCGAGGCGCTCGCCGAGGAGGCCGGCAAGAAGGTCGAGGTCGAGGCGCTCGCCCGCTCGGTCGTCAGCGAGTTCGAGAACTATGTGAAGCTCAACAAGAAGATCTCGCCCGAGATCGTCGCGGCGGTCTCCCAGATCGACGAGCCGGCCAAGCTCGCCGACACGGTCGCCTCGCATCTCGCCGTCAAGATCGCCGACCGGCAGGCCGTGCTCGAGGTGATGAACGTCGCGCACCGGCTGGAGAAGGTGCTCTCCCTGATGGAGAGCGAGATGTCGGTGCTGCAGGTCGAGAAGCGCATCCGCTCGCGCGTCAAGCGCCAGATGGAGAAGACCCAGCGCGAGTACTATCTCAACGAGCAGATGAAGGCGATCCAGAAGGAGCTCGGCGACGGCGAGGAAGGCCGCGACGAGCTGGCCGAGCTGGAAGAGCGCATCGCCAAGACCAAGCTGACCAAGGAGGCGCGCGACAAGGCGCTCGCCGAGGTCAAGAAGCTGCGCCAGATGTCGCCGATGTCGGCCGAGGCGACGGTCGTGCGCAATTATCTCGACTGGTTGCTCGGCATCCCCTGGGGCAAGAAGTCCAAGATCAAGAAGGACCTCGCCGCCGCCCAGCAGGTGCTCGACGACGATCATTTCGGCCTGGACAAGGTCAAGGATCGCATCGTCGAATATCTCGCCGTGCAGCAGCGCGCCAACCGGCTCGCCGGCCCGATCCTGTGCCTCGTCGGCCCTCCAGGCGTCGGCAAGACCTCGCTCGGCAAGTCGATCGCCAAGGCGACCGGCCGCGAGTTCGTGCGCATGTCGCTCGGCGGCGTCCGTGACGAGGCCGAGATCCGCGGCCACCGCCGCACCTATATCGGCTCGATGCCCGGCAAGATCATCCAGTCGATGAAGAAGGCCAAGACCTCGAACCCGCTCATCCTGCTCGACGAGATCGACAAGATGGGCCAGGACTTCCGCGGCGATCCGTCGGCGGCCCTGCTCGAGGTGCTCGATCCCGAGCAGAACTCGACCTTCAACGACCATTACCTCGAGGTCGATTACGACCTGTCGAACGTGATGTTCGTGACCACGGCGAACACGCTGAACATTCCGCCGGCCCTGCTGGACCGGATGGAGGTGATCCGCATCGCCGGCTACACCGAGGACGAGAAGGCCGAGATCGCGCGCCGCCACCTGATCCCGGGGGCGATCCGCAAGCACGGCCTCGAATCCAAGGAATGGTCGATCGACGACGAGGCCCTGACGATGCTGGTGCGGCGCTATACGCGCGAAGCCGGCGTCCGCAACCTCGAGCGCGAGATCGCCAACACCGTCCGCAAGGCGGTCAAGGAGATCGTGCTGTCGAAGAAGAAGAAGGTCGCGGTCACGCCCGCGGTGCTGGAGGAGTATCTCGGCCCGCCGCGCTATCGCTACGGCGAGGCGGAGACCGAGGATCAGGTCGGTGTCGTCACCGGCCTGGCCTGGACCGAGGTCGGCGGCGAGCTCCTGACGATCGAAGGCGTGATGATGCCCGGCAAGGGCAAGATGACCGTCACCGGCAATCTGCGCGACGTGATGAAGGAATCGATCTCCGCGGCGGCGTCCTATGTCCGCTCGCGCGCCATCGATTTCGGCGTCGAGCCGCCGCTGTTCGACCGGCGCGACATCCACGTGCACGTGCCGGAGGGGGCGACCCCGAAGGACGGGCCGTCGGCGGGCATCGCCATGGCGACCGCGATCATCTCGGTGCTGACCGGCATTCCGACCCGGCGCGACGTCGCCATGACCGGCGAGGTCACCTTGCGCGGCCGGGTGCTGCCGATCGGCGGCCTCAAGGAGAAGCTCCTGGCGGCCCTGCGCGGCGGCATCAAGAAGGTGTTGATCCCCGAGGACAACGCCAAGGATCTGGTCGATCTGCCGAAATCCGTGAAGAACGGGCTCGAGATCGTCCCGGTCGCCCGGATGGACCAGGTGCTGCAGCACGCGCTGGTGCGCCAGCCGGTTCCGATCGTCTGGGAGGAGGACCTGAAGGCCGCGGCGCCTAAGGTCGCCGAGGACGATGTGGCAGCAGGGCTGGTCGCCCACTGAGCCGATCGCAGGTGAAGAACGAGGCCGCCGGCATCGCCGGCGGCCTCTCTTTTTGACGTGTGATAACCGCAGCCTATACGGTTCTTTAAGTCTGTCGCACGACTGTCGGACTTTGAGTTCTGTGCGGGGGCGACAGAGCAATGGCTGTGATTGCGGGTGAGCGGGCGCCTGCCGAGCGGGCGCGCCGGGCGGGCCGGTTTGGTTTCCGGTCGCTGCGCTGGTCGATATTGTTGCCGATCCTGCTGGCGAGCGCCGCGCTCGTCGCGGCCATCGCGTTCTATGTTCCGCGATCCATCGTCTCGGTCGAGACCAGGGCGGCGCGTGAACGCGCCATCGCGACCGCGGCGCAGTTGCTCTCGCTGCGCGCCTTCTATTCGGATCATGTCGCCGCCAAGATCGCCGGCGCCGGCGCCGGCGATGTCGAGGCGCAGGCCGAATATCTCGGTATCCCCGGCAGGGTTCCCGTGCCGACCACCTTCATCCTCGATTTCAGCAGGCAGATGGCGGCCGGCGGCGAGGTGCGGTTGATCAGCCCCTTTCCGTGGCCCGGCCGCAAGGACAGGTTGCCGTTCGACGATTTTCAGCTGGCCGCCTGGCGCGCCTTGTCAGAAGAGCGCGATACCGCCTTCAGCCGGATCGAGGGGAGCGGCGTCGATGCCGTGCTACGCGTCGCGATCGCCGATCGAATGGCGCAGAGCTGCGTCGATTGCCACAACAGCCATCCGCAGTCGCCGAAGCGCGACTGGAAGGTCGGCGACGTGCGCGGCATGATCGAGCTGAAGCAGCCGCTGGCGGCTGCCGCGTCGGAAGCGCAGAGCATAGCCCTGCGCCTGACCATCGGCGCGGCCCTGGCCATGCTCCTCCTGTGTGGCGTCGTTCTCGTCGTGACGATGCGGGTGATAGCGCCGCTGCGGGATCTGACCGGGGCGATCGGCGATCTCGCCGAGGATCGGATCGATCTCGATATCCCGCATACGCGCCGCCGCGACGAACTCGGTACCGTCGCCCGCGCGATCGCCGTGCTGAAGCAGCACCGCAAGCATGGCATCGCCCTGCAGCACGCCGCCAGCCGGCAGGCCGAGGCGAGGATCGAGCGAGCCGCGAAGCTCGAAGCCTTCGCCTCCGAGTTCGACAGCGAATTGCGCCAGCTGCACGCCGAGGTCGCGAGCTCGTCGCTGGCCGTGCGCAAGGCGGTCGACGAGATGGCGGTCCTGTCCGGGACCAGTTCCGACGTCGTCGCTCGGGCCGGGGCCCAGGCCAACCGCCTCGATGCGGCCGGCTCGAACGTGCTCGCTCGTACCGAGGCGGTCGAGCTGGCGGTGAACCATGTCGAGGCCCACCTCGAGGCATCGTCCCGCCGAACCGAGAACGTCATGCAGTATTCGCGCGAGACCGAACGGCTGATGCACCGCCTGGCCGACGATGTCTCGGGGATCGGCGACATCGTCGGCCTGATCGGCGACGTCGCCGCGCAGACCAATCTTCTGGCGCTCAACGCGACGATCGAAGCGGCGCGCGCCGGAGACGCCGGCAAGGGCTTCGCGGTGGTCGCCGCCGAGGTCAAACAACTCGCCAATCGGACGGCCGGCGCGACCGCCGATATCACTGCGCGCATTGGCGCCGTTCGCAGCACGACGGCGGATGTCGCAGGCTCGATCGGTTCGATCATGGCCAGCCTGACCGACGACAATGAGATCACCGAAACGCTCGGCGGCAAGCTGCGCGAGCACGCCAGGGTCTCGACCGATGTCGGTCAGCATCTGCGCGGGGTCTTCACCGAGGCGCGCTCGCTGCTCGAGACGCTCGACCATATTCGCGATTCCGCGGCCTCGACCCAGCAAAGCCTTCTCGCCCTCGAGACGGCCTCCCGGCGAGTCGACGATGCGGCCGGTCGGCTCGACCGACGTGCCCACGCCTTCGCCGACGAGCTCAAGGCGCTGTAGGCGCGATGGCCCGGCGGCGCCTGCGTGCCATGCCGTCGGCCGAGGACAGGCGGATCCGTTCACACGTCGGCCCTGCCGATCCGGCAGACGAAAAGGGAAGACTGGTGGGCGGTGACGGGCTCGAACCGCCGACATCCTCGGTGTAAACGAGGCGCTCTACCGACTGAGCTAACCGCCCTTGCCCGCCGTTTAAGGCCACCCGTCCGGCTTCGCAAGCGACAGAGACGGCCCGCGACGCCTTTGCTCGGCTGCGAGCTCCGGACCGAGCAGAGGCCGTCACCGAGATTCGCCGCCATGGTGGGGGCGGGCGCGGGTTGCCTTGCGCTCTCGTGGCTCGGGACTCGCAGATCGCGCCGGTTTCGGCCCCCTTTCGCTGCGCTTTGCAGGCGATCGATAATTTGACGGCTTCGGTGCTTGACAGGCAGGGCCGGGGGCCATAATCCCAACGCCGCCGAGGACATGTTCCTCAGCCGCCCGCGCGGGCGTAGCTCAGTTGGTTAGAGTGCCGGCCTGTCACGCCGGAGGTCGCGGGTTCGAGCCCCGTCGCCCGCGCCATTTAAATCAAAAGATTAGCTTGGCGGCGCGTTCATTGCGCTTCTGTGAGCGGTCTCGTTACACTTTCCGCCCCGATCCGTTCTCTTTGAGCTTCGCGCGGCCTTCGCGACGATTGGCATCGACATTTTGCGCGGCGGCGATGTTGACCGGGTTGTCGGTTTTGGCCTGCTGCCAGTTGTGTGGACGCTCGGTTGAGCTAGTTCCAGTGTCCTTTCGAACTCGGCCGGGCTGAGATTGCCGATGCTCGAGGGCCTGCGACCAGCGTTGGAGAACCGCTCGGTCCATGGAACAGGTCGGCCCGAGCATTTGGCGCGATCGGACACGGCCTGCGCAGCATCGGCGGGACGGTCGCACTCGTCCGTGTCCGGCATTCTTGCCATTCAAATGTATCCAAATATGGCGTTCGGACGCTCGATCGCGAACTTGGGCACGCTGTTTGCATACAATCAAACCTGTTGTCGTCACGCCTACAGATGGGAGAGAGGCATGCAGACTCCTTTGCGAGTGATTGTCGCCGCGCAGAGCCAAACCTGGTCGGGTATCGAACAGCCGAACGAGGCGGCGGGCGTCATGGCCGATGCGCTGGCCGGCACGATTGCGGCGTTCACGGCCCTGCGGGGGCAGCTTGCCTTCGAGGATGAGCCGTCGAGCTTCGAGGCCGCTCTCCAGGCGACGAAGGAGCCGCGGCCATGAATGCGCCGGCGAAAAGCTCCCTGCTGCATCTGTCGCTGACCGACGCGGCCGATGCGCTCAAGGACGGCTCGGTCACCGCCGTCGAACTCACCACCGTCGCGCTGGAAGCGTTCGCGCGCGTGGACGAGGCCATCAACTCGGCAATCTGGCTCGAGGGTGCCGCCGCGCTCGAGGCGGCCGAGGCGCTCGACAAGAAGCGGAAATCCGGCGCGGTGCTGGGGCCGCTTCACGGCGTGCCGATGGCCCACAAGGACATGTACTACAAGGCCGGCAAGCTCTCGACCTGCGGTTCGGCCATCCGCAAGGACTTCCGCCCGACCTATACGGCAACCGTCCTTGAGAAGCTGGAGGAGGCCGGCTCGGTCACGCTCGGAGGGCTGAACATGGCCGAGTTTGCTCAGAATCCGACCGGGCACAACCAGCATTACGGCCATTGCCGCAATCCCTGGCATCCCGACTACTGCACCGGCGGCTCGTCGTCGGGCTCGGGCGCCGCCGTCGCGGCGCGGCTGGTCTATGGGGCGCTCGGCTCCGATACCGGCGGCTCGATCCGGCTTCCCGCCGCGATCTGCGGCGTCACCGGCATCAAGCCTACGCAGACCCGAGTCTCGCGCCATGGTGTGATGCCGTTGTCCTTCTCCGCCGACAATGTCGGCCCACTGACGCAGACGGCGCGCGACGCGGCCCGCTTCCTCGCTGTGATCGCGGGCCATGATCCGAAGGACCCGACCTCGGCCAGGGAGCCCATTCCCGACTACGAGGCCGCGCTGACCGGCGATGTTCGGGGGATGCGCATCGGCGTTCCGACGAACTACTTCTTCGACGCCATCGATCCCGAGGTCCAGGCCGCCTTCGATGCCGCAGTCGCGGTGCTGGAGGCCCGCGGTGCCGTGATCGTGCCGGTGACGATCCCGCATATGGACGCCGTCGCGGCCTATGGCGGCATCGTCTCGCGCGTGGAGGGAGGCACCATCCACGCTCAGTGGATGCGCGAGCGCCCGCAGGATTATGCCGTGCATCTCAGCGGCCGGCTCTACCCCTCGCAGGGCATTCCCGGCACCTATTATGTCGAGGCCGTCGCCCGGCGCGGAGCCATCCTGAAGGCGGTCGCGGCCGAGGTGTTCGGAGCATGCGACGCCTTCATCACGCCCACCTTGCGCATGAAGGTTCCGACGCTCCTCGCGACCGACATCGACGCCGGGACAACGGGTGCCATCGAGACCTTTCAGGATGTCTCGCTCAACACCAGGCCGATCAACTATCTCGGCCTGCCGTCGGTCAGCATCCCCTGCGGCTTCGACTCGAACGGCCTGCCCATCGGTTTCCAGATCCAGGGCCGGCCCTTCGCCGAGGCGCGCGTGCTCAGGATCGCCGACGCCTATCAGCGCGACACGGACTGGCACCGCCGCCTGCCGCGGCACGCGTCCTGAGGAGCAGGGCAGCGCCGTGCCGGCCCGCAGCCGGCACGGCGTGCCTGTCAGCGCAGCGAGGGGCGGCGCTGACCGCCGTCGACCTGGATATCCGCTGCGTTGATCCCGGACGCGCGCGGCGAGACCACAAAGGCGATGGCATCGGCAATCTCCCGCACCGTGGCGAGCCGCCTCGCCGGAAAATCCTCGGCCTCGAACTTGGCGAATTCTTCCGGCCGCTCGGCGCGGAGGCGCTCCCACCCGCCGCCCGGGAACAGGGTCGAGCCCGGCGAGACCGCGTTGACGCGGATGCCGTGCGGCCCGAGCTCCCAGGCGAGCGAGCGGGCGGCGTGGATGAGGCCGGCCTTCGCGGCGGCGTATTGGGCGCCGCGCGATGCCGGGGCACGCCCGGAAATCGAGGCGACGAAGACGGCATTGCCGATCTCGCTGCGGGCGAGGGCGGGCGTTGCGGCGCGCAATGCGGCGACGGCATGGCCGACATTGAAGCGGAAGGTCTCCTCCCAGTCGGCATCTGAGGCGGCGGCGAAATCGCGCTCGCCGATGCTGCCTCCGGCGTTGGCGACGAGAATATCGAGCCTGCCATAGCTGCTGATCGTCTCCGCGACGACCCGGGCCGATTCCGCCGGGCTGCGAAGGTCCGCCTGGATCGTGATGACCTCTCCGCCCGCTTCCCGGATACTGGCGGCCGCTTCGGCGAGCGTCTCCTCGCCGCGCGCGGCGAGCGCGAGCCGTACCCCCTCTGTGGCGAGCAGGAGCGCGGTCTGCTTGCCGATGCCGCGGCTGCCGCCGGTGACGAGTGCGATCCTTCCCTGCAGACCAAGGTCCATGTCACCTGGCCTTCGGCGCGAGCAGGGCCTTGGCGAGCATGCAGTGGATGCCCTTCGAGCCGTTGACCGTCTGCGTAACGCGCAGGTCGGCAGCGAGGGAGCACAGCGTATAGGCGTCCTCTCGCGACAGTCCCGCGACCTCGCCGATGAGCACGATCATGTCGCGGAGCGCCATCTCGGCACATCGGTCGAGATCGGGATCCATGCCCATCGTGAGGTAATGCGTCGGCGTTTCCGCCCGTGGATAGGTGAAGCTGAGGTCGTCGCGCAGGATGAAGGTGAAGCGGCCCTGCAGAGCGGTTTCGATCGCCGTGACACAAACCTCCCCGTCGCCTTGTGCCGCATGGCCGTCTCCGCAAGAGAACAGACCGCCCTCGGCGAAGACGGGAAGGAAGATCGTTGCGCCCGCGACCATCTCCTTGTTGTCGAGGTTGCCGCCGAAGGCGCGCGGCACGATCGAGGACACGCGGCCCCAGGCAGGCGGCGGCGCGGTGCCCATGACGCCGAAGAAGGGGGCGAGCGGCAGTTCGAGACCCCAGGGCAGCTTGCCAATCTTCGCGTTGAGGTCGAGCGGGATGTGCAGGAGTCGAACGTCGTGAAAATCGCTCTGCAGCGTGCCGGCGAGCGGGCGTATCACATTGTATCCCCAGTCCTGGCGGAGCTGGACATCGTCGATCCGCACCTCGAGCACATGACCGGGCCTGGCGCCTTCGACCGCGATCGGCCCCGTCAGGATGTGGCCCGGCAGGGTCTTCTCGGCATGAGCGTGAACGTCAGCGATCTCCGCAGGCGTGGTGAAACCGGCGCCCGACTCGGGCTGGACCTCCGGCGCGCCCGTCACCGTGTCGATGGTGACGGAGTCGCCGCTGGCGATCACGAGCTTCGGTTTCAGCGTCGCATCGAAGAAGCCCCAATGGCAGGTGGCGCCGCTGGCCTTGAGATGGTGATGTGTCATGCGCTGTCGTCCGCTTCAGGGAGAGGGCAGGGTGTTGGGCAATGGCGTGATCGCCCGAGGCGGCCCGCTGGCGTTGCTGCGCATCGTATAGATGGTGCCCCCCACGACCAGCGCTGCTCCGATCATGGTCAACAGCTGCGGCATTTCGGCGAAGACGAGGTAGCCGCTCGCCGTGGCCAGCAGCAGGCGGACGAAGTCGAGCGGAGCCAGGGCGGAGGCTTCGCCCAGCTGATAGGCGCGGGTGACGCACCATTGACCGGCCGTGCCGACGATGCCGATGCCGATCAGAAGGCCCCATTCGGCCGGCGTCGGATGCGTCCAGAGCAACAGGGCGGGCAGGCCGAGGGCCATCAGCACCACGACGCCCTGCCAGAACAGGATCGTCTCCGTGCGCTCGGTATGGCCCAGAATGCGGACCGAGACGGTGATGCCGGCGCCGAACAATGCGCCGAGGATGGCGAGCAGCGAATAGCCGTTCATCGCTTCGCCGGAAGGCCGCAGCATGATCAGCACACCCACGAAGCCGATGGCCATGGCGATCCAGCGGCGTCGGTCGACCACTTCCCCGAGGACGAGAATGGCGAGCAGTGTCACGAAAAGCACCTGCACGAAGCCCAGTGCCGTCGCCTCCGCCATCGGCAGGGAGATCATGGCGGTGAAGCCGCAGAGCATCGCACCGAGCGAGAACAAGCCACGCAGGATCTGCAACCCCGGCCGTTTCGTGTGCATGATCCGCGGCAGCGCGGGGCCGACCATCACGCCGAGGATCAGCGTCATCACCAGCTGGCGCACGATCAGGATCTGCGGCAGCGGCACCCGGCCACCGGCCAGCTTGATCAGGGTCATCATCGCCGTGAAGACGGCGAACGCCGCGATCATCAGCAGGGTGCCGCGCAGATTGGGCGCCGCGGTGCCCCACCAGCCATGGGCGCGCATGAACAGGCCCGGCCTGCCCACCGTCACGGCCGCGCCGGCGGCGGGGAGCGGCGCCGAGACCGGCCCCTCCGCCGCAAGCTCCTCCGGCTCCATCGCCGGCACCGGAATCTCCTCGCTGGTCGCGTCGAACTCACATCGCAAGGCGTTGCCCTCGCTCATCGGCCGGCCTTGGCGCGGAGTTCGTTCGGCGCGGGGGTCAAGCCGCCTGCCGCAGCGCAGCCACGGCCGGCCGCAGACCGGTCAGCGCGAGCGCCTGCTCGAGCTGCGCGCCGATACGCAGCACCGTCGGCTCGTCGAATGGACGCCCGACGATCTGGACGGCTAGCGGCAGTCCCGATGTCGAGAAGCCCGCCGGCATCGACATGGCCGGATTGCCCGTAACGTTGAACGGCATGGTCTGGATGGGCCAGTTCGGCGGGACGGCCTCCGACATGCTGTCGAAGCGCGCCGCTGGCGCGAGAGCCGAAGCGCACAGGATCGCATCGTAGCGCTTGAGCAGTTCCCGATTGATCGCGACTGCGAGTTCCCGGCGCAGCCGATAGGCCTGAGTGAGGTCGGCGGCGCTGGTCGTCGCGCCCAGGACCATGCGTGTGAAGGTCAGGCGGCCGAAATCCAGGGGCCGCTCGCGGTAATCCTTCTCGTGGATGGCGAAGGCCTCCGAGAACATGATCACCCTGCCGACTGCGTTGAAGAGCGCGTAATCGGGGATGGTTACCTCGTCGACCTGCGCTCCCGCGCGCGCCAGCAGGCCGGCGGCGTTGTCGATGGCGGCGACGACCTCGGGCGAGACGCCTTCCGCTTGCGCGAAGAAATGGCGTGGAAGCGCGATCCTGAGACCGCTCACGTCGCCGTCCAGTCCGCTGCGGAAGTCGGGCTTCGGCACCTCCGCGCTCGCGGGGTCGAGCGGATCGTGGCCGGCGATGACTTCCATCGCGATCGCAGCATCCTCGACCGTCCAGCTCAGCGGACCGCAATGGTCGAGCGTATAGGAGAGCGGGAAGACGCCGCGCCGCGAAACCAGCCCATAGGTCGGCTTCAGCCCGACCGTTCCGCAATAGGCGGCCGGCCCGCGGATCGAGCCGCCGGTATCCGACCCCATCGCCATGCGGCACAAGCCGGCCGCCACTGCTGCGCCGGAGCCTGACGACGATCCACCCGGAATGTGATCGGGGTTCCAGGGGTTTCGCGCCGGCGGGAAGGGCAGATCGAAGCTCGGGCCGCCGAGGGCGAATTCGTGGGTCGAGAGCTTGCCGAGCAGCACGCCGCCGCCTTCCTTCAGCTTCGCCGCGACCACCGCATCGGCTGTCGGGATATTGTCGACGAGCAGCTTGGAGTGGCAGGTCGTACGGATGCCGGCCGTGTCGTAGATGTCCTTCAGCGCATAGGGCACGCCCTGCATCGGTCCGGCATCGACCCCGGCCCGGAAGGCCGCGTCAGCGGCCTCGGCATCGGCGAGGGCGCGCTCGGCCGTCACAGTGATGAAACTGTTGAGCGCACCGTCGAGCGCTGCGATGCGGGCCAGCGCATCCTGGACGAGCGCGGTCGCGGTGACCGTCCCGGCCCGCAGGGCGGCGCCTGCCTCGGCGATCGAGAGTTCGTGCAGGGGTTTGGCCGTCCCGGTGGCGGTCATGTCAGGCGCCTTTCATCAGGGTGACGAGGGAGAAGACATTGGAGGGCTCAGCCGCCGCCGTGCGCGGCTGGCGAAGCAGCGCACACATCCGCTTGAGGTCCGCGTAGCCGGACAGGACCGCGTCCATGCGGTCCGCAGGAACCGTCACGCCGGAGCGGCGCAGCAGCATCTCCAGTTCGAGTTTCAGATCGGCTGCGCTCATCTCGCCCATCGCCAGTCCCCTGTTGCAATGCTCTGGGAACGGTATGCAACCGTCATGCCATAATGAGCATGATTGTATCCAAAATGGCTGGCGCGCGGCGCGGTCGGGTCGGCGGCTGCCCAGATTCTCAGCGCGGCCCTGAGGTGATGCGTTCACGCGCGTCAACCACATGCTGGGTGAATTTGCGTGTGAAGTGGCCGGATGCGAGGGGCTTTCGTTTCGGACTCCCGGGCCGCAGGGCGGCCTTTCGGGCATGTGTCTAGTTTCGCGTCAGTGCTGCATTGGATGCAATCAGGCGCGCATGGCACGGCACTTGCTGCTGGCGGGGAGGCGTCGTCGCCCGCGCTTCGGACGAGGCGACTGCCTTCTCCCTCGGATCAGGAGCGACCGATGCACACCATCGCAATCCCGGACTATGTTCTCCAGCGCGTCGTCGAACGCCGCGGCAAGGTCAGGCTGTTCGAGGCGTTAGAGCCGGCCCGAACGGCGCTGGTCGTGGTGGATCTGCAGAACGGCTTCATGGCGCCGGGGCAGCCGGCTGAAATCCCCTATGCCCGCGAGATCGTGCCCAACGTCAACCGGATCGGCCAAGCGCTGCGGGCGGCGGGCGGCCTCGTCGTCTATATCCAGAACACCATCACC
This sequence comes from Allobosea sp. CS1GBMeth4, assembly GCF_900185715.1. Classification (GTDB taxonomy): domain Bacteria; phylum Pseudomonadota; class Alphaproteobacteria; order Rhizobiales; family Beijerinckiaceae; genus Allobosea. The sequence continues at coordinate 248,147 of NZ_FYAS01000007.1, forward strand.
GAGGCCACGCAGGCTGAATGGTGCGTGTGGTTCGACAATTTCACCCGGGGCGAATTCAGGGAGCGCATGATTGCCGCCTTCACGCGCGGCAGCTTTGGTCACGCCATTTATCCGGAGCTCGAGGTCATGCCTCAGGACTGGAGGGTCGAGAAGCAGCGCTTCGGCGCTTTCGTCGAAGGCTCGTCCGGATTGCACGCGCAATTGCAGGAACGCGGCATCGACACCCTGATCATCGTAGGAACCGCCACGAATGTCTGCTGCGAATCCACCGCGCGTGACGCCATGATGATGAATTACAAGGTCGTCTTCGTGTCGGATGCCAATGCCTGCCGCACGGATGAAGAGCACAATGCGACGCTCGGCAACATTCTGGCGCTTTTCGGCGATGTTCAGTCGACCCTGGACGTGATCGCGGCGCTCGACGCCGGTGCAGCGCTGCCGCAGGCGGCCGAATGACGTTCGGCCCGGCCGCTTGTCGGTCGGGCTGCCGCGCCTTTTCGCGAGCGCGGTCGTCGCTCGCGCTCGCTTTATCGGCAAAAGATTGTGCAGCGCAGCACGGTGATTGCGATGCGCTCCTCCGGATTGCCTAGATTCGGCGTTCCGGTGATAAAATTGTGTGCAATAGAGCGGCGGCCGAGTTTCGCTCTCCACCCTTTGCACGGCGCCAGAGCCGTTCGATCTCGGCAGAACAGAGCAAAATATGCGCATATGCGCGCTAATCGGCGCCGCTCCGGCAACATGGCGCCGCGCCGCGGGGAGGTGGGCACTTTAGAGATTGGACACAATTCGCACGACTTGGCACGGGCCTTGCTAAATTCCCGGGACACCGCCGACGACCTCGCCCGCACATTCGGAGGGATCCCCGCATGCTTCGATTCATCAGGACGTACCGTGGTTGCGCTGCCGGGCTCGCATTGGGGCTGACAGCCGCCGTCGCGGCCGTTTCGGCCCCCGCCCGGGCCGAGACCACGTTGCGCGTCGCCATGACGGCGGGCGATATCCCCGATGTGACCGGCCAGCCCGACCAGGGCTTCGAGGGATATCGGTTCGTCGGCTACACGCTCTACGACTCCCTGATCCTGTGGGACCTGTCCCGCTCGGACGTGGAGGCTTCGCTGACGCCGGGCCTCGCCACCAAATGGGAGATTGATCCCAAGGACAACCGGCGCTGGATTTTCGAGCTGCGCAAGGACGTCAAGTTCCACGACGGCTCGGATTTCAATGCCGATGTCGTGCTCTGGAACATTGCGCGCCTGATCGACGAGAAGGTGCCGCACTTCAACGCAAAGCAGTTCGCGGCGATGCGGACCCGTACCGTCAATATCGACCGTGCCGAGAAGATCGATGATTACACGATCGCGATCATCACCAAGGAGCCTGACTCGCTCTTCTACATCCAGATGAGCTTCTGGATGATGATCTCCAAGGCGCAGTTCGAGAAGGCAGGCTCGTACGAGAAGTACGCGCAGATGCCGTCCGGCACCGGTCCCTACCGCTTTGCGGGGATCGTGCCGCGCGAGCGCCTCGAACTGATCCGCAACGAAAGCTACTGGAACCCCCGGCGCATTCCCAAGCACGATCGGCTGGTTCTGCAGCCGATGCCCGAGGCGACGACGCGCGCCGCTGCGCTGTTGTCGGGCCAGGTCGACTTCATCGAGGCGCCGTCGCCGGATACGATCGCGCGGCTGCAGTCGGCCGGCATGCGGGTCATCACCCTGCCTTACCCGCACAACTGGCACTACCAGTTCAACTTCGTCGATGGCCCGTTCAAGGACAAGCGCGTCCGGCAGGCGGCGAACTTTGCCATGGATCGCCGCGAGATGGTCGAGATGCTGAACGGGCTGGCCCAGGAGGGCTATGCGACGGCGCCGCCGAGCTCGCCCTATTTCGGCAAGCCGTTCCTCTACAAGCTCGACCAGAAGAAGGCGACCGCGCTGCTCAAGGAGGCGAAGTGCTACCCGTGCGAGGTCACGCTGGCGATCTCGACCTCGGGATCGGGCCAGATGCAGCCCTTGCCGATGAACGAACTGGTGAAGTCCCAGCTCGAGGCCGTCGGCTTCAAGGTCAAGCTCGAGGTGATGGACTGGAACGCGCTGCTCGACGTGACCTTCAAGGGTCGCGAGAAGTTTCCCGCTTACCATGCCGTCAACGTCAGCCGCGCCACGCAGGATCCTTTCTCGGGAATCTTCCGCTTCGTCATGCGCAAGCAATGGGCGCCGGCTGGCGGCAACTGGGGGCACTACGAGAGCCCTGAGATCGAGAAGCTGATCACCGACATCTACAATACGTTCGACCAGCCCAAGCGGGACGCGATGATCACGCGCGTCCACGAGATCATGAACGAGGACGCGGCCATGCTCTTCGTCACCCATGATCTGAACCCGCGAGCGCTGTCGCCGAAGCTCAAGGGCTTCGTGCAGGCCCAGAGCTGGTTCCAGGACCTGACCCCGATCACGGTCGGCACGACGAACTGACCGGCCCCGCCACCGGAAGGCGGCCCGGCAGGGCCGCTGTCCCGAGCCAAAATGCGATCCAGGACAGAGCCCACCAAAGGAGACCTCCATGTGGCACTACATTGCCCGTCGCATCGTCTACGCGGTCCCCATTGCGATCGGCGTCACGGTCTTCTGTTTCGCGCTCGTCTTCCTGGCTCCCGGCAATCCCGTTCAGATGCTGCTGCCGGCCGATGCCAGCCAGGAGGTCGTCGATCTCATCATGAAGACCTACGGCTTCGATCGGCCGCTGCCGGTCCAGTACTGGACCTGGCTGACGCGGGCGGTCGCCGGTGATCTTGGCGTCTCGATCCAGTCCAACCGGCCCGTCATCGACGAGGTCCTGCGCGCGCTCGGCAACACGGTCTTCCTCTCATTCGGAGCGGTAGTGCTCGCCTTCACCATCGCCTTCGTTCTCGGCACTTTGGCGGCCTATTACCGCGGCGGCGCGACCGACCGCGGCGTCACGGCGCTCTCGATCGTCGGCGTCTCGATCCCGAACTACTGGCTGGGCATCGTTCTGGTCATCGTCTTCGCGGTCGAATTGAACTGGCTCCCCGCCACCGGCATGGGCCCGCGCGGCTCGGAAACCTTCGACCTCTTCAACTGGTCTCACTTCAAACATGTGATCCTGCCGGTCGTCACGCTCTGCATGGTCCCGGTCGGGATGATCACCCGCACCACGCGCTCGGCGGTCTCGGAGGTGCTGGGCAACGACTTCGTCAACACCTTGCGCGCGAAGGGGCTCGGCGAACTGGCGGTGATCCGCCATGCGTTGAAGAACGCCATGCCCCAGATCCTGGCCGTGATGGGGTTGCAGTTCGGTTATCTGATGGGCGGCTCGATCCTGGTCGAGACGATCTTCAACTGGCCGGGTACGGGCTTCCTCCTCAACAAGGCGATCCTGACGCGCGACATCCCGGTGCTGCAGGGCACGATCCTGATCCTCGCGCTCGTCTTCGTCTTCACCAACCTCGTCGTCGACCTGTTCCAGACGGCGGTCGACCCGCGGATCAAGCGTTCCTGAGGAGGTGGCCATGACCGATTTCACGACCGCCACCCGTATCCTCGCCGCCGAAGAGCAGGCTCCGGCCACCCGGGTCCGCAGCTACTGGCAGAATGTCGGCTATCGCCTGCGCTATGACTACGTGACGCTGATCTTCGCCTTCGCCATCGTCCTGATCGTCGCCATGGCGGTCTTCGCTCCCTGGATCGCGCCGAAGGACCCCTACAAGACCTCGATGGCGTTCCGCCTCCGCCCCGTCGGCTTCCGCGACTTCTATCTCGGCACCGACGAACTCGGCCGCGACATCCTCTCGCGCCTGATCCATGGCGGGCGCATGTCGCTGCTGATGGGAGTGGTGCCGGTGGTCTTCGCGACGCTGATCGGCGGCTTCCTCGGCGTGCTGGCGGGCTTCATCGGCGGCCGGCTGAACATGGCGATCATGCGCACCATGGACGTCTTCTACGCCTTTCCCTCGATCCTGCTGGCGGTGGCGATCTCCGGCGCCATGGGCGGCGGGATGATGAACGGCATCGTCGCGCTGACGCTGGTCTTCATTCCGCCGCTCTGCCGCATCGCCGAGACCGCCACCTCGCAGGTTCGCGGGCTCGACTTCGTCGAGGCGGCGCGGGCCACGGGCGGCTCCACCCCTTCCATCATCGCCACGCACATCCTCGGCAACGTGCTCGGGCCCATCTTCATCTACGCCTCCGGGCTCGTCTCGGTTTCCATCCTGATCGCCTCGGGGCTTTCCTTCCTCGGCCTCGGCGTCGAGCCACCGCATCCGGACTGGGGCCTGATGCTCTCGACGCTGCGCCAGTCGATCTACGTCAATCCGATCGTCTGCGCTCTGCCGGGCGTGATGATCTTCGTCACCTCACTCGCCTTCAACATGCTCAGCGATGGGCTGCGCCAGGCGATGGACGTCAGACTGTGAAAGGGGCTGCCATGTCAACGACGACCGCGCCGATCGCCCGCCCGCCCCAGCTCTCTTCGGTTCCGGAAGGGGATCTCCGTGATCGCGGCGGCCCCTCCCAGCCGATGCTGATCGTGTCCGATCTCAGGAAGCACTTTGCGATCAAGGGGGGAGTTCTCAACCGGACCCAGGGGTATGTCAGAGCCGTCGACGGCGTCTCCTTCACCGTGCTCAAGGGCGAAACCCTGGGCGTCGTCGGCGAATCGGGCTGTGGCAAATCCACCTTGGCTCGGCTCCTGATGCACCTCATCCCGTATGACGAGGGCGAGGTGCTGTTCGACGGCGAGACGATCGGCGGTGTCCGCGGCCTGACCATGAGGGAGTTCCGGCGCGCCATGCAGATGGTGTTCCAGGACAGCTACTCCTCCCTCAATCCGCGGCTGCCGGTGGAGGAATCGATCGCCTATGGCCCGCGGGTCCACGGCACACCGGTCTCGCAAGCAAGGCAGATCGCGCGCGAGCTCCTCACCAAGGTCGGGCTCAAGCCCGATCTCTTCGCCCAGCGCTATCCGCACGAGCTCTCGGGCGGCCAGAAGCAGCGCGTCAACATCGCCCGCGCCCTGGCGCTCGAGCCGCGGCTGCTGATCCTCGACGAGGCGGTTTCGGCGCTCGACAAGTCGGTCGAGGCGCAGGTGCTGAACCTGCTGCGCCAGCTGAAGCGTCACTTCAACCTGACCTACGTGTTCATCAGCCACGATCTCGACGTGGTGCAATACATCTCGGACCGCGTCCTGGTGATGTATCTTGGGGAGATCGTCGAGATCGGTCCCGTCGACGCGATCTACGAGCATCCCAAGCACCCATATACCCGTGCGCTCCTGGCCTCGCGGCTCTCCTTCGACCCCGCCGAGCGCGTCCACGAGGCGCCGTTGACCGGCGACCCGCCCAATCCCATCAACCCGCCCTCGGGCTGCCGCTTCCGCACCCGCTGCCCCATGGCGGAAAGCGTCTGCGAGCAGACCTCGCCGCGTCTTGTGGGTGCGGTGCCTGCCGACACGCATGTCGCGGCTTGCCACGTGCAGACCCCCGGATCCGGCCACAGCCTGGCGGGCAAGGCGCCGGTGCTGGTCTCCAGGCCGCAAGCCGCCGCCGCTCTCGCCGCCACCGCTTGAGGACAGGCCGATGACGACAATGACAGCAACCTCCGCCATGACCGGTCCCGTCGCCCTTGCGGCCGCAAGGCCGCTCGTCGAGGTCGAGGATCTCCGTGTCCAATTCGTCAGCCGCGAGGCCACGGTCTCGGCCGTGAACGGCGTCTCTTTCGCGATCCAGCCCGGCGAGGTGCTGTGCATCATCGGCGAATCCGGCTCGGGCAAGTCCGTGACGATGCGCGCGCTGATGCGGCTCCTGCCCAAGGGGCGCACGAGGATCGGCGGCCGGATGCGCGTTGGCGACCATGACATCGTGGGGCTGAGCGACAAGGAGCTGACGCAGATCCGGGGCGCGACGATCTCGATGATCTTTCAGGAGCCGATGACCGCACTCGATCCGGTCTATACGATCGGCCACCAGATCGCCGAGACCGTGGTCAAGCACGAAGGGTGCTCTTATGCCGACGGGCTGAAGCGGGGTCTGGAACTGCTCGAATTCGTCAAGGTGCCCTCGCCGGAGCGTCGCCTGAAGGCCTATCCGCACGAACTCTCCGGCGGTCTTCGACAGCGCGCGATGATCGCGATGGCGCTGTCCTGCCGGCCCCAGCTGTTGCTCGCCGACGAGCCGACGACCGCGCTCGACGCCACCGTTCAGATCCAGGTTCTGGTGCTCCTGCGCAAGCTCCAGCGCGAGATGGGCATGAGCGTGATCTTCGTCACTCACGATCTGGGCGTCGCGGCCCAGATCGCCGATCGGGTCGCCGTGATGTATGCAGGCCGCGTCGTGGAGGCGGGACCGGTGCGCGACGTCCTGATGGATCCGCAGCACCCCTACACCCGCGGCATGCTCGCCTCGTCCGTGCACGGCAGCCCGCGCGGCGTCGACATCGAGGCGATTCCCGGCTCGCCGCCGGATATGCGCCGCCTGCCGCCGGGCTGCGCCTTCGCGCCGCGCTGCAAATTCGCCGACGAGCAGTGCCGGTCTGCGAGCCCGCCGGAAACCTCCCTCGCGGCGGATCGCTCGGTCTGCTGCTTCAAGGCCGGCTCGCCCATCCTGTCGTCCTGAACCATCTCCAGGAAGGAACCTGCCATGCACAAGGTCGAGATTCCCGCCCATGTCACCCAGCGTGTGCTCGCCCGTCGCGGAGTGGAGCATGTCTATGCCGATCTCGATCCCGCCCGGACGGCGCTGATCGTCGTCGATCTGCAGAACGGCTTCATGATGCCGGGCGTCGCGCATGCCCTCTGCGACACCGCGCGCGAGATCGTTCCCAACGTCAATCGCATCGCCGACGCCGTGCGCCGGACCGGTGGCAAGGTGTTCTGGATCAAGAACACCCACGATGAGAGCTGCCTGGCCTCCTGGTCGCATCTCCACGAGGACCTGACGAGGCCGGAGCGCCGCGCCGCTCGCGTGGAGTCCATGTCGGCCGGCAAGCTCGGTCATGAGCTCTGGGCCGATCTCGAGGTCAAGCCGGAAGACGAGATCGTCCAGAAGACACGGTTCAGCGCCTTCATCCAGGGCTCTTCCGATCTCGAGGCGAGGCTGCGGGCGCAGGGCTACGACACGCTGATCATCACCGGCACGGTGACGAATGTCTGCTGCGAGTCCACCGCGCGCGACGCCATGATGCTGAATTTCAGGACCATCATGGTGACGGACGGAAACGCCGCGAACTCCGACGCAGAGCACAACGCCTCGCTGATCGCGTTCTATCTCACCTTCGGCGACATCATGGATACGGACATGCTGATCGCATGCCTGGAGAGCAACGCCCGCTTCAGCGAGGCGGCCGAATAAACCGGCGCACGCGCCCGCAGCCTAGAGAAGCCCATGTCTGCTCTGCCCAAAGTCGCGGTCGTCGGGACCGGCGGCACGATCTGTTCTGTCGGAGTCGGCCCCTTCGACATCCTCGACTACGGCGCCAACGAGACGATGCTGCACGCCGACGCGCTCGTGGCAAAGTTCCCCGAAGTCGCCCAGCTCGCCGAGATCGTCGCCGTTCCGTTCAAGGCGGTGCCGAGCCCGAACATCTTCTTCGACGATTGGAAGGCGCTTGTCCTGACGTGCGATCGTCTGGTCGCCGAGCATCGCGATCTCGCCGGGATCGTGATCCTGCACGGCACCGCGTCGCTGGAGGAAACCGCCTATTTCCTCAGCCTCACGGTCAAGGTATCCGTGCCCGTGGTCGTCGTCGGCTCGCAGCGCCCGGCGAGCGCACTCTCGACCGATGCCGGGATGAATCTCGCCAATGCGATCCGGACCGCTGCCTCGCCTGAGGCGCGCGGCCTCGGCGTTCTCGTCCTCCTCAACGACGAGATCCACGCAGCCCGAGAGGTCACCAAGACCTCGACTTTTCGTCTGCAGACCTTCCGCTCGCCGGATTTCGGCGTTCTCGGCCATGCCGATGGCGATGCGGTCGTGTTCTACCGGCGGCCGATGCGGCGCGCGGCCCCGGACACCGAGTTCGACATCCGCGAGCTCGCCGCCCTGCCGCGCGTCGATATCGTCCTCGCCTATACCGGCTCGGACGGCACGGCCGCGCGCGCCCTCGTCGCGGCCGGCGCCAGGGGCATCGTCTCCGCCGGCTTCGCTCCCGGCTTCGCCGGCCCCGCCGATTTCGAGGTCCTCAAGCAGGCGGCGGCGGACGGCGTCGTGGTGATGCAGTCGACCCGCGCCGGATCCGGCCGCACATTCAAGGGCAAGCGCCTGCGCGAGGCCGGCTTCCTGACGACGGACAATCTCACCCCGCAAAAGGCGCGGCTCCTGCTCGCGCTGGCGCTGACGATCAGTGCCGAGCCGGCCGAGATCGAACGCGCCTTCCTGACCTATTGACGATGGGAACGATCCTGAAGGCGACCCTCGGGGAGGAGCGTGACGCGCGGCGCGGCGTGGTGATGATGCTCGTCGGTCTCGCGCTGTTCTCGATGCTGAACGGCGTGGTCAAGGCGCTGGCCGAGAGCTTTGCGGTCAACCAGATCGTCTTCTTCCGCAACGGCATCGCGCTGATCACCCTGCTGATGATGGCGCGAGGGCTGGGTGGCGTGTCGGCGTTGCGCGTCCGGAACCGGCGGGGCATGGCGCTGCAGGCGGTGCAGTTCACCGCCGTGCTGCTCTTCATCTTCGTGGCCTATCGCCACATGCCTCTGGCGGACGCCACCGCGATCTCCTTCCTGCAGCCGGTTCTGGTGATGCTGCTCTCCGCACCGCTGCTCGGCGAGAAGGTGACGCGGCTGGGCTGGCTCGCGCTGCTGCTCGGGCTGGGCGGCGTCCTGCTGATGGTGCGGCCGAGCGGCGGCGGCAGCCTCTTCGGTCTCGGCATGTCGGTGATCGGCACGGTCTTCAGCGCGCTCTCGCTGATCCAGCAGCGCAATCTCTCGCGCAACGAGACGTCGCTCGCGATCGCCTTCTGGACCCTGGCGGGATCAGCCTTGCTGGTGCTGCCGAGCCTGCCGTTCAACTGGGTTCAGCCGACGTCCGCCCAGTGGGCCCTGCTGATTGGCAACGGCCTGGCCTCGGGGGCCTGCCAATACCTGACCACCCGCGCGCTCTTCCACGCGCCCGTCGCGATGATCGCGCCCCTGTCCTACACCAAGATGTTGTGGGCGCTGATCGTCGGCTTCGTCTGGTTCGGGGACGTGCCGACCATGCTCGTGCTCGCCGGTTCGGCGATCGTCATCGCGGCGAGTGCCCTTGTCTATCTGGCGCCGAGACCCGTGCCCGCGGCGGCTCGGCTCGAAGAGGCCCCATGATCTCCCCGATCTCCTCGATCGCCGCTTGGTTGGACGACGTCCGGGCCGGTTTCTCCGCCCTGAAACCGTCGCGCTTTCCGTATCGGCGCTTCTGTCTGGCTCTGGTGCTGGGCTTCGGCGGTGGTCTGCTGTTTCTGCGCCTGGCGCTTCCGCTGCCCTGGATGATGGGGCCGATGCTGACCTGCACGGTCGCGGCGCTGATGCGCGTGCCGGTCGCGGCGCCGCCGGTCATTCGCCCGCCCATGACGATGGTGATCGGCGTCATGCTCGGCGCCGCCTTCAGCCCCGATCTGATGACCCGCATCCTGCAGTGGTGGCCGGCGATCCTCGGGCTGCTGGCCTTCATCACGCTCTGCGGCGGTTCGGTCGTCTGGTATTTCCGCAGGGTGGGCGGCTATGACCGGACGACGGCTTATTTCGCCGGCATGCCCGGCGGGCTGGTCGAGATGATCAGCCTGGGGGAGGAGCGTGGCGGTGACGGCCAGGTCATCGCGCTGGTCCATTCGGTTCGAATTCTGCTGATCGTGATGACATTGCCCTTCGCCATTCAATGGCTGGAGAGCGTGTCGCTGAACCGGATGGCGGGTGCCGTCTCCCTGTTTTCCACGCCCGTGATCTCCGAGCTCTGGCTTTTGGGCTGTGGTCTCGCCGGCTGTTTCCTCGGCTATAGGCTCAACCTGCCCGCCAGATATCTTCTCGGGCCGATGCTCGCCAGCGCCCTCGTCCATCTCGCGGGGTGGAGCGACTTCAAGCCGCCATTCGAGATCGTGAACGCCGCGCAGCTGATCCTGGGGGTGGTCATCGGTTGCCGCTTTGCCGGCACGCCGTCGCGAACCGTCGGACACATTATCCTGCTCTCGTTGGGGTCGACCGCAATCCTGCTGTTCTGGACGGCTGTGTGCGCCGGCGCGGTATCCTGGCTGACCGAACATCGGGCCATCTCGCTGCTGATGGCCTATTCACCCGGGGGGCTCGCCGAGATGAGCCTGATCGCGCTCGCGGTCCAAGCCGAGGTCGCCTTCGTGGCCGCTCATCATATCATCCGCATCTTCGTCGTGATGGTCGCGGCCGCCCCCGTCTACGCGTTGCTGGACCGCCTCCGCAGCCGCGGTATCGAAGCCGGCTCGTCGCCGTCACGAATTCCGGCGGAGTGAGCTGGGGATCATGGCGATTGCATACATTCAAAGCTGGTGGGCAGGCATTATGCACATTGACCGCTCGATAATGCCGATCCGGCGTTGACTAGCCGCCGTAAACGCACTAGCTGCCTCCCGACTGTACACGATCGGCGTGTGCCTGCTGCCGACGTAGTCAGGTCGGCGCTGCGGCAGGCCTTCGCCAGCTGCTTCTTCGAGGGGATGGCACATCATGGCGACGCGCGGCGTCTCGGTCACGAACAAGCTCAGGGAGGCCGTGCTCGGGGGCGATTATGCCGGCGGCACGCGTCTGAACGAGGTCGATCTGGCCGAGGCTCTCGCGGTGTCGCGGACACCGATCCGGGCCGCTCTCTCCACGCTGGCGGCCGAGGGGCTGCTCGAATATCGCCCCAACAGCGGCTATGTGGTGAAGGCCTTCGCCGCCAAGGATATCGAGGGCATCTATGTGGTGCGGGCCGATCTCGAGGGGCTGTGCGCCCGTCTCGTGGCGCAGCAGGGCCTGTCGGACCTCCATCGCGGCCTCATTCACAAGGTGCTGGAGGAGAGCGAGCAGCTTCAGAACGCCGAAGATTGGACCGACGAGGTGTCGGACGTCTGGCGGGATCTGAACGACCGATTCCACAACACGCTCATCGAGGCCTCGGGCAACTCCCATCTGGCGATGATGCTCCGCAAGTCGCGGGCGATTCCGCTGCTCAACCAGCTCAAGTTCCGCTGGTTCGACGTGGCGACTCTCGCTCGTTCGCATGACGACCACTGCCAGGTTTTCGCCGCCATCACGAGCGGGCAGGTCGTGCGCGCCGAAAGCATTGCTGCAGAACACGTCTACCGCTCGGGCCAGCGCATCATCGAGCATTGGCGCAAGATGGACACGCGCAAGCCGGCCGCGGCCGCCAAGGCCCGCGCGGCCTGATGGCACCCGCCGCGGCAGGGAGCGTGCCGCGGCGGGAATCGCGTCAGGCGGCCTCCGCGAGGCCGAGCATGGCCGGCCGTCGCTGCCGCCAGGGCGTGGCCTTTTCGAAGGCATGAGCCGCCTGCAGCAGCACCGCCTCGCCGAATGGGCGTGCCGCGAGCTGGATCGACACCGGCAGGCCGTTAGGCCCGAAGCCCGAGGGCACGCAGATCGCGGGCATCCCGGTCAGGTTGAAGGCCATGGTGAAATTCGGCTTGTCGAGATTGTCCCAGCGCGGCACCTGATCGATCGGCGGGGCCTCGTCCGGGTTGCCGGCCGTGAGCACCACGTCGACTCCGGCCATCGCCGCCGTCATTTCCGCGATCAGCTCGCGTCGCCGCCGCAGCGCCTGGACATAGTCCATGCCCGTGCAGAGGGCGGCGAAGACGAGGCGGTCGCGATAGCGCTGTCCGAATTTCTCGGGGTTCTTCAGCATCATGCGCTCATAGGCGGCGCCGCGCTCGACGGTCGCAATGAAGAAGCCGGCGGCCGTATATTCCTGCAGTGCCGAGAGCTTGATCTCGACGACCTCGGCGCCCAGGCTCCGATAGGCGGCGATCGCTGCGTCGATACCGGCCTGGACGGCCGGTGCGACCGGGCGGTCGCTCTCGTGCCAGCGCTGCAGCACACCGATTTTGAGCCCCTTCGCCCCCTTGGCCAGCCCCGCCGTGTAATCGGGCACCGGCCGGTCGGCGCTGGCGGGATCGGCCGGGTCATGGCCGGCCAGCGCCTGCAGCATCAGCGCGCAGTCCTCCGTCGTCCAGGCCATCGGGCCGATATGGTCGAGCGAATAGGCCGCCGGCGCGACGCCCGCGCGGCTGACCAGCCCATATGTCGGCTTCAGACCGACGATGCCGCACAGGGCCGCCGGGCCGCGGATCGAGCCGCCCGTATCCGTGCCGAGCCCGCCGAGCACGAGCCCGGCCGCGACGGCAGCGCCTGTGCCGCTCGAGGAGCCGGCCGTGAAGCGCTGTGTGTCCCATGGATTGCGCGCGGGTGGCCAGGGCAGGTCGAATGACGGGCCGCCGTCGGCGAATTCGTGGGTGGTGAGCTTGCCCATCAGCACGGTGCCGGCGGCGTCGAGCGCCGCGGCGGATGCGGCGTCCTTGCCGGGCACATTGCCGATGTTGTGGGCCGACTGGCAGGTCGTCAGGATGCCCTTGGTGTCGATGATGTCCTTCAGGCCGATCGGGATGCCGTGCAGCGGCGACTTCGGCCCCGAGGCCCTGATTTCGGCCTCGGCCCGGCGGGCGTCGGCGCGGGCACGTTCCTCGGTCAGGGTGACGAAGGCGTGCAGCTCGGGCTCGAAGACCTTCACGCGGGCGAGACAGGCCTCCGTGAGCTCGACCGGAGAAAGCTTGCCCGCGCTGATCAAGGCGGCGGCCTCGGCGATGGTCAGGATGTCCGTGCTCATCGGGCGGCCTCCTCGTTCGGGAAGCCGAAGACGTGGGCCGGCTCGGCCATGTAGCTGCGCTCGCCCCGGATCCGGGCGGACATCTCGACGATGTAGCCATAGGCTTGCGCATATTCGGCGATCTGCTCTGGCGTCAGCTGGAAGCCCGTGCGCGCCAGAAGGGCGCTCATCTCGGCTTCGGATGCGATCGGGGTGGGCATGGCTCGCGTCTCCTTCGGCTTATGCGGATGCCCGCACCATGCGGGCGGCGAGGGTGGAAACCGCTAGGCGGCCAGCTGGCGGCGCTTGCGCTGTTCTTCCTGGAAGATGAAGAGGGTCGCGCCCATCACGATGGCCGCGCCGACCAGCACCCAGCGATCCGGGATCTCCCGGTAGGCCAGCCAGGCGAACAGCGCGACGAAGGGCAGGCGCGCGAAATCGAAGGGCATGACCGTTGAGGCCGGCGCATTGCGCAAAGCCAGGAACAGCGTCAGCCGACCCACGAACATCGCCACCGCCATCGCCACGAGGAACAGCATCATGTCGAGGGACGGTGTCCGCCAGTACAGCACGGCCGGGGTCAGTCCGGTGACCACCGGGATCAGGGTGGTGACGGCAACAATGCGGCTCATGCGCTCGATCTGCGTGAGCCGCTTCGAGATCAGGTAACCCGACGCCATCGACAGGGTCGAGATCATCAACGCAACCGTCCCGCCATCGAGCGCGACGAAGCCGGGTCGCGAAATCACCATCACGCCGACGAAGCCGACCAGCACCGCCGCCCAGCGGCTGCGCGAGACGGTCTCCCCGAGCAGCACCCCGGCCAGCGCCGTTACGATGATCGGGGCCGCAAAGGTCAGGGCGGTGGCCTTGGCGAGCGGCACGTGGGCGAGCGCGTAGAACCAGGTCAGGTTCGAGATGCAGCCGATCGCGGTCATGAGCCCGTAGAGCTTGCGCTTCTCGCGCAGGTCCGGCAGCGCCGCATCGCCCCGGAGCTGAGGCCACACGAAGACGAGCATGATCAGGTTGGTCAGGAAGCTGATCTGAAACGGGTGCAGTTCCGTCGCGATCAGCCTGACCAGCGAGTTGCCGCCCGCCAGGAAGGCCGTGCTCAGGATCATCCAGAGGATGCCGGCCTGGACGGTGTTGCGGGCCTCGGCCATGGCGTGGCGGATTCCTGTGTCGGTGGGGAGGAGCGGGCGACCCGGAGCGGCCGCCCGGCGAAACGGTCAGGCGGCCAGCAGTCCGGGCCGCCTCGCGCGCCAGTCGGTGGCCTGCTCGTAGGCGTGGCCGAGCTGGAACACGGTCGTCTCCGCGAAGGGGCGGCCGGCGAGCTGGATCGCGACCGGCAGACCCGTCTTCTCCTCGTAGCCGGCACACAGCGCGAGCGCCGGCAGGCCCGTGACGTTGAACGGCATGGTGATCGAAGGCTTCTGGTACATCAGCCACTTCGGGACCTGGTCAATCGGCTGGGCCGGAAAAGGCGAGCCCGCTGTCAGCAGCGCATCGACGCCGATCATCGCCTCTGCGACGGCGGCACAGAGCTCCCGGCGCCGCCGCAGTGCCTGCACGTAGTCGGCTCCTGTCAGCAGGCCGCCCAGGCTGATCCGGTCGCGAGCGATCTCTCCATAGAGTTCCGGCGTCGCCCGCAGATCCGCCTCGTGAATCGCGAAGGCTTCGGAGGACATGATGATGAGCCCCACGGCCGCGAAATCCATGAGCGGCGGCAGCGTCACCTCCTTGACGACGCAGCCCAGCGAGCGGAACACGGCGATCGCCGCCTCGATGGCGGCCAGTACCGGCGGCGCGGCCTCGTGGTCGGTCTCGTGGAAGTGGCGGATCAGGCCGATGGTCTTGCCCTTGACCGGCGCTCCGAGCGTCCCGGCGAAGTCGGGCACCGCGACATTCGCGCAGGCCGGGTCGAGCGGGTCGTGCCCCGCCATCGCCTGCAGCATCAGAGCCGCATCCTCGACCGTCCAGCACATCGGGCCGGCATGGTCGAGCGACTGCGACAGCGGCAGGATACCGCGGCGCGAGAGCAGCCCATAGGTCGGCTTGATGCCGGCCAGCCCGCACAGGGAGGACGGGCTGCGGATGGAGCCGCCGGTATCCGAGCCGGTCGCGCCGAGGACCATCCCGGTGGCGACCGCGGCGGCGGAGCCCGAGGACGAGCCGCCTGTGGTTCGGGAGGGATCCCAGGGATTGCGTGCGGGCGGCGTGAACAGGTCGAAGGAGGGGCCGCCGATAGCGAATTCATAGGTGCCGAACTTGCCGGTGATGATCGCACCGCTTTCCCGGAGCTTCGCCACCGTAAAGGCATCCTCTGCCGGAACGCGGCTCTGCAGCAGTCTCGAATGGCCGGTCGTCGCCACTCCCGCCGTGTCGTAGATGTCCTTCAGCCCGATCGGGATTCCGTGCATCGGGCCACGGTGATGGCCGGCGCGGATCTCGGCTTCGGCCGCCTTTGCCGCATCGAGAGCCTGCTCGGGAGTGAAGGCGACATAGGTGCTGAGCGTTGCATCGAGGGCTTCGGTGCGGGCGATGCAGGCTTGGGTCAGCTCCACGGGCGAGAGCTCGCGGGTCGCGATCAGGGTGGAGGCCTCGCGGATCGTGAGCAGGGTGGGATCGCTGACCATCTCAGCGGTCCGCCGGGGTGAAAATGTGAGCGGGCTCGGCGTCGTAGCCCCGCGATGTGCGGACGCGCTCCCGCATCGCCTGAAGCAACGTGTAGGCGTTGCGCATGTCCTCGAAACTCTCCGGCTTGACGCGGATGCCTGCCCTGTCGAGCAGCAGCCTGAAGGCTTCGACCGAGATCGTCTCGCTCATGATCCACTCCTGTTCGGTTGGGGGCGTCGGCTCACTCGGCTGCCAGAGCCGGCTGCGCCCATTGCGCGGGGCGCCGGTCACGAAAGCTCGTCGCCTTCTCGAAAGCGCTGCCGACTCTCAGCACGAGATCGTCCTGGAAGGGCCGCCCGACGATCTGCATGTTCAGCGGCAGCCCTGCCGCCGAGAAGCCGGTGCAGACCGACAGCGCGGGGGATCCGGTGACGTTGAAGACGCGGGTGAAGGACGGCCGCGAGCGGGACATCATGTTGCCGAGCTCGCCGAGCTTCGGAGCGACGCCCGGCATCGTCGGGCAGATCAGGGCGTCGACGGCCTCGAACACCGTCGCGATCTCCGCAATCAGGCGCCCGCGCTCGCGCAGCGCGTTGACATAGTCGCAGGCCCGCACGAAGGCCCCCATCATGATGCGCTGGCGGGCGAGCTCGCCATACAGCTCCGGCGTCGCCTTCAGGGTCTCCTCGTGGAAGGCGAAGGCTTCCGAGCGCGAGATCAACGCGGCCACATCGCCATAGGCGGAGAGCGGCGACAGGGTGACGTCGATTACCTCGCAGCCGAGGTCCCGGAAGGTCGTCAGCGCCGCCTCGATACCCGCCTTGATCTCGGGATCGCTCTCGGCATCCGTCTCGAAGAAATGCCGGACGACGCCGATGCGCAGTCCCTTCACATCCTTCTGCAGGGAGCCGCGGAAGTCCGGCTTCGCGACATCGGCGCTGCCGGGATCAAGCGGATCGTGCTGCGCCAGCACGTCCATCATCAGCGCGCAGTCCTCGCTGGTCCAGCACATCGGGCCGCCATGGTCGAGGCTGAAGGAGAGCGGCAGGATGCCTCGGCGGCTGACCAGTCCATAGGTCGGCTTGAGCCCCGCGATGCCGCACCAGGCCGCCGGCCCGCGGATCGAGCCGCCCGTGTCCGTTCCCATCGAGCCCATCGCCAGCCCGGCGGCGATCGCGGCCCCCGCACCGGAGGACGATCCCGCCGGATCATGCGCGAGGTTCCAGGGGTTCCTGGCCGGAGGCCAAGGCAGATCGAAGGAGGTGCCGCCGATGGCGAATTCCCAGGTCGACAATTTGCCGAGCAGGATCGTGCCGGCCTCCGCCAACAGACGAGTCGTCGTCGCATCCTCTTCAGGGACATGGTCCCGGTAGAGGGCGGAATGGCCGGTCGTGGGGATGCCCCTGGTGTTGTAGATGTCCTTGAGGCCGATCGGCACCCCATGCAGCGGCCCCTTGTAGCCGCCCTTCATGATCTCGGCTTCGGCCTTCCGGGCGGCGGCCATCGCCTGCTCCGGCAGCACGCGGATATAGGCGTTGAGCTGCCCGTCGAAGGCCTCGATGCGGGAGAGGTAGGCGGCTGTCAGCTCCACCGGGGAAAGCGTCTTGGCCTTCAGCAGCGGGGCGGCCTCGGCGATCGTCAGGTCGTACAGCGCGGTCATGGCGGACCTCATTTCGTCCAGAGACGGAGGGTGTGGGCCGGCTCCTGCAGATAGCTGCGCTTGACCCGGATGGAGCGGGCGGCGGTTTCCAGATCGGTGACGGCGCCCTTCAGCGCCGCGAGCGTCTCGGGGCCGACCTTCAGGCCGTATTCGGCGAGCTTGGCCTCGATCGGGAGCGGCTTGTCGGAGTTGTCGGTCATGATGGCCTCTCGGGGACAGGCGGAGGGGAGCAGGCGGCGGCTATTCGGCCGCGAGGCTCGCCGGCCCCGCAGCTTCGAGATCGGGCCGGCGCGCGCGCCAGGCGGTGGCGGCCTCGTAGGCCTGGGCGGCGCGGTAGATCGTCGCCTCGCCGAAGGCATGGCCGGCGATCTGCACGGAGAGCGGCAGCCCTGCAGCCGAGAAGCCGCAGCACATCGTCAGCGCCGGCATGCCGGTGACGTTGAAGGGGAAGGTCAGCGGCGGCTTGGTGAACAGGCCGAACTTCGGGACCTCGGTGATCGCCGGGGCCGGAGTCGCGGTCGCGGCGCAGACCATGATGTCGAAGCGCGACATGGTTTGCGCCACTGCCGCGACCAGTTCCGCGCGCAGGCGCAGCGCCTGGACATAGTCGCTCGCATCGATCATGCCGGCGAGCAGCAGTCGATCGCGCAGGATCTCGCCATAGAGTTCCGGTCTGGCCTGGATGTTGGGCTCATGAACGGCGAAGGCCTCCGACAGCAGGATCATCAAGCCGCAGGCGGCGAAATCGGCCAGCGGCGGCAGCGCCACCTCCTCGACCACCGCGCCGAGACCGGCCAGCGTTGCAGCCACACCGGCGACCGCGCTCTGGACCTCCTCGGTGGCCTCGGCCTGCGCCCCGAGCGAGGGCACATAGCCGATGCGGAGCCCCTTCACGCCGGCCTCCAGCAGCGCTTCCGGCGCGGGATCGGGACGGTCGGCACTGGCGGGATCGAGCGGGTCGTGCCCGGCGAGCACCTTCATCAGCAGCGCGTTGTCCTCGACCGTCCAGGTCATCGGCCCGATATGGTCGAGGCTCTGCGCGAGCGGCAGCACCCCGCGCCGGCTCACCAGTCCATAGGTCGGCTTCATCCCGACGATCCCGCAGAACGCCGCCGGCAGGCGGATCGAGCCGCCCGTATCGGTGCCCAGCGCCGCGGGCACATAGCCCGCCGCCACCGCGGCGCCCGAGCCCGACGAGGACCCGCCGGTGAAATGCGCGAGCTTCCAGGGGTTGCGCGCCGGCGGGAACGGCAGGTCGAAGGAGGGGCCGCCCATCGCGAATTCATGGGTCGCGAGCTTGCCCAGGATGACGGCGCCCGCCGCCTTCAGCTTCCGCGTGACGGCGGCGTCGTCCTTCGCCCAGTTGTCGATGAGCTGATGCGAATGGGCGGTGGTCCGCACGCCCTTGAGGTCGATGATGTCCTTCAGCCCCACGGGCACGCCGTGCAAGGGCCCGCGGCTGATGCCGGCCATGACCTCGCCCTCCGCCTTCCTGGCCTGGGCCAAAGCGAGATCGGCCGTGACTTCGATGAAGGCGTGGGTCAGCCCGTCGAGCGCGGCGACCCGAGCGATCAGGGCCTTCGTCAGCTCCACCGGGGAGATGGTCCTGGCGGCGATGGCCCCGGCAAGTTCGGCGACGGTCATGAAATGCAGTGGAGCGGACATGGCACGGGCCTTCTGGCGGCGCCGACTCGCGGCGGGACCGGACAAATTGGTGGGGGCGGGGAAGCGGGCCAGGGAGGAGCCCGCCCCCGGCAAGCATCAGTCGAGGCTGATCGTCACGAAGTCCTGCATCCAGCTCTGGGCCGGCACGAAGCCCTTGACCTTGGGCGACATGGCGCGGGGGTTCAGGTCATGGACGATGAAGAGCCGGCCTGCCTGCTCGCTGACGATCTCGTGCAGGCGAATGAACATGGCGAGCGACTTCTCGGGCTCGAAGGTGTTCATCGCCTTGTCCGCGAGCTCGTCGAATTCCTTGTTGTCGAACCAGCCCCAGTTGAGCCCGCCGGGCGCGCGCCGGGCCGTGGCGAAATGGCTGATCATGCCGGATACGGGATCGACCGAGCCCAGCGAGATGTTGATCGCGTCGTAGGTGGGCGCGCGCTCCCAGCCCTTGAAGAACAGGTCGAGCAGGGCGTTCCAGTCCAGCACCTCGAACTTGACGCGGAAGCCCACCGCCTCGAGCTGCGCCTTGACCAGCTCGTTCATCGGCAGAGGCTGCATCTGGCCGGACCCCGAGGTCGAGATGCCGACGGTGATGGCGCAGGGGTAGCAGCCTGCCTCCTTGAGCAGGGCGGTCGCCTTCTTCGGGTCGTAGGGGTAGGTCTTCGGCTTGCCGTAGATCGCCTGGTGCGGTGTGAACAGCGCTTCGCTGGCCTCGGCGATCCCGCCGAGCATCTCGACCATCTCCTTCCGATCCATCGCATGGTTGGCCGCCTGGCGGACACGGATGTCCTTGAAGGCGCCACGCTGGAAATTGAACTGGTAGTGCCAGTTGTGAGGGTAGGTCAGCGTGGTCACGCGCATGCCGGCTGCCCGCAGCCGTGGCAACGTGTCGGGCGACGGCGCCTCGATGAAGTCGACCTGACCGGACAGCAGCGCCGCAGCCCGGGTCGTTGCCTCCGGCATCGGGATCAGTACCATCCGGTCGTGCTTGGGGATGCGCGCCGGGTTCCAGTAATCCGGGTTCTTCACGAGTTCCAGCCGCTCGCGCGGTACGACCGAGCCGAACTTGTAGGGCCCGGACCCTTGCGGCGAGAGCGCATAGACCTTGTAGTCGTTGCCCGCCTTTTCCAGCGCGCATTTCGAGATCACGAACCAGACGGCCATGTTGTAGGGGAAGACCGATTCCGGCACCTTGGTGTCGATCGCGATCGTGTAGTCGTCGATCTTGACGGCGCCGGCGACGTTGACGGTGCGCGATCGGTTGCGCGCGAAATGCACCGGATTGAACTGCGGTGCCTTGTCGTCGGTGATACGGGCGATGTTCCACAGCGCCGCCTCCGCATTCCAGGGGCAGCCGTCATGGAATTTCACGTCGCGCCGGAGTTCGAAGATCCAGCGCCTGTTGTTTGCGGGGTCGGGATACCACTTCGAGGCCAGCCCCGCGGTCGGCACCGCCTCGCGCTCCGAGCTCGTGAGGTCCCAGTTCAGGAAGCTGTCGTAAAGCGAGAAGCCGACGAAGCGCTGGCCTTCGGCGCCCTGATCGGGATGGCCGGTCCAGTCCGGAATGTCGCCGGCCGTCATGGCCAGCCGCAATACGCTCTCCCCCGAAAGAGCCGGCGCGGCCGAACCAAACAGTGCGGCGACACCGAGGGTCAGCCCGGCGACCATGGCTGGAAAAGACACCGGAGCGCCGGGCTTGGACTTCGGGAGCGATGCCGGGAACCGCATGTGACCTCCGGAATGGGCGACTGCTGGACGCTGAAAGGGCTCGAGAGACTCTTCTGCAATCGCCGTGCCAACGATCCGTTATTGTATCCAATTGACTGGAGACCCCCTCTTCATGAGGCGAGGGGCGGGGATTTCGACGCGTATTCGCGAATGTCTCTGGAGCGATTGCATCCACGTCGATCGCTGCTGGGCTCTCCAAAAGACTCGACGAAATCGCCGAAATTGCATCGTCGGGCCAGCACGTGGGCGCTATCGACACATCTGAAGCGACGAATCCGACCGGATGAAGCGAGCCGTGGTCGCGAGTCGCCGCCCGCCGCTCTCGACGGGGCGTGCGCCTCACAAATGGATACAATTTACTCTGATGCGCGCAATTTCAGCAGGCCCGTGCGCGTTGCTACGCCGTTCGATGAGATGCCGGATTGTCCGGACCCGACCTGCTCCCGATCGAGTGGTCCGGCACGACGAGCCCGCCCGATGAAGGCCGTCCCGCTGGGCCGGCAGCACAGGCTCGGGCCACCAGCCTCGGTCGCTCCGC
Organism: Allobosea sp. CS1GBMeth4; assembly: GCF_900185715.1. Taxonomy (GTDB): domain Bacteria; phylum Pseudomonadota; class Alphaproteobacteria; order Rhizobiales; family Beijerinckiaceae; genus Allobosea. The sequence continues at coordinate 269,171 of NZ_FYAS01000007.1, forward strand.
ATTCCGTCAGCGGAACGCGCGCCGATCGATCGGAAAGACGCCGGGCCGCAGCCGCCGGAACGGCAGGGTCTCGATCCGGCTGGTGCAGGGGCCGGGCGTCGCAACGGTGAAGCTGCCCTTCGCGATGCCGTCATAGGCGCGCCGATGGGCCACCGCCGCCTTGACGCCGATGGCCTTGAGCCCTCGCGGCTCGATGCCTTGCGAGCGCCATTGCCCGAGGTCGAAGGGCGGCGTCTTGCGGCTGGTCAGCAGGATGGTGACGCCGCCGGTCCTCACCACGGCGCACGCTCCCATGTCGAAATGCGAGCCCTGCGAGGCGGCGAGATGACTGTTGAGGTCTTCGAGCGCGAACGCGCCGTCGCTCGCGCTGACGAAGGCGGCCTCGATCTCGACCGGCCCTTCGGCGATCGCGCTGCCCTTGCCGCCGACCGAAAGCCGGCGGATCTCGCCGGGCCTTGCACCCGCCATCGCGGCGACCGCCGCCGGGTCGGCGATGGCGACGGCGCAGTTCTCGACGCGGTGCCGCAGGAAGGCGCGCAGCACCGAGGTGCCGTCGCCCGGTGCACCGCCGCCGATATTGTCGGCCGGCTCGACGACGATATAGGGCCCGCCCGCCGCGCGCCGGAGCTCCGTGATCGCGTGGTCGATGTCCCACTCCGCCGGCAGGCCGAGTTCGCGCAAGTCCGTCGTGGTCCGTATCAGGCGGGCGAGCGCGTCTCCGGCGTCATCGTCCGGCCCGGTGAAGGCGACCGCGAAGGCGACGCCCGCCTCCGGGACATCCGAGAACGAATAGCCACCGACGACGTTCGTGACCCAGATGGCCGGATTCTCCTCCTCGATCCGGCGCGCCAGCACCTCGAGGTCCTTCATCGGCCGGTCGGCCGTGCCGGTTCCGGTCGGCGGCCACATCACCGGCGCGTTGGCCGAGAGCATGCGCGGCACCTCGCCGGTATTCAGGGCCCGCGCCAGCAGCTCGGCCGAGCGCACGGCGGATTCCCGCGCATCCGTGTGCGGGTTCTCGCGATAGGCGACGAGCGCGCTGGCGTGCCGCGCCATCGCGGCGGTGAAATTGGCGTGCAGGTCGAAGACGCCGAAGACGGGCAGCGCCTCGCAGCCGGGTACCGAGCGGATATGGGCGAGCAGCGCGCCTTCGGGGTCGAGGTTCCCGGTCGTGACCATCGCGCCGTGCAGCGCCAGCCAGATGCCGTCGAGGCCGCCGGAGGCGAGCGCGGCCCGCAGCCCGCCGTCGAATTCGCTGAGGAAGCGTTCGAACACGGCGTGATCGACCGTGCCGGCGGGCAGGGCGGTGTAATCCACGGTCGGCAGGACCTCCCAGTCTTCCGCCGCGGCGACCGCGAGGAAGCCGTCGACGGTCGAGCCGTCGCCGCGCCGCTGCAGCAGCTGCTCGCCCGCGCGGATGGTGAAATCCGCCAGTGTCGTGATCTCGTCGACGAAGCTGTGGGTCTCGTGGAAGAGCGATCCGAGCAGGATCCTGCGACGCTTGGGCATGATCCGGGCCGCTCCCTGCGGACGAAGCCGGAGCATCTCGGCCGCGGCTCTGTTCCGGATCAAGCCCGCATTGTTCCGCTGGGAGGAACGTCGATGCTTTGACAGTGCGCGCCCGCTGCCGGTTTCATGGTCGGCGGGCGGCCGGAGGGGTGGGCGCCGCCTTGCTCGGGAACGGATCCGCATGCGCGTCTTCACCGCGTCGCTGGCGACGGAAACCAACACCTTCGCGCCGCTCTTTGTCGACCGCAGTGCCTTCGAGAACGCCTTCTACTGCCCGCCGGGGAGCCATCCCGAGACGCCGACCCTGTGCTCGGCCCCGATCGTCGCGGCACGCCGCCGCGCCGCCGCCGAGGGCTACGACCTCATCGAGGGCACGGCGACCTGGGCCGAGCCGGCCGGCCTGGTCTCGCGGGAGGGCTATGAGAGCCTGCGCGACGAGATCCTCGGCCAGTTGCAGGCGGCGCTGCCGGTCGACATCGTGCTCCTCGGCCTGCACGGCGCGATGGTGGCGCAGGGTTACGATGATTGCGAGGGCGATCTGATCGAGCGCGCGCGGGCGCTCGCCGGGCCGGCCTGCGTCATCGGCGTCGAGCTCGACATGCACTGCCATCTGAGCGCGCGGATGGTCGACAACGCCGACATCGTCGTCGCCTTCAAGGAGTTCCCCCACACCGATTTCCTGGCCCGGGCGGAAGACCTGCTGGAGCTCTGCCTCAGGGCGGCGCGCGGCGAGGTGAAGCCCGCGAGCGCCGTCTTCGACTGCCGCGGGCTCGCCGCCTTCATGACCAGCCGCGAGCCGGGCCGCGGCTTCGTCGACCGCATCAAGGCGATGGAAGGCCGGGACGGCATCCTCAGCGTCTCCGTCGCGCATGGCTTCCAGGCGGCGGATGTCGCCGATCTCGGCACCAAGGTGCTCGTCATCGCCGATGGCGACCGGGACAAGGCGGCGGCGCTGGCGAAACGGCTCGGACTCGAGATCCTCGGCTGGGGGCAGGGCGCTTCGCCCAGGCACTACAAACCGGAGGAAGGGATTGTGGCGGCCATCGAACTGGCCGAGCCCGGCCGGCCCGTCATCCTCGCCGATCGCTGGGATAATCCCGGTGGCGGCGTCGCCGGCGATTCCTCGGTGATGGTCGAGGCGCTGCTGCGCCATCCCGACATCCCGGCTGCGATCGGCGCGCTCTGGGACCCGGTCGCGGTCGGCCTGTGCCGCGCCGCAGGCGCTGGGGCGCGGATTCCGCTGCGCTTCGCCGGCAAGGCGGCGCCGAGCTCGGGCCGGCCGATCGATGCGGTGGTCGAGGTGGTCGGCACGAGTGCGGACCTGCTGATCCCGTTCGAGCAGAGCCGGGTCTCGCTCGGCCCGGCGGCCGCGATCCGCATCGGCCGGCTCGACATCGTCCTGGCCTCGACCCGGGCCCAGACCTTCAGCCCGCCGGTCTTCACCGATCTCGGCATCGATCTCGCCGGCAAGACGCTGGTCGTGGTCAAGTCCTCGAACCACTTCCATGCCGCCTTCGCGCCGATCGCGGCAGAGGTGCTCTATCTCGACAGCGGCGGCCCCTATCCACCCGATGCGAGCAAGATCCCCTACACCAAGGTCAGGCGCCCCTTCTCTCCGCTGGATCCCAACCCATGGCTGTAGCTCGTCCCGCCGCGGTCCTGCCGCGCCTGTCGCTCGCCGAGATTGAGAACCAGCATCTCGACGGCACGATCAAGGGCGTGCCGCCCGGCGCCTCTTTGCGGCTCGGCGATGTCGGCCGCCAGGGCTGGAACCTCCTCGCCGGTGATATGCCGCTGCCGCTCGCCGTCATTCGCGAGAGCGTCCTCGAGGCCAACAGCGCCTGGATGGCCGCCTTCACCACCGCCAACGATCTGCTGATCGCTCCGCACGGCAAGACGACGATGGCGCCGCAGCTCTTCGATCTGCAGATCGCCGACGGTGCCTGGGCGATCACCGTGGCGACGGTGCAGCAGCTCGTCGTCTGCCGCCATTTCGGCGTCGAGCGCGTCATCCTCGCCAACCAGCCGGTCGGCCGGCAGGAGATCGCCGCCTGCTTCGACTCGCTGGGACAACCGGGATTCGAGCTCTATTGCCTCGCCGACAGCCTCGCCGGCGTGGGGCTGCTGGCGGAGGCGGCCGCGAGGCATCGCAACGCCAATCCGCTGCGCATCCTCGTCGAGATCGGCTTCATGGGCGGGCGCACCGGCGCGCGCAGCCGGGAGGAGGCTCTGGCGGTGGCGCGCGCCGTCGCCGCCGCACCGGGGCTGCGGCTCGCCGGCTTCGAATGCTTCGAGGGCCTGCTGAGCGAGACCGGGGCGGCGGACCGACTGCTCGACGAGGTGGTCGCGACGGCCGCGGCGGCGGATGCAGAGAGGCTGCTCGGCCCCGAACCCATGGTGCTGAGCGCCGGCGGAACCTCGCTCTTCGACCGGGCGGGCGAGCGTTTCAACGCGGCCTCTTTCGCGCGGCCGGTGTTGAAGCTGCTGCGCTCCGGCTGCTATCTCACCCACGACTCGACGACCTACACGGCTTCGTTCCGCCGCATCGCGTCGGAGACCAGCCTCGTCCTGCCGCCGGGCGGGCTGGAATCGGCTCTGGAGGTCTGGGCCTATGTCCAATCGCGGCCCGAGCGCGGGCGCAGCCTGCTGACGGTCGGCAAGCGCGACATCAGCTATGATTCCGGACTGCCGGTGCCGCTGCGCTGGTATCGGCCGGGCGCCACCATGGCGCGGCCCGAGCCGATGCCGCCGGGGCATGTGGTGCTGGCGCTGAACGATCAGCACTGCCATCTCGGCACCCCCGAGGAGAGCCCGCTCCGGGTCGGCGACATGGTCGCCTTCGGCATCGGCCATCCCTGCACGACCTTCGACAAATGGGGGCTGCTGATGCTGGTCGACGACGCCTGGGGCGTGACCGGTGCGATCCGGACCTTCTTCTGATCGGCGTTTCTCTCCATGAAACGGGCGATCCTTGACGCGGAATATGCCGCAACTACGCTTTCCGAAATGGCGCAGGCCTCTGGTCCCGCCCGCAGGCCGACGTCCGGAGGTGCGAAGTGCGTCTTGCCCTGATCCACATCGTGCAGGAGACGAACGACTTCAATCCGGTGCTGACGACGCTCGCCGACTTCCAGGCCTTCGGCCTCTACGAAGGCGAGGAGATCGCCCGGCATTTCGGCCATATCGGCCAGATCGGCGGCCACTATGCCGCCATCCGCGAGTCGGGTCTCGCGGTCGAAACAGTCCCGATCATCCGTGCCTGGGCGGTGGCGGGCGGCCGGATCTCGCGCGAGGCCTTCGATTTCTTCCAGGAGAAGATCCGCCTCGGCCTCGAAGCCGTCGGGCCGGTCGACGGGCTCGTCCTGCATCTGCACGGCGCCTGCGCCGCCGAGGGCATCGACGATGTCGAGGGCGAGCAGGCCGAGCTCTGCCGGCGGATCCTCGGCCCCGACGTCCCGATCCTGCTCGGGCTCGATCATCATGCCAACGTCACCGACAAGATCATGGCCAATTGCACGGCCATCGTCGGGCACCGCACCCAGCCGCACGATGTCTTCGACACCGGCAAGGTCGGCACGCAGGTGCTGCTGCGCATCCTGACCGGCAAGCTGAAGCCGGTGATGGCCTGGCGCAAGATCCCGCTGCTCTCGCATCAGGAGCAGTTCCTGACCTCGAAGGGCCCGATGAAGCGCTGGTTCGACCGGGCGAGGGCGCTCGAGGCCGACCCGCGCGTGCTGCAGGCCTCGAACTATCCGATGCAGCCCTGGCTCGACGTCGCGGAGGGCGGCTGGTCGACCATCGTCGTCACCGATGGCGACCAGGGACTGGCCGAACGGCTGGCGGACGAGCTCGCCGATCTCGCCTGGTCGATGCGCGACGATTTCCAGCGACGCGACGCGGTTCCGGTCGACGAGGCGGTGCGCCTGGCCGAGGAGGCCGAGCGCGGCATGGTGGTGCTGAGCGACACCGGCGATACGGTCTTCGGCGGTGCGGCCGGCGACAGCAACCTGATCCTCGAATCGATCCTGCGGCAGGGCATCCGGAGCCGCGCCCTGATCCCGCTGATCTCGCCGCGGGCGGTGGCGACGCTGGTCGCTGCCGGCGAGGGGGCGCAGGTGACCCTGCCGCTCGGCGGCGACGCCGCGACGGCGTTCTTCGAGCCGCTCACGGTGACCGGTCGGGTGCGGCGCATCGGCGGCGGCTCGATCCCGCTCGCCTTCAATCACCAGACCGAGGTCGAGATGGGCCGCGCCGTGGTCTTCGACGTCGGGCCGGCGACCCTGCTGATCAGCGAGCTCCGCGGCGTCGCCGGCAACGTCCCCGGCGTTTACGAAGCCTTCGGCATCGACCTCGCCGACTACAAGATTGCGGTGCTCAAGACGGCCTCGAACTTCCAGTATTTCGCGCCGATCACCTCGCAGGTGATCCGCGCCGACACGCGCGGGCCGGGCCAGTCGGACGTGTTCACCCTGCCGTGGCAGCGCATCCCGCGGCCTGTCTATCCATTGGAAGCGATCAGCGACTGGCGGGCGCATTCGTCCCGGCCGGGAGCGGGAACGGGCTGATGGTCGATCCGAACAAGAAGAGGGGAGAGCGATGATGAAGCTGTCGCGACGTCAAGTCTGCATGACCGGTCTTGCCCTGGCGGGAGCGGCGCCGCTGCTGGCCGCCGGAGCGGCAGCGGCTCAGCAGCTCAAGGGCGGCACGCTGCGCGTCGCCGTGTTGAGCGAGCTCGCCAATTTCGACCCGCAGCAACTCTCCACGGTCAACTTCCACGTCATCAAGAACCTCTATGACAGCCTGATCGAATACACGCCGGACGGAAAGCCGCAGCCGGGCCTGGCGAGCGCCTGGACCATCGCGCCGGACAAGAGCTCGGTGAAGCTGACGCTGCGCGACGGCGTCAGCTTCCACAGCGGCGCGCCGTTCAAATCCGATTCCGTGCTGGCGACGCTGCAGAAGGGCGCGGACCCCAAGCGCGGCAAGAACGTCTTCTCGACCATGTCCATCGTGAAGGACTGGTCGGCGCCGGACGAGCGCACGGTCGTGATCAACTTCAAGGCGCCGGCTCCGGAGCGGCAGATCCTCGATCTCCTGCAGTTCCTGATCCCGATCGATCCCAAGGGTATCGACACGGTCGAGACCATCCCGGCCGGCACCGGACCCTACACGCTGGTCAACCGCGCGGTCGGGCAGGGGCTGACGCTCAAGGCCAACCCGAAATACTGGCGCGAGAAGCAGCCGATCGCGCAGGATCTCGTCTTCACCGTGTTCAGCGAGGACGCGGCCGCCACCGCCGCGCTGGAATCGGGCGCGGTCGACATCGTCTACAACGGCTCCTCGCGCAGCGCCGTCCGGCTGAAGGGCGCGGGCTACCAGGTCTTCGCCGGCCCCGGGCCGCTGGTGCAGGTCTTCCGCATCAACTCGACGCGCGGCCCCTTCCGCAACAAGTCGTTTCGGCAGGCCTTCAACCATCTGATGGATCGCGCCAGCATCCTGCGTGTCGGCTATGCCGGCATGGGCAAGGTGGTGGCGCTGCCCTGGGCGCCGGCGAGCCCGGCCTTCGACGAGGGCTACACCAAGGCCTACGCCTACGATCTCGACAAGGCGAAGAAGCTGATCGCCGCCTCCGGGCTGTCGGCAGACGAGATGAAGGGCTGGAAGCTGCTGGTCAACGGCAGCGACGAGCCCTCGATCGCGATCAGCCAGATCGTGCAGGGCTCGCTGCAGAAGGTCGGCATTCCGATCGAGCTCGACATGCGCCAGGGCGCCGAATACGTCACGGCGCTGCTCGGCGGCGACTTCGCCGCGACCTTCGGCGCGGTCGGTAACGTCCAGAAGTTCCCGTCCCGCGTCACGACGAATTCGATCTACCGCACCTCCGGCAATCCGATCCTCAAGGATCCGCACCCGCACCCGGCCTATGTCGCCGCGATCGCCAAGGTGGATGCCGCGGCCGGCGGGGAGGCGGAGGTGAAGGCGGCCTATGACAACCTCAACCGCGTGCTGGTCGATGAAGCGTTCGGGATCCCGACCAATTCCTACGATGTCGGCCTGATCGTCGCCTCCGGGAAGATCGGCGGCATCACGCTCGACATCGACAACCTCTTCGTCGCCCGCACGATCGGGTTCAAATGAGGGGCTGCGACGGCCCGTGCCGGCTCGCCGCGCGATGAGCGAGGCGCTGAGGTCCCTGGGGAAACTGCTGCGCCGGCTCGCCGGCCGGCGCGGGCCGGCCCTCGGCCTCGCCTTCCTCGCTCTGGTCGCGTCGGCCGCGACATTCGCCGGCGTCCTGCCGCTCGACCCGCTGGCCCAGAGCATCGCGGACTCCCTGAAGCCGCCCTCGGCCGAGAGCTGGTTCGGCACCGACGAGCTCGGCCGCGATATCCTGGCGCGCGTCGTCTACGGCGCCCGCACATCGCTGGTCACCGCCTGCGGCGCCGTCCTCATCGCAGGGCTGATCGGCATTCCGGTCGGGCTGGTCGCCGGCTTTTATGGCGATTGGCGCGACTCGCTGCTGATGCGCTGCGTCGACGTGCTCCTCGCTCTGCCGAACGTCCTCTTCGCGATGACGCTGATCGCGGTTCTCGGCCGCAGCCAGGCCGCGGCGCTGATCGCGGTCGGCGTCGCCGGCATACCGGGCTTCGCCCGTATCGCGAGAGCGCAGGTGATGGCGCTGCGCCAGCTCGATTTCGTCACGGCGGTGCGCAGCTTCGGCGGCGGGCCGGGCTACCTGATGTTCCGCACCATCCTGCCCAACATCCTGAGCCCGCTGGTGGTTCAGGCGATCGTGCTCGCCTCGATCGCCATCCTGCTCGAGGCGGCGCTCGCCTTCCTCGGCGTCGGCGTGCCGCCGCCGACGCCGAGCTGGGGCGAGATGCTGCGCACCGGCAAGTCCTATCTCTACGAGGCGCCGACCTATGCGGTGCTGCCCGGCCTCGTGCTGACGCTGACGATCCTGTCTCTCGACACGATCGGCCGGGCGCTGACGGCGCTGCTCGACCATGACGAGGCGGGCATGCCGGCCGAGGCGGCGGGAGGCCGGCGATGACGGCCTATGCCCTGCGCCGCCTCGCCCAGATGCTGCCCGTGCTGCTGATCGCCTCCTTCGCGATCTTCGCGATGGTCTACGCCGTGCCGGGCGGGCCGGTGGCGGTCATCGTCGGCGAGAACGCGTCCCCCGAGGAGATCGCCGAGGTGAGCCGGCGCCTCGGCTTCGACCGGCCGATGCTGGTGCAATATGTCGACTGGCTCGGCCGGGCCGCCACGGGCGATTTCGGCCTGTCGCTGCACAGCCGCCAGCCGGTCGCGCATCTGATCGGCGAGCGGCTGCCGGCGACGCTCCAGCTTGCCCTCTGCGCCATTCTCATCGCGCTCGCCATCGGCATCCCCGTCGCGGTCGCCAGCGCGGTCAGGCCGCGATCCTGGCTCGACCGGGTGCTGAGCGGCTGGAGCGCGCTGGCCCTCGGCGTCCCGACCTTCTGGCTCGGCATCCTCCTGATCCTGCTCTTCGCCGTCGAACTGCGCCTGCTGCCGTCGGCTTCGCGCTATGTCCCGCTCTGGGCCGCGCCGCTCGAGGCCCTGCGCAGCCTCGCTCTGCCGGCCCTCACGCTCGGCGTCTATGTCTCGGGGGTGCTCGGGCGCTTCCTGCGGGCGTCGCTGATCGGCGAGGCGCGAGCGGATTATGTTCGCACCGCACGTGCCAAGGGCGTGCCGGAAAGGCGCATCGTCGGCCTGCACATCATGCGCAACGCGCTTCTGCCCTTCGTCACCATCGTCGGGCTGATGATGGCGAACTTCATCGGCGGGGCGGTGGTGACGGAGGCGGTCTTCACCTATCCGGGCCTCGGCCGCCTGCTGATCCAGGCGATCACCACCCGCGACTACCCGCTGATCCAGGGCTGCATCCTCGTGATCCTGATCGCCTATATGCTGATCAACCTGGCAGTCGACATGCTCTACGCCTGGATCGACCCGCGGATCGAATACCGATGAGCGCCTCAGCGCGTCGCGCCCGCCGGGTGCGAGCCGAGCCGGGCCGAGATGCCGGCCGCGACCTCGCGCAGCCGCATGCCGGCCTTGGCCGCCAGCGAATGCGGCATCCGCATCAGCGGCGCCGAGATCGACAGCGCGGCGACCGGATAGCCGTCCTCGTCGAGCACCGGCACGCCGACGCACATGGCGCCGTCCTCGTTCTCGCCCATCTCCGTGGCGTAGCCTGTCCGCGCCACCTGCCGCAGCTGGCGCTCGATCTCCTCGCGCTCGATCAGCGTGCGGCCGGTGCGCTCGGTCAGCGGCAGGTCGAGCTGGCGGCGGCGCTCGGCCTCGGGCAGGAAGGCGAGAATCGCCTTGCCGAGGGCGGTCGAGTGCATCGGATGGCTCTCGCCGATGCGCGCCTGCATCCGGAGCGAACGGTTGGCCTCGATCAGGTCGATGTAGACGATCGTGCCGTTGCCCTTCACGGCGAGGTTCACCGTCTCGTTGAACTCGTGCATCAGCTCGATCATCGCCGGGCGCGCGAGCTCGCGGATCTTGCTGACGCTGGCATCGGCGCGGGCGATGGCGCGCAGCTGCGGGCCGAGATTGTAGCGGTCCGTGGCGCGGTTGTGGTCGAGGAAGCCGGCGGCGGTCAGGGTCTGCAGGTAGCGGAAGGTCGTCGTCTTCGGGATCCGCAACTCCTTGCTCACCGCGGTGAGCGCGATCTCGTGCCCCTGGCGGGCGACGAGCTCCAGCACCTTCAGCGCCTTCATCACCGGCTGCACGACGTAGGGATTGTCGTGGGCCCTCGCAGCTGTCTTCGGCATGGCCGCTCCGCTCGTCCGGTGGGAAGAGATCGCATAGCCAGTGCGAGCAAATTCCGCAAGGCGAAACCTCTGTTCCTTTACACGGTTCAGGCGGTCTGGTCTGGTCGTTCCGACGGCAGCGGAGGGCGCGCGCGTGACAGCGGACGGCATCCATCAGGGGGCGACACTGCGCTTCGAGGAATCGGCGCGGCGGATCGCCGAGAACGCGCGCTTCATCGCCGGCGGCGTGAACAGCAATTTCCGGCTCGGCATGGCTCCGGGCCCGTTGGTCTTCGAGCGCGGCGACGGCGCCCATCTGATCGACGTCGATGGCAACCGGATCATCGACTATTACTGCGGCATGGGGGCGACCGTGCTCGGTCACAACCCGGCACCAGTGCTGGAGGCGGTCAGGACGCAGGCGGAGAAGGGCATCCTCTTCGCCGGGCAGGCGCCGATCGAGTACGAGGCGGCCAAGCTGATCTGCGAGCGCGTTCCGTCAGCCGAACGCCTGCGCTTCGGCTCCTCGGGCTCGGAGGTGGCGCAGGCGGCGATGCGCCTCGCCCGCGCCGCCACCGGCCGGCGCACCATCGTCAAGTTCGAGGGGCATTATCACGGCTGGTTCGACAACATCCTCTGGTCGACCGCGCCCGGCCTGAACGCCGCGGGACCGGAAGACGCGCCGACGCCGGTGATCGGCAGCAGGGGGCAGGACCCGGCGGCGGGCGAGGGGCTCGCCATCCTCGGCTGGAACGATCTCGCGGCGCTGGAAGCGCGCCTCGCCCGCGGCGACGTCGCGGCGGTGCTGATGGAGCCGGCCATGTGCAACCAGGGCGCCATCGCGCCGGCTCCCGGCTATCTCGAAGGCGCGCTCGCCGCCTGCCGCAGGCATGGCGCGCTCCTGATCTTCGACGAGGTCATCACCGGCTTCCGCCTCGCCCGCGGCGGCGCGCAGGAACTGTTCGGCGTCACGCCCGATCTCACCATCATGGCCAAGGCCATCGCCAACGGCTTCCCGGTCGCGGCGATCGCGGGCAGGGCCGATCTAGTCGACCTGTTCGCCGACGGCGTGCTGCACGGTGGCACCTTCAACGCCCAGCCGATCGCGATGGCGGCGATGGTCGCGACGCAGGCGCTGCTGACGCCGGAGCACTACGAACGCAGTTCCATCCACGGCCGGCGCCTGCAGGACGGTATCCGGACGATCCTGGCCGAAGCGGGGATCAAGGCGCAGGTCGCCGGCTTCCCGCTGATGTTCCATGTCGCCTTCGGGCTCGATGCGCCGGCACGGAACTATCGCGACGTCGCCCGCTCGGACAAGGCGGCCTATGGCCGCTTCGCCCATGCGCTGCTCAGGCGTGGCGTGCGCGTGCTGGAGCGTGGCGCCTGGTTCGTGTCCTCGGAGCATGACGGGCCGGTCGTCGACGCCACGCTCGAGGCGGTCAGGGGCGCGGCGAGCGAGATCTGAGGGGCGCCGCCCGGATAGCGGCCGCGGGACCGCCCGTCACCAGGGGCGGCGCGGACCGGTGTCGATGTGGATCAGCCCGTTCCAGTAGACCTTGTGGCCACCGACCTCGGGCAGGGCGCGCGCCCATTCCAGGACGGTGCGCGGCCTGATGCCGGGCACCCGGAAATCCATCGCCTCGCAGCGCTTGTGATAGGAACCGCGCCGCGCGCGCCAGGGTGGCCGCCAGGTCGAGGTGACCTTCACCGCCCCGTACTTGTCGGAAATCCTGCCGAGGATGTCCTTCAGGACCGGCGGCAGACAGGCGATCGACGTGCCGGGATCGGTCGAGATTCCAGGCTTGTCGGGCTTCTCGTCCGGATCGAAGGCGGGTTCCTCGCCGGCCTGGCCGGGCGTGCGCTGCGGCCATTCCGGTCCCTCGTCGTCATCGGGCTGGGCGAGGGTGGGCGAAGGCGTCGTCGTCAGGCTGGCTTCGACCGGCGGCTGGGGGACCACGACGATCGCGGGCACGCCCGGCTTCGTCTGCAGGTCGAGATCGAAGGGGCGTTCGGGCGGGAGCGGCGCGAGCATCATCTGCTGCGCCCGAGCCGCCGCCCCGAGCATCGCGAGCGCGGCGCAGGCGCCCGCCAGCACGGTTCCGCGCAGCGCGCTCATGACAGGCGGGACGCCGGCGAGGGGGGCGCGGTGTTTATGTCGCGGTCGGTTCCTGGCCTCGGCATGCCCGCACCGGTTCTCCTGACGCATCGGCAGCGCTTGCCGACGAATCGAGCCGGCGCCGAAACTGACGTTGCGTCCACCTCTGCCACGCCTCGGCGCGTCGCGACAACCATTCGGCGCCGGCCGTGGCCGTTTGCGGAAAACGGCGCCGGAGCGGCCGGGAATCACGTCGGTTTGAAGAGCGGCGCGGCCATATGCGGCAAAGACATGGCGACAGCCGCGTTGTGCGTCGCGGCGAACCCTTGCGTGATTCTAAAGCAGGGTCTAATCGAACGGCGAGATTGAGGGCGCCGCCTCGGCGCCGGGTTGAAGCGGGGTGACAGATGCAAGCCCTTCCTGTGCAGTCCCTGCTGTCGGACTACCTGCCTCTGGTGATCTTCATCGGGCTGTCCGTCGTGATCGGGCTCGCGCTGCTGATCGCCCCGTTCGCCGTCGCCTATTCGAAGCCCGACGCCGAAAAGCTCTCGGCCTATGAATGCGGCTTCAACGCCTTCGACGACGCGCGCATGAAGTTCGACGTTCGCTTCTACCTCGTCGCCATCCTCTTCATCATCTTCGATCTCGAGGTCGCCTTCCTCTTTCCCTGGGCGGTGGCGTTCGGCGGCCTCGGCTGGTTCGGCTTCTGGTCGATGATGGTTTTCCTCGGCGTGCTGACGGTCGGCTTCGTCTACGAGTGGCGCAAGGGCGCGCTCGAGTGGGACTGACCATCTGTCGTGCAGGGGCTGACATCATCACGTCGCCGTTCTTACATTCGACGAAACCCAAAGGTTCGAACTGATGGCCATGACAGCGATCGATCGCGGTGACCCGCTCGTCGCGCCCGCGCCCAGGGGCCTGCTCGGCCCCGACGGCAAGCCCGTCGGCACGCGCGACCCCTATTTCGTCGAGATCAACAACGAGCTGGCCGACAAGGGCTTCCTGGTCACGGCGAGCGACGACCTGATCAACTGGGCCCGCACCGGCTCCCTGATGTGGATGACCTTCGGCCTCGCTTGCTGCGCGGTCGAGATGATGCAGCTCTCCATGCCGCGCTACGACGTCGAGCGTTTCGGCTTCGCCCCGCGCGCCTCGCCGCGCCAGTCCGACGTGATGATCGTCGCCGGCACGCTGACCAACAAGATGGCCCCGGCGCTGCGCAAGGTCTACGACCAGATGCCGGAGCCGCGCTACGTCATCTCGATGGGCTCCTGCGCCAATGGCGGCGGCTACTACCATTACAGCTATTCGGTGGTGCGCGGCTGCGACCGCATCGTGCCGATCGACGTCTATGTGCCGGGCTGCCCGCCGACCGCGGAAGCGCTGCTCTACGGCGTCCTGCTGCTACAGAAGAAGATCCGGCGGACCGGGACGATCGAGCGGTAACACGAGCGCGTCATGCCCGGGCTCGGCCCGGGCATCTCCTGACGGAGAGGCGCGAGGCGAGGAAGACGGGATTTGAGCCCCGTCCTGCATGAGGTGGTCGGGTCAAGCCGACCATGACGCGGAACGGGCAGAAGGTGATGCGATGAGCGAAGCGCTCGTGACATTGGGCGAAGAGATCAAGGCGGCGCTGCCCGGCGCGGTGACCGATATCGTCGTCGCCTATGGCGAACTCACGGTGTCGGCGCAGGCTACCGAGATCGTGCGGGTCCTCAGGACCCTCTACGACGATCCGCGCTTCCGCTTCGTCAATTTCACCGACATCGCCGGCGCCGACTACCCGCAGCGCGAGAAGCGTTTCGAGATCGTGTACCACCTGCTCTCGCCGCGCCACAACCAGCGTATCCGCGTCAAGGTGCAGACCGACGAGGCGACGCCGGTCCCCTCGGTGATCGAGGTCTTCCCGGCGGCGAACTGGTACGAGCGCGAGGCCTACGACTTCTACGGCATCCTGTTCTCGAACCATCCCGACCTGCGCCGCATCCTCACCGATTACGGCTTCGAGGGCTATCCGCTGCGCAAGGACTTCCCGCTGACCGGCTTCGTCGAGGTCCGCTACGACGACGAGCAGAAGCGCGTCGTCTACGAGCCGGTGAAGCTGAACCAGGAGTTCCGCAATTTCGACTTCCTCTCGCCCTGGGAAGGGACGGACTACGTCCTGCCGGGCGACGAGAAGGCCAAGGCGGGCTGAGGCGATGGGCGAGGCCGCGAGGGTATCGGGGCAGTGTCTGTGCGGCGCGGTGCGCTTCACGGCCGTTCCCGAAAAGCTGGAAATGGACGTCTGCCATTGCGGCATGTGCCGGCGCTGGAGCGGCGGCGTGCTCATGTCGGTGCCTTGCAACGGCCTCGAGCTCGAGAACGACAACGCGCTCGGCCGCTACGCCTCGTCCGAATGGGCCGAGCGCCTGTTCTGCAGGGAGTGCGGCACGAGCCTGTTCTGGCGCCTCCGGGGCGATGAGAGCGGCCACGTCGCCGTCGCCTTTCAGAGCATCGACGATCTGCCCGCGGTGAGCTTCGCCGAGGAGATCTTCATCGACGAGAAGCCGTCGCTGTACGAATTCGCCGGCGAGCGCTCTCGCAAGACCGGCGCGGAAGTCATCGCTGCCTTCGAAGCGCAGCAGCAGGAGGGGTGAGGATGACCGAGCACAACATCCGCAACTTCTCGATCAATTTCGGCCCGCAGCACCCGGCGGCGCACGGCGTTCTGCGCCTGGTGCTGGAGCTCGACGGCGAGGTCGTCGAGCGTGTCGACCCGCATATCGGCCTGCTGCATCGCGGCACCGAGAAGCTGATCGAGGCTAAGACCTATCTCCAGGCCGTGCCCTATTTCGACCGGCTCGACTATGTCGCGCCGATGAACCAGGAGCACGCCTACGCCCTCGCGGTCGAGAAGCTGATGGGCGTGACCGTGCCGCGCCGCGGCCAGCTCATCCGCGTGCTCTATTCCGAGATCGGCCGCATCCTCTCACATCTCCTCAACGTCACCACGCAGGCCATGGACGTCGGCGCGCTCCCCCCGCCGCTCTGGGGCTTCGAGGAGCGCGAGAAGCTGATGATCTTCTACGAGCGGGCGAGCGGCGCGCGCATGCACGCGGCCTATGTCCGCCCGGGCGGCGTCCATCAGGACCTGCCGACCTCGCTGATCCACGACATCGCCGAATGGTGCGACCCCTTCCTCCAGGTCTGCGACGACCTCGAGGGGCTGCTCACCGACAACCGCATCTTCAAGCAGCGCAATGTCGACATCGGCGTCGTCGACCTCGAGACCTGCTGGAAATGGGGCTTCTCGGGCGTGATGGTGCGCGGCTCCGGCGCGCCCTGGGACCTGCGCAAATCGCAGCCCTATGAATGCTACGAGGAGATGGAATTCGACATCCCCGTCGGCAAGAACGGCGACTGCTACGACCGCTACTGCATCCGCATGGAGGAGATGCGCCAGTCCGTGCGCATCATGAAGCAGTGCTGCGAGAAGCTGCTTTCGGCCGATGGCGGCGGCCCGGTCTCCTCGCTCGACGGCAAGATGGTGCCGCCCAAGCGCGGCGAGATGAAGCGCTCCATGGAAGCGCTGATCCACCATTTCAAGCTCTACACCGAGGGCTACCGCGTGCCCGAGGGCGAGGTCTATGCCGCCGTCGAGGCGCCGAAGGGCGAGTTCGGCGTCTATCTCGTCTCCGACGGCACCAACAAGCCCTATCGCTGCAAGATCAAGGCGCCGGGCTTCGCCCATCTCCAGGCCATGGATTTCATGTGCCGCAAGCACATGCTCGCCGACGTCTCCGCGATCCTCGGCTCCCTCGACATCGTCTTCGGGGAGGTCGATCGGTGAGGTTGGCCGCTGCCTTGATCGGTCTGCTCGGATGCACGATCGCCGCTTGCGGCGCGTCGGCGCAGTCGCGGCCGACCTATCAGCAGCTCGAAGGTGCCGGGTACCGCTACGTCGCCAAGGATCAACCCGGCTATGTGAGCTGGTGTTCCTGGATCTATGTGCGCCGTTGCACGGACCCGGTCTACAGCTGCAGCTGCGGCGGCCAGGATCCGAACTATGGGCGCTGCGCGCCGGCGTTACCGCGCGCCGCCGCCCATTATCGAAGCTATTGCCAGGGTTGAGAGCACCGAATGTCTGTCCGCCGCCTCGCACCCGATCATGTTCAGCCGGCCTCCTTCGCCTTCACTGCGGCGAACGAGAACTGGGCCGACCAGCAGATCGCCAAATACCCCGAAGGCCGCCAGGCTTCGGCCGTGATCCCGCTTTTGTGGAAGGCGCAGGAGCAGCATCACGGCTGGCTGCCGCGCGCCGCGATCGAGGCGGTGGCGAAGAAGCTCGGCATGGCGCCGATGCGGGTGCTGGAGGTCGCGACCTTCTACACCATGTTCAACCTGCAGCCGGTGGGCGAGCATTTCGTCCAGCTCTGCGGCACGACGCCTTGCGCGCTGCGCGGCGCCGAGGCGCTGAAGAAGGTCTGCGAGGAGGTGATCGGCCCGCAATCGACGGTCACCGCCGACGGCAAGTTGTCCTGGCTCGAGGTCGAGTGCCTCGGCGCTTGCTGCAACGCGCCGATGGCGCAGATCAATTTCGACTATTACGAAGACCTGACCCCCGAGAACTTCCGCAAGCTGCTCGGCGACCTGCGCGAGGGGCGCCCGGTCAAGCCCGGCCCTCAGGTCGACCGCTCCTGCTCGGAGCCGCTCGGCGGCGGCGAGACGCTGAAGGACGCCGCGCTCTATGACGGCTCGATGATCGGCGCCGGCGACTGGCAGGCGCGCATCACGACGCAGCGCGAGGAAGCCGCGATCAAGATCGCCAGCGAGAAGGCCGCGGCCGAGGCCAAGGCCAAGGCGGAAGCCGAGGCGGCCGCCGCCGCGAGCAAGGCCGGCCCGACCGACGTCAAGACCACGCCGGCGCCCGAGGCGGCCGCGCCCGGCCGGCCGAAGCCGTCCGCGCCGAAGCAGCCGGCCAACGCCGCGCAGGACACGCCCTCCGCGACGGGCAAGGCGATCAAGGATACGCCCGCCAAGGCGCCGGCACGCAAGCGGGCCGCCAAGCCCAAGTCGGAAGAGTGAGGTAGAGAGCCATGCTCGCTGATCGCGACCGCATCTTCACCAATCTCTACGGCCTGCACGACGCCGGGCTGAAGGCCGCCATGCAGCGCGGCGCCTGGGACGGCACCAAGTTCCTGCTCGAGCAGGGGCGCGACTGGATCATCGACGAGATGAAGAAGTCGGGCCTGCGCGGGCGCGGCGGCGCCGGCTTCCCGACCGGGCTGAAATGGTCGTTCATGCCCAAGCAGAGCGACGGGCGCCCGCACTATCTCGTCGTCAACGCCGACGAGTCGGAGCCGGGCACCTGCAAGGACCGCGAGATCATGCGCAACGACCCGCATACGCTGGTCGAGGGCTGCCTGATCGCCTCTTTCGCCATGGGCGCCAACGCGGCCTATATCTACATCCGCGGCGAATATGTCCGCGAGCGCGAGGCGCTGCAGCGCGCCGTCGACGAGGCCTATGAGGCGAACCTCATCGGCAAGAACAACAAGCACGGCTATCCCTTTGATCTCTATGTGCATCACGGGGCCGGCGCCTATATCTGCGGCGAAGAGACGGCGCTGCTGGAGAGCCTCGAGGGCAAGAAGGGCATGCCGCGGCTGAAGCCGCCTTTCCCGGCCAATGTCGGCCTCTATGGCTGCCCCACAACCGTCAACAACGTCGAGTCGATCGCGGTCGCGCCGACCATCCTGCGCCGCGGCGCCAGCTGGTTCTCCTCGATCGGCACGCCCAACAATGTCGGCACCAAGCTGTTCTGCATCTCGGGCCATGTGAACAAGCCCTGCAATGTCGAGGAGGCGATGGGGCTGACCTTCCGCGAGCTGATCGACCGCCATTGCGGCGGCATCCGCGGCGGCTGGGACAATCTCAAGGCGGTCATCCCCGGCGGCTCCTCGGTGCGCATGGTGCCGGCCGAGCAGATCATCGACACGCCGATGGATTTCGACTCGCTCTCCAAGCTGAAGTCCGGCCTCGGCACGGCGGCGGTGATCGTCATGGACAAGTCGACCGACATCGTCCGCGCCATCGCTCGCATCAGCTATTTCTACAAGCATGAGAGCTGCGGCCAGTGCACGCCCTGCCGCGAGGGCACGGGCTGGATGTGGCGCGTCGTCAGCCGCATGGCCGAAGGCCGCGCCCAGAAGCGCGAGATCGACATGCTGCTCGACGTGTCCAAGCAGATCGAGGGCCACACCATCTGCGCGCTGGGCGATGCTGCCGCCTGGCCGATCCAGGGCCTGATCAACCATTTCCGCCACGAGATCGAGCAGCGCATCGACGACTATGCCGCCAACCCGCACAGCGAGCCGGTCCGGCTCATGGCGGCGGAGTGAAACCATGACCAAACTCCTCATCGACGGCATCGAGGTCGACGTTCCGCCGGAGTACACCGTGCTCCAGGCCTGCGAGGCGGCGGGCGCCGAGATGCCGCGCTTCTGCTTCCACGAGCGGCTCTCGATCGCCGGCAATTGCCGCATGTGCCTGGTCGAGGTGAAGGGTGGCCCGCCGAAGCCGCAGGCGTCCTGCGCCATCGGCGTGCGCGACCTGCGTCCCGGCCCGAACGGCGAGCCGCCGGTCGTGCTGACCAAGTCGCCCATGGTCAAGAAGGCGCGCGAAGGGGTGATGGAGTTCCTGCTCATCAACCACCCGCTCGACTGCCCGATCTGCGACCAGGGCGGCGAGTGCGACCTGCAGGACCAGGCCATGGCCTATGGCGTCGACACCTCGCGCTTCGCCGAGAACAAGCGCGCCGTCGAGGACAAATATGTCGGCCCGCTGGTCCGGACCTCGATGAACCGCTGCATCCAGTGCACGCGCTGCGTCCGCTTCACCACCGAGGTCGCCGGCGCCACCGATCTCGGCGCGATCGGCCGCGGCGAGGACATGGAGATCACCACCTATCTCGAGCAGGCGATGAGCTCGGAGCTGCAGGGCAATGTCGTCGACCTCTGCCCGGTCGGAGCCCTGACCTCCAAGCCCTACCAGAACAAGGCCCGCCCCTGGGAGCTGACCAAGACCGAATCCATCGACGTGATGGACGCGGTCGGCTCGGCGATCCGGGTCGACTTGCGTGGCCGCGAGGTGATGCGCGTGCTGCCGCGCGTCAACGAGGCGGTGAACGAGGAGTGGATCTCCGACAAGCCCCGCCACATCGCCGACGGGCTCAAGACTCAGCGGCTCGACCGGCCCTATATCCGCGAGAACGGCGCGTTGCGCCCGGCGAGCTGGAGCGAGGCGCTCGCGCTGGTCGCCTCCAGGCTCAAGGCCGCCAAGCCGGAGCGCATCGGCGCCATCGCCGGCGACCTCGCAGCGGTCGAGGAGATCTATGCGCTCAAGGCGCTCATCGCCGGCCTCGGCTCGAGCAATCTCGATTGCCGCCAGGACGGGGCGAAGCTCGATCCGGGCTTCGGCCGCGCCAGCTACATCCTCAACAGCGGCATCGCCGGCATCGAGGATGCGACCTCGCTGCTGATCATCGGCTCGAACCCGCGCCGCGAGGCGCCGATCGTCAATGCCCGCGTCCGCAAGCGCTGGCTGCGCGGCGACTTCAAGGTCTCGCTGATCGGCGAGAAGGTCGACCTGACCTACGCCTACGACCATCTCGGCGCCGGGCCGGAGACGCTGGCCGATCTGGTCAGGCGTGCGGGCGTCGCCGGCGAGCGGCCGATGGTGCTGGTCGGGCAGGGTGCTCTCGCCCGCGCCGACGGCGCCGCCGTGCTCTCGCTCGCGGCCAAGGCCGCCGAGGTCCTCGGCGCGGTCAAGGACGGCTGGAACGGCTTCGGCGTGCTGCATACGGCGGCCGCCCGCGTCGGCGCCCTCGATCTCGGCTTCGTGCCGGGGCAGGGCGGCCTCGACGTCGCCGGCATGACGGCGGCCGGGGCGCTCGACGTGCTCTTCCTGCTCGGTGCCGACGAGATCGAGGTGCCGGCCGGCGCCTTCGTGATCTATCAGGGCAGCCATGGCGATCGCGGCGCGCATCGCGCCGATGTGATCCTGCCGGGCGCCGCCTACACCGAGAAGTCCGGTACCTATGTCAACACCGAGGGGCGGGTGCAGATGGCGGCCCGCGCCACCTTCCCGCCCGGCGAGGCCAAGGAGGACTGGGCGATCCTGCGGGCGCTCTCCGCGTCGCTCGGCAAGCCGCTGCCCTTCGACTCGCTGTCGGCGCTGCGGCGCGAGCTCTACGCCGCGCATCCCCATTTCGCCGCCGTCGACACGGTGGCGGAAGGCGACCGCGCCGGGCTGGCGCGGCTGGCCGGCCAGGGCGGCGCCACCGACAAGGCCGGCTTCGTCCCGGCCGTCAGCGACTTCTACACCACGAACCCGATCGCCCGCGCTTCGGCGGTGATGGCGGAATGCTCGGCGCTGGCTTCCGGCCGCATGCGCCAGGCGGCGGAGTAGCCTCAGATGAACTGGGACCTCGTCCTCGACCTCGCGATCATCGCCGGCAAGAGCCTGCTGCTGCTGGTCTGCCTCCTGGTCTTCATCGCCTATATCCTGCTCGCCGACCGCAAGGTCTGGGCGGCGGTGCAGCTGCGCCGCGGCCCGAACGTGGTCGGCCCCTTCGGCCTGTTCCAGAGCTTCGCCGACCTGCTGAAATTCGTCTTCAAGGAGCCGATCGTCCCGTCGGGCTCCAACAAGGGCGTGTTCCTGCTGGCGCCGCTGGTCTCCTGCGTGCTCGCCCTGGCGGCCTGGGCGGTGATCCCGGTGGCCGAAGGCTGGGCGATCGCCGACATCAATGTCGGCATCCTCTACATCTTCGCGATCTCCTCGCTCGGCGTCTACGGCGTCATCATGGGCGGCTGGGCCTCGAACTCGAAATACCCGTTCCTCGGCGCCCTGCGCTCGGCGGCGCAGATGGTCTCCTACGAGGTCTCGATCGGCTTCGTGATCATCACCGTGCTGCTCTGCGTCGGCTCGCTCAACCTCTCGGCGATCGTCGAGGCGCAGAACTCGAAGGCGGGCCTGTTCGGCTGGTACTGGCTGCCGCTCTTCCCGATGTTCGTGGTCTTCTTCATCTCGGCGCTGGCCGAGACGAACCGGCCGCCCTTCGACCTGCCGGAGGCGGAATCGGAGCTCGTCGCCGGCTTCATGGTCGAGTACTCCTCGACCCCGTATCTGCTGTTCATGCTCGGCGAATACGTGGCGATCATGACCATGTGCTCGCTGACCACGATCCTGTTCCTCGGCGGCTGGCTGCCGCCGTTCCCGATCGCGCCCTTCACCTGGCTGCCGGGCGTGTTCTGGTTCGCGCTCAAGGTCTGCCTGGTCTTCTTCATGTTCGCGATGGTGAAGGCCTTCGTGCCGCGCTACCGCTACGACCAGCTGATGCGGCTGGGCTGGAAGGTCTTCCTGCCGCTCTCGCTGGTCTCGGTCGTCGTGGTGGCCGCGGTGCTGCAGATCACCGGCTGGGGCCCCGCGCCCTGATGGCGGGGCAGGCCGGCCTGATCGGAGCCCTGATCGGCTTCGTCGTCGGCCTGATCGAGTATCGGCTCGTCACGGGCGTCGTGTTCGGTGCGTTGCGCCGCACCGACACTTCGCGGACGCAGGCCGAGAAGGATGACTACGAACGGCGCATCCGCCTCCTGAAGGCGGCGGTGCTGGTGGTTTCGGTGGGCGGGCTGCCCATCGTCGGTTACCTGGTCGGCCGGACAGTGTTTGGCTGAGACGAGAGAAGGACGGGAAGATGTCACTCGCGCAAGCCGCCAAGGGACTGCTCCTCAAGGAGTTCGTCGGCGCTTTCGTCCTGTCGATGCGCTATTTCTTCAAGCCGAAGGCGACGCTGAACTATCCCTTCGAGAAGGGGCAGCTCTCGCCGCGCTTCCGCGGTGAGCATGCGCTGCGCCGCTATCCGAACGGCGAGGAGCGCTGTATCGCCTGCAAGCTCTGCGAGGCGATCTGCCCGGCGCAGGCGATCACGATCGAGGCCGGCCCGCGCCGCAATGACGGCACGCGCCGCACCACGCGCTACGACATCGACATGACGAAGTGCATCTATTGCGGCTTCTGCCAGGAGGCCTGCCCGGTCGACGCCATCGTCGAGGGCCCGAATTTCGAGTTCGCCACGGAGACGCGCGAGGAGCTGTTCTACGACAAGGACAAGCTGCTCGACAACGGCGCCCGCTGGGAGCGCGAGATCGCGCGCAACATCGCGATGGATGCGCCCTATCGCTGAGGATTGCGGTCCGTCGCGCGGTTGTCGCGCTAGGCGGGCCTGACTATAGACGCTCCGAACTGCGGCGGGAGTCGACCCGCCGTTTGACGAAACGAGGGCCGCCCGCAAGGGCGGAAAGGCTGGCGAAGATGAATGCCGCAGCGGCTTTCTTCTATCTCTTCTCGGGCGTCACCATCGCCTCGGCGCTGATGGTGATTTCGGCGCGCAACCCGGTGCATTCCGTGTTGTTCCTGATCCTCGCCTTCGTCAACGCGGCGGGCCTGTTCCTGCTGCTCGGGGCCGAGTTCCTGGCGATGCTGCTGGTGGTCGTCTATGTCGGCGCCGTCGCGGTGCTCTTCCTCTTCGTGGTGATGATGCTCGACGTCGACTTCGCCGAGCTGCGCCAGGGCTTCCTGCAATATCTGCCGATCGGCGGCCTGATCGGCCTGATCTTCGCGGTCGAGCTGCTGCTCGTCGTCGGCGCCTGGGTGATCGACCCGCAGATCGTGCGCGCGCCGGTCGCGGCGATTCCGGCGAACGTCACCAACACCGCCGCGCTCGGCCAGGTGCTGTACACCAAGTACATCTACTACTTCCAGGCGGCCGGCCTGGTCCTGCTGGTCGCGATGATCGGCGCGATCGTGCTGACCCTGCGCGACCGTCCCGGCGTCAAGCGCCAGAACATTCCGGCCCAGAACGCCCGCACCAAGGCGGCGGCGATGGATGTGAAGACGGTGCCTTCGCGCGCCGGCGTTCCCGAGGAGATGGCGTGATGATGAATTCATCGCACACGCCAAATCTCCTGCAGCAATGGGCGATCCTGCCTGAATGGGCCATCGGCTCGTTTATCGGAATCGTGACCGCGATCGCCGGAATGCTCGCCTTCGCCTGGCTGAAGGATCACCGCGGCATTCTCATGACGAAGAACCGCGGATTTGCGCGGCGGAGGCAGAATTGATGATCGGCCTGGGCCACTACCTCGCGGTCGCCGCGATCCTGTTCACGCTCGGCGTGCTCGGCATCTTCATCAACCGCAAGAACGTCATCGTCATCCTGATGTCGGTCGAGCTGATCCTGCTCTCGGTCAACCTCAACTTCGTCGCCTTCTCGAGCTTCCTGAACGACATCGTCGGCCAGGTCTTCGCGCTGCTGGTGCTGACCGTCGCTGCCGCCGAGGCCGCGATCGGGCTCGCCATCCTCGTCGTCTACTTCCGCAACCGCGGCACGATCGCGGTGGAAGACATCAACATGATGAAAGGCTGAGCGCGGAAACGCGCCCGTAACCTGCCATGTATCAAGCGATCGTCTTCCTCCCCCTGATCGGCTTCCTCATCGCCGGCCTCTTCGGCCGGCTGATCGGCGCCCGCGCCTCGGAGATCGTCACCACCACGCTGCTGCTGATCTCGGGCGTCCTGTCCTGGATCGCCCTGTTCCAGGTCGGCTTCGGTCCCGGCACCACCCGCGTCCAGGTCGCGACCTGGCTCGCCTCGGCCGATCTGCGCGTCGACTGGGCCTTTCGCATCGACACGCTGACCGCGGTCATGCTGGTGGTCGTCAACACCGTCTCCTCGCTCGTGCACGTCTATTCGATCGGCTACATGCACGAGGATCCGTCGCGGCCGCGCTTCTTCGCCTATCTCTCGCTGTTCACCTTCGCCATGCTGATGCTGGTGACGGCTGACAACCTCGTCCAGATGTTCTTCGGCTGGGAGGGCGTCGGCCTCGCCTCCTATCTGCTGATCGGCTTCTGGTACCAGAAGCCTTCGGCCAACGCCGCCGCGATCAAGGCCTTCGTCGTCAACCGCGTCGGCGATTTCGGCTTCCTGCTCGGCATCTTCCTGATCTTCGTGCTGTTCGGCGCCGTCACCTTCGACGCGATCTTCCCGAAGGTCGGCGAGATGACCTCGCAGACCTTCCGCTTCCTCGGCTATGAGTGGAACGCGCTGACCCTGACCTGCCTCTTGCTGTTCATGGGCGCCATGGGCAAGTCGGCGCAGTTCCTGCTGCACACCTGGCTGCCGGACGCGATGGAGGGCCCGACCCCGGTCTCGGCGCTGATCCATGCCGCGACCATGGTCACCGCCGGCGTCTTCATGGTGGCGCGCCTGTCGCCGATCTTCGAATACGCCCCGGTCGCGCTGACCGTCGTCGTCGTCATCGGCGCCACCACCGCCTTCTTCGCCGCGACCGTTGGCCTGGTGCAGAACGACATCAAGCGCGTCATCGCCTATTCGACCTGCTCGCAGCTCGGCTACATGTTCGTCGCGCTCGGCGTCGGCGCCTATTCGGCCGGCATCTTCCACCTGTTCACCCACGCCTTCTTCAAGGCGCTGCTGTTCCTGGGCGCCGGCTCGGTCATCCATGCGATGCATCACGAGCAGGACATGCGGAACATGGGCGGCCTCAGGAAGTACATTCCGTTCACCGCTGCGGCCATGACGATCGGCACGCTGGCGCTGACAGGCTTCCCGCTCTTCGCCGGCTACTTCTCGAAGGACGCGATCATCGAGAGCGCCTATGCCTCGACCGCGCATGGCGGCTTCGCCAGCTCCTATGCCTTCGTGCTCCTGGTCGTCGCCGCCCTGATGACCTCGTTCTACTCCTGGCGGCTCTATTTCATGACCTTCGAGGGCGCGCCGCGCTGGGCCGGCCACGGCCATGGTCACGACGCCCATGCGCACGGTCACGGCGCCGATGATCACGCCCATGCCGCGCATGGCCACGACGATCACGCTCATGACCACCACGACCACCAGCCGCATGAGAGCCCGCTCGTCATGCTGATCCCGCTCGCCGTGCTGTCGCTCGGCGCGCTCGCGGCCGGCTACGCCTTCAAGGAGGCCTTCATCGGCCACGACTACGAGCACTTCTGGAAGGCGGCGCTGTTCACCGGCAAGGACAACCACATCCTGCACGCCATGCACGACGTGCCGAAATGGGTGGTCTGGTCGCCCTTCGTCGCGATGCTGATCGGCTTCCTGCTGGCGCTCTACATGTACGTGCTGCGCCCGGAGGTGCCCGGCAAGCTCGCCGCAGCCAACCCGGTGCTCTACGGCTTCCTGCTCAACAAGTGGTATTTCGACGAGATCTACGACTTCCTGTTCGTGCGCCCGGCCAAATGGCTCGGCCGCTTCCTCTGGAAGAAGGGCGACGGCCTCGTCATCGATGGCCTCGGCCCCGACGGGGTCTCGGCCCGCGTCGTCGACGTGACCAACCGGGTCGTGCGGCTGCAGACCGGCTACGTCTACCACTATGCCTTCGCCATGCTGATCGGCGTTGCCGGGCTGGTGACCTGGTACCTCATGGCCCGCGGGTGAGATGATGTCCTTCGGTTTCGGTATCCTCACCGGTCTCCTGGTCCTGCCGCTGGTCGGCGCCGCCTTCATCCTGGTGCAGCGCGGCGACGAGGCCGCGGTCGGCTCGAACGCCCGCTGGGCGGCGATGTTCTTCACGACCGCGAACTTCTTCCTCGCGCTCTATGCCTGGAGCCTGTTCGACCCGGCCAATCCCGGCTTCCAGATGGTCGAGACCCATGCCTGGGTCTCCGACGCCATCAGGTTCAAGCTCGGCGTCGACGGCTTCTCCTTCCCCTTCGTGGTCCTCACCGCCTTCCTGATGCCGTTCTGCATCCTGGCGTCCTGGACCTCGGTCGAGAAGCGGGTGCGCGAATACATGGTCGCGTTCCTGATCCTCGAGACGCTGATGATCGGCGTCTTCGTCGCGCTCGACCTCGTGCTGTTCTACCTGCTCTTCGAAGCGGGCCTGATCCCGATGTTCCTGATCATCGGCATCTGGGGCGGCAAGCGCCGGGTCTACGCCAGCTACAAGTTCTTCCTCTACACGCTGCTCGGCTCGGTGCTGATGCTGCTCGCCATCATGGCGATGTACTGGAACGCCGGCACCACCGACATCCCGACACTGCTGACCCACAAGTTCCCGGTCCGGATGCAGCCCTGGCTCTGGCTCGCCTTCTTCGCCTCCTTCGCGGTGAAGATGCCGATGTGGCCGGTCCACACCTGGCTGCCCGACGCGCATGTCGAGGCGCCGACGGCGGGTTCGGTCATCCTGGCCGCGATCCTGCTGAAGATGGGCGGCTACGGCTTCATCCGCTTCTCGATCCCGATGTTCCCTGACGCCTCGGCGATGTTCGCGCCGCTGGTCTTCGCGCTCTCCGTCATCGCCATCATCTACACCTCGCTGGTGGCGCTGATGCAGGAGGACATCAAGAAGCTGATCGCCTACTCCTCGGTGGCGCATATGGGCTTCGTCACCATGGGCCTGTTCACCCTGACGCCGCAGGGCATCCAGGGCGCGATGTTCCAGATGGTCAGCCACGGCCTGGTTTCGGGCGCGCTCTTCCTCTGTGTCGGCGTGATCTACGACCGCATGCACACCCGCGAGATCGCCGCCTATGGCGGGCTGGTGAACCGCATGCCGCTCTATGCGGTGGTGTTCATGATCTTCACCATGGCCAATGTCGGCCTGCCGGGCACCGCCGGCTTCGTCGGCGAGTTCCTGACGCTGATGGGCGCCTTCAAGGCCAATCCCTGGGTGTCCTTCCTGGCGACGACCGGCGTCATCCTCTCGGCGGGCTATGCGCTCTGGCTCTATCGCCGCGTCGTCTTCGGCGAGCTCACCAAGCCCGAGCTCAAGACCATCACCGACCTCAACGCCCGCGAGATCGCGATCTTCGCGCCGCTCGTCCTGCTGACGATCTGGTACGGCATCGCCCCCGGCACGATCCTCGACGCCTTCGCGGCGCCGACCGAAGCCCTCATCAAGAACTATCAGGCCGCCATCACCGCCGCGAAGACGGCGATGCTGGTCGCGCAATAAGGCTGCCCGCGATGACCTTGCCTGCACTCGGCCCCGCGCTTCCCGAAATCGTCCTGGCGCTCGGCGCCATCGCCATGGTGCTCTATGGCGCACTTCAGGGCGACCGCGCGACGCGCACGCTCGAGGTCGCGGCGCTCGCGCTGCTGGCGCTGGCGCTGGTGCTCGTCCTGCGCGGCGAAGGCAAGGTCGTGACCTTCAACGGCGCCTTCGTCGCCGACGGCTTCGCCCGCTTCATGAAGGTGCTGACGCTGGTCGGTGCCGCGGCCGCCATCGTGCTTTCGGCGGATTTCCTGCGCCGCGACGGCGCCATGCGCTTCGAGTTCCCGATCCTCGTCATTCTCGCCACCGTCGGCATGATGATGATGATCTCTGCCAATGACCTGATCGGTCTTTACGTTGGCTTGGAATTGCAGTCGCTCGCGCTCTATGTCGTCGCCGCCTTCGACCGTGACAATCCGCGCTCGACCGAGGCGGGCCTGAAATACTTCGTCCTCGGCGCGCTCTCCTCGGGCATGCTGCTCTACGGCAGCTCGCTGGTCTACGGCTTCACCGGCACGGTGAGCTATGCCGGCATCGCCGAGGCGGTGAAGGGCGGCCATACCGGCATCGGCCTGATCATCGGCCTCGTCTTCGTCGCCGCCGGCGTCGCCTTCAAGATCTCGGCCGTGCCGTTCCACATGTGGACGCCGGACGTCTATGAAGGCGCCCCGACCCCGGTCGCCGCCTTCTTCGCCTCGGCGCCCAAGATGGCGGCGATGGCGATGACCGTGCGCGTCTTCGTCGGCGCCTTCCCCGGGGCCCTGCACGACTGGCAGCAGATCGTCGTCTTCATGTCGATCGCCTCCATGGCGCTCGGCGCCTTCGCCGCGATCGGCCAGAGCAACATCAAGCGACTGCTCGCCTATTCCTCGATCGCCAACATGGGTTACGCGCTGGTCGGCCTCGCCGCCGGCACGCCTGCCGGCATCCAGGGCGTGATGACCTATATGGCGATCTATCTCGCCACCACGCTCGCCGCCTTCGCCTGCGTTCTGATGATGAACCGCGACGGCAAGCCGGTCGAGGAGATCGGCGAGCTCGCCGGCCTGTCCCGCACCAATGGCTGGATGGCCTTCGCGATGTCGATGATGATGTTCTCGCTCGCCGGCATCCCGCCGCTCGCCGGCTTCTGGGCGAAATGGTACGTCTTCCTCGCCGCGATCGAGGCCAAGCTCTATGTGCTCGCCGTGGTCGGCGTGGTCACCAGCGTCGTCGGCGCCTATTATTACCTGCGCGTCGTCAAGGTGATCTATTTCGACGACGCCAGGCCCGCCTTCGACAAGGGCGATGCCGGCGTACGCACCGTCCTGCTGATCTCGGCGCTGTTCGTGCTGGTGTTGTCCTTCGTGCCGGCGCCGCTGTTCGATTCCGCCGCCGCGGCGGCGAAGTCGCTGTTCTGATGCTCCCCCGCCATTCCGGGACGGCCCATGGGGCCGGGCCCGGAATCCATGAACACCTGCTTTCCGTCATGGTCGGGCTTGTCCCGACCATCCACGTCTTCTTCCGGCGCATGCGGTGTTCGAGACCTGGATGCTCGCCACAGGGGCAAGCATGACGGTCTGGACGAGCGTCGTGTTCATGGGTTCCGGACTCGCCGCTCCGCGGCATCCCGGCATGACAGCCGAGCCATGCTGAGCGAATCCGCACGCGCCGCCGGCTACCGCCTGATCGTCCGCGACGCGGTCGCCTCGACGATGGAGGAGGCGCGGCGGGCGCTGGCCGAGGGCGATCCGGGGCGGCTCTGGATCGTCGCGAGGAGCCAGAACGCCGGCCGGGGCCGGCATGGCCGGCAATGGGGCTCGCCGCCGGGCAATCTCTACGCCAGCCTGCTCCTCGCTGCGCCCTGCGAGCCGGCGCTCGCGCCGCAGCTCGGCTTCGTCGCGGGGCTCGCCTTGCATGACGCGGCCGCGGCGGTCACGGAATTGTCCGCGCCGGCGCTCGCCCTGAAATGGCCGAACGACCTGCTGATCGGCGGCGCCAAGGCCGCGGGCCTGCTGCTCGAAGGCGAGAGCCGGGCAGGGCACTTCAGCGTCGTCATCGGTTTCGGGGTCAACGTCGCCTCCTCGCCGGAAGGAACGCCCTATCCCGCGACGCATCTCGCGGCGCATGCGGCCGAGGCGAGCGTCGAACGCCTGCTGGAAGCCCTGTCGGACAGCTGGCATCGGCGCTTCGGCGCATGGTCGCTGCCGGGGGGCTTCGGCCCGACCCGCGCGGCCTGGCTCGATCGCGCCGCCTATCTCGGCCAGACCATCACCATGCGCCTGCCGGAAGGGCCGGTCTCCGGCCGCTTCCTCGGCCTCGACGCCTCCGGGCGGCTTGAGCTTGGCACGGAAGCAGGCGCGCGCCTGATCGACGCCGGCGATCTCTATTTCGGCTCGACGCCCAGCTCCGTTGCACCGGCAGGCTGATCAGTGCCTCCGCCGCTCCTGCCGCTATGGAGACAACGGCAAGGGCATGCTAGAGCCGAAACGTTCCGGCGGATCCCCTCGTCATTCCGGGGCGGCCCGCAGGGTCGAGCCCGGAACCCATGAACACGATGGCGTTCGGTATCGCTCGCCGGTGGCCGCCTGCCTTGAAGGCACGGTGTTCATGGGTTCCGGGCTCGTCGCTTCGCGCCGCCCCGGAATGACGGTGGAGCCGGCCGAACTGCCCGCATTGAGATAGGACTGCCACGTGACCCGTTCCAGCGACCAGCTCGTCTTCGTTCCGCTCGGTGGCCTCGGCGAGATCGGCATGAACGCCGCGCTCTACGGCTTCGGGCCGGAGAAGAAGCGCAAATGGATCCTGGTCGATTGCGGGCTCTCCTTCGCCGGGCCGGAGGTGCCGGGCGTCGATATCGTCCTGCCCGACCTGACCTACATCATCGAGGACCGGGCCAACCTGCTCGGCATCGTCATCACCCACGCCCATGAGGACCATATCGGGGCGCTTGCCGCGCTCTGGCCCTCGCTGCGCGTGCCGGTCTGGTGCACGCGCTTCGCCGCCGGACTGCTGGCGACGCGGCGCCTGTCGGAGCCGGGCGCGCCCAAGGTCGAGATGAACATCGTCGCCCAGGGCGGACGCTTCGCGCTCGGCCCCTTCGACATCGAATTCGTCCCGGTGGCCCATTCGATCCCGGAATCGAATGCGCTCGCGATCCGCACCCCGGCCGGACTCGTCGTCCACAGCGGCGACTGGAAGATCGACCCGACGCCGCAGGTCGGCCTGCCGACCGACGAGAAGCGCCTGCGCGAGCTCGGCGACGAGGGCGTCCTCGCACTGGTCTGCGACTCCACCAACGTCCTGCGCGACGGCATCAGCCCGAGCGAGGCCGATGTCGCCGCCAAGCTCAGCGAGCTCGTGCACACCGCGCCGAACCGCGTCGCCGTCACCACCTTCGCCTCGAACGTCGCGCGCCTTCGCGCGGTGGCCGAAGCTGCCATGGCCAATCAGCGCGAGGTGGTCGTCGTCGGCCGCGCCATGGATCGCGTCATCGATGTCGCCCGCGAATGCGGCTATCTCGACGGCATCCCCGCCTTCCGCTCGGTCGAGACCTATGGCTACCTGCCGCGCGACAAGGTGGTCGCGCTCCTGACCGGCAGCCAGGGCGAGCCCCGCGCCGCCCTGTCGCGCATCGCCGCGGACGACCATCCGGAGATCGCGCTGGCCGCGGGGGACCGGGTGATCTTCTCCTCGCGCACCATCCCCGGCAACGAGAAGGCGGTCGGCGCGATCCTGAATCGGCTGGCGCGCGACAATATCGAGGTCATCACCGACCGTACGCATCTGGTGCACGTCTCCGGCCATCCCCGGCGCGAGGAATTGGCGCGGCTCTATGGCTGGCTGAAGCCGAAGATCGCGATCCCCGCCCATGGCGAGGACCAGCATTTGACCGAGCATGCCAGCTTCGCCCGCAGCCTCGGCGTCAAGCACGTGCTGCGCGCCGGCAACGGCGACGTCGTTGCGATCGCCGAGGACGGCGCCCGCAAGCTCACCGAGGTCCGGCACGGCCGGCTCTACCAGGATGGCGAGCTGCTGGTCGGCGCGCTCGACCGCACCATTCCCGAGCGCCGCCGGCTCTCCTTCGTCGGAGTGATCTCGGTCGCGGTCGCCCTCGACGAGAAAGGCGAGCTCGCCGGCGATCCCGAGGTCGCCTTGATCGGCCTGCCGCTCGCCGCCAGGGACGGAACCCCCTTCGACGATATCGTCGCCGATGCGGTCGAGGATCTGATCGAAGGCATGCCCAAGGCCAAGCGCCGCGATCCGGAGGCCGTCCGCAACGCGCTCGAGCGCGGCGTGCGTGCCGCGGTCAACGAGGAGTGGGGCAAGAAGCCGCTGGTGAACGCGCTGGTGATCGCGGTGTAGGATCGGCCAGTCGCCCGCCGAGCCTGAACGGAGCTCTCGAATGATCGGACGCCTCAACCATGTCGCCATCGCCGTGAAGGATCTCGCGGCTTCGACGGCTCTCTATCGCGACACGCTCGGCGCCCGCGTCTCGCAGCCGCTGCCGCAGCCGGAGCACGGCGTCACCGTGGTCTTCGTCGAACTGCCGAACACCAAGGTCGAGCTGCTGGAGCCGCTCGGGGCGGATTCGCCGATCGGCAAGTTCCTGGAGCGGAATGCCGACGGCGGCATCCACCATATCTGCTACGAGGTCGACGACATCCTCGCCGCCCGCGACCGGCTGAAGGCGCAGGGCGCGCGTGTGCTCGGTTCGGGCGAGCCGCGCATCGGCGCGCATGGCAAGCCGGTGCTCTTCCTGCATCCCAAGGACTTCTGCGGCACCCTCGTCGAGCTGGAGCAGGCCTGAGCCATGACGTCCGAGATCGCGTTCTTCGGCGAACCGGAGGCCGGCTCGCCGCGCCCCTTCAGCCTCGCCACCCGGGCAGGCGGCCTCGTCTTCGTCTCCGGCCAGTCTGCGCCGCATGATCCGGCCAAAGGGATCGTACGGGGCGGGACACCGGCCGAGCAGGTGCGGCAGGCGCTGACGCATGTCGCCGGCATCCTGGCTGACGCCGGCAGCAGCCTCGACCGGGTCGTGCAGGTGACGATGCTGATCAGCGACCCGGCCGACTACGCCGCCTGCAATGCCGAATATGTGAAGCATTTTCCGCTGGGCCTGCCGGCGAGGCACACGGCGCGTTTCGGCGTGCCGACGGAGGCGAAGGTCGCGTTCTCCTGCATCGCCCTGGCCGGCGAGGACCGTGCATCATGACGATCGGCGGCGGCCTCGCGGTCTATTTCGTGATCTGGTGGACCGTGCTGTTCGCCGTGCTGCCCTTCGGCGTCCGCAGCCAGGCCGAGAGCGGCGAGGTCGAGAAGGGTACCGAGCCCGGAGCGCCGGTTCTGCCTGGTCTGGTCAAGAAGGCGATCGCGACCACGATCCTGGCCGGGATCGTCTTCGGCATCGTCTGGTTTGCCTGGACGCAGCTCGAGATCTGAACGCCCTCCGCTGCAACCCAGCGTATAGGCAAAAACAAAAGGCAAGGCTTTCGCCCTGCCTTTGAAAGTCTGTTTTTTACCGCAGTATCGGCGCGCCGTTGTTCGTGCGCACTCATATACCGGACGGCTGTTTGTTCCTCCCAAGACCTGGTCCGCGGCGCCCGGAAAACGGTCGGGCGAGCCCAGCGCCGAATTGAGTAGCGGATCGCAACAGTGTTGTCACCCGTTTAGGCAGGCCGCGCCCGAACTTTTTGCAAAATTATGCGAGTTTGCTCTTGTGCGCTGCAACATTGTTCGCCGCATACCGCTGCGCGCCTTGTTCCAGTCATAGGATGCCGCTACTCGCTGCCTCTCAGACGCGCCGGGCCGTTCCGGCGGTCAGGAGAGGTTTCCGATGCTTCGCACCACGCTCGCCGCCCTCGCGCTTTCCGCCTCTTTCGGCCTGGCCCAGTCCCAGGCCCATGCCCAGGCGCCAGCGCCGGCCAATCTCGATCCGCAGAACACCGTGGTGCTCGAGACCAAGGACGGCCGGGTCACCATCCGCCTGCGGCCCGATCTCGCCCCCAAGCATGTCGAGCAGATCAAGGCGCTGACTAAGCGCGGCTTCTACGACGGCATCGTCTTCCACCGCGTCATCGACGGCTTCATGGCTCAGACCGGCGATCCGCGGGGCGACGGCACCGGCGGCTCCGACCTGCCCAACATCCCGGCCGAGTTCACGCCGACGCCGTACAAGGTCGGTTCGGTCGGCATGGCGCGCTCGCAGAGCCCGAACTCGGCCAACTCGCAATTCTTCATCTGCTATGAGGGCTGCGGTTCGCTGACCGGCCAGTACACCCTGTTCGGCGAGGTCGTCTCCGGCATGGACGTGGTGCGCAAGATCAAGAAGGGCAGCAGCGCCAACAACGGCTCTGTCAGCAATCCCGACAAGATCATCCGCATGCGCCTGCTCGCGGACGCCAAGTAAGCCCATGCGCCGCTCGCGCGTGCCTGCGCTCGCTGTCCTGCTGCTGGCCTGCGCCGGCGGCACGGCGCCGGCGCAGGAGACGCGCGATCTCGGGCTGCCGCCCCCGTCCGGCTCGCAGAACCCCGTCCTGCCGCCGCCTTCGGGCTCGCAGAACCCGGTGCTGCCGCCGCAATCGGGCCAGCGCTACATGCCGGGCATCGGCGGCCCCTTCGGCGAGGGCACGCGCCGCCCGGTCGTGCCGTCGCCGACGCCCGGTGTCGACCGCGGCGTCAACGGCACCGTCACTCCCGAGACGATCGGCCTCGGCGAGGAGACCATGGACCGGCTCGACCAGATCGGGCCGGCGCTGCGGCGCTGCTGGCACCCGCCCGCGCTCGAGGCGGGAGCGAGCGCGAGCGCCACCGTCCGCTTCAGCCTGCGCCGCGACGGCACCTTGTTCGGCCAGCCGCGCGTGACCTGGGAGATGCGGCGCGCCCCGCCCGGTCTGCGCGAGCGCTTCACCGACTCGCTGATGCGCGCCGTGCGCGATTGCACGCCGATGAGGTTGTCGCCGGGGCTCGGAGGGAGTATCGCAGGCCGCCCGATCACCATCCGCTTCTTCGGCCGCGTGCCGACCAACGAAAGATCAGTCTGATGTCGCTCGACCCCGAGAACACCCTCGTCATGGAGACCACCAAGGGCCGTGTGGTGATCAAGCTGCGGCCGGACCTCGCCCCGAAGCATGTCGAGCGCATCAAGCTGCTCGCCCGCGAGGGCTTCTATGACGGCATCGTCTTTCACCGCGTCATCGACGGCTTCATGGCGCAGGTCGGCTGCCCGCACGGCACCGGCACCGGCGGCTCGAGCTACCCGGACCTCGCCCAGGAGTTCAACGCCGAGCCGCATGTCCGCGGCATCTGCTCGATGGCCCGCGCCCAGAACCCGAATTCGGCCAACAGCCAGTTCTTCATCGTCTTCGACGATGCCCGCTTCCTCGACAAGCAGTACACGGTCTGGGGCCAGGTCGTGGAAGGCATGGAGAACGTCGACAGGATCAAGCGCGGCGAGCCGGTGCGCGATCCCGACTCCATCGTCTCGATGAAGGTGATGGCGGACGCCTGAGGCGTGCCCGCGCCTTCGTCATTGCGCGGAGCGTAGCGGCGAAGCAATCCGGGAGTGGCAGAGCTCTGCGACGCCTGGATGCTTCGCTGCGCTCGCAATGACGGGAACGCTCCATGGATGTCGGCCTTTTCGATTTCGACCTGCCCGAGGACCGCATCGCGCTGCGGCCGGTGAGCCCGCGCGACGCGGCGAGGCTGCTCGTCGTGCGCCCCGGCACGGCCGAGCCGTTCGAGGATCGCGGCGTCCGTGATCTGGTCGATCTCCTCCGGCCCGGCGATGCCTTGGTGCTCAACGACACCCGCGTCATCCCGTCCCGCCTCTGGGGACGCCGCCATCGCGGCGAGGCTTCGGCCCGCATCGAGATCATGCTGCACAAGCGCGAGGCGGACGACCGCTGGCGCGCCTTCGCCCGTCCGGCCAAGAAACTCAATGTCGGCGAGACGCTCGTCTTCGACAGCGACGGCGCCGGCAATGCCTGCGAGCTCGCGCGGCTCCGGGCCGAGGTCGAGGACAAGGGGGAGGGCGGCGACGTCGGCCTGCGCTTCTCGCTGACCGGCCCCTATCTCGACGAGGCGATCGCGCGGCTCGGCGAATTGCCGCTCCCGCCCTATATCGCCGGAAAGCGCGCGACCGACCAGGCCGATGCGCGCGACTACCAGACGACCTATGCGCGCGAGGAAGGCGCCGTCGCCGCGCCGACCGCGGGTCTGCACTTCACGCCGGAGCTGTTCGCGGCGCTGAAGGCGCGCGGCGTCTCCAGCCATTTCGTCACGCTGCATGTCGGCGCCGGCACCTTCCTGCCGGTGAAGGCCGACGATACCGACGAGCATCGCATGCATGCCGAATGGGGCACTGTCGGCGCCGCGACGGCCGACGCGCTGAACGCCGTGCACGCGGCCGGCGGCCGCATCGTCGCGGTCGGCACGACCTCGCTGCGCCTCGTCGAAAGCGCGACCGGAGAGGACGGCATCGTCAGGCCGTTCAGCGGCGACACCGCGATCTTCATCACGCCGGGCTATCGCTTCCGCGTCGTCGACCTGCTGATGACCAATTTCCACCTGCCGCGCTCGACGCTGTTCATGCTGGTCAGCGCCTTCAGCGGGCTCGACCTGATGAAGCGCGCCTATGCCCACGCCATCGCCGGGGGCTATCGCTTCTACTCCTATGGCGACGCCAGCCTGCTGTTCCGGGCGGACGCTCCGGCCTGAGCGTCAGAGCCCGGGCAACTCGCCTGCATGCGAGCCGGCTGGCCGCAAGCATGTGACTGCGCCCCTGGCGAGTGCGTTCCGGCTCGCATTCCGCCGGCAAAGGTGCTACCCGGCTGGCGAAGAGCAGTCCGAGGCGTCATGTCCGATATTTTCCGCGAGATCGATGAGGAGGTTCGCCGCGACAAGGCGGCCGCCGTCTGGAAGAAGTATGGCAATGTCTTCATCGCCATCGCCGTGCTGGTCGTCGCCGGCGTCGCCGGCTGGCAGGTCTGGCAGCAGCAGGAGCGCAAGAAGGCCGAGGCCGTCGGCGCGAAGTTCGAGGCGGCGCTGCGCGCCTCGCGCGACGGCGATGCCAGCGCGGCCGAGGCGACGCTGACCGAGCTCGCAGCCAACGCACCGGCGGGCTATCGCCAGCTGTCGCGCTTCCGGCTCGCGGCCGAGGTCGGCAAGCGCGATGCGGCTGCCGGCGCGACGGCCTTCGACGCGCTCGCCGGCGACGCTTCGCTCGATCCGTATTATCGCGACCTCGCCCGGCTGCGGTCCGGGCTGCTGCGCGTCGACCTCGTGCCTTATGCCGAGCTGCGCAAGGAACTGGAGCCGCTGGCGACGCCGACCGGGCTCTGGCGTCATTCAGCGCGCGAATTCCTCGGCATTTCCGCGCTGAAGCATAATCTCTTCGAGGATGCGGGACGCTGGTTCGACGCCATCGTCGCCGATCCGCAGACGCCGCAGGTGCTGCGCCAGCGCGTCGAGCTCTATCTGACGCTGGTCCGCGGCGGGCCGGTGACGATCAAGAACTGAATCCGGGTGCCGGTTGCTGCCGGCGGCTGCGCCCGGCAGGACTGGACGGATCATGACTGCAACCATCGCCATCGTCGGCCGACCCAATGTCGGCAAGTCGACCCTGTTCAACCGCCTCGTCGGCAAGAAGCTCGCGCTCGTCGACGACCAGCCGGGCGTGACCCGCGACCGGCGTGAGGGCGAGGCCAGCCTCGGCCACCTGCGCTTCACCGTGATCGACACCGCCGGGCTCGAGGAGGCCGACAGGGATTCGCTGGCGGCGCGCATGCGGGCGCAGACCGAGACGGCGATCGAGCAGGCCGACGTCGTGCTGTTCATGATCGACGCCCGCCTCGGCTTGACGCCGATGGACCACAGTTTCGCCGAGCTGGTCCGCCGCTCCGGCAAGCCCGTCATCCTGCTCGCCAACAAGGCCGAGGGGAACAAGGGCCGCGACGGCGCCTTCGAGGCCTATTCGCTCGGCCTCGGCGATCCCGTGCCGTTCTCGGCCGAGCACGGCGAGGGCACGGCCGACCTGCTCGAGGCGCTCGCGCCCTATGTCGCCGACGAGCCGGAGGAGGACGAGGAGGAGGCTTGGGAGGATGCCCCCGCCGAGGCCTCTTCCGAGGAGGAGGCCGACCCCAGCCGGCCGCTGCGCGTCACCATCATCGGCCGCCCGAACGCCGGCAAATCGACGCTGGTCAACCGGATGATCGGCGAGGAGCGCCTGCTGACTGGCCCCGAGGCCGGTATCACGCGCGACACCATCTCGGTCGAATGGGAATGGCGCGGCCGGCCGGTCAAGCTGTTCGACACCGCCGGCATGAGGAAACGCGCGCGCATCGACGAGAAGCTCGAGAAGCTGGCTGTGGCGGATTCGCTGCGCGCCATCCGCTTCGCCGAGGTCGTCGTCGTCCTGCTCGATTCGACCATCCCCTTCGAGAAGCAGGATCTGACCCTGGTCGACCTGACCGAGCGCGAGGGCCGCGCCGTGGTCATCGGCCTGAACAAATGGGATCTCGTCGCCGACAAGCAGGGTCTGCTCGCCGAGCTCAAGGAGAAGGCTCACCACCTGCTGGCGCAGGTCCGCGGTGTCGAGATCGTGCCGCTCTCGGGCCTCGCCGGCGAGGGCATCGACCGGCTGATGCAGGCGGTGTTCAGGGCCTATGAGGTCTGGAATCGCCGCGTCTCGACGGCGAAGATCAACCGCTGGCTCGAAGGCGTGCTCTCGGCCCATCCGCCGCCGGCCGTGGCGGGCCGCCGGATCAAGATCCGCTACATGACGCAGCCCAAGGCGCGGCCGCCGACCTTCGCCCTGTTCGGCAACCAGCTCGAGCACCTGCCGGTGTCCTATCTGCGCTATCTCGGCAACAATCTCCGCGAGGCGTTCGAATTGCCGGGCACGCCGATCCGCCTGCATACGCGCGGCGGCCGCAACCCCTACGACAAGGACAAGAGCTGATGCTCGAGACCGTCAGCGCGCTCTTCCTGCGCGCCGACGGGCGGGTGCTGCTCGGCCTGCGCGCCTCCTGGAAGCGCGCCTGGGCCGACCATTGGGACGCGATCGGCGGCCGGGTCGAGATGGGCGAGGCGCTGGATGCCGCGCTCATCCGCGAATGCCGCGAGGAGGTCGGCCTGACGCCGCTGGCCTACCGGTTGATGCTGTCGGCGCAGGAGCGCTTCCCCGAGCGCAACGGCGCGGCGCTGCACCACATCTATGTCGTCCCGGACTGGGACGGCGGCGAGCCGGAGAATCTCTCCGACGAGCACGTCCGGATCGCCTGGTTCTCGCTCGACGAGATGGCCGCCCTGCCGAACCTCACCGTGCCGGATCTGATCGCCGTGGTGCGGGACTATGCTGCGCCCCCGTGAGGGGCGCGTCATGCTCGGGCTCGCCCCGAGCATCTCTGCCCGTATGAGGCTCCAATCCGCGCCTTCCGGTCCTGGGATTCTCGGCTCTGCGCTTCGCTTCGCCGAGACTGACGGCTTCCGCTACGCCGGCATCTGCGGCGCCAGCACCTTGCCCTGCGGGAAGTCGAAGATCTTGCCGGTCTCAGTCCAGTCCGGCGAGGCGATCGCCACCAGATGCGGCGCCAGCTCCTCCGGCGTCCTCAGGGTCGCCGGGTCCTCGCCCGGCATCGCCTCGGCCCGCATGCGCGTCCGCAGCGGCCCCGGATTGACCAGCATGACCCGCAGATTGGTCGACTGCGTCTCGTTGGCGTAGCTGCGCGCCATCGCCTCGAGCGCCGCCTTGGAGACCGAATACGGGCCCCAATAGGCGAGGCATTTATGCGCCGCCCCGGAGGAGAGGAAGATCGCCCTTCCGGCATCGGAGGCCTTGAGCGCCTGTTCGACCGACTTCAGCAGCCGCCAGTTGGCGCTGACATTGATGTCGAAGACCTGGGCCCATTCCTTCGGGCTGACATGGGTCAGCGGCGCCAGCGGGCCGAGGATGCCGGCATTGGCGAGCAGAATGTCGAGCCGGCCCCAGCGCTCCAGCAGGGCCGGCCCCAGCCGCTCGATCGCTTCGGCATCGGCGAGATCGACCGGTACCAG
This sequence comes from Allobosea sp. CS1GBMeth4, assembly GCF_900185715.1. Taxonomy (GTDB): domain Bacteria; phylum Pseudomonadota; class Alphaproteobacteria; order Rhizobiales; family Beijerinckiaceae; genus Allobosea. The sequence continues at coordinate 308,670 of NZ_FYAS01000007.1, forward strand.
CGTCGCGCTGCCGCCGCGCGCCCGGACCTCGTCGTCGAGCTCCTCCAGCGCGCCGCTGGTGCGCGCGAGCGCGACCACATGGGCGCCGGCGTCGGCGAAGGCGAGCGCCGCGGCACGGCCAATGCCGCGCGAAGCGCCGGTGACGAGCGCGATGCGCCCTTCCAGAGGCTTGGTCATCGAAATCCCGTCGAAACGCTCAGCCGGCTTCGGCCAGCAGCGACATCTGCTGCTTGGCGCTCTCGCCGACCACGTCGGTCAGCGAGGTCGGATAGTCGCCGGTGAAGCAATGATCGGTGAACTGCGGCCGGGCGGAATCGCGCCGTTCGTGCCCCATCGCCTTGTAGAGCCCGTCGACCGAGATGAAGGCGAGGGAATCGGCGCCGACGAACTGGCGCATCTCCTCGAGCGAATGCGTCGCGGCCAGCAGCTTCTGCTGGTCCGGCGTGTCGATGCCGTAATAATCGGGGTGGGTGATCGGCGGCGAGGAGATGCGGAAATGCACCTCGCGCGCGCCGGCCTCGCGCATCATCTTGACGATCTTCAGCGAGGTCGTGCCGCGCACGATCGAGTCGTCGACCAGGACGATGCGCTTGCCCTCGACGACGCTGCGATTGGCCGAATGCTTCAGGCGGACGCCGAGCTCGCGCACCTTCTGCGTCGGCTCGATGAAGGTTCTGCCGACATAATGGTTGCGGATGATGCCGAGCTCGAACGGGATGCCGCTCGCCTGGGCGAAGCCGAGCGCGGCCGGCACGCCGGAATCCGGCACGGGCACGATCACGTCGGCGTCGGCCGGCGACTCGGCCGCGAGCTGCGCGCCCATCGCCTTGCGCCGCTCGTAGATGCTGCGGCCCTTCACGATCGAATCCGGCCGGGCGAAATAGATGTACTCGAAGATGCAGGGCCGCTCCGGCACCGGCGGGAACGGCTTGTGGCTCTCGATGCCCTGCTCGGAGATGACGACGACCTCGCCGTTCTCGATCTCGCGGACGAACTTGGCGCCGATGATGTCGAGCGCGCAGGTCTCGGAAGTCAGGATCGGGCAGCCATTGAGGTCGCCGAGCACCAGCGGCCGGATGCCGAGCGGATCGCGCGCGCCGACCAGCTTCTTGTTGGTGATGCCGACGAAGGCGTAGGCGCCCTCGATCTGGCGCAGCGCGTCGATGAAGCGCTCGATGAACTGGCTCTTGCGGCTGCGCGCGACCAGGTGCAGCAGCACCTCGGTGTCGGAGGTGGACTGGTAGATCGCGCCGTCGCGGACGAGGTTGCGCCGCAGCGTCAGCCCATTGGTCAGGTTGCCGTTATGCGCCACCGCGAAGCCGCCGCCGTGCAGTTCGGAGAACAGCGGCTGGACATTGCGCAGGATGGTCTCGCCGGTGGTCGAGTAGCGGACATGGCCGATCGCCTGCTTGCCCTGGAGCTTCTCGATCACGCCCGCATCGGAGAAGGCGTCGCCGACCAGGCCGAGGCGGCGCTCGGAATGGAAGCGCTGGCCGTCGAAAGAGACGATGCCGGTCGCCTCCTGGCCGCGATGCTGCAGCGCGTGCAGGCCGAGCGCGGTCAGCGCCGCGGCGTCGTCATGGCCGAAGATGCCGAAGACGCCGCATTCCTCGCGCAGCCGGTCGGCGTTCGGGTCGAACACGGCGTCGGCATCGTGGGTCTGGCTCATCGCTGGCTCCATCGCGGCTTCGGTGCGTCGTTCGTTGGGCCGGGGCGGCCGGACGACGAGGCGTCGCGCCAAATTGCGTGTTGGAGCATGTCCTCATCGCAAGACCGGGATCCGTTCTTGCTGGACATGCCCCGGCTCCAATCAGGGCCGGCGTTGCGCCGGGGCCGTCGTCGCACCGGTGGTGGCCGGGGCGCTCGAATCGATCACGCGCTGCAGCGCCTGCCGGTCGGGGGCGGGCGCCTGGGTGCGGCGCTGCGGGTCGGCCGGGGCGGTGCCGCCGGCCGGCGGGGTGGCGCCGGGGCTGCGCGGCTCCTCGGACGGCGCCTCCGTGGGTTCGGTGCCGCCCTTCGACGGAATCAGCTTCTTGAAGAAGTCGGAATTCAGATCCTGCGGCAGCATGGTCAGCAGGCTGCGCCCGGTCTCCTCGAGCAGCGGCTTGGCGCGGGCGTCCTTTGCCCATGTCGGCAGGTTCTTGTCGCCCATCAGCGTCATGAAGAACAGGTAGCCGACGACTGCCAGGAGCAGGCCGCGCGCGGCGCCGAAGACGAAGCCGAGGGTGCGGTCGAGTGCGCCGATGCGCGAATCGAGCACGAAATCCGAGATCCGCGCCGTGATCAGCGAGACGATGATCAGCGTGCCGAGGAACAGCACCGCGATCACCGCGACCAGCGCCACGGTCTTGTTCGGGATGTGCTGCTGCGCCAGCGGCAGGAGCTGCGGATGGAAGATCCAGGCGACGACGGCGGCGGCCGCCCAGGAGGCGATCGCCAGCACTTCGCGCGTCAGCCCGCGCACGGCCGCCAGCAAAGCCGAGATCAACACCACGCCGATGACGACGAGATCGAGAATGGTCACAGGCATGTCAGGGCCGCTTCGCTGCAAAATCGGGGCCGGCACGCGACAAATGGGTGGGCCGGGCGGATTTTGCTATAGCTGCTCGCGTGCCGCGCGTCACCCATGCAGTCGGCTCATTTTGCGCTGCGATCGTGCGGAGCGATCCGCAGCCGCCATCTCGGCCTTCAGCGCTTCCTCGGGGCCGTCGCGGCGATCTCGGCCACGAGCTCGCCGACATGGCCGAGCCGCCGCAGCCTCAGGCCGTTGCCGTCGCCGATATCGGCTCCCGCCGACGGCAGGACGGCGCTCTCGAAACCGAGCTTGGCGGCCTCGCGCAGCCGCGCGGCGGAGACCGAGACCGGTCGGATCGCGCCCGACAACGCGATCTCGCCGAAATAGACCGCGCCCGAGGGCAGGATCGCGCCGGTCAGCGAGGAGACGAGCGCGGCGGCGACGGCGAGATCCGCCGCCGGCTCCCCGACGCGCAGCCCACCGGCGACGTTGAGATAGACGTCGTGCTGGCCGAGCTTCAGGCCGCCATGCGTCTCCAGCACCGCCAGAACCATGGCGAGGCGGCTGTTTTCCCAGCCGACCACGGCGCGCCGCGGCGTGCCGAGCGCGCTCGGCGCCACCAGCGCCTGGATCTCGACCAGCACCGGCCGTGTGCCCTCGATGCCGGCGAGCACGGCGGCGCCCGGCGCATCCTGGTCGCGTCCGGCCAGGAAGAGGGCGGAGGGGTTGCCGACCTCGGACAGGCCGGAGCCGGTCATCTCGAACACGCCGATCTCGTCGGTCGCGCCGAAGCGGTTCTTCTGGCCGCGCAGGATGCGGAAGGCGTGCGTGCCTTCGCCCTCGAAGGAGAGCACCGCGTCGACCATGTGCTCGACCACGCGCGGCCCGGCGATCTGGCCGTCCTTGGTGACGTGCCCGACCAGGATCAGGCAGGCGCCCGAGGTCTTGGCGTAGCGGATCAGCGCCTGGGCGGAGCCGCGCACCTGCGTCACCGTGCCCGGCGCGCTCTCGACCTCGGAGGACCACATGGTCTGGATCGAGTCGATCACCACGAGGGCAGGGCGCTGGCCCTGCCCAAGGGTGGCGATGATGTCTTCGATATTGGTCTCGGCGGCGAGGTCGACAGGCGCTTCGGCGAGCCCCATGCGCTGGGCGCGCAGGCGGACCTGGCTGGTCGATTCCTCGCCGGAGACATAGACGACGCGCCGGCCGCCCATCGCCATGGCGGCGCAGGCCTGCATCAGCAGCGTCGACTTGCCGATGCCGGGATCGCCGCCGATCAGGATGACCGAGCCCGGCACGAAGCCGCCGCCGGTGACGCGGTCGAGCTCGCCGATCCCCGAGACGATGCGTGGCGCGTCCTGGGTTTCGCCCTTCAGGCTCTCCAGCGCGAAGATGCGGCCGCGCGCCCGCCCACCGGACGGCGCCCGGCCACCGCCGGGAACCGGCGCGGCCTGCGCCTCCTCCGAGAGCGACGACCAGGTGCCGCAGGAATCGCACTTGCCCTGCCAGCGATGATAGACCGCGCCGCAAGCCTGGCAGACATAGGTCGGGCCGCGCTTGGCCATTACCCGACGAACCTCCGCGTCTCTCCGGGGCTTCGCGTAGCGAAGTGCCCGGAACCCATGAACGCAGGGCCGGCTGGAAAGGCCGGAACGGGCCGAGCCTTGTTTCCGAAACCCGTGTCCATGGGGTCCGGGCTCGCGGCTTTGCCGCGCCCCGGAATGACGGCGGGGAATTCAAACAAGGCGCTACAGCCCGAGATAGCGCCGCACATGGCGGCGGCCGAGGCTGGTCAGGATCTCGTAGCCGATCGTCCTGGCGCCGGCGCCGACCGCTTCCAGGTCGAGCTCGCCGCCGATCAGCGTCACCGGCGCGCCGCGCATGGCGGCATCGGCCGGCGCGTCCGAGACGTCGACGATGATCAGGTCCATCGAGACCGTGCCGACGAAGGGGCAGCGCACGCCGCCGACCAGCGCCGAGCCGCCCGGAGAGCGGTCGGTCCAGCTCGCATTGCGCGGGTAGCCGTCGGCATAGCCGAGGCAGATGGTGGCGAGCCTGCGCCGGCTCTTCGCCGTCCAGGTGCCGTTGTAGCCGACCTGTGTCCCCGCTTCGACCTCGCGCAGCTGGATGACCCGGGCCTCGAGCCCGACCACGGGCCGCATCGGATTGGGCTTTCCGGGCGTCGGGTTGCCGCCATAGAGCGCATAGCCCGGCCGGGTGAGCTGGTAGGACGGGCAGCCGGGCAGGAAATGCCCGGAGGAGTTCAGCAGCGAGGCCGGCACGCCGGGGAACGCCGCGGCGATCTCGGCGAAGGCCGCGACCTGCCTGGCATTGGCGGGATCGTCGGCCACCTCCGAGGCGGCGAAATGGCTCATCACCAGTCCGATGCCGGCCGCAGCGATCACCCCGCTCTTCTCGCGCGCCAGGTCGAGGCCTTCGCCCGGCCAGAGCCCGAGCCGGTTCATCGCCGTGTCGACGTGCAGCGCCGCCGGGCGGACCCTGGCGCCGCTCTGCCGGAATCCGGCCCATTCGAGCAGCTCGGCATGCGAGCCCAGCACCGGTGAGAGCTCGTGCTCGGCAAACGCCGCGCAGCTCTCGGGGAACAGGCCGTTGAGCACGTAGATCGCCGCTTCGGGCGCGACGGCGCGGGCGCGCACGGCTTCCGAGAGATGTGCGACGAAGAAGGTCTTGCAGCCGGCCTTCGCCAGGGCCGTCACGGCCGGCTCGATGCCGATGCCGTAGGCATTCGCCTTGACCACCGCCGACGCTTCCGTACCGGCGCGCTGCCTGAGCATGCGCCAGTTGGCCACGAGAGCGTCGAGGTCGATGGTCAGCAGGGCGCCGTGGCCCGCATTCTCGGGTGTGTCGAAGCTGGTCACAGGCGATCCGGCAGATGGGTTTCGTCGGCGCGGTCGGAGAAGCGGGTCACCTCCGCGTCGAACTGCAGGTTGACGGTTCCGGTCGGGCCATGGCGCTGCTTGCCGATGATGAGCTCGGCCAGCCCATGGGCGGCCTCCATCTCCATCACCCACTTGTTGTGCTCCTCGGTGCCCGGCCGGGGCTCCTTGCCCTTGAGATAATATTCTTCGCGATAGACGAACATCACCACGTCGGCGTCCTGCTCGATCGAACCGGATTCACGCAGGTCCGAGAGCTGCGGGCGCTTGTCGTCGCGGCTCTCGACCTGGCGCGACAGCTGCGAGAGCGCGATGATCGGAACGTTGAGCTCCTTGGCCAGCGCCTTCAGGCTGGTGGTGATCTCGGTCAGCTCCTGCACGCGGTTCTCGCCCTTCTTGGACGAGCCGGAGAGAAGCTGGAGGTAGTCGATGAACAGGACGTCGAGCCCCTTCTGGCGCTGCAGCCGGCGGGCACGGGCGACGAGCTGGGCGATCGAGATGCCGCCGGTCTGGTCGATATAAAGCGGCAATTTCTCGATCTGCGCCGCGACGTCGGTCAGCCTGGCGAAATCGGCCTCGGTGATGCGGCCCTGCCTGATCTTGTAGGAGGAGATGCCCGATTGCTCGGCGACGATACGGGTGGCGAGCTGGTCGGCCGACATTTCGAGGGAGAAGAAGCCGACGATGGCGCCGTCGACCGTCTTGATCGAGCCGTCCTCCTGGCGTTCGCCGCGCCAGGCCTTGGCCATGTTGAAGGCGATGTTGGTGGCGAGCGAGGTCTTGCCCATGGCGGGGCGGCCGGCGAGCACGATCAGATCCGAGCGCTGCAGGCCGCCCATGCGCTGGTCGAGATCGCGCAGCCCCGACGAGATGCCGGAGAGGCCGCCGGCGCGCTGGAAGGCGCTCGCCGCCATGTCGATGGCGAGCCGGAGCGCTCCGTCGAATTTCTGGAAGCCACCCTCGTAGCGGCCCTTCTCGGCGAGCGCGTAGAGCTTGCGCTCGGCATCCTCGATCTGCTCGCGCGGCGCCATCTCGACCGGCGCGTCATAGGCGACGTTGACCAGTTCCTCGCCGACGCCGATCAGCTGGCGCCGAATCGCGAGGTCGTAGATCGTCCGCCCGTAATCGGCGGCGTTGATGACGGTCGTCGCCTCGGCCGCGAGCCGGGCGAGATATTGCGGCGCGGTGATGCCGCCGAGGTCGATCTCGCCGATGAAGGTCTTGAGCGTGATCGGCGTCGCGATCTTGCCGGCCCGGATCATGCTGCTCATCAACTCGAAGATCCGCCGGTGCAGCTCCTCGAAGAAGTGCTCGGGCAAAAGGAAGTCCGAGACCCGGTAGAAGGCGTCGTTGTTGACCAGGATGGCGCCCAAGAGTGCCTGCTCCGCCTCGATATTGTGCGGCTGGACGCGGAAGTTCGCCTCGCGATTGGTCTCGAGGCGGGCGACGAGGGCGGTGGCGCTGGACATGGCTCTGGATAGGTCAATGCCGGCGAGTCATGAACCCGAACAAAATAAGAACATATCCAATAGCACCGAGTCGGCCCCGCTGTCCACAGAACATGAAAAAAGGGCGCCGTGTTGCCACGGCGCCCGTTGACTCCTGCGAGCCGCTGGAAGCGCTCAGCGCTCGTCGTCGCCGGCCTCGGCCAGCGCCGCACCGACCTCGAGGCCGAGATCGTCGAGATCGAGCTCTTCGCGGGCCGTGACGTTCTCGCCGGCGGCCTGGCGCTCGGCTTCCTCGGCGGAGCGGGCGACGTTGACGGTGATCGAGACCGAGACTTCCGGGTGCAGCACGACCGGGACGGAGTGCAGGCCGAGCGTCTTGATCGGGGTGTTGAGCGTGACCTGGTTGCGGTCGACCGAGAAGCCCTCGGCACTCAGCGCCTCGGCGATGTCGCGGGTGGAGACCGAGCCGTAGAGCACGCCGGACTCGCCAGACTGGCGCAGGATCACCACCGACTGTCCGTCGAGGCTCTCGGCGACCGAATCGGCCTCGCGCTTGAGCTCGAGATTGCGGGCCTCCAGCTGGGCGCGCTGGGTCTCGAAGCGCTTCTTGTTCTCCTCGGTCGCGCGCAGGGCCTTGCCGCGGGCGAGCAGGAAATTGCGGGCATAGCCGTCGCGCACGCGCACGGTCTCGCCCATCTGGCCGAGCTTGGCGACGCGTTCGAGCAGGATCACTTCCATGGGTCTTCTCCTTTGAGGTCTGGATGGGCGTAGGTCAGGCAGCAGGCGACGCCGGCGGCCTGGGCCGGCGAAGATCGATCAGCGCGTCGGCGATGCCGAGCAGCGCGAGGAACGGGAAGACTGTGATCAGCATGATCACCAGCGCGAGATAGACGGCGAACAGCGTCGGCGGCCGCCAGGGCTTGCCGCGGCTGAGATCGTGGACCGCGGCGAGCCCGGCGAGGCCGAAGGCCGCGATCAGCGCCCCGCTCAGGGCGGCGCCGGCGAGGCCGACGAAGCCGCCGGCGAAGCTCAGCAGGACGCCGCCGAGGAGACCGGCGACCGCCTTGGCCGGCAGGCGCGTCGCGGGGATGAAGGGCCAGGGCCGTGGCAGGCGGCCGGAGACCTGCACCGCCTTGCCCGCCAGCCAGAGATTGGCGACGATCATCGGCACGAAGGAGGCTCCGGCCGCGACCGGGACCAGCGCCGCGAGGCGGGCGGCGAGTTCGCCGGCGTCGACGCCCGCAGGGAGATGCACCATAGGGCCGACGCCTTCGCGGCTGGTGAGCACGAACTGGAGCCCGCGCGTCATCACGGCCCGATAGGTTTCGAAATCGGTCGAGATGGCGAGCCCGCCGCCGACCGTCACCAGCGTCGCGACCGCGGCGATCCAGACCAGCAGGCGACCGAGCGGATACCATTCGCTGCCGCCCTGCCCGTCGTCGCGGGCGAGCAGGGCGAGATAGGCGATCCACCAGGCCGGCAGGGCCGCGCCGATCGCGAAGGCGAGCCCGAGCGCCAGCTTGAGCACGACCGCGACGGCGAGCGTGCCCGCCGCGACCGCGACCAGCCCGGCCCGGTGGTTCCAGCCGAGCGCCGCGATGAAGACCGGCAGCGGGGCGACATAGGACAACAGCAGCGCCAGCGGCGATCCGGTGATCACCACTGTGAACAGAAGGGCTGAGACCAGCCCGGCGCCGATGCCGACGATGGGGAGCATATCCGTCCTGCTGTCCCGCTGCTCGAAAAGGGCAGGGTGAGAGGCTTGGGGCCTCAACATACCAGACGGGGTTTCACCGCCTGGCGACTCGCAGCATCGCGCTTGAAAGAGCCGACGCCGTAGGCTGACTTCAGATCGAAGTTCCGGCGGCCGGAGGCCGCCGGAATATCCTCATCCGCTCAGCGGATGACGTAGGGCAGCAGGCCGAGGAAGCGGGCGCGCTTGATCGCCTGGGCGAGCTCGCGCTGCTTCTTGGCCGAGACGGCCGTGATGCGCGACGGCACGATCTTGCCGCGCTCGGAGATGTAGCGCGAGAGCAGGCGCACATCCTTGTAGTCGATCTTCGGCGCGCCCTCGCCCGAGAACGGGCAGGACTTGCGGCGGCGGAAGAAGGGGCGACGGGCGCCGGCGGATGCAGTCGACATGCTCAGGCCTCCACGGCGGCTTCGGTAGCGTCGTCTTCACGACGCGGGCGCTCGCGACGCGGCCCGCGGTCGAAGCGGTCGCCGCCCGGACCACGGTCGAAGCGGTCGCTGCGCTCGTCGCGGTCGCGCTTCTGCAGCATGACCGACTGACCTTCCTCGAGCTCCTCGACGCGGATGGTCATGAAGCGCAGCACATCCTCGTTGATGCGCATCTGGCGCTCCATCTCGGCCACGGCGGCCGCGGGAGCGTCGATGTTCAGCAGCGAGTAATGCGCCTTGCGGTTCTTCTTGATGCGGTAGCCCAGCGACTTCACGCCCCAGTACTCGACCTTTGGGACGGAACCGCCATTCGCCTCGATGATGCCCTTGAACTGATCGACAAGGGCCTCGACCTGCTGCGCGCTGACATCTTGCCGCGCGAGCAGAACGTGCTCGTACAATGCCATGATCGGCCTTTCTTCGTTCACCGGTTTCGCTCGGCGCGGAGCCCTCCGAGCCCTGGAAAAGGCCCGACAGGATTTCATCGAAGGCGGAGACACTGGACGGCGGCCCTCCAGGGAGAGCCTGCGAAGCCTCTCCCTCGCGGGAATGGATTCGCCGTCCGTTCAGCCTCCGGCCGAACAAACCGAGGCGGTCGTTACAGCGTGATGGTGCGCCGCGCAAGCCGAAATCGTCGGAAAAGGCCGGCGCAAGTCGATTTTCACGGCCGCGCCGCCTTGACTTGGCCGGCTGCACGGTGCGACTGCGCCCGGACTTGTTGACCAAGCATCGTTCTCGGGACCATTGCGCCATGGCGACGGCTTTCATCTTTCCAGGGCAGGGTTCGCAGACCGTCGGCATGGGCAAGGCGCTCGCCGAGGCCTTTCCGGCGGCGCGCGCCGTCTTCGACGAGGTCGATGCCGCGCTCTCGCAGAAGCTCTCCACGCTGATGTGGGACGGCCCGGCCGAGGAGTTGACCCTGACGGCCAATACCCAGCCGGCGCTGATGGCGGTGAGCCTTGCCGCGATCCGCGTGCTGGAGGCAGAGGCCGGTCTCTCGCTCAAGGACGACGCGGCCTTCGTCGCCGGGCACTCGCTGGGCGAATATTCGGCGCTGGCGGCTGCGGGCACCTTCTCGATCAGCGATGCCGCCCGGCTGCTGCGCATCCGGGGCGATGCCATGCAGAAGGCGGTGCCGGCCGGCGAGGGCGCGATGGCGGCGCTGCTCGGCGTCGAGCTCGATCAGGCCCGCGCGATCGCCGCCGATGCCGCCCAGGGCCAGGTCTGCGAGGCGGCGAACGACAATGGCGGCGGGCAGGTCGTCCTCTCCGGCGCGAAGGCGGCGGTGGAACGGGCGATCGCGCTCGCCGGCGAGCGCGGGGTGCGCCGCGCCATGCTGCTGCCGGTATCCGCGCCGTTCCATTGCGCCCTGATGCAGCCTGCGGCCGAGGCGATGCAGGCCGCGCTCGCGGACGTCGCGATGCAGGCGCCTGTCGTGCCCGTCATGGCCAATGTCGGAGTGGCCCCGCTCAGCGATCCGGCCGCGATCCGGGCCTCGCTCGTGGCGCAGGTCACCGGTACGGTGCGCTGGCGCGAATGCGTCGAGGCCATGGCCGCGGCGGGCGTCGGCCGCTTCTTCGAGATCGGCTCGGGCAAGGTGCTCGCCGGCCTGGTCAAGCGGATTGCGGCGGGAACCGCTGCGACGTCGATCGGCTCTCCCGACGACATCGCGGCCTACAAGGCCCAGAAGGGCTGAGCGGCGGCAGGGCATGTCCCGCGAGAGCGGGTCGCTAGCGCGACAGGCGACGTGCCCGGCCTTTTGATTTTGCGCGTGCCGGCTTCATTCGCCCCCACCCGGTCGAATGGACCGCGCGCCAGCCGGACAAGGGAGGCATCATGCTCGATCTGACGGGAAGGAAGGCGCTGGTCACCGGCGCCACCGGCGGCCTTGGCGGCGCCATCGCGCGCCGGCTCCATGCCCAGGGCGCGACCGTGGCCCTCTCCGGCACCCGCGTCGAGGCGCTGGAGGCGCTGGCGAAGGAGCTGGGCGAGCGGGTCGAGGTCACGCCATGCGACCTGTCGGACCGCGATTCGGTCGAGGCGCTGGTGCCGGCGGCCGAGGCGAAGCTCGGCGGGCTCGACATCCTCGTCAACAATGCCGGCGTCACCCGCGACAATCTCTTCATGCGTCTCAAGGACGAGGACTGGGACCTCGTCCTGGCGGTCAACCTCACCGCGGCCTTCCGGCTCTCGCGCGCGGCCGTGAAGACCATGATGCGCCGCCGCCATGGTCGCATCGTCTCGATCGGCTCCGTCGTCGGCACGAGCGGCAATCCGGGGCAGGGCAACTACGCCGCCTCCAAGGCGGGGCTGATCGGCATGTCGAAGTCGCTGGCTGCGGAGGTGGCGAGCCGCAACATCACCGTCAATGTCGTCGCGCCCGGTTTCATCGAGTCGCCGATGACCGATGTGCTGAACGAGAAGCAGCGCGAGGGCATCCTGGCCGATGTGCCGATGGGCCGTCTCGGGCAGGGAGCGGACGTCGCCGCCGCCGTTGCCTATCTCGCCAGCGACGAAGCCGGTTACATCACGGGGCAGACGCTCCATGTCAACGGCGGAATGGCAATGATCTGAGGCGGTTGGGCCGGCGCCTTCACGTGGTTGACGGTGTCAGCTGCGCTCTCGCCAGCCCATTATGAGTGTGTTAATGACCCAGCCTGCCGAGCGCCGACCGGCATCCGGGGGACTTGACGCCGGCCCGGTTGTTGCGTTTGTGCAGCCATGAACTCCGGCGTGGTCCGCCGCCAGGCGAAAGATCCGGGCCGGAAATCAGTTTCACCCACGCGTCGCTTTCAGCGGTGTGTTTTCAAGGTTTGAGGGAAAGACCCATGAGCGATGTCGCCGAGCGCGTGAAGAAGATCGTGATCGAGCATCTCGGCGTTGAGCCGGAGAAGGTGGTCGAGGGCGCCAATTTCATCGAGGACCTCGGTGCGGACAGCCTCGACACCGTCGAACTGGTGATGGCGTTCGAGGAGGAGTTCGGCGTCGAGATTCCGGACGACGCCGCCGAGACGATCGTGACCGTCGGCGACGCGGTCAAGTTCCTGTCGAAGTCGGCCTGACAAGGCATTGGCCCTGGCGCGCTTCGGCGCGCCGAGGCTGAAGCGAGGAAGACCGATGCGACGTGTCGTCGTCACCGGACTGGGCATGGTGACCCCGCTCGGCTGTGGGGTCGAACCGAGCTGGTCGCGCATCCTGGCCGGCGAGAGCGGGGCCGGCCCGATCACCACTTTCGACGTGTCCGACCTGCCGGCGCAGATCGCCTGTAACATCCCGCGCGGCGACGGCTCGAACGGCACCTTCAATCCCGATGATTGGATGGAGCCGAAGGAGCAGCGCAAGGTCGACGACTTCATCGTCTTCGCCATGGCCGCGGCGACGCAGGCGCTGCGCGATTCCGGCTGGAAGCCGGAGCGCTACGAAGATCAGATCGCGACCGGCGTCGCGATCGGTTCCGGCATCGGCGGGCTGGGCGGCATTTATGACGCCTCGCTGCTGCTCAAGGAGCGCGGCCCGCGCCGGCTCTCGCCCTTCTTCATTCCCGGCCGTCTCAGCAACCTCGCCGCCGGCTACGTGTCGATCGAGCACGGCCTGAAGGGGCCGAACCACGCCGTCGTCACCGCCTGCTCGACCGGCGCGCACGCGATCGGCGACGCGGCCCGCATGGTCGCCCTCGGCGATGCCGAGGTCATGCTCGCCGGCGGCACCGAATCGGCGATCAACCGCATCGGCATCGCCGGCTTCTGTGCCTGCCGCGCCTTGTCGACCGGCTTCAACCATGCCCCGGAGAAGGCCTCCCGGCCCTATGACAAGGACCGCGACGGCTTCGTCATGGGCGAGGGCGCCGGCGTCGTCGTGCTCGAGGAGCTCGACCACGCCAGGGCGCGGGGGGCACGCATCTACGCCGAGATCGTCGGCTACGGCATGTCGGGCGACGCCTATCACATCACCTCACCATCCGAGGATGGTGACGGCGCCTATCGCTGCATGCAGGCCGCGTTGAAGCGCGCCGGCCTGCGCGCCTCCGATGTCGACTACATCAACGCGCACGGGACATCGACCCAGGTCGGCGACGAGATCGAGCTGCGCGCCGTCGAGCGCCTGCTCGCCAACGCGCCGAGCCGGCCGGCCATGTCCTCGACCAAATCGGCGACCGGCCATCTGCTCGGCGCCGCCGGCGCGATCGAGGCGATCTTCTCGGTGCTGGCGATCCGCGACCAGATGGTGCCGCCGACGATCAATCTCGACAACCCGTCGGTCGAGACCGAGCTCGACCTCGTGCCGCACAAGGCCAAGCAGCGGAAGGTCGACATCGCCCTGTCGAATTCCTTCGGTTTCGGCGGGACCAACGCCTCTCTGGTGATGCGCCGCTTCGCCGACTGAGGAGAAGCGCGCTTTCGCCACAATTTTCGCTAGGCATAGTGCGCGAAAGTGAACCTCACTTTTGCAGGGGGACTATGCCCAGCTTGTTGATCTCGCGCGAATTCGTCTCGTCCGGCTGTTTCCAGCAGGAGGGAAACCGCGTTAGCCTGTCGCCGCCGTCGCGCAGGAACGCCGACGATGTCGTGAGCAGATCGGATCGACGCCGGTACCGCCGGTCGTGATGTCAGGAAATCAGGCGAAAGCATCATGAGCCAGCCGCCTCGCGTCGCGCCGAGGAGCCCGAACGAAGCCCTGAAGCCTGTCGCGCCGCCGGCCCCGCCGCCGAAGCTGCGCAGGCGCAGGCGCTCGCCCTTCATTGCCCTGCTCAGCGGCTTGTTCACCGCCGCCCTCGTGCTGGCCGGCGCGCTCGGCGGCGGCATCGCCTATCTCGACAGCCGCAGCAAGGCGCCGGGGCCGCTCGCCAACGATCGCGTGCTGATCATCCCGAAGGAGAGCGGGGTGACGGAAATCGCCGAGCTGCTGCAACGCGAGGGCCTGATCGAGCACCCCTGGGCCTTCAAGGTCGCGGCCTGGACCTCCGGCAAGGCGGCCAGCCTGAAGGCCGGCGAATACCTGTTCAAGGCCCGCGCCAGCCAGAAGGAGATCCTCGACGTCATCGCCGAGGGCAAGGCGGTCGAGCATTCGATCACCATTCCCGAGGGGCTGACCAGCGAGCAGATCATCGCCCGCCTGCAGCAGAACGGTCTCCTCGCCGGCGAGATCATCCAGATACCGCGCGAGGGCGCGATCCTGCCGGACACCTACAAGTTCCAGCGCGGCTCGACGCGCCAGGCCATCGTCGATCGGATGACGCGCGACCAGCGCCGCATCCTCAACGAGGTCTGGGCCAAGCGTCCCGCCGACCTGCCGATCAAGACGCCGCAGGAGCTGGTGATCCTCGCCTCGATCGTCGAGAAGGAGACCGGCCGCGCCGACGAGCGGCCGCGCGTCGCCGGCGTCTTCATCAACCGCCTGAACCGCAAGATGAAGCTGCAATCCGACCCGACCATCGTCTACGGGCTGGTCGGCGGCAAGGGCACGCTCGGACGCGGGATCACGCGCCCCGAGATCAACCAGGCGACGCCTTACAACACCTATGTGATCGACGGGCTGCCGCCCGGGCCGATCGCCAATCCGGGCCGGGCCGCGCTCGAGGCGGTGGTCAACCATTCGCGGACGAAGGAGCTCTATTTCGTCGCGGACGGCAGCGGCGGCCATGCCTTCGCCGAGACGCTGGAGCAGCACAACCGCAATGTCGCGCGCTGGCGCCAGGTCGAATCGGCGCGCCGCGAGGCGG
>NZ_FYAS01000036.1 GCF_900185715.1 Allobosea sp. CS1GBMeth4
GTTACGCGTCAGAAAATCGAAATCATCTTCGGTTAAAGCCAAAACGGCAGAAGCCTGAATGAGCTTAATAGAGGCCAAAGCGGTCTGGAAACGTACGGATTGTTCAGTAACTTGACTCATGATTTCTTACCTATTAGTGGTTGAACAGCATCGGACTCAGATAGTAATCCACGCTCTTTTAAAATGTCAACAAGAGAATCTCTACCATGAACAAAATGTGACTCATATCTAAACCAGTCCTTGACGAACGTGCCAAGCATATTAAGCCACTTCTCCTCATCCAACGCGTCAGTTTTTGACAGAATCGTTAGTTGATGGCGAAAGGTCGCAAAGTAAGAGCTTCTCGAGCTGCGCAAGGATAGGTCGAATTTTCTCATTTTCCGCCAGCAGTCCACTTCGATTTAATTCGTAAACAAGCAGTAGTAATTCCTGCTTTATCAAGATAATTTTTCGACTCATCAGAAATATCCGAAAGTGTTAACTTCTGCGTCATGGAAGCGATAAAACTCTGCAGGTTGGATACGCCAATCATTTTTATCGAAGCGCGCATAAATTTGAGCAGATTTGTCGTCACAGGTTGCGCCGCCAAAACGTCGGCTACAGTAACTTTTCCCAGCCTCAATCTCATCTCTCTTTTTGCGTTCTGCTTCAATATCTGGTTGAACGGCGTCGCGTCGTAACCCAGCTTGGTAAGTTGGATTAAGCACTCCGTGGACAGATTTGTCATTGTGAGCATTTTCATCCCGAAGTTGCGGCTCATTCTGATTCTGAACAGCTTCTTGGGAAGTAGCGACAGCTTGGTTTTTAGTGAGTTGTTCCATTCTTTAGCTCCTAGACCTTTAGCAGCAAGGTCCATATCTGACTTTTTGTTAACGTATTTAGCCACATAGAAACCAACAGCCATATAACTGGTAGCTTTAAGCGGCTCACCTTTAGCATCAACAGGCCACAACCAACCAGAACGTGAAAAAGCGTCCTGCGTGTAGCGAACTGCGATGGGCATACTGTAACCATAAGGCCACGTATTTTGCAAGCTATTTAACTGGCGGCGATTGCGTACCCGACGACCAAAATTAGGGTCAACGCTACCTGTAGGAAGTGTCCGCATAAAGTGCACCGCATGGAAATGAAGACGGCCATTAGCTGTACCATACTCAGGCACACAAAAATACTGATAGCAGTCGGCGTGTGAATCATTAGCCTTGCGACCCTCGGCAGCAAGAACCATACGACCAATATCACGAAAATAGTCACGCAAAGCATTGGGATTATCATAAAACGCCTCTAATCGGTCGTCAGCCAACGTGAGAGTGTCAAAAACGATAAACCAACCATCAGCATGAGCCTGTCGCATTGCATTCATCAAACGCTGAATAGCAAGCCTCTACGCGATTTCATAGTGGAGGCCTCCAGCAATCTTGAACACTCATCCTTAATACCTTTCTTTTTGGGGTAATTATACTCATCGCGAATATCCTTAAGACGTCGTC
>NZ_FYAS01000038.1 GCF_900185715.1 Allobosea sp. CS1GBMeth4
CGGCAGCCGCCGGCCCCCGCCGAGCCCAGCCTGCGCGCCGCGGCGCCGGCCGCGCCGGCCAGCATCGCCGTCAAGCCGCTGCTTCCCGCCGCCCGCGTCACGCTCGAGGGCGAGAGCGACAGCCGCAGCTGGGCCTTCTACCTGACCCAGGACCAGGCCGGCGCCGATCTCGATCTCGACCTCGCCTTCCAGAATGCGCTGGTGGTGATGCCAGAGGCCTCGCGCCTGACGGTGCGCATCAATGGCGAGCGCATCATGGAAGCGCCGATCGCCTCCTCCGACCGGCTGAAGCGCACCTCGACCGCGATCCGCAAGGGCCTGCTCCGGCCCGGGCCGAACACGATCCGCATCGAGGCGGTCCAGCGCCATCGCACCGACTGCACGATCGCCTCCACCTATGAATTGTGGACGCGCATCGACGGCGCCGGGACCCGCCTGTCCTTCAGGAGCCCGGGGCAGCAATCGCGCCTGCGCAGCATCGACGACCTGCCTTCCGTCGGCGCCGACGAGACCGGACAGACCACGATCCACATCGTCGCACCGGGCGCGACCCGCGCCATCGCGGCCAACAGCATCCTCGCCGTCGCCCAGGGCGTGGCGTTGCGCGGCCGCTACAGCCTGGCGGTCGTCAGGGTTTCCGAGCAGCTGCCGGAGCGCATCCGACCGGGCCTGCTCACTGTCCTGCTCGGCACGACCAAGGAGCTCCGCGACCTGCTCGGCACGCTGCCTGCCGAGGCGGGAGCAGGCGCCGTGCTCGGCTTCGTCGCCCATCCCAGGCTCGGCCCGGAGACCCTGCTCGTCACGGGGGAGACCTGGCCCGAGCTCGAGGCGACCATCGCCAGGCTGCTCACCGGCCCGGTCTCGCGGCCGACCAACGTCAATCGCAAGACGATGGACACATCGAGCTGGCACGTGCCCGACGCGCCCTTCGTCTCGGACCAGCAGGTACTGCGCTTTTCGGAGCTCGGCGTTCCCACCCAGGAATCCTCGGGGCGGCGCATGCGCGTGCGTACCGTCATCGCCATGCCCGGTGATTTCTATGCCAACGCCTATGGCCAGGCGACGCTGTATCTCGACGGAGCCTATTCGGATGAGGTCCTCCCCGGCACCAGCCACATCGAAGTCTTCGTCAACGGCAACGTCGCGGCGACCGTGTCGATCAATGCGGCGAATGGCGGGCTCTTCCAGCAATTCCCGATCACCGTACCGCTCCGGCATTTCCGGCCCGGCATCAACGAGGTCTGGTTCGAGGCGGTCACGCTGACGCGTTCCGACCTCGCCTGCGGGCCGGGTGCGACCCTGCCGGGGAAGAGCCGTTTCGCGCTGTTCGACACCACCGCGCTGGCGATCCCGAGCTTCGCCAAGATCGGGGTCAGCCCCAATCTCGCTGCCGTGGCGGGCACCGGATTCCCCTATTCGATCGCGTCGCATGTCGGCCTCATCGTCGGCCGGCACGACCTCGCCAATCTCGGCGCCGCCGCGACGCTGCTCGCCCGGCTGGCCCAGCGCGCCGACCGGCCGCTCGCGATCGAGCTGCTGGCCAACGCCGCGACCGTCGGCAACCGCCCTGCCGTGGTCGTCGGCGCCGCCGGCCAACTGCCGGCCGGCCTGCTGCCGCGCGTCGGCATCGCCGACAATGTCCGCAACACCTGGCCGCAGCGCGAAGAGGCGGTCGTGGTCGTGCCGGAAGCCGACGGCACGGCCGTGTTCGACGCGGTGATCAACCGCTTCCAGGGCCGTCAGACGACGCCGGAGCACTCGGGCGGCAGCGGACCGACCACCGAAGCGATCCGCGAACGCTGGCGCGGCTCGCTGGGCGGTCCGCTCGCCCGCTACTTCATCAGCTTCGACCAGTGGCTGCAGCGGACCTTCGAGCTGTCCTTCGCCCAGCTGCGCACGCCCTCGCGCGCGCCCTCGCTCTACGAGCCGGCCGAAGGGACCGAGCTGATCGCCGCACAGGCGACCGACCCCGACACGCGCCAGGTCTGGACAGCCTTCGTCGTGCGCCAGGAGAACAACCTCGAAAAGGCCGTGGACCGGCTGGTCACGCCGGGCAACTGGGCCGGAATGGCCGGCAAGCTCACCGCTTTCCGCAGCGGCCAGGACAACCACGTGATTTCGGCGGAGAGCACGAGCTTCGTCATGACGCGGGCGTTCAGCCTGGCCAATATGCGCCTCGTCTTCGCCAACTGGATGTCGAGCAATACCGGCGTCTACGCGCTGACGCTGCTGGCGGCCTGCATCATCCTCGGTATCAGCACTTCCCTGATGATCGGCCGATTGGGGAGGCGTTCATGAGACGGCTCCGCGCGGTCCTGGCCGCGACCATGTTCGGCTTCACCTCCAGCGCGCAGGCGGTTCTGCCGACCGGCGCCTGGGAGCTCTACCGCCAGAAATTCGTCACCGCCGAAGGCCGGGTCGTCGACGACGCCAATGGCGGGATCAGCCATAGCGAGAGCCAGGGCTACGGGCTGCTGCTCGCCTGCCTCGCCGGGGATCGCGGCAGCTTCGCCAGCATCTTCTCCTTCACCCGGACGGAGCTGCTGATCCGCGACGACGGGCTCGCCGCCTGGCGCTGGGACCCGAAGACCTCGCCGCGCGTCACCGACATCAACAATGCCAGCGACGGCGACCTGCTGATCGCCGAAGCTCTCGCCTGCGCCGGCACGCGCTGGGCGATGCCGGCCTATACAACGGCAGCCCGGCAGATCGCCCGTTCGCTCGCCAAGGCCGCCCTCGTGAAGCGCGGCGGCGAGACCTGGCTGATGCCGGCGGCGAGAGGATATTCCGAACAGGAGCGGCCGGACGGGCCGGTGATCAATCCGTCCTATTGGGTGTTCGAAGCCTTCCCGATCCTCGCGCGTCTCACGAACGACCCCGGCTGGATGCAGGCGCAGGCCAGCGGCCTCAAACTGTTGGACGATCTCGCCAGGAGAAGGAGTCCGGCGGCCGACTGGCTCTCGCTCAAGGGCGAGCCGAAGCCGGCCGAGGGCTTCCCGCCGCAATTCGGCTACAACGCGCTGCGGATCCCGCTCTATCTGCTGCGCGCCGGCCTCGCCGAGAGGCAGCGCCTCGAACCGTTCCGCCTGGCCTGGGCCAATGGCACGGCCGTGATCGACGTGCCGAGCGGCAAGCCGGCCGAGCCGCTGCACGATGCCGGCTATCGCATCCTTTCTGCCGCTATGGCTTGTGCGCTCGACCGCACGCCGATCCCGGCCGAGCTGAAGATCTTCCAGCCGACGGCCTATTATCCGTCGACGTTGCACCTGCTCACCCTCTCGATGCTGAGCGAGAGGTATCCGCAATGCATGTGAAACCCATGCTGATCGCCGTCGCGGCCTCCAGCGCCGTCTTCTACGCGCTCGGCCGGTATGGCCAGGAGCTGCGCTGGCCCGAGGCACCGACCGTCCAGCAGGCGCAGGCCGAGACGCATCCCGACCCCTCGCAACCGGACGCACCCGCCGCCGAGCCAACCGAGGTCGAGCTGGTTCAGGCCCCCGCCGCGCCCGGCCGCCCGGCGACGCCGTCTGGCCTGTCGCAGAAGGTCGACGAGTCGGCCCTGCGCTATTTCGCCTCCCAGGGCGACACTCGCCGCTACGAGGCCGAGCTCGCCCGGCTGCGCGCGCTCTATCCGGAATGGAAGCCGCCGACCGATCTGGGTTCGTCGCTGCCAACAGGCGATCCCGAGCTGGAACGGATCTGGAAGCTGTTCGCCGAGGGCAAGTTCGGCGAGACACGCGCGGCGATCGCCCAGCGCAGCAGTGCCGATCCGACTTGGCAGGCTCCGGCCGAACTCACCGCCCAGCTCGACCGGGCCGAGGCGGGTCTGCGCCTCGTCAACGCCTCCAATGCCAGGCAATGGGAGCAGGTGATCCGGATCGGCACCGAGACGCCGGCGCTGCTGACCTGCGCCAATGTCGACGCGCTCTGGCGCGTGGCCGAGGCCTTCGTCCAGACCGGAGCGCCGGAGCGGGCGCGCGACGCCTATAACTATGTGCTGACCAACTGCACCAACCCGGCCGAGCGGGTCGGCACCATGCAGAAGGCGCTCGCCAGCCTGCCCGAGGCGCTGATCGCCCCGTTGCTGGTGCAGGAGAAGCAGAGTGAGTTCTCCAGCATCCGCGACGAGATCGCGCGGCGCCATATCGGCAAGGCGGCGGAAGAGCCGACCCTGACCGCAACGCCCGAGGAGCTCGGTCGCATCGAAGTGCTCGCCAATGCGGCGACGACGCCGGACGATGCGATCCTGCTCGGATTCTACTATTTCCGGCACAACGACCCGGCCAAGGCCGTGACCTGGTTCCAGACTGCGCTGGCGCGCAATGGCGGCGCCAAGGCGGCGGAGGGCGCCGTGCTCGCGCTCGGCGCGCAGCAGAAATACCAGGAGGCGGAGACGCTCGGCGCGCAATGGCTCGAAGCCGGCTCCGCGAACCGCAAGGCCTATCTCGACGTCGCCATCGCGCTGATCGCCCAGGAGCCGGCACCGCGGCTCGAACGCTCCGTGATCGAGCGCATCGCCAAGACGGTCGGCGTCGAGCGCTATGCACCCGGCGGCGCTGCACTCGGCTGGTACGCCTACAATTCCGGGCAGATCGCCCCGGCCGAGACCTGGTTCGAGACGGCCCTGGCCTGGGACCGCAGCTATGAGCCGGCCGCCTTCGGGCTCGCTTTGGTGCATCAGCGCCTGCGCGACCAGGCAGGCTTACGCGCGATCATCGCCGAATGGCGCAGCCGCTCGCCGCGCATCGCCGAGCTGCTCAACCCGGCACATGGCCGCGTCGTCCCTACAGTGCGGGGTGCCCGGCCTCTCCCCGAGACGAGCCCGGCGGCCCGGGCCGTTTCGACGCCCGAACCTGCAGAGCCGGCGCCGCGCCGTGTCGTTCGCGCCGAGCCTGCGCCGCCGTCCCG
>NZ_FYAS01000039.1 GCF_900185715.1 Allobosea sp. CS1GBMeth4
CGGGCTGGGGCGCTTGCGGCCGCGGGGCCTGCGGTGCCGGTGCCGCCTGCGGCGGCTGGGGGGCACGCGCGACGGGCGGCGCCGGCGGCTCGTGACCGACGCGCCGCTTGACCTCGACGACGACCTGCTTCGAACGCCCATGCGAGAAGCTCTGCCGAACCGTGCTCTGTTCGACAGGGCGCTTCAGCGACAACGTCTTGGGAGGCGTCACGCTCAAGGTCTTGTCGCCGGGGGTTTTGGTATCACTCATTCCGCTTTCGGTCCTGCCGGTTCGGTCTTCGTCTGCTCGTCTGCGTCGGATTCGGCCGGGTCGATAAACGCCGTCCCGCCAGCATCGTTCATCCGAAAGCGGACGAGCCGACGCCAGCGCGCGAGGAAACCCTCAGTCGCCGGACCCGGAGCAAGCGCTGCATGTATCACATGCTCACGCCCGAGCGCCAGTTCCAGTTCGGCCGCGGCGAAAATCGCCACGACCGGGATGTCTTTCGGCACCGGCGCCCGCCGCAGCGCCTGGCCGATCTTGCGTTTGCCGTCCTCGGCGCCGTCGCTGGCCGCGATCAGCGCCGCGGCGCGCCCGGCCTCGGCCAGGGCCTCGACCTTGGCGAAGCCGGTGGAGACCAGCCCGGCCTTGTTCGCCATCGCCAGCGCCTGGATCGCGTCCCGCACCAGCAGGGCGTCGACCTCGGCGACGAGATCGGGCGACACCACGGCCTTCGTCTTCAGCGAGCGCTCGAAAGCGCGCCGCTTCACCGCCAGGCCGACCGCGGCAGCGCTGAGCGAGACCCAGACGCCGCGTCCCGGCAGCTTGC
The DNA here is from genome assembly GCF_900185715.1 of Allobosea sp. CS1GBMeth4. GTDB lineage: Bacteria > Pseudomonadota > Alphaproteobacteria > Rhizobiales > Beijerinckiaceae > Allobosea. Next base: position 810 of record NZ_FYAS01000039.1, read on the forward strand.
GCCTGATGTCCGGCACCAGCACGTCGCCGGGGCCGACCACGAAGCGGATCAGGTCATCCGGCGCCAGCGCCTGCCGCGTCACCACGCAGGTCCGCTCCGGACCCGTGCCGGGCGCGCGCCGGCTCATCTCGCGACGCTCCGGCTCAGGCCTGCGACTCCTCGGCCTCGGCCTCGGCTTCGGCCTCCGGCTCCGGCGCCTCGATCCAGCCGGCCTTTACGCGGGCCGCCATCACGATCGCCTCGGCCTCCTGCCGCGACAGGTCGAAGCCGTCGAGATAGCCGGCGTGGCGGGTGGTCTCGCCATCCTTGCGCTCGGTCCAGCCGACCAGATCGTCGGTGGCGCAGCCGGCGAGGTCCTCGACGCTCTTCACGTCGTTCTCGCCGAGCGCGACCATCATCGCGGTGGTGACGCCCTCGACCTCGCGCAGCTCGTCCTCGACGCCGAGCGCCCGGCGCTTCTCGTCGAGCTCGGCCTCGACCGCGGCGAGGTGGTCCTGGGCGCGGTTCTGGATCTCGGCGGCGGTCTCCTCGTCGAAGCCCTCGATCGAGGACAGCTCGCTGGGCTCGACATAGGCGACTTCCTCGACCGAGCGGAAACCTTCCGAGGCCAGCAGCTGGCCGACCGTCTCGTCGACGTTGAGCGCGTTCATGAACAGCTCGGTGCGCTGCACGAACTCCTTCTGGCGGCGCTCCGATTCCTCCTGCTCGGTCAGGATGTCGATATCCCAGCCGGTCAGCTGCGAGGCGAGACGGACGTTCTGGCCGCGGCGGCCGATGGCGAGCGAGAGCTGCTCGTCCGGCACCACGACCTCGATCTTGTCCGCCTCCTCGTCGAGCACCACCTTCGCGACTTCCGCCGGCTGCAGCGCATTGACGACGAAGGTCGCGACGTCCGGCGACCACGGGATGATGTCGATCTTCTCGCCCTGCAGCTCGCCGACCACGGCCTGCACGCGCGAGCCGCGCATGCCGACGCAGGCGCCGACCGGGTCGATCGAGGAATCGCGGCTGATCACGGCGATCTTGGCGCGCGAGCCGGGATCTCGGGCGACCGCCTTGACCTCGACGATGCCGTCGTAGATCTCGGGCACTTCCTGACCGAACAGCTTGGCCATGAACTGCGGATGGGTGCGCGACAGGAAGATCTGCGGGCCGCGCGGCTCGCGGCGCACGTCGTAGACATAGGCGCGGGCCCGGTCGCCGACCTTGAAGGTCTCTCGCGGGATCATCTCGTCGCGGCGGATGATCGCCTCGCCGCGGCCGAGATCGACGAAGACATTGCCGTATTCGACGCGCTTGACCGCGCCGTTGACGATCTCGCCGATGCGATCCTTGTACTCGTCGTACTGGCGGTCGCGCTCGGCCTCGCGCACCTTCTGCACGATGACCTGCTTTGCCGACTGGGCGGCGATGCGGCCGAAGTCGAAGGGCGGCAGCGGATCGGCGATCACGTCGCCGACCTGGGCGGCCGGATTGTGGCGCTTGGCCTCGTCGACCGTGATCTCGACGGCACCGTTCTCGACCTGGTCGACGACCTGGAGATGGCGCGCCAGCCGGAGCTCGCCCGATTTCGGGTTGATCTCGGCGTGAACGTCGGTCTCGGCGCCGTAGCGCGACCGCGCCGCCTTGGCGATCGCGTCCTGCATGGCGTCGATCACGATCTGCCGGTCGATCGACTTCTCGCGGGCGACTGCGTCTGCGATCTGCAACAGCTCGAGCCGGTTGGCGCTGACGGCCATGGCGCTCACTCCTCTTCCTGTATGTTCTGCACCGGACCCTTGCGGCCCTTGCCCGGCTTGCGGGCTTTGGGATCGCGGGGGCCGAGCGACTTGCCGCGCCCGGGCACGGGCTGGGCGATCTCGTCGGCGGGCGGCATCTCGGGCGGCAGGCCGGACTTGCCGCGCCTGAGCGATTCGGTGATCAGCGCGTCGGTCAGGACCAGCCGCGCCTCGGCGATCAGCCGCATCGGGATCGCGACGTCGCGATCCTCGTCCGCCTTGGCGTCGTCGCGGGTCAGCAAGGCGTCCGTTCCGCTGGCGCCGCGCAGGATGCCGCGGAAACGCTTGCGCCCGGCGAAGGGCTCGCTGGTCTCGATCTTGGCCAGATGCCCGGCCCAGCGCTCGAAATCGCCGGGCCTCACCAGCGGCCGGTCGATGCCGGGAGACGACACTTCCAGATGATACGCCGCCTGGATCGGATCGTCGACGTCGAGCGCCGGCGATACCGCCTGGCTCACCGCCTCGCAGCCCTCGACGGTCATGGTGCCGTCGGGACGCTCCGCCATGATCTGGACCGTGCAGCCGTTCTGCCCGGTGACGCGCACGCGCACCAGCCTGTAGCCGAGATCCATGATCGCCGGCTCGACCACCGCCGCGACGCGCGCCGCGACGCCGCTCTCGACGACGATCCGGTCTTCCTGGTCCTGGCTGCTCTGCTCGCCCATCTGGATGGCTCGCCCGTCTCCCGCCGGCTGCAAGGGCTCATGGACGGTTCGGCCAACAAAAAAGAGCGGGCCGGCGGGCCCGCTCTCGATCGCCGGCTTACACCGAAACCAGAGCTGTTGGCCGCTATCTAGTCCTGTTTCGGCAATCTTGCAAGCGCCGTGGCGATTGCCGCGATCCCGCTAACCGGCTGGTCATTCTTCGTCCTTAGGATGGCGCAGGAGTATGTGCGGGGTTGCGTGATGAGTCCTGTCGGTGCGTTGCTGCGCGATCTCGAGACGACGATGGCGCGCGGCTCGAGCGACGAACGTGCCGTCATCCTGGCGCGGCTGACCGATCTGTTCCTCAGCACGGCCGAATCCATGGCCGAGGAGCAGGTCGGCGTCTTCGACGTGGTCATCGGCCGCCTCGCCCGCGCGATCGAGATGCGGGCCCGCATCGAGCTGGCGGAGCGGCTGGCGCCCGTTCCCAACGCGCCGAGCGGGGTGGTGCGCCAGCTCGCCCTCGACGAGATCGCGGTCGCCCGGCCGGTCCTCGTCGCCTCGCCCCGTCTCAGCGACCACGATCTCGTCGCCATCGCGGCGGCGAAGGGGCGCGATCACATGCTCGCCATCACCGAGCGTGCCGGCCTCGGCGAACCGGTCACCGATTTCCTGATCCTGCGCGGCGGCCGCGTCGTCACCCATGCCGTCGCCGCCAATCACACGGCCCGCTTCTCGCGCCACGGCATGGGAGTCCTCGTCATGCGCGCCTCGCAGGACGATGCCCTGCAGGCGACCCTCGGCGCGCGCGCCGACATCCCGGCCGACCTCGCCGAGCAGCTGCTCGCCGCGGCCAAGACCTCGGCCCGCCGTCGGCTCGAAGCTTCGCTCGAGCCGGGCCTGGCAGGCGCGGTCGCGGGTGCGGTCGAGCGCGGTGCCGAGGCCGTCTCCGCGCGGGAGACGATCGGCGACGAGCTCGGCCGCTTCGGCGCCGCGCTGGCCGACGTCAAGGTGCTCGACGATGCCGGGCGCCTCGACGAGGCGGTGATCGCGCAATATGCGATCTCGGGCGCGGTGGAGCACGCCATCTGCGGAGCCGCCACGCTGGCGCGCCTGACCTTGCCGGCGACGGAGCAGATCGTCTTCGGTCCCGACCGCGACGCCGTCCTGCTGGTCGCGCGCGGGATGGGCTGGTCCTGGGAGACGGCGAGGGCGCTGATCGGCCTGCGCAAGGGCGACGGCAAGTCGGCCGCCGTGCTGGAGCGGGCGCGGCAGAGCTTCCGCAACCTCACGCCGACGACGGCGCAGCGCGTGCTCGGCTTCCTCAGGATGCGCGACGGCGCGCAGTCAGATAGCTCGGCACCCGCCCGGCCTTGACCGCCTTGGCCTCGTAGCGCGTGCGCACCCAGCCCGGATAGGGCCTGCGCCAGTCGTCGGCCGTTTCGTCGACCCAGTCGAAATCCGGCGAGGCGAGGAGGCGCGCCAGCGTCCAGCCGACATAATCGTCGATGTCGCTGGCGAAGCGGAAGCGCCCGCCCGGCCGCAGCACCCGCCCAAGCAGCGCGAGCGTCCGTTCCGAGACGAAGCGGCGCTTGCGCTGGCGGCGCTTCGGCCATGGGTCCGGATAGAGCAGGTCGACCGCGTCGATGCTCCCCTCCGGCAGCTGCGGCAGGAGGAGCGCGGCATCGCCGTCCCATAGCCGGATGTTGCGCAGGCCTTCCCCCTCGATCGCCGCGAGGAACTTCGCCATGCCGTTGACGAACGGTTCGATGCCGATGAAGCCGATCCGCGGGCTCTCGCGCATGCGCGCCAGCAGATGCTCGCCGCCGCCGAAGCCGATCTCGAGCCTGATCGCCTCGACCGGGACGGGAAACAGCGCCTTCAGATCCTGGATCGGCCCCTCGGGCAGCCGGAGCGCCGGCAGCGCCTCGGCGATGCGCCCGGCCTGGCCCTGGCGCAGTCCCTTGCCCTTGCGGCGGCCGAAGAAGGCCCGGTCCTTGTCGTGCTGCTCAGTCATGCGATGCCTTTACGGCGAGCGGCTGGAAAGCAAAAGGCCGGGGCGTCGCCCCGGCCTCCAGCTTCGCGCGGACGGCGTGGATCAGGCGACGGCCTTCTTCAGCGCGTCGACCAGGTCGGTCTTCTCCCAGGAGAAGCTGCCGTCGCGGCCGGCCTTGCGGCCGAAATGGCCGTAGGCCGCCGACTTGGCGTAGATCGGCTTGTTCAGCGCCAGATGCGTCCGGATGCCGCGCGGCGACAGATCCATGACCTCGGACAGGGCCTTCTCGACCTTGGCCTCGTCGACGCCGTTCTTGGCGGTGCCGTGCAGGTCGACATAGATCGACAGCGGCTTGGCGACGCCGATCGCGTAGGAGAGCTGGATCGTGCAGCGATCGGCGAGCTTGGCGGCGACCACGTTCTTGGCGAGGTAGCGCGCCGCATAGGCGGCCGAACGGTCGACCTTGGTCGGATCCTTGCCCGAGAAGGCGCCGCCGCCATGCGGGGCCGCGCCGCCATAGGTGTCGACGATGATCTTGCGGCCGGTCAGGCCGGCGTCGCCGTCGGGGCCGCCGATCACGAACTTGCCGGTGGGGTTGATCCACCACTTGCAGTCCTTGGCGATCTCGAGGCCGTTCAGCGTCTCCCGGATCACCGGCTCGACGATCTTCTGGACGTCCTTCGAGCTCAGCGTCTCGTCGAGATGCTGGGTCGACAGCACGATCTGCGTGACGGCCGCAGGCTTGCCGTTCTCATAGCGGATGGTGACCTGGCTTTTCGCGTCGGGGCCGAGCTTCTCGCAGCCCTTCTCGCCGGCCTTGCGGTACTTGGTCAGGTTCTCGAGGATCTTGTGGGCGTAGTAGATCGGGGCGGGCATCAGCTCCGGCGTCTCGCGGCAGGCATAGCCGAACATGATGCCCTGGTCGCCGGCGCCGACATCCTTGTTGCTGCTCTCGTCGACGCCCATCGCGATGTCCGCCGACTGCGGGTGCAGCAGCACGTCGATCTTCGCCTTCTTCCAGTGGAAGCCGTCCTGCTCGTAGCCGATGTTGCGCACGGCCTTGCGCGCCGCCGACTTCACCTTCGACTTGATCTGCTTCTCGTCGAGATGGGTGCGGACCTCGCCGGCGATGACGATGCGGTTCGTGGTGGCGAGCGTCTCGGCCGCGACGCGGACCTTGGCCGGATCCTGGCCGGCCTTGATCGCCTCCTTGAAGAACAGATCCACGATCTCGTCCGAGATGCGGTCGCAAACCTTGTCCGGGTGGCCTTCCGAGACGGACTCGCTGGTGAAGAAATAGTTCTGGCGCGACACGGTTGGAGAATCCTTCTCGCAGCTGCGAAGCGGCGCCGGCGAGGACCTGCGCCCGGATGGTGAAAAGCGCAGCGTCTTTTGCAGCGGAACGGTTCGTCGTCAAGGCGGGAAATTCTTTTGGCAGATGCTTTGTTCGTTAAGTCGAACGAAAAGATCCAGAATCACGGCTTTTCTCCGGATTCGTCCGCCAAAGCTTCGACGAGTTCGATCACGCGCCGGCGCACGCGCGGGCTCTTGATGCGCACGAACGCCTTCGAGAGCTGGATGCCTTCGCTGGTGGCGAGGAAGTCGGCGACATAGGCGGTGCTCCCGCCCTCGCCGAAGCCGCCGGCGGTCGCCTCGTCGGCCGGGGCGCCTTCGAAGAAGAAGGCCACGGGGACGCCGAGCATCTTGGCGATCTGCTGCAGCCGGCTGGCGCTGATCCGGTTGGTGCCCTTCTCGTATTTCTGCACCTGCTGGAAGGTCAGGCCGAGCCCCTCCCCCAGCTTTTCCTGGCTGACACCCGCCAGCATGCGCCGCATCCGCACGCGGCTGCCGACATGGCGGTCGATCGGGTTGGGGAGCTTCTTCTGCATGGCGGGTTCCCTTCGCCTCGCTCGACCGCGCCTCCGACGCGGCGTCCCCGGGCGAGCCGGGACCACACGCTCGGATGTGCGTTGATTCCTGGCGATTTTGCGTCGAAACTTGCATCATGGGAACCGGATCCGATGGCGTTGGACCAGGTCGATCGGTCATCCGTTTCTGGCACCTTCGGCGTAGCCCGTTCCGATCGGCGCGCGATGAAGGGAGCACGGCAGTCTCTGGGGAAGGCGCGGCATGTCGGGACGGCAGTTCAACGCGGGACGCGACGCACTCGACTTCATCGATCGGCTGAGCGCGCTCAGCGATCCGAACGCGGTCGTCGCCGCGCTGCGCGACAAGCTGGCGAGCTACGGCTTCCATGCTTTCCTGATCACCGGCCTGCCCGAGATGGGCGACCGGATCGATCCGCTCGTGCTCCTCAATGGCTGGCCGCCCGGCTGGTTCGAGCTCTATCTGGAGAAATCCTTCTCGGACTGGGACCCGATCGCCGCCCACTGCAAGACCACGGTCGACCCGTTCGCCTGGGCCGAGGTCTATCGCGACGAAGCGGCGTCGGCGCGCCAGCAGGAGGTGATGCATCGGGCCCGCGACTTCAGCATGATCGAAGGCTTCTGCGTGCCGATCCATGGCGAATGCGGCTTTCAGGCCGTGGTCACCATGGCCGGCGACCGGCCCGATCTCTCGCGCCAGACCCGCTCGGCGATCCATCTGATGTCGATCTACGCCCATGGCAAGGCGGCGGACTGCCTGCGGCCGATCCGGCTCGAGCATGTCCTGACCGTGCGCGAGCGCGAGGTCCTGACCTGGCTCGCGGTCGGCAAGACCACCGAAGGCGTGGCCGAGCGCCTCGGAGTCTCGCCGGGGACGGCGGAGGCGCATTTCGAGAACGCCGCCCGCAAGCTCGGCGTGCGCGGCCGCACGCGTACCGTCATCGAGGCCTACCGCCGGGGCGAGATCAGCCTCTGAGTCGAAATACCGCGGCCCTCCCGGAATTCCGGAATATCCGGGCGCTCCGAAAAGGGACAGCCTGCGCCCCTTGGACAGGGGAGGCGGGCGATGATCCACGTTGTCGATGCCGGCAACCGGCATCTCTATGGTGCCGAGCTCGAGCAGCATTTCCGGATACGGCACGAGATCTATGTGGGCGAGCGCAAATGGATGGCTCTCGCCCGGCCGGATGGCCGCGAGGTCGACGAGTTCGACAACGAGCACGCGGTCTATCTGCTGGCGCTCGAGAACGGGCGGGTCGTCGGCGGCACGCGGCTGGTCCCGACCCTGCAGCCGCATCTGATGGCCGAGGTCTTTCCGTTCCTCGCCGATGTGCGCGGGCTGCAGCGCGGCAGCGACATCGTCGAATGGACGCGCATCTTCGTCGTGCCGGAGCGGCGCGGCAGCGGCAGCAAGGTGCTGCACACCGTCCTCGCCGGCATGTTCGAATACTGCCTCGCCCACGACATCGCGGCGATCACGGTGGTGATGGAGACCTGGTGGATGCCGCGCTTCCTGGAGCTCGGCTGGGAGGTCCGGCCGCTCGGCCTGCCGGCGCTGATCGACGGCATGAATTGCGTCGGCACGATCATCTCGGTGAGCGAGGAGGCCTATCGCCGCACGCTCGCCTTCAAGCAGATCGAGGCGCCGGTCATCCGGCCGCGCCGCCAGGCCGGGCGGCGGGCGCCGGGTGAGCGGAGGATCCCGCATGGCTAGTCAGCATGATGCCGGCAGCCGCGCCAAGATCGAATATGCGCTCGGTCTGCTCACCACCCTGCTGCGCAGCCACCCCGTGCATCAGGAGCTGGTGGATGTCGCCTATCGGATGGATCTGCCGGACGAACTCTGGCTCGCGGTCCAGATCCTGTCGATGACCGAGCCGGACCAGGCGAAGCTCCGGGATTTCCTGCTGATGAATCCCAGCCCGCAATTGCAGCGGATCAACCGGAACACCCTCGTCCTGACGCAGGAGGCTGCGCCGGCGCTGCATTAGATCACGCTGCATTTGGACGGAATCGTCCAGATGCAGAAAACGTGATCGATTCTAATAGTTTAGAGCATGATCGATGCGAAAAGCCGTTGCCACTTTTTCGCAGCATGCTCTAGCGCCGGGTCCGATCAGATTGAATCAATCGGATCGGCAAATCCGTCTCTCACTTCGAGTTGGGGACCGCTTTTCCGATCAACTCGCGGTGCAAGTTGATCGGAACGGGCTCGGGACCGCGCCGCTTGTGGCCGCTTCGAATCCTGCAACGTCGCACGGCCCCGCCGGACCCGCTTGCCCGATCAGGCCGTCTCGGCCTGATCGGACCAGATCCGGCCGTTGCGCGGGTGCTATTGCTCGATGGTCTCGTTCGGCGTGTCGGCGAGCGACTCGACTAGGTCGACCAGGCGCCGGCGCACGCGCGGGCTCTTGATGCGCACGAACGCCTTGGTCAGCTGGACGCCTTCGCTGGTGGCGAGGAAGTCGGCGACATAGGTCGTGCTCGCCGAATCCGCGAAGCCGCCCTCGACGGAGTCGTCGGTCGGCGCGCCGTCGAAGAAGAAGGCCACGGGCACGCCGAGCATCTTGGCGATCTGCTGCAGCCGGCTGGCGCTGATCCGGTTGGTGCCCTTCTCGTATTTCTGCACCTGCTGGAAGGTCAGGCCCAGCGCCTCCCCGAGCTTCTCCTGGCTGACACCCGCCAGCATGCGCCGCATCCGCACGCGGCTGCCGACATGGCGGTCGATCGGGTTGGGTACTTTCTTCAGCATGTTTCGCCGGCCCCTTTGGTTCTCTTCGTTCAGACCTGTCGGCGGCCCGCTGAAGGCCCGGTACGGCCGACCAGTTGGCGGCCTCCCAAGAAAGTTCCAAATGGGATCACCGTCGCCGCATTATTACTCCAGCGAGCATTAGACTGGCAACTACACCTGCAAAGAAAAGATCGCCGAACCGGGCATAGGGCGGGGCCGCGCCGGCCCGCGGCAGCGTGGTGTCGAGAACGCCGGCCTCGCCGAGCGGAAGCGCCGCGCGGATTCGCCCGTAATGATCGGCGACGGCCGAGATGCCGGTGTTGGCGACGCGCACCAGCGGCAGCCCCTCCTCGATGGCGCGCAGGCGCGCCTGGGCGAGGTGCTGATAGGGGCCGCTGGTCTGGCCGAACCAGCCGTCATTGGTGAGGTTGAGGATGAAGCCCGGCCGCGGGCCGCCCGGCATCGCCGCGCCGGGAAAGATCACCTCGTAGCAGATCAGGGCCGCCGCCGGCGGCAGGCCGCGGACGAGCAGCGGCGTACGCCGGTTTCCCGAGGCGAAGCCGCCGGGAACCGAGACGAACTCCGACAGGCCGAGGGCCCGGATCAGCCGGTCGAGAAAGGGCGGCAGGTACTCGCCGAACGGCACGAGATGCACCTTGTCGTAGCTGCCGGTGATCACGCCCTCGTCGTTCACGACCTGGATCGAGTTGTAGATCGGCGGCCGGCTCTCGCCCGGCAGCATCTCCCCGGCCCGTGCCGCGCCGGTGATCAGCGTCGTGCTCGGCGGCAGCAGGGCCGCGATCCGCGCCAGCGCCTGCGGCGTACGGCCGAGCAGGAAGGGAAAGGCCGATTCCGGCCAGATCAGATGGGTCGCGTCCTGGACGCCGCTGGTCGCCGGGCTGGTCGCCCGGTCGCTCAGCGCGAGGTAGTGCGACAGGATCATCTCGCTGTTGCGCGGGCTGAACTTGGCGTCCTGCGGCAAATTGGGCTGCATCAGCCGCAGCCTGATGCCGCTGACCGCGGCGACCGGCTCCGGCGGTATCCGCCAGGCGCCGAAGCCGGCCATCGACGCCAGCGCGAGGGTCGCGAGCGCCGGAGCCCGCCAGCGCGCCGCGCCGGCCTCGCCGGTTCCCAGCGCCGCCGGCGCCGCGCCGATCGCGACGGCGAGCGCCGTCAGCCCATAGAGGCCGATCAGGCTGGCGCTCTGGGCGAGCCAGGCCGGCCCGGCCAGCATCATGCCGTAGACGTTCCAGGGAAACCCGGTGAGGACATGGCCGCGCAGCCATTCGCTCAGCGCCAGCGCGGCGGCGAGGATCAGGATGCGCCCGGCACCGGTCGGCCAGAGCATCCGCGCCAGGGCGAAGCCGGCGGCCGGGAAGATGGCGAGGAAGGCCGGCAGCGCGACGACGCCGAGCGGCATCGCCCAGGCGAACTTGTCGGCCTCGACCAGGAAGGCGGCGCCGAGCCACCACAGCCCGGCGAGATGGTAGCCGAAGCCCCACCACCAGCCTGCCGTCGCGGCGGACCAGAGGCCCCCGCTCCGGCTCTCCGCCACCGAGCCGTCGATCAGCCAGACGGCGGCGGTCATCGGCACGGCCAGCAGCGGCCAGAGATCGAGCGGGGCCAGCGCCAGCGCACCGACGGCGCCGCAGCCGAGCGCGATCAGCCTGCGCGGCCAGCCCCAGGACAGGATGACGCGGTCGGCCAGCCGGGAGAATCCGCTCATGCGGCGTCCGGCGTGGCTGGCGGCTCCGCCGCGACCGGGACGCGGCGATGGATGCGCAGGCGCTTGACCCGGCGCGGATCGGCGTCGAGCACCTCGAATTCGAGCGCCTCGGGGCCCTTGATCAGCTCGCCGCGCACCGGCACGCGGCCGGCGAGGGTCACGATCAGGCCGCCGAGCGTGTCCACCTCCTCGGCGACCTCGGCGCTCGACAGGTCGATTCCCGTCACCTGCTTCAGCTCCTCGAGCGTGGCGCGGGCGTCGGCGATGAAGCGGTTCTCGCCCGCGGGCGCGATCGAGGGCGCCTCGTCGAGGTCGTGCTCGTCCTCGATGTCGCCGACCACGATCTCGACCAGGTCCTCGATCGAGATCAGCCCGTCCGTGCCGCCATACTCGTCGATCACCAGGGCGATATGGGTGCGCGTCGCCTGCATCCGGACCAGCAGGTCGACCGCCGGCATCGAGGGCGGAACGTAGAGCACCGGCCGCAGGATCTTCGCCTGGGCGAGGGTCATCGAGAGATCGATCGCGCCCAGGCTCGGCCCGCCATTGCCGGCGGGCTCGCCGCGCCCGCGTCGGCCGGGCTTGGCCCGGGCGGCGATGAAGTCGAGGAAGTCGCGGATGTGGATCATCCCGCGCGGATCGTCGAGCGTCTCGCCATAGACCGGCAGGCGCGAATGCCCGGCGGTGCGGAACAGCGCCAGCAGGTCGCCCAGCGTGGCGTCGGAGGAGACCGCGATGATGTCGGCGCGCGGCACCATGACGTCCGCGACGCGGCGCTCGCGCAGGCTCAGCACGTTCGACAGCATCGCCCGCTCCTGCGGCGACAGATCGGTGACCGCTCCGCTGTTCTGCGCCAGCGCCTCGGTGATGTCCTCGCGGATCGAGCCGCCATGGCGCAGGCCGAGCCGATCGAGGAACTGGCCGAGCCAGTGCGACAGGCCGCGGCCGCTCGTGTCCGCTGGTGAGGAAGATCGGGTGTCGTCGCTCATGACGCAGGCTGCGGTTTCGGGTTCCGGGTCGCGGGGCGAGGCTGGACGGGTTCGGGCTCGGACCCGGCATAGGGATCGCCGATGCCGAGCCGGGCGAGCGCGGCGGTCTCGAGCGCCTCCATGCGCTCGGCCTGTTCCTCGGTCTCGTGGTCCTCGCCGAGCAGGTGCAGCAACCCGTGGATCACGAGATGGCTGAGATGGTCGCCGAAGGATTTCTCCTCGGCCTGCGCCTCGCGGGCGATCGTCTCGAAGGCGAGCACGATGTCGCCGACGACCGGGCTCGTCGCGATCCGCTCGGGCGGCGCGGCGGGGAAGGAGAGGACATTGGTCGCCTTGTCGAAGCCGCGCCAGTCGCGGTTGACGCCGCGGATGCGCTTGTCGTCGGTCAGGAGCAGGCTGAGCTCGGCTCCCGGCAGCGTTCCGACCGGCGCCAGCGCCAGCGCGGCCTCGATCGCGGCCGCGATCCTCGGGCGCAGATCCTCGACCTCGCGCCAGCGCCGCGACTGGATGCGGATTTCGAGCGCAGGCCCGCCGGAGGCGGGCTCGGATGTCCCGGTTCGCGGCGCCGCGCGCCGCGATCGAGGTCGGTCGTTCATCGCGGCCGCTCCCGCGACAGCATGCGCTTCAGCCCGTCGGCGTCGCCCTCGATGGGAGTATCCGGCGCCGGCAGCGCGGCAAGCCGCGCCTCGCGGTCCTCGCGCTCCTTCCGGGCGGCGTCCTCATAGGCCATGACGATCCGGCGCACGAGCTCGTGGCGCACCACGTCGCTCTCCTGGAAGCGGGCATGGCCGACGCCCTCGACGCCCGACAGCAGGTGGACCGCCTCGACCAGGCCGGAACGCTGGCCTGGCGGCAGGTCGATCTGCGAGGGGTCGCCGGTGATGATCATCCGCGACCCCTCGCCGAGACGGGTCAGGAACATCTTCATCTGCACCGAGGTGGCGTTCTGCGCCTCGTCGAGCAGGACCACGGCGTTGCTCAGCGTGCGGCCGCGCATGAAGGCGAGCGGCGCGATTTCGATCATGCCGGTCTGCAGGCCGCGCTCGACATGGCGCGCCTCCATGAAGTCGCCCAGCGCGTCGTAGATCGGCCGCAGATAGGGGTCGACCTTCTCGCGCATGTCGCCCGGCAGGAAGCCGAGGCGCTCGCCGGCCTCGACGGCCGGCCGCGACAGCACCATGCGTTCGACCACGCCCTGCTCGATCAGTGAGACGGCGTGGCCGACCGCGAGCCAGGTCTTGCCGGTGCCGGCAGGACCTTCGGCCAGGACCAGCTCATGACGCTTGAGCTGGCGCAGATAGGCATCCTGAGCCGCATTGCGTGCCCGGACCGGACCGCGCTTGCGCGTCACCACCGCGTCGAACGCGGCCTTGCCGGCATTGTCCGAGGGAAACAGCGAGCGCTGCGCGTTGCTCTCCTCGATCGCGCCGTCGACCTCGCCGAGATTGACGGCGGCGCCGGTCTTGGCCCGGGCATAGAGCGTGCGCAGCACGCGGCTCGCCTGTTCGGCCGTCTCGCGCGGGCCCTTGATGGTGACGTGATTGCCGTTCGGGCTGACGACGACGCCGAGGCGCCGCTCCAGATGCGCGAGGTTCTGGTCGTAATGGCCGAAGACCAGGCTGGCGGTCTGGTTGTTGTCGAAGGTGAGCTCGACCTCCGCGCCGGGCAGGGCTTCGCGGCTCAGCGCCTCGTCGCGACGCAGGCCGCGCTCGGCTCTCGGATTGAATTGATCGGCCTGGGCCAATGCCATTGCTCCATTCGGAATGAGTCGGACAGGCGCAGTCAGAAACCACCACCGCAACGCCGACGCCATCGCACGCTACGCACCCAAACCCTCAGGCGGCCAGGTCCGGCCGATCCACCGCCCGGCCGAACAGCGAATTCGATCCAGCGCGCTCGATCAGGGCCAGCACGCGCTCGCCGATCCGGTGCGTCGCGCTCTCGATCTGGACCGCCTGCATATAGGGCGTCTTGCCGGCGAGTTGGCCGGGATGCCGGCCGCTGCGCTCGAGCAGGATCTCGACCGTGCGCCCGACCATGGCATGGTTGAACGCCTGCCGGTGTTCCTCGACCAGCGCCTGCAGCCGCTGCAGGCGCTCGTCCATCGCGGCGAGCGGGATCTGCCCGGCGAGCTCCGCCGCGGGCGTGCCGGGGCGCGGCGAATATTTGAACGAATAGGCCGAGGCGAAGCGCACATCGGCGATCAGCCGCAGCGTCTCCTCGAAATCGGCCTCGCTCTCGCCGGGGAAGCCGACGATGAAGTCGGAGGACAGGGCGATGTCCGGCCGCGCCTGCCGAATCCTGTCGATCAGCCGGCGATAGGCATCGGCGGTGTGCTTGCGGTTCATCGCCGCGAGGATCCGGTCCGAGCCGGCCTGAACCGGCAGATGCAGGAACGGCATCACTTGCGGCAGGTCGCGATGGGCGGCGATCAGCGCCTCGTCCATGTCGTTGGGATGGCTGGTCGTGTAGCGGATGCGGGCGATCCCCGGCACGTCGGCGATGCGCTGCATCAGCCGCGCCAGCGTCCAGATTCGGCCATCCGGCCCCTCGCCGTGATAGGCGTTGACGTTCTGGCCGAGCAGCGAGACGTCCTGCACCCCGGCTCGCGCCAGCTGCTCCACCTCGGCGATCACCTGCGCGACCGGGCGCGAGAACTCGGCGCCGCGGGTATAGGGCACGACGCAGAAGGCGCAGAACTTGTCGCAGCCCTCCTGCACGGTCACGAAGGCCGAGACGCCGCGCGCCAGGATCGCGGCCGGCTTGGGCGCCGGCAGATGGCCGAACTTGTCCTCGGGCGGCAGCTCGGTGTCGACGACGCGGCCATGCTTCGCCTGCGCGAGCAGCTCCGGCAGGCGGTGATAGGTCTGCGGGCCGACGACGAGGTCGACGGCGGGCTGGCGCCGCTGGATCTCGGAGCCCTCGGCTTGGGCGACGCAGCCGGCGACGACGAGCGTGGTCTCGCGCCCCTGCGCCTTCCGCTCGCGCTTCAGGTCGCGCAGCTTGCCGAGTTCGGTATAGACCTTGTGGGCGGCCCGCTCGCGGATATGGCAGGTGTTGAGCAGGACGAGGTCGGCGTCATCGGGCGTCGCGGTCTCGACATAGCCCTCCTGACCCAGGACGTCGGCCATGCGCTGGCCGTCATAGACGTTCATCTGGCAGCCATAGGACTTGATGTGGACTTTCTTCATCAACGCTGATCCGGCCTCAACCGCGTCTCCTTATCCCGATCGTCGCCAAGATGGGAATCATATCGCCGCCGCCCGTCACCACGCAATATCCGGCCGCGCCTGTCCGAAGCCGTCGCGAAACTGGCTCAGCCGCGTGACCGCCCCGTGACGGCCTCCTGCCGTGCCCGCCGGATCGCGATTTCGGCGAGGCGCGTCGCTTCCTTGCGCGACAGCTTGCGGCCCATCCGGATCGGCTCGCCCCAGGCGAGCTCGACGTCGATGGCGCCGGAATTGATCATCGCCTGCAAATGCGGCGCGAGTTCGGTGTCGCCATACCAGGAGAGCGCGGAGCGCTCGACGCGTCCGCCGCGCAGGCCGTGGAAGCCGATATAGGTGATGCAGAGCGGATAGACCGTGACCTCGGCCTCGTCGTCGCCGCGCAACGCCTCATGGGCGGCCCCGAGCAGGGAGGAGCGCAGGGGCAGGATGCGCGTGCCGTCGCCGGTCGTGCCCTCCGCGAAGAGCACGACGGCCTGCCCGTCCTGCAGGCGCCGGCCCATCTCGCTGGCGACGCCGGCGGTGGCGCCACGGCGCATCCGGTCGATGAAGACGGTGCGCTGCAGCTTGGAGAGCCAGCCGATCACCGGCCAGCTCGCGACCTCGGCCTTGGCGACGAAGGAGAGCGGACCGGTCGTGCCGATCACGGGAATGTCGAGCCAGGAGATGTGGTTGGCGACGATCAGCCCGCTCTCTCCCGGCGCGGGCGGCCGGCCGTGCATGACGATTCGCACGCCGAAGCTGCGGCAGACCAGCTTCTGGAACAGCCGGGTGAAATAATAGGGGCGCCCGAGGCGCATCGCGACGAGCTGCGGCGGGATCAGGACGAGCGTGCCGAAGACGATCAGCGCGAGCCGCGCCACGGCGCCTGGACGGAGGCCTTTCATGCTGGGCGGTTCATTCTCTGCGCAGGCGCTCCGCGGTTGCGGCACCGCCTATAATCGCCGCCGTTCCCGGCGTCCATGCTGCTCGAAATGCCTCAACCGAGATCGCGCCGCATCACCAGCGCCGCGGCGCGGCCGCCATCCGGTTTCGGATAGTAGCCCTCGCGGCGTCCGACGGTCTCGAAGCCGAGGCGGCGATAGAGGGCGATCGCCGGGGCGTTGCCCTCCTCGACCTCGAGGAAGAGCCGCGCCGTGCCGCGCGCCGCCAGCTGCGCGATGTGGGCGCGGAGCAGCGTCTGCCCGAGTCCGGAGCGGCGCCGTCCGCCGGCGACGACGATGCTGAGGACCTCCGCCTCGTCGGCCGCGAGCCGCGACATCACGAAGCCGCAGGGCTCCCGGTCGGCGCCGATGAACACGCCTTCGGTCACGACGGCGCGGTCGGCGAGCAGTGCGGCGCATTCGCCCGGCTCCCAGAGCCGTGCGAAGCCGCCCTGGTGGTGCAGGGCCGCGACCTGCCTGGCATGGCGGACGTCGAGGGGACCGGTGCGGGCAGGGCCGCTCTTCCGCTCGAGCAGGGAACGCAGCCAGCTCATCGCCGACGATACCTGAACATATGGAATCCATGCTCGCCGTCATTCCGGAGAGGCGGCGAAGCCGCGCAGGTCAGGCATCCATCGGAGGGCCCCGGAGCTCTCTGATGAATTACGGCGTTCCGCTTCGCTCCGGCCGGAATGGCGAGATGGATTCGCATCTGTCGTGAGAACTAGCGCCGCGGCAGCCGGGCCCGGTCCTGCGGCGTCGTCTCCGGCGGCTTGAGATAGAGCGGGCGTGGCGGCGCGCTCTCGGGGTCGGCGATCAGGCCGAGCCGGGCAACCCAGGCCACGTCCGGCGCCTTGGCGTCGTCGACGACGAGCGCGTCGAGGCCGATCGCCCAGGCCTCGTTGGCGACGGCGAGCGCGGCCGAGCCGACCAGCGAGACCGGGCCGGCGCCGATGGCGCGGGCGGCGTCACGATGGTTGACCTGGCGCACCGAGACGAGCTGCTTGCCCTGCGCGTTCAAGGCCTGGAACCAGACCTGGCCGTGCCTGGCGTCGACCGCGGCGGCGACGACGCGCCCGCCCTCGCGGCCGATGAAGGGTGCGGCGCTGGCGGCCAGGGTGGAGACGCCGACGGCGGGGATGCCGGCGGCGAACGCGATGGCGCGCGCCGCGCTGATGCCGACGCGCAGGCCGGTATAGCTGCCGGGCCCGATCGTCACGGCGACGCGGTCGAGCGCGGCGAAGCCTCCCTCCGTCTTGCCCATCACGCGCTCGATCATCGGCATCAGCGCCTCGGCATGCCCACGGTCCATCGCGGTCTGCTCGAGCGCGAGCGGGGCGGGAGCGCCGGTGTCGAGCACGCAGACGGAGCAGGCGCCGAGCGCGGTGTCTATCGCCAGGACACGCATCAGCCGACCGACCGCAACGCGGTGCCGGCCGTCGCGGACGGCGGCGGGGAGACCCGGAACCCGTGCCGGGGCATCACCGATGATGGCTCAGGCATGGATCCCGGCTCTACGCTGCGCTCCGGCCGGGACGACCCGCGGAGAATGTTGAAAGGACAGATCGGGCGCCGAATCAGACCGCCTCGACCTCGCGGACCTGCGGCAGGAAATGGCGCAGCAGGTTCTGGATGCCGTGCTTCAGCGTCGCGGTCGAGGAGGGGCAGCCCGAGCAGGAGCCCTTCATGACGAGGTAGACGGTGCCGTCCCTGTAGCCGCGGAAGGTGATGTCGCCGCCATCGCCGGCGACCGCCGGACGGATGCGTGTCTCCAGCAGCTCCTTGATGGTGTCGACGGTCGCGGCGTCCTCCTGGGCGAAGAATTCGTCCTCGCTCTCGCCGAGCGCCGCCGCCGGGCCGCCATCCGCCATCAGCGGCGCCCCGGACATGTAGTGTTCCATGATCGCGCCGAGGATGGCGGGCTTCAGATGCGGCCATTCGCCCTCCGCCTTCGTCACGGTGATGAAATCCGAGCCGAAGAACACGGCGGAGACGCCCCTGACGCCGAACAGGCGAGCGGCGAGCGGCGAACGCTCGGCCTGGGCCGGGTCGCGCAGCTCGACCGGGCCTTGCGGCGACACGCTGCGGCCGGGCAGGAACTTCAATGTGGCGGGGTTGGGCGTGGCTTCGGTCTGGATGAACATGGCTCTGTCTCCGGCGCCGGCGGGTCAAGGCCGCCGTTCCTGCCCCCGATATAGGCCGGACGCTGGAACGATTCCAGCCGTTGCCGAACCATGCTCTGGAAGTGACGGCCGGCTCGCTGTCGGGAGCGGCCCGCGGCGCGGCCGCTCAGGCCAGCGCGTCGATCTCCTCGTCGGCGAGATGGCCGGGCACGATCGCGACCGGGATCGGGAAGGTGCCGGCGCCCTTGCCGGCGAGCGCGCTGACCAGCGGGCCCGGCCCGTCCCGGCCAGTGCCGGCCGCGAGCACCAGGAGGGAAATATCCTCGTCGGCCTCGATCAGCTTCACCATCTCGTCGGCCTTGACGCCGGTGCGCACGACCTTTTCCGGCTCCAGCCCGGCGAGCGAGCGCACGGCGGCGGCGGCCGCGTCGATCAGCTCCTGCGCCTCCGCTTCCGCGTCGGCCTGCACCATGTCGCCGACGCCGAGCCAGGTCTCGTCCGCCGGCGGCGTCACCACGCCGAGCAGCACGATCGACGCGCCGATGCGGGCGCAACGCCTCGCCGCGAAGCGCACGGCCTTGGCGCATTCGGGGCTGTCGTCGACGACAGCCAGGAATTTCGGGCGATGGCCCGTCTCGTAGGACCGCCGTCTCTTCACCATGTGCCGCCGCCTCTGCGCGCTTTCCGTTCGGCCGGGACGGGCCGAACGCTCGGGCTTCGCGCCTGCTGTCCGGCGAGGGCAGGTCTTTCTCGCAAAAGCGGGTGCCGCTTTTGCAGGGCCGTGCCCGCGCCGATCTCAGGAGCACTCATCGTGACAGGCGCCGCAAGGTCAGCGCAAGCCTCCCGCGGCGCCTGCCGGATCAGCGCCGGCGCACGAAACCGGTGATGTCCTTCACACCGAGCATGATCGGCTCGGCGATCGCGGCGGCACGGTCGGCGCCGTCGCTGAGGATGCCGTCGATATGGCCGGGATCGGCGAGCAGGCGCCGCATCTCCCCGGCGATCGGCGCGAGCGAGCCGACCGCGAGCTCGATCAGGGCCGCCTTGAAGCCGGAGAACTGGCTGCCGCCGAACTGGGCGAGCACCTGCGCCTTGGTCTTCCCGGCGAGGCCGGCATAGATCCCGACCAGATTCTCGGCCTCCGGCCGGCCCTCCAGCCCCTTCTCCTCGGAGGGCAGCGCCTCGGGGTCGGTCTTCGCCTTGCGAATCTTCTGGGCGATGGTGTCGGCATCGTCGGTCAGGTTGATGCGCGAATAGTCGGACGGATCCGATTTCGACATTTTCTTGGTGCCGTCCCGCAGGCTCATCACCCGCGCCGCCGGCCCCTGGATCATCGGTTCGGGCAGCGGGAAGTAGCCGAGATCGCCGGTACCGAGGTTGAGCTCGGCGATGCGCTCGGCGAAGTCGTTGTTGAACTTCTGGGCGATATCGCGGGTGAGCTCCAGATGCTGCTTCTGGTCCTCGCCGACCGGGACATGCGTCGCCTTGTAGAGCAGGATGTCGGCCGCCATCAGCACCGGATAGTCGTAGAGGCCGACCGAGGCGTTCTCGCGATCCTTGCCGGCCTTCTCCTTGAACTGGGTCATGCGGTTGAGCCAGCCGAGCCGCGCGACCGTGTTGAACACCCAGGTCAGCTCGGCGTGGCCGGCGACCTGGCTCTGGTTGAAGATGATGCTCGTCTTCGGATCGACTCCGGCCGCGATATAGGCGGCGGCGACCTCGCGGGTGGCGCGGGTCAGTTCGGCCGGCCCGCCCCAGACCTCGATCGCCGGCGTGATCGCGTGCATGTCGACGACGCAATAGATGCAGTCATGGGTCTTCTGCATCGCGACCCAGTTCACCAGCGCGCCGAGATAATTGCCGAGATGGAGCGTCGAGGTCGGCTGCATGCCGGAGAAGACGCGGGGAGTGAAAGCGGCCATGGGGCGCTCCGTCGTCAGGGCGAGAACATCCCGAGAGCCGGCGGCCGGCCACTCAGGAACGCGGCGTTCTGACGGATGCGCCGCGAAGGCGCAAGAGCCGCGGCGGCAGCACCATGTCGAAGGCGCCGGTGAGGAAGCCGGCCACGGCGTAGGTCAGGCCGCCCGCACAGCACAGCAGCGCCAGCGCACCGGCACGCCGCAGCGCCGGCTGCCCGGGAGCGAGGATCGGGCCCAGCAGCCCGATCGCGCTGCTCAGGACCAGGATCATCAGCGCGGCGGCGAGCAGGATGGCGAGGATCGTCCTCGCGTCGATCCAGCGCGGACGCCATAGCCCGGCGCGCCACAGCTGGAGGCCGAGCAGCCCGGCCTGGGCGAGGAAGGCGAAGCTGGCCGCCAGAGCTCCGACCATCGCGGCGTCGCGCCAGCCCAGCAGGGCGTAGCCGGCGAGCGCCGCGACGGCCACCGCCGCGAATCCGGCGATCAGCGGCGGGCGCGGCCGGTGGCGCACGAAATAGGCCTGCCCGAATACCTTGGCGGCGAGCGCAAAGGGCAGGCCGAGCGCGAAAGCCGCGAGCGCCGCGGCGGTGCGCTCGCGATCGGCCGCGCCGAAGCGCCCGTTCTCGAACAGGACAGATACGATGGGCTCGGCCAGCACGGCGAGGGCGGCTGCGGCCGGGATCGCCAGGGCCAGTCCGAGCGCCAGGGCCCGCCCCAGCAGGGCGTCGTGGCCGGCCGGCGACAGATCGCCCGCCATGGCCGAGAGCACGACCGTGCCCATGGCGACGCCGAAGAAGGAGAGCGGCAGCTGGAAGACGCGGTCGGCATAATACAGCGCCGAAACCGAGCCGGGTTCCGTCGAGGCGATCTGCGTCGCGACCAGCAGGACGAGCTGCGCCGCGGAGGCGGCGAGCAAGGTCGCTCCGCCCGTCCTGACCAGCCGCGTCATGTCCGGCGACCAGCGCAGGTCGGGCTGCGGCAGGCCGATGCGGCGCAGGTCGAACAGGATCAGCGCCAGATGGGCGAGGCCGGTCAGGCTGAGGCAGCCGGCGAGCAGGGTCGCGCCGGCGTGGCTGTCGCCGCCGCGGAACAGCCCGATCAGCAGGGCCGCGAGCAGGATCGCGTTCATCAGCGCCGGCGCCAGCGCCGCAACGCTGAAGCGCCCTTCGGCGTTGAGCAGCGCCGCGAGCAGGGCGGCGAGCGTGGTCAGCAGCACGAAGGGCAGCATCAGCCGCGTGTAGAAGGCGGCGAGCGCCAGCGTCTGCGGCTCGTCGGCGAAGCCGCCGGCCAGCCCGAGCACGACCCAGGGCGCGAAGATCTCGGCGAACGCGACGAATCCGGTCAGCAGCAGCGCGAGCTGGCCCGCCGCCGCGCCGGCGAAGCGCCTCGCGTCCGCCTCGCCGCGCTCGGCTCTGATCGCGAGATAGAGCGGCACGAAGGGCGCGTTCAGCCCGCCTTCGCCGAGCACGCGCCGGACGAGGTTCGGCAGTCGGAGCGCCGCCAGGAAGGCGTCCGCGACGGGCCCGGCGCCGAGCAGGCGCGCGATCAGCACGTCGCGGGCGAAGCCGAGCAGGCGCGACAGGATCGTCGCAGCGCCGACGACGAGCGAATCGCGGGCGAGGCGGGAGGGTGGCTGTGGCGATCTGCCGTTCCCGGCCGGCTCTTCGCTCACGGCCCGAGATCCTCACGCAGGCGCTCGATCTGATGCATGCGCTGATGCAGGATCGTGACGATGCCGATGTCGCCATTCGCGAGCCGGCGCCAATAGATGACATGGCGCTCATGGCGCACCATGAAGCCATCGACGCCGAACTCAGCCGGAACCGGGCGCGACATCGCGGCATGCGTCTCGATATGGCCGAAGGTCTCGAACAGCCCATCGACATAGCGCTGCGCCTGCTCTTCGCCCCAGCGCTCGCGGGTGTAGCGGTAGATCTCGTCGAGGCGGTGCGAAGCCGCTTCCTGGATGCGAATCGCGGCCATGGGCCGTCAGCCCTTGTTGCGCGCGATCACCTCGGCGGCCGTGAGCGGTCGATAGGCGGAATCGGGCGCGGCGAAGGCCTGTTGCAGCTCGGCCTTCAGCCGCTCGAAAGCCGCCAGCTCCGTGCGTTCCTTGTCGCGACGGATCAGGTCGCGGACATATTCGCTGACATTCTCGTAATCGCCGTCCGGGCCGACATTCTCGGCGACGAAGTCGCTCAAAGGGCCGCTGATCCGGACGGTCATGGTGGTCGTGCGCGGCACTGGCTCGCTCCTTGTCTTCAATATGCACAAGGATGAAGACGAATGCCAGCCAAATAGCTCCGTCCTACAGAATGAACCGGCTCAGATCCGCGTTCTTCGCGAGATCGCCGATGCGCGCCTCGACATAAGCCGCGTCGATCGTCACGCTTTCCCCGCCACGGTCGGTCGCGGTGAACGAGATCTCGTCGAGGATGCGCTCGATCACGGTCTGAAGCCTGCGGGCACCGATGTTCTCGACCGTCGAATTGACCTCGACCGCGATGCGCGCGATCGCCGCGACGGCATCCTCGGTGAAGTCGATCGCGACCTGCTCGGTCGCCAGCATCGCCACCGACTGCTTGATCAGGCTGGCTTCAGTCTCCGTCAGGATGCGCTTGAAGTCCTCGACGTCGAGCGGCGAGAGCTCGACCCGGATCGGCAGGCGCCCCTGCAGTTCCGGCAGCAGGTCCGACGGTTTCGAGACATGGAAGGCGCCCGAGGCGATGAACAGGATGTGGTCGCTCTTCACCGGCCCGTGCTTGGTCGCGATCGTGGTGCCCTCGATCAGCGGCAGCAGGTCGCGCTGCACGCCCTCGCGCGAGACATCGGCGCCGGAGCGGCCCTCGCGGGCGCAGATCTTGTCGATCTCGTCGAGGAAGACGATGCCGTTGTTCTCGACCTCGCGGATCGCCGCCTGGACGATCGCGTCCTGGTCGATCAGCTTGTCGCTCTCCTCGGCGAGCAGCGGCTGATAGGCGTCCTTGACCAGCATGCGCTTAGGCTTGCCGCGCTGGCCGAAGGCCTTGCCGAGCATGTCGGAGAGGTTGATCGCGCCGATCGAGGCTCCGGGCATGCCGGGCAATTCGAACATCGGCGCAGCCGTGGCGGCCGAGGCGACCTCGACCTCGATCTCCTTGTCGTCGAGTTCGTTGGCGCGCAGCTTGCGCCGGAAGCTGTCGCGCGTGGTCGGGCTCGCCGTCGGCCCGACGAGCGCGTCGAGCACGCGCTCCTCGGCTGCGACATGCGCCTTGGCCTCCACATCCTTGCGCCGGCCGTCGCGGACGAGGCCGATCGCGACCTCGACCAGGTCGCGCACGATCGATTCGACGTCGCGCCCGACATAGCCGACCTCGGTGAACTTGGTCGCCTCGACCTTGAGGAAGGGCGCGTTCGCCAGCTTGGCGAGGCGGCGGGCGATCTCGGTCTTGCCGCAGCCGGTCGGCCCGATCATCAGGATGTTCTTGGGCGCCACCTCCTCGCGCAGCGGCCCTTCGAGCTGCTGGCGGCGCCAGCGATTGCGCAGCGCGATCGCGACGGCGCGCTTGGCGTCCCTCTGGCCGACGATGTAGCGGTCGAGCTCCGAGACGATCTCGCGGGGGGAAAACGACGTCATCGAACAGGTTCCTGGATCATGATCAGCGCGGGGCCGTCGCCGGTCTCGCGGATGTCGAGGGTCGTGAAGCCGGCCTTTTCATAGGCGCGGATCGCGGCGAGATTCTCCGGGTCTGGATCGATCACCACCGCGGCACGCCCTGCGCCAGCAGATGCCGGGCGAAGGCGCCGATGAAGCGGGTGCCATGGCCCCGGCCGAGCATGTCGGGCTCGCCGATGAACTGGTCGATGCCGCGCGTGCCGGGCGGCTGGTCCTGCAGCGGATACTCCGGCCAGAGCGTGGGATCCCAGCTCTGCTGATGGGCGAAGGGCCGCCCGTCATGGCTGACGATCAGCGCCTCCATGCTCGGGTCGCCGAAGATGCGTGCGACCTCGGCGAGCTCAGCGTCGGGGTCGCCCCACCAGCGCCGGACATGATCCTGCTCGAGCCAGCGCGCCAGCAGCGGGAAGTCGTCGGGCGTCGCGGGCGCGAATTCGTAGCCGTCGGCGACGAAGTTCATGCCGTTTCCAGGCTTTCGATGACGAGGCTGTGGTTCGTATAGACGCAGATGTCGCCGGCGATTGTCATCGCCTTGCGCACGATCGTCTCGGCCTCCGCCTCGATGTCGATCAGGGCACGGGCGGCGGCGAGCGCGTAATTGCCGCCTGAGCCGATCGCCATCACCGAGCCATGCTCGGAGGGCTCCGGCTCGAGCACGTCGCCGGTGCCGGAGATCAGGAGCGAGACCTCCTTGTCGGCGACGAGCAGCATCGCTTCCAGCCGGCGCAGATAGCGGTCGGTGCGCCAGTCCTTGGCGAGCTCGACGCAGGCGCGCAGCAATTGCGTCGGGAACTGTTCGAGCTTGGCCTCCAGCCGCTCGAACAGGGTGAAGGCGTCGGCGGTGGCGCCGGCGAAGCCCGCGATCACCGCGCCCTTGGCGAGGCGGCGCACCTTCCTGGCATTGCCCTTCATGATCGTCTGGCCGAGCGAGACCTGCCCGTCGCCGCCGATCACGACCCGGCCGCCCTTGCGCACCATCAGGATGGTGGTCGCGTGCATCACGGGGGCATTGCCGGGATTATCCATCGCGTCGTCTTTCGCTGTCGTCGTCACGCAGCCAGATGTAGGGCTTTTCCGGCCGGGCACAATCGCGAGGTGGCGTGTGCCGCCTCGCGCTGCTAAAGCACCGCTCGGTTGGATCAAGGGATTTTGCCGATGCGTTCGGGCGAAGTGAAGCGCCGCACCAACGAGACCGATATTTCGGTGAAGCTCGTGCTCGACGGCACCGGCAGGGCCGAGATTTCGACGGGCGTCGGCTTCTTCGACCATATGCTCGATCTGTTCGCGCGCCATTCGCTGATCGACGTGACGGTCAGCGTGAAGGGCGACACCCATATCGACGATCACCACTCGGTCGAGGATGCCGGCATCGCGCTCGGCGAGGCCCTCAAGGCAGCGCTCGGCGACAAGAAGGGCATCCGCCGCTATGCCGACGTGCATCTGCCGATGGACGAGACGCTGACCCGCGTCGCGGTCGACGTCTCCGGGCGGCCCTTCCTGGTCTTCCGCACGCAGTTCAGGGCGGAGAAGATCGGGACGTTCGACACCGAGCTGGTGCGCGAGTTCTTCCAGGCCTTCGCGATCAATGCCGGGCTGACCCTGCATGTCGAGACGCTCTATGGCGACAATGCCCACCATATCGCCGAAAGCTGCTTCAAGGGGCTGGCGCGGGCCTTGCGGCAGGCGCTCGAGGTGGATCCGCGCGAGGGCGGCCGCGTGCCCTCGACCAAGGGTGCCCTCTAGCATTGCGCAAAAAGGGGGCACCGGTTTTTTGCTTGAGCGATGCTCTAAACTTTTAAGATCAAAGGGATCGCTGCCATGGCGTTCTACCAGGTCCTGATCCCGCCGCCGGGCGCCGGTGGCCTGCGCGAGGAGATCGAGCAGGCCCGCCTCCTGCCCGAGAGCTTCACCGTGTCCGCCTTCGTCTTCGGCGGCCTCTGGCTGCTCTACAAGCGGCTCTGGCTCGCCTTCATTCTCTACGCGCTGGTCTGGGGCGGGCTGGTCTACGCCCAGCAGCAGATCGGCTTCGCCATCGGCGCGGTCATGCTCTCGCAGATCGCGCTCGGGCTCTTCCTCGGCCTGGAAGGCCAGAACCTGATCGCGCGAAAGCTGCTGCGCAAGGGCTGGCGGCTGGTCGACGTGATCGAGGCGCCGGATCTCTCCAGCGCCGAGCGCCGCTTCTTCGAACACGCCCTGCCCGCCGGCGCGCCGCCGCGCATCGCCGAGGCGTCGGCTCCCGCCCGCTTCGCGCCCGGCCCCGTGCCTGTGATCGGCCTCTTTCCCGAGGCGAGGGGACGATGAGCCAGACCGTCGCCATTGTCGATTACGGCTCGGGCAATCTGCACTCCGCCGCCAAGGCCTTCGAGCGCGCCGCTGCGGAAGCCGGCGTCGCCGCGACCATCCGCGTCACCAGCGACCCCGCGCAGGTCCGCGCCGCCGACCGCATCGTGCTGCCGGGCGTCGGCGCCTTCGCCGATTGCCGGGGCGGCCTCGACGCCGTCTCCGGCATGGTCGAGGCGCTCGAGGAGACGGTTCGCGGCAAGGGCCGGCCCTTCCTCGGCATCTGCGTCGGCATGCAGCTGATGGCGAGCCGCGGGCTGGAATACGTCACCACGCCGGGGCTCGGCTGGATCGCCGGCGACGTCGCGCTGATCCGGCCGAACGACGATGCCCTGAAGATCCCGCATATGGGCTGGAACACCCTCCACCCGCAGGACGAGCACCCTCTGCTCGACGGCATCGAGACCGGCCCGTCGGGCTGGCACGCCTACTTCGTCCACTCCTATGCGCTCACGGCCGAGCGACCCGAGGACGTGCTGGCGCTGACCGATTACGGCGGGCCGGTCACGGCCATCGTCGCGCGCGGCAACATGGCGGGCACGCAGTTCCACCCCGAAAAGAGCCAGAAACTCGGTCTCAAGCTGATCGGCAATTTCCTGAAGTGGGCGCCGTGATCCTCTTTCCCGCCATCGACCTCAAGGACGGCCGGTGCGTGCGCCTGAAGCAGGGCGACATGGGCCAGGCCACGGTCTTCAACGACGATCCCGCCGCCCAGGCCGCGACCTTCGAGGCGCAGGGCTTCCGGTGGCTGCACGTCGTCGATCTCGACGGCGCCTTCGCCGGCAAGCCGATGAACGCGGCCGCGGTCGAGTCGATCCTGAAACAGGTCACCTTCCCGGTGCAGCTCGGCGGCGGCATCCGCGACATGAAGACGGTCGAGGGCTGGCTCGCCAAGGGCGTCGCCCGCGTCATCATCGGCACGGCGGCGGTGCGCGATCCCGCTTTCGTGCGCGAGGCGGCGAAGGCCTTTCCGGGCAAGGTCGCGGTCGGCATCGACGCCCGCGACGGGCTCGTGGCGGTGGAGGGCTGGGCTGAGACCTCGGCCCTGGCCGCGGACGATCTGGGCCGGCGGTTCGAGGACGCCGGCGTCGCCGCCATCATCTACACCGATATCGCCCGCGACGGCATGCTCCAGGGCATCAACTGGGAGGGCACCATCGCGCTGGCGCATGCGCTCACGATCCCGGTGATCGCCTCCGGTGGCCTCGCCTCGATGGCCGATATCGAGCGGCTCGTGGCGCCCGACGCGGCGATCCTGGAGGGCGCGATCACCGGCCGCGCCCTCTATGACGGCCGGATCGACCCGGCGGCGGCGCTGGCGCGGTTGGCGAAGTCTGACGCGGCGGTCCGATCGTGATATGATGACATGATGAGCGTCTTCGAGGTCCCACCTAAATCGGCCCCGGCCGATCAGCAATACGAACGGGATTTCTATTCCTGGGCCTTGCGTCAGGCGGCCTTGTTGCGCGCCGGCCGTTTCACCGAGCTCGATATCACCAACATTGCCGAGGAGCTCGAGACCTTGGGGCGCGCGGAGTTCAACTCGCTGGTCAGCGCCTTGCGCGTGCTGACGCTGCATCTGTTGAAATGGGATCACCAGCCGGAGAAGCGCAGTCGCAGTTGGGTCGTCTCGATCGTGGTGCAGCGCGGCGAGCTATCCGAACTTCTCGCCGACAACCCCGGCTTGAAGCCGCGGCTCGACGAGGCGACGGAGCGCGCTTACGGCCGGGCACGCCGTGAAGCAGCGGCCGAGACGGGCATCGACATCAAGCTCTTTCCCCAGACTTGTCCTTACGATCTCGCGGCGATCACCTCCCGCGAGATCGACTTGCGCTAGAGCATGCCGCGAAAGTGGCAACGGCTTTTCGCATCGAGCATGCTCTAAACTCTTGTAATCATCACGTTTTCTGCATTTGTACGATTCCGTCCAAATGCAGCGTGATCGAGCGTCTGAGCGGCGGCCGGCTCGCTCAGACCAGTTCCACCTTGCCGGTGGCCAGATCGTAGAGGCCGCCGGCGACGGTGAGCTTCTTCTCGGCGACGCGCTGCGACAGGATCGGCGCCGCCGTCTTCAGCCGCTCGACGTTGAGCTTGACGTTGGCGATGGTCGCCGCTTTCAGCAGGTCGGCCGCCCCCTCCTTCTGCGCCGCCAGCACGGCCGGCCTGATCGCGTTGATCAGCGACGGCAGGTGTCCCGGCAGCTGCGTGTTCTCCTTGACCACGTTGATCGTCGAGGAGACGGCGCCGCAATTGGTGTGGCCGAGCACCAGGATCAGCTGCGAGCCGAGCACCAGCGCCCCGTATTCGAGGCTCGCCAGCCCGTCCTCGTTGACGAAGTTGCCGGCGACGCGGGTCACGAAGAGCTGGCCCGGGCCTTCGTCGAAGGCGAGCTCGGGCGCGATGCGCGAATCGGCGCAGCTCACGATCGAGGCGAAGGGAGCTTGGGATGTGGCTCGCGCCGCGCGCCCCGCCGAGAAATCACGCTCGTTCAGATTGCCCGCGGCGTAGCGGGCATTGCCGTCCATCAGCCGCTTCAGCGCCGCCTCGCCGCCGATGCCGGCGGATTGCGCCCGCAGAGGCGCGGCAAAGGCGCCGGCCAGCGCCAGGCCGGCGCCGGCCGCGAACAGGGAACGCCGCGAGAACCCGGCCCTGGGGCCGGCCGTGACACAATATTCGCACATCTTCGCAATCCCTCAGCACAGGCAGGCTGCGCACCGATGCGACCCGGGATCGGGCGCGGCGCATGCTTCGTCAGCGGCGCCGATGCTAGGCTGCGCGGCAGCGGCGGATAGTCCAAAACCTGCATCGAAACGCTCTGGCGGAGGACGGTGTTAATGATCGATGAACGCGGTGATTTGCAGTCTCGCGGCCGGCACGGGGACGGGGCCGTCGCGCCGCCGCGATCCAGCGCATGCCTCTCGGCGAGGGCGGAGGCCTGCGCCGGATTTCCACTTTGCCGGAACATGCTCTAGGTTGCGCCGCCTCGCGGCCCCAGGGCCGCTCTCACGACCTCCGCCGATGACCCTGAAGATCCGCATCATCCCCTGCCTCGACGTCAAGGACGGCCGCGTCGTCAAGGGCGTGAAGTTCCTCGATCTCGTCGATGCCGGCGACCCGGTCGAGGCCGCCAAGGCCTATGACGCCGCCGGCGCCGACGAGCTCTGCTTCCTCGACATCACCGCGAGCCACGAGGACCGCGGCACCCTGCTCGACGTCGTCACGCGCACGGCCGAGGCCTGCTTCATGCCGCTGACCGTCGGCGGCGGCGTGCGCAAGGTCGAGGACATCCGTGCCTTGCTGCTGGCCGGCGCCGACAAGGTCGCGATCAACACCGCGGCGGTGACCAATCGTCCCTTCGTCAAGGAGGCCGCGGAGAAGTTCGGCGACCAGTGCATCGTCGTCGCCATCGACGCCAAGCAGGTCACGCCGGGCCGCTGGGAGATCTTCACGCATGGCGGGCGCAACCCCACCGGGCTCGACGCCGTCGCCTTCGCCCGTGAGGTCGTCTCGCTCGGCGCCGGCGAATTGCTGGTGACCTCGATGGATCGCGACGGCACCAAGTCCGGCTACGACATCGGCCTGACCCGGCGCATCGCCGACGCGGTCTCGGTGCCGGTGATCGCCTCGGGCGGCGTCGGCGATCTCGACGATCTCGTCGCCGGCGTGCGCGACGGCCATGCCTCGGCCGTGCTCGCCGCCTCGATCTTCCATTTCGGCACCTACAGCATCCCGCAGGCCAAGGCGCACATGGCCGCCGCCGGGCTGGCGATGCGGCTGGATTGACGGCGATGGGCGCCTTCACCCTCGCCGATCTCGAACGCATCGTCGCCGAGCGCGCCGGCGCCGCGCCGGAGGAATCCTGGACGGCGAAGCTGCTCGCCGCCGGCCCCGAGCGCGCCGCCAAGAAGCTCGGCGAGGAGGCGGTCGAGGCCGTGATCGCCGCCGTCAAGGGCGACAGGGCCGAGCTGATCGCCGAGAGCGCCGATCTGCTCTATCATCTCCTGGTCGTGCTCAGGAGCCGCGATGTTGCATTGCGGGACGTCTTGAGCCAGCTTGAGGCCCGTACCGCGCGTTCCGGCCTGGCCGAGAAGGCGGCGCGGCCCCGTTAAGGCATGTTCCGCGGAAGCGCCCAGACTTCCGCGACGGGAACATGCCCAGCTCTTGGAAAGCCGAGGCAGTCGCGTTGAACCTCGAAGCCTGGAACACGGGGGGGCTCATGGACCAGCGTCCGATCGGGGCGCCCTCCGCCCCCGACCTCGTCTCGCCCTATCGCACGTTCACGCGCGACGAGTGGGCGCATCTGCGTGCCGATGCGCCGCTGACGCTGTCGGTCGACGACCTCACCAAGCTGCAGTCGATAAACGACCCGATCTCGCTCGACGAGATCGTCGCGATCTACCTGCCGCTCTCGCGGCTGCTCTCGCTCTACGTCGCCGCGACGCAGGGGCTGTTCAAGGCGACGCAGCGCTTCCTCATGGCCGAGGCCGAGGTCAAGGTCCCCTACATCATCGGCGTCGCCGGCTCGGTCGCCGTCGGCAAGTCGACCACGGCGCGCGTGCTCAAGGCGCTGCTCTCGCGCTGGCCGAACACGCCCAAGGTCGAGCTCGTCACCACGGACGGCTTCCTGCTGCCCAATGCCGAGCTGGAAAGACGGGGCCTGATGCAGCGCAAGGGCTTCCCGGAGAGCTACGACAGCGCCGCGATCCTGCGCTTCCTGTCGGATGTGAAGGCCGGCAAGCGCGCCGTCAGCGCGCCAGTCTATTCGCATCTGGTCTACGATGTGGTGCCGGGCGAACAGGTCACGGTCGAGCGGCCGGACATCCTCATCCTCGAGGGGCTCAACGTGCTGCAGGCCAGCCGCCTGCCCAGGGACGGCACGATCATTCCCTTCGTCTCGGATTTCTTCGACTTCTCGGTCTATCTCGACGCTGACGAGAACGACCTGCACCGCTGGTACGTCAACCGCTTCATGACGCTGCGCCAGACCGCCTTCCGCGACCCGCGCTCCTTCTTCCGGAAATATGCCGAGATTCCCGAGGACGAGGCCCTGTCGATCGCCGAGCAGCTCTGGACCGGCATCAACCTGCCGAATCTGCGCGAGAACATCGTGCCGACACGCCAGCGCGCCAGCCTGATCCTGACCAAGGGCGCGAGCCATCGCATCCAGCAGGTCGCGCTGCGGCGGCTCTGACGATGGAGGCTCTGGCCGCGCTCGGCCTGATGGCCGGAGCGGCCTTCGTCGCCGCGACCCTGCTGCCGGCCCAGTCGGAAGCCGTCTTCGTCGGCTTGCTGGCGGCGGGACGCGTCGACCCGGCGCTGCTCTTCATCGTCGCCTCGCTCGCGAACACCGCCGGCTCGGTGGTGAACTGGTGGCTCGGCCGGCTGATCGCGACCGGCGGTGTCGAGCGTCTGCCGCCCCGGCTGCGGCCCGACCCCGAGCGCTTCGCCAGGGCGCAGCGCTGGTTCGCCCGCTTCGGCTGGCCCGCGCTGCTCTTCGCCTGGCTGCCGATCGGCGGCGATCCGTTGACCTTCGTCGCCGGTTCGCTGAACTATCCGCTCGGTCGCTTCATCCTGCTGGTGCTGGCCGGCAAGGCCGCGCGCTATGCCCTGCTCTGGGCCGGCTGGACGGCTGCGTCATAAGCATTTGCGCCCTTGCGGCTCTCGGGCTACCAGCAAGTCCCGTTCTATGGAGACCAGATCATGAGCATCAAGCGCATCGCCCCCGGCCCGCGCATGTCCAAGGCCGTCGTGCACGGCAACACGGTCTATCTCGCGGGTCAGGTCGCCGACAAGGCGGCGGGCAAGAGCGTCGGCGAGCAGACCAGGGACATCCTCTCGATCATCGACGGGCTCCTCGCCGAGGCCGGCACCGACAAGTCGAAGCTGCTGATGGTCAATATCTGGCTCGCGGACATGTCGACCTTCGCCGAGATGAACGCGGTCTGGGATTCCTGGGTCTCGCCGGGCAACACCCCCGGCCGCGCCACGGTCGAAGCCAAGCTCGCCGGTCCGCAATACACCGTCGAGATCGCGGTCATCGCCGCGATCTGACCGCAGTCCGACAGAGATGGCGGGATCGCAGCGTGAATCCGGAACTCGCCGCCATCCTGGCCCGGGTCTCGCAGCGCGAGGGCGTCCCCCCCGCGCTGCTGCTCGGCGTGCTCGCCTCGCTGGGTGAGGCTCCCGGCCAGCCCGATTTCACCCGCATCGAGCAATACCTCACGCGCCGGGCGGGTGATTTCCGCGGGCTGCAGGCGCGGCTCGCCAGACGGTCCGGAGAGGATGCCGGCCGTGACGAGCTGCGGGCGGAAGCGGCGAAGGCGCTGGCCGAGGGCCGGCTCGCCGAGGCCGATCGTCTCCTCGCCCAGGCCGAGCAGCGCAATCTCGACGGCGCGGCCGCTCCCCGGGCGCTGTCGCGCGAGCGCTTGCTCGCCGCTGCCGCCGGCCGCGCCGACCGCGGGGCGGTCGCGATGCTGCACCTCAATCCGCAAGCCTATCGCGATGCCGCGGAGCGCTATGCCGAGGCGGCCCTGATCGCCGAATCGGCCGAGCCGGGCAGCGGGCGTCCCTATGCGTGGCTCCAGGCCGATGCGCTGGCGCGGCGAGGCGCCGATTTCGCCGACAAGTCCGCTTTCGTCGCCTCGATCGGCCAGCTTCGGGCCATGCTCGACAAGCTCGGCAATTTCGACCAGACCATCCCCTGGGCCGAAACCCAGCTCAGGCTGGCGCGCTCGCTCACCGGATTGTCGCATCTCGAGGGCGGCGGCGCCCTGCTTCGGCAGGCGGTCGAGATCTACCGCGCCACCCTGGAAGACCTGACCCGCGCCAAGGCGCCGCGCCTCTGGGCGGCGCTCCAGACCCGGCTCGGCGAGGCCCTGGCCCGGCTGGGCGAGACGGAGGACGATGCCGGCCTGCTCGAAGAGGGCGTTGCCGCCTTCAGGGCCGGGCTGTCCGGTCTGACGCAGGCCGACATGCCGAACGAATGGGCGAGGCTGCAATGGGAGCTCGGCAAGGCGCATGTCGCGCTCGGCCTGCGCGCCAGCGGCGTGGCGGCCTTCGAGGCGGCGGTGAACTGCTTCAAGCTGGTGCTCGCGGGCCGGCCGCGCGAGAGCGTTCCGCTCGACTGGGCCGAGGTGCAGGACCGCATCGGCGCCGCGCTGGTCGGGCTGGCCGCCTACTACCGCGAGCCCGTCGTCCTGGAGGAGGCGATCCTCGCCTTCGACGCGGCGCTGGAAGTCCGGCGCCGCGAGATGGTGCCGAGCCTCTGGGCCGAAAGCGCCGCCAACCGCGCCGAAGCCCGTCTGGCGCTGGCCGAGCGCACCCGCGAGGCGGCGGTGGCGGAACAGGCGGCGGCTGAACTGATCGCGGCGACCGAACAGCTGCGCGGCCTCGGCCTCGCGGCCGAGGCCAGGCGCCGCGAGCCGAAGTTGCGCGAGGCGGCGGCGCTGGTCGGGGCGTTGCGCAGAGGCTGATCAGCGCCCGCGAGCCAGGGCGGCGAGCCGCTCCAGCGCCGCATCGAGCGTCGCATCGTGCTTGGCGAAGCAGAAGCGCACCACGTTGCGCACCGCTCCCTCGGCATAGAAGGCGCTGACCGGGATCGCGGCGACGCCGTGCTCGCTCACCAGCCGCTGGCAGAAGGCGACGTCGTCCGCCTCGCCGAGCGGGCCGATATCGACATTGAGGAAATAGGTGCCCGCGCTCGGCAGCACGCTGAAGCCGAGATCGCGCAGGCCCTCGGCGAAGCGGTCGCGCGAGCGCTGGAAATCGGCGCGCATGCCCTCGAAATAGCCGTCGTCCTTGCCCAGCCCGTAGGCGACGGCCGCCTGCAGGTTCGGCGGCGTGGTGAAGGTGAGGTACTGATGTGCCTTGGCCAGCACGCGCATCAGCTCGGGCGCCGCCATCACCATTCCGACCTTCCAGCCGGTCAGCGAGAAGATCTTGCCGGCCGAGGAGATCTTGACCGTGCGCTCGCGCATGCCCGGCCGGCTCATCAGCGGCAGGTGGCGATGCCCGTCGAAGACGACATGCTCCCAGACGTCGTCGCAGATCGCGATCGCGTCGTGCCGCACGCAGAAATCGGCGAGCAGGTCGAGATCGGCGGCGCTGAAATTGGTCGCCGTCGGGTTCAGCGGGTTGTTGAACAGCACGACGCGGGTCTTCGGCGAGAAGGCCCGCGCCAGCGCCTCCTCGCTGAGCCCGAAGGCGGGCGGCGTCAGCGTCACGAATCTGGGGACGCCGCCGGCGCGCCGCACCAGCGGCAGATAGGCGTCGTACATCGGCTCGAACAGAACGACCTCGTCGCCGGGCGAGACCGTCGCCATCAGCGCGCCGGCGATCGCCTCGGTCGCGCCGGAGGTGACCATCACCTCGGTTTCGGGGTCGAGCTCCAGCCCCTGCCAATGGCGAAAATGCGTCGCGGCCGCCTGGCGCAGCGCCGGCAGGCCCATCATCGGCGGATATTGGTTCCAGCCGCTGACCACCGCCTCCGCCGCCTTGCGGCGCACGTCCTCCGGGCCGGGATCGTCGGGGAAGCCCTGGCCGAGATTGATGGCGCCGTGCTCGCGCGCGAGCCGCGACATGGTTTCGAAGATCGTCGTCGGAAGGGCGGAAAAGATCGGATTCATCGCGGCTGGCTTGGGCTCGGAGGCGGTGACGCCGCCATAGCATGCGCAAGGCCGGCGCGCATCGGCGTCGGCACGGCCGATTTTCCGGCAGATTCTATGGAGTGATGAATATTGACATTCGTCAGCAGTCAGTATTTTCTAGCGTCAGCCGGTTCACGACAGCGCCTGCGGCTTCTTCGCCCCTTTGGAGCGGCAGGACGCTGGCGTGGATCGGTGAGCTTTTCCGGCATTAGGTAGCAAGCTCACCTGGAACCAGAAAAGAAGCCCGGCTCTTGGCCGGGCTCTGTGTTCAAGATCAAAGCTCTATCTCGTCGTCATCGTCATCGTCATCCAAGACGGCCTTTTGGGCCTGCAGGAGCTTGATCAGCTTTCCGATCTCTTTAGGGCCGAGACGGCCGGAGACTATAAGTCGGTAGCTGCTCTCGCGTGACAAAGGCCCGCGAATCCACTCCCTTTCATCGTCTTCAACGGCAATCCGTTTGGTCTCATGACCGAAGGATGCGGCTGGGGAAGCAGCCTCTCGGGTGGCTGGCACCGGGTGCGAGTGCTGAGCTGGTTGCATTTGGGGCTGGCCCTCCTGTTTTTCAGGAGAATCATACCCTCCAACCTCCTCATCAACAACCTCTTGTGTCTCGCGATATGACCGGATTAGGCGTGTGGCCGAATCAGGTAGATATTGGCGTTTTGATATCAAGAAGGCGCGGATAGCTTGGTCGCTTGCCTTTTCCGGAAACTGCTTCGCGATATCGGCGAATGGCTCCGGAGCAACAGATGCCTCCTTAATTGCCATTACTCGATCAGGGTCACCTTTCTCTCGTTCGATAATATCAACTAAACGATCAGTCGCCCACATGGATTCCCGAGAACCCTCCAGTAGACCATACTTTGTCAGCGCCGAGATGATACCAAGTGATTTTCCATTGAGCCCGGAATAACCAATATGCTGCGCAACTATTTCTTTCGGTATTTTGTTCCGATAGTCGCTACGGTAAACTAGTGCCGCCTTCTCGATGGCGTCTCGCAAACCGATGATGGGGTAGCGTGGGCTTCGAATTTTCGATGTCATTGGCCCCTCCTATTCGCGTCCCTTCTATAGTTATTCGCCGCTGGAAGCAAGATCGCTGTGCGAACCACGGCAGCGAGGTCACGCGGTTAGCCGCGAATAGATTGACGGGCGTCGGCGACTCGGTCATAGCTAGGGGCGCGATAGTCGCAGAGAGGGTTGGTTATGTTCAGGAGGGTGAGAGCCCCGGCGTTCAGCCGACCGGCGTGCGGGGCAGGGAAAAACAGGAAGGGCTGCTACCCGAGCCCCTGAGAAGGAAGGTAGCAGCCCTTAATCGGCGGATCGCCAATGCGGGTCGGCAGAGAGAAATCTCTTCCGACCCGCTCCCATTTTATACCGGAATCAATGGATTCCGTCTAGGTTCTGGACTCATAAGCCCTGAGCCAGAGTCGGGTTGATGCGAGGGTGACAGCTGCGAGGAAGTTTCTGGCGAGCTTGTCGAAGCGGGTCGCGACGCGCCGGAAGTGCTTGAGCTTGCAGAA
>NZ_FYAS01000040.1 GCF_900185715.1 Allobosea sp. CS1GBMeth4
CGGCGGTGCCGATCGCCGATCCGGCACGGCGCCTGCAGAAGCGCCCGGTCTCGAACGACGAGATCAAGAGCCCGATCCGCCCGGCCGACTACGTCCCGCCCGTGCGCCAGTACCGCGAGGTCTCCCCGGGACACGCCGTCATGATCTGGGGCGAGGAATGGGACGCAAAGCCACACATCGCACTCGTCGCGTGAGGGAGCCTCCGGGCCGGGCACCCGAGGGGTCGGGTTAATCCCTCTGACCAGGAGGCGCGGCCGATCGCCAGTTGGCATGCCGGGCCGTCTCGGCCTATGCGGGTGCTGAACCCATTGGCCGCCGGACGATCATGCGCATCTGGATCAGGAACCCGCTCGCCATCGTCGCGGAGCATGCCGGCGGCGGGATCGTGGTCGAGGACGGGGTGATCGTCGAGCTGGTCGCGAGCGGCGGCTATCCGGCGCTGCCGGTGACGGAGAGCTTCGACGCGTCGGGCCATGTCGTGCTGCCGGGGCTGGTCAACACGCATCACCATTTCTACCAGACGCTGACCCGCGCCCATCCGGCGGCGATCGATCGCGAGCTCTTCCCCTGGCTGAAGGCGCTCTATCCGCTCTGGGCCCGGTTGCGGCAGGAGGATCTGCGGTTGGCGGTGCGTGCCGCGCTGGTCGAGCTCATGCTGTCCGGCTGCACCATGGCGGCCGACCATCACTATCTCTATCCGGCGGGTCTGGAGAATGCGGTCGACATCGCGGTGGAGGAGGCGGCCGCGCTCGGCATCCGCGTCACCATCTCGCGCGGCTCGATGAACCTGTCGCAGAAGGATGGCGGGCTGCCGCCCGACGAGGTCGTGCAGGACGAGGAGACGATCCTCGCCGATTGCGAAAGGGTGCTCGGCCTGTTCCACGACCCCCGGCCGGGCAGCATGGTGCAGATCGCGCTCGCGCCCTGCTCGCCCTTTTCGGTGACGCGGTCGCTGATGGCGGCCTCGGCGGAACTGGCGACGCGCTTCGACGCGCCGCTGCATACCCACCTCGCCGAGACGCAGGACGAGGAGGCCTATTGCCGCGAGGTCTACGGGGTGCGCCCGCTCGACCTGCTCGAGGAGGCCGGCTGGCTGCGCCCCAAGACATGGCTGGCGCACGGCATCCACTTCTCCTGCGAGGAATGCGAGCGGCTCGGCCGCGCCGGCGTCGGCGTCTGCCATTGCCCGACCTCGAACGGCGTGCTCGCCTCCGGCTTCTGCAGGACGCGCGAGCTCGAGGCGGCAGGGGCGCCGCTCGGTCTCGGCGTCGACGGCTCGGCCAGCAATGACGGCTCGAACCTGATGGAGGAGTTGCGCCACGCCCTCCTGATCAACCGGCTGCACTACAGGAGCGCCAGCGCGGTGACGGCGCGCGACACGATCCGCTGGGCGACCGAGGGCTCGGCGCGCTGCCTCGGCCGCGACGACATCGGGCGCATCGCGGTCGGCCTGCAAGCCGACCTCGCCCTCTACAGGCTCGACGAACTGCGCTTCTCGGGCGCGCACGACCCGGTCGCGGCGCTGGTGCTGTGCGGGGCGAGCAGAGCCGACCGCGTCATGGTCGCGGGGCGCTGGCGGGTGATCGACGGGGTGATCCCAGGCCTCGACCTCGCCTCGCTGCGCCGCGCCCACGGGCTCGCGGCGGAGCGTTACGCCTGAACCTTCCGGGGCGCCGTCTTTCCGGGGCGCTGCGGAGCAGCGAGCCCGGAATCCGTGAACACGGACACAGCGAGAGGGGACTCGCGGTGGCGATCTGTTTTCGTCAACGCCAGTGGGATCTGGCCTCTTCGCTGCGCGAAGCCCCGCAAAGACGGCGCGGTCGCCCGGGACGGCCCGGAGCTATTCGAGCGCTGGAAGCGGAGAAGGCTCGGGCCGCATCAGCGGCTTCAGGAAACCCGTCAGGTCGTCGGTGACGAAATGGACATGGCCGGCCTCGACCGCGGTCTGCTCCCAGGCCTCGCGGAAGGGGTCGGGCGTGCGCGGCACGATCAGCACCGTCTTCATGCCGAGGGCGCTGGGGACGACGAGATTCTTCTCGATGTCCTCGAACATCGCGGCCCGCGCCGGGTCGATCGCGTGCTTGGCGAGGAACGCCTCATAGGTCGCCTGTTCGGGCTTGGGCAGGAAGCCAGCGGCGACGATGTCGAAGATATCCTCGAAATGGTGAAGGATGCCGAGCTTGCCGGCGACGTTCTCGGCATGGCCGCGCGAGCCGTTGGTCAGGATCAGCTTGCGGCCGGGCAGCGCCGCGATCGCCTCGCCGAGGTCCGGATTCGGATCGAGCAGGGTCAGGTCGATCTGGTGGGCGAAGTCGAGGAAATCGTCGGGATCGACGCCGTGCTCCTCCATCAGCCCCTTCAGCGTCGTGCCGTAGCGCTGGTAGTAATACTTCTGCAGCGCCCGCGACGACAGGCCGTCGAGGCCGAAGAGCTCGCTCAGGAACAGGGTGATCCGCTCGTCGACCTGGGGCCAGACCTTCGCCTCATGCGAATAGAGCGTGTTGTCGAGGTCGAAAATCCAGTGGTCGACATGGCCGAACGCCGCCTGCTCCGGCAGGAGCGGGATGGCGGCGGAGATTGGTGCGTTCTGGTTCATCGGGGCATGTCATGTGGGGCGCGCCATCATGACATGCAAGATGCTTGCAAAACGGTTGCGACGGCGAGGAGCGCGTCATGCTCGGGCTCGCCCCGAGCATCTCCTGCCGGAAGAGGCACCGATCGGCGCTTCCCTGTCGGGAGATTCTCGGGTCTGCGCTCCGCTCCGCCCGAGAATGACGGCCGCCTTCACTTGCGGATGATCGTGCCCGAGCCGGTGTCGGTGAAGAGCTCGATCAGCGCCGCATGCGGGACCTTGCCGTCGAGGATGACGACGGCCTCGACGCCCTTCTCCAGCGCGTAGATGCAGGTCTCGATCTTCGGGATCATGCCGCCTGAAATGGTGCCGTCGGCGATCAGGCGCCGGCATTCCTCGACGGTGAGCTCCGGGATCAGCTTCTTGCCCTTGTCGAGCACGCCCGGCACGTCGGTGAGCAGCAGCAGGCGCTTGGCGCCGAGGGCGCCCGCGATCGCGCCGGCGAAGGTGTCTGCATTGACGTTGTAGGTCTGGCCGTCGGCGGCGGCGCAGACCGGCGCCAGCACCGGGATGAGCTCTTCCTTGAGGATCGCCTGGAGGACCGTGGTGTCGACCTTGTCGGGCTCGCCGACGAAGCCGAGGTCGAGCACCTGCTCGATCTTCGAATCGGGATCGACGATGGTGCGGGTCGCCTTCTTGGCGATCACCATGTTGCCGTCCTTGCCGCACAGGCCGATCGCCTTGCCGCCCTCGCGCGAGATGTAGCCGACGATCTCCTTGTTGACCGAGCCGGCCAGGACCATCTCGACCACGTCGACGGTGGCGGCGTCGGTGACGCGCAGGCCCTGCTTGAACTCCGACTTGATGCCGAGCTTGTCGAGCATGCGGGCGATCTGCGGGCCCCCGCCATGGCAGACCACCGGCTTCAGGCCGGATTGCTCGAGCAGCACCACGTCCTCGGCGAAATCCTCGGCGGTGGCGGCGTCGCCCATGGCGTTGCCGCCGTATTTGATCACGATCACCTCCTGGTCGTAGCGCTGCATGTGCGGCAGCGCCTGGACGAGCAGGTCGGCGGCTTGCGAGGGCGTGAGGTTGTGAGGGGCGTTCATCGGCAGGCTCCGCGAAGGCGCAGGGGCAGCCGCGCCGCGCCGCGTTCTAGCCGAAGACGGAGACTGGCGGAAGCGCGCAGCCGCGCCGTCAGGGCCGCCTGGCGAACAGGGCCGAGAGCGCGAGCCCGAGCCAGCCGGCGAGCATCATGAAGCCGCCGGCCGGAGCGGCGCCGATGAACAGGCGCTCGCCACGGAAGCCGCGCACGGCGAGATCGGCGGCGAAGAGGGCGGCGCCGAGGATCAGCAGCGAGATCGCGAGGCGCGCCGGCCAGTCCGCGAGCAGGTCGGCGCGGCGCGCCGTGCAAGCGGCGATCGTGGCGGAGGCATGGAAGAGCAGCATCTGCCCGGCGATCTGGACGGTGTCGGGGCTGCCCGTATGGGTGCCCGCCGCGAGCAGCATCACGCCGGCGAGCCCCATCAGCATGGCGAGGGTGAGGTGGATGCGGGTCGCGGTGATCATGACGGGTCCGTATGGTTGGCCGGAAGGCGTGCGCGTGCGGGCGAGCAGACGCCGCGGCTGCCGGCGCGGTCAAGCGGGCGGGGCTGTGGCATCCTGCTCCAGCCCGGGGTTCAGCGCCGGCCGGGCGCGGTACGGCTGAGCGGCGTCGACGGTGCCGGCGCCGAGCCGTGGCGGCTCTGATGCTCGAGCTCGGCATTCAGCTCGGCGCCGGCGAGCACGATGGTCGCGGAGAGCCAGAGCCAGGTCATGAACACGACGATGGTCGCGAGCGAGCCATAGGTCGCGGTGTAGCGGCCGAGCGTGCTGACATACCAGGAGAAGCCGATCGAGGCGGCGAGCCAGAGCAGCGCCGCGGCGATGGCACCGGGCAGAACCCAGGCGAAGCGGGGCGGCTTGCGATTCGGGCCGATCCAGTAGAGGCAGCCGATCGCGACCGTGCCGACCAGGAAGAAAGCCGGCCAGCGCAGCCAGCGGATAGCGACCTCGAGCTCGTGCCCGAAGGGGAAGAGGGCGGTGACCACCGGCAGGCTCGCGATCAGCGAGAGCGCCAGGATCAGGACGACGAGCGCGCTCAGTGTGGTCGCCAGCGAGACCAGGTTGAGGCGGATGAAGCCGCGGCGCTCGCGCACGCCATAGATGATGTTGAGCGCATCGAAGGCCGCTTTCATCGCGGCGTTGGCGCTCCAGATGGCGACGAGGAAGCCGATCAGGACGGTCAGCGAGAGGTCGGTCACGTCACGGGCGGAGAGCCTCACCGCCTGCTCGCGGATCAGCTCGCGCGCCGCCTGCGGCAGGAGGATGGTGACGTCGTCGAGCTGGCCGACGATCGTCGCGGGATCGGTCAGCCCGCCATAGAGCGTCACCAGCAGCGAGAGCGCCGGCACCAGCGAGAGCAGGGTGAAGAAGGCGACCGCGCCGGCGAGGGAGAGCACGCGCGCTTCCTGGATGCGGACACCGAAACGCAGCAGCACATCCTTCCAGCCGCGCCAGGGCAGGGCGATCGGGCTCGCGGCGCCGCGCCCGCGCCGCGCCTGGCGCATCGGCTCGCCGAACCGGCGCGAGACCAGGCCGTGGACGTAGCCGGCAGCCAGGGCCGCGAGGCCGGCGGCGCTGGTCAATCGCTTGAAATAGGCCATGTCACGCTCCGGCAGGGGGCGGCCACCCGAGAGCCGGATCCGATCAGACTGAAGCAATCCGAGCGGTGAATCCGTCTCTCAGTTTTTAGTTTGGAGACCACTTTACCGGTCAGCCTGCGGTGCAAGCCGATCGGAACGGGCTCCAGACCGCCCCGTCGCGCTGCCAACGTCGCGCTGCGCGCTTTCGTTCCGGACGGCGGGCCGGCGGCGGGCCGCTTAGCGGTTCGTTAACCTTAACATTTTCATAATCCCACTCCTGACGCCACTGCGCTTCCAGCCGGGGCAGCCGCCCGGAAGCGCCATCGTTCGAGCCGAGATGTCGATGAAGACGCCCCTGAAAGCCGCCGTCGCGGCCATTGCCCTGATGAGCGGCGGTGCCTCCCTGGCGGCGGACATGCCGAGAAGGGGCCTTCTGCCGCCGGCACCGGAGCTGCCGACATTCTACGATTGGAGCGGGATCTATGTCGGCGGCCAGGTCGGCTATTCCTGGGGCTCCGACCGGGCGAGCGAGTTCGCCACCGCCGGCCGCCTGCCGCTCGGCCGCTCCTTCGACTACAGCCCGTCCTCCTTCATCGGCGGCGCCCGTCTCGGCTTCAACTACCAGCTCGGCGCGGTCGTGCTCGGCGTCGAGGGCGACATAGAGGGCCTGAACGCCCATGCCGGGCAGGGCGATGCCGGCGGCACCGTCCGCGTGCGGCAGAGCTGGCAGGGCTCGGTGCGCGCCCGCCTCGGCTACAGCCTCGACCGCATCCTGGTCTACGCCACGGCCGGCGCGGCCTTCAGCAAGCTCGAATACACCTATGCGAGCCCGCTCGCCGGCCTGAGCGAGACGATCAACGCCTCAAGGACCGGCTGGACGGTCGGCGGCGGCGTCGACTATGCGCTGACCGACAGGCTGATCCTCGGCATCGACTACCGCTATACCGACTATGGCCGGTTCGACCATGTCGGCCTGAGCGCCTATCTCGGCCGCACGGTCGAGCACGAGCCGTCCGCGCATGCGGTGCGCGCCAGCCTCGCCTACAAGTTCTGACGCCGACCGGCTCAGGTTCGCAGCATGAACGGCTCGAACCTGGCGCTCTCGTCGATCACCTTGCCCGCGATCATGAAGATGCCGCCGCCGGTGTAGTGCAGCGTCTTCGGATGCAGCGGGCGCGGCGCGACATGCGCCTTCACCACTTCGAGAATGAAGAGGTCGTAGCGCTCGATCATCGCCTCGTCGTGGACGCGGCATTCGAAGCAGGCATGGCACTCCCCGATCAGCGGCGCCTTGACGGCGTGCGCCCGCTGCGCCGTCAGCCCGAACTTCGCGAACTTGTCGATGCTCGCGCCCGAGCAGTTGCCGATGCCGATCACCTGATCGGTCAGCCTGGTCGTCGGCAGGTTGATGACGCATTCGCCGCTGTCACGGACCATGCGGTGGCTGTGATTGCCGCTGGAGATCAGGCAGGCGAGAAGCGAAGGCGAGAATTCCAGCACCATGTGCCAGCCCATGGTCATGATGTTGTTCCTGCCGCGATGGCGCGAGGAGACCAGCACGACCGGGCCGGGCTCGAGATATTGCCGGACGCGGCCGACCGGGAAATCCTCCTTGCTGACCACTTTCGCCATCTGAGCCTCCGGCCCCGGTGCTCGCCGCCCGACGATGGAAGCACGGACCGTGCCGCCGGTTCCTTCACGAGACGGCGAGCGCTCAGCCCGCCTTGCGGAGCGGCTCAGCGGCGTTGCGCTCCTCCGGGACCGAGGATGCTCCGGCGACGGACGTGCGGCCGAAGAGCCGCTTGCCGAACACGTTGAGAACCAGGCCGACGATAATCAGGGCCGAGGCGAGAAGTTTCCATGGCTGAACGTCTTCCCCGAGCAGGACCGCGGATCCGAGAAAGCCGAACACCGGAACGAGGAGGGTGAAGGGAGCCACCGTCGCCACCGGATAGAGCGACAGCAGCCGGCTCCAGGCGCCGAAGCCGAACAGGGTCGAGATGTAGACGAGATAGGCGATCGCGGCGAGGGAGATCCAGTCGAGCCCGACGAAGCTCGCCGCCAGGCCTTGCGGATCGACGGCAAGGGCCGTCGCGAGCAGCGGCGGGATGGCGAACAGGCTGCCCCAGCACACCAGGCCGAGCATGTTGATGGCGCCGTGCCTGGTCGAGATCACGCGGGAGACGATGTTGCCGCCGCCCCAGGCTGCGGCAGCAAGCAGCAGCATCAGCAGGCCGGCCATGGTGACGTCGCCGCCGATATTGGCCGCGACGACGGCAATGCCGCCAAAGGCGCACAGCGCTCCGAGCAACTGCCATCGCGTCGGCCGCTCCGACAGGATCAGGATCGCGAAGCCGATGGTGAAGAAGACCTGCAATTGCAGGACGAGCGACGACAGGCCGGCACTCACGCCGAGTTTCATACCGGTGAAGAGGAGGCCGAACTGCAGCGCGAAGATGAGCAGACTGTAGAGCGCGAGCGAGGACAGCGGGA
This sequence comes from Allobosea sp. CS1GBMeth4, assembly GCF_900185715.1. Lineage (GTDB taxonomy): Bacteria > Pseudomonadota > Alphaproteobacteria > Rhizobiales > Beijerinckiaceae > Allobosea. The sequence goes on from NZ_FYAS01000040.1 coordinate 7,750, forward strand.
TCTGCGGGCGCCGGATGAAGAAGATCCAGGGGAAAGCGGCCAGGACGAAGCGGACGACGCCGAGGCCGAGCGGCGAGATCTGACGCAAGCCGAGCTTGATGACCGCGAAGTTGACGCCCCAGAAGAAAACGATCGCGAGCGCGAGCAGAAGATGGCGCGGTTTCATGGAATCTCGCGAGAAAGGGCCTTCCAGGAGGATTTGTGCGCTTTCGAATCGCAAAGATCCGCCTGCTGTTCGGCTTATCGCATGTTTCTCGGACGAGCTGGCGCTTCCATCCCTCGGGAATGCATCAGCCCGCCTTTCTGAACATGCCGGGCGTGATGCCGTGCACCGCGCGGAAGCTGCGCGAGAGATGGCTCTGGTCGGCGAAGCCGGCGGCGAAGGCGGCGTCGGCCAGGCTGGATCCTTCCCGGATCAGCCGGTTGGCGCGGCGCAGGCGACGGTCGCGGATGAAGGCGGCCGGCGTCGAGCCGGTGATCCTCTTGAAGTCGCGGATGACCTGGAAGCGGGTGACGCCGGCGGCCGTGGCGAGGCTCTGCAGGTCGAGCTCGCCGGCGAGCCCGGCCTCGATCACCTCCCTATAGCGCGAAAAACGGCGCTGCGCGCCGGAACGGGCGAGCGGCTCGGCGGCACGATCGCTGTCCCCATGCCGCAGGATCAGATGGCGCAGCGCGGTCAGCAGGGAGGCTTCGGCGCGGGTCGCATCGAGGGCGGTCGATTCCGCATGAGCCGCGGCGAGGAGCCCGGAGAGCTCGGCATCCTCGATCAGCGCCTGCGGAAACAGCGGCTGCGGCGGCTGGCCGAACCCGGCTGCGACATCCGACAGCAGTGCGACGGAGGGGTAGAAGGTGCGGTAGGCCCAGCCCTGCTCGGCGCCGGCCTCGCCGTCATGCCATTCCTCGGGATTGACGACGAGCACCGAGCCCGCCGGAGCCAGCACCTCCCGCCGGCCGATGCGCACGCGCTCGCAGCCCTCGGTGATCAGCGCGATGACATAGCCGTCATGGGTGTGGCGGTCATAGCGATGCTCGCGGAAGCGCGCCGCGAGCAGGCCGAGATCGCGGAAGGCGGCGTGGCGCCAGAACTCCTGCCTTTCCGGTCTGCGCTCGATCATGGGTCAATCTGGTTCAAGACGCTGTCCGCCCCGCTCTCCTAAGCCTGAGCACGGACAGGAGAGAGCCATGCTGCACAATGACCCGATCGCCGCGCTGACGCCAGAGGTGGTCGCCTGGCGCCATCACATCCACGCCAATCCCGAGCTCGGCTTCCAGGAAGTCGAGACCGCGCGCTTCGTCGCCGCCAAGCTGCGCTCCTTCGGTCTCGAGGTGCAGGAGGGTATCGGCGGCACCGGCGTCGTCGGCACGCTGCGTTCAGGCTCCGGCACGCGCGCCATCGGCCTGCGCGCCGAGCTGGATGCGCTGCCGGTGGTCGAGCGCACCGGCCTGCCCTATGCCTCGAGGAAGGACGGCGTGATGCATGCCTGCGGCCATGACGGCCATAGCGCCATGCTGCTGGGGGCGGCCAAGCTCCTGAGCGAAACGCCGGATTTCGACGGCACCGTCCATTTCATCTTCCAGCCGGCCGAGGAGAACGAGGGCGGCAGCATGAAGATGATCGAGGCCGGGCTGTTCGAGCGCTTTCCGGTCGAGGCGGTCTATGCCGTGCACAATTGGCCGGGTGTGCCTTTCGGCACGATCGCGGCCCGTGCCGGGGCGCAGATGGCTGCGGTCGACAATTTCGAGCTGCGCTTCTCCGGAGTCGGCGCCCATGTCGCCATGCCGCATCTCGGCGACGATCCGATCCTCGCCGCCGGGGCCTTCATCCAGAGCGTGCAGCGCATCGTCGCGCGGGCCGTCGACCCGCAGACGCCGCTCGTCGTCAGCCTGACGCAGGTCCATGGCGGCAATGTCGGCAATATCGTGCCGAAGGAGGTCTGGCTGCAGGGCACCTGCCGCTTCTTCGATCCGGCGCTGTCGGATCACTGCGAGGCGCTGCTCGGCGAGATCGCGCAGGGCATCGCCGCGGCGCACGGAGTCTCCGCCGCGCTCGACTACAGGCGCGGCTATCCGCCGGTGGTCAACACGGCCGAGGCGGCGGCGCTGGCGGCGCGGGCCGCGGCCGTCGCGGTCGGGCCGGAGAACGTCTCGACCGCATTCAAGCCGAGCCTGGGCTGCGAGGACTTCGCCTTCATGATCCGCGCCGCTGGCGGCTGCTATGCCTGGGTCGGCGCCGGCGAGGTCGGGCCGGGCGAGGGTCTGCATGGCGACCGCTACGTGTTCAACGACGCGATCGTTCCGCATGTGCTGCGCTACTGGACGAGCCTCGTCGCCTGCGCGCTGCCGAAGGCCGCGCCATGACCGCGCATGTCCCGGCCCGCCGGATGATCGAGCGCCGCCAAGGCGGGCGCATCCTGCTCGACGGCCTCGAGACGATCATGCTCGGCGCCAACGACTATCTCGGCCTCTCGACCGACGAGCGCGTGCTGGCGGCGACCAATGAGGCGCTGCGGCTCTATGGCAGCGGCACAGGCATCTACCCGGTCTTCGCGACGACGCCGCTGCACGAGGCGCTGGCCGACAACCTCGCCTCCTTCCTCGGCGTCGAGGCGGCGGCGCTGTTCTCCTCCGGCGGGAGCGCCAATGCGGGCGTGCTGACGACCCTGGTCGGGGCCGGCGACGTCATCATCTCCGACCGGCTGAACCATGCCAGCATCATCGACGGCTGCCGGCTGAGCCGGGCCGAGGTCGAGACCTATGAGAACCGCAATGTCGCCGGCCTGCGGCAGGCGCTGGAAGCGACGCGGCGGGCGAAGCGACGCCTGATCGTCACCGACGGCATCTTCAGCATGGAGGGCGGGGCGGCACCGCTCGCCGGGATTCGGTCGCTGGCGCAGGAGTTCGACGCGCTGCTGCTGATCGACGAGGCGCATGCGACCGGCGTGGTCGGGCCGGATGGCACCGGTACTGCGCCTCTGTGCGGCCTTTCCAATCGCGGCCCGGACATGCTCCTGACCGGCTCGCTGTCGAAGGCGCTGGGCGGCGCCGGCGGCGGCTTCGTCGCCGGGCCGCGCCCGCTGATCGAGCGGCTCAAAGCCCAGTCGCGCAGCTGGATCTTCACCATGGGCCTGACGACGGCGAATGCGGCGACGGCGCTGACGGCGCTGAAGATCTGCCGCGACGATCCCGGCCCGCGCGAGCGGCTCTGGCGCAATGTCGCGCATCTGCGCGAGGCGCTGCGCTTCCATGCGCTCGCCTGCCACGACAGCGACAGTGCCATCACCGCTGTGAAGATCGGCGGCGAGGAGCGGGCGCGGGCCATCGCGGCGCGGCTGGTGCGGGCCGGCGTCTTCGCCCCGGCGGTCGCCTTTCCGATCGTCGCGCAGGGCCAGGCACGCCTGCGATTGCAGGTCAGTGCGGCGCATGAGACGGCCGAGCTCGACGAGGCGGCCGCCGCTTTGGCGACGGCGTTCGCCGAGACGGGTTGAGGTCAGCCAGCGGCGATCCAGCCTGTCGCGGATTGGCTCATGGCGCCCGCTCCCCCGCGACATGGAACAAATGCCGGATGTAGCGGTCGAGATGGTCGAGGCTTTCGCGCGCCAGATCCGCGTCGTTGCCGGCCTTGGCGAGGACGAAGCCGCCCTGGAGGACGGCCTGCGTGTGCCGGGCCAGGCTCGCGGCGGTCCAGCTGGTCGTCTCGATGCCGTGGTCGCGGCGGGCCTGCTCGATATCGGCCTCCAGCGTCGCGGCATGGCCTAAGATGCTGCGCCCGCAGGCGTCGCGGATATCCGGCGCGCTGGCGTGGACCTCCTGCGCCATGGTCCCGACGAGGCAGGTGAATTCGGCGAGGTCGCCGGCGATCATCGCCCTGCGGAAGGCGACATAGGCGAGGACGCGGTCGAGCGCCTCGGCCGGCCGGTGATAGGGGGCGGCGGCGAAGAAGCCGGTGGTCTCCTGCTTCCAGAATGCGGCCGCGGCGACGCCGAGAGCCTCCTTGCTGGCGAAATGATGGAAGAAGGCGCCCTTGGTGACATCGGCGGCACGGCAGAGATCGTCGACGCTGGAGGCGGCGAAGCCCTTGGCGCGGATGACGTCCCGCGCCGCTTCGAGGAGCCGGTCGCGGGCATTGCCGCGTTCGGGCGATTGCTTGGTGGGCCGTGGCATGCGGCGATACGTACCATTTGGTTGGTATGCTGCAAGCGGTTTCGCGGCAGGGCAGCCCGGCGGCGGCCGTCGCTCCGGCGTCGCTGCATGGCCGCTGCGCAAGAACTGATTGGTCAGCCCCCGCCCGCGATGCCACAAGGTGTGTCAGCATGATCCGCCGGCAGCGAGAGGCCGGCTGCCACGGAGATCGAGATGGCCGAGATGAAGGTTGCGATCGTCACTGCCGGGGGCAGCGGCATGGGCGCCGCCGCGGCGAAGCGGCTGGCGCAGGATGGCTTCAAGGTCGCGATCCTGTCGTCCTCAGGCAAGGGCGAGGTCCTGGCCAAGGAGCTCGGTGGTCTCGGCGTCACCGGCTCGAACCAGTCGAACGAGGACCTGAAACGCCTGGTCGACGAGACCCTGGCGCGCTTCGGCCGGATCGACGTTCTGGTCAACAGCGCCGGTCACGGCCCGCGCGCGCCGATCACCGAGATCAGCGACGAGCAATGGCACACCGGGCTCGACGTCTACCTGCTGAACGTGATCCGGCCGGTGCGGCTGGTCGCGCCGATCATGGCGGCGCAGAAGGCCGGGGCGATCATCAACATCTCGACCGCCTGGGCCTTCGAGCCGAGCGCAATGTTCCCGACCTCGGCCGTGTTCCGCGCCGGGCTCGCCGCCTACACCAAGCTCTTCGCCGATCAGTTTGCCGCGCAGAACGTGCGCATGAACAATGTCCTGCCCGGCTGGATCGACTCGCTGCCGCAGACCGAGGAGCGCCGCGCCGGCGTGCCGATGCAGCGCTACGGCACCAGCGAGGAGATCGCCGCGACGATCGCCTTCCTCGCCTCGGACGGCGCCGGCTACATCACCGGCCAGAACCTGCGCGTCGACGGCGGCCTGATGCGCTCGCTGTAGCGGCACAGGTCGATCGCGACGAATGGAGCAGCGCGCATGACGGGCAAGGTCGACTGGGATGCGGACCAGTATCTGCGCTTCGAGGACGAGCGGACGCGGCCCTCGCTCGACCTGATCCAGCGGGTGCGCCTCGCCGATCCGCGGCGCTGCATCGATCTCGGCTGCGGCCCCGGCAACAGCACCGAACTGGTCGCCGCCCGCTTTCCGGGCGCGGTGGTGGAAGGCCTCGATTCCTCGCCCGACATGATCGAGAAGGCACGCAGGCGCCTGCCGCAGCTGTCTTTCACGTTGGCGAATCTCGACGAGTGGTCGGCTGACGACCGCTACGACCTGGTCTTCGCCAATGCCGTGCTGCAATGGCTCCCCGACCATGCCGCGCTGTTCGCGCGGCTCGCGCGGGCGCTGAGGCGGGGCGGAGCGCTCGCGGTGCAGATGCCGAACAACCTCGCCGAGCCCTCGCATGTTTCGATGGATGAAGCGGCTGCCGAGGGGCCGTGGGCCGGGCGCCTCGTCAATGCGCGGGGCTCGAAGGCGGTCATCGGCTCGTTCTCGGATTACCGACGCTGGCTGATGCAGGCCGGCTGCGAGGTCGAGATCTGGCAGACCACCTATGTCCATGCGCTCGCCGGTCACGACGCCATCGTCGCATGGTTCATGAGCACCGGCCTGAAACCCTATATCGATCCGTTGCCAGCCGGAGAGCGCGAGGCCTTTCTGGCCCGCTATCGCGAGAAGATCGCCGCCGCCTATCCGGTCGAGCCGGACGGCAAGGTGCTGCTGCGCTTCCCACGCCTGTTCATTCTGGCTGTGCGGAGCTAGAGCCGGCTCCGGTCAGATTGAATCAATCTGATCGGTGAATCCGTCTCTCGATTTTAGTTTGGAGCCCAAGTCAGTGCGCCCGGGCCTTCGCGCCGGCGAGCACGTCGTGCAGTGCAAGCTCGTGCGTCAGCGCATTGAAGGCGACATCGTCGATGTCGCCGCGCTTGAGAAGCTCGCGCAGGGCCTGCCGCTCCGCCGTCAGCGCGGCGCGGCGCAAGGTGCTCTCGGCGCTCTGCAACGCCGCAGCCTCCTCCCGTGGCGTCTGGCCGTCGTCGAGCAGAGCGAGGCGGCGCCGGTAGGTCGCGATCAGGCCTTCCGCCACGGCCTGGTCGACCGAGGCGGCCCCGTCGGTGCCGCCGCGATGAGCGATGCCTTCCAGCCTGGCGATCGCCGCCTCCGTGGCCACGATCCGTGCCCGCCGCATCTCGGTGGCGTGAGCAACGCCGTGGCCGCTCGCGAGCCCGCGCACGATCGGCGGCAGGCCGAGGCTGGCGAGCGCCAGCCAGAGCAGGATCACGCCGGCCGCCAGGAAGATCGCCACGTCCCGCGCCGGAAAGGGCGAGCCGTCGAGCGCGAGCACCGGCAGGGACAGCACGCCGGCGAGGGTGACGGCGCCGCGCACGCCGGCGATGGAGCCGGCCAGCCGCGTGCGCGCGGTGGTCCGGATCGCCTCGCGGCGCAGGCGCCGGGCGACGATGCGGCTCAGTGCGATGGCGACGGTGATCCAGAGAAAGCGCAGAACGATCAGGCAGAGCGTCAGCGCGACGACGATGCCGAGCGGCTGCCAGAACCAGTGCCAGCCGGTGAGCGCCGGCGGAGCGGTGCGGATGATCGCCGGCAATTGCAGGCCGAGCACCACGAAGAGGGCGCCGTTCAGGAGGAAGGCGAGCATCGTCCAGAACGAGTGGGCGAGCATGTAGGCGGAGACGCCGAGCTGGTTGGCCGTGCGCGTCCGCCCGACGGCCAGGCCGGCGACGACGGCCGCGAGCACGCCGGAGGCATGGACGGCTTCCGCGCCGAGAAAGGCGGCGAAGGGCAGGAGCATCACGACCAGCAGCTGCGCCTCCGGCGCGATCCGGTCGAACTTCGCCAGCAGCTTCAGGGCCCAGGAGACGATCACGATCGCCAGCAGCCCGGCGGCGATTCCGCCGGCGACCGCGACGACGAAGGCGAGCGAGGCCTGCCAGAGCGAGAAGCTTCCGGTCAGCGCGGCGGCAGTGGCGAAGCGGAAGATCACCAGGCCCGAAGCGTCGTTGAGCAGCGATTCGCCTTCCAGGACGTGCATCAGATCCTTGGGCACGCTCTCCTTGTCGACGATGGAGGACACTGCCACCGCATCGGTCGGCGACAGCACAGCGGCGAGCGCGAAGGCGACCGGCAGCGGCATGGACGGCACGAGCCAGTGCAGAGCGAGGCCGCAGCCGAGCGTGGTGAAGAAGACCAGGCCGAAGGCGAGCGACAGGATCGGACGCAGCAGCTTGCGGTATTCCCGCTTCGGCGCCTCCCAGGCATCGGCGAAGAGCAGCGGGGCGATGAAGAGCAGGAGGAAGAGCTCCGGCTCGATCGCGACATGGAAGCCGGCGGTCGGCCAGGCCAGCGCCGCGCCCAGCGCGATCTGGACGACGGGCAGCGGGACGATCCCGAGCAGCCGGGTCAGGGGCTGGGACGCCACCACGGCCATGACCAGGATCAGGATGAAGGTGAAGGTCTGCATTGGCTGCGCGGCCGGCGGTTCTTTCTGCGTCGGCCGCGAGCATTATCGTAATGGCATCCGGCGAGCCAAGCTCGCCGGATATGCCCTCATCATGTCTGGAACGCCTTTCGGTCGGGCTCGATCACGGAAAACGTCATTGCGAGGCGCATAGCTCTGAAGCAATCCAGCGGCGGCAGCGCTCCACGCCCCCTGGACTGCTTCGCTGCGCTCGCAAGGGCGGTGCGGCTTGCTAGAACGCGACCTTGTCGGCGCCCTTGAGCTGGAGCTGCTCGCGCGCGTCCTCCGGCGTCGCGATCTCGAGGCCGAGGCCCTCGACGATCATCCGCGCCGCCCTGACCTGATCGGCGTTCGACTTCGCGAACTGACCCGGCCCGAGCCAGAGCGAATCCTCGAGGCCGACGCGCAGATTGCCGCCCATCGAGACCGCCATCGCCGCGATCGGGAGCTGATGGCGGCCGGCGCCGAGCACCGACCAGTGATAGGCGTCGCCGAAGAGCCGGTCGGCGGTTCGCTTCATATGGGCGACGTCCTCGGGGTGGGGGCCGATGCCGCCGAGGATGCCGAAGACCGACTGGACGAAGAAGGGCGGCTTGACCAGTCCGCGATCGACGAAATGCGCCAGCGTGTAGAGATGGCCGATGTCGTAGCACTCGATCTCGAAGCGCGTGCCGTTCTCGGCGCAGGTGGTGAGGATGTTCTCGATGTCCTTGAAGGTGTTCTTGAAGATGCGGTCCTTCGAGCCTTCGAGATAGGGGTACTCCCAGTCGTGCTTGAACTCCTTGAAGCGGTTCAGCATCGGGTAGAGCCCGAAATTCATCGAGCCCATGTTGAGCGAGGCGACTTCGGGCTTGAAATGGGCGCAGGGCTGCAGGCGCTCCTCGACGCCCATGGTCGGAGCGCCGCCGGTGGTGATGTTGATGACGCAGTTCGAGCGCTGCTTGATCACCTTGAGGAAGGGCTCGAAGGCCTCGGGCGACTGGTCGGGCTGGCCGGTCTTCGGGTTGCGGGCGTGGACATGGACCAAAGCCGCGCCGGCCTCGGCCGCGCCGACGGCGGCATCGATGATTTCGTCGGGCGTCACCGGCAGATAGGGCGACATGGAGGGCGTATGGATCGCGCCGGTGACGGCGCAGGTGATGATGACTTTGCGGTTCTTGGCCATGCGATGATCCTTCGCTGATCCCTAAGTCCTGAAACTCACGCCGGCTTGCGCTTCGCGGCGCGCTTGTGCGCCTGCAGAGCGGCGAGCCGGCTGTCGCGCCAATCGCTGAGGCGCTTGACGCGGCTGGCGTCCTGGGCGCCACGCCAGTCGCGCATCACCTCGGCCACCGTCTCGGGCTTGAACGGATTGCCGAGCCCCTCCGAGGATTTGACCATGCGGTCGAGCGATTCCGAATAGCGTGCGCAGTAATCCGGGATCCCGCCCGGCGCATTGAGCTCGATCGTCTCGAACGGGCCCATGAACGACCAGCGCAGGCCGAGCCCGTCGCGGATCGTCTTGTCGACATCCGCGGCGCTGGCGACGCCCTCGCCGACCAGGCGGAAGGCCTCGGCCAGCAGCACCGCCTGCAGGCGGTTGAGCACGAAGCCGGGCTTTTCCTTGCGCAGCGTGATCGGCACCTGGCCGGCCTGCTCGTAGATGCGCCTGGCCCTGGCGACGACCTTCGGATCGGTCCAGGGCGCCGGGGCGAGCTCGACGATCGGGACCAGATGCGGCGGGTTGACGGGGTGGGCGACAAGGCAGCGGGCCCGCCCCTTCAGCGCCTCCGAGAAGGTCGAGGCCATGATGAAGGAGGTCGAGGACGCCAGGATCGCCGAGGTGGGGGCGAGCGCGTCCATCTGCGCGAACAATTCGCGCTTGGCCTCGACCGTCTCCGGCCCGTTCTCCTGCACCAGCGCGACGCCCTTCAGCGCGTCGGCGAGGTTCTTCGCGACGCGGATGCGGGCGAGCGAGCCCTTGGGGTCGTCGACGAGACCGTGGCCGGCGAGCTCCTTCAGGTTCCTGCCGATATGGGCGCGGGCGGCCTTGGCCGCTTCCGGCTTCACGTCGTGCAATGCGACCTCAAAGCCATGGCTGGCGAAGACGGTGGCCCAGGCGCGGCCGATCAGGCCCGAACCGACGATGGCGATCTTGGTCATGCGGCAGTGTCTCGGTTGATAGGATAGACGCGGGGAACCCATCACAGCCACAGCACCTGCCGCCGGAGCGCGAGGTCCTGGCTCAGCGCGCGCGAGGGGCCGATATGGGTGACCTGGCCGCGCTCGAGCACGACGGTGCGGTCGGAGAGCGCCAGCGCCAGGTCGAGATGGTGGTCGACGATGATGATGGCGATCTCCTTCCGGAGCTTGTCGAAAGCCTCGAACAATTCCTCGACCACGGCCGGCGCCAGGCCCTCGAACGGCTCGTCGAGCAGCAGCATCCTGGTATCGCCGGAGAGGGCGCGTGCCACTGCGACCATCTGCTGCTCGCCGCCGGAGAGATAGTCGGCCGGCGAATGCCAGCGCTCCCTGATGCGCGGGAAGAAGGCGAAGATCTTGTCGTCCTCCCAATGGCTGCCGTTGCCGGTGCGCCGGCGCAGGCGTCCGAGCTCCATATTGTCCCTGACGCTCATGCCGGCGAAGAGACCGCGCCCTTGCGGGACGTAAGCCACGCCGGCGCGGGCGATCCTGGCCGGCGGCAGGCCGGCGATGTCGTCGCCGGCGAGGCTGATCGAGCCGGAGGCGGGCGGCGCGATGCCGGTGATGGTCTTGAGCAGGGTCGACTTGCCGGCGCCGTTGCGGCCGAGCAGGGCAACGATCTCGTTCTCGTGCACGCCGAAGGAGACGCCGCGCAGGATGTGGCTCTTGCCGTAGAAGGTGTCGACGTTGTCGAGGCCGAGCAGGACCTTGTCGCCGGCGGCGCTCTCGCGCGGCTTCTCGGCCAGCGCATGGGCGCCGGAGCCGATATAGACCTCCTGCACCTTCGCGGAGGAGCGCGCGTCCTCGACCGTGCCGTCGACCAGCACCGAGCCCTCGTTCATCACGGTGACATGGTCGGCGATGGCGAAGACGCGGTCGATGTCGTGCTCGACCAGAAGCACCGGCAGGTCGGCCGAGATCGACTTGATCAGATTGCCGACACGCTCGCGCTCGGCCGCGGCGAGGCCGGCGAGCGGCTCGTCGAGCAGCAGCACGCGCGGGCTCGTGGCGAGGGCGAGGGACATGTCGAGCAGGCGTTGGCCGCCATAGCTGAGCGAACCGGCCTCGGCCCGCTCGATGCCGGCGAGGCCCATGGTCGCGATGAGCTGGCGGGTCTCGTCATTGACCTGGTCGAGGGCGCCGGCCGCCCGCCAGAGCCCGAAACGCTGAGGTGCGCGTGCCTGCACGGCGAGGCGGACATTCTCGGCGACGGAGAGCGCGGGAAAGAGATTGGTGATCTGGAAGGCGCGGCCGATGCCGGCCCGGGTGATCGCCTCGGGAGAGAGGCCGGCGATGTCGCGCTCGCGCAGGCGGACCTCGCCGCGATCCGGCCTGAACAGGCCCGAGATCAGGTTGAAGGCGGTGGTCTTGCCGGCGCCGTTCGGGCCGATCAGCGCATGCAGCTTGCGGTCGCGCAGCTGCAGATCGACATTCTCCACCGCCTTGATGCCACCGAAGCTCTTGGCGAGGCCGGTCGCGGTCAGGATGGTGCCGTCGCCGGCGTCCTGCGGCTTCATGAAGGCGGGGAGCTCGACAGCGCCGGCCTTGCGGGCCGACATCGCCGCATCCTCGGCCGCCGTCTTGCGGAAGGGCCCGAGCAGGCGCTGGCCGACGCCGACCAGCCCGTCCGGCGAGAAGACGATGAAGGCGACGAAGAGCAGGCCGAACCAGAACAGCCAGTTCTCGGTGACGCTGGAGAGATAGTCGCGGAAGACGACGAAGAAGAGCGCTCCGAGCGCAGGGCCAAGGAAGGAGCGCATGCCGCCGATCACCACCATCGCCAGGAGTTCGCCGGAGAAGGCGACCGAGATCGGCTCGGCCGAGGTCATGCGGTTGTTGAAGAGCAGGAGCGTGCCGGCCAGGCCCGTCAGCGCCGCCGAGATGGTGAAGGCGACGAGCTTGTAGCGGGTGGTGGCGTAGCCGAGGAAGCGGGCGCGCTGCTCGTTCTCGCGGATGGCGACGAGCACGGTGCCGACCGGCGAGCGGTGGAAGCGCCAGAGCCCGTAGACCACGGCGAAGCCGATGGCCGCGACGAGGACATAGAAGGGCAGGGCGGCCTCGAAATCGACGCCGGCGAAGAGCGGGCGCCTGATGCCGCCCAGGCCGTCCTCGCCGCCGGTGACCGAGGTCCAGCGGAAGGCGACCGAATAGGTCATCGCGGCGAGCGCCAGCGTCAGCAACGAGAAGTAGACGCCGCGCCGGCGCAGGATCAGCGCGCCGAAGGCGAAGGCGATCAGCGCGACGAAGGCCACCGCGAGCAGGATCGGCAAGGCGAACTGGCCGGGCAGCCAGTTGCGCTGGATCAGCCCCGCGGCATAGGCGGCGATGCCGAACCAGGCGCCATGGCCGAAGGAGACGAGCCCGGTCGTGCCGACGAGGATGTTCAGCGCCATGCAGGCGATGGCGAAGACGACGACCTCGGTGGCCGAGGTGGTGCCGAGCCCGACCGCATGCATCAGCGAGGGCAGCAGGCTGAGGCCGATGGCGGTAAGGGCGAGCGGGGCGTAGTCGCGTTGCGAGGGGGTCATTATGGCCTCACTCGAAGCGCTGGATGCGCTCGCCGAACAGGCCGCGCGGACGGAAGAGCAGGACGAGCAGCATCATCAGGTAGATCACCGCGGTCGACCATTGCGTCAGGCCGAGGCCGATGGTGACGCCCTTGACGAGGCCGACCATCAAAGCGGCGACGACGACGCCCCAGAACGAGCCGAGCCCGCCGATCACGACGACGACGAAGGCCGGGGTGATGATCTCCTGGCCCATGGCCGGATGGATCGAATAGATCGGCGCCAGCAGCACGCCGGCGAGACCGGCGAGGCCGATGCCGATGGCGGCGACCGTCATCATGTAGGGCTGCAGCGAGATGCCGAGCGCGCCGACCATGTCGGGGTTCTGCACGCCGGCGCGCACGACGCGACCGAAGGCGGTGCGCTGCAGCAGGAACCACAGGCCGAGCACGCAGGCGGCGGCGATCAGGATCAGCAGGGCGCGATAGCGCGAATAGATGAAGTCGCCGAGGAAGAGCTGGCCGCGCAGGGCCGGCGGGATCGAGAAGGAGAGCGGCGGGGCGCCGAAGATCATGCGCAGCGACTGCTCGGCGACCATGGCGAGGCCGAAGGTCAGGAGCAGGGAGAGGATCGGGTCGCGCCGGTAGAAGTGCCGGAACAGGCCGCGCTCGATGACGATGCCGATCAAGGCGACCAGCACCGGCGAGGCGACGATGGCGCCGCCGAAGCCGATATGCGGCGCCAGCACGATGGTGAGATAGGCGCCGATCGCATAGAAGGCGCCATGGGCCAGGTTGACGATGCCGCCGAGCGAGAAGATCAGCGACAGGCCGAGCGCGATCAGGAGGTAATAGACCCCGTCGAGCAGCCCGTTCAGCACCTGCTGGATGAAGAGGGTGAGCAAGGAATGGCCTTTGTTCGGGTTGCTGTTAGCGGCCCGAGGGGCGCGGGGAACCCTTCTCCCGTGTGGGAGAAGGGCAGGGATGAGGGCCTGCCCTTACCGATAAGGGGCGCAACGGTGCCGCTTCGCTTCGATGATTAGCGGCGGTCCCTCACCCCTGCCCCTCTCCCATCCGGGAGAGGGGTTGGCGCAGTGCCTGTGCGGAGGCGCTCGTCAGCTCATCTTGCAGACGGCTTCGTCGCCCTGGGTGGCGATGACCTCCATGTCCTCGTTCGGGCCGGGCACCGGCGGCGAGGAGGTGAAGAGGTCCCACTGGTTCTTGACCTGGGCCGCCGGCAGCGCGGTGATCGTGTACATCTCGCTGATGAGCTGGTGGTCGGAGGCGCGGAAATAGCCCTGACGGGGCTTCATCACGTCGAACTTCGCCCCCTTTTCGAGATGTTCGAGGATCTTGGCGGTGTCGGTCGACTTGGTCTCGGCCATCGACTGGGCCATGACCTTGACGCCGACATAGTCGCCCCAGGCCTGGTTCTCCGGCGGCTTGCCGTACTTCTTGGTGAAAGCGGCGACGAAGGCCTTGCTCGACGGCGTGTCGATCAGGTGGTGCCAGACGCAGGGCCAGACGCCGCCGAAATTGTCCTTGCCGGCGGCCCAGGCGAGGGCGGTGTCGAAGCCGAAGCCGGCGACCGGGAAGGAGAGGCCGAATTCGGCGTATTGCTTGAGGAAATTGGTGATCTGGTTGCCGGCGAGATTGGAGATGACGAGATCGGGCTTGGCGGCGCGGATCTCGAGCAGCAGGGCGGAGAAGTCGGTCGCGTCAGTCGGCACCAGCTTGTCGGCGGCGAACTGGCCGCCATTGGCTTCCATGAAGCGCTTGGCGACCTTGAGCAGGTCATGGCCGAAGGCGTAGTCGGCGGTGAGCGAGAACCATTTCTTGCCCTTGACCAGGCCCTGCGCCATCAGTGAGCGGCCGCAGCTCTTCACATACATCGAGTTCTGATGCTCGACATGGAACATGTAGCGGTTGCAGCTCTCGCCGCGCAGCGCGTCGGAATTGCCGCCGGTGTTGAGGAAGAGCGTCTTGTTGCGGGCGGCGACCTGCGAGATCGTCAGGCAGGAGGCCGACGAGATCTCGCCGATGATGCAGGCGACCTTGTCGCGCTCGATCATGCGCTCGGCCTTGGTCGAGGCGGTCTGCGGGTTGACCGAATCCTCCTTCAGCAATTCGAGCTTGCGGCCGTTGATGCCGCCGGCGGCATTGATCTCCTCGGCGGCGAGGTCGGCGGCCATGACGCCGTATTCGCCGAGCGGGCCGAGAAAGCCGGTGCGCGGCGTCAGATGGCCGAAGCGGATGGCGTCCGGCGTCTGCGCGAGGATGATCGCCGGGCTGGCGATCAGGCCGGTCGCCGTGACGCCGAGCCCGGCGAGCGTCTGACGACGCGAGAGGCCCCTGATCCTTGACTGTTCTGACATGCGTTCCTCCCAGAACTTTCCCGCGCGCTTCGGCGTCGGGCTTGGTGTCCACGCGGTCTTCGGGCCGCTTGTCGTGATCTGTGATCACAGTTAAGTTGGCAGACATGGTTGCCCGAGTCCAGCCCTCCGATGCGCCGCGAGCGCCGCCTGCCGCCTCCGCCCCGGCGAAGGTCGGGGAGGTGTCGGCGCTCGACGAAGTCGGCTCGCTGCTGCACGAGACGCTGGGCGAGCGCGTCACCGGCGAGCTCAGGGCGCTGCTGATCGCCGGGCGGCTGGCGCCGGGCGAGAAGCTCTCGCTGCGCCGCGTCGCCGAGGCGCTCGGCGTCTCGATGATGCCGGTGCGAGAGGCGGTCAGCCGGCTTGCCGCGGACAAGGCGCTCGAGGTTCTGCCCGGGCGGGCGGTGCGGGTGCCGGTGCTGACATTGGCGCAGTTCCGCGAGCTCACCCGGATCAGGCTGGTGGTCGAAGGCTTTGCCGCCGAGGAGGCGGCGAAGGCGATCACCGACGCGCAGATCGCTACGGTCGCACGGCACGAGGCGGCGTTCCTGGCGGCAGCCAAGGCCGAGCCGCCGGACCCCGCGGCGGCAGTCGCCGCCAATCGCGACCTGCATTTCGCGCTGTACGAGGCGGCCGGCATGCCTTCTCTGGTCGAGATGATCTCGCGTCTCTGGCTCAAGGCCGGGCCGATCCTCAATCTCGACATGCGGCACGAACCGCGCCGGCTCGACGGCGGCAGTGCGGTCGTCGCGCATGCACAGTTGCTGGAAGCGCTGCGGCGGCGCGACCCGGCGGCGGCGCGGCGGGCGCTGGTCGAGGACATCGGCGCCGCGGCGGAGCATATCGAACGGACGGCGCGGCTGGCGGAGTAGGCGTTGAAACGGCATCCGTCGTTGCGAGGAGCGTAAGCGACGAAGCAATCAAGGGCGGCAGTGCTCTACCGCCCCCTGGATGGCTTCGCGGAGCCTGTCCTCGGCCTTGCCGAAGGCAAGCCCCGGCGGCTCGCAATGACGGCGTAGCGCAACAAGGGAGGAACGAGAATCATGGATCTGACGATCAAGGGCCTGCGCGTGCTGGTGACGGCGGGCGCCAGCGGCATCGGCCGCGCGACGGCGCGCGCTTTCGCGGCGGAGGGGGCCAAGGTCCATATCTGCGACGTCGACGACAAGGCGCTCGCCGCGATGGCCGAAAGCGATCCTGCGATCACGCGCTCGGTCTGCGACGTCTCCGACCGCAAGGCGGTGGCGCGGCTGTTCGAGGAGGCGCTCGCCGCGCTCGGCGGGCTCGACTGCCTGGTCAACAATGCCGGCATCGCCGGGCCGACCGGCCGGGTCGACGAGATCGCGCCGGAGGACTGGGATTCCTGCGTCGCCGTCGATCTGACCGGCCAGTTCAACTGCACGCGGCTCGCCGTGGAGCACCTGAAGCAGTCGAAGAACGCCTCGATCGTCAATCTGTCGAGCCAGGCCGGCAAGCATGGCTTCCCGCTGCGCTCGCCCTATGCGGCGGCGAAATGGGGCGTGATCGGCTTCACCAAGGCGCTCTCGGCCGAGCTCGGCGAATTCGGCATCCGCGCCAATGCGATCTGCCCCGGCCTGGTCGACGGGCCGCGGATCCAGAGCGTGATCGCCAACAAGGCGCGCTCGATGAACGTCTCGCATGAGGAGATGACGGCGAGGCTCTTCGCCGGCGTCTCGATCAAGCAGTTCGTCGATCCGAACGACATCGCCAGGCAGATCGTCTTCCTGGCCTCGCCCTTCGCCAAGACCATCTCCGGCCAGGAGATCTCGATCTGCGGCGATACGCGGATGTTGAGCTGAGGGAAAGTGGCGTCATTCTCGGGCGGCGCAAAGCGCAGACCCGAGAATCTCGTGACGAGAAGGCGCCGAGAGGGGCCTCTGCCGGCCTGAGATGCTCGGGTCAAACCCGAGCATGGCGCGCTGGCGGGCGTCCGCGCCGCCTCCACCCTCGACCTTCCCCGCTTAATCGCCTAGAGCATGCCGCCGGAACAGGAGCCGCGGCTTGTCGAAGGGCGTCCATCACGAATTTCAGGCCGGGGCCGGCCATGACGAGCACGAAGGATCGAGCGATCGCTCCTTCGGCCTCGTCTTCGCGGCCGTCTTCGCGCTGATCGGCCTCTACAATGCCTGGCACGCGGGCAGGGCCTGGCCCTGGCTCGGGCTGATCTCCGCCGGCTTCCTCGCGCTCGCGCTGGTCAGGCCGGCCGTGCTGGCGCCGCTGAACAAGCTCTGGATGAAGGTCGGCCTGCTGCTGGCGGCGATCGTCAATCCGATCATGCTCGGCATCCTGTTCTTCCTCGTCTTCACGCCGATGGCCTTCGTCGCCCGGCTCGTCGGCAAGGACTTCCTCAGGCTGAAGAGGCAGCCGGAGGCGAAGAGCTACTGGATCGTGCGCGATCCGCCGGGGCCGGAGCCGGTCTCGATGAAGGACCAGTTCTGACGGGATTGCTGCGATGTCGTTCCTGCGCGAGTTCTTCCGCTTCATGGCGGCGCGAAAGAAGTTCTGGCTGGTGCCGATCCTCTTGATGTGCGTGCTGCTCGGCGGCCTGCTGTTCCTGACCAAGGGCAGTGCGATCGCGCCCTTCATCTACACGCTGTTCTGAAGCGCACGGCCGCGATGCGCATTCTCGGGATATCGGGGCTCTATCATGACAGCGCGGCCGCGCTGGTCGTCGACGGGCGCATCGAGGCGGCGGCGCAGGAGGAGCGCTTCACCCGCCGGAAGCACGACGCCGATTTCCCGAGGCGCGCGGTCGAATACTGCCTCTCGGTCGCCGGCTGCGGGCTCGACGAGCTCGATGCGGTCGTCTTTTACGACAAGCCCTTCATCAAGTTCGAGCGCCTGCTCGAGACCTATCTCTCCTTCGCGCCGCGCGGCTTCCAGTCGTTCAAGATGGCGATGCCGCTCTGGCTGCGGGACAAGCTGTTCCAGAAGCAGATCATCGCCAGGGAGCTGAGGAAGTTCTCAGCCGGCTTCGATGTGGGGAAGCTGCTCTTCACCGAGCATCACCTGTCGCATGCCGCGTCCGCCTTCTACCCCTCGCCGTTCGAGGAGGCGGCGGTGCTGACCATGGACGGCGTCGGCGAGTGGGCGACGATGACGCTCGCCATCGGCAAGGGCAGCGACCTCAAGGTCCACAAGGAGCTGCATTTCCCGCATTCGCTCGGGCTGCTCTACTCCGCGGTGACCTATTATATCGGCTTCAAGGTCAATTCCGGGGAATACAAGGTCATGGGCCTTGCGCCCTACGGGACCCCGCGCTTCGCCAGGCTGATGCTGGAGAAGCTGGTCGACCTGAAGGAGGACGGCTCCTTCCAGCTCGACCAGAGCTATTTCAACTATGGCGTCGGCCTGACCATGACCAATGACAGGTTCGCCGCTTTGTTCGGCGAGCCGGTCCGCAAGCCCGAGCAGTTGCTGACCCAGTTCCACATGGACATGGCCGCCTCGGTCCAGGCGGTGACCGAGGAGATCGTGCTGCGCCTCGCCCGCGCCGTCCGGGCCGAGACCGGCATGACGAATCTCTGCCTCGCCGGCGGCGTCGCGCTGAACTGCGTCGCCAATGGCAAATTGCTGCGCGAGGGCCTGTTCGAGGGCTTGTGGATCCAACCGGCCGCCGGCGATGCCGGCGGCGCGCTCGGGGCGGCGCTGGCGGGCTACCATCTCTTCCACGGCAAGCCGCGCGCGGTGCCGGCCAAAGGCGATGCCATGGCCGGCAGCTATCTCGGGCCGGAGTTCAGCCAGGCCGAGATCGAGGCCGAGCTGGTGGCCGCCGGCGCGAAATTCACCGTGATGGATGACGAGATCCTGATCGACGCCACCGCCCAGGGCCTCGCCGACGGCAAGGCCGTCGGCTGGATGCAGGGGCGGATGGAGTTCGGGCCGCGCGCCCTAGGCGGCCGCTCGATCCTCGGGGATCCGCGCTCGCCGGCGATGCAGAGGACGCTCAACCTCAAGGTCAAATACCGCGAGAGCTTCCGGCCTTTCGCGCCCTCCGTGCTGCGCGAGGACGTCGCCGACTGGTTCGAGCTCGACGGCGATTCGCCCTATATGCTGCTGGTCGCCGATGTGCGCGAGGAGCTGCGGCGCGAGATGACGCCGGAGGAGAAGGCGCTGTTCGGCATCGACAAGCTGAACGTGCCGCGCTCGACGATTCCCGCCGTCACCCATGTCGACTACTCGGCCCGCATCCAGACCGTGCATGCCGAGACGAATCCGCGCTATCACCGGCTGATCTCGCGCTTCAAGGCGCTGACCGGCTGTCCGGTCGTGGTCAACACCTCCTTCAACGTCCGGGGCGAGCCGATCGTCTGCACGGCGGGCGACGCCTTCCGCTGCTTCATGGGCTCGGAGATCGAGCTGCTCGTCGTCGGCAACTGCCTGCTGCGCAAGGAGGAGCAGGACCCGGCGCTGAAGCTGAACTACCAGGACGCGTTCGAGCTGGATTGAGCGATGCTCCCCGCGGCTCAGGCGGGAAGAGCCGAGCGCCGGACGCCGCATCGCCGATAGGCCGGGCGGGGATGGCGCTTCGAACGATCCCCGCTGCATTGCGAGCCCGCATAATCGGCCGGCATGGCGCATCCCCGCGCCGCTCCGATCCTGCGAGGTTCCATGAGCGAAACGCCGCGTCTTGGCCTGCCCCTGCTCGCCGCCGGGCAGGCGCAGAAACACGTCACCCACAATGATGCGCTGATGCGGCTCGACGCGCTGGTGCATCTCGTCGTCATGAGCCGGACGCAGAGCGTGCCGCCGGCCTCGCCCGGCGAGACCTCGGCCTATATCGTGCCGGCCGGGGGCACCGGCGTCTTCTCGGGCCATCAGGACGACCTCGCCATCTTCGAGGATGGCGCCTGGAGCTTCCTCGATCCGCGCCCCGGCTGGCAGGCCTGGGTGAGCGACGAGGCCGAGCATCATGTCTGGACCGGCACGCAATGGCGCCGCGCGCAGCCGCAGAGCAGCCTCGGCGCCGAACTCTGGGGCGTGAACGCCGCGGCCGACACGGTGACGCGTTTCGCGGCCTCGAGCGAGGCCGCCCTGTTCAGCCATGCCGGCGCGGATCATCGGCTCAAGCTCAACAAGGCCGGCGCGGCGGACACGGCGAGCCTGCTGTTCCAGGACGGGTTCTCCAGCCGGGCCGAAATCGGGCTGTCCGGCGACGACCAGCTGCGGGTCAAGGTCAGCGCCGACGGCGAGAGCTGGACCGAGGCGCTGGTCGTCGACCGGACGAGCGGGGTCGTGACCTTGCCGGCCAGCGCCTGGGCTCGCGAGGCGCCGCGGCCGAATCTCCTGATCAACGGCGACTGGCAGGTCAACCAGCGCGGCTTCGCCGGAGGGGCGCTGGCGGCAGGAGCCTACGGCTTCGATCGCTGGAAGGCGCATGCCGGTGGTGCCACGCTCAGCCGAAACGGCTTCGACCTGACGCTGACCGCCGGCGGCATCGTGCAGGTGGTCGAGCCGGCGCTGTGGGGTGTCGCCTCCTTCGCGCAGATGCCGCTCTGCCTCTCGGTCGAGGATCTCGCCGGCGGCAATCTCGAGGTGGCGCTCGGCAGCGCGACAGGCACGATCACTGCCGGCAGTGGCCGGCGCTTCGTCACGCTGACGCCGGCCGCCGGCGACAGCGGAACTCTCGCAGTGCGGATCGCGCCGACCGCGGGAGCCGTCACGTTCCGCGCGATCAAGCTGGAAACCGGGACGACGCCGAGCCCCTGGCTCGCCCGCAGCCAGACGCAGGAGCGACAGCTCTGCGAGCGATATTACTGGCGGCCGGGGAGTTCGATGTTCCTCGACTGCTATCAGGCAACGACTGGCTACTTCCAGCAGGCCTTGCCATTCCCCACGGCGATGCGAGTGGTCCCGGCCGTCGCCTTCACTGTGCAGCAGGAAAGCAACATCTACAACGGTGAGCGATGGATATCGGCTTCTACAACAGGCATGGCCGTGGGTTCGATTCGGGCTGCGAGCACTGGCCGCGCTTATGCCCAGTTCGACAACATCGTATTCAACGCAGAAATCTAGGGTCTGTTGGCGTTCGTCGAGGCAATAGGATTCGGCTGGCGCCGTCAACGGGTTTGCCGCTTGATCGCATGCCAGAGCGACTGGCCCGTTGACGAAACAGTCTGCATCGATTTTAAGCGCCCGCTCGGCACCTTTCATTGACATGCGCCTGAAGGGTTGGAAATGCGCCGGATCAAGGAGACAAAATCGGTGGCCGCAAGAACTCTGCGAGTTTTCTTCTTTGGCGATTCGATCTGCTTTGGCCAGGGCGTGTCCCCTCATCGCGTATGGGTTGGGCGCCTCTCCGCTGCACTGGAGCAACAATTTGCTAGCAGTGTCGATTTGCAATTCCAAAACCCTTCGATCAACGGCAATACCACACGGCAGGCACTCGAACGGATCGCCTACGACCTTCAATCGCATTCCCCGCATATCGTACTCGTGCAATTCGGCATGAATGACTGCAATGTCTGGGAAACGGATCGCGGGCACCCGCGTGTTTCACCGGACGCGTTCCGCGCTAATCTCAGCGAGATCATCGATCGGGCCCGGATTTTTGGCGCGAAACAGGTGATCTTGGGCACAAACCACCCGACCACCCGAACGGAGAAGCTTCTTCCCAGCGTCGACTACACTTACGAAGCGGCCAACCGCAGTTACAACGCAATCACACGCGAAGTGGCCGCGGCGAAGTCTGCTACGCTCGCCGACGCGGAACATGCTTGCGATGCCGCGGTCAATGCAGGCGAAGTGACCTATGAAAGCCTTGTCCTCGACGATCAGCTTCATCTAAGTGTCACCGGTCACGACATCTATTTTCGGTCGCGGCTGCCGGTTCTCGTCTCGGCCCTCGCTTCCGTTGCGGCGACGCTCTAGCAGCTACGACCTCGCACTCAAGGGCGGGCGGTCGCACAACCGCCGCCGATATTTGGAGCCTACACATGAAGTCTGAAACCGACCAGTTCTGGAACCATCGCGCCAAGACCGAGCAGGAGATAGCTAAGGTCAACATTGCTGACACGGTTCAGCGCGATCACGAGCTTCAGTTCATCCTCAAGAACCTTCATCCGTCCATGCGGATGATCGAGATCGGTTGTGGCAACGGCTATGTTTCGCAGCAACTGCGCGAAAAGGTCGCCTCGCTCGATTCGTTCGATTATGCGGAGAACATGGTCGAACGGGCTCGAAAGGCTTATGGCGAAACCAATAACCGCTTCTTTCACGATTCGGTTCTGGCGCCGAAGAATGCGGGCAAGGACTATGATACCGGCCTGTGCGTGCGGGTCCTGATCAATCTGCGTGATCTCGAAGAGCAGAAGCTGGCCGTGCGCAATATGGCAAACATGCTGCGGCCGGGCGGCCGCCTGATACTCATCGAAGGTTTCAAGGATGGTTTTGAGACGCTGAGCGCGGCGCGGCGCGCGATCGGCATGCCGGAGCTGGCGCCAGCCAAGATCAATTTTTATTCCTATGTGCGCGAGTTGATGCCGGAGATGCTGGAGCATTTCGTGATCGAGCAGACTTGGCACACAGGGCTATTCGATTTCCTGACGCGCGTCGTTTATCCGCAGCTTGCGGGCGCCGACAACGCCCATGAGCCGGGCGCGTTCCATCAGCAGATCGAGCCGATCGTGCGGGCCAACACACTTCCTGATCTCGCAATTTATGCGAGGCTGCACGGTTTCGCGCTGGTCCGCAAATAAGCACGCTCGAGGCGTTTGCGATGAGCCAAGCTGGTTCAACTCAATCCGGTGTGTCGGAATACCGACACACCGCCGGCGGCGCGAAGCCCGCGCCGGCCAAGCAGCCAAGGCGCGTACTCATCGCCTATTCGATGTCGTCTACTTACACCTCGACGACATTGGACTACCTCCTGGCGCTCAAGCAATTCTCAGACTTCCAAGTCGAATACGTCCACGTCACGCATGATGCCCGGATGAATTTCGACATCAATGAATTTGACGTCGTCATCAACAATTACTGTGCGCGTCTCCCGTTCGAAGGCTATATTAGCAAAAGTTATGAGGAGAGCCTTTACCGCTTTCGTGGCCTCAAGATCGTAGCGGTGCAGGACGACTATGATCGTACCGCAAACCTGCACCGGGCGATCAGGCGGCTCGGCTTCCACGTCCTTCTGACCTGCATACAGCGCGAGTTCTGGCCGCTTGCCTATCCGAGTTCGGAACTCCCGGGCCTGAAGATCATCCAAGGTCTGACCGGCTATATGCCCGAGCGTCTAGTCGATTGCCATCCGCCGATCACGCCTCTCGCCGAGCGCAAGACCATGCTGGCTTATCGCGGCCGCCAGATCGGCGCTAAATATGGCAGGCTCGGCTTCGACAAGGAAGAGATCGGGCGGCGCATGATTGAGATCTGCAACGCCCGCAGCATCCCGCACAATATCGCCATGGATGACGATAGCCGAATCTATGGCGATGCGTGGTTCGAATTTCTCGGCAGTAGCCGCGCTATGCTCGGCTCGGAGAGTGCCTGCAATGCCTTCGATTTTGACGGCGAACTGGAGCGCCAGATTGCCGAATACACGGCCCAAAATGGCAGGGCGCCGCGCTACCACGACATGATCGACGTGCTTGAACCGATGGAGCGCTATTTCAATGTCGGGCAGATCTCGCCGCGCGTCTTCGAATGCGCTCTGATGCGCACTCCGATGGTTCTATTTCGCGGCGAATATTCGGGCGCGATTGAACCCGACCAGCACTACATCCCGCTTGAGCGGGATTTCTCCAATGTCGACAGCGTGCTTGCCCAGCTTGAGGATCTCGCCCTGCTGCAGAGGGTTTCCGATAATGCCTATGACAGGCTCGTCGCCTCCGGCAGGTTTGGATATCGCTCATTGGCCGAGCAACTGACGCAGACGATCGAGGAACAGTATCCGCTCAGGGTCGATCCGGCCTGGGTCGAATTCCGGGCGACGACAGGCCGACCTTGGCGACCACTTCCGACCGTCACGCTGCCGGAGACTGAAGAAGATTGCCGGCAGATGACGTTGGTCGAAGTCCCGACCACCTCGCCGCTCTCGCCCACGGACTACCTCGCGCGCGAGGAAGCGCTCGTGAACGAGTATCGCAAGATGGCCGAGCGGCTGGCCGAAGCCGAGGCGAAACGACTGGCGGAACTTGAAGCCGCGCGAATCCGGGCCGATCGCGAGACCTTGACCGAGGCCGATCGTCTTGGCCTGATCGAGGCGGAGCGCCTCATAGGGAGCTCCGCCGAAGTCGCAGCAAAACGAGGTTCGCTCGCATGGCGTGTGCTCCGCCTCGCATGGCGGACGCTGCCGCCGACAATACGGAAGCAGATTTCGCTTCGCATCAGGAACGCGATCTCCTAAGCCTGCCCGATCAAGCGAGCCGTCAACGTATGCCCGAAATTTTCACGGTCCTCGGCGCCAGGCCGCAGTTCATCAAGGCGGCGCCGGTGAGCCGGGCGCTGGCTCGGGTCGGCCTGTCCGAGTCCATCGTCCATACCGGCCAGCATTTCGATGCGCTGATGTCGGATATCTTCTTCGACGAGCTCGACATCCCCAAGCCGGCCTACAATCTCGAGGTCAACAGCCTCGGCCACGGCGCCATGACCGGCCGGATGCTGGAGAAGCTCGAGGAGGCGATGCTGGCCGAGAAGCCGGACCTCGTTCTGATCTATGGCGATACCAATTCGACCATCGCCGGTGCGCTCGCGGCCGCCAAGCTCAATATCCCGGTGGCGCATGTCGAGGCCGGCCTGCGCTCCTTCAACCGGCGCATGCCCGAGGAGATCAACCGCGTCGTCGCCGACCATGTCAGCGCGCTGCTGTTCTGCCCGACGCGGGCCGCCGTCGCCAACCTCGGCGCTGAGGGCATCGTCAAGGGCGTTCACGCCGTCGGCGACGTCATGTACGACACCACCCTGGCCGCAGTGAAGCGCGCCGAGGGCCGCTCGACTATCATCGAGACGCTCGGCCTGACACCGGGAGGCTATGCCGTCGCGACCATTCACCGCGCCGAGAACACCGACGATCCCGAGCGCTTCGACCGGGTCGTCGCCTGGCTCGAGGCCGCTGCGCGAGAGACCCCGGTGGTCATGCCGGTCCACCCGCGCACCCGCAAGCTCCTCGCCAGTCGCGGGCTGAATCCGGCTGGCCTGACCTTGATCGATCCGGTCGGCTATCTCGACATGGCCCGCCTGCTCAGCCGGGCGACCGCGGTCTTCACCGATTCGGGAGGCCTGCAGAAGGAAGCCTATTTCCACCGCGTGCCCTGCGTGACCCTGCGCGACGAGACCGAATGGGTCGAGACCGTTGAGGCGGGCTGGAACCGGCTGTGGACGAGCAAGGATTATGCGCCGCGCCGGGATATCACCGACTATGGCAGCGGCGATGCGGCGACCTCGATCGCAAGGCATATTGCCGACCTTCTGGCCGATTGAGCCCTCGATCTGACCAGGCTCGCCTGATCAGTGCTCGCAGGGCCAGTCGTCGAACGGCCACTATCGGTGACGTTGCCCCCAGTTTCTATCCAGCGCGGAGTTCGCTCGGGCGGTAGGTTGTGGCCTGTTGGCCGGGGTGGATGACGGGATCTGGCGCGGAGCCGTTGGTATAGCGCAGCGGCAGATCTCGTCGT
>NZ_FYAS01000020.1 GCF_900185715.1 Allobosea sp. CS1GBMeth4
CCCATATGGACGAGATGACCCAGGCCAACGCCGCCCTCGCCGAACAGAGCGCCGCCAGCGCCGGCGCGCTGTCGGGCAAGATCGCCGAACTCAACGCCCTCGTCGCCGGATTCCGCACCAGCGAGAGTGCCACTGTCGCGTCGCGCCAGCCGGCATCCGAGCCGACCGGCCAGTCCGAGCCGGAGCGGCTGCGGAACCTGGCGGAGGCGGCCTTCGCGCAGCGGCAGCCCGCGCCGCGCCGCGAGCGGGCCGTGCCCGCCCCGGTTCAGATTCCGCCACGCAAGGTCGCCAATGGCCGCGGCGGCGACGCGGGCTGGGAGGAGTTCTGACGCAGGACCTGCGTTGCAGGGCTCGGAACAAACCCCACGCCCCCGCGCACCACTGGCGTTGAAATGGTCGGGGGCAGCTCACGCTGCCCCTTTTTCGTGCGCCGGCGCCGTCTGCTGCGCAACAGATCGCGGATCCTGGCCCGTCCGCCCCCGGCCATCGCCGCGCCAGACGCCAACCGCGATTGCGCGGCCGGCCTTCATGGAGGCGATACAAGGCGCGGTTCCGGCGGTCGAAGCGCTGCTTCGAAGCCTCGTGCCCGCCGATGCGGACATCGCCGCCGAATCGGACTTCGGCGCCGGCCGGGCCGGCTAATGCCGGTGGCGGCGCCGGCGCGGACAGTGCGAGCAGACACGCAGCGAGAGGGGCAAGCTCGACATGCGCCGATCAGATCAGCCGGGCCGGGACGGAGGCAAGGCAGGCGGCGCGCGTCAGCTCCGCCCGGCCACGACGACGAGCCGCTTGACCTCGCCGCGCAGGAAGGCCTGCAGGAAGCGGTCATAGTCCTTGACCGAGACGCAGCCATTCGAATCGCCACGCGGGCCGAGCAGGTAATTGTGCACCAGCAGGCCGGCGCGGCCGAAGATCCTGCCGCTGCCGCCGACGGGATGCATGCGGATGGCGCGCACGCCGTGGAACAGGGCCTCGCGCTCGGTCAGATCGTAGACATGCGGCGGCGTCGGGCCCTGCATGCGGACATGGACGAAGCGGATGTCGTTCATCTTGTCGCCGAGGCCGGAATTGGCCTCCAGCCGCTCGCCATTGGGCAGATAGACGGTGCGGGCGCTGATGTCGTACACCGCCGTCTTGCTGCCGGCGGCCGGCATGGACGCCATCGGCGCGGGCGCCGGCGCGACCGTCAGCCCGCTGCCGCGGCCGCTGCGCTGGGTGATGTCGTCCTGCGGCGCCGCATAGGCGAGACGTTCGCCGGAGCTCTGCGGCGCATTGGCGTTCACGCCGAAGAGCTTCTCGAAGAAGTTGCGATTGTCGGCCGCAGGCTCGGCTTTGGCGACCACGTCCTTGCCTTGGCGCGAGGTCGCGCGCGCCGCGAGGCGCGGCTCGGGCGGAGCCGGCAACTTCAGATCTGCCGGGCGCGGGACCGGACGCGGAGCAATCAGTGCGATCCGCGGCGGCTCGGCCGGGGGCGGCAGCGCGACCGTCGTCGTCGCCGCGCTCTGCCCGACGGGGTCGGACGGTGCGATCGATCCGGTGACCTCGGGATCCGCGACCGCTACTTGCCGGGTTGGAACCGCCGACTGGAAGCGGCCGGGAAGCGGCGCGCTGGCCGCGAAGGACTGCGCGACATAGCCGGCGACATAGCCGGGCCGGAGCAGCGGCGTCGACGTATCGGCGGCGAGCGTCGTCGGCGGCAGGGCTCGCGGCGGCTTTCTCGAAGCCGTGATGCTTGCGTCCTCCGCCGGCTCGCCCTGGCGGCCGGCCCAGCTCGACAATCCCGCCATCGTGACGCCGGCAAGGGCCACCAGCACACCGAGACGGATGAAGGGGCTACGACGCTGACGCTTCAGGCTATAGGAGTAGCCGGCAAACTTGTTTGAGCAACGCATACGCAACGCCTCGGGACACCACGCAGGCATCCCGTTCAGGCGCAGCGCCGTATCCGTCTCGCCGGCACGCTCGAATGCGTGGCGGGCAGACCGTTCCGGCCTGGTCGTCAGTCTCGGGAAACCCCAACCTCGTCAGCCCATTGAGCGCGCGCTTGGTTAATTCCCGATGAATCGGAACAAGTTTACCGGATGCCGATCACGCCGCGGCCTGGATGGCCGCGGCGCTCCTCTTCGCCGGCCCGGCCTCGTCAGGCCAGGGGCTTCAGACCGGCCTCGATCGCGGCGCGCTTCGGCTCGAGGAAGGGCGGCAGCGAGAGCCCCTCGCCCATGGTCTCGAGCGGCTCGTCGGTGGCGAAGCCCGGGCCGTCGCTGGCGATCTCGATCAGCACGCCGTTCGGCTCGCGCAGATAGAGCGAGCGGAAGTAGAAGCGGTCGACCGGTCCGCTGTTCGGATAGCCCGAGGCGCGCAGCCGCTCGGCCCAGGCGTCGTATTCGCCGAAGCTCGGCGTGCGCAGGGCGAGATGGTGGACGCCGCCGGCGCCTTCGCGCGCCGGGGCGAGGCCGGGCTCGACCGCGACGTTGAGTTCGGCGGCCGGACCACCCTCGCCGATCCGGAAGACATGGATGTCGCCGCCGGCATGGGCCGGATCGCGATAATCCGCGATGCGCTCCAGCCCGAGCAGCTTGGTCAGCACGAGCTCGGTCCGCTCGATCTGCGGAACCGAGATCGTCACCGGGCCGAGGCCGCGGATCTGGTGCTCGGCCGGAACCGTGCTGCGCTCCCAGGCGACGAAGGGGATCGTGCCGCCATCGACGACGAGCGTCAGGCGCTGGCCCTCCGGATCCTCGAAATCGAGCGCCGCGCGGCCGTTGAGCAGGCGCGTCTCCGAGACGGCGACGCCGGCCGCCGTCAGCCGCTGGCGCCAATAGTCCAGCGAGGCCTCGCCCGCCACCCGGAGCGAGGTCCGGGTGATGGAATGCGTGCCGCGCCTTGCCGGAGCCGCCGGCCAGTCGAAGAAGGTCAAATCGGTGCCGGGCGAGCCGGCGCCATCGGCGTAGAACAGGTGGTAGGCCGAGGTGTCGTCCTGGTTCACCGTCTTCTTGACCAGGCGAAGGCCCAGCGTCCCGACATAGAAGCGTCGGTTCTGTGCCGCCTGGGCAGTGATGGCGGTGACGTGGTGGATTCCGGTGAGTTGCATGGCGCGAGCCCCTTCCGATCTCGGATCGCCGAGATGCGCTGCGATCGATCGCTCACAGATGGGCGTTGCGGAGGCGCCATGAAGACGGCGGAGAGCCATGCCTTGATTGCGGCGGTGCAATTGTCAGGCTCACCGCTCCGGCGTGGATTGCTTCGGCGCGCTGCTCTTGTCCGCGGCAGCAGGCGGCGTCGTGCAATCCTGCGGCTTGTTCTTGCAGTCATAGACCATGGTCGGCGCCGCGGACGGGCCGGATTGTCCGGCCGAAGGCAGGATCATGTTCTGGCCCCTATCGACCTGGCTCGGATGCGTGGTCCTGGGGCCGACGCCGGAATTGTCCGATGGTTTGTTGGTCTGCGGCGTCTGCGCTGCGGCCACTGTCGTCAGCGCAAGCGTCGTCAGCAAGGCAAGCAGCGTCGTCCTGGGGGACATGATTGATCTCCGAACTTGATCAATGAGTTCGGAGATCAACCCGCTGCCGCGAGATCGGGTTCCCGCTTATTCCGCCGCTCGCGCCGCTGGCTCAGTCGTCGCATCGGCCGGCGGGCCGCCATGCCGGCTCGGCTTGGCCTTCAGCTTGAGCTCCTGGAGTTCCTCGCGCTCGCGCGGCGTGTTGCGCATGAGCTGGTCCTTGCCGGGCTGGTACTGCACCGGCTGCGCGACATCGGCGCCATACCAGGCGGCCGCCCGCAACACGAAGGAGGGATCGGCCAGATGCGGCCGCCCGAGCGCGACGAGATCGGCCCGGCCGGCGGCGACGATGGTGTTGGCCTGATCTGCCGAGGTGATGGCGCCGACGCACATCGTCGCGATCCCGGCCTCGTTGCGGATGCGGTCGGAGAACGGGGTCTGGAACATGCGGCCGTAGACCGGCCTCGCCGCCGGCGTGGTCTGGCCGGTCGAGACGTCGACGAGGTCGCAGCCGGCCTGGGCAAAGGCCTCCGCGATCGCAACCGAGTCCTCGGCGCCGATGCCGCCCTCCTGCCAGTCCGTCGCCGAGATGCGCACCGACATCGGCTTGCCGGCCGGCCAGATCTCGCGCAGCGCGGCGAAGACCTCGAGCGGATAGCGCAGGCGATTGGCGAGCGAGCCGCCATACGCGTCCGTGCGCTGGTTGGTCAGCGGCGAGAGGAAGCTCGCGAGCAGATAGCCATGGGCGCAGTGGAGCTCGAGCATGTCGAAGCCGGCGCGCAGGCCACGCTGCGCCGCCGCGACGAAATCGGCCTTGATCCGGTCCATGTCGGCGCGGTCGATCGCGCGCGGCACCTGGCTGTCGGGGTAATAGGGCAAGGGCGAGGCCGAGACGATCGGCCAGGCGCCGGCCTCGAGCGGACGGTCCATGCCCTCCCACATCAGCTTGCTCGCGCCCTTGCGTCCGGCATGGCCGAGCTGGAGGCAGATCCTGGCCGCCGAGTGGGCGTGGACGAAATCGACGATGCGCTTCCAGGCCGCTTCCTGTTCGTCGTTGTAGAGGCCGGCGCAACCCGGCGTGATGCGGGCATCGGCCGAGACGCAGGTCATCTCGGTGAAGACCAGCCCCGCTCCGCCGACGGCACGCGCGCCATAATGCATCAGGTGCCAATCGCCGGGCAGGCCATCATGCGCCGAATACTGACACATCGGCGAGACGACGAACCGGTTCGCCAGCCGCATCTCGCGCAGGGCGAAAGGCTGGAAGGCGGGCGGCACCGGCGAGCCGTCGCGGCGCGACACCTGATCGGCGCCGAGCTCGTCGGCGACCAGCCTGTCGATCGCCGCGACGAACTCGGGCGCGCGCAGAGCGAGGTTGTCGTAGGTGATCGCCTTGGAGCGGGTCATCAACCCGAAGGCGAAGCGCAGCGGCTCGAAATGCCAGAAGCGCTCGAGCTGCTCGAACCAGACCAGCGAGACGTCGGCGGCGTGCTGGGTCTTCTCGACCTCCTCGCGCCGGCCGGTCTCGAAAACGGCGAGCGCGGCGGCGACATCGAGCCCGGTGCGGCGGAAGGCGCGGTGCAGCGCGATCGAATCCTCCATCGCGAGCTTGGTGCCGGAGCCGATCGAGAAATGCGCCGTCGCCTTGGCGTCGCCGAGCAGGACGACATTGTCGACCACCCAGTTGCGGCAGCGGATCATCGGGAACTGGCGCCACAGCGAGCGGTTGGTGATCAGCCTGTGGCCCTGCAGCTCCTCGGCGAAGACCTGTTCGAGGTAGGCGACCGTGGCGGCCTCGTCCATGCCCTCCAGCCCGGCGCGGGCGAAGGTTTCCGGATCGGTCTCCAGCACCCAGGTCGATTGCCCGGCCTCGTACTGGTAGCAATGGGCGATGAAGACGCCGTGCTCGGTCTCGCGGAAGAAGAAGGTGAAGGCGTCGAAGGGCCGGGTCGAGCCCATCCAGACGAAGCGGTTCGGCCGGAGGTCGACCTGCGGCGCGAAGCGGTCGCGATCGCCCTCGCGGATGCGGCTGTTGATGCCGTCCGCGCCGACGACGAGGTCGTAATCGCGCTTCATCGCGGCGATGTCCTCGATCTCCTGCGAGAACACGAGCTCGACGCCGACCTGGCGGGCCCGCTCCTGCAGCAGCATCAGGAGCGTGCGGCGCGAGCAGCCGCAGAAGCCGTTGCCCGGCACACGGCGCACCGTGCCTTTGAAATGGATCTCGATATCGTCCCAATAGGCGAAGCTCGCGACGATCGCCTCGTAGCTCGGCAGGTCGGCCGCCCTGAACAGGTCGAGCGTCTGGTCGGAGAAGACGACGCCGAAGCCGAAGGTGTCGTCGGGGCGATTGCGCTCGAAGACGGTGATGTCGAGCGACGGCCAATCCCGCTTCATCAACAGGGCGTAATAGAGCCCCGCAGGCCCGCCGCCCACCACCGCAATGCGCATGACACCCTCCCTGCTAGCGAAATCATTTTAAGCCTGAAATAATTTTGACTCAAGCCCATGGCGTCGCGGCCACGGCATCGGGCGCACCAATGCCCTGAGACAAGGCGGATGACGCAAGTAAACAGCTGACATTGCTATATATTTTCTGCGGCCTTATAAACCCCGCGCCCTGCCCTTGCAAAATGTTTCAGACCTAAAATATATTTGCCGCAAGAGGAGACGGCGGCATGGGATCGGTTCTGGCGGGACAGCATGCGCTGGTGAGCGGCGGCGGACGCGGCATCGGCCGCGCCATCGCTTCCGCTCTCCGCGAGGCCGGCGCCCGGGTCTCGATCATCGGCCGCAATGACGCGATCCTGCAGAAGGCCGTGCTCGCCGGCGCGGCCGATGCCGCCCATCCCGTCGACGTGACCGACGAAACGGCGGTGAGCGAGGCGATGGCCGGGCTCGCGGCGAGCCGGCCGTTCGACATCGTCGTCGCCAATGCCGGCGCGGCCGAGAGCGCGAGCTTCCAGCGCAGCGACGCGGCGCTGTTCCGGCGCATGGTCGAGATCAACCTGATCGGCGCGGTGAACTGCTTCCGGCCCGCTTTGCCCGCCATGGTCGAGCGCGGCTCCGGCCGCCTGATCGCGATCGCCTCGACGGCGGGCCATCGCGGCTATGCCTATGTCTCGGCCTATGCTGCCGCCAAGCATGCCGTGGTCGGCCTGGTGCGCTCGCTGGCGCTGGAGACGGCGCGGAGCGGCGTCACGGTCAACGCCGTCTGCCCGGGCTACACCGACACCGACATGGTCGCCGGCAGCCTGACGACGATCGCCGCCAAGACCGGGAAGACCCGCGAGGAGGCGCTGATGCAGCTGACCAGGGACAATCCGCAGCATCGCCTGATCACGCCGGAGGAGGTCGCGGCCGCCGTCGTCAATCTCTGCGGGCCGCAGAGCCGCGGCATCACCGGCCAGTCCATCCTGATCAACGGCGGGGAGTTCTGACGATGGAGATCCCGTCCAGTGCCCCGCTGCTCGACCGCGAGACCAAGGCGAGCGAACGTCCGGGCGACCACAAGGACGAGCTCAGGCTGTGGCTGCGGATGCTGACCTGCTCGACGCTGATCGAGAGCGAGATCCGCACCCGCCTGCGCGAGGAGTTCAAGACCACGCTGCCGCGCTTCGACCTGATGGCGCAGCTCGAGAAGTCGACCACCGGCATGACGGTCGGCGAGGTTTCGCAGCGCTTGATGGTCTCCAACGGCAACGTCACCGCTGTGGTCGCCGGCCTCCTCGCCGACGGGCTGGTCGACAAGCGCCCGGCTGCGCAGGACCGGCGCGTGCAGGTGCTGACGTTGACGGCCCAGGGCCGGCGCGCCTTCAGGGCGATGGCGGAGCGCCACGAGGGCTGGATCGCCGAGCTCTTCGCCGGGCTGGGAGCAGCCGAGATCGGCCAGCTCTTCCGGCTGCTCGGGCAGACCAAGGCCTCGCTGCACCAGGCCATCGGCAAGCGGCAGAACGGCACGCCGGCCACGGCGGGAGACGACGAATGACGAGCGCGAACCCGGTCACCCTGCCGCTTTCCGGCTTCACGCCGCGGCACTTCCAGCTCACGGTCGCCGGCAAGGTCGCGACCGTGACGCTGAACCGGCCGGAGAAGAAGAACCCGCTGACTTTCGAGAGCTATCGCGAGCTGACCGATTTCTTCCTCGCCGCGCAGAAGGAGGAGGAGGTCAAGGCGATCGTGGTGACCGGCGCCGGCGGCAATTTCTCCTCGGGCGGCGACGTCTTCGAGATCATCGGGCCGCTGGTCGCGATGGAGACCCGGGACCTCCTGAAATTCACCCGGATGACCGGCGAGCTGGTCAAGACCATGCGCGCCTGCCCGCAGCCGGTGATCGCCGCGATCGACGGCATCTGCGCCGGCGCCGGGGCGATCATCGCCATGGCTTCGGATCTGCGGCTCGGCACGGCGGAAACGAAGATCGCCTTCCTGTTCAACCGCGTCGGCCTCGCCGGCTGCGACATGGGCGCCTGCGCGATGCTGCCGCGCATCGTCGGACAGGGGCGCGCCGCCGAACTGCTCTATACCGGCCGGGTGCTCAGGGGCGACGAGGCCGAGCGCTGGGGCTTCCTGAACCGCCTCGTCGCCCGCGACGGCGTGCTCACGGAGGCGCAAGCGCTCGCCGCCGAGCTCGCCGACGGGCCGACCTTCGCCAACGCCATGACCAAGCGGATGCTCGAGATGGAATGGGCGATGTCGGTCGAGGCGGCGATCGAGGCCGAGGCGGTGGCGCAGGCGCTGTGCATGCAGACCGAGGATTTCGCCCGCGCCTATCACGCCTTCGCCGAGAAGCGGAAACCGGTGTTCGAGGGCAATTGACATGGCGTTGCTCGGCGACACGCTCGACTGGCCCTTCTTCGAGGCGCACCACCGCGATTTCGCCGAGCGGCTGGTGGCCTGGGCCGACGCGACCCTGCCCTCGCTGCCGCATGACGATGTGGACCAGGCTTGCAGGGCGCGGGTGAAGGCACTGGGCGAAGCCGGCTTCCTCAGGGCCGCGGTCCCGGCGCAGCATGGCGGGCTGCATGCCGCGCTCGACGTGCGCACGCTCTGCCTCGCCCGCGAGATCCTGGCCGCGCGCGACGGGCTCGCCGATTTCGCCTTCGCCATGCAGGGGCTGGGAACGGGCGCGATCAGCGTCGCCGGCTCGCCGGATATGAAGGCGCGCATCCTGCCGGCGGTGGCACGCGGCGAACGGATCGCCGCCTTCGCCCTGTCGGAGAAGGAGGCCGGCTCCGACGTCGCCGCCATGGCGACCACAGCGACGCCCGACGGCAACAGCCATGTCCGGATCGATGGCGAGAAGAGCTGGATCTCGAATGGCGGGATCGCCGATCATTACGTCGTCTTCGCCCGCTCGGGCGAGGCGCCCGGGGCGCGCGGCCTCTCCGCCTATCTGGTCGAGGCCGATACGCCCGGGCTCTCGATCGCCGAGCGCATCGACGTGATCGCGCCGCACCCGCTCGCGACGCTGCGCTTCGAGGGCTGCCTCATCCCCGCCGCCAACCGCATCGGCGGCGCCGGCGACGGCTTCAAGGTCGCGATGGCGACGCTCGACATCTTCCGCTCGACGGTCGGCGCCGCCGCGCTCGGCTTCGCCCGCCGGGCGCTGCACGAGACCGTCTCGCATGCGAAGGGCCGCAAGCTCTTCGGCGGCACGCTGGGCGACCTCCAGCTCTCGCAGGCGGCAATCGCCGACAGCGCCGCCGAGGTCGACGCCGCAGCGCTGCTGGTCTACCGCGCCGCCTGGACCAAGGATCGGGGCGCGGCCCGCGTCACCCGCGAGGCGGCGCTGGCCAAGCTGGTCGCGACCGAGAACGCGCAGAAGGTGATCGACCGCGCCGTGCAGATCCATGGCGGGCTCGGCGTCACCCGCGGGGTCAAGGTCGAGGAGCTCTACCGCGAGATCAGGGCGCTGAGGATCTACGAGGGCGCCAGCGAGGTGCAGAAGGTCGTGATCGCGCGCGACCTGCTGAAGTAAGGCGCGAGCATGTTCCGCAAAAGCGGGAACCGGTTTTGCGGCAAGAACATGCCCGAAAGAATAAGCAGGGGAACGAGATGGGTACCGCAGATCTCTTGCGGTCGGGACATGTGGACACGTTCGCGCGGGACAACCTGCCGCCGCGCGAAACCTGGCCGCGCCTCGACCTCGCAGCCGCCGGGCTGAACTATCCGGAACGGCTCAACGTCGTCACCGACTTCGTCGATCGCCATGTCGCGGAGGGGCATGGCGGGCGCGATGCGGTGATTTCGCCGGCGGGTGTCTGGAGCTATGCGGCGCTCGCCGAGAGGGTGAACCGCATCGCCAATGTGCTGACCCGCGATCTCGGCCTGGTGCCCGGCAATCGCGTCCTGCTGCGCGCCGCCAACACGCCGATGATGGTCGCCGCCTATCTCGCCGTGCTCAAGGCGGGCGGAATCGTGGTCGCGACCATGCCGATGCTGCGCGCCGGCGAGCTCGCCTATCCGATCCGCAAGGCGAAGATCGCGCTGGCGCTCTGCGATGCTCCGCTGGTCGGCGAACTCGCGGCGGCTCAACGGCTTGTGCCGGAACTTTCGACCGTCGTGACATGGGGCGACGGCGCCCTCGAAGCGCTGATGGAGAAGCCCGGCTACGAGGCTTTCGAACCGGCTGACACGGCCCAGGACGATGTCTGCCTGATCGCCTTCACCTCGGGCACGACCGGCGAGCCCAAGGGCACCATGCATTTCCAGCGCGACCTGCTGGCGATCTGCGACACTTATGGCGCGCGCGTGCTGAAGGCATCGCCCGACGATCGTTTCATCGGCTCGCCGCCCCTCGCCTTCACCTTCGGGCTCGGCGGCATCGTGCTCTTCCCGTTGCGGATCGGCGCGGCCTGCGTGCTGCCGGCGAAGGCCTCGCCGCCCGATCTCGCGGAAGCGATCGAGCGCTATCGCGCCAGCGTCTGCTTCACGGCGCCGACCGCCTATCGCGCCATCCTCGGCAGGATCGGCGAGCGCGACCTGTCCTCGCTGCGCATCTGCGTCTCGGCCGGCGAGACACTTCCGAAGGCGACCTTCGACGCCTGGCAGGCGGCCACCGGGATCGCGCTGATGGACGGAATCGGAGCGACGGAGATGCTGCACATCTTCATCGGGGCGCCGCGTGACCGGATCCGGCCCGGCTCCACCGGGCTGCCCGTGCCCGGCTACGAGGCCAGGATCATCGACGAGACCGGCAATGAGGTGCCCGACGGAACGCCCGGGCGTCTCGCGGTGCGCGGCCCGACGGGATGCCGCTATCTCGCCGATCCGCGCCAGGCTAAATACGTGCTCGATGGCTGGAACGTCACGGGCGACACCTATCTGCGCGATGGCGACGGCTATTTCTGGTACCAGGCCCGTTCCGACGACATGATCGTCTCGGCCGGCTACAACATCGCCGGACCGGAGGTCGAGGCCTGCCTGCTGACGCATGAGGCGGTGGCGGAATGCGGCGTGGTCGGAGCACCATGCCCCGAGCGCGGCCAGATCGTGAAGGCCTATGTGCTGCTGCGCGAGGGCTTCACCGGCGACACCGCCCTGATCAAGGCATTGCAGGACCACGTCAAGGCGACCATCGCGCCGTACAAATATCCGCGTGCGATCGCTTTCGTGACAACCCTGCCGAAGACCTCTACCGGGAAGCTGCAGCGCTTCGCCCTGCGCGAGATCGCGCGCCAGGAAGCGACCACGGCTTCCTGACGACATTCGAGAGAGACCATGCCATGACCAGCGGCTCGCCGCCCTCCGATTTCGCTCCGCGCCACATCCGCGCCGTCCTGCCGGAAGGCTGGCCGCAACCGCGCGGCTACGCCAACGGCATGCTCGCCGAAGGCAAGGTGCTGATGACCGGCGGCCTCGTCGGCTGGGACGTCGACGGCGTCTTCGCCAAGAGCTTCGTCGCGCAGGTCGGCCAGACGCTCGCCAACATCAAGGCGGTGGTCGAGGCGGGCGGAGGCCGGGTCGAGGACATCGTGCGGCTGACCTGGTACGTCACCGACATCCAGGCCTATCGCGACAGCCTGGCCGCTCTCGGCCCGACCTACCGGGCCAATTTCGGCCGGCATTTCCCGGCCATGGCGGTGGTCGCCGTCGCCGCCCTGGTCGAGCCCGAGGCGATGGTCGAGATCGAGGCGACGGCCGTTCTGGCGGGCTGAGCGCCGGCTCCGGCGCGGCCGGCAGGCCGGCCTGCTCGCAAGATCGCCCTCATCCTCGCAGGGCACGGTTTCGGGTCGTCGGATCGAACGGAACGCGCGCTAGGAGTTTACCAAGAATTAGCCACGATACTCGACGGCGCCGCCCCTCGACGGGCGGTGCGTGAACAGGAGTATCTCATGACGAGCATCAACGGGCTCGGCGGCTTTCGCCCGCCACCGCCCGGAAAGCCACCGGGCTTCGACAAGCTCGACGGCAACGGCGACGGGGCACTCAGCCTCGATGAATTCGCTGCCGGCGCGCCGAAAGGCGCCGACAGCGCAAGAACCGAGAAGCTGTTCAAGGCAATGGATGCCGACCAGGACGGAGCGGTCAGCAAGGCGGAATCGGACGCCTTCCGAGCAAATCTCGACAAGGCCGACCAGCAGATGCAGGCCCTCCTGCTGATGCTCCAGTCGGATTCGGCGAACGCCACGACGGCGACCAAGGCCGACGCCAAGGATGGCGAGGACAAGAATTACTTCGCCAAGCTCGACGCCGATTCCGACGGCAGCGTGGCCAGGGAGGAATTCCTGAAGGCCGTCGCGCCGGATGGCGACGGCTCGAACGGCCTGCTCGGCCGGCTCTTCGCCGCGATGGACGCGGACAAGGACGGCAAGATCTCCAAGGAGGAGATGGCCGACTTCAGGAAGCAGATGGAGGATCGGGCCGCGCACCGGCCGCCTCCGCCACCGCCGCCGGCCGAGATCAGCGGCGCGTCGGACGCCTATGGCCAGACGTTCCGGCTCGGAGCCGGGTCACCGTCCGGCGCGACCTATTCCCAGGCGGCCTAGCCACCGCTTGCGCAACGCCGGGCCGGCAGAAGGCCGTCCGGCGCTCTTCAGATCCCCGCCCCGTCATAGAGCGCAGACGGTGCCTTCCTCGCCCAGAACCTGGCATGCAGGCCTCTCAGCAGCGGCCGCAGCACGACATCGCCAAACCCCAGCGCAGCGGCGAGACCCCACTGACCCGTCGGCAGCGCCACCGCGGCGACGACCAAGAAACCGCTCGCCAGACGCCAGCTCGCCGCCTCGAACCAGGCGCGCCGCTCCTGTCCATCGCGCCAGCCGACGAGGCGCAACACCGTGCGCCGGGCCGCACCGGCCTCCGCCGCCGAACGATCGTTAGATGCCTTGGGACGCGTCTCGACGAAGCCGAAGGCGACGGTCTGGTTCGACAGCCTGTCGATCAGGATGAAGCCGCCGAGCTCGCGGCTGCGCGCATAGTCGAGCATTGCGAGCGGCCGGTCGAGCGTCAGCGTCGCCAGGCCGATGCCGTTCATCGCCAGGCTCTCGGCCGGCGCCTCGGCATAGCTCTCGATGTCGACGCTGTGATGCAGCCGGACGATGCGGGCATTGGCGGTGGCGGTGGCGAGCTTGAGGATGAATTCGCCGCCCTCCCGCAGCGCCGCCTCGCCGGTCCAGAGCAGGCGCGCCTGCACGTCCGTGCGGACGACCGGCGCATGCGCGAGCGAGGCGATGACGTCGCCGCGCGAGACGTCGATCTCCTCCGTCAAGGTCACCGTCACCGCCTGACCCGCGCTCGCCTGCGAGACCTCGCCGGACGGCGCGAGGATCCGGGCGATCGTGCTGCGGCGGCCGGAGGGCAGCGCCGCAATCGCATCGCCGACCCGCAGGCGCCCGCGCGCGACCGTGCCGGCAAAGCCGCGGAAATCGAGATCGGGCCGGTTGACCCATTGCACCGGAAGAGCGAAGCCGGTGTCGTCCTGCGCCTCGGCGACCACCACCGCGGCTTCGAGCAGGGGCAGCAGCGCCGGCCCGCGATACCAGGGCGTCAGGCTCGAGGGGCTGGTGACGTTCTGCCCGTCGCGGGCCGAGACCGGGACGAAGTCGATGCTGGCGAAGCCGAGGCCTGCGACCGCCTCGCGATAATCCTGTTCGATCCGCCGGAAGACCGCCTCGTCATAGCCGACGAGGTCCATCTTGTTGACGGCGACGACGACATGACGGACGCCGACCAGCGAGACGATGAAGGAGTGCCGGCGGGTCTGCGGCAGCAGGCCCTTGCGCGCGTCGATCAGGATGATGGCGAGATCGGCGGTCGAGGCGCCGGTCGCCATGTTGCGGGTATACTGCTCGTGGCCGGGCGTGTCGGCGACGATGAAGCTGCGCTTGTCGGTCGAGAAATAGCGATAGGCGACGTCGATGGTGATGCCTTGCTCGCGCTCGGCCGAGAGCCCGTCGACCAGCAGGGCGAAGTCGGGCGCAGCGCCTTGCGTCCCGAATTTGCGGGAGTCCGAATCGAGGGCGGTGAGCTGGTCGTCGAAGACCGCGCCGGCCTCGTAGAGGATGCGGCCGATCAGCGTCGACTTGCCGTCGTCGACGGAGCCGCAAGTGATGAAGCGCAACAGCGCGCGGGCGCTGCCCTCGGCATTGCGGCCCTGATCGTTGGCAGGTTGCGGCTGGCCGGCCCGAGCGGGCTGGCCCTTCAGCTTCGCGAGCGCCGCCATCAGAAATAGCCTTCCTGCTTCTTCTGCTCCATCGAGCCGGAGCCGTCATGGTCGATGACGCGCCCCTCGCGCTCAGAGGAGCGCGACGCCCGCATCTCGGCGATGATGTCGGTCAGGCTCGCGGCCTCGCTCTCGACCGCCCCGGTCAGCGGATAGCAGCCGAGCGTGCGGAAGCGGACCAGCTTCGTCTCGACGACCTCGCCGGGCAGGAGCGCCATGCGCTCGTCGTCGCGCATGATCCAGGCGCCGTTGCGGCGCACGACGGGACGCCTCGCCGCGAAATAGAGCGGCACGACCGGGATGTTCTCGAGCGCGATGTAGTCCCAGACATCCTTCTCGGTCCAGTTCGACAGCGGGAAGACGCGGAAGCTCTCGCCGGGCCCCTTGCGCGTGTTGAACAGCCGCCAGGGCTCGGGCCGCTGGTTCTTCGGATCCCAGCGATGCTGGGCCGAGCGCAGCGAGAAGACGCGCTCCTTGGCCCGGCTCTTCTCCTCGTCGCGCCGGGCTCCGCCGAAAGCGGCGTCGAAGCCGTAGTTGTCGAGCGCCTGCTTCAGCCCCTGCGTCTTCATCACGTCGGTATGCAGGCGCGAGCCGGAGGCGAAGGGATTGACGCCGGCGCGCAACCCCTTCTCGTTGACATGCACGATCAGGTCGAGCCCGAGCCGGCGGACGGTCTCGTCGCGGAAGGCGATCATCTCCCTGAACTTCCAGGTCGTATCGACATGGAGCAGCGGGAATGGCGGCTTGCCGGGATGAAAGGCCTTCATCGCGAGGTGCAGCAGGACGGCCGAGTCCTTTCCGATCGAATAGAGCAGCACGGGCCTCTCGCAGGTCGCGACGACCTCGCGGATGATGAAGATCGCCTCGGCTTCGAGCTTCTGCAGATGACTGAGCTGGATCACGCCATGACCTCCGCGGCCGGCTTGGACCGCACCAGCCGGCCATCCGGGCCGACATGCAGGCCGCATTCCTTGGCGGCCTCGTCTTCCCACCACCAGCGCCCGGCCCGCTCCGGCTCGCCCGGCCGGACAGCGCGGGTGCAGGGCTGGCAACCGATGGAGAGAAAGCCTCTCTCGTGCAGCGGGTTGAGCGGCACATCGTTCTCGCGGGCGAAGGCGAGCGCCCGCTCGCGGGACCAGTCGAACAGCGGATTGACCTTGATCAGGCCGCGCTCCCGGTCCACCTCGGCGAGCATGAGATCCCCGCGCGCGGCCGACTGCTCGGCGCGCAGGCCGGTGATCCAGGCGGCGGCGCCCGCGAGGGCCCGGCCGAGCGGCTCGACCTTGCGGGCATGGCAACAGGCCTTGCGCGCCGCGATGGAGTCGTAGAAGCCGTCGATGCCATGGCCGCGGACGAAGGCTTCGACGGCATCGTGGCGCGGGTAGAACGGCGTGATCGCGATGCCGTAGCGCCTCTCGGTTTCAGCCCAGAGCGTATGGACCTTGCCGAAAAGCCGCCCCGTATCGAGCGTGACGATCTCGATCGGCAGTTTCCCGGTGGCGATGAGATGGGTGACGATCTGGTCTTCGAGGCCGAAGCTGCTGGTGAACACCAGACGGCCGGGAATCCGTTCGGCCAGGCCGGAGAGGCGCTCCGCGGATTCCGACGTTCCGAACGCGGCGCCGATGGTTTCAGCCTGTTCCTGCAAATGGAGAATTGGCTTGCTCTGCGCGGACGAACCTGACGCGAGCGGCCCGGCGCGACGCCCGCCGGTCGATACTCGCTGCACCATCGGACACTCTGGCGTTCTGCAAATCGAACAATTCACATATAAGCAGAACGGTCCCCGATCAATTTACATTGCATAGTGTGAAATTTTCAATTTCGGGAGAGATGGAGAATATCCTTCCGTCCGTCTCGGCCGAAGCCGCCCCCTCACTCGCCCGGGCGCGCAGGAACCTTCGCTCGTTCGGCCGCGTTGACCGGAGACGCAGGGAGACCCTGCAGGGCAACAGGGGAAGCTCATGGCACATTCCGCGAACCAGGCAGTCGAGAGCTTGCGCAAGGAACAGCGCGAACAACGCAGGGACGAGAAGAAGGCGGGTGGCTCCGCCGAGAAGCAGCTCGACAAGGCGCTGAAGGACACGTTTCCGGCCAGCGATCCCGTCGCGCCGCAGACTCCGGTGAAGGCTGGCGCCCCCAAGCAACGCCGCGGTTGACCGCTGTTGCAAATGGCGAATTCCTGCTCCATCCCGGCCTGACAGATGGAGCAGATCATGCCAGAGCGCGCCAGAGTCGATGCCTTCGTCGCCGCCGTCGTCAGCGGCGACCATGTCGGCGCCATCCGCGACTTCTATGCCGACGACGCCACCATGCAGGAGAACGCCAACGCGCCACGCCGCGGGCGCGAAGCGCTGATGGCGCACGAGGCGCGTGCCCTTGCGCGGCTGGAGAAGATGCATACCCATCCGCCCGTCGCGGTCCTGGTCGACGGCGATCACGTCGTCATCCGCTGGATCTTCGACGCGACCGACAAGGCCGGCGTGACGCGGCGGCTGGAAGAGCTCGCCTTTCAGCGCTGGCAGGGCGACCGCATCGCCGAGGAACGCTTCTTCTACGACACCGGAAGCGCCTGGCAGCTGGTCGAATAGGCGGCCGGTCAGCGCAGGCCGCTCGGGCCGACGGCAAGCTTTTCGCCGATCTGGATGAACTTCAGCGGATTGCGCGCC
Organism: Allobosea sp. CS1GBMeth4; assembly: GCF_900185715.1. Taxonomy (GTDB): domain Bacteria; phylum Pseudomonadota; class Alphaproteobacteria; order Rhizobiales; family Beijerinckiaceae; genus Allobosea. The sequence continues at coordinate 16,835 of NZ_FYAS01000020.1, forward strand.
TCGTCCGCCAGGCGCGTCTCGTAGTGCAGATGCGGCCCGGTCGAGCGCCCGGTCGAGCCGACGCGTCCGATGACCTGCCCGGCGGCGACGATCTGGCCTTCCTTGACGTCGAAGGCCGAGAGGTGGCCATAGCGCGTGGTGATGCCGTTGCCGTGGTCGAGCTCGACCAGGTTGCCGTAGCCGCCCGCGACCTCGGCGCGCAGCACCTTTCCCGCCCCGGCTGCGCGCACCGGCGTGCCGGTCTCGCCACGGAAGTCCATGCCGGCATGCATGGCGGTTCCGCCGGTGAACGGATCGGCGCGCGGCCCGAAATTGCTGGTGGTGGTGTCGTCGCCCTCGAGCGGGCGCTGAAACGGCACGATGGCGGCCAGATCGCGCCAGCGGCCGAAGACGGAGCGCGCCTCGCCCAGCTGCATCAGCGCGTGCTCGAACGTCCCCGGCTTGAGCGCCACGGTCATCGGCACCAGCGGCCCGCCCATGCCGGGGCGGCCCGGCGGCAGCTTGACCCTGGCGGGATCGAGCCCGATCTCGGCCAGCGCCGCCCTCACCTCCTGCACCCGCCCGACAAGCTGACGGCCGAGTGCCGAGAGCTGCTGGCTCTGGCCGTTCTGCACCCGGTCGAGCGATTGGCCGAGCACGGCGATGCGCTGGTCGAGCGACATGGTCTCGCTCGCCTTGACCGCCGCCGCGACCTGACGGCGCTGCTGCGCCAGCACGGCCGGGTTGACCCGGTCGAGGATGTTCTGACCGTCGGCGAACTGCGTGCCGCCCGGCGCCTGGGCACCGCCCTGCGGCAGGATCGGCCCGACCGCCTGGCCGGTGAGCGCGCCAAGGAGGGCCTGCCGCGCCTCCAGTTCGATCTGCCGCGTGATCAGGTCGGCGAGCTGATCGCCCGCCTTGCCGGCCTCGCCGGGCTGCCCCGGCTGAGCCGGCAGGCCGGGCGAATTGCCCGAGGCGACGATGGCGCTGACGAGGCGGCGCTGCAGCGCCTTGAGCTTCTCGTCATAGCTGCTCTGCAGGATCGCCTGCTCCTGTTGCAGGGCAGCGACGCGGCCCTTCTCCTGGTAGAGGAAATAGGCGGTCACGCCGAGGCCGACGAACGCCAGCGTCGCGCATGTCCAGGGCAAGATCGCGCCGCGTCCACTGCCGGGCCGCCCGCCGCTGCGCGGACGACGCGGCTTTTCGCTCTCCGGCTGGAGCGCGGTCGCAGCCGTGGCCTCGTCGGGCCGTCGCTTCAGGCGAACCGGTTGCACGCTTTCTCTCCTGATCCCGGCCGACGGCATCCGCGCACGCCCGGCTCGCCCTCAGCCAAACGACAGATCGCAAGTATAGCGCAAACAACGCTTGGCAGCGATCCACGCCGCGCTAAGCTGCGGCTCGGCAGTTCCCCTGCGGCACTCGCGGCGATGGGCTGCCTCCACGCCAGAATGCCTACCTCGCCCGAACTTCGTGCAACCTCCCAGCGGGAGTTGGCGCCATGGCGGCCGATATCGCCGTTCACATGTACAACAGCTCCTATCCGGAGTTCGAAGCCAACTTCAAAAGGAAGATGGCGCATGGCGCGACGCTGCCGTTCCGGCAGGTCGGGGCCTATCACAAGTCGACGCCGCGGCAGGTGGTCGATGCGGTCCGATCGGTGGTCGGCAACGATCGCGTCGCGATCATGCGGATCATGTCGCATGGCAACAGCGGCGTCTTCTATTTCCCGGGCCTGTGGAACTACACCCTGATCGCCCTGGACTATGCCGATCTGCGCAGCGTGTTCACCCCGCTGGCGCGTCTGGAGATCCATGGCTGCGGCATCGCCAGCGAGACGGACGTGCTGAAGCCCGGCGCCAATCCGCAAAGCCCGCGCCGCTCCGACGCCGTACCCGGCACCTTCACCGGCAACAAGAACGGACAAGGGCTGCGCTACCTGCAGCGGGTCGCCTCCTTCTTCAACGTCCCCACCATCGGCGCCGTCAACGTCCAGCCGCTCGACACGTGGAGCTATGAGGGCGACACCGTCACCGCCTACCCGTTCAGCGACAAGTTCCATATGGACAGCGAAGGCACACGCATCTGGGATTTCGCGGCGCAAGGCCGGGCGGCGGATCAGTTCAAGGCCTACATCATCAGGACCTATGTGAAGACCAGGCAGTTCCGCGACGCGCTGCGCCTGTTCAAGGACCTCGCCAGGCAATACCCCAACACGGCCGCGGGCGACCTGGCCAAGCGCATGATCACGGTCGACGATGTCGAGCACATGCTCGACAGCTACTGACACGGACAGCGCCCGGGTCGCGGCAAGGCTCACGAGGCACGGCTGCTCCGACGAGCCGAACTCAATCGCAGGCGTAGCGGAAGGCGCCGTCCTCCACCGTCACCCTCGCCTCGGTCAGCGGCCTCTTCTCCAATTGCAGGTTGAGGATGCTGCGCGACAGGGCCGGCAGCATCGAGTTTGTGATGATGTTGTCGATCATGCGTCCGCCCGAATCCGGGTCGTTGCACTGCGCGACGATGTGCTCGACCACGGCATCGTCATAGGTGAAGGCGGCGTTGTGGTTCTCGCGCAGGCGCTTGCCGATGCGGCCGAGCTGCAGGCGCACGATGCCGCCGAGCATCTCGCCGGAGAGCGGATAGTACGGGATCGTCACCAGGCGCCCGATCAGCGCGGGCGGGAAGACCTTGAGCAGCGCCGGCCGCAGCGCGACGGCGAGCTCCTCCGGATCGGGCCGGCTCGCCTCGTCGCCGGCCATGCGCATGATCTCGTCGGTGCCGACATTAGAGGTCAGGATGATCAGCGTGTTCTTGAAGTCGATGCGCCGGCCGGTGCCGTCCTCCATCTGGCCCTTGTCGAAGACCTGGAAGAACAATTCGTGCACGTCGGGATGGGCCTTCTCGACCTCGTCGAGCAGCACCACCGAATAGGGCTTGCGGCGCACGGCCTCGGTCAGCCTGCCGCCCTCGCCATAGCCGACATAGCCGGGAGGCGCGCCCTTCAGCGTCGAGACGGTGTGCGCCTCCTGGAACTCGCTCATGTTGATGGTGATGACGTTCTGCTCGCCGCCATAGAGCGATTCCGCCAGCGCCAGGGCCGTCTCGGTCTTGCCGACGCCGGAGGGGCCGCAGAGCATGAAGACGCCGATCGGCTTGTTCGGGTTGTCGAGCCTGGCGCGGCTGGTCTCGATGCGCTTGGCGATCATGCCGATGCCGTGCCCCTGCCCGACGACGCGCCGGTTCAGCGTCTCGGCGAGGTTGAGCACGGTCTCGATCTCGTCCTTGACCATGCGGCCGACCGGGATGCCGGTCCAGTCGGAGACGACGGAGGCGACCGATTGATCGTCGACATGGGCGTAGATCATCCGGTTGGCCGGGTCGATCGCGCCGAGCGTGTCGAATTTCTCGCGCAGGCTGGCGCGCGTCGCCTCGGGATCGGCGGGTGCCTCGGCCGGCGCTTCGCCATCGGCAGAAGCCGCCTCGCTCGGCGGCGTCTCGCCGAGCTTGCCGCGCAGCAGCGTGATCTCCTCGACGAGCGCGAGCTCGGAGGCCCAGTCGGCCTCGAGCGCCTCCAGCTTCGCCGTCAGCCCGGCGCTCTCCGCCTCGATCGCGGCGAGGCGCTCGTCGGTCGCGTCGCCGAGATCCTTGTCGGCGGTGAGCGCCGCCTTCTCCTTCTCCAGCGCGGCGATGGCGACGCGCGCATCCTCGATCGCCGCCGGCGTCGCCGTCTGGCTGATCGCGACGCGGGCGCAGGCGGTGTCGAGCAGGCTCACCGCCTTGTCGGGCAGCTGCCGCGCCGGAATGTAGCGATGCGAGAGCTGCACGGCGGCGACGATGGCGGCGTCCGAGATGCGGACCTTGTGGTGCGTCTCCATCGGCCCGATCAGCCCGCGCAGCATGGTGCAGCAGCGGACCACGTCCGGCTCGTCGATCTGGACCGGCTGGAAGCGCCGGGTCAGCGCCGGGTCCTTCTCGAAATACTGCCGGTATTCGGACCAGGTGGTCGCGGCGATGGTGCGCAGCGTGCCGCGGGCCAGAGCGGGCTTCAGCAGATTGGCAGCGTCGCCGGTGCCGGCTTGGCCGCCGGCGCCGATCAGGGTATGCGCTTCGTCGATGAACAGGATCACCGGCGTCGGCGAGGACTGGACCTCGTCGATCACCGAGCGCAGGCGCTGCTCGAACTCGCCCTTCATGGAGGCTCCGGCCTGCATCAGGCCGATGTCGAGCGCGCAGACCTTGACCCCGCGCAGCGGCGGCGGCACGTCGCCGGCGACGACGCGCTGAGCGAAGCCTTCGGCCACCGCCGTCTTGCCGACGCCGGCCTCGCCGGTGAGGATCGGGTTGTTCTGGCGCCGGCGCATCAGCACGTCGATGACCTGGCGGATCTCGTCGTCGCGGCCGAGGATCGGGTCCATCGTGCCCGAGCGGGCCTTCTCGGTGAGGTCCTGCGAGAAGCGGTCGAGCGCGGTGGTGCCCTTCGCCCCTTCCGCCTGCTCGGCGCCGGGCGTGCCGGCAGCCCGCAGGCCCGAGCCGTCCATCGGCCGCAGATTCTCCTCCTCGGAATCCTTCCAGATCTTCGCGTAGCCGGCGGCGATCTCCTCGACCGGGATCTTGCCGAACTCCCTGGAGATCGCGAGCAGTGCGCGCTTCAGCTCGAGCGATTTCAGCGCCGCCACCAGGACATGGCCGGTCCTGATCTGGGTCTCGCCGAAGAACAGGGTGGCGTAGTGCCAGCCGCGATCGAGCAGGTCGACGACGTTGTTGGCGACGCCGGGCATCTCGGTCTCGTTCTTGCGGAAGCCCTCGATGACGCCGCCGATATCGCTGGCGAGCCGGGCCATGTCGAGGCCGTAATGCTGCGCCGTCAGCCCGATATCGGTCGAGCGCCGCTGCAGGATCTGGGCGAGCCAGTGCGCCAGCTCGACATTGCGGTTGCCGGCGCCCTTGGCCTGGCGCAGGGCCTGGATGAAGGCTTCATAGCCGACGCGGTTGAGCTTGCCGGTGACGGCTTCGAGACTGATGTCGGCCATGGCTGCCTCCTATCGCTTCTTCTGTGTCTGCCGGCTGCGCTTCAGCCGCATGCGTTCGGCGGGATGGAAGCGGGCGTCGCGACGCAGCGTGCCGTCCGGCACGTCCCAGTTCGGCGACAGCCAGCCCGACCAGCCGAGCGCGCCGGAACGGCCGAGCTGCATCGGCCGGACCTTGCCGACGGGCAGGGCGAGCTCGACATCCCATTCGAACTGCTCGCCGAGATAGAAGAACACGGCGTCGGCCAAAGGCTCGCAGCGGTCGCCGTTCGGCAGGAAGCGGTTGAACTGCTCGAGGTCGCGCGCGACGAGCTTGACCCTGAACTTGTCCTCGACGCTGTAGACGCTGGCCCCGAGCAAGGCGTTGCCGCCGAGGCTGCACTGGCCGCGGCCGAGCCTGGTCCGGTCCTCCGGGTCGAAGACCAGCCGCATGCCGACGAACTGCTCGACCTCGACCTCGATGTCGAAGAGGCCGGCGAGCAGGCTGCGCAGCCGCGAGGCGGATTTGGCCTGGGCGCCGGCGAGCCCGGCATGGGCGAGCTTCTCCGGATCGGGGATGCTGTCGCGGTTCTGGTACGGCCTGGAGCCCAGCCCGGCCATGCTGCCGACATAGGCGATGAAGCGGTCCCTGTCCGGCCGGTCGTGCTGCGCCACCGGCCGCGCATCGGCCCAGGCCCGGAAGAAGAGCTGGAGGAAGCGGTTGTTGAAGATGTCGAGGAAGCGCGGGAAGGCGTCGTCGCGCAGCAACTGCCAGTGATAGGTCTCCTCGGTCGTCGCCAGCGGCAAGGCGCCCTGCGGGCCGAGCAGGCCAAGGAACTTGACGAAGAGACGCAGGCGCCCCTGCGCGTCGCGATCCGCCTCGGCGATGGTCGAGGCGGGAAAGTCCATATAGGCCTGCTCGCCGAGCGCGACATATTCGTCGCGCCGGGCGGCGACGTCGCCGATGCGCTCGCGCTCCGGAAAGCTGCGCTCGATCCGCCGCAGCACCGCATAGAAGTCATGGCGCCAGGGCTCGGCCCGCAGCGCCTCGACGAAGGGCGGCTCGACGCGCAGATCGTCCAGCGCGGCGGGCGGCGGCAGGGATGGCGCGGTCTCGCTCACAGGATGCGCCTCGTGCCGGCGCGCGGCGGAAAGCGCATCACCTCGCCGCGCTCGACGGTGCGGATCACCGTCTGGGTGAAATGGTTCATCGCCGCGTATTCGGCGAAGAAGCGATCGAGCACGGCGCCGAGCAGGAAGACGCCGCTGCCCTCGAACGCCTTCTCGTCGAGCAGAACGGTGATCTCCAGCCCGCGGGCCGCACCCGTTCCGGCCCGTTGCGGGAAGCGCCGGACGACGGGGCGGCTGTCGACGCTCTTGATGCCGCGGATGCGCCGCTCGGTGGCGCTGTCGGCGAGATCGGCGAAAAGCGAGAGCATTTCGCGCAGGGCCTCGGCATTCTCGCCGGCGCCACGCTGGACCAGGCCGAGATGGTTGAGGCTGAGCATGTTGATCAGCCGCCAGGTGACCACGCCGGTGCTCGCCGTCTCGGAGCGGAGCCTGAGCTGCGATACGATCGGCTCGCGCGGCGGCGTCGGCCCGGAGAGGCAGGCCACGTCGAGCACGACATTGTCGATCAGGCGGAAATCAGCGCCGCCGACGCCGGTCGGCAGATGCTCGGTGAGGTGCCGGTTGGAGCAGAGCGCGCGAACGCTCAGCTCCGCCACCGAGGCGGCATCGGCGACCGTCGCCGGCTCGTAGAGCGAGATGAACATCTCGGTGCCGGTATAGTCGGAGGCCCGCCCCTCGCGCCGTTCCGAGGCGGAGCGCCGCCGCGGCAGGCGTCGCTGCGTGTAGAGCAGGCCATGCGTCGGCGACGCACCCTCGGGCGACGAATAGAGCGGATGGACCGGCTGCTTGTCGCGCCCGCCGGTATAGTGGGCGTAGACCTCCAGGATCGAGTGCGGCTCGTAGTCGAGCATGCGGCTGCGATCCGGCACGACATGGTATTCGTGCTCGTTCCGGCGGACCGGGATGCGGTCGGTGGTCTTCTCGAACAGATTGACCGCGGGGGCGGCGTAGAGCGCGAACATCTCGGGACGGACGGCCGCCGGCAGGCGCGCGTTCAGCTCGTCGAAGACGAAGACGATGTCGACCGTCTTGGCCTTGAGCCGCGACATCACCCTGTCGAGGCCGGCCAGCCTGAAGCCGAGGAACTTGCGCGGGAACCAGAACTGCTCGCGCAGCAGATCGAAGCCGCGGAAGATCCGGGTGTCGGCCGGCAGGAGGGCATCCTCCTCGGCGAAGCCGATCTGCTCCAGCGGGCAATCCGCGCCCGACAGCACGACGGGATCGCCGAACTCGTCGAGATAGCGGAAATGGACGCCGAGGCAGTCGCCGAAGATCTGCTCGTAGAGCGCGATCGCATCCGCCTCGGCGCCGAGCAGATGCACGGTGAGCTCGCGCGTCCTGCAGCCGGCAAACCAACTCGTCGGCAGCTTCTTCGCCTGCTCCGGCGACGGCTCCTCTGCCGGGTCGCTGGCGACGCGATGCGTCAGCGACAGGCGCAGCCCGGACAGCACCCGCCCGTCGACAGGAAGCCCCAGCGCCTGCAGGGACCCCGGCGTGGCGATATATTCGGCCGCGGCGACGTCGAACGGCCAGAGCGTCACGGCCGAGCCCAGCCGATAGCGGCAGGCGACACGGCGGTCGCGCTCGACATAGGTCGCGTCGAGATAGGAGCCGCGCGGCACCTCGACGCCGTCGCGCAGGGCCGGGTCGCCGTAAGGCGGCGTGATCCCGGCGAGCAGCGCCGACGGCGTCGGCGCCAGATAGTTCGGGATGAGCTGCTCGAGCAGGTTGTTGGTGAACTCGGGAAACTCGTGCTTCAGCTTGAGCTGGACGCGCGCGGCGAGGAAGGCCGCGCCTTCGAGAAGCCCCGCGACCATGGGATCCATGCGCTCGCCGACGAGCCCGCCGAGGCGCTCGGCGATCCCCGGATATTCCTCCGCGAACTCCTTCGTGTGCTCGGTGAAGAGCCGGAGTTCGCGATTGTAGAAGTCGAGGAATTCCTGGTTCATGAAACCCTATCGATTCTTGATCGCGATCTTGCCGGTATCGAGCTCGACATCGGCGACGAACTGCACGGGAATATTGAGCGGCTCGCAGTTCAGGTCGGCCCGAACGAGGAAGCGGATCTTCAGTTCGGCCCTGTCCAGGCTCTCGTCGCGCTCGACCACCACCGATTGCTTGAGCAGGCGCGGCTCGTAGGCGAGCAGGACCTGCGCCAGCTCGTCCTTGATCGAGCCGACGCGATGCTCGTCGATCGACTTGTTCTGGATGTCCGGAAAGCCGTGATTGAGCACGGAGTGGCGAACGTGCTCGAAGCGCGACAGATCGGTCGACGAGCCGAAGTTGATGGTGTTGACCAGGGCCTCGAGGTCGATGGCGATTTCCTGGCGCAGCTTGCTCTCGGTGATGGCGGAACGGGAGGCCGCCCGCCGCCCGGCGATGACGCGCTCGCCGCCGGCATCGCGCAGATCCAGATGGGCCCTGGCGTCCTTGCTGCGGTGCGCCTCGCGGAAGGCGAACATCAGCGGCGGACGCAAGCGGTTCTTGACCTTGGGATCGATCATGCGCGTTTCCCGAACCGGCCTTGTCCAAAGCGATGGACTCCCTGCGATCGCTGCCGCGACCGCGCGGGAGTCCGTGCCGACCGAACCGGGCCCGGCGCCGCTGGACCTTGCCCGCGGCGCCGGAGCCGGAGCAGATCAGAAGGTCTTGTTCTCCTTCAGATCCCAGGAGCCGGTGACGGCCGAATCCAGCGTCCCGTCCTGCTTCTGAGGCTTGTACTCGAACTTGATCTTGGCGAAGTTCAGCGAGAACTGGTCGGTCGGAACCGGGTTGCCGCCGGTCGAGTCGCCCGACTGGTAGCTCGACACCAGCAGGTCCTCCATCGTGACCTTGTAGAACTCCTGCTGGTCCTTGCCCTGCTTGCGCACCCACAGGACGGCCTTCTTGATGTGCTCGCCGGTGGAGCATTTCAGCATCAAGGTCGCCGAGGCCTTATTGACGTTGGCCGTGCAGTGCAGGTCCTGGAAGCTCGCCTTGCCGGCGCCGCCGCCCGAGCCGGACGCATGCGAGCCGGAGTTGCTGACGCCCCAGGAGAAGGACTCGATCTCGATCGTGCCCTTGTGCTTGTGGTCGTTGCTTTCGCCCTTGATCCCGTCGATCTCGAGCAGGAAGTCGCTAGCCATAGCGCTCTCCGATGGTTTGAATGGTGAAGGGGGAATTTAGGCATAGAACTCGCGTCGCCTGGAGAGCACCCCATGCGTCGCCACTCTCCCGGCGCGGTCGGCGCAGGGCTAACTATCGTCCTGGATGCTCTGCGCGCGGGAGGCGCGCTCCGAGCTCAGGTCTTGGGCGCCGGCAGGCGCGAGACGAGGCTCAGACCGATATCCATGCCCTCGAGCTGGAAATGCGGCCGGAGGTAGAACTTGGCCGAATAATAGCCGGGGTTCTCCTCGTCCTCGAAGACGTCGATGCGCGCTTCGGACAGGGGCTTGCGCGCCTTCGTCTCCTCGCTGGAGTTCAGCGGATCGCCGTCGACATATTCGGTGATCCACTCCTGCAGCCAGCGACGCAGGGGCTCGCGCTCCTTGTAGGAGCCGATCTTGTCGCGCACCATGCACTTCAGATAGTGCGCGAACCGAGACACCGCGAACATATAGGGCAGGCGCGAGGACAGGTTGTCGGACGCGGTCGCCGCGACACCGTCGGGCCCGAAGAAGGCCTTCGGCTTGTAGAGCGACTGCGCGCCGATGAACGCCGCCTTGTCGGTGTTCTTGCGGTGGATCAGCGGGATCAGGCCGGACTTCGCCAGCTCCGCCTCGCGCCGGTCGCTGATCGCGATCTCGGTCGGGCATTTCAGATCGACGCCGCCATCATCGGTCGGGAAGGTGTGGGTCGGCAGGTTGAGCACCTCGCCGCCCGACTGGACGCCGCGGATGCGGGTGCACCAGCCATATTCCTTGAAGGCCCGGTTGATGTTCACCGCCATCGCATAGGCGGCGTTCATCCAGGCGTATTTCTCGCCCTTGTGACCGTCGGTGTCCTCCTCGAAGGCGAATTCCTCGACCGGCTCCGACTTCGCTCCGTAGGGCACCCGCGAGAGCACGCGCGGCAGGCACAGCCCGACATAGCGGGAGTCGGCCGCGTCGCGCAGCGACTTCCAGGCCGCGTAGTCCGGCGTGTCGAAGACCTTGCCGAGATCGCGCGGATTGGAGAGCTCCGTCCAGGAATCCATGCCCATCAGGGTCGGGTCGGCGCCGGTGAAGAAGGGCGCATGCGCGGCGGCGGCGACCTTCGAGAGATCCCGCAGCAGCTGGACGTCCGTCGGCACATGGCTGAAGTGATAGTCGCCGACCAGGCAACCGAAGGGCTGGCCGCCGAGCTGGCCGAATTCCTGCTCGTAGATCTGCTTGAAGAGCGGGCTCTGGTCCCAGCGGGCGCCGGGGTAGGTCTTGAGGTTGCGGTAGAGCTCGTTCTTGCCGACGTTCATCACCTTGATCTTCAGCTGCGAGTCGGTCTCGGAGTTGAAGACGAGATAGTTGAGGCCGCGCCAGGCGCTCTCGAGCTTCTGGAACTCCGGCGCATGCAGCACCTCGTTCATCTGCTCGGAGAGCTTGGCGTCGAGCCGGGCGATCATCTCCTCGATCGTGTCGAGCACATCGCTCTTGATCAGGGTGGAGTCGGCGAGCGCCTGGTTGACCAGGGTCGCGACCGCATTCTCGACCTCGGTCGCCGCCCGCTCGGTCTTCGGCTTGAAGCTCTGCTTCAGAAGGGCCGAGAAATCGTCGGCGTCGCGGGTCTCGGTCGCCGCCGCGCCGGGTTGTTGGATCTGTGCTTCCGCCATGGCCGCCTCGCTCACCCGTTGCTGTCCAGCTTGTTGTTGTCGTCAGCCGTTTTTTCGCCGAGCCGGTCCTTCAGCGCCGCCATCAATTGCGGGTCGGCCAGAAGGGCCTTGATCTGGTCGCTCGCCGCGACCTTGCCGTCCATGTAGCGCAGCAGGTTGGCGAGCTGTTCGCGCGCCTCGAGCAGCTTGGCGGTGGCCGGGATCTGGCGGGCGATGGCAGCCGGATTGAAATCGTCGAACTTCTTGAACTTCAGCGAGACCGAGAGCTTGTCGCCGCCCTCGCCGCCGAGCTTGTTCGGCACGGTGAACGAGACGCCGGGCTCGATCGCCCCCATGCGCTGGTCGAAATTGTCCATGTCGACGTCGAGGAACTTGCGCTCGCCGATATCCGGCTTCTCGACCGCGGAGGCGTTGCCCGAGAGATCGGCGAGGACGCCCATCACGAAGGGCAGCTCGATCTTCTGATCCGCGTTGTAGGGATCCTCATAGGTGATGTGGACCCGCGGCGGCCTGTTGCGGCGAATGAACTTCTGCCCTGAATCTGCGGCCATGTCGGCGCCCCTTCCTCTAGAGGCATCACGCAAGGACAGCGTGATACCACGCTAACGATCCAGCTCGCTATACCATACACACTTGCCGACCGCTTGACAGTTCTCCTCGAACTGCTCGCATCGACCGTGCAGGAACCCGGCAAGCCCGCGCCCGCGGACGGATGACGTTACGGCCTTCCGCCGCACGAACGATGCGCGCCAACCCGTCATCGGGCCGTCGCGACCTCATTCGTCGCTGCCCTGCCTTATGCCGACGTCTGGAAGGATATCGCTCAGCAGCGACAGAAAATCCTGCTGGGCGAGCGCGCAGGCCTTGTCCATCAGCAGCGGCACGGGATTGGACGGCTCGGCATGGCGATAGAAGCCGGCGACGGCCTTCATGCGGGCGACCGCCTCGGCCCGGCTCGCGACGATGATCGCGGGTGCGGCGGGCCGCTCGACGGCGGCCGGCTCGCGCTGCTCCGGCTCGGGCTCCGGTCGCCAGTCGGCCCCAGCCTCCTCGGCCTCCTGCGACGGCTCGGCTTCCTCGCCTTCGCCGCCTGCCGCATCCTCATCGTTGCCGGCTTCGGCATAAGTCTCGTCGTCATCGCCGGACGAGGAGCCGTCCTCGTAGCCGCTATCGTCTTCGTAGCCGCTGCCGTCGTCGTCGCTGCCGCCGGCATGGCCGTCGCCGCCGAGGCGCTCCAGCGGCAGCTGGAATTTGGGATCGGTACCGATCTCGAGCATCGCCTTGTCGACGTGATCGGGAAACATGATCTGGATCACCTCGATCAGCGACTTGCCGATCAGGCGCTGCGCCTGCCCGATCAGCAGGACGGCCGGGCTCGACGGCTCGACGCGGCGGAAATAGCCGAGGCAGGCGGCGAGCGCGGCCTGGGCCTCGGCGACCGAGGCGCAGACTCCGGGCGGCAGGGCCGGCGCGGCTGAGACGGCACCTCCGGCGCCGGCCGGCGCCTCGCCCGCGCTACCCGCCCCCTGCTGCGCGGGCGCGCGCTGCGCCACCGCTGCTTCGAGAAAGGCGAGGATCTGCCGGACCAGCCCCTCCAGCCGCGGAAAGGTCACCGCCTGATCGGCGCCGAGGCGCTCGCTCCAGATCGCACGCAGCCGGGCGAGCGCATCGCGGATGGCGCCGACATGGGCGAGCGTGGCGGCGAGGTCCGACACCTCCGCCTCCCTGAGCGCGGCTGCGATTCCGCCGGCATCGGGATGCTGCTCGTCTTCGGTGGCGCGCAGCTCCCCGGTGGCGATGAGCTGGCTACGGAAGATCACCGGCCCCAGCCGCTTGCTGGTGAAGAGCGGCGCATGCTGGAGCGGCAGGACGATGGTCGCGTTCTCGTCGAGGCCCTGCAGAGCGACCTCGCGCATGATGAAATCGCCGTCCTCGGCCCGTGGGTGGACCTCCTCCCAATACGCGCCGAGATAGTCGGCTATCAGCCCGAGGCTGGCGGCGAAGCCGGCGACGTCACGGTTGAGCAGGCAGAGCTTGGCGGCGAGGACGAAGCCGCGCAGATCGCGGCTTTGCTTCAGGATCTTGCCGAGATCGCCGAAGGCGGCCGGGAAATCGATCGTGCTGCGGTCGAAAGGAAGCTGGCGCCCTTCGTCGTCGCGCCGGAAATACGATGTCGGCAGCACCACCTCGAGGCGGGCCAGCAGGTTCATGACGTCCGGATCCGCATCCGGATCCGGCCCGCACGGATCGTCGGCTGAAACCGGCTTCGCCAGATCAGCGAAATTGAGCGCGGCCATGGCCCCTCACGGTCGATCGAACATGCCGGGCCCGGGTCGCTGGGCCGTCACTCCACCTGCAGCCGCGTCTCGACCCGGCGATTATCGGCCGAGAACTTGTCGGCGACCAGCGGCTTGGTCTGGCCGTAGCCGCGCGGCACGAGCTTGGCCGTATCGACGCCGCGCTCGCTCAGATAGCGCACCACAGCCTTGGCCCGGCGCTCCGACAGGTTGAGGTTGTAGTCGGCCGTGCCGCTCGCATCGGTGTGCCCCTCGACGAGGAAGCTGCTCGCCGAGAGTTGCGGGTTCTTCAGCGCCTTGGCGAACTCGTCGAGATTGAGCCGGGCCTCAGGCTCGAGCACGTCGGAATTGTACTTGAACTTGACGACGAGATCGAAGGCGGCGACCGGCTTCACGACGTGGCCGGCCTTGTTGCATTCGGCCTCGGTGCCGACGCACAGGCCGCGCGAAACGCCGAGATTGGGCTTGGCGGCCTCGAAGTGCTTGATGATGTCGTCCGCCTTGTAGGCCTGGGCCTGCGCGGCAAGCGGCGACAGGGCGCCGAAGCCTGCGGCAAGAGCGGCACTAACCATGACAAGGGCCTGCTTGCGCACGGTCTTCCTCCCGTTTAGGTTCGCTGAGGCGGTCGAAGACTGACGGCGCAAATATGAACCGCGGCGTTTGCTGCGTCAATAGTCGTCTCTTGTCGCAAACCATGAGGTTTGGTTGATGCCCGCTGCCCTTGGACAGTCGCAAAGACTTGCTTCCTTTACGACACCCGCAGGAAAAGATGTCTTTTCGCTTCTCAAGTTCGAGGCGCGGGAAGCGCTCAGCGAATTGTTCGTTTATCAGGCGGAAGCCACCTGCAATACAGCAAACGCCGACCTGCAAAGCTTGATCGGCGAGAAGTGCGTCATCAAGATGACCTTGAAGAACGGCAAGGAGCGGTTCTTCAATGGCGTCCTGGTCGAGGCGCAATGGCTGGGCCGGGAGAACGACCTCGACCATTACCGCTTCGTGCTGCGGCCATGGCTGTGGCTGCTCTCGCAGCGCTCCGACTGCCGCATCTTCAAGAACAAGACCGCGATCGACATCATCAAGACGATCTTCGGCAAGGAAGACAAGGCGAGCTTCGACGACCGCGTCAGCGAGAAGCCGCCGGAGATCGACTATTGCGTGCAGTATCGCGAGAGCGATCTCGACTTCGTCCTGAGGCTGATGGAAAAGTACGGCATCTATTATTACTTCCAGCATACCGAAGGCGATCACAAGCTGATCCTCTCCGATGCGCGCAGCTCGCACGATCCCGTTACCGCAGCGGCCGAACCGACCTTCGCCGGCGCCGGCACCGCCTATCCGTTCATGCCCAAGGACAAGAGCCAGCGGCGCCATATCGAGCATCTGACGCAATGGTCTGCGCAGCGGCGGCTGCGCACCGGCAAGGTCGAGCTCAAAGACTACGATTTCGAGAAATCGACGTCGGACCTGACGGCGCGGGCCGAGGGCGGCTTCGCACGCACCAAATCCTATGAGGCCTACGATTATCCGGGCGCCTATCTCGACCGCGGCAAGGGCGAGAAGCTCGCCCGCATCCAGGTCCAGGCCGAGCAGGCGCAGGACGAGCGGCGCCTGGCGGTCGGCGAGGCGCCGAGCCTCAATCCCGGCACGCTGATGACGTTGGCGGACCATGCCGTCGGGGCGGAGAATGCGGAATATCTCGTGGTGCGCGCGACCCATGCCTATGGCGTGCAGAGCTACCGTTCGTCGCGGCGGACGGACGAGGCGATCTATCACGGCTCCTACGAGCTGCAGAAGGCCGACAAGCGCTTCCGCGCCCCGCTGGTCACGCCCCCTCCGCTGGTGATCGGCCCGGACACCGCCAAGGTCGTCGGCGAGAAGAACAAGGGCGAGGAAGGCGATATCGACGTCGACAAATATGGCCGCGTCTGGCTGCGCTTCCACTGGGACCGCGAGAAGGATTCGACCTCCTGCCGCGTTCGCGTCGCCCAGCTCTGGTCGGGCAAGAACTGGGGCGGGCAGATCATCCCGCGCATCGGCCAGGAGGTCGTCGTCTCCTATATCGGCGGCGATCCCGACCGGCCGATCATCACCGGCACGGTCGTGAACGATCAGCACATGCCGCCCTACGACCTGCCGGCCAAGAAGACCCAATCCGGGCTGAAATCGGAATCGACCGACGGCGGCGGCAAGTCCGGCAAGTTCAACGAGATCAAGTTCGAGGACCTCGCCGGCAAGGAGGTCTTCTCCATGCAGGCGGAGAGGGACCACAAGACGGTGGTCTTCAACCTCGAGACCCGCGATGTCGGCGAGAAGTTCGAGGGCGGGCCGACTGATTTCGCCCGCACCACCCAGATCCTGAGCGGCAGCGACAAGCTGCACGTCAAGCAGGGCAAGCGCTATGTCGAGGCGGCCCTGGAGATCAAGCTGGTCTGCGGCGAGAGCGAGATCACGATGACGCCGACCAACATCACCATCTCCTCGCCGATGATCTCGGTGAAGAGCACCGCCAAGACCGACGTCCACAGCGACGCGATCACGACCGTCACCGGCTCCGTGGTCAAGATCAACTGAGGCGGCGATGTCGAAACTTCGCTTCAGCACGGCGCAGGAGGTGTTCGAGACCTTCCCGGCCGCGCGGCAGGCCATCTCCGCCGCGCCGACCACGGAAGCGCCGCTGGCCTTCCTGCGCGGGCTCGCCAGAGCCGGCCAGCACAAGGACGCGATCGGCTTCTGCGCCTTCCTGATGCCGCGGCGCGAGGCCGTCTGGTGGGCGCTGCAGAGCGTCCAGCGCATGCAGCCCCCCGGCGCACCGCCCGATCCGGCCCTGCGGGCCGCCGAGGCCTGGGTGCGCGATCCGACCGACGACACCCGCCGCGCCGCCCTGGCGCTCGGCGAGAGCGGCCATCACGCCAATCCCGGCACCTGGGTCGCGCTCGCGGCGGGGTATTCCGGCGGCAGCATGGTCGCGTCCCATCCCCTGCCCTGCCCGCCGGACCTGACCGCCAAGACGGCGCGCATCGCCGTGCTGACCGCGCTCGGGCGCGTGCCGGAGCGCGAGCGCGAGGCCGCATTGCGAAATTGCGTCGAAGCGTGCATTCGTCTGGTCGATGACGACAGCGGCAGAGCAAAAGCATAGCATGGCCCCGGCGCCGCTCAGGCGGCCGGGCTTCGACGACGGCAAGGCGGACGGCCCGATATGGCGCTGACGCTGACCATCGAGAACCAGGCGTCGCTGCCGGATGGCGGCCCGCTCAGCGTGACGCTGAGCGGCGGGCGCGGGCTCGACATCGGGCGCGACCAGCATCTCGACTGGTGCCTGCCGGATCCGAGCCGCGCCATCTCCGGCCGTCATTGCGAGATCCGCTTCAGCGACAACGCCTACTGGCTGCGCGACATCTCGACGAACGGCACCTTCGTCAATGGCGGGGCGTACCGGGTGCAGTCACCCTATCGCCTCCAGCACGGCGACCGGCTCGAGATCGGCCACTACATCATCGCCGTCTCGATCGACGAGGCGGAGCGCAACGCCGTCGCCGGGGCCGAGCGCCCGCCGATGCCGCCGCCGCCGGGCGAGTCGCTGTGGGATTCGAACGGCGACGAGGCGCCGCCGATCGCCCGGCGCGATCTGATGCCGCCGCAGAAATATCAGCCGGTGCACGCGCCCTTCATCGACTGGGCGGCCGATATCCCGGCGCCGTCGGAGGAACCGCCGGCTTATTCGCCGGGGCCGGTGCCGCCGTCGCGGCCGGACGAGCTCGCCTGGGCGCCCTATCAGGCGCCGCCGGCGCCGGAGCCCGAGCCGATCGCCCCGATTCCGACGCCGCGACGCCCCGCCTCGTCGGCCGGCCAGGGCGATCCCTGGAACGAGGGGCCCGCCGAAATCCTGGCCCGCCCGAGTTTCGATGCGCCCTACGAGCCGCCACCGCGTCCGGCCGCCCCGCCTCCCGCCACACCGGCCGGGCTGCCGCCGGCCGGACCGTCGATATCGCCGGCGGAATTCATCGCCCGCTTCGCCCGCGGCGCCGGCCTGCCGGTCGAGGAGTTGTCCTGGCAGGACCCCGGCGCCTTCGCCGAGCAGACCGGCGCGCTGATGCGCCTCATCGCCACCGAGCTCAAGGCGCTGCTGGCAGCACGTGCCGAGAGCAAGCGCATCGCCCGCAGCTCCAATCAGACGATGATCCAGGCGCAGGACAACAACCCGCTGAAGTTCTCGCCGACGATCGAGGACGCACTGAAGCTGATCTTCGGCCGGCCGACGAGCGGCTACCTCAACGCGCAGAAGGCCTTCGAGGAGAGCTTCAGGGACCTCAAGATCCACCAGATCAAGACCTATTCGGCGATGCAGCACGCGCTGCGCATGCTGGTCGAGGATCTCGACCCGCAGGCGGTCTCCGAAAGCCTCGACGCCGGACGCGGGCTGGAGGGCCTGCTCTCGTCGCGCAAGGGCAAGCTCTGGGATGCCTATGTCGCGCGCTGGGAGGCGAAGACCGCCCCTTACGAGGACGGGCTCGTCGACGCCTTCATGCTCTATTTCGCCGAGTGCTACGATCGCGGCGGGCGCTGAGCCGGCGCTTCAGCCCAGCGGCACCACCATTCCGTCGCGGATCGTCACCTGCCGGTCCATGCGCGCGGCGAGATCGAGATTGTGGGTCGCGATCAGCGCCGCCAGGCCGGAGGCGCGCGACAGCGCCACCAGCGTGTTGAAGACGTGCAGGGAGGTGTGCGGGTCGAGATTGCCCGTCGGCTCGTCGGCGAGGAGCACGCGCGGCGCATTCGCGACGGCCCGGCCGATGGCGACGCGCTGCTGCTCGCCACCGGACAATTCGCCCGGCAGATGGTCGAGCCGCTCGCCGAGGCCAAGGAAGCTGAGCAGCTCGGTCGCGCGCGATTCCGCCTCGCTCTTGCCGAGACCGCGAATGCGCTGCGGCAGGACGACGTTCTCCAGAGCGGTGAACTCCGGCAGGAGATGGTGGAACTGGTAGACGAAGCCGATCTCGGTGCGGCGCAGCCGGGTGCGGCCCTTGTCGTCGAGCTGCGAGGTCGGCACGCCGCCGACGAAGACTTCGCCGCCATCGGGGCTCTCGAGCAGGCCGGCGACGTGCAGCAGGGTCGACTTGCCGGTGCCGCTCGGCGCGACCAGCGCCACGAGCTCGCCCGGCCAGATCGCGAAATCGGCCTTGCGCAGCACTTCGAGCGGGCCGTCCGTCTGCGGGTAGTAGCGCTCGATCTGGGAGAGGAAGAGCGCCGGGGTCTCGGTTGCCATGATCGCGCCCTCAGCCCATCCGCAGCGCCTGGACGGGGTCGAGACGCGCCGCCTTCCAGGCCGGGTAGAGCGTCGCCAGCAGCGACAGGACGAGGGTCATCACCACGACCGCGGCCACTTCGCGCCAGTCGATGACGGAGGGGATGTCGCTGAGGAAGCGCACGGTGGGGTCCCAGGGATTGACGCCCAGCAGGCTGCTCAGCCCCTTGTTGATGGTCTGGATGTTCTTGGCGAAGACGATGCCGAGGACGAAGCCGGCGAAGGTGCCGAGCACGCCGATCGCCGCGCCGGTGATCAGGAAGACCCGCAGCACCGTGCCGCGCGAGGCGCCCATGGTGCGCATGATCGCGATGTCCGCGGTCTTGTCCTTCACCAGCATGATCAGGCCGGAGACGATGTTCAGGGTCGCGACCAGCACGATCAGGGTCAGGATGATGAACATCACATTGCGCTCGACCTCGAGCGCGTTGAAGAAGGTGCGGTTGCGCTGGCGCCAGTCCGACAGCACCAGGGGCCGCGGCGGGTCGGCCTCGATGCGGTCGCGCACAGCCTGGGTCTGGTCGGGATTGTCGATGAAGACCTCGATGACGTTCACGTCGCCATCGCGGTTGAAATAGGCCTGGGCCTCGGCGAGCGGCATGAAGACGAAGGAGGCGTCGAACTCCGACATGCCGATCTCGAAGATCGCCGTGACCGGGTAGGCCTTGATCCGCGGAGCCGTGCCGAAGGGCGTCGAGGCGCCGCGCGGGGTGACGATGGTGATGGTGTCGCCGGTCTGCAGGCCGAGCGATGCGGCGAGACGCCGGCCGATGGCGACGCCGCCGCTCGAGGCGAAGCCGTCGAGCGTGCCCTGGCGGACATTGCGGGCGATGAAGGGGATCGACTTGATGTCGTCTTCCGAGACGCCGCGCACCAGCACGCCGCTGTTGCCGACCTGCGAGGAGGCGAGCGCCTGCCCTTCGACCAGCGGAATCGCGAGCTTGATGCCCTGGACCTGGCGCAGCCTGGCCGCGACCTGCTCGTAATCGTCGAGCGGGCGGTCGATCGGGGTCGCGAAGATGTGGCCATTGACGCCGACGATCTTCTCCAGCAGCTCCTTCCTGAAGCCGTTCATCACCGACATCACGATGATCAGCGTCGCGACGCCGAGCAGGATGCCGAGGAAGGAGAAGCCGGCGATGACCGAGACGAAGCCCTCGCGCCGGCGCGTGCGCAGATAGCGGCGGGCGAGCAGCCATTCGAAGCCGGCGAACGGCTTCGTGCCGGTGGGCACGCTGTCCGCGGCCGGAGCCTCGGCGACGGCGCTCATGACCGCCCTCCTCCGCTCACGCCGTCTTCCCCGGGAAGCGCGCCAGCGCCGCCTCGGGCGACACCAGCTCGCGCTCGCCTCCGGCGCGGCGCTTGAGCTCGACCTTGCCCTCGGCCAGCCCTTTCGGACCGACGATGATCTGCCAGGGAATGCCGATCAGGTCGGCGGTGGCGAACTTGCCGCCCGGCCGCTCGTCGCGGTCGTCATAGAGCATGTCGTAGCCCTTGGCGGCGAGCCCCCTGTAGAGCTGCTCGCAGGCGCCGTCGCTGGCGGCATCGCCGACCTTGAGGTTGAGCACCGCGATATCGAAGGGAGCGATCTCGTCCGGCCAGACGATGCCGCCATCGTCATGGCCGGCCTCGATCAGCGCGGCGACAAGGCGGCTCGGGCCGATGCCGTAGGAGCCGCCGTGCAACGGCACCTGCTGGCCGTCCGGGCCGGTGACGGTCGCGCCCATCGGGTCGGAATACTTGGTGCCGAAATAGAAGATGTGGCCGACCTCGATGCCGCGGGCCGAGACGCGCTTGTCCTCGGGTATCGCCTCGAAGGCGGCCTTGTCGTGCATTTCCTCGGTGGCGGCGTAGAGGCTCGTCCACTTGTCGAAGATGCCCTGCAAGCCGGACACACTATCGAAATCGGTGTCCGCGGCCGGCGTGTCGAAGGCCAGGTAGTCGCTGTGGCAGAAGACCTCGCTCTCGCCGGTTGACGCGAGCACGATGAATTCGTGGCTGAGGTCGCCGCCGATGGGCCCGGTGTCTGCGCGCATCGGGATCGCCTTCAGGCCGAGCCGGGCGAAGGTGCGCAGATAGGCGGTGAACATGCGGTTATAGGCATGGCGGGCGCCGGCCTGGTCGAGATCGAAGGAATAGGCGTCCTTCATCAGGAACTCGCGGCCCCGCATCACGCCGAAGCGCGGGCGGACCTCGTCCCGGAACTTCCACTGGATATGGTAGAGGCTGAGCGGCAGGTCCTTGTAGGACTTGACGTAGGAGCGGACGATTTCGGTGACCATCTCCTCATTGGTCGGCCCGTAGAGCATCTCGCGGTCGTGCCGGTCGCGGATGCGCAGCATCTCCTTGCCATAGGCGTCGTAGCGCCCGCTCTCGCGCCAGAGATCGGCCGACTGGATCGTCGGCATCAGGATCTCGATGGCGCCCGAGCGATTCTGTTCCTCGCGCACCACCGCGCTGATCTTGTTCAGGACCCGCAGGCCCAGCGGCAGCCAGGAGTAGATGCCGGCGGCCTGCTGGCGGATCATGCCGGCGCGCAGCATCAGCCGGTGCGAGACGATCTCCGCTTCCTTGGGCGTATCGCGCAGGATCGGCAGGAAATAGCGGGACAGGCGCATCGGAACACTCGTCGAAGGCGATGCGCCGGGCGCGCACCGAGTCAGGTCAGTCCAGAGACACCATCGCCGTTTGCAAATTGCAAACGCTAATGCACATCGCCGCGAGGCAAATGCACACAGGATGAGGCGGACGGGCGTTCAGCGGTTGCCGAACCTGGCCTTCAGCCTCTCGCTGACAATGGGCGGAACGAAGGCGGAGACGTCGCCGCCCATGGCCGCGATCTGGCGCACGAGCGTCGCGGTGATGTGCCGGGCCTGCGGCGTCGAGGGCAGCAGCACCGTCTGCAGGCCGGGCGCCATGGTGTGGTTCATCCCGGCGAGCTGCATTTCGAGATCGAGGTCGGTGCCGTCGCGCAGGCCGCGCACCAGGATGGTCGCGCCGGCCCGTTTCGCGGCGTCGATCGTCAGGTCGGCGAAGGTGACGACCTCGAGCTCGGTCGCGAATTCCTGCGCGACCGGGCCGGCGATGGCGCGCAGCAGCTCGGCCCGCTCCTCGGCCGAGAAGATCGGCGTCTTGCCCGGATGCACGCCGATGGCGAGGACCAGCCTGTCGACCAGCCGGCACGCCGCCTCGATCATGTCGAGATGGCCGTTGGTGACGGGGTCGAACGACCCGGCGTAGAAGGCGGTGTGGCTCATGGCCTGAGCGTTAGCCAACACCGGCCCGGTCGACAAGCGCTCAGGCGACGCGCAGTTCCGCGATGACGTGGTCGACGCGCGCGTTCAAGGTCTGCGCCAGCCCGGTCAACTCGCCCGCAGCCCTGAGCACGGCGTCCGACGCGCCGGCGGTGTCGCGGGAGGCGAGCGCGACCTGCCCCGTGGCCTGGCCGATCTGCACGATGTCCCGGGTCGCGGCGACGACTTCCGCGGCGATGGCATGGGCCGCCTCGTGCTGGCGCCGCATGGTCAGGCTGGTGCGGCCCGTCGCCTCGTTCAGCGCCTCGATCAGGGCACGGATGCCGGCGATGCCCTCGACGGTCGCTGCCGTGGCCCGGTTCATCGCCTCGATCTGGCGTGCGATGTCCTGCGTCGCGCTGGCGGTCTGGGTCGCGAGCGACTTCACCTCGCCGGCGACGACGGCGAAGCCCCGGCCCGCATCGCCGGCGCGCGCGGCCTCGATCGTGGCGTTGAGCGCGAGCAGGTTGGTCTGCCCCGCGATGGCGGAGATCAGCCCGACCACCTCCGAGACGCGAGCGGCGCCGTCGGACAGGCCGTCGACGATCCGGCTGACGGAATCCGCATGCGCGCGCGCCTGGCCCGCGGTCGCATCGGAGGAGCGCACTTCGGCGGCGAGGGCGTCGGCGGCCCCCAGCAGGTCCTGCGCCGCTCCCTCGATCGAACGGACGCAGCGGATTGCGTTGCCGGTGGCGTTGTCGGTCTCCGCGGCGCCGGCCTGGGTCTCGCGCGCGCCCGCCGCGAGCTGGTGCGCCGTCCGCCCCAATGTTTCCGCCGAGACCGAGACCGAGGCGGAGATGGTGCGGACCGAATCCTCGAGCTCTCCGGCCAATTCGTCGAGCAGCGTCCGGCGCTGCTGCTCGACCTCGGCCCGGCGTGTCTCCTGCTCGGCCTCGCGGCGCCGTGCCTCGTCGCGCAGGGTTTCGCGGATCAGCTCGACCGATTTCGCGATGCCGCCGATCTCGTCGCGACGCCGGGCTCCGGGAATCTCCTCCTCCGTCCGCCCGGCGGCGACGCCCGCGAGCCGGTCGGAGAGCCGCGCGATCGGGCGCGCCACGGACCAGCCGAGCAGGATCGCGATGCCGGACAGCGGCAGCAGCACCAGAAGACCCGCGGAGAGGACGGCGGCTCGGATCTTGCCGACCACGGCGAAGGCGCTCGCTTCCGGCGCGGTCAGCCAGAGAAGCCAGCGCCAGTCGCCGATCGCGACCTCCTGGCCGCTCGCCACCAGCGGCCGGCCATCATGGCTGATCATCGGAATGAGCGACGCGTCCGGCCGCCCCGCCAGCCGGTCGCGGTCGAGGGTTTCGCGCGGGGAGGCGCCATCGCGACGGGCCGCCGGATTGGAGCGCATGAAGCCGTCGAAGCCGATGACGAAGACCCGCTCGGCACCCGAGCCGAGCGGGCTGGACCCGAGCACATGGTCGATCAGGCGCGTGTCGACGGCGATGACGATCGTGCCGGCCTGCCCGTCCGCGCCCGCCTCGGCGCCATAGAAGGGAGCGGCCAGGAAGGCGCGCGGATCGCCGCCGGCCGGGGCATAGGGCGCGAAGTCGAGCACGATCTGCTCACCGGCGGCCTTGCCCCGCGCCAGCGCGACGGCTCTGGCGAGGCCGGTGCCGGCGAGATCCTCCTCGCTCAGCAGGCGGCCGAACTCCGACCCCTTGGTGACGCTGTAGACCACACGGCCCTTGCGCGAGACGAGATAGATGTCGGCGTAGCCGAACTGCTTCAGCGCCGCCGCATAGGTCTCGTGGATCGGCACATGCCGCCAGGAATAGCCATGCTGATGCTCGCGGCCGGTGCGGGCGATGCGTTCGGCCAGGGAAAGCGAGCCGTCGCCCTGATAATGGCCGAGGATGCTCCGGTAATCGTGCGGGCCGAGCTCCATCCACTTGCCGATCTCGTCGAGCGCCGAGACCGTGAAGGCGCTGCGGGCCTGGACCGCGAGCTCCGCGCGGAGCTGCGACCAGCGCAGCTCGATGGCGCGGGCATGGCTCCCGGCCAGAGCCTGCATGCGCTCGCGCACCGCGCCCTGCGCCCAGCTCGCCACGGAGAGATAGGCCGAGGCCCCGACGGCCAGGGCCGCCAGCAAGGCCAAGGCCAGCATCGCGACCGGAAGCCTGATCCTGAGGCTGAACACGAATCAGGTCCCCGCCGACGTCGACTGCGCCAGCGCAGATCAACATGAACGCGGTTAAGGTTGCCTGAAACGCATGATGGGCCTCGATCGCCTCACAAGGCGCCGGGCAGCGGCACGAAGGCAGCGAGCGCGGCGGCGCTGCCGAGGACCAGAGCAAGCAGCGCGACGAAGACGGCTGCGAACGATACCCGGCGCGAGGGCCGGACCGGAAAGCCGAAGCGCATGATGATCCTTGCGAATCAGGACGTTGCCCCATGAGCGTCGTGCCGCGACCGCCCGGCCGAGCCGTGGCGGAAACATGGCGAAGCCATGGCAACCCTCCAGGCCGACACGATCCGGCGAGGGCGCAGGACGAATTCTGCCGCCGCCCGATTCCAGCCGGGACGAAAGCGCGCTAAACCGCCCTCGCCATGCTGACCCTCAACGACATCACCTATCGCCTCGGCGAGCGCCTGCTGCTGGACAAGGCCAGCGCCTTCCTGCCGACGGGCTCGCGCGTCGGCCTCGTCGGGCGCAACGGCACCGGCAAGACGACGCTGTTCCGGATCATCACCGGCGAGCTCTCGCCGGAAGGCGGCAGCGTCGCCCTGCCGCGAGGCATGCGCATCGGCGGCGTGGCGCAGGAAGCGCCCGGCGGGCCGGAGACGCTGATCGAGGTCGTGCTGGCGGCCGACACCGAGCGCGCGGCGCTGATGAGGGAAGCCGAGACGGCGACCGATCCGATGCGCATCGCCGAGATCGAGACCCGTCTCGCCGACATCGGTGCTCATTCCGCGCCGGCCCGCGCCGCCACCGTGCTGCACGGGCTCGGCTTCGATGCCCAGGCGCAGCAGCGGCCCTGTTCCGACTTCTCCGGCGGCTGGCGCATGCGCGTCGCGCTCGCGGCGGTGCTGTTCTCCGAGCCGGACCTCCTGCTGCTCGACGAGCCGACCAACTATCTGGACCTCGAAGGCACGCTCTGGCTCTACGATTATCTCGAGCGCTATCCCCACACGGTGCTGGTCGTCAGCCACGACCGCGAGCTGCTCGACAGCTGCGTCGACCACATCCTGCATCTCGACCAGGGCAAGCTGACGATCTATCGCGGCGGCTACAGCGATTTCGAGCGGCTCCGGGCCGAGAAGCAGGCCCATCTCGCCAAGGCGCGCGAGAAGCAGGAGGCCGAGCGCAAGCACCTGCAATCCTTCGTCGACCGCTTCAGGGCCAAGGCGACCAAGGCGCGGCAGGCGCAATCGCGCGTCAAGCGGCTGGAGAAGATGCAGGAGATCGCGGTCATCGAGGATCGCGACGTGCTGCCGTTCAATTTCCCCGCGCCGGAACGGCCGCTCTCGCCGCCGATGATCGTGCTGGAGAACGCCAGCGCCGGCTATGGCGAGCGCAAGGTGCTGCAGCGCCTCAACCTGACCCTGGCGCCCGACGACCGCATCGCCCTGCTCGGGGCCAACGGCAACGGCAAGTCGACCTTCTGCAAGCTGATCGGCGGGCGCCTCGCGCCGCTCTCGGGCGAGATGCGGCGTTCCTCCAAGCTGGAGACCGCCTATTTCGCCCAGCACCAGCTCGACGAGCTGCGGATGGAGGACACGCCGGTCGGCCATATCCGCGAGCTGATGCCGGATGCGCCGGAGGCACGCGTGCGGGCCCGCACCGCGCAGATCGGCTTCCCCGCCAACAAGGCCGACACGCCGGTGAAGAACCTCTCCGGCGGCGAGAAGGCGCGGCTGATGCTCGGCATCGCCACCTTCGGCGGGCCCCATCTGCTGATCCTCGACGAGCCGACCAACCATCTCGACATCGACAGCCGCACCGCGCTCGTCAAGGCGATCAACGACTATCCCGGCGCCGTCATCCTGGTCAGCCACGATCGCTTCCTGATCGAGGCCTGCGCCGACCGGCTCTGGCTGGTCGGGGACGGCACGGTGAAGAGCTTCGACGGCGACATGGACGAGTACCGCGACTTCGTGCTCGGCCGCGACAAGCCGGCCCAGCGCGGCAAGGCGGAGGCCGACGCCGCCAGCAAGGCCGACGAGCGCAAGGGCGCGGCGGCGAAGCGCCAGGCGCTGGGGCCGCTCCGGCAGAAGCTCAACCTCGCCGAGGCGCGCATCGCCAAGCTGACCGGGCTGATCGAGAAGGTCGACGCGGCGCTGGCCAACGGCGCCTTCGCGCGCGAGCCGGAGAAGGCCCTGCAGCTCTCGCGCCAGCGCGGCGAGCTGAGCGAGGCGCTGGCGGCGGCCGAGGAGGACTGGCTGATGCTGAGCGAGGAACTGGAGAGCGCGTGAGCGGCCGGCACCTTCCGAAGGCGGTCAGCCCTGCTGCTCGCCCTGCCCCGGCTTCACGATCCGGCTCAGGCGGTTGTCGGTGAACAGGTAGAGCTCGCGGCCGCCCGGCTCGGCATAGAGCACCTGCACCTCGCGCTGGCCCTTGCCGCTCTCGCCGATCAGCACGTCGGTGGGCCGCTTGTTCTTCAGCCGGACGAGCTCACATTCGGTGATGCCGACGGCGATCTCCTTCGGCAGCGGCCGGGTCGACGGATCGAGCGAGACGTCGGCGCTGCATTCGCCCTCCGGGGTCAACATCGCCTCCTGCGTCGAGATTCGGGCCGAGGCGCTGCTGGTGCGGGTGCCACGCTCGTTCGACACGAAGGAGAATCCGCCCATGTCGACGGAACAGCCGGCGAGCGCGGCCGCCAGAGCCAGGGCAACAGGAACTTTCACGCCTTCTTCTCCCAGCGGCCAGTCTCGTCCTGCTGCCAGTAGGTGGCGGCGATGCCGAGCGTCCGCAGCTTTTTCCAGTCTTCACGCGCCGAGGCGAGCGCATCGGGGTCGTCGCCGTCGAACATCAGGATGACGCGCTCGTACGGCTCCAATGCGTCGGGAATGCGGACGCCGTCAACGCAGAAGCGAACCTGCGCGCCGTTGGGATTGTCCGAGGCGGTGGTCAGCACGATCGGGTTGGCGGCGGCGTCCGGCTCGGCGGCCGTCGCGTGCGGCAGGAAGGATTCGTCGGCATAGGTCCAGAGCCGGTCGTCGAGCGCGGCCAGGCGCTCGCGGCTCGACAGTTCCACCACCACCTTCCAGCCGCGAGCCAGCGAGCGCTCGAGCAGCGTCGGCAGGACCTGCTCGAGCGGGCGTGCCTGCAGATGGTAGAACAAGACCTCGGGCATCGCGCTCAGAGCCTCGCCATGGCGTCACCGCCAGGAGCGGCAGGGCGAGCCCTTTCGGACCGCTTCTTTGCGCTCGCGATGGGCAAGGCGTTCACCCTTCGTAGTGATCCGCCACCAGCCGGTCGAGCAGGCGCACGCCCCAGCCCGAACCCCAGGAGCGATTGGTCTCGCTGTTCGGCGAGCCCATGCCGGTGCCGGCGATGTCGAGATGCGCCCAGGGCGTATCGTTGACATGACGCTGCAGGAACTGCGCCGCCGTGATCGAGCCGCCATGCCGTCCGGCCGAGTTCTTCATGTCGGCGAACTTCGAATCGATCATCTTGTCGTAGGCGGGCGAGAGCGGCATGCGCCAGACCGTCTCGCCGGTCGCCTTGCCGGCCGCAGCCAGCCGCTCCGCCAACTCGTCGCTGTTGGAGAACAGGCCGGCATTCTCCTGCGCCAGCGCGACCAGGATCGCACCGGTCAGGGTCGCGAGATTGACCATGAATTTCGGCTTGAAGCGGTCCTGCGTGTACCAGAGCACGTCGGCGAGGACGAGCCGCCCTTCGGCGTCGGTGTTGATGATCTCGATCGTCTGGCCCGACAGCGAGGTGACGATGTCGCCCGGTCGCTGCGCCTTGCCGTCCGGCATGTTCTCGACCAAGCCGATCACGCCGACGGCGTTGACCTTCGCCTTGCGCGCCGCCAGCGCCTGCATCAGGCCGGTCACGCAGGCCGCGCCGGCCATGTCGCCCTTCATGTCCTCCATGCCGCCGGCCGGCTTGATCGAGATGCCGCCGGTGTCGAAGGTCACGCCCTTGCCGACGAAGGCGATCGGCTTCTCCCCCTTGGCGGCGCCGTTCCAGCGCATCACCACCACGCGGCTCTCGCGATGCGAACCCTGGCCGACGCCGAGCAGGGCGCGCATGCCGATCTTCTTCAATTCCTTCTCGTCGAGGATCTCGACCTCGACGCCGAGCTTGCCGAGCTTGCCGGCGCGCTCGGCGAACTCCTCCGGAAAGAGCACGTTCGGCGGCTCGTTCACGAGATCGCGAGCGAGCTCGACGCCGTCGGCGACCGCCTCGCGGATCTTCAGGGCCTTCCTGACCGCGGCCGGATGGGCGACGCGCAGCGTCACCGTCCGCGGCTCGGACTGCTCCTTGTCCCGGCTCCTGGTCTTGTAGCGATCGAAGGCATAGCTCCTGAGCCGCAATCCGAGCCCGATCTCGGCGATCTCGGCGGCGGAGAGCTCTCCTTCCGGCAGAGCCGCGACGATGTCGGCGCTGCGGCCATGCCCGAGCCGGCCGGCAATGGCGCCGCCGAGCGCGGCGAAGTCGAGCTTGTCGCGGTCGGCGGCCGGCCCTGTCCCGACCAGAATCAGGCGCTCGTAGCCGGCATCGTCCGGAGCGATCAGGGTGAGGCCGGAAAGCGCCTTGCCCTTGAAACGCTCGGCCGCGGCGGCGCGGGCGATCAGGGCATGGGCGCCCTCCCCGATCCATTCCTCGGCCGCTTTCGGTGGTGCCAGCCGGTCCGAGACGAGGATGACGAGATCCTCCCCGGCAACGGCGTTCAGGGCTTTGACCTCAAGCTTCAGGCGCTGCGACATCGACGGCTCACGGGCTGCGGGAAAAGGGCTGGCGGAAGGAGGCGGCCGGGACCGGCCCGGCCAAGGCCACAAACGATTCCCGTTTGCGCCATGATCGAAGCTATACCATAGGGAGTCGAGGCGAGCCGTCCAAGGGGAGCGCCTGGCCGGAGCCGGATCCGATCGGATCGATTCAACCCGATCGGTGAATCCGGCTCCTCACTTTCGTCGCGGGCCGCCGGCTCCAGGATCGTCCTTCGTGCGCTTTGGACTTCTCGACCGCTACATCCTGAAGATCGCCACCGGGGCGGCACTGATTCTGCTCATCGGGCTGACGAGCGTGATCTGGGTCACGCAGGCGCTGCGCGAGGTCGACCTGATCACCGGCAAGGGCCAGACGGTGCTGATCTTCTTCACCGTGACACTGCTCTCGCTGCCGGCGCTGATCGCCGGCATCGCGCCGGTCGCGCTGTTCATGGCGACGCTCTACACGCTCAACAAGCTCAACAGCGATTCCGAACTGATCGTGATGAACGCCGCCGGCGTCGCGCCGCACCGGCTGACCCGCCCGTTCATCACACTGACCCTGATCACCGCGGCGCTGGTCGGCTGGATGTCGCTCTCGGTGATGCCGGCCGGCTTCCGCTCGCTGCGCGACCTAATCACGCTGATCCGCGCCGATTTCGTCGCGAACGTCATCAAGGAAGGCCAGTTCGTCTCGCTCGATTCCGGCGTCACCTTCCACTACCGCGAGAAGCAGGGACAGGCGCTGCTCGGCATCTTCATGCAGGACCGGCGCGACCCCAACCAGCCGGCGGTCTACATCGCCGAGCGCGGACAGTCGGCGGAGGCCGACGGCAACAGTTTCCTGATGCTCGAGAAGGGCACGATCCAGCGCGAGAGCCGCAGCCAGAATTCGAGCTCGATCATCTCGTTCGAGCGCTATGCGCTGAACCTCTCGGCACTGACGGGCGATGCCGACGGCGCCGGCGGCGGCGACGGCGACAAGGTCGTCTACAAGCCGCGCGAGCGGACCACCTGGGCGCTGCTCACCCAGGACCCGAACGAGCCCTATTACAAGATTCAGGAAGGCCGGTTCCGGGCGGAACTGCACAACCGCCTGTCGGCACCGCTCTATCCGATCGCCTTCATGCTGGTCGCCTTCGCGATTCTCGGCGAGGCGCGGACGACCCGGCAGGGCCGCGCCGCGGCGATCCAGCTCGCGATCTTCCTGGTCGGCGCGATCAGGATCGGCGCCTATGCCGCCTGGACCGCCAGCGTGCGCTCGCCTTTCGCGGTCGCCCTGCTCTACGTCCTGCCGATCACGACCATCGTCGTGGCCGCCTTCGCCATCGGCTTCGGGTCACGGACGCGGGCGCTGATCGACCGGCTGACCGAGCCGCTGATCGCGCCCTTCCTGGCCCTCACTGCACGTTTCCGGCGCGCCTGATGCTGCTGTTCAAGACCTTCGGCCGCTATCTGACGCAGCGCTTCCTGCGCGCGATCCTGAGCGTGTTCGGCACCTTCTTCTTCCTGATCGCAACGCTCGACTTCGTCGAGCTGATGCGGCGCGCCGGCGACTCGCCGGTCGCGACGACGCCGAGCATCATCCAGCTCGCGCTTTACCGCGCCCCCTCGGTCGCCGAGCAGATCTTCCCGTTCGCGGTGCTGTTCGGCGGCATGTTCGCGCTGCTCAACCTGAGCCGGAAGCTGGAGCTGGTCGTCGCCCGCTCGGTCGGCATCTCCGCCTGGCAGTTCCTGCAGCCGGCGGCGCTGGTCGCCGGGCTGGTCGGCCTCGTCTCGATCGGGATCTACAACCCGGTCGCCGCCGAGCTGAAGCAGCGCGCCACCGCGCTCGAAGCCTCGCTCTTCGCCCGGACCGGCCAGGTCGTGGGCGGGAAGGAAATCTGGATCCGCCAGCGCAGCGTCGACGGCCAGGCGATCATCCGCGCCGCCGCCGCGCTGCAGGACGGCGTGGGGCTCGCCCAGGTGGCCTTCTTCACCTTCTCGCCGGATGGCGGATTCAGCGAGCGGATCGAGGCGAAGCAGGCGGTCCTGTATCGCGGCTACTGGGAATTGTCGGAAGCCCGCGTCACCTCGGCCACGGAAGAGCCACAGAGCTACTCGACATACCTGGTCGCGACGACGCTGGAGCCCGACCAGGTGCGACAAAGCTTCACACCGCCGGATTCCGTCGGGTTCTGGTCGATGCCGGCCGTGCTCGACCGGACCCGCAAGGCCGGGCTCGACACGACGCGCTACGAGCTGCGCTACGAAGCCCTCAAGGCGCGGCCGGTGCTGCTGATCGCCATGATCCTGATCGCGGCATCCGTTTCCTTAAGATTTTTCCGGTTTGGTGGTGTGACCAGATTGGTGGTAGGTGGCGTCGCGGCCGGGTTCGTGCTCTATGTTGCGACACAGTTATCTGAAGAGTTGGGCTCATCGGGGATCGTCAACGCCTCGGTGGCCGCATGGCTGCCCGCGATCGTGGGCACGCTGCTCGGCACTCTTGCCCTCCTCCATCAGGAAGATGGCTGAGAATACGGTGGCTATGGTTAATTTTGGATTGAGTTCATGGCTTCCGGCGTAAGACGCATCACGCGCCTTGCGGCTGCGACCGCGCTGGCGACGACGCTCGCGCCGGTCCTCGGCTGGACGAGCCTCGCCTATGCCCAAACTCCGGCGGCCAAGCCGCAGGAGCGCATGGTCGTCGACGCGCGCGAGCTCGTCTACGACAAGGACAACAACACCGTCTCCGCCGTCGGCGACGTCCAGATCCTCTATCAGGGCCGCACGATCGAGGCCGACCGCGTCGTCTACGACCGCCAGAGCAAGCGCGTCGTCGCGACCGGCAATGCCCGCATCACCGAGGCGAACGGCACGGTCATCACCGGCGACCGCTTCAACCTGACCGACGATTTCCGCGACGGCTTCATCGATTCGCTGCGCGTGGTGAACACCGACAAGACGCGCTTCTCCGCGCCGCGCGCCGAGCGCACCGACGGCGAGGTCTTCGTCTTCGACAAGGGCATCTACACCGCCTGCGAGCCCTGCGTGGAGCAGCCCGAGCGCCCGCCCTTCTGGCAGGTGCGCGCCGCCCGGATCATCCACAAGAAGTCCGAGCAGATGATCTATTACGAGGATGCCCGGCTGGAGTTCGCCGGCATCCCGATCGCCTACATCCCGTACATGTCGGGGCCCGACGCGACCGTTAAGCGCAAGAGCGGGTTTCTCGCGCCCAAGTTCATCAACACCTCGGCGCTCGGCTATGGCGTCGGTCTGCCCTATTTCATCAACCTCGCGCCGAATTACGACCTGACGGTCACGCCGACCTATCTCACGCGCCAGGGCCTGCTCGGCCAGGTCGAGTGGCGGCACCGCTTCGTCAACGGCTCGTACAACATCCGCGCCGCCGGCATTTTCCAGCAGGAGAAGGAAGCCTTCCTGAAGAGCCCCTTCGGCGCCGGCGACGACAAGTTCCGCGGCTCGATCGAGAGCTCCGGCAAGGTCTTCATCAACCCGCGCTGGAACTTCAGCTGGGACGTCGCAGCCGCGACCGACCGGTTCTTTTTCAAGAACTACCGCATCCGCAGCGAGAGCATCACGGCCTCGACCTATCTGCAGGAATCGACCTCGACCGTCTCGCTCAACGGCCAGAGCGCCGACGCGTGGTTCGACATGCGCGGCTACTACTTCCAGCCGCTGACTTATTACGACTGGCAGAAGCAGCAGCCGATCGTCGGCCCCGTGGTCGACTACAACAAGCGCGTGCACAAGCCGTCGATGATCGGCGGCGAGCTCTCCTTCACCGTCAACCTCACGCATCTGACCCGCGAGGCGACCTCTTACAAGGAGCTCCCGGTCCAGAAGAGCTATCTGATCACCACGCCGAGCTATTCGCTGTTCGACGGCTGCGCGGTGTATCAGAAGGGGCAGTGCCTGGTGACCGGCCTCGCCGGCTCGATCGCGCGCGCCACCGCCGAGGTCGACTGGCGGCGCAACTTCATCGATCCGATCGGCCAGGTCTGGACGCCCTATGCCTCGCTCAGGGCCGACGTGTTCTCGATCAACCCGAACACGACGAGCTACACCAACGCCAATGTCAGCACGATCGCCGACATTTCGGACGAGGTGTTCGGCCGGGCCATGCCGGCGATCGGCCTGATGTACCGCTTCCCCTTCGTCGCCTCGACGTCCTGGGGGACGCATATCCTCGAGCCGGTGGCGCAGATCGTCGCGCGCCCGAACGAGACCAACAGCCTGCGCGTCGCCAACGAGGACGCCCAGAGCCTGGTGTTCGACGACACCAACCTGTTCGAGTGGAACAAGTTCTCCGGCTACGACCGGGTCGAGGGCGGCAGCCGCGCCAATGTCGGGCTGCGCTACAGCGGGACCTTCGGCAAGGACGCCTATGCCAACGCCCTGGTCGGGCAGTCCTACCATCTCGGCGGCCGCAATTCCTACGCCAGCGGCGACCTGGCCAATACCGGGCTCAACTCGGGACTGGATACCCGCCGCTCCGACTATGTCGCCAAGGTGCAGCTCCAGCCGTTCAAGGGACTGCTGCTGCAGGCCGGCGGCCGTTTCGACGAATCGACCTTCGAGCCGCAGCGCGTCGACGCCTCCGCCGCCTTCAGCTACAAGTTCCTGTCGACCACGGTGGGCTACAGCCGTTACGAGCCGCAGCCCGATCTCGGCATTCCGCGCCGCCGCGAAGGTCTGAGCATCAGCCAGTCGGTCTCGTTCGCCCAGTATTGGAGCGTGCGCGGCAGCGTGCTGTTCGACCTCGACAAGTTCAAATACGACCGCGAGCGCTATCGCGATGCGGTGTCGCTCTATCTGGCGAATCCCGCCAGCTATACGAACCCGGCCTATCCGAACACCGGCCCGTTCCAGACGGCGGCGGCTTCGGTCGGCCTGCGCTATCAGGACGAGTGCACGATCTTCGACGTGTCCTATTCGCAGTCCTATGCCGACAGGCAGGCGGGCTCGACCAAGGACACGCGCACGCTGATGTTCCGGCTCGAGCTGCGCACGCTCGGCGAGATCAGCTATTCGCAGAATCTCGGCACGAGCAGCGTCGGCGACGGCGTATCCTCCAGCAGCCGCTGAGCGAACTTGGCCCCGCGCCTGCTCGCTCTGACCCAAGGCGATCCCGCCGGGATCGGCCCGGAACTGGCGCTCGCCGCCTGGCGGCAGCGCGAAGAGCGGGCGCTCCCGCCCTTCGCCTATCTCGGCAGCATCGCGGGCCTCGCAGGGCTGGCGGAGCGGCTCGGGCAGGCGGTGCCGCTGCGCGGCGTCGGCTGGGATGAGGCCGAAGCCTGCTTCCCGGCCGCCCTGCCGGTGATCGAGCTCGCCCACCACACCCCGGCCCGGCCCGGCATTCCCGACCCCGGCAACGCAGCCGGCGTGATCGAGGCGATCGAGCGGGGGGTCGAGGCCGTCGAGACCGGGCGTGCCGGCGCCCTCGTCACCAATCCGATCGCGAAGAGCGTGCTCTATGCCGCCGGCTTCCGGCATCCCGGCCATACCGAATTCCTGGCGGAGCTGGCCGGCCGCGGCCGGGCGGCGACGCTGCGTCCGGTGATGATGATCTGGTCGGAGGAACTCGCCGTCGTCCCGGTGACCATCCACATCCCCCTGGCGGCGGTGCCGGAGCAGCTGACGACGGAGCTCATCGTCGAGACCGGGCGGATCGCGGCCGCCGATCTGAGGCGCCGTTTCGGCATCTCCCGGCCGCGACTGGCGCTATGCGGACTCAACCCGCATGCCGGCGAAGGCGGGGCGCTCGGCAGGGAGGACGCGGCGGTGGTCGCACCCGCCGTCGAGCGGTTGCGGGCGCTCGGCATCGAGGCGAGCGGCCCCTATCCGGCCGATACCCTGTTCCATGCGCGAGCGCGCGCCGGCTACGACCTGGCGCTCGGCATGTATCACGACCAGGCGCTGATCCCGATCAAGACCATCGCCTTCGACGACGGCGTCAACGTCACGCTCGGCCTGCCCTTCATCCGGACCTCTCCCGATCACGGCACCGCCTTCGACATCGCCGGCCGGGGCATCGCGCGGCCGGACAGCCTGTGCGCGGCGCTGCGGCTGGCGGCGCGCATGGCGGCGGCCGAGAGCGGGGCGGCGCCGTGAGCGCAGCCGCCCAGGACGGACTGCCGCCGCTGCGCGAGGTGGTGGAGCGCCACGGGCTGATGGCGCAGAAGGCGCTCGGCCAGAACTTCCTGTTCGACCTCAACCTGACCGGCCGGATCGCCCGCGCGGCGGGGCCGCTCGAAGGCCAGACCGTGGTCGAGATCGGCCCCGGCCCCGGCGGGCTCACCCGCGCCCTGCTGGTCAACGGGGCGGGCCGGGTCGTCGCGATCGAACGCGACCGGCGCTGCCTGCCGGCGCTGGCCGAGATCGCCGCCCGTTATCCGGGACGGCTCGAGGTCGTCGACGGCGACGCGCTCGCCGTCGACCTCTCCGCCCTGCTCGGCGGCGGCGAGGCCAGGATCGTCGCGAACCTGCCCTACAATATCGGCACGCCGCTGCTGGTCGGCTGGCTCAGCGCCGAACCATGGCCGCCCTGGTGGTCGTCGCTGACGCTGATGTTCCAGCGCGAGGTCGCCGAGCGCATCGTCGCGACGCCGGAGCAGCGCGCGGCCTATGGGCGGCTGGCCGTGCTGGCCAATTGGCGCTGCGAGACGAAGATCCTGTTCGACGTGCCGAAAACCGCCTTCGTGCCGCAGCCGAAGATCACCTCGTCGATCGTCCAGCTGGTGCCTCGGCAGCAGCCGGAGCCCTGCGACCGGCGGCTTCTGGAGCGGGTGACGCTCGCCGCCTTCGGCCAGCGCCGGAAGATGCTGCGCCAGAGCCTCAAGGCCGTGCTCCCCGATCCGGCCGCGATGATCGAGGCGGCGGGATTGTCGCCGACCATGCGCGCCGAGGAGGTCTCGGTGAGCGGCTTCGTCGCGCTCGCCAACGCGCTCGCCTCGGCCTCGCGCGGCTGATCAGCCGACCGGCTCGGCCAGCAAGGTTTCGACGAAGGCCGGCATGCCGACGGCCCGGCTGCGCTTCAGGCGCTCGGCCGCGAGGATCGAACGGACCGATTCATAGGCGGCGCCGAGGTCGTCGTTGATGATGACGTAGTCGTAGACGCTCCACCGGGCGATCTCGTCGCGGGCATTGGCGAGCCGGCGCGCGATCACCTCCGGCGCATCCTCCGCCCGCCGGACCAGGCGCGAGCGCAGCTCGGCCATGGAGGGCGGCAGGATGAAGATCGCGACGACGTCCTCGCGCGCCTTCTCGAGGATCTGCTGCGTGCCCTGGTAATCGATGTCGAACAGGACGTCGCGCCCGGCCTTCAGGGCAGCCTCGACCGGCTTGCGCGGCGTGCCGTAGCCATTGCCGTGGACCTCGGCCGATTCCAGCAGCTCGTCGCGCTCGCGCAGGAGATCGAAGGCGTCGCGGTCGATGAAGCGGTAATGGACGCCGTCGATCTCCGACGGACGCTTGCCGCGCGTCGTCACCGAGATGGAGAGATCGAGATTCGTCTCCTTCTGCGACAGCGTGCGCGTGAGCGTCGACTTGCCGGCGCCGGAGGGCGAGGACAGGACGAGCATGAGGCCGCGGCGGGCCGGACGGATGAGATCGGCCATCGCGGTCACTCCACGTTCTGGACCTGCTCGCGCAGCTGGTCGACGACCGTGCGCAAGTCCAGCCCGATCCGCGACAAGGCCGGGTCGCCCGCCTTCGCGCACAGGGTCGAGGCCTCGCGGCCGAATTCCTGGGCCAGGAAATCGAGCTTGCGGCCGATCGGGCCGCCCTCGGACAGCAGTTCGCGTGCGGCCGCCACATGCGCATGGAGCCGGTCGATCTCCTCGCGGATATCGGCCTTCACCGCCAGCAGCGCCGCTTCCTGATGCAGGCGCTGCGGCTCCAGCGCGGCGGCGGTGTCGAGCAGGGCTGCGACCTGCGCCGCCAGCCTGGCACGGATCGCCTCGACGCTGCGGCCGGGATGGCCTTCCGCCTCGTCAGTGAGGCGGGCGATGGTGTCGAGATGGCGGGCGATGATCGTTTCGAGCGCCCGCCCCTCGGCGAGCCTCGCCTGGCTCAGCGCCGCGATCGTCTGCGTGAGCGCAGCGAGCACGGGGCCCTCGAGCTCGGCGAGGGTGTCGCCGCCCTCTTCCGACACCTCGACGACGCCGCGGATCGCAAGCAGACCGTCGAGGGTGGCGGGAGCGATACCGTCGGGCAGCTCGAGCCGCGCCGTGGCCTCGATCAGGGCCGAAAGCGCCTCCTGATTGATCCGCGGACGCGCGGCGGCGGCTTCGCTGGTGACGGCGAGGCTGACATGCAGCGTGCCGCGCGTGAAGGCGGCGGAGAACTGCTTGCGCGCCGCCTCGGAAAAACTCTCAAGGCCGGCCGGGACACGGATGCGGACATCGAGGCCCCGGCCGTTGACGCTGCGGACCTCCCAGGCGAAGGCGTGCGCCCCGGATGTCCCGGCCTTGCGCGCAAACCCCGTCATGCTCTCGATCGCCATCGGCCGATCTCTTTCCTCTCGCGTTGCGCGCGGACCCTATTCAGGCGCGGCGAGATCGACAAGCGCGAGATGTGGAAAGCCGGAGGCTGTCAGCCTCCGGATCAGGGCTTCAGCTGGGGAACCTGCTTGGGGCTGTTGAGATCGAAGGTCTTGTTCAGCAGGGGGTCGCGCGCCGTGCCTTCCGAAGCGTCGAAGGCGCGCGCCCTGGTGCCGGCCGGGCCGGCTCCGGCGCCAGCTTGCCCGGGCTGGCCAGCCGCGGCGCGGCGGTTGCCCGGGACCGGGAAGGTCTCCGGCTCGCCCTGGCCGGGCGTGCTCGCGGCCTGGCCATCCGGCCGGGCTCCGGCCGGGGCCTCGGTGCGCTGATCCGGAGCCGGCGGCGGCTCGGCGCGATCGACGCCGCTGTCGAGCGGCGGGCGGG
>NZ_FYAS01000043.1 GCF_900185715.1 Allobosea sp. CS1GBMeth4
CGGCGCCGGAACCGCCAGCATCCCGACGCCACCCGGCATCAGGCCCAGCGGATCGATCGCGGCGGCGAGAGCCCTCGCCCCGATCCGCGCCTGGGCGCTGGCATAATCGGCGGCCTGCTCGCGAACCCTGTCGGCGATGACCTCGAAAAGGCGGAACATCATGGCATTCTTCTCCTTGCCGCATGGCGGCCTCGCAGGGACAACGCGCGAGAACGGCTCAGGTGCCGCTTGCCCGCGAACGAGCCGGCTCGGCCGCGCGAACCGGGCCGGCGCGATGCGAGGCTGACGCGGGGCTGTCGCAGCTTCTCCGAAGGCCATGGCGTGCGCCGCTTCCCGAGGGATTGCGGTGAGCGGCCGGCCGCTTCCGGCCGATGCAGCGGATGCCGGCTTTGCCGGCGCCGGCGAAATCGTCTTGACTGGGCCGGAACCGGAGGCTCGCGCATGACCACGCCCTGCATCATCACCGTCGCGATCACGGGCTCGCTGCCGGGCAAGCGCGACAATCCGGCGGTGCCGATCAGCGTCGCCGAGCAGATCGAATCGACGCAGGAGGCCTTCGAGGCCGGCGCCAGCCTGGCTCATTGCCATGTCCGCACCGACGAGGGCCTGCCGACCTCGGATCCGGAGCGCTTCGGCCGGCTGCTCGAGGGCCTGCGCAAGCACTGCCCGGGGATGATCGTGCAGTTCTCGACCGGCGGGCGCTCCGGCGCCGGGCGCGAGCGCGGCGGCATGATCCCGCTCAGGCCGGACATGGCCTCGCTCTCGACCGGCTCCTGCAATTTCCCGACCCGGGTCTACGAGAACAGCCCCGAACTGGTCGACTGGCTCGCCGCCGAGATGAAGGCGCACGGCGTCAAGCCGGAGATCGAGGCCTTCGACCTGTCGATGATCTTCAAGGCGGCCGAGATGGCGAAGGCCGGCGCGATCGAGGGACCGCTGCACGTCCAGTTCGTCATGGGCGTGAAGAACGCCATGCCGGTCGACCGCGCCGTGTTCGAGTTCTACATCGCGACGCTGAAGCGCCTCGCCCCCGACGCGACCTGGACCGGCGCCGGCATCGGCAAGGACCAGATCACGCTCAACCGCTGGTCCCTCGAGCTCGGCGGCCATTGCCGCACCGGGCTGGAGGACAATGTCCGGCTCGACCGCGACAGGCTCGCGCCCTCGAACGCCGCCCTGGTCGAGCGCATCGTCGCGCTCTGCCCCGACTACGGCCGCCGGCCGGCGACGGCGGCCGAGGCGCGCAGCCTTCTGAAGCTGCCGCCTGCCGCGTGAGGGACGGCCGGCGGCAAGATTCCGTTAACGCATTCCGTTCAAATGCGGTTCACAGGGTGAACGTTATCTTCATGATGTCGGCACCGATTCATGGAGGCTCCGTCATGATCCTGGACTGGCGCAACAGCCTGATGCTCGGCTTCATCGCGGCGGTCTTCGTCGCCTGCCTGTTCGGACCCTACATGATCTCGGTGATGCTCGGCGGGCTCGGCCTGGCCTGCTATCTCTCGACGCATGTCAGGCCCGGAGCCTGAGCCCCTCACTCCGCCGGCACCGGACGCTCCGCCAGCCAGTCCCGCACAAGCCGCAGATCCGCCTGCGACAAGCCATGACCGGTCGGCAGGGTGCGGTGCTCGACCGTGGCGCCCGCTCCAGCGAGCGTCGCAGCCAGCCGCGCCGCATTCTCCTCCGGCACGATCGGGTCGAGGCTGCCGGAGACGATCAGCACGGGC
Organism: Allobosea sp. CS1GBMeth4; assembly: GCF_900185715.1. GTDB lineage: Bacteria > Pseudomonadota > Alphaproteobacteria > Rhizobiales > Beijerinckiaceae > Allobosea. Next base: position 1,728 of record NZ_FYAS01000043.1, read on the forward strand.
CTGGCCGCCAGCGCCGCCGCCGGCGGCTTGAGGAAGGGCGTCATCGCCCGCAGCAGCACCGCCCCCGAGAGCACCTCCGGGCGCAGCAGCAGCATCGCGGCGGCGATGTTGGCGCCGTTGGAAAAGCCGAGCGCGATCGGAGCCGGCAGCCCGTATTGCACCCTGGCCTCCTCGACGAAGTCGGCGAGCTCATGGGTGCGGCGGCGCAGATCATCCTCGTCGAAGACGCCCTCCGCCAGGCGGCGGAAGAAGCGCGGCATGCCGGCTTCCAGCGTCCGGCCGCGCGGCGAGAGCAGCGCCGCGCCCGGCGCGACGGTGCGCCCGAGCGGCAGCAGATCGGTCTCGTCGCCGCCGGTGCCGTGCAGCAGCAGGAGCGGCGCCCGGCCGGGCCCGGTCGCCGGCTCGAAGCGGTGGATGAAGGTCTCGGACGTGCTGGTCGATGCAGGACGTGCCATGGCACCGGCCTCCTTTCATGGTGACGGTCGAGAGGAGGCGCCCCGCCGCGTGGCGGAGCGCCTGTCGCGATTCAGGCCAGGGCCGGCAGCACCGCCTCGATCTCGGCGCGGCGGCTCTCGTACTGCGCCGGCAGCTTGAGGGTGCCGCCGAGATCGGCCGCCGGCTCGTCGACGGCGAAGCCCGGCGCATCGGTCGCGATCTCGAACAGCACGCCGCCCGGCTCGCGGAAGTAGACGGAGCGGAAATAGTTCCGATCCTTCTGGCCGGTGGCGTGCAGCCCGAACTGTCCGGCGAGCTGCTTCACCATGCGCTCCTGCTCGGCATCGTCGCCGGCGCGGAAGGCGATGTGGTGCACCGAGCCCGCGCCCATCCTTGCCGGCAGGAAGCCGCCAGCGGCGTGCAGGTCGACGATGCCGCCCTGCGTGGTGCCCTCGGCCCGCATGCGGACGGTGTTGCCCTCGCGGCCCGCCTCGACGAAGCCGAAGACGCCGCGCAGGATCGCCGCGGTGGCTTCGGTCTTGTCGAGCAGCAGGGCGACGCCGTGGAAGCCGCGGATCGCGAATTCGGGCGGCACCTCGCCATTGTCCCAGGCCGGCTCGCTCTCGCTGCCGGGCACCGCGACCAGAGCGAGCCGCATGCCGTCCGGATCGCGGAAGCTCAGCACGGTCTCGCCGAAGCGCTTCTGCGGCGCCTCATGGGCGACGCCATGGGCGACGAGGCGATGAGCCCAGTAGCCGATCGCCGCTTCCGGGATGCGGAAGGCGGTCACCTCGGTCTCGCCGACGCCGAGCCGGCCGGGCGCGACATGCTCCCAGGGGAAGAAGGTCAGGATCGTGCCGGGATTGCCGGCGGCATCGCCGAAATAGAGGTGCCAGGTGGTCGGATCGTCGAAATTCACCGTCTTCTTGACCAGACGCAGGCCGAGCACGCGGCTGTAGAAGTCGAGATTGCGGCGAGCCGGGCCGGCGATGGCGGTGACGTGGTGGATGCCGTTGATCTGCATGATGTCGTCCTCCGGGCTGCGGGAGGCTGCCCTGGTTGCCACCAAGATGAGCGCGCCGCGGCGGAATGCCAGAGCGAGTTCATTGCGTACCAGCAATGGTAACATTCTGAAATGCCAATTTGAATTGCGTATGTGAAATCATCATTCTCCGCCGCAGGCCAGCCCGGTCCTTCGGAGACAGACCCATGATCGACACCCGTTTCGCCCCCTATGGCGCGCTCGCCCTGCGGATTGCGCTCGGCGTCATGTTCATCGCCCACGCCTATCTGAAGCTCGCCGTCTTCACCGTTCCCGGTTTCGCCGGCTTCCTCGGCCAGATCGGCCTGCCCGGCTTCCTCGCTTGGCCGATCATCCTGGCGGAGGCGCTCGGCGGGCTCGCCATCCTCCTCGGCATCCACGGCCGCTATGTCTCGCTCGCGCTGCTGCCGATCCTGCTCGGCGCGCTCAGCGTCCATGCCGGCAATGGCTGGCTGTTCACCGCGCCGAACGGCGGCTGGGAATACCCGGCTTTCCTGGCCCTGACCGCCCTCGCCCATGTGCTGATCGGCGACGGCGCGCTGGCGCTGCGCCCGGCCGGCGCGGCGACGAAGCCCGCGCTCGCCTGAACCGACGGAGCGTCGCGACGAACGGGCGGCAGGTTGTGGCAACCTGCCGCCCATACCATGTTCAAGGCTGTCTGACTTCGCCCGGAGCCGAACGCTTGCCGAACCCCGCCTCTTCCGTCGCCTGGGACGATTTCCGGCTGATCAAGGCCATTGCCGAGGCGCGCAGCCTGCCCGCAGCCGCCGAGCTGATCGGCCTCAACCATTCCACCGTGTTCCGGCGGCTCGGCCAGATCGAGGAGAGCATCGGCACGCGCCTGTTCGAGCGGCATCGCTCCGGCTATGTCCCGACGCCGGCCGGCGAGGAGATGGCGGCCCTGGCCGAGCGGCTCGAGACCGACATCGCCGGCTTCACCCGCCGCCTCGCCGGACGCGAAATCCAGCCGGCGGGGGAATTGCGCGTCACCACCAACGACACGCTGCTGGTCGAGCTGGTGACGCCGCTTTTCGCGGCGTTCATGCGGCAATGTCCGGAAATCCGTCTCGACGTACTGCTCGGCAACCAGGCGCTCAACCTCAGCAAGCGCGACGCCGACGTCGCGATCCGGGCCACCGACAACCCGCCGGAGAACCTGATCGGCCGGCGCGCCGCGCGCATCGGCTGGGCGCTCTACGGCAGGAGCAGCGATTTTCCGGAGGCCGCAGCGCCGGCCGAAGCGACCCTGCGTGATCGCCCATGGATCTCGCTGGGCGACCAGTTCGGCGCCTTCAAGGTCGTCCAGCACGTCCAGAAGACCGTCGCGCCGGAGAAGGTGGTCTACAAGATCAACACCGTCCTCGGCCTGACGGAAGCCGTCGAAGCCGGAATCGGCATCGGCTACCTGCCCTGCTTCATCGCCGACAAGCGGCCGGCCCTGCGCCGGCTCGGGCCGCCGCAGGCCGGCTACGCGGCCGACCTCTGGCTGCTGACCCATCCCGACCTGCGCCAGTCGCCGCGGGTCCGCCTCTTCCTCGACTTCATGGCGGCCGAGCTCGCCAGGCTGCGGCCGCTGATGGAAGGCGGGCCCGCAGGCCGGGAGGACGCGGAAGCGCCCTCGCCGGCCGGGATGGCGTAGCCGGCCCTCACGCCGCCTTACGGTTGACGCCGGATTCGGCCAGCTTGGTCAGCTTGCCGTCCGCGGCGTGCTCTTCATCGAGATTCTGCTGCAGCAGGGCGGCGCAATCCTCGCGGCCGAGCTGCTTGGCCCAGGCGGTCAGCGTGCCGTAGCGGGTGATCTCGTAATGCTCGACCGCCTGCGCCGCGGCAATGATCGCGGCATCGAGCACCTGCTTGTCCTCGACCTCGCCGGTGATCTCCTCGGCCTCCTCGATGATGCCGTCGATGGCCGGGCAATCCACGCCCTTGGCCTCGGCGCCATGCTGCCGGAAGACCTGCTCCAGCCTGCGGATATGGTTTTCGGTCTCGCCGAGATGGGCCTGAAGCCCGTTGCGCAGCTGCGTGTCCGTCGCCTTCTCGATCATCTTCGGCAGCGCCTTGGTGATCTGCTTCTCGGCGTAATAGATGTCCTGGAGCTGATGCACGAAGAGATCGTCCATCGACTTGATGTCCTTGGAAAACAGGCCCATGCCTTCCTCCTGTCCGCAATGTTCCGATGGGTTCGGGACGCCGCCATGCCGGCAGCGCGCCTCCCTGTCGGAGCAACGTATGCGGCCCCGAACTGTTCCTGACGAAACGAGGGCGGATGCAGGCGCCGTCGATCCGCGCCGGATCGCGCCGGCTTTGGGACAGGACCGCCCAGAAGCGAATGATCCGATCGATCCCAACGGCTTAGAACATGCTCGATGCGAGGCCGTTGCCAGTTTTTCGCAGCATGCTCTAGGCTGGCGCCATGGAGATGCTGATCCCGCTGCTCGCCGGCCTCGCCCTGATCTGGCTGATCGGCCGGGGCGTGCCCTGGAACGCCAAGCTGGTGACCGTGGTGGTGACGCTGGCCGTTATCGTCGCGATCCTGCTGCTCGAGCGCGGCGGCCTGTGGCCGGAGGCGTTCCGGCGGCGCTGAGCCACGGCGCAGCTGGTGCCGCCGCCTCAGGACACCAGCTTCAGCCCGACGATGCCGGCGACGATCAACCCGATGCAGGCGAGGCGCAGCGCCGTCGCCGGCTCTCCCAGCAGGACGATGCCGAGGACGGCGGTGCCGATCGTGCCGATGCCGGTCCAGATCGCATAGGCCGTGCCGAGGGGAAGGCTCTTCAGCGCAAGGCCGAGCAGCCCGAGACTCACCGCCATGCTCGCCGCGGTCAGGGCCGTCGGCAGCAGGCGCGTGAAGCCCTGCGTGTACTTCAGACCGATGGCCCAGCCGACCTCGAACAGGCCGGCGAGGAAGAGATAGGTCCAGGCCATGGCGGCCCTCCTGTCGGAAGGGCGAGGTCGTCCACGCCTATGTGGAAACGCGCGCGCTTCGCTTCGCGGAGGTCGTCCTCGCAGCTGACCTACCGAACCTGAACCCGGGCTTCAAGCGGCGGCGAACGGGGCTCAGCCTTCCTCGCCGGCGCTCGCGGCCGCGAGCGCGCCATGCAGCAGGCGGCGGCACTCGACGAGTTCGGACAGGGTCGCCTTCAGGAAGGCGAGGTCGTCCGCGCCGACCAGAGGCTGGGCGGCGCGCGGCAGGGAGGACAGCAGGGCCTTGGCGGCGAATCCCGGCTCCATGGCCGCCGGCTGATGGGGCTGCATCGGCTGCGGCCCGGCTGCCGGCTCGGCCCGCGCGGGCACGAACGGAGCCGGCGCGACCACCGGCGCGGGAGCAGCCGCACCGCCGCCAGCGATCTCGCCGCCGCGGCCGATCGCCTGGACATAGCGCGGCCCCTGCTCCTTCAGGATGCGCTGCAGGCCCTTGATGGTGTAGCCCTCGCCGTAGAGCAGGCGGCGGATGCCCTTGAGCAGCGCGACATCGTCGGGCCGATAGTAGCGCCGGCCGCCGCCGCGCTTCAGCGGCTTGATCTGGGAGAAGCGCGTTTCCCAGAAACGCAGGACATGCTGGGGAATGTCGAGGTCATCGGCGACCTCGCTGATGGTTCTGAATGCGTCTGGGCTCTTGTTATCCAATTCGGCCTCGAATCCGCCGTCGTGGAACTCCAGAGTCACTCGTCCTCGCCCGCGCCGTTCTGTCCGTTGATCCGCGCCTTCATCACGTTGGACGGCTTGAACACCATCACGCGACGCGGCTCGATCGGGACCTCGACGCCGGTTTTCGGATTACGCCCGATTCGCTCGCCCTTGTCGCGCACCACGAAGGAGCCGAAGGAGGACAATTTGACGTTCTCCCCACGTGCGACCGCGTCGCAGATCTCGTCCAGCACCGCCTCGACCAGCTTCGACGACTCCGTCCGCGACAAGCCGATCTTCTGGTAGACTGCCTCACACAGATCGGCCCGCGTAATCGTTTGCCCCGCCATCAGCTCCTCCAAGGCGTTTCTTCAAGCAGCGGCGTCCCCATCGAACCTGGCCCCACCGGAGGCGGACGCTAGGCGGCGAGGCGATTGCGGTCAATCCTCGCCATGCCCGCGCAGGTTGAAAAACGCGGAAAACCGCGCCGACAGCCGCTAAGAAAATGTCATAGATCAAAAGTGCTTAGCCTGACCGGCCCCGCTACCAGCGGATCAGCGCCGAGCCCCAAGTGAAGCCGCCGCCCATGGCTTCGATCAGAACGAGCTGGCCGGGCTTGATGCGCCCGTCCGAATGGGCCTGCGCCAGGGCGAGCGGGATCGAGGCCGCCGAAGTGTTGCCGTGTCGGTCGACCGTGATCACGACCCGGTCCTCGCTGATGCCGAGCTTGTGGGCGGTGGCGTCGATGATGCGGCGATTGGCCTGGTGCGGCACGAACCAGTCGATGTCGGCGCCTGTGAGCCCGGTCTCCTCGAAGGTGTGGCGCACGGTGTCGGCGAGGTTGACAACCGCGTGCTTGAAGACCTCGCGGCCCTCCATGCGCAGGAAGCCGACCGTCCTGGTCGAGCCCGGCCCGCCATCGACATAGAGCTTGTTCATGTAGCGGCCGTCGGAGCGGACATGGGTCGTCAGGACGCCGCGGTCGGCGAGCGTGCCGGTGCCCTCTTCCGCCCGGAGCACCACGGCGCCGGCGCCGTCGCCGAACAGCACGCAGGTGGCGCGGTCCTCCCAGTCGAGAATGCGCGAAAAGGTCTCGGCGCCGATGACGAGCGCGGTCCTGGCCGCGCCGCTGGTCAGGAACTTGTCGGCCGTGGCGAGCGCGAAGACGAAGCCGGAGCAGACCGCCTGCAGATCGAAGGCGGCGCCGTGGTCGATGCCGAGCGCGGCCTGGATCTCCGTCGCGGTCGCGGGGAAGGTATGGTCGGGCGTCGCGGTCGCGACGATGATGAGGTCGACCTCGCTCGCCGGGATGCCCGCGTCGGCGAGCGCGGCCTGCGCCGCCTTCAGCCCGAGCGTGGCGGTGGTCTCGCCCTCGGCGGCGATATGGCGGGAGCGGATGCCGGTGCGCTGGACGATCCACTCGTCGCTGGTGTCGACCTTCGTCGCCAGCTCGGCATTGGTCAGGATGCGCGCCGGCAGATAGGAGCCGCAGCCGCGCAGGACGGATCGCATTCTGGACAAGGACGTTCTCTTCCCTACTCGCCGGCAGCGACCTGCGGCTCGACCGGCTCCGCACCGGGCCGGGCCGTCGCTGCGACCATCTCGCGCAGCTTGGCCATCAGATTCTCCCGCACCATCTCGTAGCCGAGTTCGGTCGCACTGGCGAACCCGATGGCGTCGGTGCCGCCATGGCTCTTGATCACGATGCCCTCGAGGCCGAGGAAGACGCCGCCATTGGCCTTGCGCGGATCCATCTTCTCCTTCAGCGCGGCGAAGGCGCCGCGCGCGAAGAGATAGCCGATCCTCGACATCAGCGAACGGCCCATCGCGGCGCGCAGATATTCGCCGATCTGCTTGGCGGTGCCTTCGGCGGTCTTCAGCGCGATGTTGCCGGTGAAGCCCTCGGTGACGACGACGTCGACCGTGCCCTTGCCGAGATCGTCACCCTCGACGAAGCCGTGATAGGCCAGATGCGGCAAGGCGCTCTCGCGCAGGATGCGGCCGGCCTCCTTGACCGCCTCGACGCCCTTGATCTCCTCGACGCCGACATTGAGCAGGCCGACGCTCGGCCGGTCGAGATCGAAGACCACGCGCGCCATGGCGGCGCCCATCACGGCGAGATCGACGAGATGACGGGCGTCGGCGCCGATCGTCGCGCCGACGTCGAGCACGATGCTCTCGCCGCGCGCGGTCGGCCACAGGCAGGCGATGGCCGGCCGCTCGACCTGCGCCATCGACTTCAGGCAGAATTTCGACATCGCCATCAGCGCGCCGGTGTTGCCGGCGGATATGGTGACGTCGGCCTCGCCGGTCTTGGTCGCGTCGATGGCGCGCCACATCGACGACTTGTAGCGGCCATAGCGCAGCGCCTGGCTCGGCTTGTCGTCCATCTTCACCGAGACCTCGGTGTGGTGGAAGGTGGTCACCGCCTTGAGCTTGGGATGCGCGTCGAGCAGCGGCACGACCTCGGCCTGATCGCCGAAGACGACGAAGCGCGCATCGGGGCGGCGTTCGAGCGTGAGGGCGGCGCCCGGGATGACCACGGACGGGCCGTGGTCACCGCCCATGGCGTCGAGCGCGATTGTAACCGGACGTGTCATGAGGCGGTGATCAATTCCAGGGGCTGCGCCCCCTGCCGGGGCGGCCGGGCGGGCGGCGGACAATAGCGGGTTGGACGCCCGCCGCAAGCAAAAGCGCCGAGGGTCCCGCCCGTCATTCGCCGCGCTTCAGCTGCAGCAGCGCGGCGAAAGGCGATTCGGCCGGCGTCTCCGGCGCCGGCTCGGTGAACTCGACACCGGGCTTGCGCGGATAGGGATCGAGCGACAGGGCCAGGAACTCGAGCGTGACCGCGCCGAGGTCGATCGTGCCGTCGACGATCGGCTCCGGCGGCTCCTCCTCGTTCAGCAGCACCTCGATGTCGATCTCGTCATCCTCGGACGGGCTCGCCATGGCGGCGATCTCGTCCTGCGGCGCGAAGTCGAGCCTGACCGGCACGTTGAGCTCGACCGGGAAGGGCTCGAGCGTGACGATGCAGCTCTGGTGCAGGCCCGCCCTGATCATGCCCTCGAGCTTGACCCGCTCGCCATTGCGCGAGAGCGAGTAGCTCGCCTTGAGCGTCTCGACGGAGGCGACTCCGAGAAAGGTGGCGATCGCGGCGAGATCGCCCTGCTCCGGCACGAGCTCGACCGCGACCGGGCGCAAGGTGATGCTTTCGACGCGGATCGGGCGGCGAAGGGGCAGCGTGTCCTGGCGTGGCGCGGTCATGCTTCGAGACGATCGGCGAAAGGCGGGAACAACGGGTCGGCGGCAAGGATATCGTCGAGCGAGCGCGTGGCCAAGACGGCGGCCGCCGCCGCGACATGGCGCGCGAGCGCCGCCGCGTCGACCTCCGGGCCGATGTTGCGCGCGAGCGAGGCGGCGAGCGCATCGGCATCCGCCGCGGCGAGCGCCTCCTCGTAGCCGCCGAGGCGGCCATAGAAGCTGCGGCCGATCTTCTTCATCCGCTTCGGCACGGCGATGTCGGAGATGCCGCCCTGGCGGAAGCCGAGCTCGAGATAGGCGAAGCTGGCGTCGATCAGGTCCTGCGCCGCATCGGCCGCCGGCGCCGGCAGTTCGCGCAAACGGCGCAGCACCAGGAAGAGATGGAGCGTCAGCGCCTCGAAGCGGCCCTCGAAATCGTCGGGGACGCGCCCCTGCAGATAAAGGGCGGGCTCGCGCGAAGCGGCGACGATGCGCTCCAGCAACGCGTTGACCGGCGCCATGCGCGCGCGCTTCCTGCCGAACAGGCCGAAGATCACAGCCTCCACCACCTTTCCCGATCGGCCCGGCGAAAAAGCGACTTGCCTTGCCAAAGCCATGCTCGGGCGTTACGCCAAGCGCACCCACCATGACAAGCGCGGCAGGACCGCGCGCCTGCCTCCGGATCCGCCAAGCATGACCGCTCCGACCCGCCGTACCGTCCTGATCGGCTCGCTGGCCGCCGCGCTGCCGCTGGCCGGCTGCGGCACCGCCACCCATCTCGGCTTCCGCACTCCGACCTCGGCCGGTCTCAACGAGGAGTTCACCCGCGGCTTCGTCATGGACGAGGAGCTGATCGCCAAGGTCAAGCCCGGCATGGACGTGCAGACGGTGCTGACCACGCTCGGTACGCCGTCGACGACCTCGACCGTCGGCAACCGCACCTTCTACTACATCAGCCAGACGGTGCGCCGCCGCTTCCAGTTCCAGGACTTCTCCGTCATCGACCAGAAGGTGCTGGTGATCTATTTCAACAAGGCCTTCAAGGTCGAGCGCATCGCCAATTATGGCCTGCAGGACGGCGTGATCTTCGACTTCATCAGCCGCACCACGCCGACCGGCGGCGAGGAGCAGAGCTTCCTGCGCAACCTGTTCCGCGGCGTCACCAAGTTCACGCCGTTCGGAACGTGACGGCGCGTCTCCGTATCGACACCGGGAAAGCCCCGCGGCATCGCCGCGGGGCTTTTTTCCGGAGCGCGCCGCGCACTGCTCAGCTATCCTTCGGCTTCCGCTCCGGCAGCGTCATCGCCACCACCCCGACGATGACAAGGGCGAGGCCGGCCCAGGCGGTCGGGCTCAGGCGCTCGCCGAGGAACAGGACGCCGATGGCGACGCCGGTCGGCACGCGCAGATAGGCGACGGAGGTCGTCCCGACCGTGCCGAGCCGGTCGATCAGCCTGAAATAGATGATGAAGGCGAGCGCGGTCGAGAGCACCGACAGCGCCAGCAGCGCCTGGAGCGATGCGGCCGACGGCGCGAGCGTCCAGGGACGGTCGATCAGCAGGCTGAACGGGATCAGGATGGCGGCGCCGCAGATCAGCGAGCCGGCCGCCGGCATGATCGGGTCGAGCCCCCTGAAATTGCGCCCGAACAGCGCCGCGCCGCCATAGCAGGCCGCGGCCGCGACCAGCGCCAGCTGCGCCCAGAGCTCGCGGCCGAAACCCGACAGCGCCTCCATGCCGATGATCAGGCAGACGCCGAGCATGCCGGCGGCGACGCCGAGGAGCTTGCGCCCGGCGGCGGCTTCGGCGCGGAACAGCAGCAGGCCGAGCAGGAAGGCGAAGATCGGCGAGCCGGCGTTGAGGATCGCGGCCAGGCCGGCATCGACGCTGGTCTCGGCCCAGGCGATCAGCGTGAAGGGTACGGCACTGTTGAGGCAGGCCTGGATCAGGAAGCGCCGCCAGATCGCCGGATCGCGCGGCAGGGCGAGCCCGCGCCAGCGGATCGCGACGAGCAGGATCGCCCCGGCGATGAGCGTGCGCGCCGCGATCAGGGTCAGCGGCGGGATCGTCTCGACCCCGAGCTTGATCAAGCTGTAGGAGGCGCCCCAGAGCGTGGCGAGAAGGAGCAGCGCCGCGAGGTCGGTGAAATGGCCGGATCGAGCGGAAGCGGCGGAAGCGGGCGTGACGTCGGCAGCCATGAGATCCTCCATGAATGGGCGGACCATGGCAGCCGGGCAGTGCCGCGTCGCGTCAGGACGCTACGCTTCCGGCCGTAGCTTCGCACACCGATTCAACGGCTTCCCGATTCGATTCCGCTCTCGCGCGCAAGGCGTTGCGCCGCAACGGAAAAGCCCCGCGGATCGCTCCGCGGGGCCGATGGCTGCTCGGGCGGGGCCAACGCTCAGCTATGCGCCAGGATGGCGAGCAGCAGCAGAGCGATGATGTTGGTGATCTTGATCGCCGGATTCACGGCGGGGCCCGCCGTGTCCTTGTAGGGGTCGCCGACGGTGTCGCCGGTGACCGAGGCCTTGTGCGCGTCGGAGCCCTTGAGATGGCGCACGCCGTCCTTGTCGACGAACCCGTCCTCGAAGCTCTTCTTGGCGTTGTCCCAGGCGCCGCCGCCCGAGGTCATCGAGATGGCGACGAAGATGCCGGTGACGATCACGCCCATCAGCATGGCGCCGACGGCCGCGAAGGCCTGGTTCCTGCCGGCGATGGCATTGATGACGACGAAGGTCACGATCGGCGCCAGGACCGGCAGCAGCGAGGGCAGGATCATCTCCTTGATCGCGGCGCGGGTCAGCATGTCGACGGCGCGGCCGTAATCGGGCCGGTCCTTGCCTTCCATGATGCCGGGCTTGTCGCGGAACTGCCGGCGAACCTCCTCGACCACCGAGCCCGCCGCCTTGCCGACCGCGGTCATGCTCATGCCGCCGAACAGGAAGGGGATGAGGCCGCCGAGCAGCAGGCCGACGACGACATAGGGGTTCGACAGGGTGAAATCGACGGTGACGCCCTTGAAGTACTGGAAGGTCGTCGCACCCGCCTTGTTGGCCTCGGCCACGAAGAAGTTGAGGTCCGAGGTGTAGGCCGCGAAGAGCACCAGCGCGCCGAGACCGGCCGAACCGATCGCATAGCCCTTGGTGATCGCCTTGGTGGTGTTGCCGACGGCGTCGAGCGCGTCGGTGGAATGGCGGACCTCCTTGGGCAGGCCGGCCATCTCGGCGATGCCGCCGGCATTGTCGGTGACCGGGCCGAAGGCGTCGAGCGCGACGACGACGCCGGCCAGCGCCAGCATGGCGGTGGTGGCGATGGCGATGCCGAACAGGCCGGCGAGGCCATAGGCGACGATGATGCCGGCGATGATCACGATGGTCGGCAGCGCCGTCGCCTCCAGCGAGACCGCGAGGCCCTGGATGACGTTGGTGCCGTGGCCGGTGACCGAGGCCTGGGCGATCGAGACGACCGGGCGCTTGCCAGTGCCGGTATAGTATTCGGTGATGATGACGATCAGCAGCGTCACCGCGAGGCCGACGAGCGCGCAGCCGAACAGCCCGCCCGAGGTGAAGCTCACGCCCTGCCCCGTGGTGAAGGCGGCGGCGAAGCCGCCGAACATCAGGTAGTTGACAGCGGCGATGGCAGCGACCGAGAGCACGCCGGTGGCGATGAAGCCCTTGTAGAGGGCGCCCATGATCGACTGGTTGGCGCCGAGCTTGACGAAGAAGGTGCCGATGATCGAGGTGACGACACAGGCCGCGCCGATCGCCATCGGGTAGAGCATCATCGTGGCGAGCGTGGGCTGGCCGGCGAAGAAGATCGCGGCGAGCACCATGGTCGCGACCAGCGTCACCGCATAGGTCTCGAACAGGTCGGCCGCCATGCCGGCGCAGTCGCCGACATTGTCGCCGACATTGTCGGCGATGGTGGCCGGGTTGCGCGGGTCGTCCTCCGGAATACCGGCCTCGACCTTGCCGACGAGGTCGGCGCCGACATCGGCCCCCTTGGTGAAGATGCCGCCGCCGAGACGGGCGAAGATCGAGATCAGCGACGCGCCGAAGCCGAGCGCGACGAGCGAGTCGATGACGGTGCGGCTCGACGGCTCGAAGCCCTTCATCGAGGTCAGGAAGCCGTAATAGCAGGCGACGCCGAGCAGGGCGAGGCCGGCGACCAGCAGGCCGGTGACCGCGCCGGCCTTGAAGGCGACGTCGAGCCCCTCGCCGAGCGACTGCATCGCCGCCTGCGCGGTGCGGACATTGGCGCGGACAGAGACGTTCATGCCGATGAAGCCGGCGGCGCCCGAGAGCACGGCGCCGATCAGGAAGCCGATGCCGACCCAGGGGCCCAGCAGCCAGGCGAGCGCGGCGAAGAGCACGACGCCGACCATGCCGATCGTCATGTACTGGCGCTTCAGGTAGGCTTGCGCGCCTTCCGCGACCGCGCCGGAAATCTCCTGCATGCGCTGGCTGCCGGCGTCGCGTTTCATCACGTCGCCATAGGCCCATACGCCGTAGACGATCGATAACGCACTCAAGACGATGATGATGAGCAAGGCCGACATCGATTTTCCTATCCCTGAGATTTCGTCATCCGGGGCAGGACGCCCCGACCGAGCCGGTTTTCCGGTTCTGTGAACGCAGGGGACGGCTCGGTCGGCCTCACGAAGAATCAGGCCTACAGCGCCGATCACCAGTGTCGGCCGGATTGTTGCCCAGTTTCCGCCAGAATCGCAAACGGCCCGGCTGACATTCCCGGCAAGATGTCAGGTCGCGGCCGCCCGCTTGCCCATGCCCTGCCAGGCGACCAGCGCCAGCGCGATCGCCACCGGCGGGAAGACCAGCCAGTTGACACTGTCCCAGCCGCCGGCGCTGAGCAGGCCGCCGGAGGAGAAGGAGGCGATCGCGACCGAGCCGAAGACGAGGAAATCGTTGGCGGCCTGGACCTTGACCCGCTCCTGCGGCCGGTAGCAGTCGGTCACCAGCGCGGTCGCGCCGATGAAGCCGAAATTCCAGCCGATCCCGAGCAGCACGAGCGTGATCCAGAAATGCGCGACGCTGAGCCCGGACAGGCCGACCACGGCCGCGAGCGCGGTCAGCAGCAGGCCGGCCGCCGTCACCTTCTCCTTGCCAAAACGGGCGATCAGGCGGCCGGTGAAGAAGCTCGGCGCGAACATCGAGAGCACGTGCCACTGGATGCCGAGCGCCGCGTCGCCGACGCTGTGGCCGCAGCCGACCATGGCGAGCGGAGCCGCCGTCATCACGAAGCTCATCAGCCCGTAGGCGACGAGCGCCGCGATGACCGAGGCGATGAATTTGGGCTGGCGCATGATCTCGGAGAGCGGCCGTCCGCCGCCCGATCTCGCCTCCGCCACCGGCGGGGCACGCAGCGCCAGCACGACGCCGATCGCGAGGAGCGCCAGCGCGCCCTGCGCCAGGAAGCTCGCGGCGAAGGGCGCGGCCGGGGTGAGGTCGCGCGTCCAGTAGACCGATTGCGGCCCGATCACCGCGGCCGCCAGGCCGCCGATCATCACCCAGGAGATCGCCCGGGGCTTGAAGCTCTCGCTGGCCGTGTCGGCGGCGGCGAAGCGGTAGCTCTGGACATAGGAGCTGTAGAGCCCGCACAGGAAGGTGCCGAGGCAGAACAGCCAGAACAGCCGGCCCGCCACGCCCGTGGCGGCGACGCTCGCGCCGACCGCCCCGACCAGCGCACCGATGACATAGCCGCTGCGGCGCCCGAGCCGGCGCATCAGGAACGCCGCCGGAATGACGCCGCAGGCCAGGCCCAGCTGCATCAGGCTGACCGGGACGGTGGCGAAGGCCTGGTTCGAGACCAGCTGCGAGCCGACGATGCCGCCGAGCGAGATCACGATCGCCGGGCTGGCGCCGCCGAGCGCCTGGGCGCTGGCCAGCACCAGCGCGTTGCGCTTGGCGAGAGCATCGCCGTCCGTGACCGGAACATGCTGGTTCATCGCAGCAGCCAACCCTTCGCGGCCGCGCGGCCGCCGTCAGAAATGAGCGAAGGAGCCGCGTGCGAAGGTTCGCGGCCGGCCCGCTTCGGTATAGCGCACGCCCCCGGCCTCGGCGGTGACGCGCCCGATGCGCGTCAGGCCGATCCCAGCCGCCTCGGCGGCGGCGCCCAGAGAAGGATATTCCCTTTCCGGGACCGTGCAGAGAATTTCGTAGTCGTCGCCGCCGGTCCAGGCCAGTTCCGCCAATGCGGGAACGGCCATGACCGCAGAGCGGGCCGCGGGCGAGACCGGCACAGCGTCGAGATCGATCTCGGCGCCGGCCTTCGAGGCGGCGAGCAGCTTGGCGAGGTCGCCGACCAGCCCGTCGGAGACGTCCATGGCGGCCGAGGCGTGGCTCTGCAGGGCGGCGGCGAGCGCCGTGCGGGGCCGCGGGTGGAGATAGCGGTCGGCGAGGAAGGCCCGGTCCGCCTCGGAGAGCCTGCCGACCCAGGCCGGCCGGTCCGGCCGGTGCGCCTCGAGCCCGAGCGCGCCATCGCCGATCGTGCCGGTGACGGCGACGACATCGCCCGGCTTGGCTCCGGAGCGCAACAGCATGCGGCCGGCGGGAACGCTGCCGAAGGCGGTGATGGAGAGCGTCAGGGGCCCCGGCGTCGCGACCGTGTCGCCGCCGATCAGCGGGCAGCCGCCCTCGCCCGCCATGGCGGCCAGCCCCCGGGCGAAGCCGGCGAGCCAGTCCTCGGTCCAGCCCTTCGGCAAGGCGAGCGTCAGAACGAAGCCGTCAGGCCTGGCGCCCTTGGCGGCGAGATCGGAGAGGTTGACGCCGAGCGCCTTGCGCCCGATCGAAGCCGGCGGATCGTCGGCGAAGAAGTGCACGCCGGCGACGAGCGCGTCGGCGGTGACGACGAGCTCGTAGCCCCGGGCCGGGCGCAGCAGGGCGGCATCGTCGATCAGGCCGAGCCCGCCGCTGCCGGCGATCGGCGCGAAATAGCGGGCGATCAATTCGAACTCGCCGGGGGGCTGGGGTCCGGCCACGGCGCCGCTCACGCCGCCGGCGCGTCGAATTCCTCGGCGCGGACCTCGCGGGCGAGCTTGTCGAGCACCGCGTTGACCATGCCGACCTCCTCGCCCTCGTAGAAGGAGCGGGCGACGGCGACATATTCCGAGATCACGGCGCGAGCCGGCACGTCCTTGCGGAAGGCGAGCTCATAGGCGCCGGCGCGCAGGATGGCGCGCACCACGGCCTCGACGCGCTTCAGCGGCCAGCCCGCGGCCAGGAGTTCGTCGACCGAGCGGTCGACCAGGCGCTGCTCGCGCACGACGCCGCCGAGCAGGTCGCGGAAGAAGGCGACCTCGGCCTTGGGAAGCTCGATGTCCTCGACCTCCTTGCCGATCCAGAAGGCCTCGAACTCGGCCATGGCCTCGACCACGCCGCGCCCGCCGATCTCCATCTCGTAGAGCGCCTGCACGGCCGAGAGCCGCGCGCCCCGGCGCATCTCGGCCCGGCTCATTTCGACTCCTCCGCCAGCGAGCGCTTGTAGCGCAGCACCGCCAGCGCAGCTTCGGCCGCGCCGCCGCCCTTGTCCATCTCGCTGCGGTTGGCGCGGGCCCAGGCCTGCGCCTCGTTCTCGACGGTCAGGATGCCGTTGCCGAGCGGCAGCGCGAAGGCGACCGAGAGGTCCATCAGCGCGCGCGAGCTCTCGCCGGCGACGATGTCGTAATGGCCGGTCTCGCCGCGGATGACGGTGCCGAGCGCGACCACGGCCTCATAGGGATCGACCGCCTCGTCGGCGGCGCGCAGGCCGATGACGATGGCGGACGGGATCTCGAGCGCGCCCGGAACGGTCACGACGTCGACGCGGCAGCCGGCCTTCTCGAGCACGGCGGTCGCTCCGGCGAGCAGCTCGTCGGCGAGCGCATCGTAGAAGCGGGCCTCGACCACGAGCACCCGGGCATCGTCGAGCGGAACGGCTGAGGCAACCGATGACTGCCGGGGTCCGGCCATGATGTCTTCCTTATGCAACAGATGGTGCCAGCGAACATCCAGGCACCAAGCCCTCATCCGGAGGAGCTGTTTCGACAGAAACGGCGTCTCGAAGGATGCTCCAGTGCGCTCTGGAAGCATCCTTCGAGGCGCCGCTGCGCGGCTCCTCGGGACGAGGGCTGAGCGTTTGGCCGGCTTTAGCCCCCCGGGCGCGCCTCCGCAAGCCGCGCGGCATAGCGCGCCATCAGATCGACCTCGACATGGACGCCGTCCCCCTTCCGGCGCTCGCCCCAGGTGGTGACGCTGAAGGAATGCGGGATCAGGAGCACGGTGAAGACGTCGTCCTCGACCGTGTTGACGGTCAGCGAGGTGCCGTCGAGGCAGATCGAGCCCTTGGCGGCGATGAAGCGGGCGAGCCCCTGCGGCGCGCGGATATGGAAGCGCGCCGTCGCGCCCCAGGGTTCGTCGGGATCGGGCGCGATCTCGTCGATCCTCAGGATCGTGCCGACGCCGTCGACATGGCCGGTGACGAGATGGCCGCCGAGCTCGTCGCCCATCTTCAGCGAGCGCTCGAGATTGACCCGCGTCCCGGGCGCCCATTCGGCGACCCTGGTCTTCGCCAGAGTCTCGGCCGCGGTCTCGACCTGGAAGACGCAGCCCGGATGGCCGTCCTGCCGCGGGCCGAGCGCCGTCACGGTCAGGCAGACGCCGGCGCAGGCGATCGAGGCGCCGATCTCGATGCCGGACGCCTCCCAGGGGCAGGCGATGTCGAACTGCTTCAGGCTCGGGCCCTTGGTCTCGGCGCGGGTGACCGTGCCGATGGCGGTGACGATGCCGGTGAACATCAGGCGATCCTCGTGAACACTTCGAAGCGGTCGCAGCCGATCTGTCCGGCTTCGGTGACGGCGTAGATTTCGGGATCGGCGAGCAGCGCCGCAAGCCCCGGCCGGACGGCGACGACGCCCTCGCCGCCGAGCGGCTTCGGCGAGGTCGAGACCACGACCTCGTCGGCGAAGCCCTGCAAGGCCAGCTGCTCGCCCACGGTCGGGCCGCCTTCCGAGAAAATCCGGGTGATGCCGCGCGTCGCCAGCAGGCGCAGTGCCTCGCCGAGATCGAGATGGCCGGCGGCGGCGCGGGAGACGCGCATGACCTCGGCGCCCGCGGCGACCAGCCGCTCCTCGGCCGCGACCGGCGCGTCCTCGGCCGCGATGACCCAGAGCGGGACGCTCGCGGCGCCCTCGACCAGCTTCGCTGCAGGCGGCAGGCGCAGCGAGGAATCGAGCACGACACGAACCGGCGAGCGGATTTCGAGCCCGGGCAGGCGTACGGTCAGCAGCGGGTCGTCGGCCAGGACGCTGCCGATGCCGAGCATGATCGCATCGTAGCTGGCGCGCAGCCGGTGCACCCACTCGCCCGATTCCCGGCAGGAGATGGCGAGGCGCGCGCCCCCTGCCCCGCCGGCGAAGCCGTCCGCCGTGCGCGCGACCTTGAAGGTCACCATCGGCCGGCCCTGCGTCACCCGCAGGACATGGCCGCGATGGCTGCGCTGCGCCTGCTCCTCGAGCACGCCGGTGACGACCTCGATGCCGGCCATGCGCAGCAGGGCATGGCCGAGGCCGGCGATCTGCGGGTTGGGATCGGTCATGGCCGAGACGACGCGACGGACGCCGGCCAGCACGGTGCGCTCGACGCAAGGCGTGCCGCCGCGCAGCGTCCGGTGCGAGCACGGCTCCAGCGTCACGTAGAGCGTCGCTCCGCTCGCGGCATCGCCGGCCTGGTCGAAAGCCATGGCCTCGCCATGCGGGCGCCCGCCGGGCTGCGTATAGCCCTCGCCGACGACGGCGGGGCCGCCGGGGCCGTCGCGCACGACCACGGCGCCGACGCTCGGATTGGGCCAGGTTTGGCCGAGCCCGCGCGCGCCGAGCTCCAGCGCCCGCGCCATGAAGGCGCGGTCGATCTCGTCCAGATCAGGCATCGTCGCGGACGGGTGCCGGCCTTGGATCGTCCTCGAGCTCGTCGCCGCCGAGCTGGCCGAGAAGCTCCTCGAAGTCGCGGGCCTCGCGGAAGTTCTTGTAGACCGAGGCGAAGCGGACATAGGCGACGTCGTCGAGCGATTTCAGCCCTTCCATCACCAGTTCGCCGATGGTCGAGCTCTGAACCTCGCCCTCGCCCGAACTCTCGAGCTGGCGGACGATGCCGTTGACCATGCGCTCGATCCGCTCCGGCGCGACCGGGCGCTTGCGCAGCGCGACCTCGATCGAGGTCTGCAGCTTGTCGCGGTCGAAGGCGGTGCGCCGGCCGGAGCGCTTGACCACGGTGAGCTCGCGCAGCTGCACACGCTCGAAGGTGGTGAAGCGGCCGCCGCAATCGGGACAGACGCGCCGGCGCCGGATCGAGGCGTGGTCGTCGGTCGGGCGCGAATCCTTCACCTGCGTGTCGAGGGAGCCGCAATAGGGACAGCGCATGCCGAGGCCTCGGGGTTGTCTTTCGGGACGATACCGCCCCGCCGCCCTTCATTGCCCCAGCCATGCCGTCGCAGGCCAGCGAAAAACGACCAGCCGGCGGCAAGGGACCAGGCGCGAGATCGCCCGGCGCCGGACCCGCCGGATCGTGCATCCCGCAGAAAACCGTCGGGCGCGCCGCCTTCTCATGGCAAGCTGACGCCCATCGCATGCGCCTGCCCGCCCCATCGCCCGCCCAGAGGAGCTCCGCAGATGTCCAACGACACTATCGGCGACGCCTTCGGCGGCCTGGTCGTCCTGGCCTTCGACCTGCTCGACAGCGAGATCGAAAGGTCGCCCGAACGCCTCGCCGAGATCCTGAAGAGCCCGGTCGTGCTGGCGACCGCCCAGAAGGGCCTGCTGAGCTTCGCGAACGCGAAACTCAAGAGCCAGACGACCCAGCTCTCGCAGGAGGACATCCAGAAGCTGCGCTCGATCGGCGACGACGTCCTGTCCAAGGCGGCCGACGAGTATTTCAAGCAGATCAAGAAGTCGTCGGCCTACAAATCGCTCGAGAAGCAGGTCGACGCCTTCAAGGAGGCGGCCGGATCGTCGGCGCTCGGCGTCTGGGTCGATCACCACAAGGGCATCGTCTATGTCGTCGGCGCGGCGCTCGCGCTCGGCGCGGGCGCCGCGCTGTTCATCACCAAGCCGAACAACGGGGCGGTGACGCTCGGCCTGCAGCAGCTGGAGAAGCTGAAATTCGAGGTGGTCAAGCTCGGCGCACTGAAGCTCGGGGTCGGCGGCATCGTCTTCGACCCGACGGCGGAGCTGGTCGGCGCCAAATTGACCGGCAAGCTGAAATGGGAGCGGCTGAAGCTCGACCTCTCGCTGCAGGTGGTGACCCGGTCGGCGGCGATCGACAAGGTCGAGGGCGAGGTCATGGTCCAGTACGGCTCGTTCGCGCTCACCGGCATCGTCAAGAAGGACGTGGCCAAGCCGACCGTCGATCTCAACCTCAAGCTGAGCGCGACCGAGGACCGCTTCAACGTCGCCGTCGCGGCGCAGGTCAAGGATGGTCAGTTCGGCGGCAGCGCCTCGGCCGGCTACAAGATCAGCAAGGGTCTCGATCTCAACGCCGAGCTCAGCCGGGCCAACCGGAGCGATGCGCCCGGCGGCCCGGAGAACCTGTTCATGATCAAGCTGACCGGAACGTTTCCTTGAGAGGCTGCCGAGGGCGCCGCTACCAGCCGAGGGACCTCACCGTCATTCCGGGGCGGCGCGTCAGCGCCGAGCCCGGAACCCAGAACCGCAGGTCCCGGCAGGTCGAGGCGATGCCTCTTCGATCATCGGCGTCGGTTCTGGATTCCGGGCTCAGCCCTGCGGGCTGCCCCGGACTGACGCAGGAGGTTCCGTGCCGACTCGCAATGCGACGATCAGCAGGCGCTTCAGTAGATCGGGAAGCGCGCGGTCAGCTCGTGAGCCTTGGCCTTGACCGCCTGCTCGACGGCGGCATTGCCCTCCTCGCCATTGGCGGCGAGCCCGTCGAGCACCTCGGCGATCAGCTCGCCGACCTTCTTGAACTCGGCGACGCCGAAGCCGCGCGATGTCGCCGCCGGCGTGCCGAGCCGGATGCCGGAGGTGACCATCGGCTTCTCGGGGTCGAAGGGGATGCCGTTCTTGTTGCAGGTGATGTGGGCGCGGCCGAGCGCGGCCTCGGCCGCCTTGCCGGTGAGCTTCTTCGAGCGCAGGTCGACCAGCATCAGATGGTTGTCGGTGCCGCCGGTGACGAGGTCGAAGCCCTTGCTCTTCAGGGTCTCGGCCAGCGCCTTGGCATTGGCGACGACGGCGTGCGCGTAGGTCTTGAACTCCGGCTGCAGCGCCTCCTGGAAGGAGACGGCCTTGGCGGCGATGACGTGCATCAGCGGCCCGCCCTGGATGCCGGGGAAGACGGCCGAGTTGATCTTCTTGGCGATCGCCTCGTCATTGGTCAGCACCATGCCGCCGCGCGGGCCGCGCAGCGTCTTGTGCGTGGTGGTGGTGACAACATGGGCGTGCGGGAACGGCGAGGGATGGGCGCCGCCGGCGACCAGCCCGGCGAAATGGGCGATGTCGACCATGAAATACGCACCGACCTTGTCGGCGATCTCGCGGAAGCGGGCGAAGTCCCAGTGGCGCGCATAGGCCGAGCCGCCGGCGACGATGATCTTCGGCTTGTTCTCGAGCGCGAGGCGCTCCAGCGCGTCATAGTCGATCATCTGGTCGACGACGCAGACGCCGTAGGGCACGACCTTGAACCATTTGCCCGACTGGTTGACCGGGGCGCCGTGGGTGAGGTGGCCGCCGGCGGCGAGGTCGAGACCCATGAAGGTATCGCCGGGCTGCATCAGCGCCATGAACACGGCCTGGTTGGCCTGGCTGCCCGAGTTCGGCTGGACATTGGCGAAGCCGCAGTCGAACAGTCGGCAGGCGCGCTCGATCGCGAGCTTCTCGGCGATGTCGACGAACTGGCAGCCGCCGTAATAGCGCCGGCCCGGATAGCCCTCGGCGTATTTGTTGGTCATCACCGAGCCCTGCGCCTCGAGCACGGCGCGCGAGACGATGTTCTCCGAGGCGATCAGCTCGATCTCGTCGCGCTGGCGGCCGAGCTCGAGCTCGATGGCACGGGCGATCTCCGGATCGACATCGGCGAGGCCGGCGCCGAAGAAGGAGTTGGAGAGGTGCTTGTCGCGCGCGGCGTCGGTCATGTCCGGCTCCTGAAGAATGCGGCGGCCGATCGCGGCCGGGCCCCGTGCGCGGTCCCTATCACGCGATGTTGGGCCGTCCAAGCGCTAGATGGACGCGGGGACCGCTCCGCGGCCGCGCGCCTACTGCGCTCCCCTGCGCGCGACCGACGGGCGATAGGCGAGCCGTCGTCCCGGGGCCGCCTGCATCAGCTTGCGGAAGGTCGGGCATTCCAGGTGGCTCGGGGCCGGGCAGTCGGCGACGTGGCGCAGAATGTCCCGCAGCGTCCGCAATTCGGCGATCTGCCGCTGCAGCTCGTCGGCCCGGACGCGCAGCTGGTCGCGCGGGATGGCGGGCTTGCCGTCCCGCCCGAACATGCCGGCGATCTCCTCCAGCGAGAAGCCCGCCGCCTTGCCCATGGCGATCAGCGACAGCTTCATTAGGACGTCGGCCTCGAATTGCCGCCGCAGGCCGTGCCGCCCGAGCGAGGCGATCAGCCCGATCTCCTCGTAATAGCGCAGGGTCGACGGCGCCACGCCCGAACGCTCGGCGACCTCCCCGATATCCAGAACAACCATGCTTGACCTCAAGTCGACTTGAATTCGTACACTCTGCCGGACTGCTCGTTTCGGCAAGAGGAATATTCATGGAAGCCGTTATCACCACACGAGAAATTCCGCTCTGGCAGGATCGGCGCGCCATCGCCCTGCTGATGGCGGCGTCGCTCACCACCATGGCGAACGCGACGATCGCGCCGGCGCTGCCCGGGCTGGAGCGCCTCTTCGCCGGCGATCCCGACGCCGCGCTGCTGACCCGCCTTCTGGTGCCGGCGCCCTCGCTCAGCGTCGCGGTCTGCGCCCCGCTCGCCGGCATCGCGGCCGACCGGATCGGCAGGCGCAGGATGCTCCTCCTCGGCGTGATCCTGTTCGTGATCTCAGGCTGCGCCGGGCTCGTCCTGCCCGATCTGCCCACGATCTTCCTGAGCCGGCTCGTCCTCGGCGTCGCCGTCGCCCTGATCATGACCGCGCAGACGGCGCTGATCGGTGACTATTTCAGCGGCGAGGACCGGAACATGCTGACCGGGCTGCAGATCTCGGCGCGCAATCTCGGCGGCCTGGTCTTCATCCTTTGCGCCGGCTGGCTCGCGACGCTGTCGCCGCGCCTGCCCTTCGCCATCTACGGCCTCGCCGCCGCCTTCCTGCCGCTGATGTGGCTGGTCGTCGTCGACCCGCCGCGCCAGCTGCCCGCCGCCGGTGCGCGATCGGCCGGCGCAAGCGACGGCCACCGCCCCTGGCGGCTCGGGCTCGCCCTGCTGGTGCTGCTGCAGGGCGCGACCAACATGATCTTCTTCGTCATGCCCACGCAGCTCGCCTTCTTCTTCGCGGCGACCGGCCGTGACAGCGCGATCATGACCGGCTCGGCACTGGGCGTGCTGATGCTCACCGGCGGCGCCTTCGCCCTGCTCTATCCGCGCATCCGGCGCGCCGCCGGCGATGCCGGGATCTTCGCGCTGGGCTACGGTGCCATGGCGCTGGGCTTCCTGCTGCTCATGCCCGCCTCGGCGGCCCTGCCGACCTTCGCCGCGGTGGCGGCGATCGGCGCCGGCTACGCCCTGGTCTCGCCGAGCTTCGTGGCGCTGGCGCTCGACCTGGCCCCGGGGCCAAGACGTGGCCTCGCCGGCGGAATCCTGACCGCCTCGATCTTCATCGGCCAGTTCTGCTCGCCGCTCGTCAGCACGCCGCTGATCGGTGCGCACGGCTATGGCGGCCTCTTCGGCGGGACGGCGGCGCTGCTCGCGGCGATGAGCGTCGCGGCCCTGTCGGCAGTCGGCATCACGCGGCTCCGCCGGCGGTAGCGGGACGAAATGGCATGCGTTCGCCGTTCCACTCTGCTCTATTCGGCCTGAACTGGCCGACTCGCCGTGCGAGACGCAGGCATCGGCTGCAATCGAAACGACATCGAGGTGTCGCGGCAAACCGGTGACGGGACCGGCGGAAGGAGGCGACGTGGCGCAGCAGACGGACGAGAGCGAGGCTCACCACCCGGATTGGCCACCCAAGCGCCGCTCACCGCTGCACGCCTTCTTCGGGAGCGGCGCAGCAGCCGGCGTGCTGCTCGTCCTCGCCGCGGCCGCCGCGCTGGTCATCGCCAATTCGGCCCTCGGCCCCGCTTATTTCAAGGTTCTGGAGAGCAAGCTCGCCGGGCTCTCGGTGCTGCACTGGATCAACGACGCGCTGATGGCGCTGTTCTTCCTGCTCGTCGGGCTCGAGATCAAGCGCGAGTTCATCGAGGGCCAGCTCGCGAGCTGGGGCCGGCGCGCCCTGCCGGCGCTGGCCGCCCTCGGCGGGATGATCGTGCCTGCGGCGATCTATGCCACGCTCGCCCGCGGCGACGCCGAGGCGCTGCGCGGCTGGGCGATCCCGGCCGCGACCGACATCGCCTTCGCCCTCGGGGTGCTCGCGATACTGGGGCCGCGCGTGCCGATCTCGCTCAAGATCTTCCTGACCGCGCTCGCCATTCTCGACGATCTCGGCGCCATCCTGATCATCGCCCTGTTCTATTCCGGCGAGCTCTCGCTGCCGATGCTGGCCGGCGCCGCCGCCTGCCTCGCCGTGCTGATCGCGCTCAACCTGCGCGATGTGCGCGCCCTGCCGCTCTATCTCGCCATCGGCGCCGTGCTCTGGTTCTTCGTGCTGAAATCGGGCGTCCACGCCACGCTGGCCGGGGTCGCGCTGGCGCTGACCATTCCGCTCGCCGGCCGGGGGACGGAGAGCGACGAGCCCGAGCATTCGCCGCTCCATACGCTGGAGCACCGGCTGCATCCCTGGTCGTCCTATCTGATCGTGCCGGTCTTCGGCTTCGCCAATGCCGGCGTCTCGGTCGCCGGGATGTCGCCCTCGCTGCTGCTGACGCCGGTGCCGCTCGGCATCGTGCTCGGACTCTTCCTCGGCAAGCAGATCGGCGTCTTCGGCTTCGCCTGGCTCGCGGTCCGGCTCGAGCTCGGCGTCATGCCGGCGAAGGCGAGCTGGCTGCAGGTCTACGGCGTCTCGCTGCTCTGCGGCATCGGCTTCACCATGAGCCTGTTCATCGGCGCGCTCGCCTTCGCCGGCAACGCCGCCCTCAACGACGCCACAAAGATCGGCGTCCTGGCCGGCTCGCTGCTGTCGGCGGCGGCGGGCTATCTCGTCCTGTCGCTGGCGAAGAGCAGGCAGGGATCGCCGCGGGCGCCGTCGACCGGGGCGCGCTGAGCGACCGGGGCGGCTCCAAACGAAACGACCCGCCGTCTCCGGCGGGCCGCATGTCGCCGGTCCGGCGAAAGCGCTCAGATGTCCTGGTCGCCCTGCAAAGCGGCGACGGCCGAGGCGCCGAGGCCGTCCTTGTTGTAGATGTCCTCGCGGAACTGGACGCCGCCATCGGGCGTCGCCCAGGCGGTGATGTAGACCCAGTAGCACGGCACCGGATTGGCGATGCGGGCGTTGACGCGCTCGCCCGAGGCGATCACCTCGTCGATCCTGGCGCGGTCCCAGCCGGGCGTCTCCTTGAGCAGGAAGGCGATGTAGTCGCGCACGTTCTGGACGCGGATGCAGCCCGAGGAGACGAAGCGGTAATCGTCGCCGAAGATGCCCTTCGACGGCGTGTCGTGCATGTAGACGCCATGCGGGCTCGGGATGTTGATGCGGACGAAGCCGAGCGAGTTGAACTCGCCGCCCGGATCCTGGCGGAAGGTGTAGCGGGTCGCCTCGTCGGAACGCCAGTTGACCCGCTCCGGCGGGATCTCGCCGTTGGGACCGATGATGCGGATCTTGTTCTCGGTCAGGTAGTTCGGCTCCTTCTGCATCTTCGGGATCAGATCCTTGCGGATGATCGAAGCCGGAACCGTCCAGGTCGGGTTGAAATTGACCTCGGGGATCTTGGTCTGCAGCAGCGGCGACTGGCGGTCGATCTTGCCGACGCCGGCCGCATGGCGGGTCGCGACATGGCCGTTCTCGACCGTCTCGACCGCGGCCGCCGGGATGTTCGCCACGACATAGCGGTTGCCGAGATTGCCCGACCAGGTGCGCAGGCGCACGATATTGGTCTCGAGCTGGCGGATGCGCCGGTCGACAGGCACGTTGAGCGCGGCGAGCGTGGCGCGGTTGATGCTGCCGGTGGTCGACAGGCCCATGCGCGCCTGGAAGCGGCGCACGCCGGCCTCGACATAGGAATCGTAGATGTTGCTGTCGCCGGCGGACGCTTCGAGATCGCCGGTGACGATCAGCCGCTGGCGCAGCGCGACGACGCTCGGCCCGCGCGAGCCGACGGCGAGCCGCTCGCTGACCTGCAGGCTCGGCCAGCCGCCGCGCGCGGCCAGCGCCCGATAGGTCTCGACCGCCTGCTCGGTCGCGGCCAGGGCGGCGGGCGACAGCATCGGCGTCGAGGAGCGCGCGACCGCATTGCGCGAGCCGGCATCATAGCTCTGGCGCCACTCGGCCTGCTGGGCGAAAGCCGGCAGGCTCACACCGGCGGCAGCAGTCGAGAGCATGGCCAGAACCGTCTCGCGGCGGGTCAGGCGGATATTCGGCATTGATCGTACCCCTTGGACGTCCAACATGATCCGGAACGGGACGCGACCCGCCCCTTCGGCCGGGCATCCGCCACGGCCGGTCGCTGGGGACGATCCCTTACCACAGTTAACACCGTATGATGAGCGCGGCATTTTTGGGGCGGAGGCACCGCGCGCTCACGCGGGTTTGATCGCTGCGGCCGAAGGCAAACCACTGTTGCCGGAAAGAAACAGGCGCACGCGCCCCGGCCGGGAGCCGAAGCGCGCTGCGGGAGATCCGGTGGAACGGGCCGAAACGGCCCGCCCTTCAGAGCTTGTAGCGGATCTGGTCGGTCCAGAAGCGCTCCAGGCGCAGCAGGGCGTTGTTCATCCGCTCGAAATCGTCGGCGGCGATGCCGCCGATCTGCTCGACCGTGCGGACATGCTTGTCGTAGACGCCCTTGACGATGTTGTGCACCTCGCGGCCCTTGTCGGTCAGGCTGATGCGCACCGAGCGGCGGTCGATCCGCGAGCGGGCATGGTGCAGGAAGCCGAGCTCGACCAGCTTCTTGACGTTGTAGGAGACGTTCGAGCCGAGATAGTAGCCGCGGGTGCGCAGCTCGCTGGCGGAGAGCTCGGCGTCGCCGATATTGTAGAGGAGCAGCGCCTGCACGCTGTTGACGTCGTCGCGGTTGCGGCGCTCGAACTCGTCCTTGATCACGTCGAGCAAGCGGCGATGCAGCCGCTCGACCAAGGTGAGGGACTCAAGGTAAAGCGGCTTCACCTTGAGCTGAACCTCATCAGCAGCAGCCGGCTCCACAGTCTTTACATTGCTCTTCATGGTAATATCCCGCCTGTTGATTACCGGCCAGGATTTGTCTCCCGGTCCGCTTCTGAGAGACACCATAGGCGGGCCGAATGAAAACGAGTTTAAATATCAGGATGAATCAGGGATTTACCCATTTGGGTGAATCCAAAATGAACCGCAAGTCTCTTAAGCTAAAGCGTTTCTTACCGGATCGGGGGGCATTCGAGGCGAGCCGGCGGGCTCACGACTCCTCGTTCTCGGCCGCCCAGGTGGCGAGGAAATAGGCCAGCATCAGCGCGACATAGGTGCCGATCAGCGCGGGCGAGAGCGTCAGCCAGCGCGGGAAGAAGAAGCCGAGCAGGAGCTGGCTCACGGCGGCGAGCAGCCAGAGCACGCCGCCCCAGGTCGAGGTCAGCCAGAGGCCGACGCCGGCGACCAGATCGAACACCGCGAAATAGACGGTGATCGCCTGGAAGGTCAGCGGCCGCGTCTCGAAGGCCGGGCCGGGTTCGAAGACCAGCCCGAGCCCGAGGATGGTCATCCAATGCATCAGGCCCTTGCCGATCCAGACCACGGACAGCAGGCGCAGCAGCCAGACGAGGAGCAGCCGCCAGCGGATGCCGCGCCTGGCTTCGCCCGTCTGGCCCGGGCCGCGCAGGGCCTCGCCGTCGCGCAGCACCGCCATCTCAGCCGCCCAGCACCAGCTCGGTTTCGCCGAGGGGGGCGAAATGCGCCGCCACCGCGGCCGGATCGAGCTCCTCCAGCGTCTGCGGGCGCCAGGACGGCGCCTGGTCCTTGTCGATCACCACGGCGCGCACGCCCTCGTAGAAATCATGGCCGCGGGCGATGCGCGAGACGATGCGGAATTCGAGCTGCATCGCCTCGGCGAAGCCGAGCGCGCGGCCGCGCCGCATCTGCTCGAAGGCGATGGCGACGCTGGTCGGCGACTTCGCCCGGATGGTGGCGAGCGCCCTGGCGGCGAAGGCATCGCCGGCGGCCGCCCTGGCGTCGAGCCGGGCGAGGATGTCGGGCAGAGTCGTCGCGCCGAAGCAATGCGCGATGGTCTCGCGTTCCGGCGCGAGCTTGCCCGGCCCCGGCTCCGCGGCGAAGCGGGCGATCGCGGCGTCGACCGGCCCGGAGCCGGTCAGCGCCTCGGCGAGCTCGGCCATGCGCGCCGAGGGCACCGCATGCGTCGCCAGCCCGAGCGCCAGCGCGTCCGCCTGGCCGACGCGGTCCCCGGTCAGGGCGAGATAGGTGCCGGCATGGTCCGGCAGGCGCGGCAGCGCATAGGTCGCGCCGACATCCGGGAAGAAGCCGATGCCGACCTCCGGCATGGCGAAGAGCCAGCGCTCGCCGGCGACGCGGTGGCTGCCATGCAGCGAGACGCCGACGCCGCCGCCCATGACGAAGCCGTCGACGAGCGCGACATAGGGCTTGGGATAGCTCTGGATGCGGGCGTTGAGGATGTATTCCTCGCGCCAGAAGGCGAGCATCTCGTCATGGCGGCCGGCCTTGCCGAGATCGTGCAGGGTGCGGATGTCGCCGCCGGCGCAGAAGGCCTTCTCGCCGGCGCCGGTGACGACGATGCGGCTGACGGCCGGATCGCGCTCCCAGGCGTCGAGCGCCTTCGCCAGCTCGCGCACCATGGCGAGGTTGAGCGCGTTCAGCGCCTTCGGCCGGTTGAGCAGGACGAAGCCGGCGCTGCCGCGGGTCTCGCAGAGAATTTCGGGCTCGTCCGACATGGCGCTCTTTCGTCTCGTCCGGATCAGGCCGTGTTTGGGCGCTGGCCGGAGGCCTGTCAACGCGGCCGGCGGCGCAGCCGCGCACGACCGGTTTCCGCAGAACGCCCGATACGGCCGGGCCGCCATGCGACCTTCGCGCCTGTTTTGGAATCGTTCCGATGTGCTAAAGCAACGCCGGCAAGCGATATTGCGTTCGAGGCGGAGGCGTTGATGGCATCTCGGGTTGTGCGGCCCTTCCCCGCGCCTCAGGCGCGGCAGGCCGAAACTGCGACCGCCATGGCGGGCTCGCTCGGGCTCACAAGGCGCATGCGCCGCAACCGCAAGGCCGAGTGGTCGCGCCGGCTGGTGCGCGAGAACCGTCTGACCACCGACGACCTGATCTGGCCGGTCTTCCTGATCGATTCAGCTGAGCCCGCCTCGCCGGTCGCCTGGATGCCGGGCGTCGACCGGCTCAACATCGACGAGGCCGTGCGCCGGGCCGAGGCCGCCGCCAGGCTCGGCATCCCGGCGATCGCACCCTTCCCCTATGTCGACCGCGCCCTGCGCGACGAGACCGGCTCGGAGGCGCTGAACAAGCGCAACCTGATGTGCCGCGCGGTCCGGGCGATCAAGGCGGCGGTGCCGGAGATCGGCATCATCTGCGACGCGGCGCTCGACCCCTACACCTCCCACGGCCATGACGGCGTGATGGACGGCGAGCGCGTCCTGAACGACGCCAGCGTCGGCGTCCTCGTCGGGCAGGCGCTCGCGCTGGCCGAGGCCGGCGCAGACGTGATCGCTCCCTCGGACATGATGGACGGGCGCGTCGGCGCGATCCGGGCCGCGCTCGACGCGGGCGGCCATGAGGACGTGCAGATCATGGCCTATTCGGCCAAGTACGCCTCGGCCTATTACGGCCCCTTCCGCGACGCGATCGGCACCAACGCCACGCTCGTCGGCGACAAGCGCACCTATCAGATGGACCCGGCCAATACCGACGAGGCGATCGCCGAGGTCGCGCTCGACCTCGAGGAGGGGGCCGACATGGTGATGGTCAAGCCCGGCCTGCCCTATCTCGACGTGATCGCGCGGGTGAAGGACACCTTCGCGGTGCCGACCTTCGCCTATCAGGTCTCCGGCGAATACGCGATGATCATGGCGGCGGCCAATAATGGCTGGCTCGACGGCGACAAGGCGATGCTGGAGAGCCTGCTCGCCTTCAAGCGCGCCGGCGCCGACGGCGTGCTGAGCTATTTCGCCCCGCGGGTGGCGACGATGCTGAAGGAGCAGGGCTGAACGCCTGCAGGACATGCGCAGGGAACTCCTCTCCCGCATCGAAGTCGGGTCTACCCGACTTCGACACTTTGCGTTCTGATCTCGGGCAGGCCCGAGATCAGTGAGAGGGGCAGGGCTGAGGATCCGCCGCTGATTGTCGGACGCGACGGCACCGTCGCGCCCCGATCGATAGGGCAGGCCCTCATCCCTGGCCCTTCAAAGCTGTTCCGCACTCTCGTGAAGCAGGCTAGCGTCCGCTGCGATGCGCGCCCTGCTCACGTCGATTCTGCTCTGCCTCGCCCTCGCCGCCTGCGGGCGCTTCGACACCGATCAGATCCGCGCCTGCCGGCTGGCGATCCCGGCGCTGAACCCGCCCGGAAGCGTGATCACCATCGAGGGCACCGGCAGCGGGCCGCGCGCCGACATCCTGCGCATCGCCTACCGGGCGCAGGCGCCGGACGGCCCGGCGCGGCGGCGCACCATCGACTGCCTGTTCGCCGGCGAGGGAACGACGCTGCAGCGCGGCGCCCTGGCGGGGCTCGCCTCCGACGGCGTGCCGATGACGGAAGCGAGCTTCCTGCTGCTGCGGCGCTTCTATCTCGAATACAAGGCGGAGCCGCCGGTCGATCCCGGCATGTCTCCCGGTGCCGATCTGCTCATCCTGCCCCCCGGCCTCGCCTATGGGCTGCAGCAGGGGCTCGCCGCCCTGCCCTCGGCCGCGATCTACGCGCTGCTCGCCAGCGCTTATGCGCTGATCTACGGGCTCAACGGCCGCATCATCCTGACCTTCGGCGAGTTCTCGGCGCTGGGCGCGCTCGCCGCCGTGGTCGGCGTGGCCCTGACCCTGTCCCTCGCCGTCTCGACGCCGGTCTCCGGCCTGTTCGTCGCCTTCGCGGTGGCGATCGCGGTCAGCGCTTTGCACGGCTTCGCCATGGGCCGCTTCGTGCTGCGCCATCTCGACAAGAGCAACGGCCAGCAGGTGCTGATCGCGACGATCGGCCTCGCCATCGCGCTCTCGGAATACCTGCGCCTGGCGCAGGGCGCCGAACTGCGCTGGCTGCCGCCGGTGTTCAACGAGCCGCTGCCGCTGGCGCGGGCCGGGCCGTTCATCGTCACCGCGACGCCGGTCTCGCTCGCCATGGCCGGGCTCGGCCTCTCGGCGGCGACCTGCCTCATCCTCTATCTCGCCCGCTCGGCCTATGGCCGGGCCTGGCGCGCCGTCTCCGACGACGCCCGCACCGCCTCGCTCTTCGGGATCGATCCGGGCGCGGTGCACGACCGGGCGCTGATCATCGCCTGCGCGATCTGCGGCGCGGCCGGCGTGATCGTCACCGTGATCTATGGCGGCATGGGCTTTTCCGGCGGCTTCACGCTGGGCCTGAAGGCGCTGGTCGCCGCCGTGCTCGGCGGCATCGGCTCGGTGCCGGGCGCCTGCCTCGGCGGGCTCGCCATCGCCGCCTTCGAGGTGCTGTGGTCGGCGACGATGCCGCTCGAACAGCGCGACATCGCGGTCTATAGCTTGCTCGCCGTGACGCTGATCCTGCGTCCCGGCGGCTTCTTCGGCGACGGCGCGCTGACGCCGCGCCAGGTCTGACGGACACGGGGGAACGGATGGGCAGCGGCTTCGCGATCAGCTTCGCCGATATCGAGACGGCTGCGCAGACCATCGCAGGCCATGTGCTGAGGACGCCGCTGATGCCGGCGCCGCGCCTCTCGGCGCTGACCGGGGCGGAGGTGTTCGTCAAGCACGAGAACATGCAGGCGACCGCCTCGTTCAAGGAACGCGGCGCGGTCAACAAGCTGCGCAGCCTGGGCGACGACGAAAGGCGCCGCGGCGTCATCGCCATGTCGGCCGGCAACCACGCCCAGGCGGTCGCCTATCACGCCCGGCGCTTCGGCATTCCGGCGACGATCGTGATGCCGGAGATGACGCCGCTGGTGAAGGTGGAGAACACCCGCGCCCATGGCGCCGAGGTCGTGCTGTTCGGCGAAACCCTCTATGAGGCGGCCCAGCACGCCCGCGACATCGCCGCCGGGAGGAGCCTCGTCTTCGTCCACCCTTACGACGATGCGGCGGTGATGGCCGGCCAGGGCACGGTCGCGCTGGAGATGCTGCGCGAGGCGCCCGAGCTCGACATGCTGATGATCCCGCTCGGCGGCGGCGGGCTGATGGCCGGCAACGCCGTGGCCGCGAAGGCGCTGAAGCCGTCGATCGAGCTGATCGGCATCGAGGCGGCGCTCTATCCCTCCTTCCACAACGCCGTGCACGGCACGCAGATGCCGATCGGCGGCGCGACCCTGGCGGAAGGCATCGCGGTGAAGACGGTCGGCACGCTGACCCTGCCGATCGTCAAGGAGCTGGTCTCGGGCATCGTGCTCGTCGGCGAGGACCTGATCGAGCGCGCCGTCAACGCCTATGCGACGCTGCAGCACACATTGGCCGAGGGGGCCGGCGCCGCCGGGCTGGCGGCGATGCTGAAGGAGCCGGACCGGTACCGGGGGCGCAGGGTCGGCCTCCTGCTCTGCGGCGGCAATATCGACGCGCGCCTGCTCGCCGCGATCATGGTGCGCGAGCTCGAGCGCGAGCAGCGCATCGCCGCCTTCCGCCTCACCGCCAGCGACCGGCCCGGCCTGCTCGGCAAGGTGGCGAGCCTGTTCGGCACGCACGGCGCCAACATCCTCGAGGTCAGCCATGGCCGCCTCTTCCTCGACGTGCCGGCCAAGGGCGTGACGCTCGACGTCACCATCGAGACCCGCGACGAGGCGCACACGGCGGCCATCGAGCAGGCGCTGCGCGAGGAAGGCTTCGCGCCGCGGCGGATCCACCCGCGCGGCCAGGAGCCCGACCGCTCCGGAGCGTAGCGGGGCGTGCTTCGCTCCCCCCGGACAGCGCGCTCCCGCATGGACAAAGGCCTTGCGCATCCCGGCCTCACGCTCTTGCGGAACCGGCCGGCCGATCAAACATTACCCTTCGACAGGCCGTGACGGCCTGCCTGGAAGGGGATGCCCATCGATGTCGAACCCGTCGTCCTATCGCCAGCCGCCGATCACGGCGCTGGAGGACCGGCCGCAGCAGGATACGCGCGGCGTGCTGGGCTCGCGCCTGTTCGCCTGGATCGGCGACGTCGTCATCCTGTTCTTCCTGACCTGGATCGTCTGGGTGCTGCTCGGCATCCTCGGCTTCGTCACCTTCGGGCTGGCCTGGCTGCTGATCGGCGGCGCGGCGCTCGCCGTCGTGCTCGGCTATTCGGCGGTCACCATCGGCGGGCGCAGGCAGGCGACGCTCGGCATGCGCATGGCGGGCCTGCGGGTCGAGACCGCCTCGGGCGGCCGCCCGGATGCGCTGGCCGCTGCCGTGCACGCGCTGTTCTTCTACGTCGCGGCCGGCACGGTCGCCCTCTGGCTGATCGACATCGCCTGCGGGCTGGTGCGCGAGGACCGGCGCCTCGGCCACGACATCCTGACCGGGCTGGTTGTGGTGCGCGCCTGAGCCGGGCTCAGAAGCGATAGCGTAGCAGGAGGCCGATGCGCGCCAGCAGCGGGATCAGCGAGAAGACCTGCATGGCGAAGCGCGCCGGCCACGACATCCTGGCGATCTGCGCCGGGTCGTAGCCATCGGGATCATAGGCGGTGAGCTCGGTCGCGAGCCTCAGCCCGGGAACCTGCCGCTCCAGCTCGGCCGGATCGTCGAGCGCCCAGTCCAGCGTCGCGCCGGTCGCCCTGATGGAGGGCTGCAGCGCGACCAGGCGCAGGCCGAAGGAGCTGTAGGCGTCGAAGACGATCTCCCCGGCCGGGCAGTGCCGCACCAGCCGCCGCAGCAGCAGCGGCACCTCCGCCTCCGGCAGATAGGGCAGCAGCCCCTCGGCCACGACCATCGCCGGGCGGTGCCGTGGCAGCGCCTCGATCCAGCCGGGCTCGGTCACCGAGGAGCCGACCAGATGGCAGCCGCGGCGGGCCGGATAGAGCCTGCGCCTGAGGGCGATGACGTCGGGATAGTCGACCTCGTACCAGTCGATCCCCGCAGGCGGGGCGATGCGGAAGACCCGGCTGTCGAGCCCGCAGCCGAGATGCAGCACGATCGCGTCGCGATGGCGGGCGATGAAGTCGCGCGTCCAGCCGTCGAGGATATGGGCGCGCATGGCGAGGCCGATCATCAGGTCGCGATCGACCTTCAGCCTGGCGAAGTCGTAGTCGATCCGGCCTGCCGCCCGCGCCGCGAAGCGGTCCTTCAACAGAGAATCGGGCAGCCGGCTCTCGCCGGCCTTGGCCCAGAGCGTGATCAGCAGGGTTTCCCTCTCCCGGGTCAACGCGACCGTCTCGGTTCGCATCCGATGCCCCTGCGCTCGGGGCTTTCCGGTATCCCCTCATGTCCAGAGTAGCACCGGCGGGAGGAATGTCCCATGCGGTGCCGCCACCGCAGGCTTGGCGCTTGTTGCCGCCGCGCCGGCTGCTAAACTCGCTCCCGACACGGCGGTTCCGGAGCCTGCCAGACGTGACGCGCCCCCTGCGGGATGCCCCGCAATTCTACCTGACCTCGCCGACGCCCTGCCCCTATCTGCCGGGCCGCGAGGAGCGCAAGGTGTTCACGCACCTCGTCGGCGCGCGGGCGCGCGACCTCAACGACGTGCTCTCGCAAGGCGGCTTCCGGCGCTCGCAGAGCATCGCCTATCGCCCGGCCTGCGAGATCTGCCGGGCCTGCATCTCGGTCAGGATCGTGGTCGCCGACTTCCGGCTTTCGCGCGGCTTCCGCAGGATCGCCGCGCGCAATGGCGACCTGATCGGCGAGGCGCTGCCGCCGCAGCCGCGCTCGGAGCATTATTCGCTGTTCCGCGCCTATCTCGACGAACGTCACCCCGATGGCGGCATGGCGACGATGTCGGCCCTCGACTTCGCCATGATGGTCGAGGACACCCATGTCGAGACCAGCCTGATCGAATATCGCCGGCGCGGGCCGGATAGCGGCTTCACCGGCCGCGGCCAGGGCGATCTCTTCGCCTTCGCCCTGACCGACCGGCTGAGCGACGGGCTCTCCATGGTCTATTCGGTCTACGATCCCGACCTCGAAACCCGCTCGCTCGGCACCTTCATGGTGCTCGACCATGTCGAGCGCGCCCGCAAGCTCGGCCTGCCCTATGTCTATCTCGGCTACTGGGTCGATGGCTCGCCGAAGATGGCCTACAAGGCCCGCTTCCTGCCGCAGGAGCGCCTGATGCCGCAAGGCTGGGAACGGGTGGGCTGAGCCTGCCGGCCCGTCATTCTCGGACGAAGCGACGCGCAGACCCGAAAACCTCATCACCAGACGCCTGGCTTTCGAGATGCCGGGTCGAGCCCGGGACGACGGCAAGCACGATCTAAATCGTTTAGAGCCCGTTCCGATCAGCTTGCACCGCAAGCAGATCGGTAAAACGGTCTCTCAGCTGAAAGTGAGAGACGGATTCACCGATCAGATTGATTCAATCTGATCGGATCCGGCTCTGGCGCGCACGCCCGCGCTGCAAAAACCGCACTTGTCCGGGCCGTGCCTCTCCGTGCAACCTGCCGCCAAGGCCGCCCGACAGGCCGCAGCGGAGGAACCATGACCGACAGGCTGACCGAGCGGCTCGAGCGCTGCTACACCGGCATCATCCACGACACGATGCGCGCCATGGGCCTGAAGGATTTCACCCTGCCGCCGAGCCTGCGCCCGCTCCTGCCGGGCGTGAAGCTCGCCGGCCCGGCCTTCACCGTCGAGGGCAGGACCGGCGAGTTCGACGCGCACGAGACGCTGCTCGGCTGGACCGGCCTGCTCTCCGCCGCCAAGCCCGGCCATGTCTGGGTCTGCCAGCCGAACACCGAGGAGATCGCGCTGATGGGCGAGCTCTCGGCCGAGACGCTGAAGAACAAGGGCGTGCGCGGCTGCGTCATCGACGGCCTGTCGCGCGACACCGAATTCATGATCGAGATGGGCTTCCAGGCCTATTTCAAGGCCTACACGCCGCGCGACATCGTCGGCGCCTGGCTGCCCAAGGCGGTCGACGAGCCGATCAAGATCGGCGAGGTCTGGATCCGGCCGGGCGACTACATCCTCGGCGATCGCGACGGCGTGGTGCGCATCCCCTCCGAGATCGTCGCCGAGGTGCTGGACAAGGCCGAGGCCGCGATCTCGACCGAGAACAAGGTCCGCACGGCGATCCTCGCCGGCACCGATCCGCAGCAGGCCTATCTGCAATACGGCAAGTTCTGATGGCCGGCCACGATCCGCGCCTGATCCTGCTCGACCCGCGCGACAACGTCTTCGTCGCGCGCATGCGGCTGCCCGCGGGCGAGCGCATCGAGACCGGCGCCGGCGCGGCGCTGACCGACCGCGACATCGCGCTCGCCCACAAGGTGGCGCGACGCGCCATCGCGCCGGGCGAGAAGATCCTGAAATACGGCGCGCCGATCGGCGTGGCGACGGCCGCCATCGCCGCCGGCAGCCATGTCCATGTCCAGAACATGAAGAGCGACTACACGCCGACCTATCATCTCGAGGACGAGCGGGCGGATGCGAAGGGCTGATCCCAACCCCAGATCGATCGCCGGAGCCACTGCGCGGAACCCCTCCCCACGAGGGGGAGGGGAAGCGAGGTCGAGCCCAATGACACATCTGCAAGGCTATCTGCGCGGCGACGGCCGCAAGGGCATCCGCAACGTCGTCGCCGTCGCCTATCTGGTCGAATGCGCACACCACGTCGCGCGCGAGATCGCCCTGCCCTGGCGCGAGCACGATGTCCACGCCATCGGTTTTCCCGGCTGCTACCCCAACCCTTACGCCGAGCGGATGATGGAGCAGCTCTGCACCCATCCCAATGTCGGGGCGGTGCTGCTGGTCTCGCTCGGCTGCGAGAGCTTCAACAAATACGCGCTGGAGCGGGTGGTGCGCGCCAGCGGCCGGCCGGTGAAGACCATCATGATCCAGGGCACCGGCGGCACGCGGGCCTCGATCCGGGAGGGCCGCGCCTGGGTCGAGGAGCAGCGGGTCGCGCTCGACGCCGCCGAAACCGTGCCGATGCAGGTCGGCGAGCTGGTGATCGGCACCGTCTGCGGCGGCTCGGACGGCACCTCCGGCATCACCGGCAACCCGGCTGCGGGGCGCGCCTTCGACCAGCTCATCGCCGAGGGCGCCGCCTGCATCTTCGAGGAGACCGGCGAGCTGATCGGCTGCGAGCACATCATGGCGGCGCGTGCGATCACGCCCGGGCTCGGCGCCGAGCTGGAGAAATCGGTCGCCAAGGCGGCGCGCTACTACGCGACGCTCGGCTACGGCTCCTTCGCCGCCGGCAATGCCGAGGGCGGGCTCTCGACCATCGAGGAGAAGTCGATGGGCGCCTATGCCAAATCGGGCGCCTCCCCGATCTCCGGCCTGCTGAAGCCGGGCGACGTGCCGCCGCGCGGCGGGCTCTACCTGCTCGACGTGGTGCCGGACGGCGAGGTCCGCTTCGGCTTTCCCAACATCAACGACAATGCCGAGATCGCCGAGCTGATCGCCTGCGGCGCGCATTGCGTGTTGTTCGTCACCGGCCGCGGCTCGGTCGTCGGCTCGGCGATCTCGCCGGTGGTGAAGATCTGCGCCAATCCCGAGACCTATCGCCGGATGAGCGACGACATGGACGTCGACGCCGGGCGCATCCTCGAGGGCAAGGCGAGCCTTGACCAGGTCGGCAGCGAGATCCGGAACCTCGTCGTCTCCCTGGCGCAGGGCGCGCGCACGAAGTCGGAGGAGCTCGGCCATCAGGAATTCATCCTGACTTACAAGAGCTTCGAGCCGCTCGGCCCGGCCTGCCTGCCGGCGGCGTAGGCGCCGAATCGTCGCCCGTCGCGGCGGCGCTACTTTCCGCGCGATATCGCCGGCTTCTCGGCGTCGGCCTGCGCCGCCGCGGCCGGCGCAAGTGCCGCCGACCAGGGCATCGTCCAGGTTTCGCTGAGCGCCTGTTTTCCCGCGCGCAGAAGCACGCGCAGGTCGGTGCTCTCGCCCGGACGCAGGCTGACGTCGACGATCGCCCGGAAGCCCTTGGCGGCGGCGTTCGGCGCGAGGATCGTGCCGGCCACGGTCCCGGTCGACACCGTCGCGACGACCGCGACGCGCTTGGGGTCCGACAGGTAGTATTCCAGGTCGCCGGCGTTGAAGTCGATGATGAAGCGCCGCCTGGCGAGGTCGGCATCGACGCTCTCGCGGGCGGCGAAGCTGCTCTGCACCTGCGCCAGCGCATGCAGGGTCTCGGTCGTCGAGACCGTGGTCATGCGATAGTTCAGCTCGGCCGGCTGGCCGCTCGGCAGGGGCGTCTTCGGCGTCCAGCAGCAGACGATGTTGTCGAATTCCTCGCCCTGCGTCGGGATCTCGATCAGGTCGACCCGGCCCTCGCCCCAGTCGCCGACGGGCTCGATCCAGTAGCCGGGCCGGGCGTGGTAATGCGCCTCGAGATCCTGATAATGGCCGAATTCGCGATCGCGCTGGATCAGCCCGAAGCCGCGCGGGTTGCGATCGTGAAAGGACGAGATCGCCAGCGCCGCCGGATTGCGGATCGGCCGCCAGATCCATTCGCCGGCGCCGGTCTTCAGCAGCAGCCCGTCGGAATCATGGACTTCCGGACGGAAATCGGTGCGCTGCTCGCGGTCCCCCTCCCCGGCGAGGAACATCGAGGTGAGCGGCGCGATGCCGATGCGCTCGATCGGCCGGCGCGGCACGATCGTCGCCGTGACGGCGATCGTGGTCTGCTGGCCCGGCGTCACGACATAGCGGAAGGCGCCGCTCACCGAGGGTGAATCGAGCAGCCCGTAGATGACGAGGTCGACGCTGTCGGGCTTCGGCTTCTCCAGCCACAGCCCCCGGAAGAACGGGAACTCCTCCGGCTGTTCGCCGCCGACGTCGAGCGCGAGCGAGCGCGCCGAGAGGCCGTAGCGGTGGCCGCGCCCGAGAAAGCGGAAATAGCTGGCCCCGAGGAAGGAGATCACCTCGTCCTGCACCTTCAGGTCGTTGAGCGTGGTCGTGACGGCGAATCCGGCAAATCCGAGCGACACCGGCAGCTTCTGCGGGATCTGGGCCTTGCCGTATTCGAACAGCGCCATGTTGAACGGCAGCGGAATCGCGTTGCCGTCGCTGATCACGTGGATCGGGACCGGCTTGTCGTGCAGGAAGCCGAGATGGAACAGGTGCAGGCGATAGTCCGAGCCGCTGTCCTGCCAGAGCGCCTTGTCCCTGCGGAACCTGATCTCGCGATAGCTGTCGTAGGTGAGCGCCTTGAGCGCTTCTGGAATGCCGGGCGCGCTCGTGTCGAACGGCCGCGCCGCAAGCTCGCGGGCCTGGCGGACGACGTCCTCGTAACCGAAATTGCCGCGCTGCTCGGGCGGCGCGGCCGGCCTGCGGCCGTCCTGGGCCGCGCCGGGCGAGGCGAGCCCGATCGAGGCCAGCCCCGCCAGCACGGCGCGGCGGGACGGTTCCGCCACCGCTCTCGACGTCTCGTCGCCCGGGGGAAGGCGCTGGCTTCTGCTCACGTCACGCTCCGCTTCGCTGGTGGGCTGTGGCCGCGCATGGGCGGCGACCTGCCAACGTGATGCGGACGCTGATGTTCCGTGAATAGAAACGGAACGCGCACCTCAAAAGTTGCACGATGTTAATGATACAATTAGCGAAATACCTGCCGATCCGAAATTCCCGACGAGTCTTCGGTCGGCTTAAGACTAAATCAAACCGCGCGCGCTAACGTTCGGGCATTGCCTGAGACGCGATACTCCTGCGGAACTGCGCCGATGCTCCATTCCCTGTCCCGCATGCCGGCGGAGATGTCCTCCGAATCGCGGCGCAAGCTGCTGAACGCGGTCACCGACCTGTTCCTGCTCGATGTCGATCCGAGCGAGGCGGCGAAGGACCATTACGGCGAGATCGCCCTGCGCTCGCTGCCGCATCTGGCCACGGAGGAACGCCGGCACTACGCCGATTCCGTCGCCGAGGTCGAAACGCTGCCGCGCCAGGTCGCGGTGTCGCTGGCGAACGACGGCGACAGCGAGGTGGCGCGGCTCGTGCTCAGACTCTCCCCCGTCCTGACCGATACCGACCTGGCCGCCATCGCCGTCAGCCAGACGCAGCAGCATCTCGCGGCCATCGCCGAGCGCGCGCGCCTGTCGGAAGGCGTCACCGACATCCTGGTCGAGCGCGGCGACACGACCGTGCTGCGCACGGTCTCGGGCAATGAGGGCGCGCAGTTCTCCGATCACGGTTTCGACCGGCTGCTGCAGCGCGGCGGCGACGACGCTGTGGTTGGCGAGGCGCTGGCGCGCCGCT
Organism: Allobosea sp. CS1GBMeth4; assembly: GCF_900185715.1. Classification (GTDB taxonomy): domain Bacteria; phylum Pseudomonadota; class Alphaproteobacteria; order Rhizobiales; family Beijerinckiaceae; genus Allobosea. Next base: position 41,805 of record NZ_FYAS01000043.1, read on the forward strand.
CGGACCTGTCGCCCCAGCGGGTCGAGCGCGTGCTGCGCATCGTCGAGCAGATCGCCGACCAGTCCGAGCGCGGCGCCGAGGCGGAGACGCTCGCCCGGCAGGCACGCCAGCAGCGCCTCGAGGTGAAGCTCCTGCTCGCCGACCTGCGGACCAGGACGCGCACCCTCGACGACGTCGTCACCATGCTGGCGGAAGAGGACCGCGCCTTCCACCTCGCGCAGGTGATCGCGGCGAGCGCGGAGGTCACCAACGAACAGGCCCTGCGCGTGCTGATGCAGCGCGACGTCAGCGGCATCGCCGTGCTGGCGCGCACGCTCGAGCTCGGCAAGGACACCTTCCACGCCGTCCTGCAACTGCGCGGGCGGCGCCTCTACTTCAAGGCCAAGGACATCGAGGACGACCTGCGCGACTATGTCCAGCTCGACATGGCGACGGCCGAGCGCACGATGCGCTTCCTGCGCCTCAAGACCAAGCTCGGCTGAGCGCCGGGCGGGGCGCCACAAAAGCGCGACAATCCCGCCCTCACCTGCTAGATCATGAACATGATCCTGGCTATTGGCGCCGCGCGCATGACGCTTTTCCCGGCCGCTGCCGCCCTGGCGGCGTCGCTGGTCGCCACCTCTCCCGCCGCTGCGCAGGCCTTCCTGCCCCTCTCCGGCTTCGGGCTCCTGCCGTCCTTCGCCTGGTCGGAGCCGACGCTGTCGCCCGGCGGCGTCAAATGGGAAGGCTCGTATGCCCGCATCTCCAGCGGGTTCCAGGTCACCAGCTCGAAGCGTTTCGGGACCTCCGCCGGCCCGGTGATCGGGCTCGAGGCCGGCAAGATGTGGCGCGACGGCGACTTCGTCTACGGCATTTCCGGGGCGCTCGAATTCTCGCCGTCCTTCGGCGGCTACGCCAATCCCGGCTTCAACCAGGCGAGCTACACCCGTGACATCGCCGGAGCCTTCCAGGTCAGGGCCGGCGTGTTCGCGACGCCGGACGTACTGCTCTATACGAGCGTCGGCATGTCGGCCGCGAACGAGACCTTCCGCTATGGCGCGACGCCGTTCTCGACGCCGTTCTCGCGCTCCGACATCGCGGTCAGGCCGGAGGCGCGCGCCGGCGTCGCATGGGCGGTGACCAACAACGTGACGCTCGGGCTCGAGGTCGGCGTGGTCGGACCGGCAGTCCGTTGAGGATGCGATTCAAGGCGTTGGCGGATTGATTCAAGCCGCCGGCGTAAGCCTTTGAAACAGTGTCATTCTCAGGCGAAGCGAAGCGCAGGCCCGAGAATCTCGTGACGAGAAGGCGCCTGTCGGAGACGCCTCCGGCCTGAGATGCACGGGGCAAGCCCGAGCATGACGCTTTCCCTCAGCCCCCGAACTTGTTGGCCTTCGGGAAGCCCTTGGGCGGCAGGCGACCGGCCTCGGCGCGGTGGCCGAGCCATTCGATCAGCTCGGCCTGCGCCACCGTCCAGGTCCGGTTGGAGGAATCGAGCCAGGTCAGCCCGTCCTCCAGCTTGAAGACCTTGGCGTCGGACAAGCCGCCATCCTTGTAGCGCTGCAGCCTGACGCCCTTGCCGCGGCTCATCTCGGCGACCTCGGAGAGCGGGAAGCAGAGCAGCTTGCGGTTCTGGCCGATGATCGCGACATGGTCGCCCTCGGCGGGCACGGCGAGCATCGCCTCGACCGGGGCCTCGACATTGAGCACCTGCCTGCCCTTGCGGGTATTGGCGACGACGTCGTCGCTGGGGACGACGAAGCCGCGCCCTTCCGTGGTGGCGACGAGCAGCTTCAGGCCCGCCCTGTAGGGGAAGGCGGCGACGATGTCGGCGCTCTCCTCGAGCTCGATCATCAGCCGGATCGGATCGCCGAAGCCGCGCCCGCCCGGCAGCTTCGAGGCTTCCAGGGTGAAGATCTTGCCGTTGGTCGCCATCACCAGGACCTTGGCCGTGGTCTCGGTGAAGAAGGCGGTGCGCAGGCCGTCATCGCCCTTGAAGGACAGGCTCGACAGGTCCTGGACATGGCCCTTCAGCGCCCTGATCCAGCCCTTCTTCGAGATCACCACCGTCACCGGCTCGCGCTCGACCATGGCCTGGGTCAGGTCGATCTCGGCGGTGTCGGGCATGTCGGCGAAGCTGGTGCGGCGCTTGCCGATCGCCGTCTCCGGGCCGAACAGCTTCTTCACCTCGCGGATGTCCCAGGAGATGGTCTTCCACTGCTGCGCCTCGGAGGCGATCAGGCCCTCGATCTGACCCTTCTCCCGGGTCAGCTCCTCGAACTCGGTCTTGAGCTGCATCTCCTCGAGCTTGCGCAGGGCGCGCAGGCGGGTGTCGAGGATGGCGTTGGCCTGGACCTCGCTGAGCTGAAAGACCTTCATCAGCTCGAGCTTGGGCTCGTCCTCCTCGCGGATGATCTTGATCACCCGGTCGAGGTCGAGATAGACGATCAGAAGGCCGGCGAGGATTTCGAGGCGCTTGTCGATCTGGCCGAGGCGGAAGCGCGAGCGCCGGATCAGCACCTCGCGGCGATGGTCGAGCCAGGCGCGCAGGGCCTCGGCGAGGCCGAGCACGCGCGGCACCAGCCCGCCGGTCAGCACGTTCATGTTCATCGGAATGCGCGATTCCAGCTCGGAGAGCCGGAACAGCGATTCCATCATCAGGTTGGCGTCGACATTGCGGGCGCGCGGCTCGATGACGATGCGGATGTCCTCCGCGGATTCGTCGCGCAGATCCGCGACCAATGGCAGCTTCCGCTCGTTGAGCAGCTCGGCGATCTTCTCGATCAGCCGGCCCTTGGAGACCATGTAGGGGATCTCGGTGACGACGGCGAGCCAGGTGCCCCTGCCCTGGTCCTCGACATGCCAGCGCGCCCTGGTGCGGAAGGCGCCGCGGCCGGTGCGATAGGTCTCGACCATCGAGGCCCGGCTCTCGACGATGATGCCTCCGGTCGGGAAATCCGGCCCCGGCACGAAGGTCATCAACTGCTCGGACGTCGTGCCGGGATGCTGGATCAGATAGAGCGCCGCGTCGCAGAGCTCGGCGGCGTTGTGCGGCGGGATCGAGGTCGCCATGCCGACGGCGATGCCCTGCGAGCCATTGGCGAGCAGGTTCGGGAAGGCGGCGGGGAGCACCATCGGCTCCTCGTCCTCGCCATTATAGGTCTCGCGGAAATCGACCGCGTCCTCCTCGATCCCGTCGAGCAGGAGGCGCGCGACCTCGGTCATGCGCGCTTCGGTGTAGCGGTAGGCGGCAGCGTTGTCGCCGTCGATATTGCCGAAATTGCCCTGGCCGTCGACGAGCGGGTAGCGCTGGGCGAAGTCCTGGGCGAGGCGCACCAGCGCGTCGTAGACCGACTGGTCGCCATGCGGGTGGAACTTGCCGATGACGTCGCCGACGATGCGGGCGCATTTCTTGTGGACCTGGCCGGGATCGAGCCGGAGCAGGCGCATGGCGTGCAGGATGCGGCGATGGACGGGCTTCAACCCGTCGCGCGCATCCGGCAGGGCGCGGTGCATGATCGTCGAGAGCGCATAGGCGAGATAGCGCTCCTCGAGCGCGCTCTTCAGATCGACGCGTTCGGCTTCCTCCTCCGGAGGCGGCTCGACGGGTTTGCCCATGCTTTCACTGACCTTCGAACTCGTGGCGCGTCGTCATTCCGGGGCGGCGCTGGAGCCCGGAACCCATGAACACGGCCCGTATCCGTCATGGTCGGGCTTGTCCCGACCATCCACGTCTTCGCCCGGCGGATCGAGCGTGGTGGACGTGGATGCTCGCCGCGAGGGCGAGCCTGACGACACTGGAGCCGCCTCGTGGTCATGGGTTCCGGGCTCGCTGCCGCGCAGCGCCTCGGAATGACGCGCGAATCACCTGTTGCACAATGCCGGCGGAAAGGCAGCAACGCAAAACGTCGCCGGCGGAAAACCGGCGGAAATCAGTGGATTCTCGCCGCCAGCTCCAGCAGGCGTGCCCGCTCGGGCGGCTCCTGCAGGCCGCGCGGTCCGTAGAGATCGCGGCGCAGGAAGAAACCTGTCAGCGCGAAGCCGGCGGCGATCTCGGCCGCAGCCGGCCGGCGCGCGCCCTGCCCCTCGCTCAGGAAGGCCGGCAGGGCGAGGAGCCGGTCGAGATAGGGCTGCGCCGCCTGGCGGCTCACCGCCTTGCCCGATTTCGGCGAGACATGGCTGAGATCCTCGCGCAGGCCGGTGACGGCGCAACGTTCGAGCGAAAGCCCGTAGCCGAGCTCGGAAAGCATGGCGAGCTCGAAGCGCACCATCAGCGCCGGCGCGATCGCGAGCTCATCGAGATGGGCGATCAGCACCGAGAGGCCCTCATAGAGCCCGGGATGCGGGTCGCGCTCCGGCAGCAGGCGCAGCAGCGCGGCGACGTTGGCGAGCCCGTAGAGCGCGACCGGCCGGGCCATCAGCCGGGCCGCATGCGAGGTCAGGAGCTCGACCTTGTACTCGCCGAGATGCTCGTCGAGCCGGGCCCGCCAGGTCAGCGAGACGAGATTGCCGGGCTGCAGCACCGGCTGCAGCCTGCTGGAGCGGCCGCCGCGGACGAGGCCGAGATGGCGGCCGTGCCCGCGCGTCATCGCCTCCAGGATCACGGCGTTCTCGCCATGGCGCCTGACGCCGATGATCGTGCCCTCGTCGCTCCATTCCATGGCGGGAGAGTTAGGGTGCGAGGCCGAACGCCGTCAATCGCGCGTCGTTCTCGGGCCCAGCGTAGCGGAGACCCGAGAATCTCCTGACGAGAAGGCGCGATCAGGAGCCTCCTCCGGCCTGAGATGGTCGGTCGAGCCCGACCATGACGCCTGTTGCTCTCGGCTCACGCCACGTACTGCGCGATCCCTCCCCCGAAGGACCAGTCCTCGCGCTTGACCTCGACGAGGTTGATGAAGATGTCGTCGGGCTTCAGGCCCGGCTCCTTCTGCAGGTTCTCGGCGATGGCGGCATAGAGCGCCTTCTTCTGGGTGATGCCGCGGGTGTTGGCGACGACGAGCTGGATGATGACCAGCGCATCGCTGCGGTTGAAGCCGAAATAATTGGCGTCGAAGACGAACTCCTCGGCCTCGTGCTGGTGCACCACGGCGAAGAGGTCGTTCTCCGGCACCTCGAAGGTGGCGCGCAGAGCGCGATAGACGCCGTCGACGATGGCGGCGGGGTGCGAAGCGGGACGGCCGCGGCGCATCGAGATCCGGATCAGAGGCATGACAAGGCTCCATGGGTTGGGCGGCATCGCCGCCGACATCTCGACGCTAGGCTTGTCCCATCAATCCGAAAATAATATCTTTATAGATATCAGTGATCCTGATTTGAGATTGATATGAGCAGCACACTCGACCTCGACGGCGTCGCCGCCTTCCTGCACGCGGCCGAGCTCTCCAGCTTCACCCGCGCCGCCGAGGCGCTCGGCACGGCGCAATCGCTGATCAGCACGCGGATCAAGAAGCTTGAGGAGGCGCTCGGCCAGCTGCTGCTGCAGCGCCATCCGCGCCTCGTCCGGCTGACCGCCGAGGGCGAGCGCTTCCTGCCGGCGGCGCGCGAGCTGATGGCAGCGCATGAGCGGGCTCGGACCTCCTTCCAGCAGGTTCAGGAGCGCATCGCCGTCGGCATCAGCGAACAGGCGGTCGGGGCCGACGCCCCGGCCCTGCTGGCGCGGCTCTCCCGGCACGACCCGTCCCTGGTGATCGGCCTGCGGATCGAGCCCTCGGCGGCGCTGGAGGCGGCGTTCGAGCGCGGCGAGCTCGATGTCGCGGTGGTGCGCCGGCTCGGGCCCGGGCGCACCGGCGAGGTGCTGCGGCGCGACGCCTTCGGCTGGTTCGGCTCGCCCGCGCTGGCGCGGCCGGACGGGCCGGTGCCGCTGGTCAGCCTGATGCCGGAATGCCGGCTGCGCCGCCACGCCATGGACGCGCTCGACCGCGCCGGCCTGCCCTGGCGCGAGGCCTTCATCGGCGGCGGCATGGCGGCGGTGCTGGCGGCGGTCGAGGGCGGGCTCGGCGTCTCGCCTCTGGCGGCGCGGATCGCGCCGCGCGGAGCCGTCGACCTCGGCCCGCAATGGGGGCTGCCGGCGCTCGACAGCTTCGAGGTGGTGCTGCGCAGCAATGTCGCGACGCCGCGCGCCAACGCCTTCGTCAGGGAGCTCGCGGCGGCGTTCCGGGCGGGGTGAAACAGGGCGCCATCCTCGGGCGGAACGAAGCGCAGACCCTGAAACCCATGAACACTGCCCCTCCCGTCATGGTCGGGCTTGTCCCGACCATCCACGTCTTCATTGTTCGAGGACGGTGTTCACGACGTGGATGCTCGCCACAAGGGCGAGCATGACGAACTGTGGCAGCGTCGTGGTCATGGGTTCCGGGCTCAGACCTCCGGCCTGCCCCGGAATGACGGCGTCACGCCACCACCCGCTCGACCCGGCTGATCACCCGCTTCTCGCGCAGTTCGCTGATGATGGCGGAAAGGTGCTTCAGGTCCCAGACCGTCAGGTCGATGGTGACGTCGGTGAAGTCCGGCGTCGGACGGACCATCGAGACCGCGTCGATATTGCCGTCATGCTCGGCGATGGTGGTGGTGATCTGCGCGAGCGAACCCGGCTCGTTGATCGAGTTGAGCTGGATCCGCGCCGGGAAGCGCTGCGGGCGCTTGTCGTCGAGGTCCCAGCGCACGTCGAGCCAGCGTTCCGGCTCGTTGTCGAAGGCGGCGAGCGAGGGCGACTGGATCGGATAGATCGTCACCGCCTCGCCGGGCGTCAGGATGCCGACGATGCGGTCGCCCGGCACGGCTCCGCCGCCCGGCGCGAAACGCACCGGCAGGTCGCCGCCGAGGCCGCGGATCGGGATCGCATCGGCGCCCGGCGCCTCGCTGGGGAGCTTGAACTTGAGGTTCTCGCCCTGGCGCAGCTCGAACCAGCCCTTGCCGGACGGCTTCGCCTTGGCGTCGGCGCCGGCGCGCTTCTCCGGCTCGAGGTCGGGATAGACCGCCCTGACCACGTCGCCGGAGAACATCTCGCCGCGCCCGACGGCGGCGAGCACGTCGTCGACCGCGCTGCGGGCGAGCCGTTTCAGCGCCGCCTTCAGCTTGTCGTCCGAGAAGGGCCGCTCGGCCCGCATGAAGGCGCGCTCCAGGATCTGGCGGCCGAGGCCGGCATATTGCCGGCGCACGGCGGCGCGCGTGGCGCGGCGGATGGCGGCTCTCGCCTTGCCGGTGACGACCAGCGATTCCCAGGCCGCCGGCGGCGCCTGGCCCTCGGCGCGGGTGATCTCGACCTCGTCGCCGTTCTGGAGCTCGGTCAGGAGCGGGGCGATGCGGCCGTTGATCTTGGCGCCGACGGCGGTGTTGCCGACATCGGTATGGACCGCATAGGCGAAGTCGATCGGCGTCGCCCCGCGCGGCAGGGCGATCAGGCGTCCCTTGGGCGTGAAGCAGAAGACCTGGTCGTGGAAGAGCTCGAGCTTGGTGTGCTCGAGGAACTCCTCGGGATTGTCGCCCTCGGCCAGCAGGTCGACCGTGCGGCGCAGCCATTGATAGGCGCGGCTCTCGTCGGCGGCGGCGACGACGCCGGTGGTGCGCCCGTCCTTGTAATGGGCATGGGCGGCGATGCCGTATTCGGCGACGCGGTCCATCCGGTCGGTCCGGATCTGCAATTCGACGCGCTGGCGGCCGGGGCCCACCACGGTGGTGTGCAGGGAGCGGTAATCGTTCTGCTTGGGCGTCGAGATGTAGTCCTTGTAGCGGCCGGGCACCATCGGCCAGGTCATGTGGACGATGCCGAGCACGCGATAGCAGTCCTCGGGCAGGTCGACGATGACGCGGAAGCCGAAAATGTCGGAAAGCTGCTCGAAGGAGACGGACTTGCGCTCCATCTTCTTCCAGATCGAATAGGGACGCTTGCGCCGGCCATAGACCTGCGCCTCGATGCCGCGCTCGGCGAGCTTGGCCTTGAGGTCGCTCTCGATCTCGCCGATGACCTTGCCCTCGCGCTGCGTCACCTCCTCCAGGCGCTTGGTGATGGTGGCGTGCGCTTCCGGCTTGATGTGGCGGAAGGCGAGCTCCTCCAGTTCCTCGCGCAGCTCCTGCATGCCCATGCGGCCGGCGAGCGGCGCGTAGATCTCGATCGTCTCCTCGGCGATGCGCAGGCGCTTCTCGGGCGGCACATAGTGCAGCGTGCGCATGTTGTGCAGCCGGTCGGCGAGCTTGACCAGCAGCACGCGGATGTCGTCGACGATGGCGAGGAGGAGCTTGCGGAAATTCTCGCCCTGCGCCGCCTTCTTCGAGACGAGGTCGAGCTTCTTGATCTTGGTCAGCCCGTCGACGAGGCGGCGGATATCGGGCCCGAACAGGGTCTCGATCTCCTCCAGCGTCGCCTCGGTGTCCTCGACGGTGTCGTGCAGGACGGCCGCCACGATGGTGGCGTCGTCGAGCTTCAGCTCGGTCAGGATCGCCGCGACTTCGAGCGGGTGGGCGAAGAACGGGTCGCCGGAGGCGCGCTTCTGCGTGCCGTGCGCACGCATGGCGTAGACATAGGCGCGGTTGAGCAGCTCCTCGTCGGTGTTCGGGTTGTAGCGCTTGACCCGGTCGACAAGCTCATATTGCCGCATCATGCCCATGCGGGCCGTACTCCGCCGCTCTGTTCAGTGGATTCGTCATCTATATCGACGATGGCGCCATGCCCCGGCAAGGCCAATCCGCACGGGGCCGGCATGAAAAAAGCCCGGCGGGGCCGGGCTTTAGCAGATACCGTCAACGCTTTCCGACAGCTCAATCCTCGTCGTCGGCGCTCTCGGTCGGCGGGACGAGACCGTCGAGGCCGCGCAGCAGGTCCTCCTCGCTCATCCGGTCGAACTGGATCTCGGAATCGGGCGTGGCGGCCTGGGACGGCGAGGTCAGCAGCGGCACGGTGTCGGGCTCGGGCTCGTCGACCTCGACATGCTTCTGCAGCGAGTGGATCAGCTCTTCCTTGAGATCCTCGGGGGTGAGCTTCTCCTCGGCGATCTCGCGCAGCGCCACGACCGGGTTCTTGTCGTTGTCGCGCGGGACGAGGATCGAGGAGCCGGAGGCGATCATGCGGGCGCGATGGCTCGCGAGCAGGACGAGCTCGAAGCGGTTCTCGACCTTGTCGATGCAATCCTCAACGGTGACGCGAGCCATTCGCGGCTCCTTCTGATCTTGCGCGATACGATGGAAAGGTTGAACGGCGCTCATACAGGTTGAAGCGGGCGGATGCAAGGTTTTGCACCGCGCCGCCGGCGCCATATGGCAGCAGGCCTATTGCGGCGGGGCGATCGCCCTCAGCCATTCCCCGACGGCCTGGACATCGGGGCTGGCCAGGGTCTCGGCGGTGGCGACCAGATGGTAGTGGTGGCCCTCGATCACCGGGCCGAACGGATGGACGAGGATGCCGCGCGCAAGCTCGTCCTCGACCAGAAGCAGGCTCGTGATGACGGCGCCCTGCCCCGCGACGGCGGCCTGAATGGCGTGGCTCTCGTCGGTGATGCGCAGTCCGGCCTCGACGTCCAGCCCCGGCACCTGCGCCAGCGCCTGCCAGCGGCGCCAGTCCGGCTGCAGGTCCCGGCGGTGCCATTCCGAATGGATCAGCGTCGCCGCGGTGAGATCGGCCGGGCCGCGCAGGCCGAGCGCGGGGCTGCACACCACGCCGAAGCGCTCCCGGCACAGGACCTCCGAGACCAGCCCCCCGAACGGCCCCGCGCCGTAACGCACCGCAACGTCGGCGGCGCCGCTCGCCAGGTCGACCGCCTCGTCGGAGGCATGCAGCCGCAGCGCGAATTGCGGCCAGCGCGACTGGAAGAGCCCCAGGGCCGGGATCAGACGGCGGGCGGTGAAGAGCGTGGTCGCGCTGACCGTGACGGAGCTGCGCCGGGGCGGCGGCGCAAGCTCGGCGACGGCGCGCGCGATGGTGTCCAGGCTGTCCCGAAGCACCGGATAGAGATGCGCGCCGGCCTGCGTCAGCGAGACGCGCCGCACATGCCGCTCGAACAGCGGCAGGCCGAGCGTCGCCTCCAGCAGCCGCAGCTGGTGACTGATCGCGGTCGGTGTCACGCCCAGCTCCTCCGCCGCCTTGCGGAAGCTCAGATGCCGCGCCGCGGCCTCGAATGCGCGGAGCGCAGCCAGCGGCGGCAATTTGCGAGGAGCGGTCATAGATGATTCCAACTCACCTATCGGCTGAGGAATTCGCCTTTGTCACCAAGGTAGATAGCGACGTATTCGCAGGATAGCGAGATTTTCGCATGAGCAGTTCGGTTCCATGGAGATCGCCATGCCTCCCTTCCAGATCCTGCAGATCGATGCCAGCGCCCGCCCCGGCCTGTCCGGAACGGACCCGCGCGGATCGCACACCCGCCGCCTGACGCGCCGCTTCGTCGAGCGCTGGCGCGCGGCGCGGCTGGCGGACGCGGTGACCTATCGCGATATCGGGCAGCGTCCGCCCTCGCCCGTCACCGGCGCGTGGATCGCGGCCGCCTTCACCCCGCCCGAGCGCCGGGATGCGGCGGCGCAGGCCGCGCTCGCCGAGAGCGACATGCTGGTGCAGGAGCTGCTGCGCGCCGACCTCGTCGTGATCGGCGCGCCGATGTACAATTTCGGGCTTCCGGCCCAGCTCAAGGCCTGGGTCGACAATGTCGTCCGGGTCGGCGTCACCTTCGGGTTCGACCGCAGCCGACCGGGCGAGCCCTATTGGCCGATGCTGCCGCCGGGCAAGCGCCTCGTCATCCTCTCCTCGCGCGGCGACTACGGCTATGATGCCGGCGGCCGATTGGAGGCGGTGAACCTGGTCGAGCGCGGCCTGACGGTCCCGATGGCCTATCTCGGCCTGACCGAGACGCATGCGATCGCCATCGAATACGACGAGTTCGGCGGCGAGCGTCTGGAAGCGTCGATCGCGGCGGCAGAGGCCGAGATCGACCGGCTTGTCGACGGGCTGGCGCTGGAGATCACCGACGGCGCCGATCGTGCGTCGGCGGCCTGAGCAGCGTCGCGGCCGGCCGTCACAGCCCGCGCATGCGCGCCACGAGCTCCTCGACCAGGAGCTCGCGGCGTTCGGCCTCGGCGGGCGCCCGGCCGGCCATGGCCGGCAGCTCCTCCGGCCGCTGCTCCAGGAAGCGCATGCGCATCGTCGTCGCCACGGCCTCGCCGAACGCGATCGCCTCGCGATTGCCGATCGAGGAGAGGAAGGCGATGGTGCTGGCGGACGCGTCGGCGATCGCGGCGCGGATGATCTGCTGGTCGCGCTCGTTGGAGAGCCGCATGGCGAAGACGGTCGAGCATTGCGACAGGATGGTCGGGTCGAGCTCGCCCGGGCGCTGCGTCACGACCCCGAGATAGGCGCCGTATTTGCGCCCTTCCTTGGCGATGCGGGCGATGGCCTGGCGCGTCGGCAGGAAACCCAGCGCCTGATCCTGCGGCACGTAGCGATGCGCCTCCTCGCACAGCAGCAGGATTTCGTAGCCGCCGCGGCCGGCCATGGCGAGGTCGAAGGCGAGACGGGCCAGGCTGGAGGCCACGGCGTTGAGGACCTCCGACGGCAAGCCGGCGAGCTGGAACACGGTGATGGGCCGGCCCTTGTGCGGCACCCGGAAGATCTGGGCGATCACCGGCGCGATCGTCTCCATGCTGTTGGCATGGGCGAACAGGAAGCCGTAGCGCGGATCGGCGTGCAGCGTCTCCAGCCTCACCCTGAGCGAGCGCAGCGTCGTGCGCGGGTAGCGCTGCTCGTGCAGGCCGATCAGCTCGTCGATCGCGGCGAAGAGGTCGGCGATGCGGTAGGGAGAGGCGAGTTCGGCCGTGCCGGCGCTATCGGCCGGCCGGCGCTGGGCGGGATCGAGCGGCCGCTTCAGCACGCTGCTGCCGAGATCGCGCGCCATGTCATGGGCCGGGACGACGCGGTAGCGGCTGCGCGCGACGGCGATGGTCTCGCGCAGGATCTCGGCCTCGTCCTCGAGCGGCGGCCGGCCGCGGAAGACGATGTCGGCGAACTCCTCGAAACGGAACAGCCAGAACGGCAGATCGAGGGTGCCCGCGTCGATGCGGACGGAGCTGTCCGGAAAGGCGTGCGCGTATTCATTGTGCGGATCGAGGACCAGCACGCGCAGATTCGGCTTGGCCGCGACGGCCTTGCGCAGCATCAGGGCGACCGCGCTCGACTTGCCGACGCCGGTGGTCCCGAGCACCGCGAAATGGCGCGCGAGCAGCCGCTCCATGTCGACGCTCGCCGGGATCGCGGCATCCTGCGTCAGGGTCCCGACGACCACGCCCTTGCGCTGGCCGAGGTCATGGATGCGTTCGAGATCGCGCGAGCGGATGCGGTGCGCCGGCGCACCGATCGGCGGATAGGCGGTGATGCCGCTGTCGAAGCGCGCCGCGCCATGCTCGCCGTCGACGACCTCGCCGAGCAGCTCGACCTCGACCGCGATCGGATTGAGGCCGGCCTCGTCCCAGGTTCCCTGCTGCGCGCGCATCTCGTAGACGAGGCCGACGATGCGGCTGCCGCCGAGGCTGATCGAGACGAGACGGCCGACCACCCAGGGATTGGCGGCGCCGGCGAGCGGGCCCTGGACGGTTGCCGCGATGGTCGCGCGCGAGCCCGAACAGGCGACGACGCGGCCGATGATGCGATCCTCGGCCTGACTCGGCGCACGCCTGTCGGGCGAGATGTCGTCGTGGAACTGCCGATGGTCGGCGGGAAGCTGCATGGCGGGCCCGGAACCTCTTGGCGCGAGCGGACAGGCTAGGGCCCAGCCCTTAACAACAGGCATACGCGGCCGGGGGGCGCCGGAAGACTGCCCTGCCACGCGCGCCATCGATCAAGGATGCTGACAGCGTCGATCACATCGCCTGCCTTGAACCCGCGCCGGCCGCGGCGTAGACGGCGAGGGACGAGGGGGCGATCCGATGACGCAGAACCGCTTGCGCCTGGGCGTGAACATCGACCATGTCGCGACCGTGCGGAACGCACGCGGCGGCGCCCTGCCCGACCCGGTGCGCGCCGCCCTCCTCGCCGTCGCCGCCGGCGCCGACGGCATCACCGCCCATCTGCGCGAGGACCGGCGCCATATCCGCGACGCCGACATGGCGCGGCTCGCGACCGAATTGTCGAAGCCGCTGAATTTCGAGATGGCCGCGACGGCCGAGATGATCGGCCTCGCCGAGACGCTGCAGCCGCATGCGGCCTGCCTGGTGCCGGAGAAGCGCGAGGAGCGCACCACGGAAGGCGGGCTCGACGTGGTCGGCCAGGCCGACGCGCTCAGCCGGCCGATCGCCCGGCTGAAGGCCGCCGGCTGCCGCGTCTCGCTGTTCATCGAGGCGGACGAGGCGCCGATCGCGATGGCGGCGAAGCTCGGCGCACCGGTGGTCGAGCTCCATACCGGCACCTGGTGCCATGCCGTCGCCGACGGCCATGGCGACAAGGCCGAGGCGGAATTCCGGCGGCTCGCCAGGGGCGCGGCCTTCGCCGCATCGCTCGGGCTCGAGGTGCATGCCGGGCACGGGCTCGACTACGACACCGCCCGCCGGCTCGCCGGCGTCGCGGCCTTCGCCGAGTTCAACATCGGCCATTTCCTGGTCGGCGAAGCGATCTTCGTCGGGCTGGAGACCGCGATCGCCACGATGCGGCGGGCGATGGACGAGGGACGCGCGGCCGGTTAAATCGGCCGGATGATCCTCGGCATCGGCTCCGATCTCTGCGACATCCGCCGCATCGAGACCTCGCTCGCCCGCTTCGGCGCGCGCTTCACGCAGCGCGTCTTCACCGAGGGGGAGCAGGCGAGATCCGATCGCCGCGCCACCCGCGCCGCCTCCTATGCCCGCCGCTTCGCCGCCAAGGAAGCCTGCTCCAAGGCGCTCGGCACGGGCATCAGGTCGGGCGTGTTCTGGCGCGACATGGAGGTGGTGAACCTGCCGAGCGGGCGGCCGACCATGCGGCTTTCCGGCGGCGCCGCGGCGCGCCTCGCCGAGATGACGCCGCCCGGGCACGAGGCGGTCCTGCATGTGTCGCTGACCGACGACCCGCCTCTCGCCCAGGCCTTCGTGGTGATCGAGGCCAGGCCGATCCGGCCCGACCTCTAAACAGCGGCGCCTTACTCCGCCGGCGCCGGCGTCACGCCGGTGATCTGCGCCGTCGGCTCGTCGCCGAGCCAGCGATAGACGACGCCGCCCAGCACGCCGCCGATGATCGGCGCCAGCCAGAACAGCCAGAGCTGCTGCAGGGCCCAGCCGCCGACGAAGAGCGCCGGCCCGGTCGAGCGCGCCGGATTGACCGAGGTGTTGGTCACCGGGATGCTGACGAGATGGATCAGCGTGAGGCCGAGGCCGATGGCGAGCGGCGCGAAGCCGGCCGGCGCCTTGCCATGGGTCGCGCCCATGATGATGAACAGGAACATCATGGTCATCACGACCTCGGTGAGGAAGGCCGAGGCCAGCCCGTATTTGCCGGGGGAGTGCTCGCCGAAGCCGTTCGAGGCGAAGCCCTTGGCGAGGTCGAAGCCGGGCGCGCCGACCGCGATGAAGTAGAGCACGGTCGCGGCGAGGATGGCGCCGACGACCTGCGCGATGATGTAGGGAATGACCTGGCCGGCGGGGAAGCGCCCGCCGACGGCGAGACCGACCGTGACGGCCGGGTTGAGATGGCAGCCCGAGATATGGCCGATCGAATAGGCCATGGTGACCACGGTCAGGCCGAAGGCGAGCGAGACACCGAGGAGGCCGATACCGACCTGCGGGAAGCCCGCAGCGATCACGGCGCTGCCGCAGCCGGCGAAGGTCAGCCAGAAGGTCCCGATCACTTCCGCGACATAGTTTCTGGTGCTCATGTCGATTCGCCCTTTGGTTGCGATCGCGGGACTGTGATCCCGTCGAGAACGAGCGTCAATCGCCGGAGATCGCCCGCGCGCCGGCAAATCCGGCCGGAGCGGCGCACGCCCAGCGTGTGCTGCATCCTTTCGCCCGTTGAGGCGTTGCAGCAGGCGAGGCTGCAAGCGCTCAGGCAGGGGAAACGGGCATGTTCGAGGCGTTCGTCGCGGGTGTGGAAGCCCGGCTCTCCTGGCTGCCCGCCTGGAGCGTCAGCCTCGCCCTGTTCACGCTCGCGCTCGCCCTGGCGCTGACCGTCCACCGCATCGCCTACGAGATCATGACCCGTATCGTCGCCGGCTGGGATCTGTTCTGGCGCTCGCTGGTGTCGCGCACCTACGGCCCGGCGCGGTTCACGGTGATCACGCTGGCCCTCTCCTTCGCCGCCTCGGTCGCACCGCTGTCGGACACGCAGGCCGCGCTGATCCGGCACGGGCTGCTGATCTGCTTCGTCGCGCTCGTCGCCTGGCTCGCCAAGACCGCGCTGCACATCTGGACCACCGTCTATCTGCGCCGCTTCAAGCTGGACGCCGAGGACAACCTGCTGGCGCGCAAGCATGTGACGCAGACGCGCATCCTGCGCCGGATCGCCGAGATCCTGATCGTGATCATCGCGTTCGCGGCGATGCTGATGACCTTCGACGGCGTAAGGCAATACGGGGTCAGCCTGCTCGCCTCGGCGGGCGCGGCCGGCCTCGTCGCCGGCCTCGCCCTGCAGCCGGTGCTGAAGAACGTCTTCGCCGGCATCCAGCTCGCGGTGACCCAGCCGATCCGGATCGACGACGCCGTGCTGATCGAAGGCGAATGGGGCAATGTCGAGGAGATCACCTCGACCTATGTGGTGATCCGGCTGTGGGACTGGCGCCGGCTGATCCTGCCGCTCAACTACTTCATGGAGAAGCCGTTCCAGAACTGGACCCGCGACGACGCGGCGCTGATCGGCACGGTGATGATCTATCTCGACTACGCGACGCCGATCGAGGCGGTGCGGCGCAAGGTCGAGGAGATCGCCGCCGCCTCGAAGCTGTGGGACCGGCGGGTGGTCAATGTCCAGGTCACCGATTTCAGGCAATCGACGATGGAGGTGCGCATCCTGGTCAGCGCCGGCACCTCGCCGAAGGTGTTCGACATGCGCTGCGAGATGCGCGAGAAGCTCGTCGCCTTCCTGCAGCGCGAATATCCGCACGCCCTGCCGCGGATCAGGGCGGAGCAGACGCCGCCGGCGCAGGGCGCCGCCGTCGCCGCGGCAACGGTGCAATGAGCCGGGGGACCCACCATATTGTCGCCGCCCCGCCGGGGCAGCACGGACGGCCCGCGCAAAAGTGCTTTCCACTTTGCCGGAACATGCTCTAGACCGCGCACGAGAACAGTAGCCAGCAGGAGCCACGTGTGGCCAACGACGCCGAGATCAAGGGCAAGACCAAGGACGAAGGCGGCATCCTCGAGACGATCAAGGTCGTCGTCCAGGCGCTGCTGATCGCCCTGGTGATCCGGACCCTGCTCTTCCAGCCCTTCAACATCCCGTCGGGCTCGCTGGTCCCGACCCTGCTGATCGGCGACTATCTCTTCGTCTCGAAATACACCTACGGCTACTCGAAGCATTCGATGCCGTTCAGCCCGCCGCTGTTCCAGGGCAGGGTCTGGGCGGCGGAGCCGAAGCGCGGCGACATCGCGGTGTTCAAGCTGCCGAGCGACAACTCGACCGACTACATCAAGCGCGTCATCGGCCTGCCCGGCGACCGCATCCAGATGATCGACGGCGTGCTGCACATCAACAACCAGGCGGTGAAGCGCGAGCGCATCGCCGATTTCGTCACCACCGACGCCTGGGGCCGCGCCACCACCGCGATCCAGTATCGCGAGACGCTGCCGAACGGCGTCAGCCACAACATCATCGAGCGCGAGGGCGACACCGGCACCTTCGACAACACGGCGGTCTTCCGCGTGCCCGACGGCCATTTCTTCATGATGGGCGACAACCGCGACAACTCGCTCGACTCGCGCGACCGCAGCGTCGGCTACGTGCCGTTCGAGAACTTCGTCGGACGTGCCGAGATCATCTTCTTCTCGATCGACGAGGGCGCGTCCGCCTGGCGCATCTGGGAATGGCCCTGGACGGTGCGCTGGAACCGCATGTTCTCGACGATCAAGTGAGCAAGGCGCCCGACAGCGGCCGCAAGCTGCCCGAGCTCTCGCGGCTCGAGAGCAGGCTCGGCCACCGCTTCCGCGACCGCGGCCTGCTGGAGACGGCGCTCACCCATATGAGCGCCGATCCACGCCGGATCGCGAGCTATCAGCGGCTCGAATTCCTCGGCGACCGCGTGCTCGGCCTCTCCGTCGCCGACATGCTGTTCACCACCTATCCGCAGGCCGAGGAAGGCGATATGTCGCGCCGCCTCGCCGATCTCGTGCGCAAGGAGACCTGCGCGGCGGTGGCGAGCGCCTGGGATGTCGGGTCGCATCTGCGCCTCGGAGAGGGCGAGATCCTCTCCGGCGCGCGCAAGAACAAGGCGATCCTTGCCGATGCCTGCGAGGCGATCATCGGCGCGGTGTTCATCGACGGCGGCTACGGCGCCGCCCGCAAGCTGGTCGAGGCCGGCTTCGGCGAGCGGCTGCTGAAGCCGGCGACGCCGCTGCGCGACGCCAAGACCGCCTTGCAGGAATGGGCGCAGGGCCAGGGCCACCCGACACCGACCTATGCCGAGCGCGGCCGCTCCGGCCCCGACCACGCGCCGATCTTCCGCATCGCCGTGCGCATCGGCACATTGACGGAGGCGGAGGCCGAGGGCCGCTCGAAGCGGCTGGCCGAGCAGGCGGCGGCCGAGGCCTTCCTGCGCCGGCAGGGATTGTGGAACGAGGGGGCGGAGGCGGACCATGGCTGAAAGCGACCAGCAGACCCGCTGTGGCTTCGTCGCGCTGATCGGCGCGCCCAATGCCGGCAAGTCGACGCTGCTCAACCAGCTCGTCGGCGCCAAGGTCTCGATCGTCTCGCGCAAGGTGCAGACGACGCGCACCCAGGTGCGCGGCATCGCGCTCTCCGGCAAGGCGCAGATCATCTTCGTCGACACGCCCGGCATCTTCGCGCCCAAGCGCCGGCTCGACCGCGCCATGGTGACGAGCGCCTGGGGCGGGGCGACCGACGCCGATCTGATCGGCGTGCTGATCGACGTCGGCCGCTTCGACCATGAGGAGAACACGGCTCTGCTGGAGAAGCTCTCCGAGCTCAGGCAGCCCAAGTTCCTGATCCTCAACAAGATCGACACGATCCCCAAGGAGAAGCTGCTCGCCATCACGGCGGCGGTGAACGAACGCGCGACGTTCGAGGCGACCTTCATGGTCGCGGCGCTGACCGGCTACGGCGTCAAGGACATCCTGGCCTGGCTGGAGAGCCGGCTGAAGCCCGGCCCCTGGCTCTATCCCGAGGACCAGATCTCGGACGCGCCGCTGCGCTTCCTCGCCGCCGAGATCACCCGCGAGAAGATCTTCGAGCGGCTGCACGACGAATTGCCCTATCGCTCCACCGTCGAGACCGAGAGCTGGCAGCAGCGTCCGGACGGCTCGGTCCGGATCGAGCAGACGATCTATGTCGAGCGCGAGGGCCAGCGGAAGATCGTGCTCGGCGAAGGCGGGCAGACGATCAAGGCGATCGGCCAGAAGGCGCGCGCCGAGATCGCCGAGGCGGCGGAGGCGAAGGTGCATCTCTTCCTCTTCGTCAAGGTCCGCGAGAACTGGAGCGACGATCCGGAGCGCTATCGCGAGATGGGGCTGGAGTTTCCGAAAAACTGAACCGCCGCGTCCGCGCACGCAGGACTGGCAAAATTCGGCCGATATCTTGCGCATTGCCTGGCATCCACCACATAAACGCCGAGGAGGCGCTCGATTTGGAGCGCGAATCCGACATTATTCAACCTTGATCCGTGCCGATTCTTATTGGTCGACCGCATTTGAGCCAGGAGCCATTACATGGCAGGTGAGCCGCGCATCGCGCTCTTTATCGATGGAGCCAACCTTTATGCGACGTCGAAGCAGCTCGGTTTCGATATGGACTACCGGCGTCTACTCAAGGAATTCCAGGGCCGCGGCAATCTGATCCGGGCGTTCTACTTCACGACACTGGTCGAAAGCGAGGAGTACACCTCGATCCGCCCACTGGTCGACTGGCTCGACTATAACGGCTACAGGGTCATCACCAAGGCGGCGAAGGAGTTCACCGACGCGACGGGCCGCCGCCGCGTCAAGGGCAACATGGACATCGAGCTGGCGATCGAGATGCTCGAGCTCGCGCCCCATCTCGACCACATCTACCTGTTCTCCGGCGACGGCGATTTCCGCCCCCTGGTCGAGGCGGTGCAGCGCAAGGGCGTCAAGGTCTCGGTGGTCTCGACCATCAACACCACCCCACCCATGGTCGCCGACGATCTGCGCCGGCAGTGCGACGAGTTCGTCGAGCTCGCCCATCTGATGCAGAAGGTCGGGCGCGACCCGGCCGAGCGCGCCGCGCGCGCGCCGGCCGCGGCCAATCCGGGACTGGAGCGCCGCTACGGCATCCGCCAGGGCGACGAGAGTCCGGAGGGCTGAACCTCTCCCTTCCCTGCCGCGTTGGGCCGGCATGGGCGGAGCGCATCCGCGCCCGGCCCGCTTGACGCCGCCTGCGCGGCAGGCAAGCTCTGTTTCCGCTAGAGCATGCTGCGAAAAAGTGGCAACGGTTTTTCGCATCGAGCATGCTCTAAACTCTTAGAATCGATCACGTTATCTGCATTTGGACGACTCCGTCCAAATGCAGCGTGATCTGGGACAGGCATCGACCGGAGGGACGTCATGACACGCCGCAGCTTTCTCACCGGCCTCGCCGCCGGCTCCGCCCTCGTCATCGCCCGCCCGGCCCTGGTGCTGGCGCAGAGCGCGCCGCCTCCGGCCCCGCCGCCGCCGGTCTTCACCCTGCCGAAGCTGCCTTACGCCTATGAGGCGCTGGAGCCGGCCATTGACGCGCAGACCATGCGCATCCACCACTCGCTCCACCACCAGGCCTATGTGAACGGCGCCAATGCGGCGGCCGGCCAATGGGAGGGCCTGCGGACCACGCCGATCGAGACGGTGCTGGCCGACCTCGAGGCCGCGCCGGAGACTGTCCGCACCGCGGTCCGCAACAATGTCGGCGGCCACTGGAACCACAGCTTCTTCTGGGAGCTGATGACGCCGGGCGGGGCCCAGCAGCCCGGCGCCGACCTCAGGAGCGCGATCGAGGGCGCCTTCGGCTCGGTGCTCGAGCTGGTGCAGAAGGTCAACCAGGCCGGCGCGACGCGCTTCGGCTCGGGCTGGGCCTGGCTCGTCGTCGACAAGGACAAGAAGCTCGCCATCGTCTCGACCGCCAACCAGGACACCCCGCTCGAGCTCGGCGCCAAGGCGGTGCTCGGCGTCGACGTCTGGGAGCACGCCTATTACCTGAAGTACCAGAACCGCCGGCCGGAATACCTCGCCGCCTGGTGGCGGACGGTGAACTGGGACAAGGCGAACGAGAACTTCAAGAAGGCGATGGGGTAGTCCGAGCCCTTGAGACGCGCGTCATGCTCGGGCTTGCCCCGAGCATCTCAGGCCGGAAAAGGCGCCAACCAGCCCCTCGTCTGCAAGAGATTCTCGGGTCTGCGCTTCGCTCCGCCCGAGAATGACACCAGGCGCCCTCACCCGCCCGTCTTCAGGATCCGGGCCTTGTCGCGGTTCCAGTCGCGGGTCTTCTCGGTCTCGCGCTTGTCGTGCAGCTTCTTGCCCTTGCCGAGGCCGAGCTCGACCTTCGCCCGGCCCCTGTCGTTGAAATAGACCTTGAGCGGGATGACGGTGTAGCCCTCGCGCTGGATCGCGCCCATCAGCTTGTCGATCTGGCGGCGATGCAGCAGCAGCTTGCGCGGCCGGCGAACGTCGTGATTGAAGCGGTTGGCTTCGAGATATTCCGGGATATGGGCGTTGAACAGGAAGAGCTCGTCGCCCATCGGGCCGGCATAGCTCTCGCCGATCGTCGCCTTGCCGCCGCGCAGCGACTTGATCTCCGTGCCCTTGAGGACGATGCCGGCCTCGAAGGTCTCGTCGATCGCGTAGCTGTAGCGCGCCTTGCGGTTGTCGGCCGCGAGCTTGTAGCGGTCGGTGTCGAGCTTGCTCATGACCGCTCAAAGCCTCGGCATGCGTAATGTGGTGCGGACATCGCTCTCCTCGCGGCTTTCGCCGGAGACCGACGAACGCAGCCCTCTTACTTAGGCATTCAACAGCCCGGCGTGAACCATGGCGCTACGGATGACTTCGCCGGTCGCCGGCGTCACCGGCAGCAGCGGCAGGCGGACCTCCTCCTCGATCCGGCCGAGGCGCTTGAGCCCGTGCTTGGCGCCGGCGAGCCCCGGCTCCTTGAAGATCGCATCGTGCAGCGGCACCAGCCGGTCCTGGATCTTCAGCGCGCCGGCATAATCGCCCTTCAGCGCGCAGGCCATCAATTCGGCGCAGAGCTTGGGCGCGACATTGGCGACGACGGAGATGCAGCCATGCCCGCCGGCGGCCATATAGGCCAGCGCCGTCATGTCCTCGCCCGAGAGCTGGATGAAGTCGGGGCCGAGCACATGGCGCTGCTGCGAGACGCGGGCGAGGTTGGCGGTCGCGTCCTTCACCCCGGCGATGTTCTTCAGCTCGTAGAGCCGCGCCATGGTCTCGACCGACATGTCGACCACCGAGCGCGGCGGGATGTTGTAGATGATGATCGGGATGCCGATCGCGTCGTTCACCGCCTTGAAGTGCTGGTACATGCCCTCCTGGGTCGGCTTGTTGTAATAGGGCGTGACCACGAGCACGGCCTGGGCGCCGGCCTTCTCCGCGTGCCTCGCCAGCGAGATCGCCTCGGTGGTGCTGTTCGAGCCGGCGCCGGCGATGACCGGCACCCTGCCCCTGGCCTGGTCGATGACGATCTCGGTGACGCGGCCATGCTCCTCATGGCTGAGCGTCGGGCTCTCGCCGGTGGTGCCGACCGGAACCAGCGCCGAGGAGCCGTTCTCGATCTGCCAGTCGACCAGGGCGCGCAGCGTCGCCTCGTCGACCTTGCCGCCCTTGAACGGCGTCACCAGCGCGGGCATCGAACCGGTGAGGGGCGCATGCTTGGTCATGGACGGTCCTGAAAACGACATAGTTACGCGGAAAAGGGGCGACAGACATAGCCTTTCAGCGACAGTCCGCAAAGCCGGCAACCCATCAAAAATCGTGGCGGCATGGTTAGGACTCCGTAAAGCTCCCTGCGGGAGCATGGCCTACTGCTACGATCCGGTTTGCTTGGGGGGATGCCTCATATGGCACTATCGCCGGGCCGACGGTTCTTCGGAGCCGGCCTGACGCTCATTCTGGTGGCTGCCGGACCCTGCTCCGCGGGCCCCGACGGCTCGCATCCGCTGCAGATCGAGCAGTTGGCGCGTGTCGAGACGAACGCCGGCGCGAGCGTCGATGTGGGCGTGACCGCCTCGCTCGCGCCGCCGGCCGAGCCCCCCGCATCGCCGCTGCCGCCGGCAGAGATCGCCCGGCCGGAAGAACGCGTCGACCTCGAGCCGCTCAAGAAGGCGGTCGTCGCCTATCGCGCCGGCAAGCTCGAGGACGGCGACGCCATCGCGCGCGGCATCGACGACAAGGCGGTGCGCGGCATGCTGGAATGGGTGGCGCTGCGCAGCCTCGCCAATGTCGTCCGCTTCGAGCGCATCGCCGAATTCCTCGACGCCTTCCCGAACTATCCCGGCACGACGCCGTTCCGCCGGCGCGCCGAAGCGGCGCTGATCACCGACCGGCGGGCTCCCGAGACCGTGCGCGCCTTCTTCCATGGCCGCGAGCCGATCAGCCCGGCCGGACGCGTCGCGCTCGCCCGCGCGCTCGCCGCCGAGGGGCGCAAGGACGAAGCCTTCGCGCTGGCGCGCCGGGCCTGGCTCAAGGATCATCTCGGCGCCGGGCTTGAGCAGATCGTGCTCGACACTTTCGGCGACAAGCTCACCGCGGCCGATCATCGCCTGCGCGCCGAGCGCTATCTCTTCGCCGAAAAGAGCGCGGAAGCGCTGCGCAATGCCGCCCGCGTCTCGCAGGACTATGTCGCGCTGGCGAAGGTCCGGCTCGCCAGCGCCAAGGCCAAGGGGCCGATCGCGCAGAAGCAGATCGACGCCGTGCCGGCGGCTCTGAAAAAGGACATGTCCTTCGCCTTCCTGCAGGCGCAGCAGGCGCGCCGCGCCGGCAAGCCGGCCGAGGCCGCCAAGGCGATCGCCGAGGTGCCGCGCGACCCTGCCCTGCTCGGCGACGGCGACGGCTGGTGGGAGGAGCGCCGGCTGATCGCCCGCAAGCTGCTCGACGAGGGCGACGCCAAGGGCGCCTATGCGGTCGCATCCGGCCATGGCGCCGAGGACGCGGCCGAGCGCATCGATGCCGAATGGCATGCCGGCTGGATCGCCTTGCGCTTCGAGAAGGACGCCGAGCGGGCGGCGAAGCACTTCGCCGAGGCGGCGAAGATCGCCGAGACGCCGATCTCGGTGGCGCGCGCCGCCTATTGGCAGGGCCGCGCCGCCGATGCGCTCGGCAAGACCGAGGAAGCGAAGACGTTCTACGCCCGCGCCGGCGAGCACCCGGTCGCCTATTACGGCCAGCTCGCCCGGGCCCGGCTCGGCCTCGGCGACCTGCCGGTCCGGCGCACCATGGCGGCCCCGCTGGCGCATCTGCCCGGCTTCAAGGCGGCGAAGCTGCTCTACGCGATCGACGCGCCGGACCTGGCGGGACAGTTGCTCATCGACCTCGCCCAGCGCCTGCACGACGCC
The DNA here is from genome assembly GCF_900185715.1 of Allobosea sp. CS1GBMeth4. Taxonomy (GTDB): domain Bacteria; phylum Pseudomonadota; class Alphaproteobacteria; order Rhizobiales; family Beijerinckiaceae; genus Allobosea. The sequence goes on from NZ_FYAS01000043.1 coordinate 65,447, forward strand.
GCCGCGCTCGAGGCCATCGCCGATCTCGCCCGCCAGCGCGGCGACGCCAAGACCCTGCTCACCATCGGCAAGACGGCGCTGCAGCGCGGCTTCCCGCTCGACGAGGCCGCCTTCCCGACCTTCGGCGTGCCGGAATTCCCGTCGGTCGGCGATCCGATGGAGCGGGCGATCGTCCACGCCATCGCCCGCCAGGAAAGCGCCTTCGACCCCGGTGCGGTCTCGCATGCCGGCGCGCTCGGGCTGATGCAGATGATGCCGGCGACGGCGCGCGAGACGGCGCGGCGCGCGCAAATGCCCTTCGAGCTCGACAAGCTGACCAAGGACCCGCTCTATTCGGCGAGGATGGGCGCCGCCCATCTCAACGATCTGCTCGGCGACTGGCGCGGCTCCTATGTCCTGACCTTCGCCGCCTACAATGCCGGCTCGGGCAATGTGAAGAAGTGGATCGGCGCCTATGGCGATCCGCGCGCGCCGGAGGTCGACGCGGTCGACTGGGTCGAGCGCATCCCCTTCACCGAGACGCGCAATTATGTGCAGCGGGTGATGGAGAACCTGCAGGTCTATCGCCAGCGCCTCAACCAGCGCACCGCCTACATGATCGACCACGATCTGAAGCGGGGCGGCAAGCGGGAGTGAGCGCGGCCTCCTCCTCCTGCCGTCATTGCGAACGCGGCGAAGCAATCCGGGACGTCTCGCCCTGCCGCCCCTGGATTGCTGCGTCGCTGCGCTCCTCGCAATGACGGGAAAGCGGCTTTGCCCTCGCCGAGCCAGCATGCGACAAGCCTCGCCGGCCACGCAGCAGGATCATCCATGCAGTCCGATACCGGCTTCCGCTCCCTGTTCATCAGCGCCCGCGACGGGCTGAAGCTGCACATGCGCGAATACGGGCCGCAGGCGGCGGCCGCCTTGCCGGTCGTCTGCCTGCCGGGGCTGGCGCGGACATCCGCCGATTTCCACGAGCTCGCCCTGGCTCTGGCGGAGGACGGGCCGCGGCGCGTGCTGGCGCTCGACTATCGCGGCCGCGGCCGCTCCGACTACGCCAGGGACTGGCGCGACTACGACATCCGCGTCGAGCTCGACGATCTCATGCAGGTCCTGGCCGCGGCCGGGGTCGAGGAGGCCGTCTTCGTCGGCACCTCGCGCGGCGGGCTCCTGACCATGGCGCTGGCGGCGGCGCGGCCGGGGGCGATCCGCGGCGTCGTGCTCAACGATGTCGGCCCGGTGATCGACGCGCGCGGCCTGCTGCGGATTCGCGGCTATGTCGGCAAGCTGCCGACGCCGCGCAGCTTCGCCGAGGGCGCCGAGATCCTGAAGCGGCTGTCGGACCAGCAATTCCCGCTCTTCGGCGACGCCGAATGGGAGATGATGGCGCGCCGGACCTGGACCGAGCGCGGCGGCGCGCTGGTGCCGGACTATGATCCGCGCCTGCTGAAGACGCTGGAGGAGCTCGACCTCGAGGCGCCGCTGCCGGAGCTCTGGCCCTATTTTGCCGCGCTGAACCATGTCCCGCTGCTGGCGATCCGCGGCGAGAATTCCGACCTTCTGGCGGAGAGGACGCTGGCCGAGATGGGCGCGCGCCATCCGCGCTGCGAGACCTTCACCGCGCCCGGCCAGGGCCATGCCCCCCTGCTCGGCAGCAAGGACATGGTCCGCCGCATCGGCCGGCTGATCGCGAAAGCGGAGAAGCAGGCGGCCTGAGCGTCGGCTCAGCGCTTCTTCCTGCCGCGCCGGCCCTTAGCCGTGCGCGCGTGCTCGGTCTGTCCGCCGGCGGCGAGAATCTTCGCCTCGGCCTGCCAGCCTCGCGCGACATCGCCGTCCGGAACGCCGGCGTGACGGGCGATGAAATGCAACTCCTCCGGAGCGAGCGCGACGATCTGGTCGAAATGCCAGAGACCGAGCGCGTTGAGCTTCCCGGCCACGACCGCGTCGATGCCGGCGATCAGCTCGAGATTGTCCGGCTTGCCGCCGCGCGCCGCCGGCAGAAGATTGGCCGGGCACTTGCCGACGCTCGCTTCGGCGCCGATCGGCTCGGAACCGCCCTGCGCCGCCCGGGCGGGCGGCGACGGCAGGGCCGGCGCGGGCTGCGGCAAGGCGAGGAGCGGCGCCGGCGGAGCGAGCGCCGGGACGGCCACCGCGCCCCTCGCGCCGAACAGGCTCCCCACCAGGCAGCCCGCGGCATAAGCCAGGAGATGGAGCAGGGCCGTCTCGATCCAGAATGCCGCCTGGTCGTTCACGAGCCGGAACCAGGCCAGCGCCGCCAGGGCGAGCCAGAGGATCGCCAGACCGGCGACCGGCCCGGTCGCGGCCTCGCCGCGGCCGCCGCCAAGGGTCAGCCAGCCGAAGACGAGGCCGATCGCGAAGGCCATGAGGAGAAACCAGGAGAACTGGAGCGCGAGATAGAGCATCGCCGAACCCCCTATCGCGCCACGGTGAACTGGACGCGGCGATTCCTGACCCGCGCCTCGGGATCGCCCGGCGCGACCAAAGGCCGGTCCGTCCCATAGGCCCTGATCTCGAGCTGGGCCGCGGGAACGCCGCGGCGGATCAGCTCCTCGCGGACCCGCTGCGCCCGGCGGTTCGACAGATCGAGATTGTTGAAGCCGCTGCGCTCGCCGTCGAGATTGGTGTGACCTTCGACGGTCACGCGGGAGTCCGGGCACTGCTTCAGGATCGCCGCGGCCTCGTTCATCGCCCGTTCGGTGACCGGGTCGAGCGTCGCGACCGCCGTCCCCATCGCGAAGATCACATAGTAGCGCTGGGTGAGCGCATCGAGCTCGTTCTGGCAGGTGCTCGCCGGATCGGTGACGCAGCCGGTCTGGCGCATGCCGATCTCGGCCTTGCCGGAGAAGCCGTCCGGCAGGCCGCCGGCCAGATTGGTCTCGACCTCGTTGCGGATCAGGGCGCGGCAGGTCAGCCCGCGCACGGACACGTCCCGGCCGATCACGCTCGCCGAGCCGAGATCGAGCCGCAGCAGATCCTGCACCGCCCCCTGGGCGGCGACGCCGAAGCCGGTCGGCGCGGCAGGCAGGATCTCGGTCTCGTCGTTGATGCGCCCGCGCAGCGGCGACGCATCGATCAGCGCCGCGATCGCCTGCCGGGCGGCGGCATCCGGCAGGTAGCCGGTGAGGTAGCCGCCCGAGCGGTCGAGCGAGGCGGCGAAGCCATAATTCCGCATCGAGAGCGCCGGCCGCGCGGCGAGCGACAGCCCGGCCGGAAGCGCCCTGTCCTTCAGCGCCGCGTCCAGGGCCAGCCAGCCCGGCCGATCGGCGACCATGCCGGCGAGGCTCAGATTCGAACCGGCCAACGCGACGCTCCCCTGCTCCAGCCAGCGGAGCAGACCGAGGGCGAAGCGCGTCGCCTCGTCGAAATCCGGAGCGCCGCGCAAATGCTCGTCGAGCACGGTGCGATCAACCACCTCGCCGCCGGTAAGCGCCGCCCCGGCCGCCTCTGCGGCAGCCGCCTTGGCCGCGGCGCTCGGCGCGGCGCCGGACAGGACGATGCCGGCCGCGGACTTCTCGGCGCGCCATTGCAGCATCCGGGCCGGCTCGGTCTCACGCGGAGCGGCTGGTGGCGGCGCGGTGGAGCTCGCATCGGCCGGCGGAGCGGGCGCCGGTGCCGGTTCGCTCTTCGGCAGAAGGGGCGGCGGCGGGCAGGAGATGCTGGCGAGCGCCACCGAATCGGGACCGTCGCCCTGCGCGATGTTCAGGCGCAGCGTCTCGCAGGCCTCGTGATCGTCGGGACCCTGCCCGGAAATGCGGTAGGCGTCGCCCTCGATCTCGACCTTGCCGCTGCGCAGGCGGGCGAGATCGGCGACGGCGCGCGCCACCCTCGCGGCGAAAGCGGGCGGCTCGCCGGCGGCGGGCAGCATGCCGTCCGCCACGGCCCCGCCCCCCGGCACGGCGCGCGCAAGCGACGCGAGAATCTCGCGCCGCGCCTGCTCGGTCGGATAGTAGCCGGAGGCGGAGACGGTGCCGGAAGCGTTCTTCTCGGCACTCCAGCGATAGGGCGAGACGGGCGGCGGGGCGAGCGTGCAGTCGACGCGGGTGAAGCCCTGCGGCGCGGCCGCGGCCGCGCCGTCGCGCAGGGCGAGGAAGGCCTGCGGCGTCGCGGCCGTTCCCTCGACGCAGAAGCGCGCATCGTCGAGCCCGACCTTGCCGTCCGACAATCGGCCGAGATCGCGCATCAATGTGCCGACGAGATCGGAGAAGCCGGGCGGCGCGCCGAAGGCGACCTTCTGCTGGTCCTCGATCCTGATGCCCGGCCCGAGCGCCCGGGCCGCCGACGCGGTCGCGGCCGCGGTCGCCTCGTCCGGGACGAAGCCCGAGAGGGTGACGAGGTCGCCCCGTCGCGTCGCCGACCAGCTATAGGGCTTCTGTGCGATGACCTGCGTCAGCCCGCCGAGCACGCGCCGGACACCGAATTCCGACTGAAGCTGCGCCAGGGCCTTGCTGGCGCCATCGGCGGTGACGGCCTCGCCGTCGAGATAGACGTCGCGCCCGCTCACCCGGACGGAGAGGCCGCGGGCTCCGGCCGCGCTGCCGGCCGCAGCCCCGGCGGCGAGCGCCCTCGCCTCGATGTCCCGGCGCACCGGCTCACTGTTCAGGATGGTCGCCGCGACCCAGAGCGCAGCCAGCGGAACCAGTCCCCAGAGCCACCCGGCCTGCCGCGCCATGCCGAAATCCTCGTCTCGTCCGGGACCGTCTGCGCCGAATCCGGACGCCCGCGGCCCTCTGCAATCACGCCCTATCGCGGACCCGAGTCAAGCAAGGCGCCGTCCGCCCTTGTGAGCGGCAGAGGCGGTTTCGCGCTGCGCGCTCGGCACAAACGAAAGAAGCCCCGGGTTTCCCCGGGGCTTCCCTTGAACGATCGGACGATCGATCAGAAGTCGCGCTGGATGCGGAGACGGCCAGCCCAGGCGTCGTCGCTCTTGATGCCGAAGCCGGCGACGCGAGCGCCGCTGTTGTCGGCCGCGAGAACGCGCGAGGCGAGCTCGGTGCGGGTGTAGAGAACCTCGACACCGATATCGAGACCCGAGACCGGCGACCAGATCAGGTTACCGGCAACGATCAGCTCCTTGGGGTCAAGCGAGCGGATCGGAGCGCCGGGGGCGTAGACGCCGGCGATCTGGGTGTAGCCGAGCTTCAGCTCGGAATACGACGCAGCCAGCTCCGAACGCAGGGTCGGGGTCCAGAAGTGGCGCAGAGCGGCCACGACCGACCAGCCGGTCGACTTCTTGACGTTACCGAGCGCGGTCACGCCGATGTCGCCGATCACGAGCTGGTTCACGCCCGCGGTGGCGATACGGCCCGAGCCGTACTGACCACCCCAGCCGAGATAGCCGAGAGCGCCGTCGGCATAGGCGGCCTGCAGGAACAGGTGATCGCCAGCCGCGAGCATCGGCAGGTTGATCTTCACGCCGCCCTGAACAGCCCAGCCGTACTCATCCGCGCTGTTCTGCGTGACGACACCGCCAGCGATGGTCGAGAGAACCTTGCGCTGGGTGAGAGCACCCGACAGCTGGGCAGAGCCCCAACCCTGATCGACGCGCAGCGAGGCGACGATGTCCGGGAAGTCCTGGCCGCCGAGGGCGATGGCAGCACCATTGAAGCGACCGAAAGCGCCGTTCTCACGGGTGCCGGTGCCGGTGTTGCGATCTTCCAGCGAGACCGTGGCCGAGAAGCCCGAACCGAAGGTGGCGGTGTAGGCCAACAGGTTGAGGCGCGAGTCAGCCGTACGGAACGTCGAGAAGGTCAGGTCGTTCGCGTAGAAGTCGAAGAACGACTGAGCGCGACCGGCGGTGATCGGACCGAACTGGATGAAGGCCAGGTCGAGGTTCGAAGCCGTGGTGGCGCCGAGGTTGCGAGCCTGACCCGGGGCGATGATGCCCTGGTTGCCGCCGAGCGTGCCGGCGTAGAAGCCCGAGCTGACGGTCAGCTCGTAGCGGAAGAAGGTACGCAGCGTGCCGTAGGCGGTCGCGGTGCGGGCGTCGATGTTCAGACGGCCGCGCGAGCGGGTGCCGTAGGCGTCCTGGGCATCGCCGTAGCGGGTGCCGACGGTGTACTCAGCGCGAACACGACCACCAACGCGAAGGCAGGTGTCGGTGCCCGGGATGTAGAAGAAGCCCGCGCCATAAGCGGAGCAAACGCGAACGTACTCGACCGGAGCGGCCTTCCGCGAAGGAAGGTCGGCGGCCTGAGCCCCGGCAACCGCGGCGATGCCGGCGGCGGAACCGAGGAGGAGGCTCTTAACGAGCTTCATTTGATTACCTCCAAAAGAGTTTCGAGACCCTCGGGCGTCGGCGCGTTCCATTCCGGCGGCCCCAGGAGACCTGTCCAGCGAACCCGCTTATCCCGGTCTTTCGCCCGCGTCCCCGAACCGTTCGGAGGCGAAGACGAAAAACAGCGACCGGGAACGTCCCGCCGCACAGTCACCATTACGAATGGCCGGCCGGCGATCAACCACGATCACGCCACACTCCCCGTCCCGCCCCCGCTTTACCCCCCGGTGTTGCACCTGCGCCACGCTTTGAGGGCCGAATTTAACGGAGCCTTAACCAGGGAAGGCCCGCCTGGCCCGCCGGACGCCCCCACCTCCCGCGCCGGGAGCCGAATCTGCCGCGCCGCGCCGCCGGGTTGCAGAATCAGTATTCCCACTCGGCTCCGACGCCGACCGCGGCGCTGCCGTCGGCATTGGTCTCGGCCTGGAGCTTCAGCCGGCGGGTCACGTCGATACCGACCGAGACGCCGCTGTCCTCCGGCTTGGCGCCGGCCTTCACGCCGAGGGTGATGTTGTCCGAGATCGCGCGCGAGACGCCGACCGTCGGCCCGTTCGCCCCCATCTGCACATCGAGATTGTCGACGCCGAGGGAACGCCGGATGCGCTCGAAGACGTCGTCGCCGCCGGCGCCGGAGAATTGCGCCGCCGTCTGGGCGAGCTGCAGCGCCTGGAAGGGCGAGAGCGCGCCGGAGGCGCGGGCGAAGAGCAACCGCGACAGGACCTCGTCCGGCGGCAGCTCGGGCGAGGAGGAGAAGGTGAACTCGGGCGCCGAGGCCTCGCCGGAGACGATGATCCGCGCGGTGACGTCGGCGGCGCGGGTCTCGGCGACGAAGTCGAGCGTCGGCATGACGTCACCGGTGAAGGTGAGGCGTCCGCGGCTGAAATCGAGGCGCTGGGTGGCGATGTTGAGACGCCCGCGGCGCAGGTCGAAGCCGCCGGTCAGGGCCGGGGCGGCGGAAGTGCCGGCGACGCGCAGCTCGCCGCCGAGCTCGGCATCGATGCCGCGGCCGCGGATGAAGACACGGCCCGGGGCGGAGACGGTGAGGTCGAGCACGGCGTCGAAGGCCGGCGCGCGGGCGCCCTTGCGGCCGGCGGCGGCGCGGGCCTTGCGCTCGGCGGCGAGGCGGGCCGCCGCCTGGCCCTTCGCGTTGACGTGGCGGATGCCGTCGACAGGCCGCAGGCTCGACGGCAGGCGGTCGGGCACGGCGACCTCGATCGTCACGACGTCGATACGGCCGGCGATGCGCGGGCGCTGCGCCAATGGACCGGTGAGGTCGAGACCGAGATCGGCGACGGCCCGGACCAGCCCGCTGTCGACGAGCTGGGCGCGCCGACCCTCGATGCGGATCGTGCCCGGGAAGCCCGCCTCCGGATCGAGCCTGACATTGCCGCGCGCCGAGAGCGTCCCGCCGCCCGGGGTCTGGGCCGCGAAGCGCTCGATCGCGAGCTCGGGGCCGTTGGCCGCGATGCGCGCCTCCAGTCCGGTGAGCTTCACGCCCTGCAGGGCGTCGCTGAAGCTGCCGCCGGAGAGCGTCGCGCCACCTGACAGGCGTGGTGCCGACAGCGTGCCGCCGGCACGCAGGTCGAGCACCAGCTGGCCGGTCAGCCGCCGGCCATCGGCGGCGAGCCGGGCATTGGCGAGCGCCGCATCGGCGCGGCCCTGCACGGAAAGGTCGAGCGCGCCCTCGCCGCCGAGCGGCGCCGTGCCCCTGGCGGTCAGGTTGACGAAGCGGCCGGCGCTCAGGCTGGCGTCGAGGCTGGTCTGGCGGCCATCGAGGGCCCCCTGCCCCGAGATCTCGACCGGCGGCAGGCCGGCGGCGCGCGTCTGCGGCGCGACGAGACGGGCGATGCGGACGCGCCACGGACCGGTAGGAGCCTCCGGCGTGCCCTTGATCGTCGCCTCGGCGTCGAGCGTGCCGGAAAGGTCGAGCGTCGGCGACACGAGGCGCGCGGCCGAGAGCGGCACGCTCTGCGCCGCGAAGCGCAGGTCGAGCGCCTTGCCGGCCTCGCCCTCGAGCGTGACGCGGCCACCGTCGAGCGCGACGGCGAGGTCGCGGATGGCGACGCCGCTGTCGATCGCGGTGAAGCTGGCCGGCCTGGCCAGCGCGATGCGGCGGCCGGCGCGCGTCGCGGTGAAGCTGGCGAGGTCGAAGCGCAGCGGCCCGGCGATCGAGAGCCTGCCCTTCGAGGTCAGCGAGAAGCCGCGCGCGGTAGCGTCGAGACTGATGTCGCTCGCATCCGCGCCGCCGGTCGAGACGAGGCGGATCGCGCTCACCGGCTCGCCGGCGACGACGGCGCGATCGACCTGGACATTGCCGTTGACGAGCGGCTTGCGCAGCGCGTCGGCGATCGCGATGTCGGCCGCGAGCCGGTCGAGCGAAAGGCCGGGCGCGACAAGGCGTTGGGCGGAAGCCTTGAGATCGAGATTCTGGCCGCCATCGGGGCGCGTGAGCTTGAGATCGGCCTCGATGCGCCCACCCAGCTTCGCCAGCGCCAGTGCCGAGAGGTCGTCGAGATTGCGGGCGGCGAGCTTGAGCGTGCCGTCGGCGAGATTGGCGCCGTCGAGATCGAGCGTGCCGGCGAGCGTGGCCGAACCGATCGCGATGGCGAGCTGCGGCACACTCCAGCCGCCGCTGTCGCCCTTCGCGAAGCGCAAGGTTCCCGTCGCCGGCTTGCCATCGATCTCGCCGGACAGGCGGGCATCGCCGGACAGCATTCCCTGCAGATCGCGGAGATTGGCGTCGAGCGCCAGGCGCGGCACCGGGCGGCCGAGCGCGGTGGCATTGCTGATCGCCGCCTTCAGCGTCGCGTCGAGCTTGTCGAGCGGCCCGGTCAGCGTGGCGTCGAAAGCGCCCTGCCCCGAGAGTTTCGGGTCGGCGCGACGCAGATCGGGGATCGCGATGCTGGCGCGCAGGCTGGAGCCTTGTGCGCCGAGCGCGCCGTCGGCCGTCGCCGCGACATGGCTCCCGGCGAGGCGCAGGCCGTTGACGACGAGGCCGCTGCTGGCCGGCACCCTGATCTCGCCGCCGAGCGAGAGCCTGCCGGCGAGCAGGCGATCCAGCGCCTCCTGGCCGAGCGACAGGGACTCCGCACCGCCGTCGAGCCTGACGGCGTAGAGTTTCTTCTTCGGCTCGGCGTCGACATCAGCCGTGACGTTGGCCGAGCCCTTGAGCGGGCGGCCGGCGAGCGTGCCGAGCCGGGACAGATCGGGCAGACGGGCCTGCAGCTTGCCGAGAATGCGCGCCGGGCCGAGCCGCCCGGCATAGCCGAGCTCGGCTCCGCCGAAGGACAGTTTCAGCGTCTCGAACTCGCCGCCCCCGCCTTCGGAGGCCGTGCCGCGCAAGGTGAAGCGCAGACGGTCGCCGACGAATCGGGCGAGGCCGGGATCGGCCAGCGCGACGCCGGAGGCTTCGCCGTCGGCGATCAGGACGGTGCGCGTCGCCGGGTCGTTCAGCGCGCCCGTCGGCGTCGCCGTGAAGGTGAAATCGAGCTTGCCGAGCTTGCCGGCCGGAAGGCTCGCGCCTTCCGCCTGCAGGCTGGCGTCGATGCGCGGGCCGGCGGCCGGCCCCCGGATCGTCGCATCGAAGGCGAGCCTGGCGATCTCGGCCCCGGAGGCGACGGTGCGCCCTTCCGCATTGGGGCGGGCGGCGGCGGTGACCTTGAAATCGAGGGTCCTGTCGGCGCCGTAGAGGCCGTGCACGTCGAGCCGCGCCAGCGCCGAGACCAGCGCCATCCGATCGACCGAGATGGCGCCGCTGTCGGCGAAGACGACCGTGCCGTCGAGCCGTGTCGAGCCCTCGAACACCGGCGCGACCGGCGCCGGCATCAGGCCGGCGATGCGCGAATCGAGCGCAAGCAGGAGACGGCGTGCCGCGCCCTGGCGGGTGAGATCGGCGGTGCCGTCGGCGCCGATGGTCGGGCCGGCGGCGAAGGCGAGGGTCGCCCGGAAGCGGTCGAGCGGGCCGTCGCCGGTAAGGTCGAGCCTGACCGGCGGCCGGTCGGGAAGATCGGCGATGGTCGAGATCAGGCCGCCGGCCGGCTCGTCGAGCTTGAGCGCGAGCTGGAGCTGCGTCGATTGCGGCACGAAGCGCAGGGTGACGTCGAGCGTGCCGCCCATGTCGAGCCGGCGGCCGGCGAGCCGGAAATCGAGCCCCTCGTTCGGCGGGCCGAGGCGGGCGGCCCCGGTCGCCGACAGCCTGGCGGGCGCGCCGATCACGGTCGGCCCCAGCGCCAGCTCGCCGAGCTGGAAGGCCTCGACGATCAGCTTGAGCGGCAATTCGGGCAGGATCGGCGAATTATCGACCGGCGGCGGCGCGGCCGGATCCGGCAGCGGTCTGCGCAGGATCTCGAGCTTGCCGATCTCGAGCCGGTTGACCTCGAGCCGGCGCAGCAGCAGCGCCGAGCGGGTCCAGATCAGCCGGGCGCGGTCGAGCCGCAGCCACGGCCCGTCGCGGTCGGAGATGACGATGTCGCGGATGGTCGCGTCCGAGGAGAGCGCGCCCTCGACCGCACCGATCGAGACCTGGCTGCCGTCCGTCGAGAGCGCCTTCGAGATCAGATCGGCGAGGACGCCGCGCTCGCCGGCGTTCTGGGCGAAGCCGCCGAGGCCGGTGACGAGGACCAGCACCGCGGCGATGGCGAGGGCCGCGAGGCCGGCGAGCAGTCGCGAGATACGGAACGTGCTCATCAGAAGGCCTGCCCGATGCTGATATAGAGCGCGACCGGCTTGTCGCCCTTGCGCGGGTTGAGCGGAGCGGCGACATCGACGCGGATCGGCCCGATCGGCGTATAATAGCGCAGGCCGAGGCCGGCGGCGTACTGCATCTTCTCCTTGAAGTTCGGAATCTGCGAGGCGAAGGCCATGCCGGCGTCGAAGAACGGCACGATGCCGATCGTGCTGGTGATCTTGATCCGCGCCTCCACCGAGGCCTCGAACAGGCTGCGCCCGCCGGTGAGCTGGTTGAGCGGGCCGAGTGGCGAGAGCGTGCGATAGGCGTAGCCGCGGACCGAGCCGCCGCCGCCGGCATAGAAGCGCCGCGTCGCCGGCACCTCGTCGAGATCGGCGCCGGCGATCGAGCCGAGCCCGACCCGGCCGGCGAGCACGTAGCGGGCGTCCTCGTCGAGCGCGTAATAGCCGGAGATCGAAGCCTTGCTCTGAATGAAGGGCGCAGCGTTGTCGCCGAAGGCGGCATAGGGCGTAACCGAGGCGGCGACCCTGATGCCGCGGGTCGGGTCGAGCTGGCTGTCGGTCGAATCGTAGCGCAGCGACAGCGGCACCCCGAGCAGCGTGTAGTCGACCTGGCCGAGGACATCGCTGGTCTGGCCGCGCTCGGCCTCGATGCCGGCCTGGATCGAGAAGACGTCGCTGAAGCGGTGGCGGATCGCGGCGGTGACGTTGGCGTAGCGCGCGGTATAGCCGCCATAGCGGTTGGTGCCGACGCGCTCGCGCACGCCGCTCGCGTCGATCAGCAGGTCGTTGCGGCTGCCGCCGAGCGCCGGCTTCAGGAAGCTGGCGGTGAAGCGCGCGCCGAGATCGGTCGGCTCGAAATCGCCGAAGCGCTGGACCTTGGTGCCGTCGATGCGCGGCGCGAAGAAGACGGAGGCCTCGAGCCGCAGGCGCTCGGCGCCGCCGAACAGGTTGCGGTGCTCCCAATAGGTCTTCACCGCCGGGCCGTCGATGGTCGAATAGCGGGCGGAGAAGCCGAGCAGATGCTTCGGCCGCTCGTTGACCTCGACGAAGATCGGCAGGTTGCCGGCCTGGTCGAGCCGCGTGCCCTCGCGGATGCGGACCGAGCCGACGGCGGGAATGGTCGCGATCGACTTGCGGGTGTCGGCGAGCGCCTTGGGCGAATAGGGCTCGCCGGGATCGAGATAGATGAAGGAGCGGATCACCTCCGGCGGGATGTCGCCGGTCTCGTGGATCGAGACGTCGCCGAAGCCGGCGACCGGGCCGGGATCGACGACGAGCGCGACATCCATCGTCTGCGCGGCATGGTCGACGACCGGACGGACCTCGACCACGCGGGCGAGCGGGCGCGACTTGTCGCGCCAATAGTCGACCAGTGCCGTCTGGGCGGCCCGGATCGAGGCGGAGGTGGCGGGCGCGCCGGGCACAAGGCCCGAGACCTTGCCGGGATCCGGGATCACCGCCGCCGGATCGCGCCGGCCGGCCGGAACGATGTCGACGTTGCGCAGCGAGAATTGCGGCCCCAGATCGACCGTGACCATCACCGGCGCCGGGGCGCGATTACGGTAGCGCTCGGCGGCGCGGGCCAGGCCGGGCGGCGGCTCGCCGGCCTGCGTCACCGCGACGCCGTCGACGGCGATCGCGACCCGGGCATTGAAATAGCCCTGGGCCCAGAGCGCGTCGATCAGCGGGTTGATGTCGGCGGCGGCGCGGCGCGCCAGGGTCTCGCCATCGGGCGGCGCGTCGTCACGCAGGCGATAGAGCAGAGAGGCGTCCTGGAGGCTGCGCTTCAGCGTGCCGGCATCGGGCGCATCGCCGAGTTCGAAGCGCAGCTCATAGGAAATCGCCGTCCCGCTGACCGGCGGCGGCTTGTCCTTCGACCCGAAGAGATTGAAGACGTCGAGCGACGACAGATCGAAGGCGCGCGCCGGCGAAAGCTCACCGCCGAGAATCGCGGCGACGGCGCAGACGCCTCCGCCGGCTAGATCGATCCCCCGCCTCCGCCATGACCGCATCAAACCTCCAACGCAACCGAACCGGCGCGCTTTCCGTTCGACCGTCGTCGAACGACGAGAACTCACGCCAGACTAATATGCTGGAGCATGTTCCGATCGCAAAAGCGGTCCTCACTTCTGCGGAACGTGCTCTACAACGCAGCGAATGCGTTGATTTTGTGATCGCGCCTCCAGTTGATCACAATTCGACGCTCGGGGTCAGGCTACCGTCAACTCAAAATCTGAACGAATCGTTGGTCGCCCGTGCTGTGCGCAGTGCTCAATCGCCCTGCTCCGCCAGCGCGAAGGAGATCGCGGTGACCGGATCGAGCCGGGCGATCACCGGCCCGACCGTCGGCGCGAGCACGCCGCCGCAGAGGCTGCCGGTGGTGATGATCTGGCCGGCCTCGAGCGGGCCGAGCGGCCCTTCGGCCGGGCGGTTGGCCCAGGCGAGCGCCGTGACCAGCGGGTCGCCATTGGCATGCAGCGCCTGGCGCTCGTAGAGCACGTCGCCGTCGAGCTCGACCGTGCAGGTCAGCGCCGGAACGTCGTCGAAGATGCTGAACGGAACCTCCGGGCCGATCAGATAACCGCCATGGCCCATGGCGTCGGCGAGCCAGAGCGGGAACGGCACATTGGTCCAGTCGGCGATGCGGCTCTCGACGATCTCGATGCCGACGAGCGCGGCGTCGCAATGGTCGATCAGCTCCGCGCGCGTGTAGGGCCGGCCGGGGCGCAGCGGCATGTCGCGGCCGAGCCGGATGGCGAGCTCGATCTCGACGCGAAGCTCGGCGCCGTGCACGCCGCGATAGGTGTCGCCCGATCTGAGATAGGGCCCGGGCATCAGCCCCGCCATCGGCCGGCCGCCTTCGCCGATCGAGACTTTCCAGCCGGCCCGCGGATAACCCATCGCGCGGTTGACCTCGGCCTGGGCGGCGAAGCCGGCGTCGACATCGGCCGGCACGGGCAAGCTCGCGATGTCGACCAGCCTGTGGCCGCGGCGGGCGCCGACGAAGGCGCCGGCAAGAGTTTCGGTCGTCGCAGCCATGGTCGTCTCGTCCCCGTCCCGGCGGAACCCCGCCGCCTCATCTCCTCTGGCTACAGCATCGCCCGGCTTCCGGAAACCCGGAGATCGCGCCGCCGGTCATCGCCGACGGCGCATGCCCTGCCCTGGTCTCATTTCCGGCTGGCGAGAACGACGCCGAGCACGGCGACGGCCATGCCGGCGAGCTGAATCGGGCTCAGGGTCTCGCCGAAGAGCAGAAAGGCCTCGACCGCAACCGCCGGCGGCACGAGATAGAGGAAGGTCGCGAGGCGCGAGACCTGGCCGCGGCGGATCAGGACGAGATAAAGCCCGATCCCGCCGAGCGAGAGCGCCAGCACCGACCAGGCCAGAACCAGCGCCATGGTCAGGTTCCAGTCGATCCGCATCGGCTCGAGCAGCCAGGCGAAAGGCAGCGTGAACAGGAAGGCGGCGATGTACTGCACCGCCGTCACCGTGCGCAGGTCGCCCTCGACGATGCGCGCCTTCTGCCAGAACGAGCCGAAGGTGACGGCGAACATGCCGACGATGTTGACCAGCACCGGCAGCAGCACCGCCCGCAGCGCCTCGGGCGCGACGCCGACCAGCTTCGGCTCCAGCACCAGCGCGATGCCGACGAAGCCGCAGAGGATGCCGAGCCAGCGGACCGCCGAGATGCGCTCGCCCAGGATCAACGGGGCGAACAGCGCGGTCAGCACCGGCTGCAAGCCGGCGATCAGGCCGGACACGCCGGCCGGCAGGCCATGGCGCACCGCCCACCAGACGCCGCCGAGATAGATCGCGTGGAGGAGGATGCCGGCGACGGCGCAGTCGACGATCGCCCGCCGCGTCTTCGGCCAGGGGGCGCCGAGGGCAAGAGCGAGCGCCGCGAGCGCGAGGCCGGCGCAGGCGAAGCGGACCGACAGGAAGGTCAGCGCGTCGGAATGGCGCGCCGAATAGCCGGCGACGATCCAGCCGCTCGACCAGAGCAGGACGAAGAGCGCCGGCGACAGGCGCAGGAAGAGCGGGGAATCGAACATGATGGCGGCTTTCAGGTGCCTGATAGGCCGGATGACGGGGCTTGTCGCCGCATATGGGCGCCGTGGCGGCATGTTTGACACGCGTCCTTCCCTTCTCCCGCAAGGGGAGAGGGGACCCGACTTGCCAGCTCCGGCACGACCGCCAAAGATCACCGCCCCGTCCCTTCCGAGACATCCATGTCGCTGCGCTCAGTCCCCGCCCTCGCCTTCGAGCGCTTCATCGTCCATGACGGCTGGGCGATCGCCAGCCACATCGCGCTCTCGGTGCTGATGTCGCTGTTCCCCTTCCTGATCCTCGTCACCGCGCTCGGCGGCCTGTTCGGCTCGCAGGCCGCCGCCGACGAAGCGGCGCAGTTGCTGCTCGAGGCCTGGCCGCGCGAGGTGGCGGAACCGATCGCGCGCGAGATCCGCTCGGTGCTGACCGCGGTGCGCAGGGACGCGCTGACGCTGGGCGCGATCCTGGCGCTGTATTTCTCCTCCTCCGGGGTCGAGGCGGTGCGGATCGGGCTCAACCGCGCCTACGAGGCCTATGAATGGCGCTCCTGGTGGCGCACCCGGCTGGAATCGATCGTCTATGTCGTCGGCGGCGCCGCCTTCATGCTGGCCTTCTCGCTGCTGGTCGTGCTCGGCCCGCTGATCTGGCGCGGCCTGGTCGGCTTCGCGCCGGCCCTCGCCCCGCTCGGCTTCCTGCTCGCCTTCCTGCGCATCGCGGGGGCGACCGTGCTGGTCGTGCTCGCGCTCAGCGTCGCGCACAAGCTGCTGCCGGCCCGCGCCCCGCATATCGGCGCGATGTGGCCCGGCATCCTGACGACGCTGGCGGCCTGGCTGATCGGCGGCGTCGCCTTCGGCTGGTATCTCGATTCCTTCGCCGGCGCCTATGTCACCACCTATGCCGGCCTCGCCACCGCGATGATCGCGCTCGTCTTCCTGTACTGGCTCGCGGCGATCTTCCTCTACGGCGCCGAGCTCAACGCCGCGATCGCGCTGGTCAGGGCGCCGGGAAAATCGCCCGGCGACGTGCTGAGCTCGCTCTGAGCCCGGGCGGGAGCCGGCGCGGAGAGGTCAGCCCTCCAGCGCCTCGACCACGTCCTCATAGGTGCGCAAGCCGGTGCGCGGCGCGTAGACCAGCACGGCCATATTCCCCGGCGCGTGCTCGTTCTTCCACATCTTGTGGTGGGCGAGCGGGATCTTGTCCCAGGGGAAGACCTCGGACATGCAGGGATCGACCCGGCGGTCGAGCACGAACTGGTTGGCGGCGCTCGCCTGCTTGAGATGGGCGAAATGCGAGCCCTGCACGCGCTTCTGCCGCATCCAGACATAGCGGGCGTCGAAGGTGATGTTGAAGCCGGAGGTTCCGGCGCAGAAGACGATCATGCCGCCGCGCTTGGCGACGAGGCAGGAGACCGGGAAGGTCGCCTCGCCGGGATGCTCGAAGACGATGTCGACATCCTTCTTGCCGGTGATGTCCCAGATCGCCTTGCCGAACTTGCGCGCCTCCCTGGTCCACTCGCCATATTCCGGCGAGTTGACCTTGGGCATCTGGCCCCAGCAGTTGAAGTCCTTGCGGTTGATCACGCCCTTGGCGCCGAGGCCGAGCACGTAATCGCGCTTGCTCTCGTCGGAGATGACGCCGATGGCGTTGGCGCCGGAGGCGGCGCAGAGCTGGACGCCGAAGACGCCGAGGCCGCCGGAGGCGCCCCAGATCAGCACGTTGTCGCCCGGCTTGATCGTATGCGGGGCGTGGCCGAACAGCATGCGATAGGCGGTCGCGAGCGTCAGCGTGTAGCAGGCCGATTCCTCCCAGGAGAGGTGCTTCGGCTTCAGCATCAGCTGGCGCGACTGCACCCGGCAGAACTGGGCGAAGGAGCCGTCCGGCGTCTCATAGCCCCAGATGCGCTGGCTCGCCGAGAACATCGGGTCGCCGCCATTGCACTCCTCGTCGTCGCCATCGTCCTGGTTGCAGTGGACGATGACCTCGTCGCCGACCTTCCAGCGCTTCACCTTGGAGCCGACCGCCCAGACGATGCCGGAGGCGTCGGAACCGGCGATGTGGTGCGGGGCCTTGTGCACGTCGAAGGGCGATATGGGCTGGCCGAGGCCGGCCCAGATGCCGTTGTAGTTGACGCCGCCGGCCATCACGAGAAGCAGCACCTCCTCCTCGCCGATCGACCAGGTGGGGACGACCTCGACCTTGAAGCTGTCCTGCGGCGGGCCGTGGCGCTCACGGCGGATCGTCCAGGCGTACATGTTGGCCGGGACATGGCCGAGCGGCGGCAACTCGCCGAGCTCGTAGAGATCCTTCAATGCGGGCTTCGCGACCTGCTGGAGCTGTGCCATCCGATCTCTCCCTAAGATCCGATGGTGCGGGGACGCCCGAACCATCACGACCGTTTCTCTGGTCCAGGGCGGGCTCGTGCGAAAAGCGGTTCCCGCCTTGTTCGCACCCCGGCCTGTCGCCACGCCTGTGGTCCGGCGGCGTTGTCGGCATGATGCAGGCCATTGCTGCGCTGCGCCATACGCCTATCGAATTATGCCGCAGCGCAAAAAACAAGGGGGAGGCCGACAAGTTCCCGCACCGCTTGCCTCACATCGGCGCTGCGGCGATACCACCGCAATGGAGACGATCCGGGAGCTTCACGGCACGACGGTGCTGATCTGCGCGCAGGACGGCCCGCCGCTCGCCAGCGAGCGCGACGCCAACGACGTTCTCGGCGCTGCCTGGGCGGAAGGCGCCGAGATGGCGGCGATCCCGGTCGGGCGGCTCGATCCCGCCTTCTTCCAGCTCGCCACGCGGCTGGCCGGCGAGATCGCGCAGAAATTCGTCAACTACCGCATCCGCCTCGCCATCGTCGGCGACATCTCGGCCCAGTGCGCACGGAGCAAGGCGCTGCGCGACTTCGTCCATGAGAGCAATCAGGGGCAGGCACTCTGGTTCGTCGACGATCTCGCCGCGCTCGAGGCCCGGCTCGCGGGCTGAAAGGCGATCAGGCCGAACGTCCCGCCGCCAGCATGTAGTTGACGTCGAGATCGCGCGAGAGCGACCAGCGATCGGCGAGCGGATTATAGGCGACGCCCTCGCGGGCGAAGACCGACAGCCCGCCGGCCTCGATCGCCGCCTCGAGCTCGGCCGGCGTGACGAACTTCTCCCAATCATGCGTGCCGCGCGGCAGCCAGCGCAGGATGTATTCGGCGCCGACGATGGCGAGCGCATAGGATTTCAGCGTGCGGTTGAGCGTCGCCATGACCAGCAGCCCGCCCGGCTTCACCGCCGCGCAGCAGGACGCGACGAAGGCCTCGACATCGGTGACGTGCTCGACCACCTCCATGGCGAGCACGATGTCGAAGCGCGCTCCGGAGGCGACGACCGCCTCGATCGTCTCCTCGCGATAATCGACCGCGACCCCGGCCTTCTGCGCATGGGCGCGGGCGACGGCGATATTGGTCGCGGCCGGGTCGAGCCCGGTCACCTGCGCGCCCAGGCGCGCCAGCGGCTCGGAAAGCACCCCGCCGCCACAGCCGATGTCGACGATGCTGAGATCCTTCAGCGCCGCGAGCGATTTCGGATCGCGACCGAAGCGCTCGCAGGCGAGGTCGCGGATGAAGGCGAGCCGCACCGGATTGAACTTGTGCAGCACCGCCATCGGCCCTTTCGGGTCCCACCAGCTCCTCGCCAGCGCGTCGAAGCGCGCGACCTCGGCCGGGTCGATGGTGGAACTTCCGCGTGCCGCTGCCGTCATCGCCTTTGATATCCCGTTTACGCGTGTCTCGAACGCGGCCGCATTGACACTTTCGGTGCTGCCCGTCATCTACACCCGCCCTTCGCCTGGCGCGAGGGCGCTATTCGTCCCGGCCCGGCGCCGGGGCCCGTTGCTGAGAGCTCTTGGACGTCATGGCCCGTCTGGTGATGAAATTCGGCGGCACGTCGGTCGCCACTGTCGAGCGCATCAAGAACGCGGCCCGTCACGTCAAACGTGAGTACGACGCCGGCCATGAGGTCGCGGTCGTGGTCTCGGCGATGTCGGGCAAGACCAACGAGCTCGTCGCCTGGTGCAAGGAGGCGTCCTCCGTCTACGACCAGGCCGAATACGACACCGTGGTCGCCTCGGGCGAGCAGGTCACCTCCGGCCTGATGGCGATCGTGCTGCAGGAGATGGGCATGCCCGCGCGCTCCTGGCAGGGCTGGCAGATCCCGCTCTACGGCTCGGACGCGCACGGCTCGGCCCGCATCGAGGGCGTCGACGGCGCCGGCATCCTCGCCGGCTTCGACCGCAACCGCGAGATCGCCGTCTGCTCCGGCTTCCAGGGCGTGAATCCGCGCACGCAGCGCATCGTCACCCTCGGCCGCGGCGGCTCGGACACCAGCGCGGTCGCGCTCGCCGCCGGGCTCAAGGCCGATCGCTGCGATATCTATACCGACGTCGACGGCGTCTATACGACCGACCCGCGCGTGGTGCCGAAGGCGCGGCGCATGGACAAGGTCTCGTTCGAGGAGATGCTGGAAATGGCCTCCCTCGGCTCGAAGGTGCTGCAGGTGCGCTCGGTCGAGATCGCCATGGTGCAGCGCGTGCCGACCTATGTGCGCTCCTCCTTCGACGACCCGGACAACCCCAATCCAGGCACCCTCATCTGCGACGAGGACGACATCGTGGAACAGCAGATCGTCACCGGCATCGCGTTCTCGCGCGACGAAGCCCAGATCACGCTCCGGCGCGTGGCCGACAAGCCGGGCGTCGCCGCGGCGATCTTCGGGCCGCTGGCCGACGCCAACATCAATGTCGACATGATCATCCAGGTCGTCTCCGACGACCAGGCGACCACCGACATCACCTTCACCGTGCCGACTGCCGATTACGAGCGCGCCAAGGCGCTGCTCGAATCCAAGCACGACACCATCGCCTACCAGGACATCCAGGGCGCGACCGACGTGGTGAAGATCTCGGCGATCGGCGTCGGCATGAGGAGCCATGCCGGCGTCGCGGCGCGCGCCTTCCGGGCGCTGGCCGAGAAGGGCATCAACATCCGCGCCATCACCACCTCCGAGATCAAGTTCTCGGTGCTGATCGACGCCGCCTATACCGAGCTCGCGGTCCGCACCCTGCACTCGCTCTACGGGCTCGACGCGGCCTGATCCCATGGCGGGCGCTCGGGTCTCTGCCCCGCCGGCGCCGCCATATGACCACGAAATGACCCGATCGCCTCCAGGCTCCGATCCCATTCCTGGTGTCGCATCGCCCCTTCATCCGCAACCGATGGAAGGACACGCGATGCGCATGACCCTGATCGCCGCCGCCGGCGCCACTCTCCTGGCCGGCGCCGCCAGCGCCCAGGCGCCGTCGACCGAGCGCCCCCGGAGCCAGCCGCCGGCCTCCTCGCAGGAAGCCCCGGCGAACGCACCGACGATCACCTCCGTCAAGGTCGTCGAGATCGACGAGCTGCCGGAGGCGACCAGGGCGCAGGTCAACCAGCTGGTGGCGACCCGGACCGCGGACGAGCTGGAGAAGCTTCGCCAGGCGGTCGAGAAGGCGCCGGCGGTGAAGTCGGCCGTCGAGGCGAAGGGCCTCTCCGCGCGCGACGTCGTGCTGGCCCAGGTGAGCAACGAGGGCGAATTGACGATCGTCGCGAGGAAGGCCGGCTGACGAGCCGCGGAGCGGCGCGGTCGACAGCCTACGACCAGAACGGCGTCGCTCCCTCGAACTTCCGCCAGCGCACCTTGAGCTCGCGGCCGGCCTCGACGGCCTGCCGACACTGCCAGCCGTGCACGGCGCCGGCGGCGAAATGCAGCTCCGCCCCGGCCGTGCCGCCCCGCAGTTCGGCGAGAAGATGCTGCGTCGTCGCCGCGTCGTTGGCGAGGCCGAGCGCTTCCTGCAGCCGGGCGAGCCGCGCGAGATATTTCCGCGCCGGCGCGCCGTCGAAGAGCGGCAGGAAGAACTCGGCCGTGTAGCGCAGCTTCTTCAGCGCCAGCCGCAGCTCGTGGCGAGCCCCGGCGTCCAGCCTGCCGAAGCCGCGCCCGCCCTTCAGCGCCTTGCGATGGACCCGTGCCAGCGCCCGCGCCGCGAAGTCGGCGGCCGGCCCGGCCAGCACCGCCATGGTTTCGCTGGCGAGACCGTTGCGCCAGCCGCGCCGCTGGATCAGGGCGCCGAGCGACAGGAGAAACCGGCTGGTCCGCGGATCGCCCAGGCAGTCCTGCACCGCGGCGTAGCTCGCGGCCTGGAACGGCTCGGCCGCCGTGCGGAGCACCGCCAGCCCCGCATCGTCGAGGCCGGCGGCCTCGATGTCGGGCACGGTCTGGGTGATGAAGACGTCCCAGTTGCGGGCCGGGCCGAGCACCTGGCCGAAGCGCTTCGCCTCCTGCGCGATCGGGACGAGCGCCGGCGAAGCGACCTCGCCCTTCAGCACCGAGAGCGCCGAGCGCAGGCGGCGCAGCGAGACGCGCATCTGATGGACGCTCTCGGGCCCGGACCGGAGCGCGACCGGCGCGAGATTGCCGAGCAACTGGCCGTGGATGCCGCCCAGGATCGCCGCGATCGCCGCGTCGGCATTGTCATGCGCGCCGATCTCGATCGGCTTCGCCTTCACCGCCCGAGGCGGGCGCGAGAAGGCGAGCCCATAGCCGCGCGCCGACTTGCTCCGCGTCTCGAGCCGCAGCGGCGCGATGTCGAGCAGAGCGAGCCCCAGCTCATAGAGCGCCGCCGCCTCGCCTTCCTTGAGCTCGAGCTCGATCTCGCTGACCGGCAGGCTGTTCTCGCCCGCCTCGATCGCACCCTCGTCGAAGGCGATCTCGATCAGCGCGCCGGCAAAGTCGAGCCGGCGAAGGCGCCGCCGGACTCGGGTGGCGAAGACGGGCGCGAGCTGCCCCGACGACAGGCCGGCGAGCGGCTCGCCGATCTCGGCGAGCGGCAGGAGGGCGAGATCGAGCGAGCCGTCCGGAAGCGCGACCTCCCATTCGTCACGGGCCAGAGGATCGCCCGAGCCGGAGCGCTTCACGGTCTGGACGTGACGCTTGCCGCTGCGGCGCACGCGCAGCGCGAGGCCGTTGCGGTCGAGCAGCCGGTCGGGCGTGTCGTAATAGACGGCATCGAGCCGGCGGGTGAGGCCGCGGTTGCGGGCATGGCGGGCGACCAGCTCGGAGCCGCGCAGAATCTCGAGCGCCTCCGGCGACACGGCCAGCTTCAGCTCGATCTCGCGTGGCGGCTGCTTCTGCGGCGCGGGAGGCGAGGCCTGACCCGGCTTGGCAACCTCCTCGCTCGGCACGGCGTCCAAGGCTCGTCTCCACTGGGCGGTGCGGAGCCATGACAGTAGCGTCGCCGGCGGCGCCTTGTCACCACTCCGCCCCGGGCACGGCCCGAGGCGGAGTGGCGCAGGGATCAGAGCGCCTGCCGGATCGCCGCCTCCACCGGCGAGCAGGCGCCGTCGGACCGGTCGAGGACGAGCGGCTCGCGCGGCAGCAGCGGCGGCTGGGCCAGGAAACGCGGCCTCGTGCCGCGATGCGGCTGCGCCGCGTGCACCAGGAAGGGGTGGCAGAGATAGGCCGTGCCGGCCGCCCCCGTCGCCAGCACCTCCTCGCGACCGGCGCTGCCGGCGAAACCGTCGGCCGCGAGATCGCGCAGCGACAGCCCCGCATCGCCCGCCGGGGCGAGCCGGCGGGCGATGTCGCGATGCGAGCCCGCCCGGATGCGCGTCGGCGCGTCGTCCGGTCCGACATCGGAGAACAGGAACAGCAGCAGCAGCGCCCGGCCCTTCGAGGCGAGATTGACGCGCCAGTTCATGAAGTCGGGATCGTCGAAGCCGAAGCTGACATCGACATGCCAGCCGGCATCGCCGGGGTCCTCCGGCGACGGAAAGCGCACCGGAAACGTGCCGATGGCGCGGCAGGGCAACCAGCGCCCGGCGCCGACGAGCTGGTCGAAGGCGCCGTGCAGACGCGGCGTGTTCGCCGCCGCGACGAAGGGCGCGTCGGTGTAGAGGCCGAGCCGGATCACCGGCTTCGTCCAGCTCGCGGGATCGTCCGGAGCGCAGCCGAGATCGCGCCAGAGGATGGCGCGCGCCTCCTCTGCGAGCGCGGGCGGGAAGGCATGGTCGAGCCGGACATAGCCGCGCTCGATGAAATGGGCGATCTGCGCGTCGTCGAGGACGCGCCCAGCGAATTGGTCGGGAGCCATTGACGAGTGTCTTTCGATAGCGGCCAGCCGAAGCGCCCGCGGGGCGGGCAGGCTGGCAAGGGACCTGCGGACGCGAGCTTTCGTCCGTTTGCAGGCCCGGGCGCGAAGCGCGCGTCAGGCCCGCAGGGAGGTCAGGCGAGATCGAAGACGGCGAACATCATCATGATGCCGGACTATCGCAGCCGCCAGCGGTGCGATCAAGCCCGCCGGCAGACGCCTGAGCCGAAAGGCGCGCTGGTCAAGCCGGGAGCGAGGCTGCCACGATAGGGAAACCCCGGATTCGGGCCCGGACACTGAATGCGGATCGCCATCCTCTCCGACATCCATGCCAATCGCGAGGCGTTCGAGGCGGTGCTGGCGGCCGTGCGCCGGCTGGCGCCGGACCGGCTGGTGCTGCTCGGAGACCTCGTCGGCTACGGCCCCGACCCCGGATTCTGCGTCGACGCGGCGCGAGAGCTCGTCGCCGCCGGCGCGATCTGCATCCGGGGCAATCATGACGAGGCGGCGGTGCACGGCCCCGCCGGAATGACGCCGAACGCCCATGAGGCGGCGCTGTGGACCAAGGCGCAGCTCGGCGCCGAACAGAGCGCCTTTCTCGACTCCCTGCCGCTGACGGCCGAGCTCGACGGCGTGCTCCTCGTCCATGCCAGCGCCCGCGATCCTGCCGCCTGGCACTATGTCCGCGACCTCCGCAGCGCCGCGGCCTGCCTCGCGGCGACCGAGGCCCGGATGGTGATCTGCGGCCACACCCATCTGCCGGCGATCTTCTACGCCAGGGCCGGGCGCGAGCCGGTGGCGTTCATCCCCCTGCGCGACGTTCCGGCGCCGCTCTCGGCCGCGCACCGGCATGTCGTCGTGGTCGGCGCCGTCGGCCAGCCCCGCGACGGCGACCCGGCCGCCTGCTTCGCGCTGCTCGACACGCGGGCGCGCGAGGTCACGATGATGCGCGTGCCCTACGACAGCCAGGAAACCGCAAGGAAGATCCGGGCGGCCGGCCTGCCGGACTGGCTCGGCCTGCGCCTGCAGATCGGGAGGTAGAGCATGCTGCGAAAAAGTGGCAACGGCTTTTCGCACCAAGCATGCTCTAAACGATTGGAATTGATCACGTTATCTGCATTTGGACGATCCCGTCCGAGTGCAGCGTGATCTAGGAGCGAGCGCATGGAACGGCTGCAGACCGGCTCGGTCATCGACGGCTTCACGCTCGGCGAGCGGCTGAAGGCCGGCGGCATGGCGATGCTCTGGCACGCCAGCCATCCCGATCACCCCGGCCCGCTGGTGCTGAAGATTCCGGTGCTCGACCCCGGCGCCGACGTCTCGGCCATCATCGGCTACGAGACCGAGGTGCTGATCCACAAGCGCCTGTCGGGCCCGCATGTGCCGCGCTTCGTCGCGGCGGGCGATCTCGCCGCCATCCCCTACATCGCCATGGGCCTCGTCGCCGGCGAGAGCCTGGCCGAGCGGATCAGGCAGGCGCCCCTGCCCGTCCCGGACGTCCAGCGCATCGGCATCGCGATCGCTGTGGCGCTGGCCGACCTGCACCGGCAGAACGTCGTCCATCTCGATCTCAAGCCGGAGAACGTGATCCTCGCCGGGGAGCGCGCGGTGCTGCTCGATTTCGGCCTCGCCCGCCATGCCGAGCTGCCGGACCTGCTCGGCGAGGAGAGTTCCGAGCCGATGGGGACGTCGGCCTATATCGCGCCCGAGCAGGTGCTGGGCGAGCGCTCGGACCCGGCGAGCGACCTGTTCGCGCTCGGTTGCCTGCTCTACCAGATGGCGACGGGCGAGGAACCGTTCGGCCGGCCGAAGACCGTGCCCGGCATGAAGCGGCGGCTCTACCACGCGCCCCGGCCCCTGCGCGCCGCCAATCCGCAGGCGCCCACCTGGCTCGAGGAGATCGTCGGGCGCTGCCTCGAGGTCGACCGCGGCCGGCGCTATGCCGACGCGACCAGGCTCGCCTTCGACCTGCGCCATCCCGAGCAGGTGGCGCTCGCGCGCAAGCGCCGGAGCACGCCGGAGCGCGGCCTGGGCAGGCGGCTGGTCGACCTGTTCCAGAAGCGCGAGGAGGCGCAGGTCACCGGCACGCCGACGGTGGCGCGGCGCAAGGCCGGGCCGTCGATGGTGCTGACGGCGGTCGATCTGTCCGAAGGCGCGGACGCGCTCGCCGCGGCGATCCTCGCCGAGACCGGCCGGCTGCTGGCCGCCCGCCCGGATTCCTCCCTCGCCTGCCTGACCGTGCTCAGGACCGAGATCATCGGCGAGACCAGGACCGTCGATGCCGAGGGGCGCTCGCTCTATATCGGCCGGCTGGTCGCGCTGAAGGACTGGGCGCGGCCGCTGCATCTGCCGGAGGACCGGGTCAGCTACCATGTCATCGAGGCGGTCAGCGCCGCCGAGGCGATCCTGCGCTATGCCGAGCACAACGACATCGACCATATCGTGCTCGGCGCCCGCTCCTCCTCGACGCTGCGCCGCCATCTCGGCAGCGTCTCGACCAAGGTCGTCGCCGAGGCGCATTGCTCGGTCTCGGTCGTCCGGGTGAAGGGCGGGGCGGAGGAGCGAGACAGATGACGAAAGCCAAGACCGACCCCGGCGAAGCGATGAGAGCCGCCGCATGTGACCGGATCATGGAAAAACGGCTTCGGAAGAAAGTCCTCCCGATCTGCGACGCGATCGCCTCTGGACAAGGCAACGCCGTGCCGGCCGATGAGGCCTGGGCGATGATCGTGGCTCACATGCGTCGCGCTGAGCCCCGCAGCGGGTGAGCCCTCCCCCGCGTGCGGTGGGGAGGGCTGGGGGGGCAGTGCCGCTCGGCGCTTCGCTGGAAAAAGGCGCGAGCCCTGCTTTCCGACCCCCCATCCCTAACCCTTCCCCACCGCAAGCGGGGGCAAGGGAAAGAGCCCGGCCGTCATGCGATTGCCCGCCATGCCGCAGCCGCGTTGACCTGCCCGCCCTCGCCTCCGAATATGCCGGCCATGCCGGCCGCCGCCTCCGCCCCGCCCGAATTCGATGTCGCCCGGCTGGACGCCTTCCTGCGCTCGGCCCTGCCCGGCCGCGCCGCGGGCCGCATGGCGATCGAGCGCATCGGCGGCGGCCAGTCGAACCCGACCTTCTTCGTCTCCTATGCGGAGGCCGGCACGCGGCTGGTGCTGCGCAAGAAGCCGCCGGGGCCGCTGTTGCCCTCGGCCCATGCGGTCGAGCGCGAATACCGCATCCTGAAGGCGCTCGCCGGCTCGGCCGTGCCGGTGCCGCCGGTGCTGCTGCTGCACGAGGCGGACGACGTCGTCGGCACGCCCTTCTACCTGATGGAGCGGCTGGAGGGCCGCGTCTTCCACGACACCGCCCTGCCCGGCGTGACGCCGCAGGACCGGCGGGCGATGTACTTCGCCATGGCCGAGGCGCTGGCCGCCCTGCACGGCTTCGACTGGCAGGGCGCCGGCCTGTCCGATTTCGGCAGGCCCGGCAATTACTATGCCCGCCAGCTGGCGCGCTGGGGCCGGCAATGGCGCGAGACCAGGACGCGCGAGATCCCGGCGATCGACCGGCTGATCGACTGGCTCGGCGCCCATCTCGACGAGACGCCGGACACCACCATCGTCCACGGCGATTTCCGGCTGGGCAACCTGATGTTCGCGCCGGGCGAGCCGAAGATCGTCGCCGTGCTCGACTGGGAGCTGTCGACGCTCGGCCATCCGCTCTCCGACGCCGCCTTCTCCTGCCTGCCCTGGCATTCGACGCCGGCGATGTATGCCGGCATCGTCGGGCTCGACCGCGAAGCGCTCGGCATCCCCTCGCAGGAGGAGTACATCGCCCGCTATTGCGCCGCCGCAGGCCGGGCCGAGGGCCCCGGCCGCTTCCACCTCGCTTTCTCGCTGTTCCGCTTTTCCGTCATCCTCGACGGCATCGCGGCGCGGGCGAAGGCCGGGAACGCGGCGGCGGAGAATGCGGTGGCGGTCGGCGCGATGGCGGAGAGTTTTGCGCAGCGGGCGGAAGCGCTGGTCGAGGCGTCACAGTGAAGGGCGCTGGGAACCGTTCTCCCATGTGGATTTCTCTGCGAAGCGCCGGTCGCCTTAGCTCCTCCCTTCCCCCTTGTGGGGAAGGGTATGGGGATGGGGGGCGAACGACTGGGTGCACGGCGGCTCGTAGAAACGGATCGGTTCACGTCCTGGCGAATTCGCCCCGACTTTGCGCCCCCCACCCCTGCCCCTCCCCACAAGGGGGAGGGGTTCCCCGACTGGCCTGGATCTGAGGAGAAGCACCATGGATTTCGCCTATTCGGCCAGGGTCGAGGAACTGCGCACCAAGGTGC
The DNA here is from genome assembly GCF_900185715.1 of Allobosea sp. CS1GBMeth4. Classification (GTDB taxonomy): domain Bacteria; phylum Pseudomonadota; class Alphaproteobacteria; order Rhizobiales; family Beijerinckiaceae; genus Allobosea. The sequence goes on from NZ_FYAS01000043.1 coordinate 92,933, forward strand.
AGGCCTTCATGGACGCCCATGTGCAGCCGGCCGACGCGGCCTGGAAGCACGAGGTCGAGGCCGGGCGCTATCCCTCGGCGCTGATCGACGGGCTCAAGGCCAAAGCGAAGGCGGAAGGGCTCTGGAACCTCTTCCTGCCGGCGCTCAAGGCCGACGAGCCCGGCACGCGCCTGAGCAATCTCGAATACGCCCCGCTCGCCGAGATCATGGGCCGGATCTTCTGGTCCTCGGAGGTGTTCAATTGCAGCGCCCCCGACACCGGCAACATGGAAATCCTGCACATGTTCGCGACGCCGGAGCAGCGCGAGCGCTGGCTGGACCCGCTGCTCAACGGCGAGATCCGCTCCTGCGTCGGCATCACCGAGCCGGGCGTCGCCTCCTCCGACCCGACCAACCTTCAGACCACCATCAGCCGCGACGGCGACCATTACGTCGTCAACGGCCGCAAATGGTGGACGACCGGGGCGCTGCACCCGAAGGTGAAGTTCTGCATCGTCATGGGCCTGTCCGATCCGCGGCCCGAGGCCGACCCGCACAAGCGCCACAGCATGATCATCGTGCCGATGGATTCACCCGGCCTGACGGTGATGCGCAACCTGCCGCTGCTGAACCATTATTCGATCGAGGGCCACACCGAGACCGACTTCAGCAATGTCCGCGTGCCGGCCGAAAACCTGCTCGGCGAGGAAGGCGCCGGCTTCGCGCTGGCGCAGGCGCGGCTCGGGCCGGGGCGCATCCATCATTGCATGCGCACGATCGGCCAATGCGAGGTCGCGCTCGAACTGATGGTCGAGCGCGCGCTGGAGCGCAAGGCCTTCGGCCGCAGCCTCTCCGACTACGCCAATGTCCAGGACTGGATCGCCGAGGGGCGCATGGAGATCGACCAGGCCCGCCTGCTCTGCCTGCGCGCCGCCTGGATGATGGACAGGCACGGCAACAAGGCCGCGCGCACCGAGGTCTCGGCGATCAAGGTCGTCGCGGCGCGCCTGCAGACCAGGATCGCCGACCGGGCGATGCAGGTCTTCGGCGCTAGCGGGCTCTCCAACGATACCCCCCTCGCCTTCATCTACAGCTGGGGCCGGGCCCTGCGCTTCATCGACGGGCCGGACGAGGTGCACTTACGCACCGTGGCGCGGGCGGAGATCAGGAAGCGGCGGGAGAGTGGAAGGAGTGCGTTTGCGGAGCAGGGGGTGCGGAGGCCGTGGGTGAAGGGGCTGGGGTAGGAGGTGGGGCTTTCAACTTCTCTTGGACAACGCATGTCCGCTCAAAGAGCGTGCGAACCTCTCCGCCTTTTCTAAACATGCTTAGGAGCACATAAAAGGTATCTCCAAAACAAGTTGGCGGGGCTGCAAAAGTGGATTCGGGTACACAAACGAGTGCGCAAACTTGGCCGCTTGGGGTCAAGGTCCGGCTACTAGGCAACACCGGAACCGAAGCGGTGTTTGACGTTCGGCCTGGTATTAACACGCTCGTCGGACCGAATGGCAGTGGCAAAACCCGCGCCTTGCGGGCGATCAAGACGGCGCTAGATGCCACCAACCGCATTGCGATTTATGGCCGCAAGACACACTTCCTTGCTGCCGGGCGCAGTAGTCCGCTTGAACATTACCGTGCCGCAGTTAACAGCCCCGGCGACTTCAACTCGCAAGAAGCGGCAGTTGGCCATATCAGCTACCGCAGTCAATGGTGGCAAATTGAAAGTATTACGGGCGGTCTACTCGTGCTCGATAGCCGGGCTGATCTACGACTGAAGGTCGAAGCCCGATTGCAGCAGTTGTTCGATAGAAGTGTTCAACTCGGTTGGTCGCAAAATGGCCTTACCGTCCGAATTACACCGGTCTCCGGCGGAACGTCCTACGCGGCCAACCACGAGGCGAGCGGAATTCTCCAACTCGTTGCGCTCCTCGCCGCCATTCACAACGAAGAAATCGGCGCACTATTGATCGACGAGCCGGAAATTTCGCTTCATCCCCAGCATCAGGCATTTTTGCTTGAAGAGATAGAAAAAGTCGCAGGCGACCCTTCCGACCCGACCCGTAAACTCATTGTAATCGCAACACATTCGGCTTCATTGCTACCACTTCGAAAGATCAGCGAGCTACCTAGGATCGCGTTCTTCAACTCAGCCTATCAGGCACCGGCGCAAGTTCCTGCTGAAGCCGATATCCTAAAGCGAACTAAGCTGGCAGCGCTGGTGGCGCGGCTGAGCACGACGCATCGTATGGCAATGTTTGCCGAACGCGTGCTTCTAGTCGAAGGACCGAGCGACGAAATCATTGTCACGCAACTCGCGCGTCATCTCAACCTGCGGCTACTGGCCCGGAATGCCCAAGTGCTTCCGGTTACAGGGAAAAATGAATTTTCTGAAGCGGCGAAGCTCTTCCGGTTGATGAACAAGCAAGTCGCGGTACTAGCAGATCTTGATGCACTTGCGGACGATAACAGTTTAGCATGTCATTTCAGTGATTTGCCGCAAGCCGCCGGAATAGCTGATCGGCTTGGCCGAACCAATCTTGCCGACTTGGATCACGATCTACGAAACGCTCTGACAAAATTCATGGCCGATCATCAAGCGGCCGTTGATACCGCCGCACAGACCTACCCTGATTGGTCGAGCAATGATGCGATGGCGCTTAGCAAACGCAGGGTTACATTGGCACGCATATTAACGAACCCAGAGAGTTTTAGTGCCGCGGCTGGAATCGAAGCCACTAGTCTACGCACGCGATTTGATGCGTTGCTCGATGCACTTTCTGAACTAGGGTGTTACTTCCTGCGCCGCGGTGCGATCGAGAACTATTATCATTCGGCGGCAGCAGACCGCGGCAAACCTGAGCTTGCTGCTGAGGAGGCCGCCAGTTTCGAAGCGGTAAGCGCTGGAGATTTGAGACGAAACTACACTGATGTACTTATAGCGCTTGACCGAATCGCACCCAATCAGCGCGTCGACGAAGACCTGTTGCTTCGACCTAAATTGGGGGCCGTTCTGACTGCGGCCTTTCTCGCCATGGATAACACGAGTTCGGACGATAAGCTCAACACGCTTGCCCGAACGACGATTGGTGCCGATGCCGATGTATTCAAGCTTTCAAACAAGTCAAAGGATAGCTTACGGATCGAGGTCGATATCGCTTCACCGCTGTTCCAACGCCAAGCCTTTCCTTTTGAGATTGGCCACGACGACAATCCCATCGCCGTTGCTCAAAGCAAGCTACCCGGCATCGGAAAAGAATAGGAATGGTGCGCGATAGAGACCGAAACGACGACGACCCGCCATGCACTCGGGCATGACAGGGCCGTCAACCAAGGCAGGTGCCGGCAGGATCGCGGCCGCCCGCCCCCGCCGGCCACACCCTAAGCCGCCTCCGCAACCTCCCCCTCCCCCTCCCCCTTCTCCTCCACCCCATGCTGCCGCAGCTTCCGGTTGCCCGAGAGCTTCCGCATCAGCACGTAGAACACCGGCGTCAGGAAGATGCCGAAGGCGGTGACGCCGATCATGCCGGCGAAGACCGCGATGCCCATGGCCTGGCGCATCTCGGCGCCCGCCCCGGTCGAGAGCACGAGCGGCACCACGCCCATGACGAAGGCGAGCGAGGTCATCAGGATCGGCCGCAGGCGCAGGCGGCTGGCCTCGATCGCGGCCGCGACCGGCGTCCTGCCCTGAAATTCGAGCTCGCGCGCGAATTCGACGATCAGGATGGCGTTCTTGGCCGATAGTCCGACCAGGACGACGAGGCCGATCTGGGTGAAGACGTTGTTGTCGCCGCCGCTCCACCAGACGCCGGCCATCGCCGCGAGCAGGCCCATCGGGATGATCAGCAGGATCGCGACCGGCAGGGTCAGGCTCTCGTACTGCGCCGCCAGCACCAGGAAGACGAGCAGGATCGCGACCGGGAAGACGATGACGGCGGAGTTGCCGGCGAGGATCTCCTGATAGGTCAGCTCGGTCCATTCGAAGGCGAAGCCCTTGGGCAGGGTCTCGGCGGCGATGCGGGTGACGGCGTCCTGCGCCTGGCCCGAGGAGAAGCCCGGGGCCGGGCCGGCGTTGATGTCGGCGCTGAGGAAGCCGTTATAGCGCATCGCGCGCTCCGGGCCTGAATCGGTGCGCACATTGAGCACGGCCGAGAGCGGCACCATCTCGCCCGAGGTCGAGCGCACCTTGAGCTTGCCGATATCCTCCTGATAGGCGCGGAACGGCGCGTCGGCCTGGACGCGCACCGTGTAGGTGCGGCCGAACTTGTTGAAGTCGTTCACATAGGACGAGCCGAGATAGATCTGCAGCGTCTCGAAGACGTCGGTGACGGGCACGCCGAGCTGGCGCGCCTTGGTGCGGTCGATGTCGGCATAGAGCTGCGGCACGTTGACCTGGAAGCTCGAGAACATGCCGGCGAGCTCGGGCGCCGCAGCGGCCTTGGCCATGAAGGCCTTGGTCGCCTCGTCGAGCGCCTTGTAGCCGAGGCCGGCGCGGTCTTCGATCTGCAGCTTGAAGCCGCCGATGGTGCCGAGGCCCTGGACGGGCGGCGGCGGGAACATCGCGATGAACGCCTCCTTGATGCCGGCGAACTCCTTGTTGAGCTGCATGGCGATGGCGTTGCCCGAGAGCGAGGGGTCCTTGCGCTGGTCGAAGGGCTTCAGGCCGACGAAGACGATGCCGGCATTGGAGGAGTTGGTGAAGCCGTTGATCGACAGGCCCGGGAAGGAGATCGCGTTCTCGACGCCGGGATGCTTCAGGGCGATCTCGTCCATCCTGCGGATGACGTCCTCGGTGCGGTCGAGCGTCGCCGCGTCGGGGAGCTGGGCGAAGCCGACGAGGTACTGCTTGTCCTGGCCGGGCACGAAGCCCGACGGCACGGTGCGGAAGAGCACGCCGGTCAGCGCCACGAGGCCGAGATAGATCACGATCATCACGGTCTTGCGGCCGAGGATGCGGCTGACGCCGGCGCCATAGGCCTGCGAGGAGCGGTTGAAGAAGCGGTTGAAGCCGCGGAAGAACCAGCCGAGCAGGCGGTCCATGAAGCGGGTCAGCGCATCCTTGGGCGCGTCGTGGCCGCGCAGCAGCAGCGCCGCGAGCGCCGGCGACAAGGTCAGCGAGTTGACCGCCGAGATCACCGTCGAGATCGCGATGGTCAGCGCGAACTGGCGGTAGAACTGGCCGGTCAGGCCGCTGATGAAGGCGAGCGGCACGAAGACGGCGACGAGGACGAGCGCGATCGCGATGATCGGGCCGGAGACCTCGCGCATCGCCTTGTAGGTCGCCTCGCGCGGCGAGAGCCCGTTCTCGATGTTGCGCTCGACATTCTCCACCACGACGATGGCGTCGTCGACGACGATGCCGATCGCCAGCACCAGGCCGAACAGCGAGAGCGCGTTGATCGAGAAGCCGAAGAGATACATCACCGCGAAGGTGCCGACGACCGAGATCGGCACGGCGACCAGCGGGATGATCGAGGCGCGCCAGGTCTGCAGGAAGACGATGACGACGAGCACGACCAGCGCGATCGCCTCCAACAGCGTGGTGACCACCGCCTTGATCGAGGCGCGGACGAACTGGGTGGTGTCGTAGACGATCGAATAGTCGACGCCCTCCGGCATGTTCTGCTTGATCTCGCGCATCGTCTCCTGGACCCGGTCGGCGATGGCGATGGCGTTCGAGTTCGGCGCCTGGAAGACCGGGACGGCGACGGCCGACTTGCCGTTGAGCAGCGAGCGCAGCGCGTAGTCGGCGGCGCCGAGCTCGATACGGGCGACATCCTTCAGCCTGACGACGGCGCCGCTCGGGGCGGTCTTGACGATGATCTCGCCGAACTCCTCCTCGCTGGCGAGGCGGCCCTGCGCGTTGACCGAGAGCTGCAGGTCGAGCCCCGGCCCGCTCGGCGAGGCGCCGATCACGCCGGCGGCGGCCTGGACGTTCTGGGCGCGGATCTCGCGGACGATGTCGGAGGGCGAGAGGCCGTGCTCGGCGGTCCTTTGCGGGTCGAGCCAGACGCGCATCGAATAGTCGCCCGAACCGAAGAGCTGGACCTGGCCGACGCCGTCGATGCGCGCCAGCCGGTCCTTGACGTTGAGGACGGCGTAGTTGCGCAGATAGGTCATGTCGTAGCGGCCGTTCGGCGAGGTGATGTGCACCACCATCGTCAGGTCCGGCGAGCTCTTGATGGTGGTGACGCCGAGGCGGCGCACCTCCTCGGGCAGGCGGGGTTCCGCCTGGGAGACGCGGTTCTGGACCAGCTGCTGGGCCTTGTCAGGGTCGGTGCCGAGCTTGAAGGTGACGTTCAGCGTCATCACGCCGTCGGTCGTCGCCTGGCTCGACATGTAGAGCATGCCCTCGACGCCGTTGATCTGCTCCTCGATCGGCGTCGCCACGGTCTCGGCGATGACGCGCGGATTGGCGCCGGGATATTGCGCGCGCACCACCACGGTCGGCGGCACGACCTCGGGATATTCCGAGATCGGCAGCGCGCGCAGCGCCAGGAGGCCGGCGAGGAAGATCAGGACGGAGAGGACGCCGGCGAAGATCGGCCGGTCGATGAAGAACTTCGAGAGGTTCATGGGGATGCCCCTTCAAGGCGGCTGCCCGCCGGCCCCGAAGCGGCCGGCGGGGCGGGAAACGGAATGTGAGAAACCGCCCCGTCATTCCGGGGCTTCGCGCAGCGAAGAGCCCGGAACCCAGAACCGATGCGCCTATTCGAGAAGCATCGGCTAAGGGGTCGTTCAACCCAGAGCCGGCATCGGTTCTGGGTTCCGGGCTCAGGCCTTCGGCCTGCCCCGGAATGACGGGAGAGGTTCAGCGCTGCGCGAGCTCGGTCTTCGGCTGCTTCAGCTCGGAGCGCTCGGCCATCGGCACCTGCTCGGGGGCCACGGTGGCGCCCGGGCGGATGCGCTGCAGGCCGTTGACGACGATCTGCTCGCCGGCCTGGAGCCCGCTGGTGACGATGCGCAGGCCCTGCGCGGCCGTGCCGAGCGTGACCTCGCGCCATTGCGCCTTGTGGTCCTTGCCGACGACGAAGACGAACTTCTTGTTCTGGTCGGTGCCGACGGCGCGCTCGTTGATGACCAGCGCCGGCTCGGACTTCGCCTGGCCCATGCGCAGGCGCACGAACTGGCCGGGCATCAGCGCGCCATCCCTGTTGTCGAAGATCGCGCGGACGCGGACCGTGCCGGTCGCGGCGTCGATGCCGTTATCGACGAAGTTGAGATGGCCGGAGACCGGCGCGGCCTCGTTGGTGGCGGTGGTCATCTGCACCGGGATACGCCGGAGGTCGCGCCGCCCTTCCGCCGGCAGGGTCGCGAGCGCCTTGAGCAGCGAGCCCTCGTCGGCGTTGAAGCCGGCATAGATCGGATCGACCGAGACCAGCGTGGTCAGCAGCGGCGCATTGGCGCCGGCGGCGACGAGATTGCCGACGGTGACCTCGAGGCGCCCGATGCGCCCGTCGATCGGGGCGCGGATCTGGGTGTAGTCGAGGTTCAGCCGCGCCGATTGCAGGGCGGCGCGGGCGGCGCTCTCGTTCGCCTGCGCCTCGCGCAGGGCGTTCAGCCGCGCATCGAGGTCGCGCTGCGAGACGTTCTGTGTCGACATCAGCTTCTGGCCGCGCTCATGCTCGGTCCGGGCGAGCGCGACGCGCGCCTCGGCGGCGAGCAATTGCGCCTGGGCCCGCTCGAACTCGGCCTGGTAGGGCGCCTGGTCGATGCTGACGAGCAGGTCGCCCTGCCTGACCAGCGCGCCCTGCGCGAAGTGCACCTGCTCGACCACGCCGGAGACGCGCGAGCGAATCTCGACGCGCTCGATCGCCTCGAGCCGGCCGGAGAACTCGGCCCAGCTGACCAGATCGCGCTGCTCGACGGTCGCGACCGATACCGGCGTCGCCGCCGCGGCGGCGGGGGCGGTATCGCCCTGCGCCTTGTCCGAGCCGTGGACGGCGACGGCCAGCGCCGCGAGCGAGACGCCGGCGGTGACGGCAACGCCCAACAGGGCATGACGCATCGTTCCCTGAATCATCGGGTCATTCCTTCAAGTGGATGTCGAAAGAGCGGGGCGAACGCGCGGCTAGGACGGCGCGGTCGCGGTGTAGAATTCGCTGATGTGATGACAGGCCGCGCACAGGCAGGTGCCGTCGCAGGGGCCTTCGGCGAAGGCCTCCGGCCAATGGCTCGGCCCGCGAACGACGCGGATGGTGGTGTCGACGCCGGCCGCCTTCAGCCGGCCGGCGTAGTTGATGCTCTCGTCGCGCAGCAGGTCGTCCTCGGCCGTGACGATCAGGGCCGGGGCGAGGCCGGAAAGCCTGACGGCATTGACCGGCGCCGCGTAGGGATGCGCCGCCTTCTCGGGCGAGCCGAGATAGGCATGCCAGCCATCGGCCCAGCGGCAGCCGACCGGCCCGGCCTCGGCCTTGCGGACGGAATAGGTGCCGAGGCAGGAATCGAGCATCGGCGAGAACAGGATCTGGCCGGCGAGCGGCGGGCCGTGCCGGTCGCGCGCCATCATGGCGAGCGCCGCGGCGAGGTTGCCGCCGGCCTCCTCGCCCGCCACATAGAGCGGCGCATGCCTGCCGACCCAGCGCGCCTTGTCGCGACCGATGCGCTCGAGCGCCGCATAGGCGGTCTCGAGCGCCTGCGGGAAGCGGTGCTCGGGCGCCAGCGGGTAGGGCAGCGAGATCACGATCGCGCCGGCCTCGGCCAGCGTGGTCGCGACCGCCTCGCCCGAGGCGAGCGAGCCGCTGTCGAACGTGCCGCCATGGAGGTGGACGACGAGGCCGGCCTCGTCGGGCACCGCCGCCGGCGCGTAGAGCCGGCCGGCGAGCGTCTCGCGCCCGGCCTGCACACTCTGATCGCGCCAGAAGACGGCGCGGCGATAGCGGCTTTCGGGGATGGACGGAGCGAGCATGGCTGTGACGGCTGACGAATATTGCAGTGCGTCACGATTTAGGTGATGCTCCCGGCTTAATAAACCGCCGATCCGCTCCCACTTTGTTTCTGTCTGGAAACAATCGCCGGATCGGCCGAGGACAGAAGATGGACCAGCTCACCGCCATGCGCGCCTTCGTGCGCGTCGTCGAGGTCGGCACCTTCACCCGCGCGGCGCAACTGCTCGACCTGCCCAAGCCGACGGTGACCAAGCTGATCCAGCAGCTGGAAGGGCATTTGCGGGCGCAGCTGCTCAACCGGACGACGCGCCGGGTCACGGTGACGATGGACGGCGCCGCCTATTACGAGCGGGCGCTGCGCGTGCTCGGCGAGATCGACGAGCTCGACCAGAGCATGGCCTCGTCGCAGGCCCGGCCGAGCGGACGCCTGCGCATCGACGTCAGCGTGCCGCTGGCCACCGACATCATCCTGCCGGCGTTGCCGGGCTTCCATGCGCGCTATCCGGAAATCCAGGTCGACATGGGCCTGTCCGACCGGCCGGCCGACCTGGTCGGCGAGAATCTCGACCTCGCCGTGCGGGCCGGCGCGATCGACGACCAGAGCCTGATCGCCCGCCGCATCGGCGAGATGATGCTGATCACCTGCGCGACTCCGGGCTATCTGGCGAAGCATGGCACGCCGCGGCATCCGCGCGACCTGGAGAACGGCCATCTCGCCATCGGCTATCGCCGGGCCGGCACCAGCCGCATCCTGCCCTTCACCTTCGCCAGCGCGAAGGAGACCATCGAGATCCAGGGCGACTACGTCGTCTCGCTGAACGAGGGCACCGGCTATGTCGCCGCCGGGCTGGCCGGACTCGGCGTCATGCAGGTGCCGACCTTCATGGCCGTGCAGCATATCGCCGTCGGCCGGCTGGTGCCGATCCTGACGGACTGGTGCACGAAGCCGAAGCCGCTGCACATCATCTACCCGCCGAACCGGCACCTCTCGAACAAGGTCCGCGTCTTCGTCGACTGGCTGGCCGAGCTCTTCGCGCAGGACGGGCAGCTCCAGGGCAAGCCGCTGCTGCCCTGCCCGGGCGGTATGGCGGCGTAACGAGAACGCGGCGTCATTCCGGGGCAGCCCGCAGGGCTGAGCCTGGAACCCATGAACACCGCCCTTCCCGTCATGGTCGGGCTTGTCCCGACCATCCACGTCTTCGCCTCGCCAATTACAGGCAGTGTTCAAGACGTGGATGCTCGCCACAAGGGCGAGCATGACGAGCTGGAATAGCCTCGCGTTCATGGATTCCGGGCTCTTTGCGATCGCAAAACCCCGGGATGACGGGCCAGCGGTTCCCTCGGGTCGCGAACTGGCCTAACCAGAGGCGCCGGCTCTCCGCCGCGCGCCCTCCAGCAGCCAGGCCCGCCCGATGTCCCGCAGCGTCCGCGACAAGCTCGAAACCACCCTCGCCCGCCTCGGCGACGGCGCCCCCGTCTTCACCAGGCTGCTCGCCGACAGCGCGCGCGCCGAGGCCGACGCCGCCGACCGGAGGCGCGAAGCCGGTCTGCAGCTGAGCCCGATCGACGGCACGATCGTCTCGGTCAAGGACCTGCTCGACGTGAAGGGCATGACGACCTGGGCCGGCTCCAGCGCCTTGAAGGGCGCCGCTCCCGCCGCCCAGGATGCGCCGTCGGTGGCGCGGCTGCGCCGGGCCGGCGCGGTGATCGTCGGCAAGACCAACATGACCGAGTTCGCCTTCTCCGGCATCGGCCTCAACGCCAGCTTCGGCACGCCCGGCAGCGCCCCCGACAAGGCGCGCATCCCCGGCGGTTCCTCCTCGGGTGCGGCGGTCTCGGTGGCAGAGGGGACATCGGAGCTGGCGGTCGGCACCGACACCGGCGGTTCCTGCCGCATCCCCGCCGCGTTCAACGGCATCGCCGGGATGAAGCCGACCCACGGCACGGTCCCCGCCGATGGCTGCTTCCCGCTGGCGCCGAGCCTCGATTCGATCGGCCCGCTGGCGAAGGACGTCGCCGGCTGCGCGCGCCTGCTCTCGGCGCTGGCCGACAAACCCTTCGACCTGGAGGGCGGGCTGTCCGCCCGCCGCGTCCGCCTCGGCGTGGCGCGCGGCGGCTTCCTGGCCGAGGCCGACGCATCGGTCGCCAAAGCCTATGAGGCGGCGGTCGAGCGCGTGGCGCGGCTCGGCATCGCGGTCGAACCGGTCGATTTCGACGCGCTCTACAAGGAGATGTTCGCGATCTGCCCGTCCCCGCTCGTCACCGTCGAGGCCGCGGCGGTGCATCGCGATCTGATGGCGAGCAAGGCGGAGAGCTACGACCGGCGGGTCGCGGCGCGCATCGCCATCGGCGTGCCGTGCAAGGCGGTGGACTACATCATCGCGATGGAGAGGCGCCGGGCGCTGATCGCGCGCCTTGCCGCCATGCTCGACGGGCTCGACGGCTTCCTGGCGCCGACCGTTCCGATCGAGGCGCCGACGATCGCCGCGATGGAGGCCGATGACGAGGCCTTCCATACGGCCAACCGCCTCGTCCTGCGCAATCCGGCCTTCTGCAATCTGTTCGACCTGTGCTCGATCTCGCTGCCGATGCCGCTCGGCGACGGGCTCTCCGGCGGCCTGATGCTGAGCGCCGTCGCCGGGCGGGATGCGCAGCTGCTCAATCTGGCGAAGCTGATCGAGCCAGCGGCGGCCGGGCTCTGACCGCAAGCCCCCCGCTTGCGGCGGGGGAGAAATTCCTTGGTCGACCCGACCGCCTTGACAAATCCTGCCGGAACGGGCCCTTCAGCCGCCATGATCGTGCGCAGCCATTACGGATCGCCCGCCGCCGCCCTCGTGGCCGCGCGCGGCTGCGCGCGCCTGACCGGCCGAGGTTGACGGCAGCGCGTCGCGCGCCCCCCTCGTCGCCCCAGAACCCGGCTTTCCAGATCGAAGGGCCGCCCGACCGGCGGCATCGTGCCATGCTCGACCGCACCAGCGTGCTCACCCTCTCCTGCCCCGACCGCCCGGGGATCGTCGCCGCCGTCTCGACCCTGCTGTTCGAGTCCGGCTGCAACATCCTCGACGCCCAGCAATATGACGACACCGAAACCGGCCACTTCTTCATGCGGGTCGTCTTCGCGCGCCTCGACGACGCGCAGCCGCAGGCGGCCATCGCCGCCGGCATCCAGGCGCTGGCCCAGCGCTTCGCCATGACGATCAACCTCAGCGAGCAGGCGACGAAGAAGCGCGTGCTGCTCCTGGTCTCGAAGTTCGACCATTGCCTGGCCGACCTGATCTATCGCTGGCGCATCGGCGAACTCCCGATGGAGATCGTCGGCATCGTCTCGAACCATGAGCGCGCCGCGATCGCCTCGACCGATATCGGCGACATCCCCTTCCATCACCTGCCGGTGACGCGGCAGACCAAGATGGAGCAGGAGGCCGAGATCTGGCGGATCGTGCAGGAGACGCAGACGGACCTCGTCGTGCTCGCCCGCTACATGCAGATCCTCTCGGACGGGCTCTCGGCCAAGCTCGCCGGGCGCTGCATCAACATCCACCATTCCTTCCTGCCGGGCTTCAAGGGCGCCAAGCCCTATCATCAGGCGCATGAGCGCGGGGTGAAGCTGATCGGCGCGACCGCGCACTACGTCACGCCCGACCTCGACGAGGGCCCGATCATCGAGCAGGACGTCGAGCGCATCAGCCATCGCGACACGCCCGACGATCTCGTCCGCAAGGGCCGCGACATCGAGCGGCGCGTGCTGGCCCGGGCCGTCTCGCACCATCTCGAGGACCGGATCGTGCTCAACGGCAAGAAGACGGTGGTGTTCACCGGTTGAGGGAGGGGGGCCGGGGGCCGAATGTCGCCTCGACGGCACAGCTTTCCCGTCATGGTCGGGCTTGTCCCGACCATCCACGTCTTTGCTTCAACAATCGAAGGCGGCGTTCGAGACGTGGATGCTCGCCACAAGGGCGAGCATGACGGCGAGGCTCAGCCCCTCACCTCGCCCAGCGACCAGGGCAGTTCCTCGCCGCCGCGGAAGACGACGACGTCCTCATCGCCGACAGCGACCGCGGGCGAGACCCGGCAAGGCCGCTTCTCCAGCGTGAGCGTGCCCTCGTTCAGCGGCAGGCCGTAGAAGCGCGCGCCGTTCTCCGCGGCGAAGGCCTCGAAATGCGCGAGCGCGCCTTCCTCGTCGAAGACCTGGACATAGGTCTGCAAGGCGGTGGCGCCGCCGAAGACGCCGGCCGAGCAACATTCGGCCTGCTTGGCGCTACGCAGATGCGGGGCCGTGTCGGTGCCGATGAAGAAGTTGCCGTCGCCGGAGGTCGCCGCCTTGCGCAAGGCGAGGCGGTGGCGCTCGCGCTTGGCGACCGGCAGGCAATAGAGATGCGGCCTGAGCCCGCCCTGGAAGAGCGAGGTCCGGTTGATGATCAGGTGGTGCGGCGTGATCGTGCCGGCGGCGCGGCCGGCATGGGCCCGCACCAGATCGACCGTCTCGGCGGTGGTGACGTGCTCGATGACGACCTTCAGCCCCTGATGCCGCCGCAGCAGCGGCAGCATCTCCTGCTCCATGAACACCGCCTCGCGGTCGAAGATGTCGACGGCCGGGTCGGTCGCCTCGCCATGGACGAGGACCGGCATGCCGATCCGCTCCATGCGCTCCAGCACCGGCGCGAGCTTCGCGATATCGGTGACGCCGTAATGGGCGTTGGTGGTTGCGCCGGCCGGATAGAGCTTGGCGGCGGCCCAGACGCCGTCGCGGAAGCCGCGCTCGATCTCGTCCGGCGCCGTGATGTCGGTCAGATAGCAGGTCATCAGCGGGGTGAAGTCGCTGCCCTCCGGCCGCGCCGCCAGGATGCGCTCGCGATAGGCGCTCGCCGCCGCGATGCCGGTCACCGGTGGGACCAGGTTCGGCATGACGATGCCGCGCCGGAACTGCGCCGCGGTGAAGGGCAGCACCGCCTTCAGCATGGCGCCGTCGCGCAGATGCACGTGCCAGTCGTCCGGACGGCGGATCGTCAGAGTCTCGAAGGAACCCGCTGCCCTGGCTTGCGTGCCGCCGAAGAGTTCCGTGACGCTCATACCCTGCCCCTGTGCTGACCTGCCCCGCCGAATCCGCGCGAGGGCCGCCCTTTCCATAGCTGCCTTGCCCGAGCCATGCGAGCATCGCGCGCAATCATCCGGGGACGGCGCGCCGCGGGGATTGACCTTCGCCGGCAACCTGTCGAGAAGGGGCCGTTTGCGAAGTCGACACGAGCCCGCGCCAACGCCTGCGAACGGCGAAGGCTGGCGCGCGCTGGCCCTGGAGAACAAGACCATGCCCAATCTCTACATGCCGGTCGACCGGGCCACCATCGCCCTCGAAGCGGCGAAGATGCTGCTCGAGATCAAGGCGGTCCACTTCTACCAGGACAAGCCCTTCATCTTCACCTCCGGCTGGGCGAGCCCGGTCTATATCGACTGCCGCAAGATCATCTCCTTTCCGCGGCTGCGCTCCTCGCTGATCGACTTCGCCGCCACGACGATCGTGCGCGACATCGGCTACGAATCGATCGACATCGTCGCCGGCGGCGAGACGGCCGGCATCCCCTTCGCCGCCTGGATCTCCGACCGGCTGTCGCTGCCGATGCAGTATGTCCGCAAGAAGCCCAAGGGCTTCGGCCGCAACGCCCAGATCGAGGGCGAGGTGGTCGAGGGCGCGCGCACGCTGCTCGTCGAGGATCTCGCCACCGACGGCGGCAGCAAGGTCAATTTCTGCAAGGCGCTGCGCGACGCCGGCGCCAAGGTCGATCACTGCTTCGTGCTGTTCTACTACGACATCTTCCCGCAGGGACGCGAGATGATGAAGGAGATCGGCGTCGGCCTGCACTATCTCACCACCTGGTGGGACGTGCTCAAGGTCGCCAAGGCGAGCGGCCATTTCGAGCCGAAGGTGCTGGAGGAGGTCGAGAGCTTCCTCAACGAGCCGGCCAAATGGTCGGCCGCGCATGGCGGCATCTCGGATTTCAACCAGGCCAAGACCGGCTGAGCGAGCCCGGCCTGGACCAAATCCCGATCGAGGCGGCGGGCCGGCGCCGCAGCCGCTTCGGATCGGCGGCCTCCGCCGCCGAAAAGCCGTGACGCCCTCGCCGCCACCCGCACGGCCGGCATTGCAGGCGCACCGAGCCGGGCGTCGGGCGAAGCCGGCGGGGCCTCGCATGCGCTCCATCCCTGTCGAAAACGTCGCAGCCTGGATCCATCGCCGGCCGTCGCGCGTTTGCTCGCTGGATGAGCGTTTCCGCTCCGCCCGATGCTCGGCAAAGCCGGTCGTCGGAGCCGAGCCTCCGGCGGAAAAGCGGCAACGACGTTTCCCAGAACGCTCGAAATCATTGGAAGCGCACAGCTTATCCGCAGTTTGACAATTCCGTCCAAAGGCGGCGCCATCGCACCGATTTTATAAGACGGCTAATCAATTTGGTGGCATTATCCACCGTTTCACTCCTCCGAATCCCGCGACGGAGCACACTTCCGACGATGAACGCCGCCGAGAGCACCACCGCCATCCTGATCCACCTCGCCGGCGCGGTGGCGCTGCTGATCTGGGCGGTCCGGCTGGTGCGCACAGGGGCGACCAGGGCCTTCGGGCCGTCGCTCCGGCACGGCCTCGCGCGCTTCGCCGGCAACCGGGTCTCGGCGATGGCGAGCGGTGCGGTGGTCACCCTGATCCTGCAGAGCTCGACGGCGACGACGCTGCTGCTCTCCTCCTTCGCCGGTCAGGCGCTGATCGGCCTGCCCATGGCCTTCGCGGTGCTGCTCGGCGCCAATATCGGCACCGCGCTCGCCGCCTTCCTGGTCTCGTTCGAGCTCGGCTGGCTCTGGGGGGCCTGCCTCGCCGTCGGGGTCGCGCTCTATCTCGCCAACGAGGCGATGAACCGGGCCCGCAATATCGGCCGCCTGATCGTCGGCATCGGGCTGATCCTGCTCTCGCTGGCCGAGCTCAAGACCGCCTCGGCCCCGCTGGCGCAGTCGCCCGTCTTCCGCTCCGTGTTCGAGGCGCTGGCGAGCGAGCCGCTGCTCGCGGTGGCGATCACCATCGCGGCGACCTGGCTGACCCATTCCAGCCTCGCCATCGTCCTGCTGGTCGCCTCCTTCTGGGCCGGCGGCCTGTTCCCGGCCCCGACCGCGCTCGTCCTGATCGTCGGCGCGAATCTCGGCAACGCGCTGGTGCCGGTGGTCGACCAGCTCGGCGCCCCGGCCGTCCAGCGCCGCGTCGCCCTCGCCAACCTCCTGACGCGAGTCGTGATCGCGCTCGCCGTCATCCCCTTCGCCAAACCGCTCGCCGCCTGGTTCGCGCAGTGGTCGGCGGATCCGACGCGGCTCGCGGTCGAGATCCACCTGGCGCTGAACATCCTCGGCGCGCTCGTCTTCCTGCCCTTCACCGGGCCGATCGCCGCCCTGGTCACCCGGCTGACCCCGACCACGCCGGCGGCCGAGCAGCGGACACGGCCGCTCTACCTCGACCCCGGACTGCTCGACAGCCCGTCCGAGGCGCTCGCCAGCGCGATGCGGGAGACGCTGCATCTCGGCGACCGGGTCGGCGCCATGCTGAAGGACATGCTGCCGCTGCTGGAGCACGACAAGCTCGCGCTCTCGCGCGAGATCGCCGCGGCGGACGACGGCGTCGACACGATCCACGAGGCGATCAAGCTCTATCTCGTCCAGCTTTCGCGCCGCCCGCTGGGCGAGGCGGACAGCCGGCGCCTGTTCGAGATCATCACCCTGACCACCAATCTCGAGCATATCGGCGACATCATCGACAAGAACCTGCGCGAGCTGGCGGAGAAGAAGATCCGCAAGCGCTACCGCTTCTCGGACGAGGGCCTCGCCGAAATCCGCGAGCTGCATGGGCGCGTCAGCAACAGCCTGCAGCTCGCGCTCAACGTGCTCGCCTCGCGCGACATCACGCTCGCCCGCCAGCTCTTCGACGAGAAGAGCGCGATGCGCGCCGCCGAGCGCCGGGCCACCGAGAGCCATTACGAGCGGCTGCGCAGCGGCGTGCCACAGTCGCTCGAGACCTCCTCGATCCATCTCGACGTGCTGCGCGACCTGAAGCGCATCCACGCTCACATCACCTCGATCGCCTATCCGATCCTGGAAGCCGCCGACGAGCTCAGCGACACGCGGCTGCGCAAGACGGAGGAGCAGCCCGCGGCCGGCGGCTACGGCCTCGTCCTGCCGCACAAGCCGGCCTGAGGGCAGCCGAACCCACGGCATGGCTTCGCTTTCACCATCTTGCGCCGTCATTCCGGCCGCAGCGCAGCGGAGCGCCGGAATCCGTCGTAGGGCTCGGGATTTCGGTGGGCTCGGGATTTGCCGATGGGCCGTCAGGGGCCCGGACCGGGGCCGGCTGAATTGCGCACTCCGGATGCGCCGACCTTCGCCTTGAAATCGGCTGGCCGGGACGGACACTGGCCGCTCGCCGCACGAGGAGCGATCTCATGACCAGCACAGCGCAGTCCCGGCTGCTCAACCTTCTCGGCGTCGAGCTGCCGGTCATCCAGGCGCCGATGGCGGGCTCGACCACGCCGGAGATGGTCGTCGCCGTGGCCGAGGCCGGCGGCCTCGGCTCGCTGGCGAGCGCACAGTACAACGAGGCCGGCCTCCGGGCGGCTCTCGACACGGTACGGGCGGGGACGCGCCGGCCGATCAACCTCAACTTCTTCGCCCATGCCAACCCGGCGGACGATCCGGCGCGCCAGGCGGCCTGGCTCGCGCGGCTGTCCGGCTACTATGCCGAGGCCGGGCTCGATCCGGATATGCCGAAGACGCCGAGCGGGCGCGCGCCCTTCGACGCGACCTCGGCGGCCGTGGTCGAGGATTACCGGCCCGAGATCGTCAGCTTCCATTTCGGCCTGCCGGCGCCGGAGCTGTTCGAGCGGGTGAAGCGGACCGGCGCCAGGGTGATCGCCTCGGCGACCACGGTGGCCGAGGCGCGCTGGCTCGCCGGGCGCGGCGTCGACGCGGTCATCGCCATGGGCGCCGAGGCCGGCGGCCATCGCGGCAGCTTCCTGACCGACAGGATGTCGGAACAGGTCGGCACCTTCGCCCTGGTGCCGCAGATCGTCGACGCCGTGTCCGTGCCGGTGATCGCCGCCGGCGGCATCAGCGACCGGCGCGGCGTGGAAGCCGCCTTCGCGCTCGGCGCCGCCGCCGTGCAGGTCGGCACCGCCTATCTGTTCACGCCCGAGGCCGGCATCTCGCCGATCTATCG
Source organism: Allobosea sp. CS1GBMeth4 (assembly GCF_900185715.1). Lineage (GTDB taxonomy): Bacteria > Pseudomonadota > Alphaproteobacteria > Rhizobiales > Beijerinckiaceae > Allobosea. Next base: position 111,032 of record NZ_FYAS01000043.1, read on the forward strand.
CAAGGCGCTCGGCATGGGCGAGCGCCCGACCGCGATCACCAACCTGTTCACCGGCCGGCCGGCGCGTGGCATCGTCAACCGCGCCATGGCGGAGCTCGGCCCGCTCAGCGAACTCGCGCCGCCCTTCCCGACCGCCGGCACGGCGCTGGGGCCGCTGCGCGCCGCCGCCGAAGCGGCGGGCCGCGACGACTTCACCCTGCTCTGGGCCGGGCAGGCCTTCCCGCTCGCCAGAGCGATGTCGTCGGCGGCCCTGACGCGCAGGCTCGCCGGCCTGGACGAATGAGGCCCGTCCGCGGCACCCTCAGCGCCGCTCGATCTCGGCCAGATAGGCGCTGACCGCCCGCTCCGGACCATGCCAGGAGGCGCTGCCCTTGCCCTGCAGCTCCGGCGCCTCCTTCCAGCCCGGCTCGATGCCGGTCATGTTGGGCAGCAGATGGGCGATGCCCTTGTGGCAGTCGATGCAGGTCTTCTCGCCGGTGGTGAGGAAGCGGCCGTGGATCTCGGCGGCGCGGCGGGTCTGCTTGGTGAAGTCCATCGCCACCGAGGAGTGGCAGTTGCGGCATTCGAGCGAATCGTTCGCCTTGAGCCGGGCCCATTCGTGCTTGGCGAGCTCGAGGCGCATGTCGAGGAACTTCTCGCGCGTCGAGATCGTGCCGAAGATCTTGCCCCAGACCTCCTTGGAGGCCTGCATCTTGCGGGCGATCTTGTCCGTCCAGTTGTGCGGGACATGGCAGTCCGGGCAGGTCGCGCGCACGCCCGAGCGGTTGGAGAAGTGCACGGTCTGCGTCAGCTCCTGATAGACGTTGTCGCGCATCTCGTGACAGGAGGTGCAGAACTTCTCGGTGTTGGTGATCTCCAGCGCGGTGTTGAAGCCGCCCCAGAAGATCACGCCGCAGACGAACCCGCCCAGCGTCAGGAAGCCGAGCGGCAGATAGGCGCTCGGCCGGCTGACGATGTGCCAGAAGCGCAGCAGGGCGCCCCACAGCCGCAGGAAAAGGGATTTGAGCCTCGCCATGATCCCGCCCCGCTACGGCTTCCGGCCGATGTCTTTGGCATCCTGGAACCGGTTCTGGACCAGCGGCGGCACATCGCTCTGCTGGACATGGCAGGCGGTGCAGAAATAGCGCCGCGGCGTCACGTCCGAGAGCACCTGCCCGTCGCGGTCCTGGAAATGGGTGACGCTGATCATCGGCGCGCCCGAGCCTTCGGTGAACTCGCGCTTGTGGCAGTCCATGCAGCGATTGGTGTTCAGCGTCAGCTGATAGCCGTCGATCGCATGCGGGATCACCGGCGGCTGCTCCGGGTAGTTGCGCATGCGCCTGACGTCGTCGACGACCGGGCGGCCGAGCGCCGGCACCCGCTCGAGCGCCATCGGATCGGCCGTGCCGGTCAGGCGCGGCACGATCTTCACCGGCGCGCCCTCCTGCGAGAGCGCCGCGCCGAAGGCGAGGACGAGGCCCGCCGCGACGGCGGCCCCGAGGACGGTCAGCGAGCGCATCAGCCCGAGACCGGAACGATCTTGACCGCGCATTTCTTGAAATCCGTCTGCTTGGAGATGGGATCGGTGGCGTCGAGCGTCGTCTTGTTGATGAGCTGGCTGGCGTCGAACCAGGGCACGAAGACCACGCCGGGCGGCATGCGGTTGCGCCCGCGCGTCTCGACGCGGGTGCGCATCTCGCCGCGCCGCGAGATCAGCCTGATCTCGGAGCCCTGGTTGAGCCCGCGCTTGCGGGCATCCTCGGGATGCATGAAGCAGCGCGCGCCGGGGAAGGCCCGGTAGAGCTCCGGCACGCGCATGGTCATCGAGCCGGAATGCCAGTGCTCGAGCACGCGGCCGGTCACCAGCCAGAGGTCGTATTCGCCGTCCGGCACCTCCGCCGGCGGTTCGTAGGGGACCGCGATGATGCGCGCCTTGCCATCCTTGTTGCCGTAGAACTCGACGCCCTTGCCCGGCTTCACATAGGGGTCGAGCCCCTCCCGGTAGCGCCAGAGCGTCTCCTTGCCGTCGACGACCGGCCAGCGCAGGCCGCGGACCTCGTGATAGAGCTCGTAGGGGCCGAGATCATGCCCGTGGCCGCGGCCGAAGGAGGCGTATTCCTCGAACAGCCCCTTGTGGACGTAGAAGCCGAAATGCTTGGCTTCATGGTTCTCGTAGCCGGGATCGATCTCGGAGAGCGCGAACTTGTCGACCTGGCCGTTCCTGAACAGCACGTCGAACAGGGTCTTGCCCTTGTAGTTCGGATTGGCGTCCAGGATTTCGGCCGGCCAGACCTCGTCCGTGGTGAAGCGCTTCGAGAACTCCATCAGCTGCCAGAGGTCGGAGCGCGCCTGGCCCGGCGCATTGACCAGCTGATGCCAGACATGGGTGCGCCGCTCGGCATTGCCGTAGGCGCCCTCCTTCTCGACCCACATCGCCGCCGGCAGGATCAGGTCCGCCGCCATCGCCGTGACGGTGGGATAGGCGTCGGAGACGACGATGAAATTATCGGGATTGCGATAGCCCGGATAGGTCTCGCCGGTGCTGTTCGGCGCGGCCTGCAGGTTGTTGTTGACCTGGATCCAGTAGAAATTGAGCTTGCCGTCCTTGAGCATCCGGTCCTGCTCGACGGCATGGTAGCCCGGCTTGTCCGGGATGATGCCATGGGGGACGCGCCAGATCTCCTCGGCATGCTTGCGGTGCTCGGGATTGACCACCGTCATGTCGGCCGGAAGGCGATGGGCGAAGGTGCCGACCTCGCGGGCGGTGCCGCAGGCGGAAGGCTGGCCGGTCAGCGAGAACGGGCTGTTGCCGGGCTCGGAGATCTTTCCGGTCAGCAGATGCAGGTTGTAGACGAGCTGGTTCGCCCAGACGCCGCGCACATGCTGGTTGAAGCCCATCGTCCAGAGCGAGACGACCTTGCGCTTGGGGTCGGCGTAGAGCTCGGCGAGCTGCTGCAGGAAGCCGGGCTCGACCCCGGTCAAGGCCGAGACCTTCTCCAGCGTGTAGTCCTTCACGAAGGCGGCGTAGGCGTCGAAATCGATCGGGGTCGTCGCCGCCGCGTCGGCCGCCTTCCTCGCCTTGACCTCGCGCGGATCGTCCGGCCGGAGGCCGTAGCCGATCTCGGTCGCGCCCTTCACGAAGGTGGTGTGCCTGTCGACGAAGTCCTTGTTCACCCGCCCGGTCGAGATGATGTGGTTGGCGATGTAGTTGAGGATCGCCAGGTCCGTGCCCGGCTTGAACACGATCGGGATGTCGGCGAGGTCGGAGCTGCGGTGGGTGAAGGTCGAGAGCACAGCGACCTTGACGTGCGGGTGGCCGAGCCGGCGGTCGGTCACCCTGGTCCACAGGATCGGGTGCATCTCCGCCATGTTCGAGCCCCAGAGCACGAAGGCGTCGGCATGCTCGAAATCGTCGTAGCAGCCCATCGGCTCGTCCATGCCGAAGGTGCGCATGAAGGCGTAGGCGGCCGAGGCCATGCAGTGGCGGGCGTTGGGGTCGAGATTGTTGGAGCGGAAGCCGGCCCGCATCAGCTTGGTCGCGGCATAGCCCTCGAAGATCGTCCACTGGCCGGAGCCGAACATGCCGAGCGCGGTCGGCCCCTTGGCCTTCAGGGTCGCCTTGGCCTTGGCGGCCATGGTGTCGAAGGCCTCCTCCCAGGAGACCGGGGTGAACTCGCCGTCCTTGGCGTAGACGCCGTTCTTCTTGCGCAGCAGCGGCTGGGTCAGCCGGTCGCTGCCATACATGATCTTCGAGAGGAAATAGCCCTTGATGCAGTTGAGGCCGCGGTTGACGTCGGCCTTCATGTCGCCATGGGTGGCGATGACCTTGCCTTCCTTGACGCCGACCATGACGCCGCAGCCGGTGCCGCAGAAGCGGCAGGGCGCCTTCGACCATTTGATCTGCAGGCTGTCGACGCCGCCCGTGACGGGCTGAGCCTCGGCCGGAACGCTCATATTGGCGGCGAGCGCGGCGACGCCGGCCGCCTGCGCCTTCAGCATCTCGCGACGGGACAGGGTCATGGGTCTACTCCAGGATCGTCGAGGTCTTCGATCTGCTCGAACACCATGTTGGCCGAGAGCACGCCGTCGAGCAGGCCGATCGCGGCCAGCCGCTCGCCGATCACGCCGGTGCTGGCGCCTTCCAGGACGATCACGATCTTGCCGTTCTCGACCCGGTGCACCTCGGTGTCCGGCATCTGCCCGATGCAGGCGAGGACGGTGTCGAGATGCGCCGGAAGCGCCGAGACGACCGCGCTCGAAATATGATGGTAGCGCGGGGCGGAGCGCTCAGCCATGAGCCGCCTCCATGCCCGGCGCCGCCAAGACGACGGCCCGCGCCGGGCAGGCCGCGATGCAGGCGCCGCAGCCGCTGCAGCGATCCGCCGCCACCTCCGGCAGGGCCGGGCCGCCGAGCCGCGGCCGGAAGCCGATCGCCGCCTCGGGACAGGCGTCGCCGCAGCTCTGGCAGACGATGCCGCGCGCGGCGAAGCACTCGGCGCCGATCGCGGCGACATGGGCGAAGGCGGGCAAGGACCGGTCGAAGACCGGCTCGGGACAGGCCTGCTCGCAGGCGCCGCAGAAGCTGCACTCGCCCGCGGCGAAATCCAGGGCCGGATAGCCGTCCGCATCGAGCGCGACGATGTGCTGCGGACAGGCCGGCACACAGGCGCCGCAGCCGGTGCAGGCGGCGGCGAGCGAGGCGGCGCGCGACCATGGCGGATAGACTCTGTCGGGCCGCGGCAGGCGCCGGCCGGTCAGGAAACCGCGCCGCCCGAGATCAATGGCGTCCCTGTCCATGGCCGCCCTCAGCGCGGGGGGCCGGGAGGGCCGAGGACGATCTGCGACATCCAGACCAGGAAGCCGTAGCCGCCGACCACGCCGACCGCGACCACGGGCCAGATCAGGACCGCGAGCGTCAGGAAAGCCAGGAATTCGGCGCGCCTGCTCGGTTTGTCCGGAAGGGCCTCGGGGCTGCTCGTCTCTGCAGTCTCGGTCGCCATGTCTCGTCCCTTGGGCGGCGGGCGGTCACATACCGCGCCGGAGCCAGATTGGAGATCGACCAAGGAGCATAAGGATCGCGGCGACCTTGTCCATCCCGGCCGGGGCATGGCGGCCGGCTTTCGTCGCCGTCTTTGACGCCCCGCAAACAGGACCCGCCGAATGCCACCGATCCGGCAAGGCGCGGCGCTCGCTCCGGGGCGGAGCCGCCGCTTTCGCGCGGATCGGCCGGGCCCGCGCCGTCCCGCCACCCGTCCAGGCGGCGCCCTCTTTGCCGAAACGCAAAGAAGCCCGCCGGCCGCGTCGCTATCACCGGCGAGCCCCCTGCCGCCCGCATGCGGGGCGCTTCAAGCCGGCCCCGCCGGCGCCGCCCCGCTAACGCTCGCAAGGGAAGGGTGAACGCATGGCCGAACGTCTGACAAAGGCGGGAGCCCGCAATGTCTTCTACGGCGGATCGATCTTCTTCTTCGCCATCTTCGTCGGGCTCACCGCCCACAGCCACTGGTTCATGCGGACCAAATCCACCGACGAATCGACGCTCACGCCGGCGGTCGCCCGCGGCAAGCATGTCTGGGAGCGCAACTCCTGCATCAACTGCCACACGCTGCTCGGCGAGGGCGCCTATTTCGCGCCCGAGCTCGGCAATGTCTGGAAGCGCTATGGCGGCGACAAGGACGCGGCCGGGGCGCGCGAGAGCCTCAAGGCCTGGATGGCGGCGCAGCCGACCGGGATCGAGGGCCGGCGCCAGATGCCGCAGTTCAACCTGACCGATCAGGAACTCAACGATCTCGCCGATTTCCTCGAATGGACGAGCCGGATCAAGACCCAGAACTGGCCGCCCAACGAGGCCGGCTGAGACGTCGCGACAGGAGAGAGCCATGCCAGGCTACAACACGACGAGATACGAGACCCAGAACGTCGCGATGCTCTATTTCTACGGAGCGCTCGCCCTGTTCATCGCGCAGGTCGCCTTCGGGGTCGTGGCGGGACTGATCTATGTCCTGCCCAATACGCTTTCGGTCATCCTGCCCTTCAACATCGTGCGCATGATCCACACCAACGCGCTGGTGGTGTGGCTGCTGCTCGGCTTCATGGGAGCGACCTATTACCTGCTGCCCGAGGAGGCGCAGACCGAGCTCTACAGCCGCAGGATCGCGGTCATCCAGTTCTGGCTGTTCTTCGTGGCGGCCGCCGTCGCCGTGGTCGGCTATCTCTTCCGGATCCACGAGGGGCGCGAATTCCTCGAGCAGCCCTTCGCGATCAAGGTCGGCATCGTCGTGGTCGTGCTGATGTTCCTGTTCAACATCACCATGACCTCGCTGAAGGGCCGCAAGACCACCGTCACCAACATCCTGCTCTTCGGCCTGTGGGGCCTGGCGATCTTCTTCCTGTTCGCCTTCTACAACCCGATCAACCTCGCCCTGGACAAGATGTACTGGTGGTACGTCATCCACCTCTGGGTCGAGGGCGTCTGGGAGCTGATCATGGCCTCGGTGCTGGCCTTCCTGATGATCAAGCTCAACGGCGTCGACCGCGAGGTGGTCGAGAAGTGGCTCTACGTCATCGTCGGCCTCGCCCTGTTCTCCGGCATCCTCGGCACCGGCCACCATTATTACTGGATCGGCGCGCCCGGATACTGGCAGTGGATCGGCTCGCTGTTCTCGACTCTCGAGGTCGCGCCCTTCTTCACCATGGTGATCTTCACCTTCCAGATGACCTGGAAGGCGGGCCGCAACCATCCGAACAAGGCGGCGCTGCTCTGGTCGATCGGCTGCTCGGTGATGGCCTTCTTCGGCGCCGGCGTCTGGGGCTTCCTGCACACCCTGTCCTCGGTGAACTACTACACCCATGGCACGCAGGTCACCGCCGCCCATGGCCACCTCGCCTTCTTCGGGGCCTATGTGATGCTGAACCTCGCGGTGATGGCCTATGCCATCCCTGAGCTGAAGGGACGCGCGCCCTATAACCAGTGGCTCTCGATCGCGAGCTTCTGGATGATGGTGACGGCGATGTCGGTGATGACCTTCGCCCTGACCTTCGCCGGCGTGGTCCAGGTCCATCTCCAGCGCGTGCTCGGCCAGAGCTTCATGGACGTGCAGGACCAGGTCGCCCTGTTCTACTGGGTCCGGCTCGGCTCCGGCGTGGTCGTGGTGATCTCGGCGCTGATGTTCGTCTTCGCCGTGCTCGTGCCCGGCCGCGAGCGCAGCGCGGCGCCGATCGCCCTCGCCCAGCCGGCGGAATGACCGCCCCGCCCGCCGGCTTCCGGCCGGCGGGCCGCCGCCCCTCCCTCCGCGAAGGTTCTCCCGATGAACATGATCCCGCGCCTGCCCGTCGCGCCGCCTGCGGCCGACGCGCTCGCCATCCCCGCCTACACCGCCTCCGGCAACGAGTGCTTCCTGTTCGAGAAGGCCTGGGAGCGGCGCCTGCCGCTACTGCTCAAGGGGCCGACCGGCTCGGGCAAGACGCGCTTCGTCGCGCATATGGCGGCCCGGCTCGGCCTGCCGCTGTTCACCGTCGCCTGCCATGACGACCTCTCCGCCGCCGACCTGACCGGCCGCCACCTGCTCAGGGGCGGCGAGACCGTCTGGGTCGACGGGCCGCTGACGCGCGCCGTGCGCGAGGGCGGCCTGTGCTATCTCGACGAGATCGTCGAGGCTCGCAAGGACGTCGCGGTGGTGCTGCATCCCCTGACCGACGACCGCCGCATCCTGCCGCTGGAGCGCACCGGCGAGCTGCTCGCCGCCCCGCCCTCCTTCATGATCGCGGTCTCCTACAATCCCGGCTACCAGAACCTGCTGAAGAACCTGAAGCCCTCGACCCGCCAGCGCTTCGTCTCGATCAGCTTCGACTTCCTGCCGCGCGACGCGGAGATCGCCGTGGTGGCGCAGGAGAGCGGGCTGGCGGAAAGCGCCGTGGCGCCGCTGGTCGACCTCGCCCGGCGTCTGCGCAGCCTGAAGGGGCAGGATATCGAGGAAGGCGTCTCGACCCGTCTCGTCGTCTACGCCGCCAGCCTGATCGCAGCCGGGCTGCCGCGGCAGGAGGCGGTGCTGGCCGCGATCATCGAGCCGCTGACCGACGAGCCGGAGGTCCGGACCGGCCTCGTCGAGGTCGCGCGCGCCGTGCTCGGCTAGGTGCCGCCATGCTGGACTTCCTCGAGCTGGAAGAGACGGTCGGGCGCCTCTGGCACCGGCTGGTCGGCGACACGGCGAGCCTGCCGCACCACCCGCAGGCGGCGGTGACGCTGACGACGATCGCACCGACGCTCGCGGTCTGCTTCCGCGGCTTCGGCGGCGAGCCCGGCGTCAGGCTGGTACCGGCGCGCGGGCGCGCCGCGGCGCACCGACTCAACCTGCGCCAGCGCGTCGGCCTCGGCGAGGAACGCCTGTCGCTGGCGGTGCGCACGCCGGACAGCCTGCAGCTCCCCGGCGAGATCGCGCTCTTCCCCGAGCCCGCGCTGAATCGCGACCTCTATGTCTGGCTGGCCGCCTGCATGGCCCTGATGCCGCCCCGCCCGGTGACGGAAACCGATCCGCTCCAGCGCGACATCGCCCTGATCGCGGCGGCGCGCCTGCTGGTCGCGGCGGTCCTGGCGGCCTTCCCGGGCCTGCAGCCGGTTTATTGGCGGCTGGCTGCGGCGATGCTCGCGAGCCGGCGGCGGGAGGGGCTGCCTGCGACGGAGGCCAGGGTGGAGGAACTGATCCGCGCCCTGCTGCACGACAAGGACGCCGACATCCCCGGGCAAGGCTGGCCGGCCAAGGCTCCGCCGGGCTATCTGCCGGCGCTCGGCGTCCCGCTCTGGCCGCTGGCGGCCGCGGCCGCGCCCGTCCGTACGCGGCGGCGCGAGGAGGACCGGCCGCCGCCGGCCCAGGCCCGCGCCGAAGAGCAGGCCAAGGCCTATGCCGCCAGCCGCGACGAGACCGCCGAGGACTGGCGCGAGCGCAGCCCCTTCATCCTCAACCGCTTCGAGAAGATCCTGGCGATGTCGGAGATGGTGGCGGTCGACCGCCCCTCCGACGACAGCGAGGACCATGATCCCGAGGCGGCGGACGAGCTCGACGACATGGTGCTGAGCGAGCGCAAGGGCCGCCCGGCCTCGCGCTTCCGCTTCGATCTCGACCTGCCGCCCGAGGCGATCGACGAGGCCGCGCTCGCCGGGGCGCTGACCTATCCGGAATGGGATTTCCGCAGCGCCTGCTATCGCGAGGACCATTGCCGCGTCCTCGCCGCCACCGCGCGCCAGGAGCGCGAGCCGCCGGCGCAGGACGCCGCGACGCGCGCGCTGGTGCGGCAGGTCCGCCGCCAGTTCGAGGCGCTGCGCCCGCTGCGCGAGCCGCAGCGCGGCCAGATCGACGGCCCGGACCTCGATCTCGACGCGGTGGTGCGGCGCCAGGCCGACCTCGCCGCGGGCGGGCCCGGCAGCGACCGCATCCATCGCGCCAGCCGGCCGCAGGCGCACGATCTCGCCGTTACGACGCTGATGGACGTCTCGCTCTCGACCGATTCCTGGTTCGACGATCTGCGCGTGCTCGATGTCGAGAAACAGGCGCTGACCGTCTTCGCCCATGGGCTGGCGGCCTGCGGCGACCGGCACGAGATCCTGACCTTCACCTCGCGCCGGCGCGACTGGGTCCGGATCGAGACGCTGAAGCGCTTCGACGAGGCGATGGGGCCGGCGGTGGAGGCGCGCATCGCGGCGCTGACGCCGGGCTACTACACCCGCATCGGCACGGCGATCCGCCATGCCGCGGCCGGGCTCAAGGCCCGGCCCGACCGGCGCAAGCTCCTGCTCGTGCTGACCGACGGCAAGCCCAACGACATCGACCACTACGAGGGCCGCTTCGCGATGGAGGACACCCGCATGGCGGTGATCGAGGCCCGGCGAGCCGGCATCTGCGTCTTCGCCGTCACCGTCGACCGCGAGTCGCGGGCCTATATCCCGCACCTCTTCGGCCGCAACGGCCATGCCGTGATCTCGAAGCTCGAACGCCTGCCGGCGGCGCTGCCGTCGATCTATCGCGCGCTCGCCGCCTGAGCCCCCGAGCGCCGCGTCGTCCCCTCGGGAAGGCTGCGCGGGGCCGCGCCGGAAGGAGACCATGATGACCGATGCCCAGATGGGACTTGCCGTCGCCACGCCCGCCATCATCGTGATGGCGCTGACGCTCTACCGCATGGGCGTGCTGCAGCGGGGCGGAGTCGCGGCCGCCGTGCTGATGTCGCTCGCCATCGCGACCATGCTGTTCCTCGAACAATAGGGCGAGCCGCGGCAGAGTTTGCGCTTCGACAAGTTGCCGCAGCCGCCGGCCGGCTAGGGTTTGCGAACCTCCCCGAGCGGAGGCGCAACCGGAGCCGGCCCCCATGACGACACTGCCCCTCGAACCGCTGGACGTGCGCAGCATCCCGCCGGTCGTCCGCCACGCCACGATCTTCGGCATCCTGGAGCGCCTGCCCCCGGGCGAGGCTTTCAGCATCGTCAACGATCACGATCCGGCGCCGCTGCGGCGGCAGATGGAGTCGCGCTATCCCGGCGCCTATTCCTGGACCTACATCGTGCAGGGGCCGGAGATCTGGCAGGTCGAGATCGGCCGGCACGAAGCCGGCGCCGAAGCCGGGGCCGGGGCCGGGGCCGCCGATTGCGGCGGCCATGACGACGGCCATTCCTGCACCTGCGGCCACTGAGGGGCCCGCCGGGGAGACCTGCGGCCATGCCGATGGCGTCGCTATCCCGCTGGACGATGAGCTATTTCGCGGCGGCGCTCGCCTTCCTGATCGCGGCCGAGGCGCTCGCCGTCGCCGGCGTCGGCTTCCCTGCCAGCGGCCTCGCGGAGCCGGCGACGCTCGTCATCGTCCATCTCGTCGCGATCGGCTGGCTCAGCCTCGCCATGGCGGGGGCGCTGCTGCAGTTCGTTCCCGTCCTGGTCAACCGCCCCCTCGCCTTCCCGCAGCTCGCCCTGCCCGCGCTGGTCGCGCTCGCTACCGGGCTGCTGCTGCTCTGCGCCGGCTTCGCGGCGCTCGCCGGCTGGATCGAGGTGACCCTCGACCTGCTGCCACTGGCGGCCGCAGCCCTGCTTGCCGGCTTCGCCCTGCTCGGCCTGATGCTGACGGCGACGCTTTTGAGCGCGCGGCCGGTCGCGCTGTTCGCCCGCTTCGTCCTCACCGGCCTCGCCTGCCTCGCCGCCACGGCGCTGAGCGGCGGCACCTTCGCGCTGGTCCTGTCCGGCCGGGGCGACTGGCTCGGCGGCGCGGCGCTGCTGCCGGGCGGCCTGCCCTTCCATGCCGTGCTCGGCTTCGGCGGCTGGCTCGGCCTCATCGCCTTCGGGGTCAGCTACCGGCTGTTCGTCATGTTCATGATGGCGCCTGAGCCACCGGCGCGCCGTGTGCGCCCGGTGCTGATCGGCGCCGGCCTCGGGCTCGGCCTCGCCGCCGCCGGGCTCCTCGCCCCCTTCGCCGGCGTGGAGCCGGGGGCGGGCTGGCTCGCCGCGGCGCTGGCCGCGCTCGCCGGCGCGGGCGCCTGCTACGGCCGCGACATCCTCGCCCTCTATCGCACGCGCCGGCGCAAGGCGCTGGAGATCAACATGCTCGCCAGCATCCCGGCCTTCGCCGCGCTGGCAGCCGGCCTCGCCCTCCTGCCCGTCGCGATCCTGGTCGACGCCGGAGAGAAGCCGATCGCGGCGCTCGGATTCCTGCTCGCCTTCGGCTGGCTCGGCGGCCTCACGCTCGCCCAGCTGGTGAAGATCGTCTCCTTCGTCACCTGGCTCGAGACCTACGCGCCCCGGCTCGGGCGCGCCCCGGCGCCGCGCGTCGGCGACCTCGTCGCCATGCCGCGCACGGGCTGGTGGTTCCTCGCCTATTACGGCGGGGGCGCGCTGGCGGCGGCGGCGCTGGCCCTGGATGCGGCGCAGGGTTTCCGCTGGGCCCTGCTGCCCGGCCTGGCGGGCACCGTGGGAATCGCCGCCGAACTCGTCCGCGTCCGCCGCTTGTCCGAGATCAAGGCCGCGGAGCGGCCGGCGGCGCATGACTACCCGCTGCTGCTGCTGGTGCGTGCCGACGAAAGGAGTTCCGCCCATGCCGATCACCGAAGCACCCTCGCCCCGCGTGCTTGACGTCAGGCCGATGCTGCGGGCCGGCGAGGAGCCGTTCCAGGCGATCATGGACGCGGTCGGCGCGCTGGCGCCCGGCCAGACGCTGCGCCTCATCGCCCCGTTCCGGCCGGTGCCGCTGTTCTCCGTCATGGCCAATCGCGGCTTCGCCGCCAGCGACCGGCCGCTCGCGGACGGCGACTGGGAGGTGACGTTCTCGCCGGTCGCCGGGATGCAGGAGACGCCGGAGAGCGAGGACCTCGCCGTCGGCAGCAGCCCCTCGGCCGTGTTCTGGGGCGACCCGGTGCTGGAGCTCGACCTGTGCGGGCTCGAGCCGCCCGAGCCGATGGTGCGCATCCTGGAAGCGCTGGAGACCCTGGAGCCCGGAGACGTGCTGTTCGCGCTGCTGGCGCGCGAGCCGGTCTTCCTCTTCCCCGAGCTGGCGAAGCGCCGGCACGAATGGGCCGGCAATTTCGACGCGTCCGGGACGGATTACCGGCTGCTGATCCGCCATGGCGGCGGCAAGGGGCATTGACGATGAGCTCCCGGCTGGAACGCCTCGTCGAGATCGCGCTGCGCGACGTGCTCGACCCAGAAATGGGCCGCAGCGTCGTCGAGCTCGGCCTGATCTACGCCATCGCCGCCGCGCCCGACGGCAAGGTCGCGATCACCATGACCACGACCACGCGCGGCTGCCCGCTCGCCGGCTTCCTCAGGGAGGCCGTGGCCGCCGCGGCCGGAGCGATCGAGGGCGTCACCGCCGTCACGGTGACGCTGACCTACGAGCCGGCCTGGGAGCCGGCGATGGTCACCGCCGAATGATCGGCGCCCGCAAGATCGTCGAAAATATTGTGCTGCAACAAAGAGCGCTTTCGCCAGGCTCCTAAAGTCCTCACGACCGGTGGACCTCCGGTCTTTGGCAAGGAGACAAGTCATGGGCGAAGAGCTCAAACTGACCCGCCGCAGCATTCTGGCGGGAGCGGCGGCCACCGGGGCACTCGTCCAGGCTGCTTCCGCGCCGGCGCAGGCTCAGGCCGTGATGAGCAAGGCGACGGCCACCGACGTGGCCAAGCTGCCGCGCGTCAAGCCGAAGCTGGTCGATCCGCCCTTCGTGCATGCGCATGAGCAGATCGCGACCGGCGGGCCGAAGCTCGTCGAGTTCGAGATGACGATCCACGAGAAGAAGATCGTCCTCGACGACGCCGGCACCGAGACCTTCGCCTTCACCTTCAACGGCACCGTGCCCGGGCCGCTGATGGTCGTGCACGAGGGCGACTATGTCGAGCTCACCCTGATCAACGCCGAAACCAACGAGCTGATGCACAATATCGACTTCCATTCGTCGACCGGCGCGCTCGGCGGCGGGGCGCTGACCGAGGTCGGCCCCGGCGAGCGGGTGGTGCTGCGCTGGAAGGCGACGAGGCCGGGCGTGTTCGTCTACCACTGCGCCCCTCCCGGGATGGTGCCCTGGCACGTCACCGCCGGCATGAACGGCGCCATCATGGTGCTGCCGCGCGACGGGCTGAAGGATCATCAGGGCAAGGCGCTGAAATACGACAAGGTCTACTATGTCGGCGAGCAGGACTTCTACGTGCCGCGCGACGAGACCGGCAAGTTCAAGCGCTATGCCAGCGTCGGCGAGTCGCATGACGACGTGGTCAAGGCGATGCGGACGCTGACCCCGAGCCATGTCGTCTTCAACGGCCGGGTCGGCGGCCTGACCGGCAAGAACGCCATGACCGCCAAGGTCGGCGAGACCGTGCTGATCGTGCATTCGCAGGCCAATCGCGACACGCGCCCGCACCTGATCGGCGGCCATGGCGACTATGTCTGGGCCACCGGCAAGTTCCGCAACCCGCCGGAGCGCGACCTCGAGACCTGGTTCATCCCCGGCGGCTGCGCGGGAGCGGCGCTCTACACCTTCCTGCAGCCGGGCATCTACGCCTATGTCAACCACAACCTGATCGAGGCCTTCGAACTCGGCGCCGCCGGGCACTTCAAGGTCGAGGGCGAGTGGAACGACGACCTGATGAAGCAGATCCGGGCTCCCGCCGGCATCTGACCTGCCTGCCGCCTTCCCGCTCCGGCGGGGAGGCGGCCCTTCTCTCCGAACGGGACCGCTCGCCATGGTCACGACGCTGCGCCTTTCGCTTCCCGGGGTGACGACCTCGCTCGGGCTCCTGTTCATGGCCGGCGCCGCGGCGCTGCTGCTCGCCGGTCCCGCAAGGCGGCCCCTCCCCGCGCTTCCGCTGCCGCAGACGGCGACCATTCCCCCGACGACGCTGCTGCACCGGCTCGACGGCGAATACAGCCGCGCCGGCCGCCCGGTCGACGCGCCGCGCGTCGCGATCGCGCTCGACAGCCCGCTCGAGATCATGCGCTACCAAGTGACGGCCGCCGACTATGCGCGCTGCGTCGCCGCCGGCGCCTGCAAGCGGCTCGACAACCCGCCGGGGCGCGGCGACCTGCCCGTGACCGGGGTGAGCTACAGCGACGCCACCGACTATGCCGGCTGGCTCTCGCGCGAGACCGGCACGCGCTGGCGGCTGCCGAAGGACGTCGAATGGGCGCATGCGGCCGGATCGCGCTTCGTCGACGACGGGCGCGGCCTCGACGGCGGCGAGACCAATCCGGCGCTGCGCTGGCTCGCCGACTACGAGCGCGAGGCCAACCGCAAGGCGGCGAGCGACCCCGCTCCGCGCCCGGTCGGCAGCTTCGGCGTCAACGAGCACGGCGTCCACGACATCGCCGGCAATGTCTGGGAATGGACGCAGACCTGCCTGCGCCGCGTCTCGCTCGACGCGGCCGGCCGCACGCTCGGCGAGACCAGCAATTGCGGCGTCTACGTCGTCGAGGGCCAGCACCGCGCCCCGATGAGCTTCTTCATGCGCAATCCCAAGGCGGGCGGCTGCTCCGTCGCGACCCCGCCCGACAATCTCGGCTTCCGGCTCGTCAGGGAGCCCGGCTGGCGCGAGCGGCTCCCGGCCGGCCTGCGCCGGCTTCTGCCGGCATGACCATCGCAGTCCGCGCCAGCAGCCTCGACGCCGCGCCACCGGCGCAGGAAGGCGGGATGGAGCTCCTGCTCTGGATCCTGATCTGGAGCGAGCTCGCCGTCTTCGGCGCGCTGCTCGGCGCCTTCCTGCTCCTGTCGGCGCTCGATCCGCCGGCGCTGACCGTCCTGCACCGCGCGCTCGACCTGCCGCTCGCCGGCATCGCCACCGCGACGCTGCTCGGCAGCGGCTTCTTCGCGGCGCGCGCCGCCTCCGGAGCGGCGCCGCGCCGCAACCTCGTCGCGGCTGCCCTGGGCGGCTTCGGCTTCTGCGCGCTGAAGCTCGCCGCCTTCGGCCACGAGCTGCCGGCGCTGGCGGCCATGGACGGCCGCCTGCCCGAACTCCATCTCCTGATCACCGGCTTCCATCTCGCCCATGTGCTGTTCGTCGCGCTGCTGCTGCTCGCCGTCGCCTGGCGGCCGGCCCCGCGCCAGGTCGCGACGGTGGCCACGGTCTGGCACCTGGTCGACCTGGTCTGGCTGCTGATCCTTCCCGTGATCTATCTGGGCTGAGATGCAGCTTCGCCGCGACATTCCCCTCGCCGCGACCCTGTGCGCCCTGCTGCTCGCGACGGGCGCGAGCCTGCTCGCCGTGGCCTGGCTTCCCGCCGGCCCGCGCGGTTTCGCCGTCGCCGCCTTGAGCCTGGTCAAGGCGGGGCTGGTGATCCTCGGCTTCATGCGCCTGCATCGCGAGAGTGCGGCGCTCGCCGGCGGCCTGATCGGCTATGCCGCGCTGCTGTGCGCGCTGGCCGGGCTCCGGATCGCCCTCGCCGGGTGATCGCGCCGCACTTGAACGGTCCCGGCGATTGCGGTCATATCCGGCCCGGGCGCCGGCCGGCGGCTCGTCGCGGACCGGGGCGCGGATCCGCCGCAAGGGAAAGACAATCACGTGGGAATGGACCGCAGCGTGTTGCGCAACATCCCGCTGTTCGCGGCGATGGACGATGCGCAGCTCGAGCGCATGACGGCCCATGCCAGCGCGCGGCGGGTGCCCCAGGGCGATTCGGTGTTCGAGCAGGGAGATCCGGCGAAGGCCTTCTACCTGCTGCTGCATGGCCGGCTGAAGGTGACGCAGGTCACCCGCGACGGCCAGCAGATCATCGTGCGCGTCGTCCATCCCGGCGACCTGTTCGGCTTCGCCCGTGCCCTCAGCCGCGCCGATTATCCGGGCACCGCCACCGCCGCGGTCGACAGCCTCGTCGCCGCCTGGCCGACCGAATCCTGGGACAGCTTCGTCGAGGGCAACCCGCATCTGGCGATGAACGCCATCCGCACGATCGGTCAGCGGCTCGACGAGGCCCATACCCGCATCCGCGAGATGTCGACCGAGGAGGTCGAGCGGCGCGTGGCGCATGCGGTGCTGCGCCTGGTCGAGCAGGCCGGCAAGCGCGACGATGTCGGGCTGCGCGTCGATTTCCCGATCTCGCGGCGCGACATCGCCGAGATGACGGGCACGACGCTGCACACCGTCTCGCGCATCCTCAGCGCCTGGGAGACGCGAGGGCTGGTCGAGGGCGGGCGCCAGAAGCTCGTGGTCTGCGATGTCGCCGGCCTGAAGCGGCTGGCGGAGAATGCCGAATAGGCTCCCCGGGCCTTCAGGCGGGCTGCGGCGCGCCGGAGACAGCCTTCGGGCCGAGGCGGGCGCCGGTCAGCACCCGCCAATAGGCCAGCGCGAAGACGAGGAAGCCCAGCGACCAGCACAGCCCGGCGAGGTGGAGCAGCAGGGTCGGGCCGTGCCCCAGCGCCGAGCAGATCCGCGCCACGGCGCCGATCACGAGCAGGACATAGGCGGCCTGGGTCGCCATCGTCGCGACGAGCGGCCGGCCGGTGTGGCCGAGGCTGGCGCGCGACATCACGGCGAGCGTCATCGTGCCGAAGGCGCCGGCGGTCCAGGCGTGCAGGCCGGCCCCCGGCGCGACCAGGCCGAAGCTCGCCGCCGCCGTCAGCGCGAATCCGACCGGCACGAACAGATAGCCGACATGCAGGATAACGAGCAGGGGATTGCGCCAGCACCGCTCGCCGGCCCAGCGGGCCAGCCTGGCGAGGTGGAGCCCGGCGCCGAGCGCCAGCGCCGCGCCGGCCGCCTGGGTGTCCGGCAGGGCGATCCAGAGGCCGAGCGCCGGAGCGGTCGCCGCGAGCACGAGCTTGTCGTAGCTGCCGAACGGCGCGGGCAGCCGGCCGGCGCCACGCGGCGCCAGCCAGTTGCGCGTGAAGCTCGGCACGATCCGCCCGGCGATCAGGGCGACCAGCATCAGCACGACGGCGATCGCGGCCCGGCGGGAGAGCTCGGCGCTGCCGGTCAGCCCCGCCTCGAGATGGAAGGCGAGATTGGCGGCGAGCAGCAGCATCACCAGCGCGACGACCGTGAGATTGCGCCAGTTGCGCCCGGCCACGATCTCGCGCGCCGCCGCGCCGGCGAGCAGGAGGAGGAAGAGGGTGTCGCCCGCCATGGCGAGAGGCCAGCCGATCACGGCCGAGGCGGTGACCGCGAGCCGCCCGGCGAGCCAGGCGAGGACGAGCACGAGCAGCGGCACGCCCTGGACCGGCAGCCGGCCGGTCCAGTTCGGGATGGCGGTCAGCAGGAAGCCGGCGATCGCCGCCGCCTGGTAGCCGAACAGCATCTCGTGGACATGCCAGTCCACCGGCGCGAAGGCGGTCGGCACGGCGAGATGGCCGGTGACGAAGGGCAGCCAGACCAGGATCGCCAGCCCGGCCTGCAGGGCCGCCAGCAGGAAGAACGGGCGGAACCCGTAGGACAGAAGGGCGGGCCCTTCATAGGCCCTGAGCCTCGGTATCGGTGCCATGCGCGCCCTCCCGCGCGGCCGGTACCCGCCGGCCGCGCCCGATCCGTCCTGTCGGAATTACTGCGCCTTGGCGACCTGGTTGGCCTTGGCGACGAGATCGGCGAAGACCTGCTTGGCCTTGCCGGGATGCTTGGCGGCCGCGGCGGCTTCGAGATTGGTCGGCTCGCCGACCACCACCAGCGCCACCATGCCCATGCCGTAATGCGGCTTGCACTTCACGCCGTAGACGCCGTTCTCCTTGAAGGTGACGGTGACGTCCTCGTTCATCTTGCCCGTGAAGGCCTCGGCGCCGGTCGGCAGCATCTCGGCGATGCTCTCGGCATTGTGGCTCTTGTCGGTCGCGACGAACTTCACCGTGTCGCCCGGCGCGATCTTCACCAGGGCCGGCTCGAACACCATGGCGCCCGCGGCGCCCTTGTTGAGCATCTTGACCTCGATCTCGGCCGCATTCGCGCCGGCCGCG
Source organism: Allobosea sp. CS1GBMeth4 (assembly GCF_900185715.1). Classification (GTDB taxonomy): domain Bacteria; phylum Pseudomonadota; class Alphaproteobacteria; order Rhizobiales; family Beijerinckiaceae; genus Allobosea. The sequence continues at coordinate 129,401 of NZ_FYAS01000043.1, forward strand.
GCCAACGCCATCAGCGCGCCGGCCAGAATCGTCCTGAACATCTGTCTTCTCCATGGTCGCGGCGGGCTCATCGGCCCCTCGCTGCATCGCGACACTAGGGACGGACGCCCGGCGGCTCGTTGAGAAAACGCAAACTCGCGACCGGTTCGGCGCGGGGCGCGGCCGATCCTACAGCTCACGCAGCGCCGCGGCGCCGGCCTCGGCGCTGCGCGCGATCTCGACCAGGAGCAGCGCCATCTCCTCGAAGACGCTGCGATCCGTCTCGGCCTCGGTCAGCGTGTCGAGCTCAGCGAGAAAGGAGAGCAGCGCGGCGATCCGGTCCTTGTGGTCGCGGGCGGCCGCGAGCCGCCGGCGCGCCTCGCGCCGGCGCTCGAGCCGGTCGAAACGGTCGAGCGCGCCATCCAGGGCCTCGCGGCAGGTGCAGTCGAGGTCCTCCGGCCGCAGCACTCGGCGCAGACGGACGATCAGATCGCTTACCGACGCCGGTGGTTCTCCGCGCAGCAGCTCGTCGGAGATGCCTTTGCCGTGCCCGCCCTTCATGCCGGCCTCCCTCGCCCCGGGCAGGCGCCCGGCGCCCGTTCCGTTCAGCCGCCGCCGGCCGATGTGCCGGCGCCGCGCCCGCCTCCCGCACCGGCTCCGACATGGCGATGTCCGGGAGCGGCATGGAGGAAGCCGTTGACGAGAGGCTGGTCGGGATAGAGCTCGCCGAGGCGCCGCTCGCCCTCTTCCGGGTCGAGCCGCCCGTCGGCGACCTCGCGGAACAGCCGCGCCACCGCGACCATGTCGCAGCCTTGCGGCGAGAGGCGCAGCGAGGCGAGGCCGGCCTGCCGCAAGGCGGGAATGTCGCCGAGCAGGCTGGCGCAGCCATGCGACAGGGTCTGCACGCCGTTGACCGACAGGAAGCCGGCCCCGTCGAGCGTCCTGACCGGCATGCCGTCGGGATCCTGCTCGCAGACGAAGCGGCAATTGTCCTTGGTCAGCTTGTGGGCGCGCGCATGATAGCAGCGGGCCGAGATCGCCAGCGGCAGTTTGCCGAAGGCGAAGACCTCGATCGCCACCTGCGGCAATGCGGCGGCGATGGTGGCGGCGGCGGAGAGCGGCAATTCGGGCGGCAGGCAGATGCGCTGCGCGCCGCGCCGGGCCAGGAAACCGGCCGCCATCTCGTTGTAGACGTTGACGAACGGCCCGACGGCGAAGGGCTTCGGCGCCAGCGAGGCGAGGCAGCTCAGGTCGTTGACCTCGACCAGCGCTTCCGGCGCCTGCATCAGCTCGCGCGCCTGGCGGCGCTCGCGCGGCAGCGAGACCAGGATCAGGCTCGCATGCAGCACGCGCTTGCCGGCCGCCTCCAGCCGCTCGACCACGCCGGCGACGTGATCCTGCTTGAAGGGGGCGCGCTTCGAGCACACCGCCTCGCCGACCACCACGGTGTCGACCGGCGCCTCGTCCGCGATGCGATAATGGAAGTCGCGCCAGCGTTCCGGCGACCAGTGATAGAGCACGGGACCAAGGGTGAGCTGCATCTCGAATTGTCCTGACTGGCCGGCGGCCCTAGCGCCAGCCGCGGCGATAGGCGCCGGCCGTGCTCGCCTGCCCTTCCGCCATGGCCGCGAGGCCGGCGGGGCGGACCTCCCGCCCCTGCTCGAAGGCGGCGAGGATCTCGCGGAAATGGCGCACCACCTGCGCGATATAGGCGCGCCCGCGCTGGCGCCCCTCGATCTTGAGGGCGGTCACGCCGGCCTTGCTCAGGGCGGGCAGCATCACTGCGGCGTCGAGGCTGACGGGCTCCTCGAAGATGTAGCCCGAGCCCGTCGGCACCGCGAAGCGCCCCTTGCACAGGGTGGGGTAGCCGGCCGGCTCGTCCTTGCCGAAACTGTTGATGGTGAAGCCACCCAGCGTCGAGACGATGCGGCCGCCGCGCTCGGCATAGGCGACATGGCTCGCCGGCGAGCAGACGCCGTTCATGTTCGGCGACTGGCCGGTGGCGTAGCTCGACAGCGAGCAGCGCCCCTCCTCCATCACGCACAGGCCGCCGAAGACGAAGACCTCGGTCTCGCAGCCGGTCTCGGGCACGATCGCGGCGATCTCGGTCACGTTGAGCACGCGCGGCAGCACGACCCGGCGGACGCCGAAGCTCTCGACATAGAAGCGGATCGCGTCCGGGTTGGCGGCCCCGGCCTGCACCGAGACATGCAGGCGCTGGGCCGGGTGGCGGCTGGCGGCATAGTCGAGCGTCGCCAGGTCCGCCAGGATCAGCGCGTCGGCGCCGGCCGCGACCGCATCGTCGATCGCGGACTGCCAGAGGCCGAACGAGCCGGCCCGGGCGAAGGTGTTGATCGCGACCAGCACCTTGACGCCGTGGCGATGGGCGAAGGCGATGCCCTTGCGCAGCTCCTCGCGCGAGAAGTTCAGGCCGGGGAAGTTGCGGGCATTGGTCTCGTCGCGGAAGCCGCAATAGACCGCGTCGGCCCCCGCCGTGACGGCTGCTTCCAGGCTCGCCGGCGTCCCGGCCGGACAGATCAGTTCCATCCCCGGCCTCCCGGGGCGGCCGAGGCGCCCTGCAGCCGCTGCCAGACGGCGTCGGCGAGATGCCGGCCGAGCGGCCCGAAGCCGCCGAGCAGGACGGCGCCGAAATCGATCCTTGCGTCGTCGACGGCGTTGCGCAGCGCCAAAGCGGCGGCAACGTCGCCCTCGACCCAGAGGATGCGCGAGAAGAACAGCGCGTCGCCGTCGAGCCGTCCCTCGGCCATGCCGATCAATCCGGACAGCGGGCCGTGGATGCTGGCGTCGAGCCCGGCCGGCAAGGTCCGCACGGCGCGGGCGAGCGGCCGGCGCGGCTTCGGCTCCAGCACGAAGGCGAAGGGCAGGTCGGTCGGGGCGATGCCGAAGCGCTTGTCGGCATGCTCGCCGAGGCGGTCGTAGAGATCGGGATGGGCCCGGCCGATGCGGGCGAGCATCAGCGCCAGGGCCGGCTGCAGCGGCGCGAGCGGCAGCGGCGCGATGGCGCGCGCCAGCCATGGCGGCAGCCGCACGGGAGCCGCCTGCGGCCCGGTCATGTTCGTATCCGGCATCGATCACCTCCGGCGGCGGAGACTAGGGCCGCCGGCCGCCGCCGTCCTTGCTCCGGCTCAAAGACAACTCCGGAAGATGCCGCCATGGTCGGGCAACCGGAGCCCCTGCCCTTGCCCATTCGCGACCTGCCCCGCTTCAGCGACCTCAGCGCCTTCCTCGCTTATCTCGACGCCGCCGGACAGCTGCGCAGGATCGCCGAGCCGATCAGCGTGGTGCACGAGATCACCGAGATCCACCGCCGCGTCATCGCCGAGGGCGGGCCGGCGCTGCTGTTCGAACGGCCGGTGCAGCCGGACGGCACGGTCTCGCCGATCCCGCTGCTGACCAACCTGTTCGGCACGGTCGAGCGCGTCGCCTGGGGGCTGGGCGTCCAGCCGGACAAGCTGCCGGCGCTCGGCCGCACGCTCGCCGAGCTGCGCGAGCCGAAACCGCCGCGCGGGCTGGCCGAGGCCTGGCAGGCGCTGCCGCTGGCGCGCGCCGCCCTGTCGATGCGGCCACGCCGGCAACGCCGCGCACCGGTACAGGAGCTCGTCTTCCGCGGCGAGGCCGTCGATCTCGGCGCGCTGCCGGTGCAGCTCTGCTGGCCGGGCGAGCCCGCCCCGCTGATCACCTGGCCGCTGGTGCTGACCGTGCCACCCGAGCCTTCGGCCGAGGACGAGGACGAGGGTAATCTCGGCGTCTACAGGATGCAGGTTCTCGGCCGCGACCGCGCCATCCTGCGCTGGCTCGCCCATCGCGGCGGCGCGCGCCATCACGCGCAATGGCGCCGGCTCGGCCGCGACATGCCGGTCGCGGTGGTGATCGGCGCCGATCCGGCGACGATCCTGTCGGCGGTGCTGCCCTTGCCGGAGACGGTTCCGGAGCTCCGCTTCTCCGGCCTGCTGCGCGGCGAGCGGCCGGCGCTGACGCCCTGCGTCAGCGTTCCGCTGTGCGTGCCGGCCGAGGCCGAGATCGTGATCGAGGGGCTGGTCTCGCCCGACGAGAGCGCCCCCGAAGGCCCGTTCGGCGACCATACCGGCTACTACAATTCGGTCGAGCCCTTCCCCGTGATGCGGGTGACGGCGGTGACGATGCGGCGCGCGCCGCTCTACCTCTCGACCTTCACCGGCCGGGCGCCGGACGAGCCCTCTCGCATCGGCGAGGCGCTCAACGTGCTGTTCCTGCCGCTGCTGCGCCGACAGTTCCCTGAGGTCGTCGACGTCTGGCTGCCGCCGGAAGCCTGCTCCTACCGCATCGCCGTGATCGCCATCGCCAAGCGCTATCCGGGCCAGGCGCGCCGCCTGATGCTCGGCCTGTGGTCGCTTCTGCCGCAGTTCAGCTACACCAAGCTCGTCATCGTCGTGGATGCCGACATCGACCCGCGCGACTGGGCGCAGGTGATGTGGGCGGTCGCGACCCGGGCCGATTCGAGCCGCGACCTCGTCAACCTCGCCGACACGCCGATCGATTATCTCGACTTCGCCTCGCCGAAGCCGGGCCTCGGCGGCAAGCTCGGCATCGACGCCACCAACAAGCTGCCGCCCGAGACCGAGCGGGAATGGGGCCGGCCGATGGCGATGGACCCGGCCGTCAGCGCCCGCATCGACGCGCTCTGGCCCGCGCTCGGGCTCGCCACCCCTCCCGGAGCCTCGCCATGAGCCAGCCCGCCCGCGTCATCGTCGGGATCAGCGGCGCCTCGGGCGCGGCGATCGGGCTGCGGGTGCTGGAGCGCCTGGCCGAGACCGGGCGGATCGAGAGCCATCTCGTGATCTCGCCCGCGGCCGAGCGGACGCTCGCCGCCGAGATCGGCCCGGCGGCCTCGGCGCGGGCGCGCGAGCTCGCGAGCTGCTGCCACGACCATCGCGATATCGGCGCCAGCATCGCCAGCGGCTCGTTCCGCACCGCCGGCATGATCGTCGCGCCCTGCTCGATCCGCAGCCTCTGCGCCATCGCCTATGGCCAGCTCGACGACCTGCTGGCGCGCGCCGCCGACGTCCAGCTCAAGGAGCGCCGCCGGCTGGTGCTGCTGGTGCGGGAGAGCCCGCTGCATCTCGGGCATCTGCGGGCCATGGCGCAGGTCACCGAATATGGCGCCATCGTCGCGCCGCCGGTCCCGGCCTTCTATCTGCAGCCGCGCGACATCGCCGCGATCGTCGACCAGATCGCGCTGCGCGCCATCGGCCTGCTCGACCTCGGCCCGGCCGGGCCGGCCGCGGCCGAATGGACCGGCGAGCGCGGCTAGAGCCGGATCCGATCAGATTAAACCAATCTGATCGGTGAATCCGTCTCTCGCTTCTAGTTTAGAGACCGTTTTGCCAAACAGCTAGCGGCGCAAGCTGATTGGAACGGGCTCTAAGCGGCTGGAGCCGTCGACCACCCGATCGGGAAACACCCTAGACGGCGCGGCTGTACTGGCGCGGCGGCTGGTCGAGATGGGCGTCGAAGGCCGAGGCCACCTTGCGCACCAGCAGGCGCGCATTCTCCGGCAGGACGACGCGGCTCCCGTCGAAATCGATCACGCCCTCGCGCGCCAGCTGGTCGAGCTTGCGCAGGGCGGGTTCGAGAACCTCCGGGGCGACGGGGTGCTGCGCGCGGACGGCGTCGATGTCGACCGAGAGATCGCACATCACCCGCTCGATCAGCTCGGCGCGCAGGCGATCCTCGGCCGTCAGCCGATAGCCCTTCGCGATGGGCAGCGCACCGTCGGCGACGCGCTCGGCATAGCGGCCGATCACCACCTCGTTCTGGACATAGCCCTGCGGCAGCCGCCCGATCGCCGAGGCGCCGAAGCCGATCAGCGCCTCGCAGGGATCGGTGGTGTAGCCCTGGAAATTGCGGCGGAGCCGGCCCTGTGCCAGCGCGAGCGCCATCGGATCCCCGGGCCGGGCGAAATGGTCGAGGCCGATGCGGACATAGCCGGCGGCGGCGAGGCTTTCGGCCATCGCCAGCGCCTGCGCGTGCCGCTCCTCCCCGTCCGGCAGATCGGCGGTCGCGATCCGGCGCTGGTGCTTCTTGAATTCGGGGACATGAGCGTAGCCGAAGATCGAGAACCGGTCGGGCCGCATCGCCAGGCACTGCTCGACGGTGTCGAGGCAGGATTGCACCGTCTGCTTCGGCAGGCCGTAGATCAGGTCGAAGCTGACCGCGGCGATGCCGGCGCCGCGCAGCCCCGCGACCACCGCCGCGGTCTGCTCGACGCTCTGGACGCGGTTGATCGCCTTCTGCACGGCGGGATCGAAGCTCTGCACGCCGAGGCTCGCGCGATTGACGCCGGCCGCCGCCAGCGCCGCCGTCATCGCCGGTCCGAGCCGGCGCGGATCGATCTCGACCGCGATCTCGGCTTGCGGATGAATGGCGAAACGCTCTCGCAGCAGCGCGACGAGCGCGACGAAATCGGCCGGCTCGAGAATGGTCGGCGTGCCGCCGCCGAAATGGACATGGCGCACGTCGAGCGGGCCGGAGAGCCGCGCGGCGACGAGCGCGATCTCGCCGCGCAGGGCCGCCAGATAGTCGACGATCGGCCCGTCGCGCAGGGCGACCGTGGTATGGCAGCCGCAATACCAGCACATGGAGCGGCAGAACGGCACATGCAGATAGAGCGAGGTCGCGGTGCCCGGGGCCAGGGCCTTCAGCCAGTCGGCATAGGTCTGCGCATCGACGCCGGCATTGAAATGCGGCGCGGTCGGGTAGCTGGTATAGCGCGGAAGGCGCTCGTCTCTGTAAGGCGTTGCCTGCATCGGGCGGTTCCAGTCGGCCGTTTCTCGCCCTCGTCATAGCCGGCGCGCGCGCAGCATTCTTTGACATGCTGCAAAGACGCGCGCCTCGGCTCGGTCGTCCCGGACGCGCTCTCCGCTGCGGCGGCGAGGCTGACTGGACCACCGAAACCGTCTACACTGCCTGCCCAAACACCAGGGGACGGCCCCGGTTCAAGCCCGATCGGATACCGCCTGAACCATGCCCGCAGTCGAATTGCTGCTTCGCGCCTTGTCACAGCGCGACGTCCTGACCGAAGCCGAACGGACCGCGCTCTCCGAACTCTCCCGCTACGAGCGGACGTTCCGCAAGGGCCAGTCGATCATCGGCCCGCATTCCGAACCGCAGGAAGCCGGCCTGCTGCTGGAAGGCATCGCCGGTCGCGAGGTCGTGCTCCAGAGCGGCAGCCGGCAATTGACGGCGCTGCATGTGCCGGGCGACTTCCTCGACCTCGACGTCTTCCTGCTCAAGCGCATCGACCACGGCGTGGTCGCCCTGACCGACTGCCGCACGGTGCAGATCCAGCACGCCGCCCTGCGCAGGCTGACAGAGGAAAGCCCGCATCTGACCCGGCTGCTCTGGATGACCGCCGCCATCGACGCCGCCATTCAGCGCCATTGGGCGGTGAGCATGGGCCGGCGCGACGCGCTGGAGCAAATGGCCCATCTGGTCTGCGAGCTCTATCTGCGGCTGCGGGCCGTCGGCCTCGCGGCGGACCGCGCGATGCAACTGCCCCTGTCGCAGGCGGTGCTCGCGGATGTGATGGGGGTGTCGCCCGTGCATGTGAACCGCACGCTGCGGGCCCTGCGGGCGCGCAGGCTGCTGACCTGGCGGGGAAGCCGGATCGAGATCCAGGATTTCGACGGCCTCGCGCGGCTGGCCGGCTTCGACCCGACCTATCTGAACCTGATGCATCGCCCGCGCTAGGTCAGATCGACGCGACCCGCCCGGCGCCGAGCCGCCTCCGGCAGCCGTGCGCCGGTACCGGCCATGCGCGGACGGCCGGGCCACGTTCGTCTCAAGCGCGCGCCTGTCATCAGCCTGTCGTGAAGCGGTTTGCAGAAGCACCGCATCGAACTCACCACGGCAACGATGCTCCGCTTCCTCTCCCTCCGGCTCCTGCGCGCCCTGCTGACCGTCCTGGCCTGCGTGACCGCCGTGTTCGTCGCGCTGCGCCTCGCGGGCGATCCGGCCGACATCATGCTCTCGATCGAGACGCCGCCGGACGTGCGGGCGCATTACCGCGAGCTGTGGGGGCTCGACCGGCCGCTGGCCGAACAATATCTGCTCTATCTCGCCAGCGCGGTCCGCGGCGATTTCGGCCTCTCCTTCGCCGACGACCGGCCCGCCTTCGCCGCCGTCACGGAGGCCCTGCCGAACACCGTCCTGCTCGGCTCCTCGGCCTTGCTGCTCGCGCTCGCCATCGGCCTCCCCCTCGGCGTCCTCGCCGCCCTGCGCCACAACCGCGCCGCCGACCGGCTCGCCATGGCCGTCGCGGTCCTCGGCTATGCGATCCCGGTGTTCTTCCTCGGCATCCTGCTGATCCTGCTGTTCGCGCTGAAGCTGCGCATCCTGCCCTCGGCCGGCTCCGACAGCCTCCGGCACCTCATCCTGCCCACCGTGACGCTCGGCCTGCCGCTCGCCGGGCGCCTGGCGCGCTTCGCCCGCACCGCGACGCTGGAGGTGCTGGGCAAGCCCTATATCAGGGCGGCGCGCGGGCGGGGCGTCATGCCGCTCGCGGTGATCGTGCGGCACGCCCTTCCCAATGCGGCCGTGCCGCTGCTGATGTTCATCGGCATCGAGATCGGCCACATCCTCGCCGGCAGCGCCGTGGTCGAGACCATCTTCGCCTGGCCCGGCGTCGGGCGGCTGCTGGTCGATTCGGTCTCGACGCGGGACCTCGCGGTCGTCCAGGCCGTCATCGTCACGGTGACGATCATCATGGTCGGAGCCAACCTCCTCGTCGACATCGTCCACATCCTGATCGATCCGCGGCTCGGCGGCTTCTCCCGCGCCGCCGGCAGGCCGGCCTGATGACGACCGTCGACCTGCCCTCCGTCACGGCCCCGGCGGCCCGCCCCCGCACCTGCGCGATGTCGCCGGTGGTGAAGCTCTCGGCCGGCTTCCTGCTCGTCATCGTGCTCGTGGCGCTGCTCGCCGACTGGCTGGCGCCGCTGCCCTACACCGCGCAGAACCTCGCCGCGCGGCTGAAGCCGCCGCTGACGGAGGCGGGCGGCACCATGCACTGGCTCGGCACCGACCAGCTCGGCCGCGACATCCTCAGCCGCATGGTCTTCGCCATTCGCAGCTCGATCCTGATCGCCGTGATGGGGACGCTGATCGGCGCTGTCGTCGGCACGGCGCTCGGCTTCGCGGCGGCACGCCTGCGCGGCGTGGTCGACCAGGCGATCATGATGGCGGTCGATGCGCAGGCAGCGATCCCGGCGCTGTTCCTCGCCCTGACGATGCTCGCCTTCTTCGGCAACAACATCGTCCTCTTCATCATTCTCGTCAGCGTCGACGGCTGGGACCGCTATACCCGGCTGGCGCGCGGGCTCGTCGTCTCCGAGCAGGAGAGCGACTACATCAACGCCGTCGAAGCCCTCGGCGCGGGCGCCCCGCGCGTGATCCTGCGCCATCTGCTGCCCAACATCGCCGCGGCGCTGGTGGTGCAGGCGACGCTCAATTTCCCCGGCACGATCCTGCTCGAGACCTCGCTCTCCTTCCTCGGCCTCGGCGTGCAGCCGCCCGGGACCTCGCTCGGGCTGATGCTCGGCGAGGGCCGGCGCTACCTGCTGAACGCCTGGTGGATCGCAGTCTTCCCGGGGCTCGCCATCTTCCTGACGACGCTGTCGATGAGCCTGTTCGGCGACTGGCTGCGCGACCGTTTCGACCCGACCAGCGAGCGGCACTGAACCATGAGCTTCGTCCTGCGCGGGATTGCCGCCCCCCGCCCGCTCGCCATCGCCCATCGCGGCGGCGCCTTGCTCGGCCCCGAGAACAGCGCCGAGGCGTTCGCGCGGGCAAGGGCCGCCGGCGCCGAGATGGTCGAGACCGATCTGCGGCTCAGCGCCGACGACGCATTGGTCTGCCTGCACGACCCCGACCTGCGGCGCCTCGCCGGCGATCCACACCTCGTCGCCGAGACGGAGCTCGCCCGGCTGCGCGCCGCCCTGCCCGCCCTGCTGACGCTGGAGGAGGCCATCGCCGCCTCCGCGCCGATCGGCCTGCTGCTCGACCTCAAGCTCGCCGACCCCGCCGTTCTGCCCCGCATCCTCGCGACCGTCGCAGCCGCCGGCGCCATGCAGCGCGTGCTGCTCGGCTTGCGCATGCTCGACCTGATCGCGGCGGCGCGCGCCCTGTCGCAGGAGATCGCGATCCTCGCTTTGGTGCCGGAGCCGGATTCCTGCGAGCGCGCGCGGGGTCTCGGCGCGGACTGGTTCCGCTTCTGGCAGGGCGAGGCCACGGCCGCGCGCATCGCGGCGGCGCGCGCCCTCGGCCTGCGCAGCGTCGTCATGGTCGGGCAGCCGCGCGAGGCGGCCGCGGCCGGGTATCCGCCCTTCCCGGTCGGGCGGATCGATGCGGAGGGAATCGGCCGCGTCCTCGCGCTCGCGCCCGACGCGGTGATGCTCGACGATCCCCGGCAGCTGCTCGCGGCCCGTTCCGTCACGGCCCTGTCGTCAAGCTGAGGCATGGCAGCCGGAGCGCGCGGCAGGTCGACCGGGCCCGCCGCCGACACCGATGCGAGATATGCCATGATCACGATCTCCCGCCGCCGCTTCCTCGAGGGCGCCTCAGCCGGCTCCGCCCTGCTCATGGCTCCGCAGGTTCTGGCTGCCGGCGACACGCGCCCGAGTTTCACCATCGCGGTCGCCGACCTGCCGGCGACGCTGGAGCCGGCGCGCGAGCTCTCCAATGTCGGCACGCGCGTCACCTATTCGATCTTCGACACGCTGATCCGGCGCGACTTCCTCGGCGCCGCCGATGGCGGCGGCTCGGAGCTGAAGCCGCATCTGGCGACGAAATGGGAGCGCGTCTCGCCGCAGGAGCTGATCGTCACGCTGCGGCAGGGCGTCAAGTTCCACAATGGCGACGAGCTGACCTCGGAGGACGTCGCCTACACCTTCCGCGACGGCCGTCTCTGGGGCGACAAGGCGCAGATCCCCGGCGGCAAGCCGTATTTCGGCATCCTCGCCAGCGTCGAGCCGATCGACCGCTATACCGTGCGCTTCCGCACCAGGGTCGCCGACGTGCTGCTGGAGCAGCGGCTCGCCTCCTGGTGCGCCTGGATCGTCAACAAGCGCGCCTATGAGGCGATGGGCTTCGAGGCCTATTCGCGCAAGCCGGTGGCGACCGGACCCTATCGCGTCGTCTCGCATTCCGCCGCCGAGGCGACGGTGCTGGAAGCCTTCGACGACTATTTCATGGGCCGGCCGACGGCCAAGCGCGTCGCCTTCCGACGCGTGCCGGAGCTGGCGGCGCGGGTCGCCGGGCTGGTCGCGGGCGATTACGACCTGATCACCAATGTCCCGCCCGACCAGATGAGCGTCGTCGGCGGCTACAAGGACATCGACGTGCGCTCCGTCGTGCTCGCCAATGTCCATGTCCTCGCCTTCAACCAGCAGGACAAGGTCCTCGCCGACAAGCGCGTGCGCCAGGCGCTGTGCTACGCGATCGACCGGCAGAAGCTGGTCGACTCGCTCTGGCAGGGCACGGCGCAGGTGCCCGCGAGCCACAACTTCCCCGAATACGGCCAGATGTTCGTCGAGGGCCGCAAGCTCTCCTTCGACCCGGCCAAGGCCAGGACCCTGCTCCAGCAGGCCGGCTACAAGGGCGAGCCGATCGTCTACCGCACCCAGGCCAACTACTACACCAATGCGGTGGAGGCGGCGCAGATCCTGATCGAGCAGTGGAAGGCCGTCGGCATCAACGCCTCGCTGCAGGTGGTCGAGAACTCGGCGCAGATGCGTGGGGCCGGCGCGCAGATCTTCAACTGGTCGAACTCCACCCGCCTGCCCGACCCGCTCGGCGCGATCTGGGTGGCCTGGGGCCCGGCCGGCGAGGTCCAGGTCTCGAAATTCTGGACCTCGACCGAGGCCTTCAACAAGGCCGGCACGGCGCTGGAAGCCGAGGTCGACCCCGCCAGGCGCAAGGCGCTGTTCACGCAGATGCTCGACATCTGGGAGGACGAGGCGCCGGCGACGATCCTGTACCAGCCGAGCGAGGCCTATGCGATCAAGAAGTCGATCGGCTGGCGGCCGACGACTTTCTATTTCATGGATCTGCGCCCGGATAATCTCAGCTTCGCCAAGGCCTGAGAGCGGGCGCAGCCTCCGAAACGAGAAGGGCGGCCGATATGGCCGCCCTTCGTCGTTCCTCGCTCAGGACCGGATGGACAACCTGTTGAGAGCTCACATCTAGGGCGCTTTTTCGACCGGGCCGAAGCGTCATTGCGAGCGCAGCGAAGCAATCCAGGGAGACGTGGAGCGCTGCCGTCCCTGGATTGCTTCGTCGCTGCGCTCCTCGCAATGACGGCTCGCGCGCTATCTGCACCTGGACGATTCCGTCCAAATGCAGCGTGATCTACTGCCCGCCGCCGAGGATGAAGCGGCGGCCGTCCTGCTCGACGATGTCGACATGCTGGGCGAAGGCGCCCGCCCCGGCCGAATGGCGCGCGAGGCGCGCCTCCTCCCGCGCCGGCGCGGCGAGGTTGCGGCCGACCATGCCGGCCGCCGGAGCGAGCCCGAGCAGGCCGAGCACGGTCGGGCCGATGTCGATGATGCCGGCCGGCTCCTGCGAGACGGCGCCGTCGCCGCTGCCGCCGAGGATCAGGACGGTGTTCAGCTCGTGCGGATTGATGCCGCCATGCATGCCGCCGCCGAGCGGCACGTCGCCGGGCGTCATCGCGCCGAGCCCGGGCAGCCCGTATTCGTCCTGGTCGAGGCTGGATTTCAGCACGAACATCAGCTCGGGCTGGCGCTCGGCATGGCCGGCGCCCATCAGCGCGAGCGAGAGCGTGCCCGGCACCTCGCCCTCGACGCCGTTGCGGTCGGGCGAGAAGACATGGCCGATGGCGGGCTGCCGCATCAGCCAGTCGGCGATGCGCCCGATCTCGGCGCGGTCGCCCTCGCGCAGGCGGATCTCGCCGCTCATGCCGCCGGTGGCGACGAGGGTCGCGCCGTCGATGGCCTTCGCGGCGCTGAGGTCGAACCCCGCATTGCGCGCCGTCTCGAACAGCGGCTCGACCGAACCCGTCGAGATCTGGCCGTGGTCGGACGCCACGATCACCGCGATGCGCTCGGCCTCCGGCTGCGCCTCGACCCAGTCGAGAATGGCGCCGAAGGCCCTGTCCGCCTCGCGCAGGCCGGCCATGGCGTCGGGAGACCCCAGGCCGCGGTAGTGGAAGGTGGTGTCCGGCTCGTTGAACCAGATCAGCGCGACCTCCGGCCGGAGCTCGGGCAGGACGAGCTCGGTCATCACGCGCCCGCCATAGGCGAGTTCCTGAAGCCGGGGCAGTTCGCGCTCCGGCAGCGGGCCGAGACGCGCGACCGCCGCCTCGACCGCCTCGGGCGTCTGCGTCGCGCCGGTGCCGTGCATGGAGAAGGTCCAGTGCCCGTTGGCGCGGGCGCGCGGGTTGATGAAATGCGCCGAGCCGGCCGAGCCGGTATGGACGACGGCGAGCCGCTTTCCGGCGCGCGCGAGCACGTCGCCGAAGGTGTCGGCGGCGAGCAGGCGCCCGTCATGATGGGCCTCGGCGCGGCGGATCAGCGCCGCGTCGCTGGTATCGAACATGCGGTCGGCGATGGCGGCGCGATGATAGAAGGCATTGCCGACGATGCCGTGCACGATCGGCGGCGCGCCCGCCGCGATCGAGCTCGTCGCCACGCGCGTCACCGAGGGGAAGACGCTGCGGGCCTGGCGGAACCAGGTGCCCTGCCCGGCGAGGCGCAGGATGTTCGGCGTCAGCTCGGCGGTGACGAGATCGGGCCGCAGGCCGTCGAAGACGGCGATGACGACGCGGTCGGCGGTCGGCTGGTCCGGGGTGCTCATTGTGTCTCCGATATCGGCAGGCAATCGGTCAGGCGGCGGCCGCCGCCGGCGCGGCGGCGACGAGATGGCAGGCGGCGAGGCGGCCGTCCGGGGCGGGCCGCAGGGCCGGCACCTCCTCGCGGCACCGGGCCAAGGCGCGCGGGCAGCGCGGATGGAAGGCGCAGCCGGACGGCCGGTCGACCGGATTCGGCGGGTCGCCCTTCAGGATGATCCGCCCCTGCGTGCCGCGCAACGGCGTCGGCACGGCCGAGACCAGCGCCTCCGTGTAGGGGTGGGCCGGCGCGTGGAAGAGCGCATCCGGCGGCCCCTGCTCGACGATGCGGCCGAGATACATCACCGCGACCTCGTCCGCGATCTGCCTGACCACCTTGAGGTCGTGGCTGATGAAGAGATAGGCCATGCCGAAGCGGGCCTGGAGATCCTGCATCAGGTTGACGACCTGCGCCGCGACCGAGACGTCGAGCGCCGAGATCGGCTCGTCGCAGACGAGCAGCAGCGGGTCGAGCACCAGAGCGCGGGCGAGCACGACGCGCTGGCGCTGCCCGCCGGAGAGCTCGTGTGGGTAGCGCTCGAAGAGACCGGGCGCGAGCCCCACCGCCTCGAACAGGGCGAGCGCCTTGTCCCGCCCCGCCCCGGCGCTGTCCACCAGGCGGTGGATGAGCAGCGGCTCGACCACCTGCCGGCCGACGGGCAGGCGGCGGTCGAGCGCGGCGAGCGGGTCCTGATGCACCATCTGCATGCGCCGGCGCATGGCGCGCCAGCGCCGGTCGCGCTGCGCGGTCACCGGCTCGCCGTCGAAGCTGATCTCACCGCGCGTCGCCGACAGGAGGCCGAGCGTGAGCTTGGCGGTGGTCGACTTGCCGCAGCCGGATTCCCCGACGATGCCGAGCGTCCGGCCGCGCCCGAGCGAGAAGCTGACGCCGTCGACGGCATGCAGGATGCGTCTCCCTCCCGCCGCCGAGACCGGATATTCGCGGGCGAGGTCGCCGACATCGAGGAGCGGCGTCATGCCGGCACCTGCTCACGTCCTGACGGCGCCGCGGCCGGGGCGGCGTCGTCCGCATGCCGCGACGGCAGCTCGCCGAGCCGCAGGCAGGCGGCGCGCCGGTCCTGTCCGGCGAAGACGAGCTCCGGCACTTCGCCGCCGCAGCGCGCCACCGCGACCGGGCAGCGCGGCGCGAAGGCGCAGCCCGGCGGAATCGCGGCGGGGGCCGGCACGGTCCCGGCGATCGGCTGCAGGCGCCGGCGCGGCCCTTCGAGCGTCGGCAGGGCCGCGAGCAGGCCCTGGGTATAGGGATGGCGCGGGCGCGTGAGCAGATCGCGCGTCGGCGCCGTCTCGACGATGCGCCCGGCATACATCACCGCGACCCGGTCGCAGAGGTCGCCGACGACGCCGATATCGTGCGAGATCAGGACGAGCGCCATGCCGGCCTCGCGGCGGATGTCGCGGATCAGGTCGAGGATCTGGGCCTGGATGGTGGCGTCGAGGGCGGTCGTCGGCTCGTCGGCGACGAGCAGATCGGGCTCGCCCGCCAGCGCCAGCGCGATCATGACGCGCTGGTTCATGCCGCCGGAGAATTCGTGCGGATATTGCCGCAGGCGCCGCGGGCCGTCGGGGATGCCGACCCGGTCGAGCAGCCGCAAGGCCTCCCGGCGGGCGGCGTCGCCCGTCAGTCCGCGATGCAGGCGCAGCACCTCCGCCAGCTGCGTGCCAATGCGCTGCACCGGGTTCAGGGCGCTGGAGGGGTCCTGGAAGATCAGCGCGATGCGGCCGCCGCGGACCCGCGCGAGCTCGCGCTCGGACAGCTGCGCGACATCCCGCCCGTCGAGCAGCACCTGCCCGGCCGTCGTCATGCCCTGCCCGAGCAGGCGCAGCGCCGCGAGCCAGGTGATGCTCTTGCCGCAGCCCGATTCGCCGACGATGCCGAGCGCCTCCCCGCGGGCGACCGACAGGCCGACGCCGCGGACGATCGGCACCTCGCCCCGGACGGAGACGGTGAAATCCTGCAGGCGGAGCAGTGCCGGCGCGGCTGCGGCGTCGGCGAGCGCAGGGCCGGCCGCTGCGAGCCAATCCTGCCCGTTCGGTGGTGATGATGGCGGCATGGCGGCAGGCATACCGCCCGGCCCATGACCGTCTTGTGACGCCGTGCGCGATGTCTCGCCGGGGAGCGCGCGCCGTCGGGCGGAGCCCGCAGCCGCGATCGTCCTTGCCTCTTCCGTTCCAAATTAACTTTCTGGTAAGAGGTTCGGGTTCCTTTCCGGTGACGATGGGCCGCCGACCAAGGCAGCCCTGATCCCGAAATCCAGGAGGTCGTCGCATGAAGCGGGCCGTGATCGCCGCGAATGCCGTTCGTTCCACCGGTTCGAGCCGTAACGGCCGCAAGGCGATCCCGCTCCTGGTGGCGCTGGCCGCGCCGGCGCTGGGCGCCTGCAGCATGTCGTCCGTCGAGACCGCCGCGACCGCCGCCCCCGCGGCGAAGGAGCCCCATGCCGCCCGCAAGCGCGCCATCGCGCTGGCGAAGGCGGACCCGCGCGAGAAGGAGTGCCTCGTCCGCGCGATGTATTTCGAATCGAACCGGTCGAGCGAGGCCGGCCTGCTCGGCGTCGGCACGGTGGTGATGAACCGGGTCGAATCGCCGCGCTATCCCGAGACGATCTGCGGCGTCGTCGGCGCGCCGCGCCAGTTCGCCGCCGGCGTGCTGACGCGCCCCATGGCGGCGCGCGACCTGCCGAAGGTCGAGGCCGCCGCGGACGCCATCCTCAACGGCCGCCGCAACGACGCCGTCGGGGCGGCCAAGCACTTCCACATGGCCGGCATGCGCTTTTCCTACGCCAACATGCACTATGTGACGGTGGCGGGCGGGAATGCCTTCTACGTCAAGGGCGAGCGGCCCGAGCGGCGGCGCATCGAGGAGCCGAGCTATCAGCTGGCGGCGGTCTCCACGCCGGCGCCGGTCGCCACCACCTCCTCCTCCGTGCCGACCTCCTTCGCGAGCGCTCCGCTGGCTTTCGCACCGGCCACGCCCGCGCCGGCGGCCGCGGCGCCGGCTGGCCCGGCCACGCAGCTCGTCGGCAATGCGCCGCTGCCGCCCAGCCGGCCGTTCGACCTCGGCATGCCGAAGACGATCGCCCGGGCGCTGATCGCGCCGCCGAGGAGCGAGGCCCGGCTCGCTGCGCTGATGCCCGGCTCGCGCAATCTTCGCGGCAGCCTGCCGCTGGACTGACCGGCAAGCCGCGCGAGCGCGGAAGCGTCAGCCGCTCACGCTTGCGAGCATGACCCGGAAGCGGCCGAGGGCAATGGCGACATAGACGGCGCCGAGCCCCGCCATCCAGACGATCTGCGGCCAGACCAGCGACAGGGGCGCGTCGCGGAAGAGCACGCCGAGCGAGAACTTGACGTAGTGGGTCGAGGGCACCGCGCTCATCACCGCCTGGAGATAGGCGGGCATGCTCTCGATCGGAGTCATGCCGCCGGACAGGACCTCCATGACGATCACCGTCGGGAAGGCGAGAAGCGCGAATTGCGGCATCGAGGGGGTGAGCGTCGCCAGCATGACGCCGAGCGCCATCACCGCGAAGAGGAAGACGACGGCGCCCAGCATGTAGAGCGGGATCGAGCCGTTGATCGCGATGCCGAGGGCCCCCTGCGCCACGAGCACGAGCGAGAGGAGCACGGCGACCAGCACCAGCAGCCCGTTCGCCCAGATCTTGGCGAAGACGATCTCGCCGGCACCGACCGGCATCACCAGCAGATGTTCGATCGTTCCGTGCTCGCGCTCGCGGACCACGGCGGCGCCGACGAGGATGATGGAGAGCATGCAGACATTGTTGACGATCTCCATCACCGCCATATGGCGCTTGTCCTCGAGGTTCGGGTTGAAGAAGGCGCGGACGGTGAAGGAAACCGGCGCGGTCGCCGGCAGGCCGCGCAGCTCCAGAAAGCGCTCGATCTCGTCGTTGACGATCTCGCCGACATAGCCGGTCCCGATGCCGGCCTGGGTCATCGCGGTCGCGTCGACGAGCAGCTGGAGGGTCGGGCTGCGCCCGGCCAGCAGGTCCTGCTCGAAGCGCGGCGGCACGTCGACGACGAAGGTGAACCGCGCGGTGTCCATCGCGCGGTCGATCTCGGCGCGGTCCAGTGACACGGGCGGCGCGAAGCTGGGCGGACGGAGCGCATCGCGGATCCGGCTCGACAATTGCGAGCCGTCGCCGTCGACGAAGCCGACCGAGGCGTTGCGCATCTCCGTGTTGGCGCCGGAGGCGACGAGATAGATCGCCCCGGTGAAGGCCCAGATGATGAAGATCATCATGCCGCGGTCGCGCCAGACGCTGGCCAGCTCCTTGACCCCGAGATGCAGTACGTTGGCAACCCAGCGCCTCATCGCTCAGGGCTCCTGCTTGTCGAGCAGCGCGCGGGCGAGCAGCAGGTAGACCACAGGGAAGAGCGCCAGCGCCCAGAAGGCCTGCAGGAAGCTGTCGAACGGCAGGCCCTTGGCGAAGACGCCCATGCTGATCTGCTGGAACCAGGACGAGGGGAAGCCGAGCCCGATCAGTTGCGCCGCCGGCGACAGGTTCGAGATCGGCTGGAGGAAGCCGGAGAAGTTCAGGGCCGGCATCAGGGTCAGCAGCGCGCAGGCGAAGATGGCGGCGACCTGGGAGCGCACGACGCTCGAAACCAGGATGCCGAAGGTCGCGGCAGTGACGACATAGAGCGTGCCGCCGAGCGCGAGCGCGGCGAGGGAGCCCTTGACCGTGAGGCCGAGGCCGAAGACCGCCAGGGCGATCATCAGCGCCAGGGTGACGACGCCGATGACGACATAGGGCAGGAACTTGCCGACCAGGAAGGCGCCGGTCGTCGCCGGCGACACGGCGAGATTGACGATCGAGCCGATCTCGCGCTCGCGGACCACGCCGAGCGCGGTCATCATCGCCAGGATCATCATGAGCAGGAACATGATCACGCCCGGCGTCATGGCGTAGACGCTGCGGAAATCCTGATTGTAGACGAAGCGCGGCTCGAGGCCGAAGCGCGCCTGGGCAGGCTGCGCCGCCTCCTCCCGTCCGAGCGAGGCGATGAAGGATTGCGTGATGCCTTCGGCATAGCCGCGCGCCGTGTTGGCGCGGGACGGATTGGCGCCGTCGAGCCAGAGGCCGATCGTCGGCCGGTGCCCGCGGAGCAGGTCGCGGCCGAAGCCCGGCGGGATCTCGACGACGAGCGCCGCCTCTCCGGACTGGAGGCGCCGGTCGACGTCGACATCGGCCACAATCGGCGGACGTTCGGAGAAATAGCGCGAGCCCGCGAGGTGCATCGTCAGCGACAGGCTCTGGGCCGAACGGTCGCGGTCATAGACGGAAAAGGGCAGAGCCTCGATATCGAAGGAGATGCCGCGCGCGAAGGTGACCATCAGGATGAGCGGCGCCAGGATCGCGAAGCTCAGGCGGATCGGGTCGCGCAGCACCTCGCGCGCCTCGCGCATGGCGAAGGCGGCGACCCAGCTGAGCCAGGCGCCGGCGGGGCTCCTGCGCCCGGCCGGGCGGTGCGCGGCCAGGCGCGCGGCCGTCCTCTCCTTCGGGGCGGCCTGTTCGCCGCTCTGCTCCAGACAGGCGATGAACGCGCCCTCCAGCGTCTGCGTGCCCTGGGCCTCGCACAGCTCGTCCGGAGCGCCGACGGCGAGGACCTTGCCGGCGTGCATGAAGGAAATGCGGTCGCAGCGCTCCGCCTCGTTCATGAAATGGGTGGAGATGAAGACGGTGACGCCGTCGCGCCGGGACAATTCGCCGAGATGATGCCAGAAGCGGTCGCGCGCCTCCGGGTCGACCCCCGAGGTCGGCTCGTCGAGGATGAGAACCTCGGGCCCGTGCAGGCAGGCGGCGGCGAGCTGGAGCCGCTGGCGCACGCCGAGAGGCAGGCCGGCGGGATAGGCCTCCGCGAGCGCCTCGAGATCGAAGCGCTTCAGGGTCTCGGCGATGCGCCTGTCGCGCTCCGCACCGTCGAGACGGTAGAGCCTGGCATGCAGCAGCAGGTTGCCCAGAACGGTGAGCTCGCCATAGAGCGAGAAGGATTGCGACATGTAGCCGACGCGCCGGCGCGTGCCGAGATCGGTCGCGTCCACGGCCCTGCCCAGCAGCTCGGCCCTGCCCTCCGAGCTCGGCAGCAGGCCGGTCAGCATCTTCATGGTGGTGGTCTTGCCGCAGCCGTTCGAGCCGAGGAAGCCGAAGATCTCGCCGCGCTCGATCCGGAAGCTGACATGGTCGACCGCGACGAAATCGCCGAAACGGCGCGTCAGCCCCTCGGCGACGATGGCGGGAGGTCCGGCGAAGGCGGTCCGGGCAGGCAGGGCCGGCGCAAGGGAGGCCGCATCCGCCTGCGGGTGCAGGAGCCGGATGAAAGCCGCCTCGACGCTGCTCTCGCCGCTCCGCGCCAGCACCTCCTGCCGGGTTCCCGCGGCCAGGATGCGCCCGGCGTCGATGGCGACGAGGCGGCCGAAACGCTCGGCCTCCTCCATATAGGCGGTCGCGACGACGAGCGTCATCTGCGGCTGCAGGGCCCGGATCTCGTCGATCAGCTGCCAGAACTGGCGGCGCGACAGCGGATCGATGCCGGTCGTCGGCTCGTCCAGGATCAGCAGCTCGGGGTCGTGGACGAGCGCACAGCAGAGCGAGAGCTTCTGCCGCATGCCGCCTGACAGCTTGCCGGCGGGCCGGTCCGGAAAGGGGTCGAGACCCGTCGCCTTCAGAAGCTGGTCGCGGCGTTCCCTGCGATCCGCCTTCGGAGTGGCGTAGAGGGAGGCGAAGAAGTCGACATTCTCGGCGACCGACAGCGTCGGATACAGGTTCTTGCCGAGGCCTTGCGGCATGAACGCGATCCTCGGCGCGACGAGGCTGCGATGAGCGGAGCTCGCCATGTCTCCGCCGAGAACCTCGATGCGGCCCTGCTGGATGATCCGCGCCCCGGCGATCAGGCCGAGCAATGTCGACTTGCCGACGCCGTCCGGACCGATGATCGCGGTGTCGGAGCCGGCCGGAAAGCGCAAGGAGACGTCGTCGAGCGCGGCGGCGCCGGCATAGAGATGCCGCACGCCGGCAAGGCGGACGGCATCCGCCGGCTCCCGCGGCTCACCGGACATCGCCCGTCCTCGGCGGCAGCGGCAGGTTCGGGCGCAGCCTGTCGGGGAAGGCCGCGTCCGCGGCGATCTTGACGGTCGCCGTCCCGGTCAGCCCGGCCTTGACGTAGTCGCGATAGGCGTCGAGCAGCTTCGGGTCGATCTTCAGCTTGACCCGGTACATCAGCTTTTCGCGCTCGTTCCTGGTCTCGACATATTTCGGCGTGAACTGCGCCTCGCCCGCGACGAAGGACACGCTGGCCGGGACGACATATTGCGGCGCGGCGTCCAGCACGATCCGGGCGTCCGATCCGAGCGCGACCCGGCCGACCTCGGAGGTGGGCAGGAAGATCGTCATGAAGACGTCCGAGACGTCCAGCATCGTCGCCACGCGCCCGCCGGCCGCGATCACCTCTCCCGGCTGGGCGAGGCGATACTCGACGCGGCCGGCGACCGGCGCCGACAGCGTCATGTCGTCGATGCTGACCTGGACGAGATGGACCTGGGCCTGCGCCGCGTCGCGGGCCGCCTCGGCGTCGGCGACCCCGGCCCTGGCGCCGACCAGCAGGGCCTTGGCGACGTCGCGCTGGGCGAGGCGCTTGTCCGCCTCGGCCTGGGTCATGATGTGGCGGCCGAGATCGAGCGCCCGCTGCAGCTCGACCTCGTGGAGCCGCAGCTCCGCCTCCCTGCTGCCGAGATCGGCCCTGGCCTTGCCGACACCTTCCTCCGCCCGGCGCAGGCCGGCACGGGCGACGGCCAGCTGCGCCAGGAGATCCGAGACGTCCATGCGGGCGATGATCGCGCCCTTGCCGACGAAATCGCCCTCGCGAACCAGGATGTCGGCGATGCGGCCGGGGAGCTTGGTGGCGACGTCGACGCGCTCGACCTCGATGCGGCCATTGGCCTGGGCGAGGCCGGCCGGCAGATCCGACGACCCTTGCCGGGTCACGAAGACATAGCCGCCGAGGGCGGCGACGGCAGCCAGCGCCAGCAGGATCGGAGATATGCGCATCGGGCGGCGGTGCTCTTCGAGATGGCCGGCGCCGCGCTCGGCTGCGGGCCGGCGACGCCGCGGCCGAGCATGGCGCGTCCGGCGCGCCGGTCGTTGATCTCACTCAATCCGCGCGGCGATCCGCCCGTCCCGGCGCTCGGCATCGGCCGAGCCGCCCCACGACGAAGCCGCCGGGATCGGTTATGCTGGGCTTTCCGGCGAGGCGACGGTCGAGAGGCGCGCCGGCGGCGTCGGCGCGATCGAAGGGAGGACGAGATGAGCATGCCGTTCCGGGGCGCCCTGTTCGCTCTCTGCGCGCTGGCCGGCGCCGCTCCGAGTTCCGCGCAGGAGATCGGCGACGTGGCGGCCGGGCGCCAGCTGGCCTCGACCTGGTGCGCCTCCTGCCACCGCATCTCCGGCCGCGATCGCGATCCCAGCCGCGTCCCGCCCGATTTCGGCGCGGTCGCGGCGATGCCCCGGCAGACCGAGATGTCGCTGCGGGTCTTCCTGCAGACCCCGCATGGCGAGATGCCGCGCTACCAGTTCTCCCGCGCGGAGCTCGACGACATCATCGCCTACATCCTGAGCCTCAGATCGCCGTGACGGCGGCTCGTCAATGGGCGAGCAGCAGCGGCACGGGAGCGGCCATCAGCAGGTCCTCGGTGGCGCCGCCCAGCACCCATTCCCTGAAGCGGGAATGGCCGTAGGCGCCGGCCACGATCAGGTCCGCCGAGACCTTGTCCGCTTCCGCCAGAAGGGCGTCGGCCGCGGTGGTGTCGGTGTTCAGGACATTGGCCGTCGCCTTGACGCCGTAGCGCGCGAGATGCGCGGTGATGTCGGCGAGGATTTCGGCGCCGCCCATCCGCCCATGCGCCTCCTCGCGAACCGTCACGACATGGATCTGCGACGCCTGCAGGATCAGGGGCATCGCCTCCGCGACCGCACGCGCGCTCTGGCGGGCATCGACCCATCCGACCAGAACGGTCCGGATCGCCGAGCGCAGCTCGGCCGCCGGCGGCAGCAGGTAGAGCCCGCGTCCGCCCTCGAACATCACGCCCTCGATCATCGCACGCCAGCGCGCAGGGTCGCCGTCGCGCGGGCAGGTCGCGACGAAGAGGTCGTTCCAGCGCGCCTCGGTGGCGACGGCCTGCTCCATGAAGCCCGGGAAGGCGTCGAGGCGGCGCAGCTCATGGACGGCTCCGAGACGGGCCAGGCGCTGCCGCAGGCGCGCCTCGACGGCGTTGCCCTCCTCGATCATGGCATCCGTCAGCTGTCCGATCGCGGTCATGCCGAAATCGCCGGCGAAGAGCGCGGGGTCGGGCAGCAGATTGGTGAAGATCCCGGTGATCCGGGCGGGAAAGCGGGCGGCCAGCGCTTCGGCCTGGGCCAGGCGGGCCTCGTCCTCCGGCGAGCCGTCGAGATGGACCGCGATGTCGCGATAGGCGGTGCCGAGTGCGCGCTGCGCGGCGGCGACGCTATCCGGCGATTGTGAGATGTCGTTCATGTCGGTCTCCGCACAGGCGCTGATCTTCGGCGATCGGACGGCGAACGAACCGCCGGCGCATTGATTCTGGTCAAGCCGTCCGGGCGCCGGGGGCATGACGTGGATGTGCCGGAGTCGGGTCTCGACCACGACTCCGGCACGGCCCCCGCCCCGGCGACCGCCCGACCGCGGCGATGCTGCCTCAGGCCGCCTTGATCGCGATCGACTTCTCGGCCTTCTGGGCTTCCGCGGTCTTGGGCAGCTTGATGGTCAGAACGCCCTTGGCGAAGGTGGCGTCGATCTTCTCGGCATCGACGCCGTCCGGCAGCTGGAAGGAGCGGTGGAAGGAGCCGTATCGCCGCTCCGACAGATAATAGTCCTTCCGCTTCTCCTCCTTCTCCTCCTTCTTCTCGCCCGTGATCGTCAGGGTATGGTTCGAGAGCCTGACCTCGACGTCCTTCTGCTCGAGGCCCGGAAGCTCGGCGGTGATCTCGTATTCGGTCTCCTTCTCGGCCAGGTCGATCGCCGGCGCGACCGGCCAGCCGGCGCGGGACAGCGCGGACGGCGCGGCGTTGAAGAGCGAGCGCGGCGTCGGCAGGTGCCAGCCGAAGGGATGGAAGTCGTCGAACAGGCGGTCGACCTCCCGCCTCAGGCTCTCGAACGGCGTCCAGCCAGTCGGGACAGGCGCAGCGGATTTTTCAGTCTTGATCGGCAGTCTGGTTTCGGCTTCGGCCATGACGCTCTCCTTCCAAGGTCCGCTCGAGTGATACCGTCGCAATCCTCAGCCGGCCGCGCCGACCATCTCGGTCGGTTCGCTGCAGAACCGCCTGCCGCAACCGCCCTCGGCGGTCGGTCGGGCTCCGCGGCTCTGCTCACCGTCTGCGACGGGCACCCGATATGAGCGCGACAGCGCCGGGGCGACTTTGACGCACCTCAAAGAGCGGAAAAGAGTTCGTTTCACCATATGGGCCGGCCGCTGCGGCGCCACGACCGCGATCGCGCCGGTTTCTTGATCCCGGTCAATTGCGGCCGCCGGCGCCGGGGGCAGACTTGCCGCGGCTCGGTATCCAAGGCCGGCCGAGCGCGGAGTCGCGCAGGGCATCGGCGCGAAGCCATGATGGAGACTGGCCGACGTGGCGACCACATCCGACACGCGCGAGATCGTCGTCAGGGTCCGCGGGCTCGAGGTCGGGTTCGACGACAAGACCATCCTGGACCGGCTGGATCTCGAGATCGAGCGCGGCGAGATCCTCGGCGTGATCGGCGCGTCCGGATCGGGAAAATCGGTCCTCGCCCGCACGATCCTGGGGCTGCTGCCGAAGCGCGGCGGCACCATCGAGATCTTCGGCAAGGACGTGGACGCGCTGCCGATCGAGGAGCGCCGCGCCATCGAGCAGCGCTTCGGCGTGATGTTCCAGCACGGCGCGCTGTTCTCGTCCCTGACCGTCGCCGACAACATCATGTTCCCGATGCGGGAAAGCCTGCAGATCTCGCCCGGGCTGATGAGCGAGATGGCAATGCTGAAGATCGAGCTGGTCGGGCTGCCGAGGGACACGGCAGACAAGTTTCCCTGGCAGCTCTCGGGCGGCATGATCAAGCGCGCCGCCCTGGCGCGGGCTCTCGCGCTCGACCCCGAAATCCTGTTCCTCGACGAGCCGACCTCCGGCCTCGACCCGATCGCGGCGGATGCGTTCGACCAGCTGCTGCTGACGCTCCGGGCGAGCCTGAACCTGACGGTGATGATGATCACCCATGACCTCAGCAGCCTGCATGCCACCTGCGACCGGATCGCCGCGATCGCACGCGGCAAGGTCATCGCGGTCGGGACGCTCAACCACCTGCTGGCGCATGACGACGCCTGGCTGCAGGCCTATTTCGCCGGCGAGCGCGGCCGCACCATCTTCGCGGACGAGAGGGGCTGACGCCGCCCTGCGGCCCGTGCGGGTTGATCGGCATCAAGGACAGGATCGCGCACTGCCTCAACCTGCCGATCTCAACCCCGACCGTCGACGTGGCCGCCATGCTCCGGACAGCTCTTTCCAGCCTCCTCGCGAAGCTCCGGCCATCCCGCCGGAACGACGATCAGCCCGCTCACATGGCCGATGATCTCGACAGCGAGCCGCGCATCTCGATCTGGATGCACGTCAGGGGCTTCCTCAGCCTGGTGAGACAGATCGTCCTGGCCAGGGACGGCCATGCCGGCCGCGCCGGGCGCGAGTATGGCCGCTCAGGCGGGCGCGCCTCCGAAGGGCCCCGGACGCCGCGGCATCGCGAGTGACGCCCGCGCCAGCTTGTAGAGCTCCATCGCCGCCAGCACGAGCAGGCCGGCCGCGGCCAGGGCCATGCCGTCGGCCACGGTGAGCGACCCCAGCGAGAGCAGGTCGCGCAGCGGCGGCAGCCAGAGCAGGGTTACTTGGAGCGCCTGCGTGCCGAGCACCGCTGCGATCAGGAACGGATTGGAGGCCAGCGGGACGGCGAAGGCCGAACGCTCCTCCGAGCGGCAATTGAAGCAATGGGCGTTCTCGCACCAGACCAGGAGCCAGAGCACCGCGCCCTGCGCCGCGAGATGCGGCATGCCGATGCCGAGCGCGTAATAATAATAGCCGAAGGCGGTCAATCCGATGACGGCGCCGCCGAGCAGCACCTGCTCGATCATGCGGCGGTCGAAGATCGGTTCGTCGGCCGGCCGGGGCGGCCGCTTCAGCACGTCGGGATCCCCGCCCTCGAAGGCGAGCGCGACGTCCTGGATGCCGTTGGTGATCAGGTTCAGCCAGAGCAGCTGCATCGCCGTCAGCGGCGGCGGCAGGCCGAAGAGCGTGGCGAGCAGCATGAGCAGGATCTCGGCCGCCCCCGTCGACAGGGTGAGCACGATCACCTTGCGCAGATTGGCATAGGCGACCCGGCCGGCCTCGATCCCGGCGACGATCGAGGCGAAATTGTCGTCGGTCAGGATCAGGTCGGCGGCGTCGCGGGCGACATCGGTGCCGTTCCGGCCCATCGCAACGCCGATATCGGCGGCGCGCAGGGCCGCCGCGTCGTTGATGCCGTCGCCGGTCACCGCCACGACATGACCCCGCCGGCGCAGGCTCTCGACGATGGCGAGCTTCTGCATCGGCTCGGTGCGGGCGAAGACGCGCGCCCCGGCGACCAGCATGTCGAAGGCGGTGCCTTCGCTGGCGGCGAGCTCGGCGCCGGTGACGACCTCGTCCTGGTGCTCGGCGAGACCGAGCTCGCGCGCGATCGCGAGGGCGGTCAGCGGATGGTCTCCGGTGATCAGGACGACCTCCAGGCCGGCGCGCTGCGCGCGGGCCACCGCCTCCTTCGCCTCGGGACGGAGCGGATCGGCGAGCGCCGCCAGGCCGAGGAAGCGCAGCCCTCCGAATTCGCCGGCAGCCAGCAGGTTGGTGCGGCCGGCCGCGACCGCGATGACGCGGTAGCCAGCGGCGGAAAGCCGCCGGGCCGCGGCGAGGGCCTCGTCGTCGTCGCCCGCGCAGAACGCCGCGATTGTCTCCGGCGCGCCCTTGGCATGGGCGACGAGGCTCTCGCCGTCATGGTAGAACGTCGCCGCGTAGCGCCGCTCCGGCTCGTAGGGGTGACGGTGCGTCGGCAGGCTGCCGTCGTCGCCGACGCCCTGGGCGGCCGCGGCGCGAAGCAAGGCGAGATCGACCGCATCGCCGGACGGGCCGTCCGTGCCGCCGGACGGCGTCTCGCTGGCGCGCGCTGCCGCCGCCAGCAGATCGCGGGCGACGGGAGCGTCCGGGGCGACCTCGCCATGGCCGGGCAGCCAGAGCCGCGCCACGGTCAGCTGGTTGAGCGTCAGCGTGCCGGTCTTGTCGGTCGCGATCAGCGTGCAGGCGCCGAGCCCCTCGACCGCGGCGAGGCCGCGGACCACGACATGGCGCCGCCCCATGCGCTGGGCGGCGATCGAGAGAGCCACCGTCATGGCGATCGGCAGGCCTTCGGGAATCGCGGAGACGGCGAGCGCGATGGCGAGCACGAGGATGTCTGCCGCCGGCGCGCCGCGCAGCATCTCGAGCAGCGCGACCAGCGCGATCATGCCGACCATCGCGATGGCGACATGGTGGGTGAAGCGCGCCATCCGCCGAACCAGCGGCGGGGCCGGCTCGGGCCGCTCCAGCGCCGCCGCGAGCTGCCCGACCTGCGTGTCGCGCGCCGTGCCGACGACGACGGCGAGGCCGCGGCCCGTCGCGACCGTGGTTCCGGCATGCAGCATGGTCGCCCGGTCGCCGAGCGGCGTCTCGCGCGGCAGGACCGCCGTCGCGGACTTGCCGGCGGCGAGGGATTCCCCGGTCAGCAGGCTCTCGTCGACGGCCAGCCCCTGCGCCTCGACCAGACGCAGATCGGCGGCGATCCTCTCGCCGCTCGCGACCTGGACCATGTCGCCCGGCACCAGCTGCTCGGTCGGAACCCGGATCAGCGTTCCCTCGCGCCAGACCGCGGCGGTGCCGGCGATCAGCGCCTTGAGGGCGCGGGCGCGCGTCTCGGCCTGCCATTCCTGGACGGTGCCGATTACGGCGTTGATGACGAGGACAGCGAAGATGAAGGCGGCGTCGGCGACGTGACCGAGGCCGAGCGAGACGCCTCCCGCCGCCAGAAGCAGATAGATGAACGGGCTGCGGAACTGCGCGAGGAAGACGCCGGCGATCGTCTTGCCGCGCGGCTCGGGCAGGCGGTTCGGCCCGAGCCGCGCGAGGCGGCTCGCGGCTTCCGCCTGGCCCAGCCCCGCGGCGGACGAGCCTGTCCTGACCAGCGCCTCGGCGCAGCTCAGGCAGTGCCAGGGTACCGGGTTTGCGTCCGTCTTCGCCATCTCAGACCGTGTTCGCGGGCATTGCCGGCAGAAAGTTCGGGCCTCGCCCGGCGCGCAGAGGTTATGCGATCGCCAGATGATCCTCGACGGCGGTGACGCCCGGAACCGCCCAGGCGGCCCGCTTGGCGACATCCCGCTCGTGCCAGGCCTTGACCTTGCCCTCGAGCTTGACGCGGCCGCCGGACACCTCGACGCGGATCTGCCCGGCTTCGAGCTCCGCGTTCCGCAGCAGGGCATTCTCGATGCGGTGCTTGACGTCGGTCGCCTCGACCCGCGGCCTGACCACGATCAGGTCGATGACGCCGGCGACGCCCGAGAGCTTGCGGACGGCGGCTTCGGCCGCCTGCCGCTGGAAATACCACTCGACCTCGCCGGCGAGCGTGATCCAGCCGTCCTGGACCTTGATCCTGAGCCTGTCGTCCGGGATCGTCGTGTCCCAGCTGATCACGCTCAGGGCTCGCTGCGCGATCTCGTCGTCATTCGTCTTCTTGTCGGACGGCAGCCGCACCTCGATCTCCTGGGCGATGGCCCGTACGCCCTTGACCCGCTGGACCACGCGCTCGGCGGCGAGCTTTTCGGCATAGCTGCCGACATGGCCGGAGAGCGTCACGACGCCCTTTTCCACCGCGACGCCGATATGGGCCGCGTTCAGGCTGGGCTCGAATTCGAGCTCGCCGAGCACGTTTTCTCGAAGCGCCAGATCAGTCATATCCGCCTCCTCGCCCGGTTGGTTCGCGCTCGCCCGCTGTCTGCGCCCTTGCGGACCGCCCCGCGGCCGGCCGATGCGCGCCCCGCCGCGGCGAACGACGCCCGAAACATGCCCTGCGGCCCGGGCGGTCGCGTTGACGTGCATCAAGGCTCCGGAGGGGCCGGCTCTCGCGGCTCTGCCGGGCGCCGGTGCCGCCCGCCGCTTGTGACAGATCAATGCACTGCCGCATCGCGGGCCGAAACTCCGGCCTCGAAACCGTGCAGATGGAGATCGTCATGGAACGGACAGCGGCCCCGTCACAGGATTCCGGCTTCGCCAGCATCATGGTGCCGATCAATCTCGGCGCCGGCGCGGCCGACCGGGCGAGGCTCGCGGTGTCGCTGGCGGAGCGCTTCGGCAGCAGATTGATCGGCATCGCCGCCCAGGAACTCGCGGTCCTGTTCATCGGAGACGGCACCGTCACCGTCGACGCGATGCTCGTCGAGGAGGCGACGAAGGCCGCCACCGAGGATCTCGCGAGGGCCGAGGCGATCTTCCGGCGCGTCGCAGGACATCGCGACGACATCGTCTGGCGCAGCGCCGTCGCGACGCCCCTGCCCTTCATCCTCGGCAATGCCCGCGCGGCCGACCTCGTCGTGGTCGCGCGCCAGGCATCCCTCGACACGCCGCAAGGCAGGATGGCCCTGGCCCCGGCGGACATCGTCATGGAGCTCGGCCGGCCGCTGCTCGTGACGCCGCCCGACGTCGCCGAGCTCGCGGCCGAGAGCATCGTGATCGCCTGGCGCGACACGCGCGAGGCGCGCCGCGCCGTCCGCGATGCGCTGCCCTTCCTGAAGCAGGCAAAGGCGGTGGCCATAGCGTCCATGGGCGAGGGAGCGGCCGAGCAGGGCGCCGACGACGTCCGCTTCTATCTCGCCCGGCACGGCGTCGACGCCGAACTCGAAATCCGGCCCAGCATCGCCAATTACGCGGCGCAGGAACTGCTCGAATGCGTGCGCAGACGGAAGGCCGACCTGCTCGTCACCGGCGCCTACGGCCATAGCCGGATGCGCGAATGGATGCTCGGCGGCATGACGGCGGATCTGCTGGAGATGGCGCCGGTCTGCTGCCTGATGTCCCACTGAGGCAGACCTGCTCCTTGAGCCAGGTCAACGACGCTGGCCCGGCTTCCTCCGACCATCGCGTCCGTACCAGCGAGGGAGACATGACCATGCAAACGCAGGTCCAGATCGATTTCCAGGGCATGGCGGCCAAGCCGGATGTCGAGGACATGGTCGCCGGGCATCTGCAGGAGCTCGAGAGCCGCTTCGGCCGGATCACTGCCGGGCGGGTGATCCTGAAGGGCCCCGGCAGCCATCACCGCACGGGCGGGCTGTTCGACATCAACATCCGCCTCGCCCTGCCGGAGGGGCGCGAGGTCAATGTCGGCCATACCCGTCAGGACGACGAGCGCTATGCCGACCTCAACTTCGCGCTCAACGACGCGTTCAAGCGGGCGCGCCGGCAATTGCAGGACCGGGTCCGCCGGCTGCAGCGAGCCGTGAAGCAGCACGCGGAGCAGCCGATCGGGACCGTGGCGAAGCTCGACCCCGCCGGCGAGTTCGGCTTCATCGAGACCGCGGACGGCCGCCAGATCTATTTCCACCGCAACAGCGTGCTCAACGGCGGCTTCGCCCGCCTCGGTCTCGGCGCGCGCGTGGTCTATGTCGAGGAAGCGGGTGAAAAAGGTCCGCAGGCCAGCACCGTGAAACCGCTGAAGAAGCACGCTCTCAAGCTCTGAATCCGCCGGGGCCGGTCCGCGATCGGCCCCGGCATGACGGCACCGCCCGGCCGAGGCCGGGCGGGCGCTCACAGAGCCATCTGGGGCTCCGCCGGCTGCCGGCCCGGAGGCTCCGGAATCTCGGTCATGGTCGCTTCGGTGAGCAGCAGGACGCTGGCGACGGACACGGCGTTCTCGAGCGCGACACGCACCACCTTGGTCGGGTCGATGATGCCTTGCTCGATGAGGTCGACATAGGCCTTGCGGCCGGCATCGAAGCCCTCGCTGCCCTTGCCCTCGAGCATGCGGGCGACGACGACGCCGCCGTCGATGGCCGAATTCTCGGCGATCTGCCGCGCCGGCACTTCGAGCGCCCGTTTCAGGATCTGGACGCCGGTTCTCTCGTCGCCCTCGACCTTGCCCTCCTCCTCGGCGACCGCCTGGACGCAGCGCAGCAGCGCGAGGCCTCCTCCCGGGACGATGCCCTCCGCGACGGCCGCCTTGGTCGCGCTGATCGCGTCGTCCAGCGCGTCCTTGCGGGCCTTCATCTCCGATTCCGACGGGGCGCCGACGCGGATGACCGCGACGCCGCCGGCCAGCTTGGCGAGGCGCTCCTGCAGCTTCTCGCGATCGTAGTCGCTGGCGGTCTTCTTCTCGATCTCGCGGCGGATCTGCTCGATGCGGGCGTCGATCTGCTTGCGGTCGCCGCGGCCGCCGACGATGGTGGTGGCGTCCTTGTCGACGACGATGCGCTTGGCGCTGCCGAGCTGGTCGAGGCCGACGCGCTCGAGCTTGATGCCGAGCTCCTCGGAGATCACCTGCGCTCCGGTCAGCAGCGCGATGTCCTGCAGCATCGCCTTGCGGCGGTCACCGAAGCCCGGCGCCTTGACCGCGCAGCAGCGCAGCGCGCCGCGCAGCTGGTTGACGATCAGCGTGGCGAGGGCCTCGCCCTCGACATCGTCGGCGATCACGAGCAACGGCCGCGCCAGCTTGGCGACCTCCTCGAGCAGCTGCACCAGATCCTGGAGCGAGCCGATCTTGCGATCCGAGACCAGCACGAGCGCGTCCTCGAGGACGGCCTCCATCCGATCCGGATTGGTCACGAAATAGGGCGAGAGGAAGCCGCGGTCGAACTGCATGCCCTCGACGACCTCGACCACCGTTTCCGTGGTCTTGGATTCCTCGACGCTGACGACGCCCTCGTTGCCGACCTTGTCCATCGCGTCGGCGACCAGATTGCCGATCTGCGGATCGTTATGGGCCGAGATCGTCGCGACCTGCGCCTTCTCCAGGCTCGTCCTGACCGGCCGCGACAGGGCGCGCAGCGCCGTGACGGCGCGCTCCGCGGCACGGTCGAGACCACGCTTGATGTCGATCGCGCTGGCGCCGGCGACGACGTTGCGGACGCCGTCGGCGAAGATCGCATGGGCGAGGATGGTCGCCGTGCTGGTGCCGTCGCCGACCATGTCGCCGGTCCGTTCCGCGGCCTGGCGCAGCATGCGCGCCCCGAGATTTTCCTCGGGGTCCTTCAGGTCGAATTCCTTGGCGATGGTGACGCCGTCATTGCAGACGATCGGCGCGCCCCATTTGCGCTCGATCAGCACCGATTTCGAGCGCGGGCCCAGGGTGATGCGCACGGCATCGGCGAGGAGAGCGGCGCCGCGCAGGACCTTCTCGCGTGCCGCCGAATGGAACAGGACCTGTTTGTGCGCCATCGGATCGCCCTCGTGTCACATGAAGTTCATCCTAGCCGGTCGGAGCCGTGCCGAACCTGATCCACGTCAACGATCGGCACGTCGCGAGCGCCCGAGCGGGGCCCTCGCCCCGGCCCCATCACGCCCGTCGGCCGGCCCGCCCGGGCTCTCACTGCCGCGGCCGTGATGAAGGCGGCATAGCTCCAGCCGAGATTCTTGGCCGATGTCTGGTGGCCGTCCTGCCGGTCGAGCTGTTCCGAGAGCTCGCCCGAAGCCGGGGTGAAGCCGCGGAGCAGCGCGACCAGCGCATCCCCCCTGTCCGCCAGCGCCGCCGCGGCGGCATCCCGGCTCCCGCCATCCGCGGGCAGCCTCCTGCCGGACAGGTCCAGATCCACGAGGAAGCGCGAAAAGAACGGGCGATTGCCGGCATTGAGCCGCACGGTGCGGCCGGCGCGGATGGCTGCCGCCAGCCGATAATGGAACTCGGCGACGCCCAGCGTCGCGAAATAATAGGCACCACCCGCAAAATAGACGTCGCCCGGATAGCGTCCGACGGCGGGAGCGGCAGCGGGCGGGAGCCCGGCGTTGATCGCGAGCTCCGTGGCGAAGAAGTCCTCCAGCCGCGCCAACGTGGCATGCACCCGCGGATCGAGGATGCTGTGCGCGCCCGCCGGCAGATCGGCATGGACCACGGCGAGAATGGTGGCGATGTCGAGCTCCCGGGCGGGATCGCCGGCCGTCACCTGCCGTCGGCTGCGGTAGAGGCCCCTGGCGCGCGACCAATAGGCGTCGAGCGCCCGACCGAGCTCGCGCACGACGATGCCGTAGCGCTCGGCGCGGGGCCGGTCGCCGGCCGACTCGCGCCAGAGGGCGCCGCGCGCAAGGGCCGTGCGCTGCAGGAGATGGGTATAGTAGTGGAGCCCCTTTTCCTCCTCCCAGATGTCGTAGCAGGGCTCGTGCCAATGCGCGGCGACATAGTCCAGGTCGCCGATGAGCAGCTCGGCGATGGCCTTCGAGGCCCGGCCGGGGGCGCCGTCCATCCAGCGCAGGAGCGCCAGCGCCCGCAGGGCCGGGCCGTCGTTCTGCGGGCGTCCCCATCGGGTGATGTCGAGCGTCCCGTCCGGATTGAAGCGCACCTCGCCGCGCAGGCGGTCGCCGACCAGCGCCACCAGATCGTCGTCGGGCCGGACATATTGCAGGAAGGCCGGGTCTGTCCGCCGGCGGATGGCGCGGAGCTCCGCGAGGAAGGCCGGGCCGCTGAGGCGGCTCGTCGCCAGGCTGAACCCGACGAAATCGTCGAAGAGCTCGGCCGCCTCTTCGCCGAGGGCGCCGGTCTCGGCCAGCACCCGCACGGCATCCATGATCAGCGCCGAATCCCGCAGCCAGTGGAAGGTGTAGTCGGGGTCGCCCTGCTGGATGGCCGGCGGCGCCGCGAGGACGGACCCTTTCACCGGGACGATATGCTGGCCGAAGGCGGGCCGGTCGCAGGCGAAACCGCTGGCCGAGACCAGGCGCAGCATCGCCGCGGCGGCGAAGCGGCATTCCTGCTCGATCCAGCGGTCGAGCGGCGCGTCGGGGCCGGCGGGCGCCGGGCGCGGCGAAGGCGGGTGCTCCGGCTCACGCGCCATCGCCACCTCCCGCGAAGCCGAGCTTCGCCAGCCCGCGCCGGACCTCGGGGCAGCTCATGAACAGCCGCCACAGCAGGCCCGTCCGGTGGTTCTCGATCATCGCGACGATCGGCCCCTGATCGATGGCGATCGAGTCGTCGGAGGCCCATGACCCGCGCGGGCAGAAGGCGGAGGTGAAGCCGCATTCGCCCCAGATGCGGCTGCCCTGGGCGCAGAAATAGCGCAGCGCCGCGATGGCCTCGGCCGGGAGATAGGGCATGCTCGACAGGGCCGCCGTCGGCGCGACGACGCCCGGGTCGTGATCCGGCGTGTGGACATCGTACCCATGGGGTCCGTCGCTCGCGGTCAGCCCCCAGCAGCGCGGCCCGTAGCCGGGATGCCGGTTCGGGTTCTCGACGCCGTGCCGGTAATGGATCAGCGCGTGGCGCCGGTTCTGCTGCCAGTAGTCGGCATAGCGGTCGACGAGCCCGCGGGGGGACAGGCCGAGGAAGGAATAATGCGCGAAGCAGAGCGGGCCGCCATAGGCCGGCCCCAGGGGCAATTCGACGCCGTAATAGCGCCGGCCGTTGACGAAGTCGCGTCCCGCGGCCCAGCCCTGGTGATAGGCTTCGGCGTCGATGGCGTGCTCGGGCGCGGCCGCGGCCAGGACATAGGCGATCAGGCACTCGTTCCAGCCCTCGATGCGGTGGTCGCGCGCCCAGCCATGGTTCGGGCTCCAGTGCCAGTAGAGCACCGGCCTGCCGCCGCGGCTGTGCCAGTTCCATTCGACGCTGCGCCACAGCCGGTCGATCGCCGCACGCAGCGCGGTCTCCACGGCCGTGTCCGCCGAGAAATACTGGCGCGCCGTGAGCAGGCCCTGGAAGAGGAAGGCGGTCTCGACGATGTCGCCGCCGTCGTCCTTGGCGCCAAAGGGCACCGTCGCGCCGGTCCGGCCGTCGACGAAATGCGGAAAGACGCCATGATAGCGCAGCAGCCCGGCGAGATGGCTCACGATCTTGTGCAGCCGGACAAGCGCGTCGTCGCGACCGACCCAGCCGCGCGCGACCGCGACGACGATCGCCATGACGCCGAACCCCGACCCGCCGATCGCGACGAGGTCGCTCCCCTGCCCGCGCCGGTCGACGCGGTCCCGGGCCAGGCCGCAGACCGGGTGGGCGAAGTCCCAGAAGAAGCGGAAGGTCTGCCGCTGGACGCGATCGAGGAGGGCCGCGTCGGAAGGGTCGTCGGCCGCGGCCGGGAACGACGCGGCCAGCGGCTGCGTTTCAGAGCGCATCGGAGGCCTTCCTCGTGGCGGCGGCCGTCGCCGGCCCGGGATGGGACGCAGCGACGCGGCTCGGCCAGGGGCATGGGCCCGGCCGCAGGGCGAGACGCACGAGCCGGTCGTAGAAGCCGTTGAGCGAAGCGCGCCGGCCGATGCTCACCACGCCGGTCGCGGCGAGCTCCTTCTCGAAGATCGACAGGACGAGGCGGCGGTTCTCCTCGTCGATGGTGTCGATCGCCTCGTCCATGATCACCCAGCGCGGCTCGTGCAGGAGCAGCCGGGCGAAGGCGAAGCGCTGCTGCTCGTCCATGGTGAGTTCACGGTCCCAGCGGCGGGTCTGGTCGAGGAAGGGCGCCAGGTGGCCGAGGCCGGTCCGACGCAGCGCCACGCGCAGCGCCTCGTCGTCGTGACGCAGCGAGGGCACCGGATAGAGCAGCGCCTCGCGCAGCGAGCCGAGCGGCAGATAGGCGCGCTGCGGCAGGAACATCATGCTGTCGCGCGGCGGCAGGCGCAGGCGCCCGCGCCCCCAGGGCCACAGGCCGGCGATGGCCCGGAAGAGCGTGCTCTTGCCCGAGCGGCGGTCACCGACGATCAGCAGGCGCGTGCCGGCGGGCACGTCGATCTCGGCCGCATCGAGCACGCTGCAGCCCGCGGCCGAGGTCACCTCGAGCCCGTCGAAGCCCAGGCCGCCATCCGGATGGTCCTCGATGGCGATACGGTCGAAGCCCTCGCCGACGACGTCGACCGCCGCGAGCGCGTCGCGGAAGGTCTTGATCCGCAGGAAGGTGGCGTGCCAGTCGGCGATCCGGCCGTAATTGTCGATGAACCAGCGCAGGGCCTGCTGCACCTGCAGGAAGGCCGCCACCGCCATCATCAGCCTGCCGAAGGACAGGCTGCCGCCGAAATAGCCCGGCGCCGCCACCAGGACCGGGGCGATGATGGCGAACCAGCCATATCCGGCCGTGACCCAGGTCAGCCGCGCCGTC
Organism: Allobosea sp. CS1GBMeth4; assembly: GCF_900185715.1. Taxonomy (GTDB): domain Bacteria; phylum Pseudomonadota; class Alphaproteobacteria; order Rhizobiales; family Beijerinckiaceae; genus Allobosea. The sequence continues at coordinate 165,694 of NZ_FYAS01000043.1, forward strand.
CTGCGCACGATGCCCTGCAGGACGGCGACGACGCGGCCGAGCTCCTCGCCCAGCTGCCGGCGCTCCGTGCCCTCGCCCGCCTGCAGCGAGATCGCGTCGAGATGCTCGTTGACCCGCACCAAGGTGAAGCGGAGCTCCGCCTCGCGGGCATAGCGGTCGGCATTGAGCGCCACCAGCGGGCGCCCGACGCGCCAGCTGAGCCAGGAGCCGGTGGCGGCATAGACGAGCGCGCACCAGACCATGTAGCCGGGAATGGCGAGGGTCTGGCCGCCGAGGACCAGGACCACGTCGCGCGACAGGATCCAGAGCACGCCGACGAAGCTGACGAGCAGCAGCGCGGCTTGCAGCAGGCCGATGCCGAGATCGGCCGAGAGCTCGCTCAGATGGCGGGCGTCCTCGTGGATCCGCTGGTCGGGATTGACGCCGATCTCGCCGGCGAGCGCGAGATGGACGGCCCGCCGCGGCGCCAGCCAATCGCCGAGGAGGTTGCGCGTCAGCAGTTCGCGCAGCCTGACCTTCACCGTCTCATGCAGCCAGTTCTGCGCGACGTTGAGGACCAGGAGCCCGCCCGCGATGTAAAGGAAGACGAGGGTCTGCTGTCCGAAGGCGGCCAGGTCCTTCTGCGCCAGGGCGTCGTAGAAGGGCTGGTTCCAGGCGTTCAGCCGGATCTGCCCGACGACCGTGGCGACAATGACGACGAACAGTCCGAGGGCGAGCCAGCCGAGCCTGGCGGCATCCGGCATCGCGCGCAGCGTGTGCACGAACTTGCCGATGCGCGAGCCCGTCTCCCGGATGCCGGGGATCCAACGGGACGGAAGCGCGGCCGGCTCGCCCATATTGCGCATCGTCGACCCCGCTCCTTCTCCCCCCTTTCCGCAAGCTTAGGAGGTCCGGTCCGCCGTTCTTTGATCCAGGTCATTTCACCCGGCAGCGCCAAGGCAGAAGTTGTCGCAAGAACAGCGAGGCAACGAGTCATGGCCAGACCTATCGACGCGCTCCTTGCGGCCATGACTTTGGAGGAGAAGATCGGTCAGCTCACCATGACCGAGGGCTCCGGCCACGGCGTTGCCCGCGACGTGCAGACGGCGATCCGCCAGGGCGGCCTGGGCAGCCTGCTCAACGTCCATCACGCCCCGACGGTGCGCGAGCTGCAGCGCCTCGCGGTCGAGGAGACCCGGCTCGGCATTCCGCTCGTCTTCGGCCTCGATGTCCTGCACGGCCACAGGACGATCTTCCCGATCCCGCTGGCGGAAGCCGCGGCCTTCGACCCGGCCCTGTGGGAGAAGACGGCGGCGGCAGCCGCGGCCGAGGCCACGCGCGACGGCATCATGCTCACCTTCGCGCCGATGCTCGACCTCGCGCGCGATCCGCGCTGGGGCCGCATCGCCGAGAGCCCCGGCGAGGATCCGCTTCTCGGCAGCCGCTTCGCCGCGGCGAAGGTGCGCGGCTTCCAGGGACACGCCTTGTCCGATCCGATGCGGCTCGCCGCGACGGCCAAGCATATCGGCGCCTATGGCGCAGTCACGGCCGGGCGCGAATATGCCTCCAGCGACATTTCGGAGCGTTCGCTGCTCGAGCTGCATCTGCCGGCGTTCAAGGCCGCGGCGGAGGCGGGCGTCGCCGCCGTCATGGCCGCCTTCACCGATATCGCCGGCGTGCCGGCGCACGCCAATGTCGCGCTGCTGCGGGACAGGCTGCGGCAAGGCTGGGGGTTCGACGGCGTCGTCGTCAGCGACTACGGCGCCATCGCGGAGCTCGTCCCGCACGGCGTCGCCGCCGACATCGCCGAGGCCGCGGCGCTGGCCCTGAACGCGGGCGTCGACATCGACATGATGGGCGGCGCCTACCGGCGCGGCCTGCCCGCGGCGCTGGCGCGCGGGCTCGTCGGTGCGGAAGCCGTCGACGCCGCGGTCATGCGCGTCCTGCGCCTGAAGGAGCAGCTCGGCCTGTTCGACGACCCCTATCGCGGCCTGTCGCGCAGTGCGCCGGCCGATGACGGCCTCGTCCGCGGGCTCGCCCGCGAGGCCGCCCGGCGCTCCATCGTCCTGCTGTCCAATGACGGGGTGCTGCCGCTGCCGCCGACACTGAGGCGCGTCGCCGTGGTCGGGCCGCTGGCGGCCGCGAACCGGCCGATGCTGGGCCCCTGGGCCGCCCTGGGCGATGCGACCCCGGCCACGACCATCGCCGACGGCCTGCGCCGGGCCCTGCCGAGTTGCGCCATCGACGTCGCCATGGGAACCCCGATCGACGGCGCCGACACGAGCGGCATCGCCGACGCCTGCCGCATCGCCGAGGCGGCCGACATCATCGTGCTCTGCCTCGGCGAGGACGACACGATGAGCGGCGAGGCGGGCAGCCGCGCCCGCCCGGAATTGCCCGGGGCCCAGCGGACGCTCGCGGAGGTGATGCTCGACCTCGGCAAGCCGGTCGTCGCCCTCCTCACCTCCGGGCGGCCGCTGATCGTGCCGTGGCTGGTGGAGCGCGCCTCGGCGGTGCTGGCGACATGGTTCCTCGGCCATGAGGCGGGCCATGCCATCGCCGACGTGCTCACCGGCGCCGCCAATCCGAGCGGGCGCCTGCCGGTGTCCTGGCCGCGCGATGTCGGGCAGGTCCCGATCTTCTATGCCGAGCGCCCGACGGGGCGGCCGGCGGAAGCCGCGAACCGCTTCACCAGCAAATATCTCGACCTGCCGGCGACGCCGCAATTCCCCTTCGGACACGGCCTGTCCTACAGCCGCTTCGTGCTGTCGGGGCTGCGCATCTCGGCGGACGAGATCCGGAGCGGAGACGACGTCGAGGTCGCGGTCGAGGTCGCCAATGACGGCCCGGCCGCCGGCCAGGCGACCATCCTGCTCTTCATCCACGATCCGGTCGCATGCGTCGCCCGGCCCAGGCTCGAGCTGAAGGACTTCACCAGGGTCGGCCTGATGCCGGGCGAGCGCGAGAGCGTGAGGTTCAGGCTCGCGAGCGAGACGTTCATGTTCCCGGGGCGCGACCTCTCGCCGGTGCTGGAGACCGGCGAGATCGAGATTCTCGTCGGAACGAGCGCGGCCCCCGACGGGCTGCTGCGGACGAGCCTCCGCGTCATTGCCGATCGAGAGGCGGAACCCCGGCGCGGCGCCATTCCCGAACCTCGAACAGAAAGCGGCCCGGGTCGCTAGCGAGGCGGCGGAGCCCGGTCAGGCCCGGCTCCGGATCGACGATCACGGCGGTCGGGATCGTGCGGACGACGTGCTCGAACGGCGCCTTGTGTTCGAAGGCCGCGCGAAAGCCGCCCTCGGCGAGCACGGGCCTCATGCGCGGCGCGATGCCGCCGGCGATGAAGACGCCGCCCGTCGCCGAGAAGATCAGGGCGAGGTCGCCGGCGAAGCGGCCGAGCAGGCGCGCGAACAGCCGCAGCGCCGCGGCGGCGGGGTCGTCGCCGCCGGCGAGGCCGCGGGCGACGATCTCCGCCGGCGTCGGCCGCGGCACGTCGTCGCCGCGGCGGCTCGCCAGGGCCCGATGCAGGCGCATCAGGCCCGGCCCGGAGAGCAGCGCCTCGCTCGTCAGGCGTCCATGGGCCCGCTCGAGCGACGGCCAGAGCGAGAACTCCTCGGGCTCGCAGGCGCCGAATTCGACATGCCCCGCCTCGGTCGGCAGCACGGCGAGGCGCTCGCCGACCGGCACCAGGGCGGCGGCGCCGAGCCCTGTGCCGGGGCCGAGCACGAGACGCGCCCCGCCTTGACCCGGAAGAAGCGGCCCGAGCGCCTCGGAGAAGCCCGGCGCCGGATCGGCCAACGCCGCCGCCACCGGCACATAGTCGTTCATCAGGACGACGCGGTCGATGGCGAGGTCGCGGCCGATCCGCTCGGCGTCGATGGTCCAGGCGGCGTTGGTGAGGTGGACGACCGGGGCGCTGACCCGCGTCGCCACCGCCAGCAGTGCCGTGCGCGGCCGCGCCGGGGCCTGCCGCAGGGCCGCCGCGATGGCCGCCGACGGGTCGGGATGGTCGGCCGTCGGCCGTTTCGCCAGCATGCCGTAGGCGGCGCCGGGCTCGGGGATCAGCGCGAAGCGGGCGTTCGTGCCGCCGATGTCGCCGATCAGGACGGGAAACTCGATCATGTCTGGCGCTCCCGAGCGACAGCCGCCCCCCTGCCGGATCGACACGCGCTCCGCGGGGTGGCCGGCCGGCCCTCATCCCGGACTGCGGCCGGCCCGGCCGCATCTCAGATCGGCAGATGCGACAGCAGGTTCTCGACGCGGATGCGGTCGACCACCTCCTGGACGCCGGGGACGTTCTGCGCCGCGATGCGCAGCGCGTCGCGCACGCGCTCGTCGCCGACGAGGCCGTCGAGCTCCACCTTGCCGCCCTTGACGACGACGTCGACAGAGCTCTTCGAGACCCAGTTCTGCTTGCCGATCTCCTCGAGGATGCGCCGGCGGATGGCGAGATCGTCCGCCGGAACCTCGGCGTCGTCCTCGAGCCGGCGCGCCAGCACGCGCAGGAAGTTCGCCCGGCTGACGATGCCGACGACCGCGCCGTCGCGCACGACAGGCAGACGCCGGAAGCCGCGGGCCTCCATCCGCGCCACCACCTCGGCGATGGGCGTCTCCGGCGCGACGCTTTCCGGATCGTGGGTCATCACGTCGGCGACCTTGCGCCCATGGCTGCGGATATAATCCTCCGCCTGCGCGGCCGGATCCATCAGGAAGGCGAGCCAGCGCGGCCGCGCCTGCTCGGTCCCGGTCTCGGCGCGCCGCAGCAGATCGCGCTCCGTGACCATGCCGACCAGCCGTCCGCCGGCGTCGACGACCGGCAATCCGCTGATGCCGTGCTGGAGCATCAGCTGCGCGGCCGTCAGAATCGCCGTGTCCGGGCGCACCGTGGCGGCGCCGAGGGTCATGATGTCGCCTGCGTTCATGATCGTGTCTCCTGGGTTGGCTTGCGCTCCGCGGCGGCGACGGCCTGCTTGACGGCGACGAAGCTGTCGGGGCTGACCGACACCGAATGGATGCCGGCCTCGACGAGAAAGGCCGCGAAGGCCGGATTGTCGCTCGGAGCCTGGCCGCACAGGCCGATCTTGGCCCCGGCGGCGCGGGCCTCGGCGATGACGCGCGCGATCATCCATTTCACCGCCGCATCCTCCTCGTCGAAGAGAGGCGCGAGTTCGGCCGAGTCGCGATCGACGCCGAGGGTGAGCTGGGTGAGATCGTTGGAGCCGATCGAGAAGCCGTCGAAGCGGGCGGCGAACTCGCGCGCCAGGATGACGTTCGAGGGGATCTCGCACATCACATAGACCTCGAGCCCGTCCTCGCCGCGCTTCAGGCCGTTCTCGGCCATCACGGCGAGCACCTTGTCCGCCTCGGCGGGAGAGCGGCAGAACGGGATCATGACGACGACGTTGCGGAAGCCCATCTCGTCGCGCAGCCGCCGGATCGCCCGGCATTCGAGCGCGAAGCCCTCGCGATAGAGCGGCGAATAGTAGCGGGACGCGCCGCGGAAGCCGATCATCGGATTGTCCTCGCGCGGCTCGAATCCTGCGCCGCCGACGAGCCCGGCATATTCATTGGTCTTGAAGTCGCTCATCCGGACGATGACCGGCTTCGGATGCACGCTCGCCGCGAGCCGGGCGAGGCCGCGGGCGAGCTTCTCGACGAAATACTCCGTCCGGTCGGCATAGCCGGCGGTCAGCGCCGCGATCGTGCGCTTCGCCTCCTCGTCGCGCAGCTCATCGTAGCGCACGAGCGCCATCGGGTGGATGCGGATGGCGTTGCTGACCACGAACTCCATGCGCGCGAGGCCGACACCGTCGGCCGGCAGGCGCCACCAGCGGAAGGCCGCCGCCGGATTGGCGAGGTTGACCATCACCTGCGTGCGCGTCTGCGGCAGCGCCGAGACGTCGAGCGCCTCCTCCTCGACCTCCGCGATCCCGTCATAGACGAAGCCCTCGGCGCCCTCGGCGCAGGACACCGTCACCTCCTGTCCGTCATGCAGCAGCTCGGTGGCATTGCCCGTGCCGACGATGGCCGGCAGGCCGAGCTCGCGGCTGATGATCGCGGCATGCGAGGTGCGCCCGCCGCGATCGGTGACGATGGCCGCCGCCTTCCGCATGATCGGCACCCAGTCCGGGTCCGTGGTCGAGGTGACGAGGATCGCGCCGTCGACGAAGCGGCCGATATCCTCAGCCCGTTCGATCAGGCAGACCCGGCCGGTGACCGCGGCGTCGCCGATGGCGCTCCCCGCGGCGAGCCGGCGCCCCTTGTGCGTGACCCGGTAGGTCCTGGCGCGGGCGGCGCTGCGCCCGGACTGGACGGTCTCCGGCCGGGCCTGGACGACGAAGATCTCGCCGGTGCCGCCGTCCTTGGCCCATTCGATGTCCATCGGGCAGCCGTAATGGGCCTCGATCGCCGCGGCCCAGCGCGCCAGGGTCAGGATCTCGGCATCGCTCAGCACGAAGGCGGCACGCTCCGCCTTCGAGGTCGGCACCAGCCGGGTCGGCGCGTCGCCTGCCGCGTAGATCAGCTTCTGCGCCTTCTCCCCGCGGCTCTTCTCGATGATCGGCGCCAGGGTGGGGTCGCCGAGCAGGGGCTTGAAGACCTGGTATTCGTCCGGCACCACGCTGCCCTGCACCACCGTCTCGCCGAGGCCCCAGGCGGCATCGATCAGCACGACCTTGTCGAAGCCGGTCTCGGTGTCGATGGTGAACATCACGCCGGCGCTGCCGAGGTCGGAGCGCACCATGCGCTGCACGCCCACGGACAGCGCCACCTTCATGTGGTCGAAGCCCTTGGCCTGCCGGTAGCTGATGGCGCGATCGGTGAAGAGCGAGGCGTAGCAGCGGCGGCAGGCGTCGAGCAGCGCGGCTTCGCCGCGGATGTTGAGGAAGGTCTCCTGCTGGCCGGCGAAGCTGGCGTCGGGCAGGTCCTCCGCCGTGGCGCTGGAGCGCACCGCGACATCGAGCTCGCCGCGTCCGGCGCGCTCGCACAGCAGGCGGTAGGCCTGGGCGATGGCGCCGGCGGTCTCCTCCGGCCAGTCGCCGCGCAGGATCAGGCTGCGGATGGCCTGCCCGGTTTCGGCGAGCGTCGCCTTGCCGGCCTCGAGGTCGGCGAGGCGCGCGGTGATCGGCCCGACCAGCCCGTTGGCGTCGAGATAGCCCCGATAGGCCTCGGCCGTCGTGGCGAACCCCTCCGGCACCCGGATGCCCTTGTCGGCGAGCGCCCGCACCATTTCGCCGAGCGACGCGTTCTTGCCGCCGACGCGCGCGATCTCGCCGCGTGACACGGTCTCGAACCAGACGACGGGTGACAATCCCTGCGGCATCGCTCCACCTCCCAGAGGCTCCGGCCCCGGCCAGTTTCGGGTTTCGGCCGGCGCAAGACCTTGACCATGATCAATCAGGCGATGCGCTCGCCCTGCCCGGTCTCGGCGTAGAGGCGCATCACCTCCTCGCGCCCGCACAGGGCGGTGCCGGGCGTTAGCACGGCCGCGGCACCGGCCGCCACGCCCAGGCGCAAGGCCTCCTCCGGGGTCCAGCCCTGTGCCAGCGCGAAGATCATCGCGCCGAGAAAGCTGTCGCCGGCCCCGACGGCCGAATGAACCGGCACGTGCAACGCCGGCATGCGGACGACGCCACCGGCGCTGGCGAGCAGCACCCCCTCGGCGCCGAGCGTGACCGCCACCAGCTCGGCCGCGCCGCTGCGCACCAGCGCGACGGCGGCCTCGCGAATGCCCCGCTCGTCGAGCTGCCCGCCGACGAAGTGCTCGAGCTCGCCCCGGCTCGGCTTGACGAGAAAGACGCGCGCGCGCCGCAAGGTGACGGCGAGGCCGTCGCCGGAACTGTCGAGGACGAAGCGCGCCCCGCGCGCGACGGCGGTCTCGGCCATGCGGGCGAGGATATCGGGCGGAGCGCCGCGCGGCAGGCTGCCGCTCGCGACCACCCAGGGATTGTCGGCCTCGCGCAGGAAGGCAAGGCAGGGCTCGAGCTCCTCCGGCCCGACCATGGGGCCGGCGGCGACGAAGCGATATTCGAGCCCGGTCTTGCGCTCGTGCACCGTGAAGCTGATCCGCGTCGGCTCGGCGATCGGAAAGGACCTGCGGGGGATACGCGCCTTCTCCAGGAGGTCGTCGAGCAAGGCGCCCGTCGCACCGCCGGCCAGGAAGAGCGCCTCGGCCTCGCCGCCGAGCTCCGTCACGACGCGGGCGACGTTGATGCCGCCGCCGCCCGGATCGTAGCGCTCGTCCGAGGTCCGCACCTTGTGCGTCGGCCGCACGAGATCGGCCTCGCTGGCGATGTCGATCGTGGGATTGAGCGTGATGGTCAGGACCGGAGCCATGGCGGACCTCCTATCGACGGGCTGCGTCAGCGATCGTCCCCGGGAGCAATGCCGACGACGTCCAGCCGATCCTCGATGCCGGCGACGCCGCGCACCCCCTCGACCACGACGCGCACCGCGTCGCGCTCGGCCTGCGAGCGCACGCTGCCGCGCAGATGCACGACGCCGCCCTCGACCGCGACGCTGGGTACGGGGCCGGCCAGGCGGATGTCCTCCCGCAGCCGCGCCAGGATGCCGAGGCGGATCGCCGTATCGCCGGCGGCGGTGCGGTCGAGCGGAGCCGAGACGATGGCGCGCAGAAGATCGGAGCGGCTGACGATGCCGACGACGCGGGCCTCGCGCACCACCGGAACGCGCTTGATGTCGAGCCGGTCGAACAGCGCGGCGATCTCGGACAGCGGCGCCGCCTCGGGGACGGACACGACCGCCGCCGTCATGACGTCCCCCGCCCGCCAGCTATGGCTCCTGATGTAGGCCTCATGCCCGCTCCCGGCATCGCCGCCGGAATCGTCTCCCGGCCAGGGGGCGTGGCGCAATTCGGCCCGCCGCATCAGATCGCCCTCGGTCACGATGCCGGCGAGCCGGCCCTCGTCGTCGATCACCGGCAGGCCGCTGACGCGCCGTGCCAGCATGAGCTCGGCCGCGCGCCGCACGCTCGTATCGAGCGCGATACAGGCGACGTCGGTCGTCATGATGTCCCCGGCCGTCGCTTGCGCCATGACCTCGGCTCCCGCTGAGATGGGCCACGAGCCCGATCGACCCTGGCGGCCCGGCCCCGGCCCATCTCCTGCGCGAGAACTGGCATGGGCCCCCGTGGCGAACATTGCGTCAGATCAAACGGCGGCGAGCGGCACCGGCGCAGCGTTTTCGCCGGCGCCGGCGCCCGCTGGAAGCCGCCCGGCTTGATCTCGCTCAATCCCGTGCGCGCCGCAGCGGCTAGTCTGCGCGACGAAGGGCGAGCGGTCCGCCGCCCGACGTCACGAGGCGCGAGCCATGGCCACCGAACCCGATCTCCGCAAGCGCGAGTTCGCCATCTGGTATGTCTTCGCCGCGATGGTCGGCCTGCTGCTCCTGCAATGGGCCTGGGCGCAGTACTCGCAGGTCGAGACGATCCCGTTCAGCCAGTTCGAGCAGCTCGTCTCGCAGAACAAGGTCGCGGAGGTGAGCGTCGGCCAGGACGCGATCCGCGGGACGCTGAGGGAAGCCCTCGCCAGCGGCAGGACCGCCTTCGTCACGGCGCGGGTCGATGCCGAGCTCGCCGAAAAGCTCGCCGCTCACGACGTCACGGTGACGGGCGTCCCGTCCGGCGGCCTGATCCCGACGATCCTGTCCTGGGTCGTGCCGGCCTTCGCCTTCTATCTGGTCTGGGTCTTCCTGTTCCGCGGCGTGGCCGAGCGCCAGGGCTTCGGCGGCCTGATGACGATCGGAAAGTCACGCGCGAAGGTCTATGTCGAGAAGGACATCAAGATCACCTTCGCCGACGTCGCCGGCGTCGACGAGGCCAAGTTCGAGCTCAAGGAAGTGGTCGACTTCCTGAAGGATCCCAAGACCTATGGCCGTCTCGGCGCGCGCGTGCCGAAGGGCATCCTGCTGGTCGGCCCGCCGGGCACGGGCAAGACGCTGCTGGCGCGCGCCGTCGCCGGCGAGGCCGGGGTGCCGTTCTTCTCGATCTCCGGGTCGGAATTCGTCGAGATGTTCGTCGGCGTCGGCGCGGCGCGGGTGCGCGACCTGTTCGAACAGGCGAGACAGGCGGCGCCCTGCATCATCTTCGTCGACGAGCTCGACGCGCTCGGCCGCAGCCGCATGGCCGGAGCCTTCGGCGGGCATGACGAGAAGGAGCAGACGCTGAACCAGCTCCTCGCCGAGCTGGACGGCTTCGATCCGAGCGCCGGCGTCATCCTGCTCGCGGCGACGAACCGGCCGGAGATCCTCGACCCGGCGCTGCTGCGCGCCGGGCGCTTCGACCGTCAGGTGCTGGTCGACCGGCCGGACCAGGCCGGGCGCCTCGCCATCCTCAAGGTGCACGTCCGGAAGGTGCGGCTCGCCGCCGGCGTTGCGCTCGACAAGGTCGCCGGCCTGACCACCGGCTTCACCGGCGCCGACCTCGCCAACCTCGTCAACGAAGCCGCCATCGCGGCGACCCGCCGCAATGCCGAGGCGGTGGGCTTCGACGATTTCACCGCCGCCATCGAGCGCATCGTCGCCGGGATCGAGAAGAAGAGCCGGGTGCTGCGGCCGCAGGAACGCCGCCGCGTCGCCTATCACGAGATGGGGCACGCCCTCGTCGCCGCACATCTTCCCGGCGTCGATCCGGTGCAGAAGGTCTCGATCATCCCGCGCGGCGTCGGCGCGCTGGGCTACACCATGCAGCGCCCGACCGAGGACCGATTCCTGCTCGCGGTCAGCGAGCTGAAGAACCGGATCGCGGTGCTGATGGCGGGGCGCGCCGCCGAGACGCTCGTCTTCGACGGCGACGTCTCGACCGGAGCGGCGGACGATCTGCAGCGCGCCACCGAGATCGCCGTCGAGATGGTGACCCGCTACGGCATGGACGCCACGGTCGGGCAACGCGTCTATGCGCCCCGCCCCCAGCCTTTCCTGAGCCAGAGCGCCCAGGATCTCGCCGTGACGGCGGCGGAGACGACGGCGCGCGAGATCGACCTCGCTGTGCGCGGGCTGGTCGAGGAAGCCGGGGCGCGCGCCCTCGCCCTGCTGAGCGAGGCGCGGCGCGACCTCGACTCCGGGGCGGACCTCCTGCTCGCGCGCGAGAGCCTCACCGCCGAGGAGTTCGCCCCGCTCCAGGCGGACCGGAAACAGGACGAATTCCACGAGGCCCCGCTGGCGGAGGCGAAGGCGGGGCACGGCTGAGGTTGGAGCGGAGCTGCCGAGGAGATCGGGGCGGGCCTCGGGCGCAGCCGGGCCGCAAGCCGAAGGGCCGCGCGGTCTTCGGCCGGAGGCGCAGCAGGACGCCGGCGCTCCGGCGTCCCTCCGGCCAGTGCGATGCGGCGTCGTTCAGGCCCCGGTGAGCAGGCGCTCGACCTCGTGGACCGGATGCTTCGTCAGGTCCTTGTCGACCTCGGCGATCACCGCCGCACGCAGATGGTCGTCGAGGCCGTGGCGGATCGCGGCGAGCATGCGCGGCGGGGCGACCAGCACGAAGCCACGCGGATTGCGGCTGCGATGGAAGCCGGTGAGCTCCTCGACCGTCCTGCGCGCGAACTGCGCTTCCGCCTGCTCGTGCCAATCGGTCTCGCCGGTCGCGCTCGTCGGCGCGACGGCGTTCTGGATGCGGCCGGGCCGGTCCGCGCCCTGCTGGGCGCTGGGCGGGTTCGCAGGCGCCTCGCTGACATGCTCGACCTTCAGGTTCGGATAGGTCGCGTCGCCCTCATTGCGCAGGAACATGGCCTTGCGGGCGTCGCAGACGAGAACCCAGGCATCATGCGCGATACGCAGTTTCATGATCTTGATCTCCGACGGACGGGTGATGCCGCCCGCCATGATGATTTCGGATCGGCCGGCGGCCCTCATTGATCGAGCGCAAAGCGGCATTTTTTTGCACGGCGGCAGCCCTGAGGCCCGTTTGATCTCTCGCAAAGCCCGGCCGGGCGGTCCGTGGCCTGATGCAGGGGCCGCTCCTGACGATGCGGCGCGCGCCGGGAGTTCGGGCATGAAGGGACAGGACGGAACGCGGCGGAGCGGGGTCCGGCTCTGGTTCCACGGCGCCGCCCAGGCCGTGACCGGCTCCTGCTTCGCCATCGAGACCGACGCGGCGCATATCCTCGTCGATTGCGGCCTGTTCCAGGGCTCGAAGACGGAAAGGGAGCTGAACTACCGGCCCTTCCCGTTCGAGGCGGCCGCGCTCGACGCGGTGCTGCTGACCCATGCCCATATCGACCATAGCGGGCTGCTGCCGAAGCTCGTGAAGGATGGCTTCGGCGGCCCGATCTTCGCCACCCCGGCGACGATCGACCTGTGCTCGGTGATGTTGCCGGACGCCGGAAATATCCAGGAGATGGAAGTCGAGCAGCTCAACCGGCGCAATGCCCGCCGCGGCCTGCCGGCGGTCGAGCCCATCTATGACGCCGACCTGGCCGCCGCCGCCCTGACGCAATTCCGGCCGGTGCCCCTCGGCGCCTGGACGCCGGTCGCGAAGGGCCTCAGGGCGCGCTACTGGAACGCCGGCCACCTGCTCGGGTCCGCCTCGATCGAGATCGAGGTCGGCATGCCGGCCGGCGAGCCGCTCCGGCTGCTGTTCTCCGGCGATGTCGGCCCCAGCCACAAGCTGCTGCAGTCGGCCCCCACCGCGCCGCGCGACCTGGACTATGTCGTGTGCGAGGCGACCTATGGCGACGTCGATCGCCAGGACGCCACCTTCGAGCGGCGCCTGCAGATCCTCGAGGCCGAGGTCGGCTCGGCGGCGAAGGCGGCCGGCGCCCTGCTCATCCCGTCCTTCGCCGTCGAGCGCACGCAGGAACTGCTGGTCGACCTCGTCCAGCTGATGAAGTCGGGCCGCATGCCGAGCGCGCCGATCTTCGTCGATTCGCCGCTCGCGACCAGGGCGAGCGCCGTCTTCGAGCGCCATGCGGGCGAGATCCGCAACGGCGAGGCGCTGCGGGAGGCGCTGCGGGCCCCTCAGGTCCGCTTCACGGAATCGGTCGAGCAGAGCAAGGCCATCGCCCGCGTCCGCGGCTTCCATATCGTCATCGCCGGCAGCGGCATGTGCGAAGCGGGACGGATCCGCCACCATCTGCGCGAATGGCTGTGGCGCGACGGGGCGACGATCCTGCTCGTCGGCTTCCAGGCGCAGGGAACCCTCGGCCGGATCCTGCTCGACGGCGCCGCGCGCGTCAGGCTGATGGGCGAGGACATCAGGGTCAAGGCGCGGGTGCGCTCGGTCGACCTCTATTCCGGCCATGCCGACGGGCCGGAGCTCGCCGACTGGCTCGCCGCACGCGGAAGCGTGTCGGGCGCCGTCTTCCTGACCCATGGCGAGGCGCATGCGATCGACGGCCTGCGCGACCGGCTGCTGGCGGCGGAACCCGGCAGGCGCATCGTGGTGCCCGAGCTCGACAGCGCCTTCGAGCTGGGGCGCGAGAGCCCGCGCCAGATCGAGGGGCCGGCCCGCATCGCCCCCGACAGCGCCGGGCGGCGCGACTGGCACAACGAGCTTTCGAACCTGATCCTCGACATCGACGAGGCGGTGGCGCAGGCCGCCGACGAACGCGCCCGCAAGCAGATCATCCGCCGGCTGCGGACCGCGCTGGTGCAGGATTGAGCCCGCCGGCGGCCGATGCGGACCGCTGCGGTTTCGCCCAAGGGAGAGCATGATGATGGCCGCCTCGCAGCAGCCGGCACCGGACGAGCCCTCCGCATTCTGGCGGGACGGGGCGGAGGCCGCGCTGGCGAAGCTCGGCAGCACGCCGGCCGGGCTGGGCTCCGCCGAGGCGGCGGAGCGGCTGCGCCGCGACGGCCCCAATGTGGCGGTGGCGAGCCTGCGCCGCGGCCTGGTCGCCAAGCTCGCCCGGCGGCTGGGCGATCCGCTCGTCGCGATCCTCCTGATCGCGGCGGCCGTCGCCGGCGCCACCGGCGACTGGCGCAGCCTCGCCATCATCGTCGTGATCGTCCTCGCCTCGATCCTGCTCGACATCGCCCAGGAGACGCAGGCCGAGAACACGGTCGATGCGCTGCGGCGCTCGGTTGCGGTGCATGCGAGCGTCCGTCGCGACGGCCGGGCCGTCGAGGTGCCGGTGCGCGCGATCGTGCCCGGCGACGTGGTGGCGCTGCGGGCCGGCGATCTCGTGCCTGCCGACGGCATCGTCCTGAGCGGCCGCGGCGCGCTCGCCGACGAGGCGGCGCTGACCGGCGAGCCCTTCCCGGTGGAGAAGCGCGCCGGCCGGTCCGGGGCGGCCCTGCCGGGCGAGGCGTTCGAGGCGCTCTTCGCCGGCACCAGCCTGGTCGCGGGCGAGGCGCTGATGCTGGTCGTCGCGACCGGGACGGCGACGCGCCTCGGCGCGATCGCCTGCTCGATGCAGCTGCGCCAGCCACCGACCGCCTTCGAGCGCGGCGTCCGCGATCTCGGCATGCTGATCCTGCGGCTGACCGGCTTCCTCGTGCTGTTCGTGCTGCTGACGCAGCTCGCCCGCCAGGGCCTCAGCTTCGAGAGCTTCCTGTTCGCCGTCGCGCTCGCGGTCGGGCTGACGCCGGAGCTGCTGCCGATGGTGACGACGGTGACCCTCGCGCGCGGCGCGCTGCGGATGGCCCGTCGGCAGGTGGTGGTCAAGCGGCTCTCCGCCATCCACGATCTCGGCGCGATGGACGTGCTGTGCACCGACAAGACCGGGACGCTGACCGAGGCGCGGATCGCCCATGTCGCGAGCTTCGGCTGCGACGGCAGCGACAGCGCGCGCGTCACCGGGCTGATCCGTCTGAACAGCCGCTTCTGCGGCGGGCTGCGCAACAATCTCGACGCCGCGATCCTCGCCGGCGCGGCCGCGGACGAGCCCGGCTGGAGCCTGGTCGCCGAGCTGCCCTTCGACTTCCAGCGCCGGCGAGCGAGCGTGCTCCTCGCGCGCGACGACGCGCGCGAGCTCATCGTCAAGGGCGCGCCGGAGGCTCTGCTGGCGCTCTGCGAGGCCTGCGAACTGCCGGATGGGCGCCTCGCCCCGCTCGACGCGGCCCGGCGCCGGGAGATCGGCGCGCTGATCGAAGCCAGGGGCGCGCAGGGGCTGCGCCTGCTCGGCGTCGCCCGCCGGCCGATGCCGGCCGACGTGGCGAGCGTCCGGCGCGAGGATGAGACCGGGCTCGTCTTCGTCGGCTGCGCGGCCTTCCTCGATCCGCCCAAGGCGTCGGCCGGGGCCGCGATCGCCGAGCTGGCGGTCGCGGGCGTGCGGGTCAAGGTCATCTCGGGCGACGCCGGGCCGGTGGTGCGCCATCTCGCCGAGAGCCTGAATCTGCCCGGGCGCGGCCTGCTGAGCGGCGAGGAGGTGGCGGCGCTGAACGATGCGGCGCTGGCGGCGCGGGTCTCGCGGACCGATCTCTTCGTGCGCATCACGCCCGAGCAGAAGGCGCGGATCGTCATCGCCCTGCGCCGGGCCGGCCACACGGTCGGCTTCATCGGCGACGGCATCAACGACGCCCCGGCGATCCACGCCGCCGATGTCGGGCTCTCCGTCGACGGCGGGACGGAGGTGGCGCGCGAGGCGGCGGCGATCGTGCTGCTCGCGCCCGATCTCGCAGTGCTGGCCCAGGGCATCGCCGAGGGGCGGCGCACCTATGCGAACATCATGAAATATGTGCGCATGGGCACGAGCTCGAACTTCGGCAACATGCTCTCGATGGCGCTGTCGGCGATGGTCCTGCCCTTCCTGCCGCTCACCCCGCTGCAGATCCTCATCAACAACATGCTCTACGACCTGTCGGAGGTCGGCATCCCCTTCGACGAGGCGGACCGGCAGGATTTGGCGCGGCCGCGGCACTGGGACACCGGCGGCATCCTGCGCTTCACGCTGGTGATGGGGCCCTTGTCCTCGCTGTTCGACCTCGCAACCTTCGCGCTGCTGCTCGGCGTCTTCCAGGTCGACGTCGCGGCGTTCCGCACCGCCTGGTTCGTCGAGTCGATCCTGACGCAGGTGCTGGTGATCTTCGTGATCCGGACGGCCGCGCGGCCCTGGCGCAGCCGGCCCGACCGGCTGCTCGTCGCGACCTCGCTCGGCGCGCTGGCGCTCGCGCTCGCCCTCGCCCTGACGCCGCTCGGCCGCCCGCTCGGCTTCGTCCCCCTCCCGCCGCCGCTGCTGCTGGCGATCGTCGCGATCGCGGCCGTCTATCTCGGCCTGGCGGAGGCGGCGAAGCCGCTGGCGATGAAGGCAGCCGGCCGGCGACGCGGGGCCGGCCACGGCCGCCACGATCCACGGCGCGGGCAGCATCGGTCGTGAGGGCGCCCGCCGGGCGGGGGCGGCTCGAAGGCAAGCGACCCGCCGGCGCAGATCGGCGGGCGTTTCGTTACCCGATCGTGGGCAAGGCGGCGACGATGACCGAGATGAGAGATCCGAGCAATTCCCACCGGCACGCATGGAGCAAGCTCAACCAGCAACAGTTGGGCGCCTACGCGGAGTATTTCTTCAAGATGGAATTCACCATGGCCGGATTCCAAGTCTACTCCCCAGAAGTAGACGACCGCGGGATCGACTTCGTGGTCCGACACGAAACGGGCCCGTTCCAGGAGGTTCAGATCAAATCGGCGCGTATCGATCCGCTGAAGCCGAGCGCCTACGTTTTCATGCAGAAGTCGAAGTTCAGTCTGCGGAGCGATCTGTTTCTTGGCCTCGCATTGTTTGGCGAAGGACAAGAGCCACATTTGTTTCTGATCCCAGCGACACGATGGGAGACGCCTGACACCGTCTTCTGCGACCGTCCTTATTGTGGGGCCGTGAAGAGCAAGCCGGAATGGGGCGTTTCAATTTCCAGGAAAGGCATGCCGATGCTGGACGAGTTCAGATTCGCGCTCGGCCGGACGGCTGAAACGGCCAACTCACAAGCAGCCACCATGTGGGCCTGCGTCTTGAGGTCGCTGATCTGCACCGGCGGGCATAACCGGCCCCTGCCGCCACCGGATCGCTCATGCCCTCCAGACTAGGCGACTGAATGCTGAGCTCAAGGGGAATGGCGGAGACGGAGGGATTCGAACCCTCGATACCCTTGTGGGGTATGCTCATTTAGCAAACGAGTGCCTTCAGCCTCTCGGCCACGTCTCCGTTGGCAGGCTCTATGCCCGATCGCGACCCGCTTTGACAAGCCGTCATGCGCGCCGATCGACAGCGATGCGGCGGAGCGGCCGCCGGGGACGCCTCAGCGGCCGCTGGCGCGGTCGATGCGCTCGATCCAGGCCATGGCCTCGTCGAGCGTGGCGAAGACCGGGCCCGGCATCAGCGCATCCTCGGCCTCGCTGAGGCCGAAGCGGATGCCGTAGCCCTCGGCCTCGCGCCGAATCGCGATCAGGGAGGGGGTGGCGCGGGCCGGCGCGGGGGCAATGGTGTCGGCGGTCGGCATGGGCAAATCCCGTTCGGTCGCCGCAATGAACCGCCCGGCGCCTGAACGGTTCCCGAACGGCGCGTTCAGGGGAGCGCGTGCCGCCATGGCGAGGAGCGAAGCGACGAAACGATCCGGAGCGGCCGTGCTCTCGCCGCTCCTGGATTGCTCGCTGCGCTCGCGATGGCGGGGCGACAAAAAGGGCCCGCTTCAGGCCGCGGGCCCTTCCCTCGCCTGTCGAGGCGCGGTCGTCAGTCGGCGGCGACGATCTTGCCGGCCTGCCATTTGTACATGGAGAAGCTCGGCGAGCTCAGATCGCCGGTCTTGCCATAGGTCAGCGTGCCGATCGCGGTCTTGACCTCGAGCCCGCCCTTGAGCGCGCTCGCCACGGCCTCGGCCTTCGCCGCCTTGCCCGCCTTCTCGATGCCGGCCTTCAGCACCTCGACGGCGGCATAGGCGTTGAGCGTGAAGGCCTCCGGCGGGATGCCCTTCTCCTTCAGCACGGCCACGGCCTCGGCCGAGGCCGGGTTCTTCAGCGCGTCGGTGGCGTTGGTGAAGAGCGTGCCGGCGGCGGTCTCGCCGCCGATCGCCCAGAGCTCGGTGTTGGAGAGGCCCTCGCCGCCGATGATCGTCGCCTTGACGCCGGCATCGTGCAGCTGGCGGGCGAGCAGGCCGCCCTCGGGGTGGTAGCCGCCGAAATAGATCAGCTCGGCACCGGCGGATTTCAGCCGGGTGATCACCGCCGCGAGGTCCTTGTCGCCCGGGTTCAGGGTGAGATAGGCGACCTCGGTGACGCCGCCGGCATTGATGCCCTTCTTGAAGGCGTCGGCGAGGCCTTTGCCATAGGTGCCCTTGTCGTGGACGATGGCGACCTTCTTGCCCTTGAGGTTCTTCAGGACGTAGGCGGCGGCGACCTCGGCCTGCTGGTCGTCGCGGCCGCAGGTGCGCAGCACGTTGCTGAGGCCGCGGCTGGTCAGGGCCGGGGCGGTGGCGGTCGGCGTCACCATCAGCACGCCGCTCTCGGCGAAGACGTCGGACGCCGCCATGGCGACGCCGGAGGTCACCGGGCCGACGACGAAGCGGACCTTCTCGCCGACCAGGAGATTGGCGGCCGAGACGCCCTGCTTGGGGTCGCCGGCGTCGTCGGCGAGCTTCAGGACCAGCTTCTCGCCCTGGATGCCGCCCGCCTTGTTGATGGCGTCGACGGCGGCCTGGGCGCCGTTCTTGACCTGCTCGCCATAGGCGGCGACGGCGCCGGTCAGCGGCGCGATCAGGCCGATGGTGATGTCGGCACGCGCCGGCGCTCCCGCGAGCACCGCCGTCGCGAAGGCCGCTCCGAGGAGGAATCGGGCTTTGATCGTCATCTGCGTCTCCTCTCGCGCGCTGTCCGTTCGACCATCGGTCGAACGGCATTCGCGCTCACTCCAATGTTGGAGCATGTTCTCGTCGCAAAAATGGTCCCCACTTTGCGGAACATGCTCGGGTCCTGCAATTCCTGCGTGCGACCAGGCCTGCGGATCGCCTGCGACCTGTATAGGCCAATGCGAGGCGGCGCGGCACTGCATGGCGCGTTTCTGGGCAGATGCAAAAATGCATGGCAGAGGCAGCGGCGCGCCCGGCCGGGCTCAGAGCCGCCAGAGCGCCTGCGCCAGCTGGACCATGCCGGCTCCGAGCATGAGGCCGCCGGTGGCGCCGGCGATACGTTCGCCGGCCGGCGCGAGCCGCTCGGCCGTGATCGCGGCCGCGACGATGGCCATGCCGCGCAGGTCCATCACGCCGCCGACGAGCAGCAGCACGGTCGGCCCGGCGCAGGAGGCGCAGCAGGCGCCGCCGAGGCGCAGCCCCTGCCCTATCGCCGCCGCGACACCGGCACCGTGCCGGGCTGATCGCCGGCAATGGCCGAGCAGGGCCCGCTTCCGGCGCGACATCTGGAAGAGGCCGGCCACGATCACGACGAGGCCGGCGGCGGCCGGGACGGCCCGGGCGAGCAGCGGCCAGCGCATCGCGCCGTCCAGCAGGAGCGCGCCGGCGGAGAAGACCAGCAGGCCGCAAGCGCCCCAGGCCGTGAGATAGCCCAGGCCGGCGAGCGCGGCGGAGAGGTCGGGGCGGACGGCGCCCGCGCCGGCGGCGCTCTCGCGCAGCCGCCACAGGGCCGGCGCGAGCGAGGGCAGCATCATCGCCAGCGTCATCGCGCTCCACATGCCGAGGAAGGCGCCGGCGGCGGCCGGCCAGGAGCCGCCGCAGAGCGGCGTCCAGGCCGTCGACATCGACCAGCCGCCCGCCATCGGCACCTCGCCCATCCCGGCCATGGCGCGGCAGATCGCGACGGTCGCGGCGGCGCTGGCGAGGAACAGCAGGGCGCAGACGGCGCCGAAGGCGCGCCGGGCGCCGGCGGCGGGCGTGCCGGAGGCGATCCCCGGCGCGCCGCGGCCAGGCCGGCCCGAAGGGCTCAGGCACAGCATGACGGGGCCATGGTCTCTGCCGGGGCGGGATAGGCGTCGCGAAGCCGCCACCAGGGCCCGTTCGGCTCGTTGCGGCCCTTCGGGGCGCGGTCGAGCCAGGGATACATGCTCCAGATCGCGTCCATGCCGCGGGCATAGCTGGAATAGGTATGGTAGATCGCGCCGTCCTCGCGGACGAAGGCGCTCATCCCCGGCCGCTCGCGCATATAGCTCGCCGGCGTGGCGCCGCTCTGCCCGGCGAGCCCGGCCACGACCTCGTTGCCGCTCCAGTCGATCCGCGGCTCGCGCCGGAAATTGTACTCGACCGCGCCACGCCGCTCCTGCTCCTCGGTGAACGAGGCGCTGAAGTCGAAATTGAAGTCGCTCGTCGCCGCGGAGGCCCAGGGGAAGCTCCAGCCCATGCGCCGCCTGAAGGCGACGAGCTTGTCGAGCGGCGCCAGCGACACCGCGGTCAGCGTCACGTCATGGTTGGCGAGATGGACGTGGATGCCGTCGAAACCGTCGGCGATCAGCGAGCAGGACGGGCAGCCGGCGGAAAAGTCGGGCCCGAACATGAAGTGATAGACCAGGAGCTGCGAGCGCCCGGCGAAGAGATCGGCGAGCCCGGCCGGCCCGGCCTCGGTGACGAAGCGGTAGTCCTTGTCGACCCTGACCCAGGGCAGGGCCTGCCGCTGCCGCGCCACGGCGTCGCTCTGCCGCGTCAGCGCCTTTTCGGCGGCGAGCAGATCGAGCCTGGCCCGGAGCCAGTCCTCGCGCGTTCCGGTGAGATGAGCCGTCATGTGCTTCGCTCCTGTCGTCGGTTGACATTCGCCGCCGGTCGTTTCGCGATGCGGCGTCGCGGTCAGGGTTAGGCCCGGGGCGACGGCGAGCGGGAGTGACAAGTTTGGCGGGATTCGGAAGCTCGGCATGGACTCGCTGATCACCGCAGCCGGGCGGGCGCTGGCGGCGGGCGACCCGTTCGGGGCGCTCAACCGCGTCGCCTTGCGCGAGGACGCGCCGGCGCTGGCGTTGCGCGGCATCGCCATGGCGCAGCTCGGCGACCTCGCCAGGGCGAAGGCGCTGCTCAAGCGCGCCGGCCAGGCCTTCGGCGCGCGCGAGCCGGTGGCGCGGGCGCGCTGCGTCCTGGCCGAGGCCGAGATCGCGCTGGTCTCGCGCGAGCTCGGCTGGCCGGCCAAGGC
>NZ_FYAS01000045.1 GCF_900185715.1 Allobosea sp. CS1GBMeth4
CGGCGGACGCGGCGCCGCCTCGCGAGCGGCCGGCGCCAGGGTGCCGGGCCGGGCCGGCGGCATCACCGCCTGCAGGGCCGGCCCGCCCGAGCTCGACGGCTCGGCGACGGCAGGCGTCTCGGCCCGCCGCGTCTCCGCCGGACGAGCGGCCGACTGCGAAGGCGGCGACAGCATCGGCGCCGGATGGCGGCCCTTCTGGAACAGGACCGCATTCAGGACGATCAGCACCGAGACCGCCGCGAAGAGCAACACGACGAAACCGCGCCCCGGGCGCCGGGCGAACCAGCGCAGGAACCGCGCCAGCAGCGATGGCGCGGCGCGCCGGCCGGCGGGGCGACGGGCGGGGATGGACAGCGTCGCATCGGAGCGGGCGCGGGCGGCGAGCGTGGCTGACATCGGTCTTCAACTCTCGGTCAGGCGGTCAGGCGAATGGGTTGTTTGGTTTCGAGCCCGCGGCGCGGCGCGCGGGCGAAGGTCGCGATCCGGGCCGGCTCGCTCGCTGCGGAGACGCCGCCGACCGGCAGGCGGACCCCGACACGGGTGCCGACGCCGGGCGCACTCTCGATGGTGAGCGTGCCGCCATGCAGGCCGACCAGGCCACGCACCACCGACAGGCCGAGGCCAGTGCCGTCATGGCCGCGATCATAGGAGGA
The DNA here is from genome assembly GCF_900185715.1 of Allobosea sp. CS1GBMeth4. GTDB lineage: Bacteria > Pseudomonadota > Alphaproteobacteria > Rhizobiales > Beijerinckiaceae > Allobosea. The sequence continues at coordinate 654 of NZ_FYAS01000045.1, forward strand.
CTTGGCCTGGAAGAAGGGGTCGCCCAGCCGCGGCAGGTCCGCCGCCGCGATGCCGATGCCGGTATCCGAGACGGACAGGTCGATCATACCGCCGTCACGCACCAGGGCGAGCGTGACGCGGCCGCCGGCCGGCGTGAACTTGATCGCGTTCGACAGCAGGTTGAGCATCACCTGCTTGAGGGCCCGCCTGTCGCCGAGCAGGGGCGGCAGCTCCGGCCCGATGACGCGCTCGAGCGCGACCGCGCCGGCCTTGGCCTTGAGCGCGACGACGTTGCAGCAATCCTCGGCGAGCTCGGCCATGTCGAGGGCGTCCTGCTCGATCGACATCGCCCCGCTCTCGATCTTCGAGACGTCGAGCAGGGTGTTGACCACATCGAGCAGGTGCTGGCCGGAATCGTGGATGATCCTGGCGTATTCCTGGCGTTGCGCCGGGCTGAAGGTGGCGCCCAGATCGCTCCCCAGCATTTCCGAGAAGCCGATGATGGCGTTGAGCGGAGTGCGCAGCTCATGGCTGACGGTCGCCAGGAACTGGCCCTTGACGTCGCTCGCCTTGACCGCCTCGGCGTGGGTCCGCTCACGCTCCTCGTCGACGGCATGCCGGTCGGTCACGTCGCGGCTGACGCAGACGACGGCGGCGCCGCCCCGCGTCCCGGCCTGCTCGATGCGCCGGGCGCTGAGATCGAGCCAGCGCACGACCGGGCTCGCCGGCAGCTCGGCGCCGACGCCGGCCGGGACGAACAGGACGCGGAAGCAGGCGCTGGCCCGGCCGGGACCGTGCGCGGCGTCGTTCAGCGCTTTCAGGAAGAGCGGCCGGTCGGCGATGTGGACGCGCTCGAACAGGCCACGGCCGAAGAGCTGGCCCGGTTCCGCGCCGGTCAGGCCGCGAGCAGCCTCGTTGGCGAAGACGACGGAGCCCGCCGCATCATGCCAGGTGACGAGGTCGCCGACATGCTCGAGCATCAGCCGCGCGCGCGCATCAGAGGCGCGATGCTCGCGCAGCTCGTCGTCGCGGCGATGGAGGAAGCCGGCCGTGATCAGGGTCGCATGCAGGATCGCGACGGCCGACAGGGCAGGCATCGCCTGCCAGGCCCAGGCCGCCGGCTCGCCGATCGCGCCGGCGGCCTGAAGAGCGACGACGGCGCCCAGACCGATCGCCGCGATCACGGCGGCGCGCGCCACATGGAGCCGCGAACCGAAGAACAGGGCTTCGGCCGGGATCGCGGCGAGCCAGAGCAGCATCGGCGACGCCGCTCCGCCGGTCATGCAGGCGAGCGAGCCGATCAGCAGCATCATGGCCGCACCCGAGAGTCCATGGGCGAGGTCGAGGCGGCCCGTCCGCGAGAGAAGGAAGATCGCCAGCAGAGGAAGCGCCATCGCGACGATGACGAGGAGCTCGAGCGCCCCGACGCGACCGCGCCAGGCGACATAGGCCGGGACCAGGCTGAGCGCGATGGTCGAGGCGGCAAGTCTCGTCAGCATGAAGCGCTCGTGACGCATGCGCTCGAGCGAATCGGCCAGCGCCGATGGATGAACCATCGCCGCGACCTGCGCCCTGACCGCCGTCCTCAAACTGGAAAACCGCAAACGCGCACCTCTGCCGGATCTCGGCGCTTTCGCCTCGCCTTCTTGTCCCGATCCTCGCGTCTGCCGTTTAAGCGGGGCTTAAAGAGCCCCGGGCCGCGACATGCCGAGGAGCGGCCCGGCAACCAGAAGAGATCTTGTTTTGCAATGGCTTGCGCCGGCATCGCAGGCTGTCCGGAAGGCAAGCGGTTGTTGCCGGCAAGGTGAACGGAAGCTGAAGACGATCCGTCGGCTTCGATTCAAATCGACGCTTTCGGGAACACCGGATCTTTCGACCCATGCGCTAGGGTCAGGGCATTCACGGGCTGGGGAGCCTGTAACGGCACGGGGGCGAGCATGGCCTATCTTCTGCGCAGCCTCGCGATCGTCGGCGTGATCGCGCTGAATTCGCCCGTGCACGGCACGAAGACCGAGCCGGATGCGCTGACCATCGACGCCGCGGCCGCGATCGCGGTTCTCGCCAGGATCGATCCGAAGGCCGCGTTGCAAGGTGCGGCCAGCCTGCGCGAGGCGGCCGAGGTGCTCGCCGGGCTGGAACCCGAGACCCGCGCCCGGGTCCTCGCACTCGCCGCAAGCGCCGCGGCCAGGAGCGACGAGGCCCGGCCGCGACAGCGCTGACGCTTGACCTCGCCGCGCGGGCGGCCGAAGAGGCTCGCCAGCGCCGCCCACCGGCGGCGGCAGGATGGGGCCGGAGCCGGAAGCGCAGGTCATGAGCGAAAGCCTCGACGAGATCGTCGCCAATTTCGAGCTGCTCGACGAGTGGGACGACCGCTATCGCTATCTGATCGAGCTCGGGCGCAGCCTCGCGCCGCTGCCCGAGGAGGCGCATAGCGACGCCAACAAGGTACGCGGCTGCGCCAGCCAGGTCTGGCTCGAGACCCGCATCGAGGGGGAGCCCGGAGAGACCAGGCGCCTTCATTTCCGCGGCGACAGCGACGCCCATATCGTGCGCGGCCTGGTCGCGCTCGCCATCGCCATCCACTCCGGACACACGGCCCAGGAGATCCTGGCCACCGACGCCTTCGCGATCTACGAGCGGCTCGGACTGGCGGCTCATCTGACGCCGCAGCGCTCCAACGGCGTGCGCGCCATGATGGAGCGGATCAAGAGCGACGCTCGCGCCGCGCTCGGCTGACGCGCCGGCGCGATCAGCCGGCGTCCGGGCCGCGTGGCGGGAACGCTGGCCGCGCATCCGAGGCGAGCCATGCATCATGGCGGCTCCCGCGGCCGTTCGGCCGCCCGCCCAGGCCGTAATGCTCGGCGAGCGCCGAGAGCGCCAGGCGCAGCACGACCTTGGCGGAACGGGCCGGCCATTTGCGCTCGCGCTCGACCTGATCGAGTCCCTTGAGGAAACCGCAGACATCGATCGCCAGGCCGGAAAGCTCCGGGCCGAGCCGCTTGCAGGCGTTGCGCACGCGCTGGCGCGCCGCCAGGCTGGAATCGGATGCCTCGGCCGGCCCACGCGCCGGCGCATGCGTGCCGGCGGCGAGGCCGGCATCCCAGTTGACCGTCACCCGCGGCAGCATCTGCGCCAGGGTCAGGTCGGCCCGGAAACGCTCGCCGGCGGCGAACTCGGCCGCCGAGATCTGCGGCGCGCCATCCTTGCCGGGACGGCGGTGGAGCCAGAGCAGCGGGCTCTCGCGCTCGTCGAGGACGACCTGTTGCGCCTGCCCATCGGCCATCACGACCGTGGTCGCACGCGGCCTTTCGGCCTCCGCCAGGCGCAGCAGACGCTTCCCGCCCTCGACGCACCAGGCCGCGAAGCCGGCGGCGACGAGGGCCTCGGCCTCCGGCGCCGGTGCATAGCCCGCGCCCAGCGTCGTGCCGGCGTGGCGACGGTAAAGGGCGATGCGGCCGCAACCGATCGGCGAGGCGATCGCATAGGCGCCGGGTCTGCTGAGGTGCCGCAGCAGGCGCGAGGGCGCCTCGGTCCGATCATCGGTCCCGCTCATCGTGCCATCTCCACCAGCGGCTCGGCCTCGAACCCGAGTGCGAGGCTCATCAGCCCGGCCTCCAGGGCCCCGACGGCGAGATCGAAAGCGGGCCGGTCACGCCGGTCCTCGATCAGCGCGCACGCGTGACGGACGGTGGTCCGATCACGCTCGAAGCAGCAGCCCACCTGCGTCATCGTCAGGCCGAAGACGACATGGGCGAGATACATCGCCATCTGCCGGGCGAAAGCGACACTGCGTGTTCCGCCGCGCTCTCGTCGCAGCGCCGCCGCCGGGACCCGGAGCGCGCCGCAGGCGGCGGCCTCGGCCAGCCGCGCGACGGCGCGGCGATGCATCGCATCAGACCGCTTGGCAATCAGTTTGTTCATGCTATGTTCCATTGCGAGCGCCGCCCTGCCCAACTCAACCGCGAAGATCGAATTAGGGTTATATTCCTATACTCGAAATGGCAAGCGCGTTCCGCTTCCCTGTGACAGGCTCCTGACAGATTTGGGTGGCCGGCCAGGGCGCACGAAAAAAGCCGCCGGCAGAACCGGCGGCCTTGTCGGCCGGCGATGGTGCCGGCGGGACCTGCGGCAGGTCAGCGGCGCTTGCGACGCTGCTGGCCCAGGCCCATCTTCTTTGCCAGCTGCGAGCGCGCTTCGGCATAGTTCGGCGCGACCATCGGGTAGTCGGGCGGCAGACCCCACTTCTCGCGATACTGCTCGGGCGACATGTTGTACTGCGTGCGCAGATGGCGCTTCAGCGACTTGAACTTCTTCCCGTCCTCGAGGCAGATCAGATAATCTGCCGTGATCGACTTCTTCACCGCAACGGCCGGCTTCGGCGCCTCGACCGGGGCAACCGGCGCTGCGCCGCCGACGACGCGATTGAGTGCAGCGTGGACATCGTTGATCAGCGCCGGCAAATCGGACGCGGGAACGGAATTGTTCGACACGTAGGCGGAAACGATATCTGCCGTCAGCTCGATGAAATCGGCACCGTCTTGGTCAGCCATGATGGCGTTGCTCCATTGTTATCTTGACCGGTCATAGCGATGACTGCGCCAGCTCTGTTTCCAGGCGCGAGCGCCCTCCCTGATCTCCGCCGACGGATGGTCGAATCTCCACCGGAATAGAATCATGCAAAACGGACCAGCCGGAACTCGTCTAAGCCATACGCATCAATATCGCAAGTGCCTTGACAAGGATTCGAATACATTCGCTCTGCCGTATTATTGCTGATTTTGCGGACCGAAATCGTAACCAATGCGCTTTCGGTTGCAGCATTTGCGCCACAAGGTTGTCCTTGTCAGTGTCGGCACCGACCTCTACCTGTCGTCACCGGCAGGAGGAAGCGTTCCTGACCGGGACCTCGTCTTTTTCGAAGCGGTCAAATCAAGCCTGGAGACCACGCATGACTAGCCAGCGCAGGGTCACCGCCCCGCCGGTCCCCGCCATCCGTCCGCAGAGCCGCGTCGTGCACGGCGTCGCACTGATCGACGATTACGCCTGGCTGCGGGCCGAGAACTGGCGGGACGTGCTGCGCGATCCGGAGGCGCTTCCCGCGGAGATCCGGGCGCATATCGAGGCGGAAAACGCCTGGTGCGACAAGCTGATGGCGCCGACGCGGGCGCTCCAGCGCACGCTCGTCAAGGAAATGCGCGGACGGATCAAGGAGGACGACAGCGAGCCGCCGCAGCCGGATGGGCCGTTCCTCTATTACAGCCGTTATCGACGCGGCGGCGAGCACCCGCTGATCTGCCGCAAGCCGCGCCGGGGCAAGGGCGACGAGGCCGGCCGCGAGCAGATCATGCTCGATGCCGACGCCCTGTCCGAAGGGAAGGAGTTCTTCGATCTCGGCGACGCCGAGCACAGCCCGGACCATCGCCTGCTCGCCTGGAGCGCCGACGAGGCCGGGTCCGAGCTCTACCTGATCCGGATCCGCGACCTCGCCACCGGCGAAGACCTGCCCGACGCGATCGCCGAGACATCCGGCGAGATGATCTGGGCCGCCGATTCCCGCGCCTTCGTCTATGTCGCGCTCGACGCCGACCATCGGCCGACGCGGGTCCTGCGCCATCGGCTCGGTACGCCGCAGAGCGAGGACGAACTGCTTTACGAGGAGACCGATCCCGGCCTGTTCGCCGATATCGACCAGACGCAGTCGCGCCGCTTCCTGCTGATCTCCAGCAGCGACCACGAGACCTCGGAGGTCAGGCTGGTCGATCTCCAGGACGCGGCGGGCAGGCCGAGGCTGATCGCACCGCGGCAGACGGGCCGGCAATACAGCGTCGAACACCATGGCGACGAGCTGCTGATCCTGACCAATGCGGACGGGGCCGAAGACTTCAAGATCGTGCGCGCGCCACTGGCCGACCCGTCGCCGTCGAACTGGACCGATCTCGTGCCGCATGAGCGCGGCCGTCTCGTCCTCAGCCATCTTTGCCTCGCCGGCCGGTTGATCCGGCTGGAGCGGGAGGACGGCCTGCCGCGCATCGTCATACGCGACCTCAGTAGCGGGGCGGAGGCCAGCATCGCCTTCGCCGAGGAAGCCTATGGGCTCGGCATCGACGCCGGCTACGAGTTCGAGACCGACCGGCTGCGCTTCATCTACGCCTCGATGGCGCGCCCGGCCGAGACCTACGATTACGACCTTGCGACCGGGGAGCGGGTGCTGGTGAAGCGCCAGGAGGTGCCCTCCGGCCACGATCCGGACGCCTATGTCGTGCGCCGCATCTTCGCCACGGCCGTGGACGGCGCCAAGATACCGGTCTCGCTGCTGCACCGGCGCGATCTGAAACGCGACGGCTCGGCGCCGTGCCTGCTCTACGGCTACGGCTCCTATGGCTCGGCGATGTCGGCCTCCTTCCGGACGCGGCCGCTCAGCCTGGTCGATCGCGGTTTCGTCTACGCCATCGCCCATATCCGCGGCGGCACGGACAAGGGCTGGGGCTGGTATCTCGACGGCAAGCGCCAGAACAAGCCCAACAGCTTCAGCGACTTCATCGCCGCCGGCGAGATGCTGGCGGCGGAGGGCTTCACCCGCCGCGGCCGCATCGTCGCCCAGGGCGGCAGCGCCGGCGGCATGCTGATGGGAGCGGTCGCCAATCTCGCGCCGGAGCTGTTCGCCGGCATCATCGCCGAGGTGCCCTTCGTCGACGTGCTCAACACCATCCTCGACGAGAGCCTGCCGCTGACGCCGATGGAGTGGCCGGAATGGGGCGACCCGATCCGCGACGAGGCGGCCTTCCGGACGATCCTGAGCTATTCGCCTTATGACAACGTCAAGGCGCAGGTCTATCCGCCGATCCTGGCGACGGGCGGGCTCACCGATCCGCGCGTCACCTATTGGGAGCCTGCGAAATGGGTGGCTCGCCTGCGCGCCAGGATGACCGGCGGCGGCCCGGTCATGCTGCACACGAACATGGACGCCGGCCATGCCGGCGCGGCGGGACGCTTCGACTCGCTCAAGGACACCGCCCTCGCCTATGCCTTCGCCATCGCGGCGGCGGCCGGCGACCTGAAGGCGGCCGGCAGGCCGGTCAGTTCGAGCTAGACACACTGAATCTGGACGGAATCCTCCAAATGCAGCGTGATCCAAAGCGAAGAGTGAGAGACGGATTCACCGATCAGATCGGTTCAATCTGATCGGATCCGGCCCTAGGCTCCAGCTTGTCCTTCTCGCTGGCGAGATAGGCCTTCAGCTCGTCCATCGAGGCGAAGGTGTAGTCGCCATCCGGGGTGCGGGCATGGATCGAGCCGTCGGCATACATGGTGAATTGCGTCTCGCCGACCTGATAGGCGCCGATCACGCCCTCCTCCGAGGCCGCCGGCGTCTGCTCCGGCCCGGTCTCCGAGACCGGCGCCGCCTCGTCCGCGGCTGACGGAGCGGCCTCGGCCGGGGCCGAGATCTCCGCCGGCTCGTCCGGCGTTTCGGCTTCGGGCGCGGCAGGCTCTTCGCCGGCCACGGCCGGCGCGGTCTCGGCTTCCGCAGCCGGCGCCTTGGCGGCCGCCTCGGTTTCGAGATCGGCCAGGGCGCTGGGGTCGCGCGGCTGGGTCACCGGCGGCCAGGGCCGCGGTGCTGCCCAGCCGCCGAAATCGGCGAGAGCATCGCGGTCGCGCCGCGGCGGCGCGATCTCCGGAGCGGACGGCGCATCGACGGCGCCGACGAGCTGCTCGCGCAGGGCGCTGAACTCGTCGCCGACGGAGGCGGCGGCTTCGCTTGCGGGGCGGTCGATGCGCGGCCACCACGGCCGGTCCTCCTCATCCGGCCCCGGCGTCGCAGCCTGTGTCGGCTCGACGCCGCCGACCGGCGCCTGCTCCGCCCTGGTCTCACTCACGGCTGCGTCAGCGAGCTCTCCCTTGCCGCTCGCGCCGTCATCGCCCGGGCGCGGCGCGGCGTCGCCGATGGCCGCGGGCTCGAGCGGCTCGCCCTCCTCGGCCGCGGCGGCCCGATCGATATCCTCGGGCTCGCGGCGCTCATCCGCCCTCACAGCCGCGGGAGCGTCGAGCGTCGCTGGCGCCGGCGGCAGCAGCCAGTCGTCGATCGTCTCGGCCGTCGCCGAGGGCGACGGCGGCTCCGCCTCAGCCGGGGCGTCGGCCGCCCGGACGTCATCGGTGCCGGACGTTTCCTGTGCATCCTCCGTAGCCGTCTCGGCCGGCTGCTCCTCGCTTCTCGCCGGACCGGTGAGCGCCCCGGCCAGCACTGCGGCACCGGCCCCTGCCGCGAGCGTGGTCGCGATGCCAACATGCCCCGTCTCGGGCTGGCGCTCCCGTTCGAGCGTGGGCTCAGCGCGCGCCGGCGCGACGTCCGCAGGTGGGCCAGGCTCATAGCGCGGCTCGACCGGAGCGGCAGTCGCCATGACGCCGCTGACCAGTGCCTTCAGCCGCCGGACCTCCGCGAGCACCACAGCGAGCGCGAGCAGGATCAAGCCTGCGATTGCAGCCAGAGCCCCGAGGATGACCTCGGTGAAGCCACGCTCCAGGACGAGATAAGGCCAACCATCGACGATGGCATAGGCGCCGCCCGCCAGCAGAGCGAGCCCGAGAACCACGAAAAGCCTGACCAACGCTTGCTCCTTTAAGGCTGGGCGAGCTGCGACAGCTTGCCGCCTCGGCAGTTAACCTATCGATACCATGCCGTATTGCCAACCGAACCACCCAGCCCGCCCAGCCGTTGCAACGCAGCCCCACCCTGCCGGAATTCTCCAGTCTCGGCGGTTGCCGCTGCGAGGCTGCGGGCTTAACTAACAGGCGAATGGCGGGTGTTCCGCCGGGCAGTCATTGCCCATGCGTTGCGTCGTTGCAGCCATTCTCACGTCGCGATTTCGACAGCCCAAGGAGAGGCCCTATGTCCTTTACCCTGCCCGATCTTCCTTACGCGCATGACGCCCTCCAGCCCTATATGTCGAAGGAGACGCTGGAGTACCATCACGACAAGCACCATCTGGCTTACGTCAACAACGGCAACAACGCGATCAAGGGCACGGAATTCGAGGGCAAGTCGCTCGAGGAGATCGTCAAGGGCTCCTACGGCAAGAACCCGGCCGTGTTCAACAATGCCGGCCAGCATTACAACCACCTCCACTTCTGGAAGTGGATGAAGCCGAACGGCGGCGGCAAGCTGCCCGGCGCGCTGGAGAAGGCGATCACGGAGTCCTTCGGCTCCGTCGACAAGTTCAAGGAAGACTTCGTCGCCGCCGGCGTCGGCCAGTTCGGCTCCGGCTGGGCCTGGCTCGAGGTCAAGGGCGGCAAGCTCGCCGTCAGCAAGACCCCGAACGGCGAGAGCCCGCTCGTCCATGGCGGCACGCCGATCCTCGGCGTCGACGTCTGGGAGCACTCCTACTACATCGACTACCGCAATCGTCGCCCGGACTATCTCAAGGCCTTCCTCGAGAACCTGGTGAACTGGGACTACGTCGCCGAGCTCTACGACGGCGCCAAGGCCTAAGCGCCGGATCGAGCGGACGGACAATACGGGGCCCTTCGGGGCCCCGTTTCGTTTGCGCCGGGGTCAGGCGGCCACGCGCTTCAGGAACTGGTCGACGGTCGAATCGAGCCGCATGGCCTGGGCCGAGACCTCGCCGGCCGCATGCCGGACCTGCTCGGCCGAACGCCCGGTCTCCTCGACGCTGTCGGCCAGCACGCTGAGGTCGCTGGAGACCGAGAGCGCGGAGGTGCTCGCCATGGCGACGCCGCTGGCGATCTCGCCGGTGGCGAGCGATTGCTGCTCGATCGAGGTCGCGACCGAATTGGCGAAGTTCTCGATCGCGCCCATCCGGCTGGCGATGTTCTGGATCGCGTCGACGACCTCGGTCGTCGCCCCCTGGATGGCACCGACCTGGCTGACGATGCGGTCGGTGGCGTCGGCGGTCTGGGAGGCGAGGCTCTTCACCTCGGCCGCGACGACGGCGAAGCCGCGTCCCGCCTCGCCGGCACGGGCCGCCTCGATCGTGGCGTTGAGCGCGAGCAGATTGGTCTGGGCCGCGATGTCGCGGATCAGGCTCACCACCTCCCCGATCGCCCGCGCCGTCTCATCCAGCGCCTGGACGGAGCCCGCCGTGTCGCGGGACACCGAGGCGGCCTCGACGATCTCGGTCCGGACGCGGCGCACCTGGAACTCGACCTCGCGGATGGCCGCCCCCATCTCCTCGGCCGCCTGGGCGGCGCTCTCGACATTGGCCGATGCGCCCTGCGAATTCTGGGCGGCCCTGGCAGCGCGTTCCGACGACTCGGCCGCGACGCGCGCCAGACCGTCGGAGGCTTCTCCCATCCGGTCGGCATTGCTCTTGAATGCCTCGAGCGCGACCCCGACCTCGCCGCGGAACAGCGCGATCGCCTCCTCGATATGCTTCTGGTGGCGATGGCGCTCGGTGTCGGTCGCGAGCTGACGCTCCTGCAGCGTCGCACGCTCGGCGAGGCGCAGTTTCAGCACGCCGAGCGCACGCGCGATGGCGCCGATCTCGTCGTGCCGGCCCGTCGCATCGATCCGGGTATCGAGATTGCCGTCGGAGATGCCGACGATCGCCCGGGTCATGCTCTGCAGCGGCCGCATCGCCCGCGACAGCGAAAACCACAGCAGCGGTCCGAGAACGACGAGGACCGCGATACCGAGCCCGATCGTCAGAATCTGTTCCCAGGCGGCGCGCGCGATCAGCCGGCTCTTGTCGAAGCGCAGGGCGACATAGCCGATCTGCTTCTTGAAGCCGCCGACCTTCACGGCGAGCAGCTGCGTCACATAAGTCTGGTCCTCGAGCCGCAGCGTGCCCTGCTCGTCGAGCGCGCTCCAGGCGTCGCGTCCGATCAGCCGGCCGAGACCGGTCGGCGTGAGCGACAGTCGCGCCTCCTCGGTGCGGCCGGCAGTGGCGAGGGCGACGATGTCGTCGGCGATGATGCCGGCGTCGAAATCGGGATCGCGCTTCAGCGATTCGAGGATGTAGCTCAGGGTGATCGTGTCGCGCGCCAGGATCAGCGGCGGCGCGGCATGGGCGATCATCGCCGTCAGCGACATCATCTTCTGCTCGAGATCGCCGCGCGTCTTGCCCTCGTTGTAGCGGGCGGCGGCGATGACCACGAAGACGATGGCGACCGCCACGATGGCGACCGCCGCTCCGGCGATCTGGCTGCTGAGCGAGCGCATCACCGGTTCGACCTGGCCGACCTGCGGTATGGCCGCCGCCTGCGATCGCCGCGCCCGCGACTTCAACCAGGCCATCACGCTCATTATCGGCAGGCTCCAGACGTCGAGACCCGCGGATAGGCCGGGGCTTCCACGCACCAGCCTCCCCCATCAGGGTAAATATTCGCTTTCAGGCGGCGGATTCGCGATCGGATGCCGGCTCAGATCGTCCGGAGAGCGTCCTCCAGGCGGCCTATGCGCCAACCCGGCGGCGGCTCGAAAGCCATCAGCGCCGCATGTTCGAGCGGCCGCGTCGCGACGACGGGGTCGAGCGTCGCGAGCTCGTCGTCGACATGGCCGGGATGGCACATCACCAGATGCGCCCGCCCCGGCCGGACGAGGAAGGCCTGGAGATCGTCGGCGAAGGGCCGCTTTACGTCGAAGGGCGAGAAGCCGGCAAAGCCGCGATTGGTCGGAATGCCGCGCCGGGCCGCAGCGCGCCGCAGGCCGGCGGCGAGCCCGGCGACCGTCAGCGCCTTGCCGACGGCGACGCGGCGCGCCCGGATCGCCGCGACGGAATCGGAGGGATCGCGCAGATAGACCGAGCCTTGCGGATAGCGCCGGGCCACGGCGTCGAGCACGGCCCGGCGGATTCCGGGCAGGACATGCACGTGCTGATGGCCGTCGACGAAGTCGGGCTGCCGGCCGAGATGCCGCTCGAAGGCATCGAGCTGCCGGGCGACCTCGCCCGCGATCTCGCGACGCGCGGCACCCGAGCGCAGCGCAAGCGGTGCGAGCTCGCCGAGTTTCGGCAGCGCGCCGCGCGGCGCGACGGTCGGCATCGCCGAGAGCGGCGCCGCGCAGGTGAGGTTGAGGTGCAGGCCGAGATCGGCCTTGCCCGAGAACGCCGCAAGCTCGCCCGCCAGGTTCCGCCAGTGCGGCCGATTGGTCATCGCTCCCGTCGCGGAGAGCTTGCCGGCGGCGAGCAGCGTGAGGATCGAGCGGCTCACTCCCTCGGTCAAGGCGAAGTCGTCGGCGCAGAGCACGAAGCTGCGGGGCATGCCGGCTGTTGTCCTCTGTTCATCGGCGGTGATGTATGGAGCCGGCGGCTGGCCCTCCGCAAGGTCCCGGCCCCAGCCGAGCAATGAAGGTCCCGAACGCCTTGTCCGCGATTGCGTCCACCTCTCCCCCCGCCGCAGCAGCGTCCGGCACGCGGCCGGAGCTGTCCGTCGTGGTCCCGGTCTACAACGAGGCCGCCAACCTCGCCCCGCTGATCGAGCGGCTGAAGCCGGTGCTCGATGCTCAGGTCGCGTCCTGGGAGATCGTCTGCGTCGACGATGGCAGCCGCGACGGAACGCTGGCCGCGCTGCGCGCCCTGCATGCGCGGGACGGCCGGATCAACGCGATCTCTTTCAGCCGCAATTTCGGCAAGGAGGTCGCCATCGCCGCCGGGCTCGACCACGCCGACGGCAATGTCGTGGTCATCATGGACGCCGACCTGCAGCACCCTCCGGAGGTGATCCCGGCCTTCCTGGCGAAATGGCGCGAGGGCTTCCTCAACGTCTATGGCCAGCGCACCGACCGCGCCGGCGAAGGCCGGCTGAAGCGCAATTTCGCCAAGGCGTTCTACAGGCTGTTCGCCAGCTTCGGCGAGACCGAACTGCCGGAGGGCGCCGGCGACTTCCGCCTGCTCGACCGGCGCGTGGTCGAGGCGCTGCGGGCCCTGCCCGAGCGGGCCCGCTTCTCCAAGGGGCTCTACGCCTGGGTCGGCTTCCCGGCGACCGGCGTGCCGTTCGAGGTCGGCGAGCGCGCCCATGGCGAGAGCAAGTTCCGCTTCCGCAAGCTGTTCAGCTTCGCCTTCGACGGGCTCTCCTCCTTCTCGACCGTGCCGCTGAAGATCGCGACCTGGCTCGGGGTGCTGATCGCGATCGTCGCCACCTTGACCGGCCTGTACTTCATGGTCCGGACGCTGCTGTTTGGCACCGACCTGCCCGGCTTCCCGTCGCTGATCGTCTCGATCATGTTCTTCTCCGGCATCCAGCTGATCTCGCTCGGACTGATCGGCGAATATGTCGGGCGCATCTTCGCCGAGGTGAAGCGCCGGCCGCTCTATCTGGTGGGCGAGCGTGTCGGCTTCGCCAAGCACGACAGCGTCCATCCGCGCGGCGACGCGCTGCCGCCGCTGATCCGATAGCGCCGTCGTCGTCGCCATGCCCGGGCACGGCGAAGCCCTGCACCACCGAGGAAGCCTTCCCGGACCGCTTCGCTGCGCCCGCAGTGACGGGCGCGGCGGCGCGGCGCTGGACCATCTCCCGCGACGCAGCTATGCGGCTAGGCTCAGTCCGGCCTGCCGATCCCGGCGGCCCCGAGTGGCGCGATGCTGAGAAAGATCCTCTCCGTCAGCGGCTTCACGCTGCTCTCGCGGCTGTCCGGCTTCCTCCGCGACATCGTGCTCGCGGCCGCGCTCGGCGCCAGCGGGCTGATGGACGCTTTCTCGGTGGCGCTGCGCCTGCCCAACCATTTCCGTGCGGTCTTCGGCGAGGGTGCATTCAACCAGGCCTATATTCCGGCCTATAGCCGCATCCGCGAGCAATCGGGCGAGGCAGCCGCGGCGCAATTCTCCGATCGCGTCTTCTCGCTCAACCTCGCCGTCCAGCTCGTGCTGCTCGGGCTCGCCCTGCCGTTCATGCCCGAGCTGGTGCGGCTGCTGGCGCCCGGCTTCGTCGGCGATCCCGCCCGCTTCGACCTCGCCGTCGCGCTGACGCGGATCACCTTCCCCTATCTGCTCTTCGTCACCCTGGTGACGCTGCTTTCGGCCAATCTCAATGCCGTCGACCGGTTCGCTGCGGCGGCGGCGGCGCCGATCCTGCTGAACCTCTGCCTGATCGGCGCGCTCTTCACCGCCTTCCTGTTCCCGAGCGCGGCCCATGCCGCCGCCTGGGGCGTCGCCGCCGCCGGCGTGCTCGAATGGCTCCTGCTCTGGATCTCGGCGCGGCGGGCCGGCGTCTCGGCGGCACTGACGCGGCCGAGGCTCGACGGCGAGGTCCGGAGCTTCCTCAAAGCCTTCGGGCCGGCGGTGATCGGCTCGGCCGGCGTCCAGATCGCGCTCTTCGCCGACACCATCATCGCCTCGCTGCTGCCGGCCGGCGCCTATTCGGCGCTGTACTACGCCGAGCGGCTCTATCAGCTGCCGCTCGGCGTGATCGCGATCGGCGTCGGCACCGTGCTGCTGCCGACGATGAGCCGCGCCATCGCCGCGGGCAACGAGGCCGGGGCGGAAGCGGCGCAGAACCGGGCGATCGCGCTGACGCTGGTCGCAGCCGCTCCCTTCGCCGCCGCCTTCCTCGCCGTTCCCGAACTGATCGTGGCGGCCCTGTTCGAGCGCGGCCGCTTCGACGAGGCGGCGACGCAGGCCGCCGGCGCAGTGCTGTTCGCCTATGCGATCGGCCTGCCGGCGATCGTGCTGATCCGCGCCCAGGTCTCGAGCTTCCAGGCGCGGGGCGACACCACGACGCCGATGCTGGTCTCGCTCGCCGCCATCGTCGCCAATGTCGGGCTGAAGCTGCTGCTCTGGCGCAGCCATGGTGCGCCGGGCCTCGCCTTCGCCACCGCGGTCGGGGCCTGGATCAATCTCGGCGCCCTCTACGGGCTGGCGCTCAGGCGCGGCTGGACCAATCCCGATCGCGGCCTGCCGCTGCTGATCGTGATCGTCGGCGTCGCTGCGGGCATCGCCGCGCTGGTGGCGCGCCTGCTGGCCGAGCCGCTCTACGGCCTGCTCATCGCATTTCCCTACGAGCCGCGCCTGATCGCGCTCGGCCTGCTGAGCCTCGCCGCCGCCGGCATCTATGGCGCGGTCGCGCTCGGGGGGCTCAGATCGGCCGGGCTCTGGCGGCTGCTGCGGTAGGAGCGCCTCCCCCCGCGCGCAGCGGCGAGCCGCCGGACAGTCCGCTCGCCCGGCAGTTCGCGTCTCAGGCGCTCTTGCTGTGGGCGAAGTCCATGTAGAGTTCGCGCGCCTTGCGGAACATCGGGCCGGGCTGGAGTTCGCGGCCGTCGATGCGCGAGATCGGCATGACCTTGGAGTAGTTGCCCGAGGAGAAGATCTCGTCGGCCTGCTCGAAATCGGCGTAGCGCAGGGTCGTCTCCTCGACCGGCACGCCCGCACCGCGCAGCAGCGCGATCACGCGCTGGCGGGTGATGCCGTTGAGGAAGGTGCCGTTCGGAGCGGGCGTCTTCACCACGCCGTCCTTGGCGAGGAAGATATTGGAGGTGCCGGTCTCGGCGACATTGCCGAGCATGTCGAGCACGAGCGCGTTGTCGAAGCCCCTCGCCTTCGCCTCGCGCAGGATGCGGGCATTGTTGGGATAGAGGCAGCCGGCCTTGGAATCGGTCGGCATCGTCTCGAGCGTCGGGCGGCGATAGGCGCCCTTCGTCACGGTGAAGCCCTTGCCGGGGTCGCCCATCGCCGCCGCGAACAGGCAGAGGCAGAATTTGGTCGATTCCGGATCGCCCATGATGGTCGAGAGGCCGTCGGCCTCGGCCCAGTACATCGGCTTGACATAGAGCGCCGTTCCCGGCGCGAACTTCTTCACGCCCTCGCGGGTGCGCTCGATGATCTCCTCGGCCGAGACCGTCGCCTTGAGACCGAGCGCTTCGGCGGACCGGTTCACGCGGGCGGCGTGCCTGTCGATGTCGGGGGTGACGCCGTCGAAATGGCGAGCGCCGTCGAAGACCGTCGAGGACAGCCAGCTCGCATGGGTGCGCGGCCCCATGATGCCCGGATTGCCCTCGTGCCATTCGCCTTCGAACCAGGTCCAGGTTTGCGAATACCAGGCCATCATGCGCTCCGATCGGTCAGTGTTGCTGACCGGTACCGTCTGCCTGGGGCGGAGCGGCGTCAACATCGCCGCCCCCTGTCGGCGAACGATTGATGTGATGCATATGATCGCAGCCGGTGATGGATGGGGAGCCCGCGGCAAGGGCACCCGCCCGCCGCGCTCAGAATCCCGCGGCGCGCATCAGCGAGACCACGGCCATGCCGACGAGCAGCGCCAGCAATTCGCTGCGCCGGAGAACCATGCTGGCGATGGCGGCCAGCAGGGCGAGCCCGGCCGCGAGGCCGAGGCGCTCGATCATCGGCAGCACGGTCGCGACCACGATCGAGCCCGGCAGGGCCGCGAGCCCGCGCCGCACCCGTGGCGTCAACGGGATGAAGCCCATCAGGACCACGCCGGATATGCGGCAGAGATAGGTCGCCAGCGCCATGGCGGCGATGGCGAGATAAGGCCCCCAGCTTCCCGGTTCAGGCAGGGTCATCGAGCAGCGCCCCCGCGAGAGCGCCGGACAGCGCGCCGACGATGATGAAGGCGTAGCCACCGACGAGACGGGCGGTGACCAGCGCGACGATGCCGGCCACGATCCAGGGCAGCGCCGCGCGCGGGCCGCGCCAGAGCGGCACGAGCATCGCTGCGAAGAAGATCGGCATGACGAGGTCGATGCCGTACTGGCGCGGATCGGCGACCAGCGCGCCGAGCAGATAGCCCGGCAGCGTCGCCACCACCCAGATCAGCCAGAGCGCCAGCCCGGCGCCGACCAGCACGCCGAGATCGCGCCCGCCCTCGCTTTGGTAGCGCGTGCCGATCAGCCAGTTCGCGTCGGTGAAGAAGAAGAGATGCACCGCATTGACCAGCCTGGGATAGCGCGCGAGCCAGGGCTGGAGCGACGCGCCCTGCAGCACCATGCGGGCATTGACCGTCGCAGTGACCACCGCGAGGCCGGCGATCGCGCCCCAGCTCCATTCCGGGCGCCACAGCTCCATCGCCACGAGCTGGGAGACGCCGGCATAGACCATGGCGCTCATCAGCACGGCCTCGAGCAGGCTCAGCCCCTTTGCCGCCGCGGCGGCGCCGAAGGCGACGGAGAAGACGACGATGCCCGGTGTCAGCACCGCGACGCGGCGGATGCCGAGCCTGACGCCGGCGAGGCTCAGCTGCGCCGCGACGGGCGGCTCCGATTTCGCTCCGGATGGCATGGCTTCACGAACCGGTTTCCTCGGTCGACGTCAACGCCCCCCGAGCTGCGGGGCTCCATGAGCTCTGCGCAGGACGCCTGCCTCGTCTTCCGCCTCCGGGCACGGTGCATTAGAAGCAGCCGATGTTCTGGCTCTCCTCAGCCGACGAGACCGCCCCGGCGCTGCCGGCCGCCTGGCTGATCGGGACCGGCGAGCAGCCCCGCAACCTGCCGGAGCGCTCGCTGCTGCGGCAGGCGGTTGCGCGGCGCGTGCTGGCGCGGCAGCTCGGCCTCCCCGAGCATGCCGTCGCGCTGGCCCACGAACCGGCCGGCCGACCGCTGATCGCGGCGCCGCGAGGCGCCGGGATCTGGCTATCGCTGGCGACGCGTGCCGGTCTCGTCGCGGTCGGGCTGGCCCATGGGCCGGTCGGCGTCGACGTCGAGCAGATCGTGCCGGGCGGCGAAGCGGCGCTCGACCTGCTGCATCCGCAGGAGCGGCGGATGCTGCAGAGCCTGCCGCACGCGGCCCGCCCGGTCCGCTTCGCGCAGCTCTGGAGCGCCAAGGAAGCCTATGTGAAGGCGCTGGGCACCGGTTTTGCGCGCGCGCCCGAGAGTTTCCGGATCGTCCTCGACGATGCCGGCGGCTTCACGGTGCGCGATCCCGGCCGCGACGGCACTGCGACAGGGCAGAGCCGCATCATCGAAAACGGCGGCCATGAGGGCATGGCCGCCGCGTTCGTCGTGATCGGGTGAGCCGGGCGCTTCAGCCCGGCTGGTCCGCCGACCTCGCCTTCAGCAGGTAGCCGACGAGGCAGACGAAGGCGGCGCCGATGATCGCCGCCGTGTAATGCGGCAGGTCTGCGGGCGCGAGCCCGACCGGATTGACATCGGTCGGAACGGTCTTGACCCAGCTCGGCATGACCGTGGTCAGCCAGCCCAGGACCGCCGAATCGCCGAGGATCATCTCCGCCGCGATCCAGCCGAGCAAGGCCGCACCGAGCCAGATCAGGATCGGATAGCGCTCGATGATCGAGGTCAGCAGCTGCGCACCCATGATGATCAGCGGGATCGAGAGCAGGAGGCCGAAGATGAAGAGCTCCGGGTGGCCCTTGGCGGCTCCGGCGATCGCGATGACGTTATCGAGGCTCATCACAGCGTCGGCGATCGCGATCGTGCGCACCGCCCGCCAGAGATTGTCGCTCGCCTCGATCTCGTTGTGCGATTCCTCCTCGCCCTTGGCGAGCTTGATCGCGATCCAGAGCAGCAGGACCCCGCCGATGAGCTTCAGATATGGCACGCCGAGCAGATAGGTGACCACGAGCGCGAAGATGATCCGCAGACCGACCGCGGCGCCGGCACCGAGCCAGATGCCGAGCCTGCGCCGGTTCTCGGGCAGCGAGCGGCAGGCGAGCGCGATCACCACCGCATTGTCGCCCGAGAGCAGCAGGTCGATCCAGATGATCTGGAGCAGCGACACCCAGAAGGTCGATGACGAGAAATCCATTGGTCGGTCAGTCCCCGTGTCAGAGGGCCGGATCTGGCCGGCGTCGCTTCAGGAAATAGCCGAGACCGAGCACCAGCACGGCACCCAGGATCGCGGCCGGGTATTCGAACTGATGCGCCAGCGCCGCGCCGAGCTTGCCGACCAGCCAGGGATCGCTTTCGAACATCTCGCCCGCGACCCAGCCGAGCAGGCCGGCGCCGGCCCAGACCAGGATCGGGAAACGGGCCAGCAGCGAGGTGATCAGCGAGGCGCCGAGCACGATCAGCGGGATCGAGATGATCAGGCCGCCGACCAGCAGCGGGATCGAATCCTTCGCGACGGCGGCGATGGCGAGGACGTTGTCGAGGCTCATGACGATGTCGGCGATCGCGACGGTCTGCACCGCCTTCCAGAGCTTGCTGCTGGCCGCGATCGAATCCTCGCTGCCGTCGCCGTCCTCGATGATCAGCTTGACCGCGATCCAGACCAGGAGCGCGGCGCCGACGATGTGCAGGAATGGCATGTTGAGCAGGGAGGCGATCAGCACGGTGAAGACGACGCGCAGCAGCACCGCGACGGCGGCGCCGAGCGCGATGCCCTTGGCGCGCTGCTCCGGCGCGAGCGCCCGGCAGGCGAGCGCGATCACCACCGCATTGTCGCCGGACAGCACGATGTTGAGCGCGATGATCTCGAAGAGCTTGCCCCAGAGCGCCGGGTCGAACAGCGAAAACGTCAGATCGGGCACCTGGTCCCCCCTCCTTAAGTCTTACGTCTTGTAGGCGCCGGCCAGAGCTTGTGGTCGGCGCCTGCGTCGTCGTCAACCCAATGCCTGCTCGATCGCCTTGCCGGCGGCCTGCGTGCTCAGGCTGCCGCCGAGATCGCGCGTGCGGGTGCGGGCGTCGCCGAGCGCGCGCTCGATCGCCGCCTCGATCGCCTTGGCCGCGTCGTGCTCGCCGAGGTGATCGAGCATCATCGCGCCCGACCAGATCTGGCCGACCGGATTGGCGATGCCCTGCCCGGCGATGTCCGGCGCCGAGCCGTGCACCGGCTCGAACAGGGACGGGAATTCGCCGGTCGGGTTGATGTTCCCCGATGGCGCGATACCGATCGTGCCGGTGCAGGCCGGGCCGAGATCGGAGAGGATGTCACCGAACAGGTTCGAGGCGACGACCACGTCGAAACGATCGGGATTGAGCACGAAATGCGCGGTGAGGATGTCGATATGGTACTGGTCGACCGCGACGTCGGGAAAGCGCTTGGCCATCTCCTTCACCCGCTCGTCCCAATACGGCATGGTGATCGAGATGCCGTTCGACTTGGTCGCCGAGGTCAGCTTCCTGCGCGGCCGCCGCTGCGCCAGCTCGAAGGCGTATTTCAGCACGCGGTCGACGCCGACGCGGCTCATCACCGTCTCCTGGATGACGACCTCGCGCTCGGTGCCGGCATACATGCGCCCGCCGACCGAGGAATATTCGCCCTCGGTGTTCTCGCGCACGACGAAGAAGTCGATGTCGCCCGGCTTGCGGCCGGCGAGCGGGCCGGGCACGCCGGGCATCAGCCGCACGGGGCGCAGGTTGACGTACTGGTCGAACTCGCGACGGAAGAGCAGCAGCGAGCCCCAGAGCGAGATATGGTCCGGCACCTGGGCGGGCATGCCGACGGCGCCGAAATAGATCGCGTCATGGCCGCCGATCTTCTCCTTCCAGTCATCCGGCAGCATCTTGCCGTGCTTGGCATAGTAGTCGCAGGACGAGAAATCGAACTCGTCGAACCGCAGTTCGAAGCCGTGCTGCTTGGCGGCCGCCTCGAGCACGCGCAGCCCTTCGGGCATGACCTCCTTGCCGATGCCGTCGCCGGCGATGACGGCGATACGATGGACGCGATTGGTTCCGGTCATGTTTCCTCTCCGAAGAAGGCCGAGAATTCGGCGGCGACGAGATCGGGGATCTCCTCCGCCAAATAATGACCGCCGGGCAAGGCCTTGCCTTGGACGTTCCATGCACGCCGGCGCCAGAGCGCCAGCGGATCGAAACAGCGGCCGATGATGCCGTTCTCGCCCCAGAGCGCGAGCAGCGGCTGCGCGAGCCTGCGCTCGCCGTCCTCGTCGTCATGGCGGATGTCGATCGTGGCGGCCGCCCGGTAATCCTCACAGCTGGCATGGATCGTCGCCGGATCGGCGAAGCAGCGCAGATAGTGCTCCAGCGCCTGCGGGGCGAACGGCGCGAGGCCGGCCGAGCCGGAGCCGCACTTCTTCAGCCAGTAGGCCTTGGGATCGGCCCCGATCATCCGTTCCGGGAACGGCGCCGCCTGGATCAGGAAGAACCAGTGCCAGTAGGCACGGGCGAAGGCGTCGGTCGTATGCGCATACATTTCGCGCGTCGGCGCGATGTCGAGCGTGGCGAGGCGGATCACCCGCTCCTCATGATCGAGCGCGAGCCGGTGCGTGACGCGGGCGCCGCGGTCATGGGCGCCGACGAAGAAGCGCCGGTGGCCGAGCGCCGTCATCACCTGCGCCATGTCCTGCGCCATGGCGCGCTTGGAATAGGGAGCGTGCCCGGCGTCGCTCGGCGGCTTCTCGCTGTCGCCATAGCCGCGCAGATCGGCGCAGACGAGGGTGAAGCGGTGCTTCAGCCGCTCGGCGAGCTTGTGCCAGAGCACATGCGTCTGCGGATAGCCGTGCAGCAGGAGCAGCGGCGGCCCTTCCCCGCCGGTGCGCACGCGAATGCGCGCGCCCGTCGTCGCGACGTCGAGCAGCCGGAAGCCGGGAAAGAGATCGTCCTCGACGGGCAGCTCGGTCAGCGACATCAGGCCTCTCGGATTGCAATAATCGGAGCCGATACCCTGTTCTTCCGGCGATTTCGCCCGCCGATTATTTCACAATCCTGATCAATAACGGCGGCAGGGCCGGAAGCAGATCGGGGGTCATTCCCGGGCGCAGCGAAGCGCAGGCCCGAGAACCTCATGACGGAAACGCGCCAGATGGCGCCCTTCCGGCCTGAGATGGTCGGCTCGAGGCCGACCACGGGCTTCCTATCCGCGCAACACCGCGCCATAGCGCTTGCCCATCTCGGCGACGATCTTGGCCGAGACGGCATCGATCTCCGCATCGGTCAGGGTCTTCTGCGTCGGCTGCAAGGTCACCGCCAACGCCACCGACTTCCTGCCGGGCTCGACGCCGGCGCCTTCATAGAGATCGAAGACGCCGACATCGGACACCAAGGCCCGGTCGGCATTCTGGGCGCTCCTGGCCATCTCGCCGGCCGCCACCGCCTTGTCGACGATGAAGGCGAAATCGCGGGTCACCGGCTGGAAATCGGAGAGGGCGAGCTTCGGCTTGACCTTGGTCGGCCTGTATTTGGGAAGCGGCAGCGCATCGAGATGGATCTCGAAAGCGACCAGCGGGCCCTTGACGTCGAGCGCCTTGAGCACGCGCGGATGGACCTCGCCGAAGGCGCCGATCACGCCCTTGGGCCCGAACTGCAGCGTGGCCGAGCGGCCGGGATGGGCCCAGGCCGGCCCGCCGGCGACGATCTGCAGGCCGCCGACCGGCACGCCGAGCCCGGAGAGCAGGCCGAGCACGTCCGCTTTGGCGTCGAAGGCGTCGACCGTCTTGGCAGCGCCGTCCCAATGGCGGCCGGCGCCTTCGAACTTCGCCGTGCCGCGGCGCAGGCCGGCGGCGGCGATGAGCTGGCCTTCCGGCTCGTCGCTCTGGAAGACCTGGCCGACCTCGAAGAGGGCGACGTCACCGAAGCCGCGATCGGCATTGGCCTGGGCGGCGCGGATCAGCCCCGGGAGCAGCGAGGGCCGCATGTCGGAGAGATCGGCCGCGATCGGGTTGGCGAGCGCGAGCTTGCGCGAGCCGCCGCCGAACAGCCTGGCCGCGGCATGGGAGATGAACGACCAGGTCACGGCCTCGACCAGGCCACGGCTGGCGAGCAGGCGCTTGGCCTGGCGCGTGCGCTTCTGCAGCACGGTCAGCACCGGCTTGATCACCTCGCCCTTGATGCGCGGCATCGGCACCGGCTCGACACGATCGAGCCCGGCGATGCGGAGGATCTCCTCGACAAGATCGGCCTTGCCCTCGACGTCGGCGCGCCAGGAGGGCGGCGCGACCTTGACGCGGTCGCCCGCGCCCGAGACGTGGAAGCCGAGCGAGGTCAGCGCCAGCTTCATCTCGGCCTGGGGCAGGTCGAGCCCGGTCAGGCGCTTGACCTCGGACCAGGGGAAGTCGATCGCGCCGGGGCTGTCCGGCAGTTCGCCGGCGAAGACGACCTCGGACGCCTCGCCGCCGCAGAGCGAGACGATCATCTGCGTCGCCAGGTCGAGGCCCGGTCGTGTGAAGTCCGGGTCGATGCCGCGCTCGTTGCGGTAGCGCGCATCGGAGTTGATGCCGAGCGCGCGGCCGGTGCGGGCGATGTTCAGCGTGTTCCAGAGCGCGCTCTCGACCAGCACGTCGGTGGTGCCGTCGCCGCAGCCGGAATGCTCGCCGCCCATCACGCCGGCGATCGATTCGACGCCGTTGTCGTCGGCGATCACCACCATCTCGGAGGTGAGCGCATAGGTCCTGCCGTCGAGCGCCAGCACCTCCTCGCCTTCCTTGGCGCGGCGGACGACGAGGCCGCCCTTGACCTTGCCCGCATCGAAGACGTGCAGCGGCCGGTTGCGGTCGAAGGTCATGAAATTCGTGATGTCGACCAGGGCGTTGATGGGCCGCAGGCCGATGGCGCGCAGCCGCGCCTGCAGCCAGTCCGGCGACGGGCCGTTCCTGACGCCGCGCACCAGCCGCAGCGCGAAGGCGGGACAGAGATCGCGGTCTTCCTCGGCGAAATCGAGCTTCAGGTCCACCGGACACGGGAAGGCGCCGCGCACCGGCTGGACCGGCGGCGTCTTGACCGTGCCGAGACCGGCGGCGGCGAGGTCGCGCGCGATGCCGGCGACACCGAGCGCGTCGGCGCGGTTCGGCGTCACCGCGATTTCGATGACGGCGTCGTCGAGCCCGGCATAGGCCGCATAGGGCTGGCCGACCGGCGCATCCTCCGGCAGGTCGATGATGCCGTCATGATCCTCGGAGATCTGCAATTCGGCGGCCGAGCAGAGCATGCCGTTCGATTCGACGCCGCGGATCACGCCCTTGCCGAGGGTAATGTCCTTGCCGGGGATATAGGTGCCCGGCGGCGAGAACACGCTCTTCATGCCGGTGCGGGCATTGGGCGCGCCGCAGACGACCTGGACCGGCTCGCCCTGGCCGGTATCGACCATGCAGACGCGCAAGCGGTCGGCGTTCGGATGCTGCTTCGCCTCGATGACATAGGCGATGGTGAAGGCGCTGAGCGCCTTGGCCTTGTCCTCGACGCCTTCGACCTCGAGGCCGATCCGGGTCAGCGTCTCGGTGATGGTGTCGAGCGAGTCGGTGGTGTCGAGATGCTCTTTGAGCCAGGAGAGGGTGAACTTCATGGTCTTCCGTCGCTACGCATGTTCGCCGTCGAGAGCGCCGGGACGGCCTGGTTCAGCTCGTCCTCGCCATCGGCCTTGATCTTCATGGCATTGCCGCGCCAGCTCACTTCGCGCGCGACGAAGGCATAGGCCCAGATGCCGGGAAATACGAGGTCGCGCGCCAGATAGGCCAGAGGCGTGCGCCAGTTCAGGAACCAGCCGACGCCCCTGGCGAGGACGATCTCGCCGGCATACCAGAGCGCGAGCACGGCGAGCACGCCCTGCCAGGCGGAAAATCCGAAGGCGGGAGCCCCATAGGCCGCCAGCAGCGCCGGCACCAGCGGCCCGACCAGGATCTCCGGCGCGAAGAAGGGCAGGAAAGTGACCCGGCGCAGGCGCGCCCAGCGGAACTGGCGCTGCACCACCTCCCCGAGCCGGCGCGGCCCGAGCGGCTGCTCGAAGGGCTGCCCCACGAGATGGACGTGCTTGCCGGCCCGGCGCACCAGCTTGGTCGCCGCCGCATCCTCGGCGATCTCGGCGGCGAGCGCGGCGATACCGCCATTGGCGTCGAGGAAGGGCTTGTTCCAGAGCATCGACTTGCCCTGCGCGAAGCCGAAACCGAGCGCCTCGCCGGCATATTGCCAGCGCGCCTGGAAGGTATTGAGAAAGGCGCACTCGACCTCGGCGCCGAATCCGTCCGGCCGCGAGCCGGCCGGCGTCGAGCAGACGAGGCCGGTATCCTCGCGCCAGGATGCCATCAGCCGCTGGACGTAGTCCTTCGGCATCAGCACGTTGGAATCGGCGAGGATCACCCAGTCGTGGCGCGCCGCCTCCCAGCCCTTGACGCAGTTGTTGAGCTTGGGATTGGCGCTGACCGCGACGTCGCCGACGATCAGGCGGACGCGATCGGCGCCATGCGTCGCGATCAGCTCCTCGATCAGCGGCACGATCGGATCATGCCCGTCGGCGACGCAGAAGATCGTCTCGTAGGCGGGATAGTCGAGCTCGAGGCCGGAGGTCAGCGTCTCCCGGCTGAAGGTCTCGATGCCGCGCACCGGCCGCACGATCGTCACCGGCGGGGCGAGCTTCTGGAGGCGCGACGGAGCCTGCCGGCGGCGCAGGCGCGCGAACGCGATCGCGAGGCAGACCAGATTGGCGGCGACCATCAGCGCCGCGATCAGTCCAGCCCAGTGCGCCGCGCTCATGCGTCTCCCCTTTCGAGCAGCCTTGGAGGTTACGAGGACAGGCCGCCGGTCAGGCTCGGCAGGTCGAGCGGCCGGAAGCCGTAATGCGACAGCCAGCGGATATCGGCCTCGAAGAAAGGCCGCAGATCCGGCATGCCGTATTTCAGCATGGCGATGCGGTCGATACCCATGCCCCAGGCGAAGCCCTGATAGACGTCGGGATCGAGCCCGCAATTCCTCAGGACGTTCGGATGGACCATGCCGCAGCCGAGGATCTCGAGCCAGTCGTCGCCCTCGCCGAAGCGGATCTCGCCGCCCTTGCGCGAGCACTGGATGTCGACCTCGGCCGACGGCTCGGTGAAGGGGAAGAAGGACGGCCTGAAGCGCATCTTGACGCCGTCGACCTCGAAGAACGCCTTGCAGAACTCCTCCAGCACCCATTTCATGTGGCCGAAATGGGTCTTCTTGTCGATGACGAGACCCTCGACCTGATGGAACATCGGCGTGTGGGTCTGGTCGGAATCCATGCGATAGGTCCGGCCCGGGCAGATCACCCGGATCGGCGGCTCCTGCGCCAGCATGGTGCGCACCTGCACCGGCGAGGTGTGGGTGCGCAGAAGCTTGCGCTCGCCATTGGCGTCGGGGGCGAAGAAGAAGGTGTCGTGCATCTCGCGGGCGGGATGGCCGACGGGGAAGTTGAGTTTGGTGAAGTTGAGGTCGTCGGTCTCGACATCCGGACCCTCGGCGATCGAGAAGCCCATATCGCCGAAGATCGCGGTGATCTCGTCGATGACCTGGCTGATCGGGTGGATGCGCCCGCGCGCCTCCGGCCCCTCGCGGACGGGCAGCGAGATGTCGAGCCGCTCGGCTGCCAGCCGCGCCTCGAGCGCGGCCTCGCCGAGCGCGTCCTTGCGGGCGGCGATCGCCTGCTGGACGGCGTCGCGCAGGCCGTTGATGCGCGGCCCGCGCTCCTTGCGCTCCTCCGGCGTCATCGCGCCGAGCGTCTTCAGCAGGGCCGAGACCGAGCCGGACTTGCCGAGCGCTGCGATGCGCAGCTGCTCCAGCGCCGCCTCGTCGCCGGCCGCCTCGATCTCCCCGACCAGGGACTCGCGAAGGGTATCGATGTCGTTCATGCGAAATGGGTCCGTTAGCGAGGCACCTTCTAGGGTGTCCGGCAGGTGGATGCCAGCCCAATCGTGCTGGCAAAGCATCGCGCCCACGAGGATTTCGATGATGCTCGCCGCTCGGGCGGCAGGTTCATGACAATCCCGTCGCAATCCTTCCCAGGCCGGAAGCGGGGGGCGACAGGACGGGGCCGCCGCGGCTATGCAATCGGGAAGACGGAGAAGCCAGCATGCCCGACAACAGCGCCCAGAAGAATTCGCCCAGCTACCGCCTCGCCGCGCTCGACCAGGACTTCATCCTCGGCGATTCGACACGCGGGGCGCGCTTCATGCTCGAATACCAGAAGGCCGAGGACAGTCTCAGGGCCCGCGGCATCGTCTCGACCATCGTCGTCTTCGGCTCGGCGCGGGTGCGCGAGGGCAATCCCTGGTACGAGGCGGCACGGGAATTCGCCAGGATCACTTCGGAACGCGGCGGCGCGCTCGACGGCAAGCATGGCGGCCGGCACCATGTCATCGCCACCGGCGGCGGGCCCGGCATCATGGAGGCGGCCAATCGCGGCGCGACCGAAGCCGGCGCCGTCTCGATCGGCTTCAACATCACCCTGCCGCACGAGCAGGAGCCCAATGCCTGGTCGACGCCGGACCTGACCTTCCGCTTCCACTATTTCGCGATGCGCAAGATGCACCTCGCCATGCGGGCGACGGCGCTGGTGGTCTTCCCCGGCGGCTTCGGCACGCTGGACGAATTGTTCGAGATCATGACGCTGGTGCAGACCGGCAAGATGCCGCCCGTGCCGATCGTGCTCTACGACAGCGCCTACTGGCCGGGGCTGCTCAACCTCGACCGGATGGCCGAGGCGGGCTTCATCCGGCCGCAGGACCTCGGACTGTTCTGCTATGCCGACACGCCGGAGGAGGCCTATCTGCGGATCGTCGACGGCGTCGGCGAGAGCTGGACGCCGAAGGCGGTCGACAGCGTGCAGACGTAAGCAGCCCGACGCCTCCCCGTCATGGTCGGGCTTGTCCCGAGGATGCTCGCCACAAGGCGAGCATGACCGCGAGCCCAAACAAAAAGGCCGGCTTGTCGCCGGCCTTCGTATTCCGTTCGGGTCAGACCGCTCAGGCGGCCTTGGCTTCCGCGCCCAGCGCGCCCTTGACCGTCTCGACCACCGCTGCGAAGGCGGCGGCGTCGTCGATGGCGAGAGCCGACAGGGTCTTGCGGTCGAGCTCGAGGCCCGCCTTGGCGAGGCCGCCGATGAAGAGCGAATAGGTCAGGCCGTGCTCGCGCACCGCAGCGTTGAGACGCTGGATCCAGAGCGCGCGGAAGGTGCGCTTCCTGTTCTTGCGGTCGCGATAGGCATATTGCATCGAACGATCGACGGCCGCCTTGGCGGCGCGGATCGTGTTCTTGCGGCGGCCATAGAAACCCTTGGCGGCCTTGAACGTCTTCTTGTGCTTGGCGTGGGACGTAACGCCCCGTTTCACGCGAGCCATGTCAGATCTCCGGAAAGGTTGTCAGGCGTCAGCCGTTGGGGAGGAAGTACTTCTTCACGTTGGCAGCGTCGCCCTCGAACAGGGTCGTCGTGCCGCGGTGATTGCGGATCTGCTTGTTGGTCCGCTTGATCATCCCGTGACGCTTGCCGGCCTGGGCGTAGAGCACCTTGCCGGTTCCGGTGAGCTTGAACCGCTTCTTGGCGGCCGATTTGGTCTTCATCTTGGGCATTTCAGCTCCTCATAGGTCGCGGGCGCGCGAGGTGCGCCGCTTCGATCTTGCTTCGGGAAGCAAAGAACGACCGCCACGGCAGCCCTTATCAGCCGGGCGATCGAAGGTGGCGCCTATGACAGAAAAGCCGCGCGCTGACAAGGGCCCGCGGCGAGCGGCCTCTTTATTCGGCCGCCTCGACGCGCTGCGTCTGCGCTCCCACCAGATCGCAGCCCAGCCGCTCGACGTCGAGCAGCATCAGCATGCCGGCGCCGGCATTGCCGACGACACCGATCGCAGGCACGTCGTCGCGGGCGGTCAGGTCCTTCAACGGCATGATATCCCCCGAAGCGACCGCGGGAATCGGCCCCAGCGCATCGACCAGAAGGCCGAGCGCCCTGCCGCGCGAGCGCACGATGACGATCTGCTGCTCGTCGGGCGCGCCCTCGGCGATGTTCAGACGGGCGCCGAGCCGCAGCACCGGAACGGGCGCGCCCTGATGGAGCTTGTAGCCGGCGAAGGCCTCGCCCGGGCGGGTCGCGGCGGCCGTCTTCACATCGAGCGCGTCGACGGCGGCCAGCACTTCGCGAGCCGGGACGCCGAGCCAGTGCGGGCCGATATGGAAGCTGGCGATCTCGAGCACCGGGCCGCGCTCGCCGCTGCGGCGCAGCCCTGCTTCCGCGCCGGCCGCGGCCTGCCGCGAAACGGCCATTCTCGCGGCCACGACCGGGCCGAGCGGCACGGCGCAGATGGCGACGACGTCGCAGCGGTAGCCGTCCTGGTTCTTGTATTCGCGATAGCCCTGCGAAAGTGCCGCGCCGATCGCATAATGGCAGCCGTCGAAGATCACGGTCCGGCCCAGATGCTCCCCCGCCGAGATCATGGCGAGGTCGACGTCCAGAGGGCAGGTCGACCCAACGGGGAAACGGTCGTCGCTGGCGGCGATGACATGGCCCGCCTCGTCGAGGAAGAGCGCGAAGGCGCCGGGGAGCGGACGGCCGCCGGCATCCCGCGGGACGCTGTCCTGCAGCATCGCGGCGAATTGCGGTGTCGCATCGAAGACGATGGCGACGCCGCCGGGCGGGCGGCCGCTGCGGCTCGGGACCGCGGCGGCATAGACATAGGTCGCCGCCCCGCCATAGAGCGCGGTCGGCTCGAAAGCCGAGACGGCGTAGTCCTGCGTCGTGCGCAATGCCAGCGTCCGCCGCACCCAGTCGCCCTCGAGGGTGCTGCCGAGGAGATGCTCCTGCGCCGGCTGGGAGACGGCGACGACGCAGCCCTCCGCATCGAACAGGATCAGGTTGCTGTAGACCGTGTAGAGCGCGTTGATCGCGGCGAGCACGTCGCGGCAGGCGCGGGCGCTCTGCGGCGTCCTCTCGGCCAGGCCGGCGGCGAAGGTCGCGTCCAGCGCCCACCAGCGGCAGTCGTTGGCGCGCTCGTAGAGATTGCGGTCCATGACGTCGATGGCGAAGGCGGCGTGGGCCTGGCATTTCGCCAGGATGGCGGCGATCACCGTGCGGTAGAGATCGCCGATCGACGCCTCGAAGACGGCCTGGGTCTTGCCGCCGGCATTCGAAACCTCCGACAGGAGCAGTTTCGAGAAGGCGACATTGGCCTCGGTCGAATCGGTCTGCCGAATCCAGCCGTTCCAGACGGAGCGGTTGAGGTCGCGCTGGATCACCGCCGCCTTGCGCGAGACCGTCCGCAGCTCCTCGGAGAGCAGCGCCGAGCCACCCGAAGCCGCGTCGAGCAATCCGGGGGCGATGGTGCCGACGCCGACCCCGTCCTCCTGCTCGAACGCGGTCTCGAGCGGCAGCAGCCCGATCGAGGTCCAGCCCGGCCCGAGATAGCCCTGATAGCCGGCGGCGGTGCAGGCCACCGACAGATATTGCCGGCCGCCGAGCCGCAGCAGCCGTTCCGAGGCGCGCAGGGCCTGCGGCGGCAGCTTCACGCCGACCGGCAGCTGGATCGGGCAGGAGCTCGCGATCACCGAACCGTCGGCGGCGGCGAAGGCGAGTACCGACCAGTCCTCCGGCGGTATCAGTTTGTGGAAGATGCCGTCGATCTCGTCGGCGAGGCGGAAGACGAGCAGGAGCACGCCCGAAGGGCGTTGCCCTGGTCGCTCGACCCGCCAGGCATAGACCAGGCGGGACTCGCCGGAGACGACGTCGAGCGGGCCGAAATACTCGACATAACCGCCCTCCCCCGCCAGCGCGTCGGCAACGATCGGATGGGTGCTGGCCGCGGCGGCATGCTGCTGCAGCCGGGCGCGGACGGCGCCCTCGGCGTCGAGCAGGACGATATCCGAATAGACCGAGTATTTGGCGACGTATTCGCGGAAGCGGGCTTCCAGGGCGGCCCGGCCGTCGGCCCCCGCATCCTCGCTCTCCAGCAACGCGTGGACATGCTCGTCCGCGCAGAGGAAGCCGATATCGGCCGTGCGCTCGAACAGGTTCCGGATCAGGATGTTGATGGCGTTCTGCGCCTTGGTCCTCACATCCGCCAGCGCCTTGCGATGGGTCTCGACCGCGAGCTGGTGGAGCAAGGTCGTGCTGAGCTCGCCGAAGGCGGCGCGCGTCCCGGCCATTTCGGTGGCGTTGCCGGAGAGTTCACCGAGCAGGCTCAACGTGTCCCAGGAGGCCTGCAGCCGGCCGAGCTCCTCGCGATAGGCCCTGATCGCGTGCATGTGCCTGACGAGATGCGCAAGCTGTGGACCCGCGGCCAAATCCTGGCTGCTCCCCATCATCTGCTCCCGATCAGACCGTGGGCGCACTTCCCGCCAGCGCCCGGCACGCGGTTCGGACGCTAGACCAGACCTGACCTGATTCGCATCGGAGACGAGCCGAAAAGCTGCTGATTTGATAGGCAGATTCGACGATTTGGCAGCCAGAGCGCGGCCCTGGCCGCGCGGCAGCCTCGCAGCCGAGGTCAGGCGGCGGCCACATGCCTTCTCCCGGCCGGCCGCGGCTCGGCGAGCAGGCAGAAGCCGAGGGCGACGATCGCGAGCGCCGAGAAGCCGCCGGCGACGGAGACGAAGAAACCCGAGCGAGCGCCGTGGAGGTCGATCAGCCAGCCCGACAGGGCGGAACCGAGGGCCATGCCGATGCCCATGCCGGTCATCACCCAGGTGATGCCTTCGGTCAGCTTCGAGGGCGGGGCATGCCGCTCGACCAGCGCCATGGCGACGATGATGGTCGGCGAGATCGAGGCGCCGGCGATGAAGAGCACGATGCCCAGCATCCAGAGCGAGGAGACGATCAGCAGCGGCAAGGTCGTCGCCGCGGCGAGGCCGATCGCGAGCAGCAGCTGCGTGGCGAGCGCCAAGCGCAGGCGCAGCGCGCCGAAGACGAGACCGGTGAGGAAGGAGCCCGCGGCGTAGGACGCAAGCGCCAGGCTCGCCGCCGCCTTGTTCCCCTGCGCTTCGGCGAAGGCCACCGCCGTCACCTCGGCCGTACCGAAGACCATGCCGAGCGCGACCATCAGCAGCGCGATGATCTGCACCGGCACCAACCGGATGGCCGAGCGGCCGCTGTCGGCGCCCTGCGGGTGCACGGGCGGCTCGGTGCCGCGTTGCGCTAGGAACAGCGCCATGCCGACGGCGAGCAGGATCGTCGCCGCCAGCGGCCCCGCCTCCGGGAACCAGACGACGCTGAGGCCGATGGCGACGACCGGGCCGATCATGAAAATGACTTCGTCGACGACCGACTCGAAGGCGAAGGCGGTGCGTAGATGCGGCGTGTCGCGATAGATCTCGGTCCAGCGCGCGCGCACCATCGCCATCATGCTCGGCGCCACGCCGGCAAGCCCGGCGAAGGCGAAGAGGACCCAGGCGGGCGCCTCGAAGCGGGTCGCCAGCATCAGCCCGGCGAGCGCGAGGAGGGTTCCGAGGGTCGCCGGGACCAGCACCCTGCTCTGGCCATGGCGGTCGACCAGCCGCGAAATCTGCGGCGCGACTACGGCATTGGCGAGCGCGAAGGTCGCGGCGACGCCGCCGGCGAGCCAGTACTCGCCGCGCGCCTGCGAGAGCATGGTGACGATGCCGATCGTCACCATCGAAAACGGCATGCGGGCGATGAAGCCGGCGGCCGAGAAGCCGATCGTCCCGGGCGCCCTGAAGATTTCGCGATAGGGGTTGGGCATCGACGTCTCCGTCACAGCGACGCGCTGATTGACATACGTTGCGTATGTGACATTGCTAGAGACATACGGTACGTATGTCAATTCACCTACGCACCGTATGTGAGAGAGGTATGGACGATGCGCAGGCCGCGCACGCAGATGATCGCCGAGACGCGGGCCAAGCTGATCGCCGCGGCGCGCACCGCCTTCGGCACGATCGGCTATGCCGAGACCTCGATGGACGATCTCACCGCTTCGGCCGGGCTGACGCGCGGCGCGCTCTACCATCATTTCGGCGACAAGAAGGGCCTGCTCGCGGCGGTGATCGCCGAGATCGACGGCGAGATGAACGCGCATATGCGAGCAATCCCGGCGAAGGCGCCCGATCCTTGGACCGGCTTCCGCGACGAATGCACCGCCTATATCGAGCTGGCGCTCGATCCCGAGATCCAGCGCATCGTGCTCAGGGAAGGCCCGGCGGTGCTCGGCGACCCCTGGGACTGGCCGACGCTGAGCGAGTGCCTCCGCTCGATGACCGAGAGCCTGACGAGGCTGGCGGAGGCCGGCATCGTCGCTCCGGTCGACGCGGAGGCGGCGGCGCGGCTGATCGCGGGCGCGACGCAATATGCGGCGCAGTGGATCGCCCATGCGCCCGACCCGCAGGCGACCTCGCGCAAGGCCATCGAGGCCTTCAACCTGATGCTCGACGGGCTGCTGAAGCGCAGCTGAGCGGCAGTGGCTGGGCCGATCGCTCATCCTTGCAGAGCCATCATCCTGAGGAGCGCACAAAGTCCGCTCCCGCCCCTCGTCATTGAAACAGATGTTGCGGTTTATTTATATCGGATATTTTGTTTCACATCCCCATCAGCCCTGCTAATGTCCGGCGCATGAACCAGCCCGACCTGACGGCGAGCCTCACCGCGGGCTTCGAGCAGCTGCCGCAGCAACTGCAGGCGGCGGCGCGCTGGGTGCTCGACCATCCGGCCGACGTCGCGCTGCTGACGACGCGCGAGCAGGCCAAGCGGGCAGGCCTGTCCCCGGCCACCCTCACCCGGCTGGCGCAGCGCTTCGGCCTCACAGGTTATGACGAGGTGCGTGCCCTGCACGCAGCGGCGCTGCGACGCCGGCCGGAGGGCTTTGCCGGCCGCGCCGGCGAGCTGATGCAGCGCCATGGCGAAGAAGGGGCGGGTGCAATCGCGCAGGACATGTTCGCGGCGCTGGCCGAGCATCTCCGGGCGCTGCGCGAACCGCAGGCGCTCGCCCGTTTCGAGCAGGCCGCGGATCTGTTGAGCGAGGCGCGAACCGTCTTCTGCTTCGGCCTGCGTTCGGCCTTCCCGGCCGCCTTCATGCTCGACTACATCCGCGACCTGATCGGAGCGGGTTCGGCCCTCGTCGACGGCGCCGGCGGGCGCGGCATCGACGCGCTGCGCCGGATCGGCCCGGGCGATGCCCTGTTCGCCGTCTCGGTCGCGCCCTATACGCGGCTCACCGTGCAGGCGGCGGAGATCGCCAGGGCGCACGGCGCGAAGGTGGTGGCGCTGACCGACAGCGCGCTCTCGCCGCTCGCAGCCCTCGCCGACGCAACCCTGCTCGTCAGGACCGAGACGCCGTCCTTCTTCCATACGATGACGCCGGCCTTCGCCGCGGTCGAATGCCTGGCGGCGCTGATGACGGCGCGCAAGGGCGAGGCTGCGCTCGCCGCGATCGCCCGCCACGAGGCCGTGCTCGACGCGGCCGGCACCTTCCTCACCCCTGCAGCCAGGCGAGGCCGCCGATGAGCCACATCCTGCACCGCGTTCTCGGCAAGAGCTATCCGACCGCGTCAGGCGGCGCGGGCATGGTGCTGCGCGACCGCGAGGGCCGCGAGCATATCGACGCTTCGGGCGGCGCCGCCGTCTCCTGTCTCGGCCACGCCCATCCCGACGTGCTGGCGGCGATGCATGCGCAGATCGACAGGCTGGCCTATGCCCATACCAGCTTCTTCACCACCGACGCGGCCGAGGAATTGGCCGACCATCTGATCGCGCGGGCGCCGGCCGGCATCGATTCGGTCTATTTCTGCAGCTCGGGCTCGGAGGCGATAGAAGCCTGCCTGAAGCTGGCCCGGCATTATTTCGTCGAGAGGGGCGAGAAAGCCCGCGTCAATTTCATCTCGCGCCGACAGAGCTATCACGGCATCACGCTCGGTGCGCTCTCGGTCGGCGGGCGGATGAAGGACCGTGCGCCCTTCGAGCAGATGCTGATGCAGGGCCATCACATCTCGCCCTGCTACGAGTATCGCGGCCGCCGGGCCGACGAGACCAGCGCGGACTACGGGCTGCGCGTCGCCGGGGAACTCGAGGCGAAGATCCTCGAGCTCGGGCCGGAGACGGTCTGCGCCTTCGTCGCCGAGACCGTGGTCGGGGCGACGCTCGGCGCGGTGCCGGCCGTGCCCGGCTATTTCAGGCGCGTCCGCGAAATCTGCGACCGCCACGGCGTGCTGCTGATCCTCGACGAGGTGATGAGCGGCATGGGCCGCACCGGCACGCTGCATGCCTGCGAGCAGGAAGGCGTCGCGCCCGACCTGATGGCGATCGCCAAGGGGCTGGGCGGCGGCTATGCGCCGATCGGAGCGATGCTGGCCTCCAAGAAGGTCGTCGATGCGGTCAGGCACGGGTCCGGCGTCTTCCCGCACAGCCAGACCTATGTCGGCCATCCCCTCGCCTGCGCCACCGCGCTCGCGGTGCAGAAGGTGATCGAGCGCGACGACCTCCTCGCCAATGTCCGCGAGCAGGGGGCGCGGCTGGAGCAGCGCCTGCGCGAGCGCTTCGGCAATCACCACCATGTCGGCGACATTCGCGGGCGCGGCCATTTCTGGGGCGTCGAGATCGTCGCCGACCGCTCGAGCAAGGCGCCCTTCGATCCCGCGCTGAAGCTCAACGCCAGGATCAAGCAGGCGGCACAGGAGCGCGGCCTGCTGATCTACCCGATGGGCGGCACGGCGGACGGCACGGCCGGCGACCATGTCCTGCTCGCCCCGCCCTTCATCATCGACGCCGCCACCGTCGACACCATCGTCGAACGTCTCGGCGACGCACTCGACGCGAGCCTGGCCTCGGCACGACCGGCCTGAGACTCACCGGAATCCGGGCCGCCAAGAGCCCGTAGCGACCACCACAGGGGAATTGCGATGCGACAGCTGAAGACCAAGCGACTGAAACACCTGCTCCTCGCCGGCCTCGCCACGCTCGGGCTCGGCGGCGCGGCCAGCGCCCAGACCGGCACGCTCGAGCGCGTCAAGGCGCGCGGCGAGCTGATCTGCGGCAACCATATCGCCCTGCCCGGCTTCGGCATCCAGGGCCCGGACGGACGCTGGGACGGGCTCGACATCGACCTCTGCCGCGCCGTCGCGGCGGCGATCTTCAACGACCCGAACAAGATCAAGTTCGTGCCGACGACGCCGCAGATGCGCTTCGTCGTGGTGCAATCGGGCGAGGTCGACATGCTGGCCCGCAACGCGACCTATACGATGTCGCGCGACACCTCGGCCGGCATGTCCTGGCCGATCATCAACTATTTCGACGGCCAGGGCTTCATGGTGCGCAAATCGGCCGGCGTCAGCGAGGCGAAAGGGCTGGACGGCGCCTCGATCTGCGTGACCCAGGGCACGACGACGGAGCTCAACCTCGCCGACTTCTTCCGGGCCAACAAGCTGAAATACGAGATCATCGGCTTCGCCACCAACGAGGAGGGCGTGAAGGCGCTGGAAGCGGGGCGCTGCGACGCCTTCACCACCGACTCCTCGGGCCTCGCCGCCGAGCGGCTGAAATTCTCCAAGCCCGACGATTTCGTGATCCTGCCGACGCTGATCTCGCGCGAGCCGCTCGGCCCGGCGGTGAAGCGCGGCGACGAAAGCTGGGTGGCGCTGGTGAAATGGGTGCACTACGCCATGCTCAACGCCGAGGAGTTCGGCGTGACCAAGGCCAATGTCGACGAGATGCTGAAATCGACCAATCCCGAGATCAAGCGCCTGCTCGGCGTCGAGGGCAAGTTCGGCGAGGGCCTCGGCCTGACCAATGACTGGGCCTATCGCGTGATCAAGCATGTCGGCAATTACGGCGAGAGCTTCGAGCGCAATGTCGGCATGGGCTCGAAGCTGCAGCTGAAGCGCGGCCTGAACGACCTCGCCTCGCGCGGCGGCCTGCAATACCCGCATCCGATCCGCTGACCATGTGCCATTCGGCAGGCATGCTGAAATCGCTTGAAGTGGCACGAATTCAGATCGTTCGGCCGGGTGCGGCCGAACGGAAAGCGCACTGATGCGGATCGCGCTGATTCACGCGCTGCGCCATTCGCCGCCTCCGATCGAGGCGGCGTTCGCGCGACTGTGGCCGCAGGCCACGCTGATGAATCTGCTCGACGACAGCCTCTCGGCGGACCTCTCCCGCGACGGGCGGATCACCGAGGCGATGACCGGGCGCTTCCTGAGCCTGGCGGGCTATGCCCGGTCGACAGGCGCCGACGGCATCCTCTGCACCTGCTCGGCCTTCGGACCCTGCATCGAGGCTGTGCGGGATGCGCTCGCACCACTGCCGGTGCTGAAGCCGAACGAGGCGATGA
The DNA here is from genome assembly GCF_900185715.1 of Allobosea sp. CS1GBMeth4. Classification (GTDB taxonomy): domain Bacteria; phylum Pseudomonadota; class Alphaproteobacteria; order Rhizobiales; family Beijerinckiaceae; genus Allobosea. Next base: position 37,439 of record NZ_FYAS01000045.1, read on the forward strand.
TCGAGGAGGCGGAGGCGGCCGGCGGCCGGATCGGCCTGCTCGCCAGCTTCGCGCCGACACTGCGCTCGATGCCGCCGGAGTTCCCGGGATCGCTGACGCTCATCCCGAAGCTGGCGGAAGGCGCGCTCGCAGCGCTCGACCGCGGCGACGGCGCCGAGCACGACCGGCTGGCGGCGCTGGCGGCGGCCGAGCTGGCCGATTGCGATGCGATCGCGCTGGCGCAGTTCAGCCTGGCGCGGGCGGCGGCGGCGGTCGCGGCTGTGACCGGCAAGCCGGTACTGACCACGCCGGACAGCGCGGTGCGCAAGCTCAAGCGGCTACTGGGCCGATAGGCCCTGCCCGACAGCGTCCCGCCAGATCGACGGAACCGGCCCGGCGGATGGTTCAACAGCCCTCCCGGAACCGTTCCCGGCCAGCGGGCCGCCCCGCGCAGCGCCGGCGGCGAGCCAGTTCCCGATAAAGTGCCTCGGGAGCGACGTTGATCTGTGCCGCCAGCCCACCCCACATTCCCTTCGCGGGGAGCCGCTCGCCACTGGCCAGCAGCCAGGCATCGAGCTTTTGCGCGACCGTCTTGAGCGCCAGGATCTCGGCGTATGCCCGCATGCGCTGAACGTCACGAGCGAGATGCGCGGCCAGCTCGCGCATGAAATCCGGCATTCTCTCTTCTGCCGCCTTCAGCTTGCGCGTGCTCACTCCGATCACGCTGGACGGCTCGCAGGCCACGGCGTCGCAGTGATATTCCGTGCCGAAATAGGACGCCTCGGCCAGAAGACTTCCTGCCGCAGCGCGCTGCAGAACCAGCCGCCTCCCGGTTTCGCCGTACCGGACGAGGCTGACCATCCCCTCCGTGACGATGAACATCCTGAAGACGGAATCGCCGGCACGAAACAGGCTTTCGCCGGCTGCGAGGCGATGCTCGCTGTCCCCCATCTCCAGCAGCAATGCGATCAATCGGCTCGACATGATAGCTATCATGTCGGCAAGCCGGGCGGAGTGGCAAGTCTCCCGGAGGTTCGGAGGAGTCAACCGTCATGCGCCGCCACCTCGCCGCCGTCGTCGCCACTCTCGCAGCGGGTTCGGCACTCGCACAGCATGCAGGCCATGGGCCGGGCAGGGCCTCCTCGTCCTATGCCGGCCTGGCGGAGCGCTCGGTGAAAGCCCTGTCTGTCGAGCAGATCGAGGACCTCCGGGCCGGGCGGGGACTGTCGCTCGCCTTGCCGGCCGAGCTGAACGGCTATCCGGGGCCGAGCCATGTGCTGGAACTGGCCGACCGGATCGGCCTGACCCAGGAGCAAAGGCAGCGAACGGAAGAGCTGTTCGCCACCATGAAAACGCGGGCGGCCAGCCTGGGAGAAGAGCTGATTGCCGCCGAGACCGAGCTCGACCGCCTGTTCCGGGACGGGCGAGCGACATCGCTTTCGATCGCAGCAGCCACCGAGAAGGCTGCCGGCATCCAGGGCCGGCTTCGCGCAAGCCATCTGGATTTCCATCTGTCGATGAAGACCCTGCTTACCGACGACCAGGCTCAGGCCTATGCCCGAGCACGAGGTTATCGCCGGCCATGATTGCCGCGGACGAAACCGCCCGCCGAAATCCGGTTCGCTTTAATTCCAGGGCCGGCTGCCATTGAAACGACGAAGCCCGGCCGGTTCGGCCGGGCTTCGGTAAGAGCAGCCCCGGGTACGCCGCCTCGAAGGAGGCGCGCCGCCTATTTCGGCGCGAGCACCATGACCATCTGGCGGCCTTCGAGCTGCCAGTCGCTCTCGACCTTCGCGACCTCGACCGTATCGGCCTTGACGCGCTCCAGCACCTTCACGCCCAGGTCCTGGTGCGCCATTTCGCGGCCGCGGAAGCGCAAGGTGACCTTCACCTTGTCGCCTTCCTCGAAGAAGCCGTGCATCGCCTTCATCTTCACCTCGTAATCGTGCTTGTCGATACCGGGGCGAAGCTTGATCTCCTTGATCTCGATGGTGCGCTGCTTCTTGCGCGCCTCGGCGGCCTTCTTCTGCTCGAGGAAGCGGAAGCGGCCATAGTCGAGGATCTTGCAGACGGGCGGCTGCGAATTGGGGGCGATCTCGACCAGGTCGAGGCCGGCTTCCTCGGCAATCTTGAGCGCCTCGAAGAACGACACCACGCCACGGTTGGCGCCGGTCTCGTCGATGAGCTGGACGTCGCGGACGCCGCGAATGTCGCGGTTGGCGCGGGGACCGTCCTTGACGGGGGCTGGAGCGGCACGGAAGGGACGACGAATGGCTGTATTCTCCTGTGTATGGCGCGCCTCGCGCCGTTGGTGAGACACATTGCACAACGCGAAGCGTTGTCAATGGATCAGACGGTGTTCAGCGCCCGAGCAGGGCGCAATAGACGTCGAGCGTGTCGTTGACCATCGAGGCCAGCGAGAAATGGCGCTCGACATGCAGCCTGGCGCGCCGCGCCAGCGCATCGCGGGCGGACGGCCGGAGCGCCAGCGCCTCGCGCAGGGCATCGGCGAGCGCCGCCGCGTCGGCGGGCGGCACGCGCCAGCCGGTGCGCTCCTGCGGCGCCACCTGCGGCGGCGCGAGGACGGTTTCGGGCACCGCGCCGAGATCGGACACGACGACCGGCGTGCCCATGGCCTGCGCCTCGACGGCGACGCGGCCGAAAGCCTCGGGCTCGGTCGAGGGCACGGCGACCACGGCCGCCGCCAGGAAGGCGGCCGGCATGTCGCTGCAATGGCCGACGCGGCGGACGCGGCCTTCGAGCCCGGCCCTGGCGATGGCCTCGTCGAGCTCCCGGACATAGCCGTCGCGGCCCTGCGCATCGCCCGCCAGGACGAAGGCCGTCTCGTCGTCCCCGGCATCGCGAAGCTGGCGCGCCGCCTCGATCAGCACCTTCTGGCCCTTCCAGCCGGTGAGCCGGCCCGGCAGCAGCACGATGCGCTGATGCGGCTCGACGCCCCAGGCGCCGCGCAGGGCGCTGACCCGGTCCGGGCTCACCGCGGCCGGTGCAAAGGCGGAGAAATCGGTGCCGCGGTGGACGACGCGGATACGGTCGCGGGCGAAGCCGTGCCGGGCGCGGATCAGGTCGGCGGTGTAGTCGGAATTGGCGATGACGACGTCGCCGCGCGCCATCACGGAATTGTACTGGTTCTTCACCGCCGAGCGGGCATTATAGGAGCCGTGATAGGTGGTGACGAAGGGCAGCTTCAAGGCCCGCGTCGCTGCCAGCGCGACCCAGGCCGGTGCCCGGGAGCGGGCATGGACGAGGTCGACCCGCTCGCGCTTGCAGAGCAGCGCGAAGCTGCGCACGTTCAGCAGCATCGAGACCGGGTTCTTGGCCGCCGCCGGGAAGGGCAGCCAGATGCCGCCCTTGGCCTGCAACTCGGCGACGAGCCGCCCGCCCTCGGTCGCCACCAGCGCCCGCGCGCCGACCTCGGTCAGCCCCGCGGCGATGTCGACCGCGGTCCGCTCGGCGCCGCCGGCCTCCAGTTCCGGGATGATCTGCAGCACGGTGCGCCCGGCAAGCGGATGCGTCTCGGTCGAAGGCAGGGACAGATGCGCGCCGGAACGCAGGGAGATGCTCACCGCTCGAAAGGGCCTTCTGCTTGACGACTCGCCAGTGTTATCGGGTCGTGATGATCACAAAATCGGGCGGGATTGCAGCACCTATCGGTGCCCGCGCCCGGTTCATCACAGGAGAGATTAAGGTGACGAGGCCCGAGCCGCAATTTCTGACCGTCGGCACCGGCGCGGAGCGCCGCGAGATCGCCGTGCTGGCACAGGCCGGCAAGGGCCCCCCGGTGGTCTGGCTCGGCGGCCTGCGCTCGGACATGCGCGCGACCAAGGCCGAGGCCCTCGCCGCCTGGGCGGAACGCACGGGGCGGGCCTTCATCCGCTTCGACTATGCCGGGCACGGCGAATCGAGCGGCGATTTCGCGCGCTGGACAATGTCGCATTGGCTCGAGGATGCGCAGGCCGTCCTTTCCAGCCATGCGCACGCTCCCGCCGTCCTGGTCGGCTCGTCGATGGGCGGCTGGGTCGCGCTGCTGACGACGCTGCGCCTGCGCGCGAGTGCGCCGCAGCGGCGTCCGGCCGGCCTCGTCCTGATCGCACCCGCGGTCGACTTCACCGAAGAGCTGATGTGGGCCCGGATGCCGGACGCGATCCGCGAAACCATCATGCGGGACGGTGTCTGGGAGAGGCCGTCGGAATACTCGCCCGAGCCGATGCCGATCACGCGGGCGCTGATCGAGGACGGCCGGCGCCACCTCCTGTTCGGGCACTCGCTCGACACGGGCTGCCCCGTCCACATCCTGCAGGGGATGAAGGATCCCGACGTGCCTTACGGGCAGGCGCTCAAGCTCGTCGAGCATCTCCCGCACGATCCGGTCGTGCTGACGCTGATCAAGGACGGCGACCACCGCCTGTCGACGCCCGAAGACATCGAGCGCCTGATCGCGGCCGTCGCGGGCATCGCACCCGCGACGGACTGAAACCGGATCAGAGCATGCTGCGAAAAAGTGGCAACGGTTCTTCGCACCGAGCACGCTCTAAACTATGAGAATCGATCACGTTGTCTGCCTTTGGACGAAATCGTCCAAAGGCAGCGCGACCTAGTGCAGGCTGACCATCTTCAGGTCGTGCTCCCAGGCATTTGCCGTCGCGGCCTCGCGCGAATCGGTCACCAGGATCGGCGCGCCGTCAGCCGCGAGCAACGCGAAGAGCTGCAGGCCGGGCTCGATCTCCGGCGCCTGCGGGAAGATGCGCGCCAGCTCGTCCGAGGTGATCGGCTTGAGATAGGCGACCTGGCCGTTGCCGAGGGCGGCGAATTCGGCCGTGGTCAGAGGGGTAGTTCTGGTCTCGGTCATCGCGCCCTCCTTCAGAGCAGTGCGAGGCGGTTTGATTGTGACTCCTGATCATGAACGGAAGGCAAACCGCATGCCCCACGTACCGACCTTCTGCAGCCCTCAGGGGCCTGAGCATGTTCCGCAAAGTGGTTCCCGCTTGTGCGATCAGGACATGCTCAACTTTGGTTCCGCGCGAATTCCTTTCGATCGATCGAGTCCGATCGAACGGAAAGCGCGCTAGTCGCGGCTCATGATATCGATACGCCGGACGAGCCGTTCCGGTTCCGGACGGGCCAGATCGATGGCGAGCAGCCCGTTCGAGAGGTCGGCGCCCAGGACCTGCATGCCGTCGGCGAGCAGGAAGGAGCGCTGGAACTGCCGCGCGGCGATGCCGCGATGCAGGAAATGCCGCGTCTTGTCGTCGACCTGCCGGCCGCGGATGGTCAGCTGGTTTTCCTCCAGCGTGATCTCGAGCTGGTCGCGCGAGAATCCGGCCACCGCGAGCGTGATCCTGAGCTTGTCGGGCTCGTTGTCCGTGCGCGGCATGCGCTCGATATTGTAGGGCGGATAGCCATCGCCGGCGCCCTTGGCGACACGGTCGAGAGCCCGCTCGATATCATCGAAGCCGAGCAGGAAAGGATGCGACAGGCTAGGCGGACGCGTCATCACGAAGCCCTTTGAAAGGCGCCTCTGGATCTCCCGGAGCCCGCTTGCGCAGCACCCCGCACGCGAAAGGCGAACCCAACCGCGTGAGCAAGATATGGCGAGCGGCGCGCCCGGCCGCAAGCCCTTCAGTCCAACGCGGCGATCGCCTCGATCTCGATCAGGAGGCGCGGATCGACCAGGGCGGTGACGCCGACCATGGTGCTCGCGGGGAACGGGCCGTCGCCGAGATACTTCATCCGCACCTTGCGGACCGCGACCGCCTTCTCCGTGCTGAGACCGACGACATAGGTCACCAGCTTGAACACTTTGGTGAAGTCCGTCCCGGCCGCAGCGAGGGCAGCGGCGAGGTTGGCGTAGACCTGCTCGGCCTGGGCGGCGATATCGCCCTCGCCGACCACCTTGCCCATCGGATCGAACGCCACCTGGCCGGAGATATGCACCTGCTTTGCCGCCTCGACGATGGCGACATGCGAATAGCCGGTCGGCGGCGAGAGCGAGGCGGGGCTGACGAGATCGATCTTGCTGGGCATGAGAGGCTCCCGAAGCTGGCGGGCCGAAGCCGCGCGGTCGGGCGGCAGGCTAGGCCGACGCGGTGCGCGGGCGCAATCTCGGGGAAACGCGGAACCGACGGGGAAAGATGGTACAGCCACCCCGGCTCGAACGGGGGACCTCTAGATCCACAATCTAGCGCTCTAACCAACTGAGCTATGGCTGCACGGCTCGCGCCGATGTCGCGGCGCTGGGAAGCGGCTCGGCGACGGCGCGGAACCTAGTGCCACGCCTCGCCGAATGCAACGGCGAAATGCAGGCCGGAGCGCGGAAAACCGCGCCGGCCCCGAATCAGCCGCGCGGCAATTCGCTGCGCGCCGTCGCGGCGAGCTCGCCGAGATGGGTGGCGAGGGATTCGTAGCTGCGGCGGAACGCCTTGGCCTGAAGCGCGACCGCGTCGGCGACGCTTTTCGTGCGCGCCAGCGTCTCGATCTCGCCGAGCGTCGCCTCGAGCTCGGCGCAGGCATGGTCGAGCATCTTGGCCTGGACCGCACCGAAGGTACGCGTCAGCGCCAGCGTCGGCTCGAGCCAGGCGGCGGGGAACGCCGCAGCCGGCTTCGGCGGCTCGACAGCTTTGGTGACGGCCGACCGAACCGCAGCAGGCTTGGCAGCGGCGAGCGCAGGCGCTGCCGCCGGAGAGGCCGGCTTCACCGCAACCGGCTCGACCTTGGCGGGCGCCGGCTCGACCGGCCCCGGCCTGGCAATCGCGACCTCGGCGACACCAGCCTTCGCGGCGGCCGGCGCGGCGACCTTGGCGGGCGCCGGCTTGGCGATCCTGGCCTTGCGCGAGGCGACGCGCTTGGCGGGCGCCGCGGCGATCGCGGGCTTCGGCGCCGGCGCGGCGGCGACCGGCGCGATCTTCGCCTCCGGCCGGGTTGCCGGCTGCGGTGCGGCGGTCTTGGGCGCCTCGGACTTGGGCGCAACGGGCTTGGGAGCCTCGGATCTGGCGACCGCGGGCTTGGCCTCGACCTTGGCGACGGCAGGCACCGAGACCGGCTTGGCGATGGCGGGCTTGGCCTCCGCCACGGGCCCGGCCTCCGGAGCCTTGGCCGGGAGCGCCGGCGCCACCGGCTTCGGCTCGCTCAACGCCTTGACCGGCGCGAGGCTGATCGGTGCCTTGCCGGGGGTAGTCTGTTTCGCCATCGGATCTCTCCTTCACGGTTCCGGCAGGACGAACCTGCGCGATCGACAAGGCCGGGCGGCCCAGCTCCGGCCGGGGTGGCTTCACCTCGGCGCGTCCCCATGCCGATCCGGCCGTCTCGTCGTGAAAGCCCGCTCCGCCCTCGCGGGGCTCAAGGCCTCACTTCAGCTTGGTCGCCTTGGCGGCGGTCTCGGCCGTCTTCTTGGCGGCTTCCTGCACGCTCGTGCCGATCTCCTTCAGCTGCGCCTGCAGCGCGGCGGCCTGCGCCTTCAGGAACTCGGACTGGTGCTGGAGCACCTCGTTCATGTCCTTGGACTTGACCAGCTTGTCGGCGAGGTCGAAGGCCGCCGCGATGTTGGTCTCGGCGTAGGTCATCGCCTTCCTGGTCATGTCCTGGACATTGGCGCGGGCCGATTCAGCCGAGCCATGCGCGCTGTCCACCGCCTTCTGGGCCGCGCCGATGAAACCGTCGAAGGCCTTGCGGGCCTGGTCGACGCTCTTCTCGGCGAACTCGCGCATCTCGGTGGGAACTTCGTAGGGAAGCTTGCCGTCCATGGTGGGTCCTCCTGCGACCGGGCCGAGGCGTGCTCGCCGTCCCCGGCACCACGCCATGATTGTGCACTGCAATATCACTATTGCAGTGCAATGACAACGCGCCGCCGGCTGGGCGGCGGTGCCCATATTAACGTTGTTTCGAAACGTCAGGGGAGAGGCCGGGTTCCGCATGGATTCACCCTCCTCGCGCCGCTATTAAAGATTTGTTAGGCATATTCGCGCGGGCTGGAGTCGCCAGCAGGTTGAGCGGAGCGGAATGAGCGAATCCGGGCAGGACTGGAACGGCGTTGCCAGCGCGCTGACGCAGGATCCCGCACTTGCGGGCTTCTCGGGCGACGGCGCCCTGTTGCTCTGGACGGGCGATGGCGGCGAACCGGTCTTCGCCAATGCGGGCGGCCGGGCGCTGCTCGGCGCCTTCGGCGGCGCGACGAAGCTGCCCGTGGCGACGCGCGAGCGCCTGCGCCTGCTCGCCGGCGGCCTTGCCTCGTCGAGCGGGCTCAGGCTCGAGAGATTGCGGCTCGGCCCGTCTCTGGCCGGGCTCGTGACCTGCGCCTGCAGGCGGGTCGAGACCGAAGCCGGCCCGGCGCTGGCTCTCGGCGTCACGGCTGCCGAGCTGCGGCGCCTCGGCATCGCCGTGCCGCAGGCGGAGCCGCCCGCATCCTCTGCGCCGGCAGCCGCCCCCTCGCCCGCCCCCGCGGCGCTGCCCGACGAAGCCGATCTCCGGGCCGCCGCGGCCGGTCAGCGCCGTGCCAATCTGCGCTTCCTGTGGGAGAGCGCCCCGGACGGCACGCTGATCGGCCTGTCGCAGGATTTCGCCGAGCTCGTCGGCCGGGATGCTGCCGAGGCGACCAAGGGACGCGACTGGTCCACGCTGCTGGCGAGCGACGTCCTCGACCTCGACGGCGACCTGGCCGAACGCCTGTCGACCTCCTCGACCTGGAGCGGGCGGGCCGTGCTGTGGCGGATTCGCGCCGGCGAAGGCGCCCGCGTCGAGCTCTCGGGCTTCCCGCTGTTCGACGGCGAGCGCAACCCCGCGGGCTTCCGCGGCTTCGGCCTCGCCCGCTCGCCCGCGAACGAAGCGTTTCCCGAGCGGGAGCGGCCCGAGAAGGCCGTCGCGCCGGCGCCGGATGTCGACAGCGAATCACCCGAGGCGATCGTCGCGGAAGACGCGGAACCGGTATGCGCTTCGGACGACACTGCCGCGGCCGAGACGGACGATATCACGGAGGCCGGTTTCGGCGGTGCCAGCGCCGAAGCGGACGCCCCGGCGCCGGCGGAAGCTGCCCGGAGCGAGGCCGCCGCCCCGGCGGCCGCGGACGAAGAGGCCCGGGTGGCACCCGTCGGCGACGATGCGCCGGAAGTCGCCGAGCCGCCGCCTTCCAAGGCCCCGCCGGCCAATGTCGTGCCGCTGCGCAACGGCCATCTGGCGGCCGTCCGGCCGGTGCTCGAGCCGTCCAAGACCCTGCTCTCCTCGGCGGAGCGCAGCGCCTTCCGCGAGATCGCCAAGGCGCTCGGCGCCCGCATCGCCGGCGAGGAGGGCGAGCCCGGCGAGCCGCGCCTGCCGGCCGCCGCCCCGCTGCGCGTGCGCGAGAAGGCGGCCGGCGACGGCAAGGCGGAGCCCGCCATGGCCGCTCCCGCTCCCGCGATCGCCCCGGTCACCCCCGCCGAACAGCGGCCGCGCGTCGCCAACGCGCATGCCGACATCCTCGACCGGCTGCCGATCGCCGTGCTGGTCAACCGCGACGAGACGGCGCTCTACGCCAACCGCACCCTGCTCGACCTGCTGGATTATGCCGATCTCGACGATCTGGCCGCGGCGGGCGGAGTCAGCAAGCTGATCAGGAGCAGCGGCCGCGACAGCGACGGCGCCATGATCCTGGTCGATCGCAAGGGCGGGCTGATCAGCGTCGACGGCCGGCTCTCCAGCGTGAGCTGGCAGGGCGAGCCCGCGACGCTGATGGCCTTCCGCAACAGCGTGCCCGGCGGGGACCTCAAGAGGCTGACGCCGGACGAGGCGGAGGAGCTGGAGCTCGCCGCCGAATTCGAGGCGGAGGAGGAAGAGGCCGCCGGGCGCATCGAGCTGCTGAGGCTGGAAGGCCAGGCGAACGAGGCCCGCGTCGCCGAACTCGCCGCCATGCTCGACACCGCGACCGACGGCGTCGTCACCGTCGACGGGCGTGGGCGCATCCTGTCGCTCAACAAGAGCGCCGAGGCGCTGTTCGGCTACGACCAGCGCGAGGTCGCCGGCGAGCTCTTCACCCTGCTCTTCGCGCCGGAAAGCCATTCGCCGGCGCTCGACTATCTCGACGGGCTGATCGGCGGAGGCGTCGCCTCGCTGATGAACGATGGCCGCGAGGTCGTCGGCCGCGTGCGCCAGGGCGGGCGCATCCCGCTGTTCATGACCATGGGCCGCATCGCCGAGGGGCCGGACAGCAAGTTCTGCGCCGTGCTGCGCGACATCACCGCCTGGAAGAAGACCGAGGGCGAGCTGGTCGAGGCGCGCAAGGCGGCCGAGAAGGCGAGCGCGCAGAAATCCGACGTGCTCGCCAAGATCAGCCATGAGATCCGCACCCCGCTCAATGCCATCATCGGCTTCGCCGAGGTGATGGCCGAGGAGCGCTTCGGCCCGATCGACAACGAGCGCTACAAGGAATACCTGCGCGACATCCATCAGTCCGGCGGCTACGTCATCAGCCTGGTCAACGACCTGCTCGATCTCGCCAAGATCGAGGCCGGCAAGCTCGACCTCGACTTCGTCAGCGTCAGCCTGAACGAGATCGCGCTTTCGGCGGTCAACCTGCTGCAGCCGGAGGCCCAGCGCGGCCGCGTCGTGCTGCGCTCGGGCCTGGCGCCGAAGCTGCCGCCGGTCGTCGCCGACGAACGCTCGCTGCGCCAGATCGTGATCAACCTGCTCTCCAACGCTGTGAAGTTCACCGATGCCGGCGGGCAGGTGATCGTCTCGACAGCGCTCGGAGACCAGGGCGAGGCGATCCTGCGGGTGCGCGATACCGGCATCGGCATGGACGACGACGAGATCAAGCTGGCGCTGGAGCCGTTCCGGCAGGTGCCGACGACGCGCAGATCCGGCGGAACGGGACTCGGCCTGCCGCTGACCAAGGCGCTGGTCGAGGCCAACCGCGCGGCGCTGACCATCACCAGCGTCAAAAAGGAAGGCACGCTGGTGGAGGTCACCTTCCCGCCGCAGCGGGTTCTGGCGAGCTGAACCGGAACCGGCTCGGCTCCGGCCGCCATGGGACGGGACGAGCCGGATCGGCGATCCATCTACAGCAACGTGCCGCCCAGGATGAGCGCGGCGATGCTGAAATAGATCACCAGGCCGGAGACATCGACCAGCGTCGCGACGAAGGGCGCCGAGGCGCTGGCCGGGTCGAAGCCGAGCCGCGTCAGGACGAAGGGCAGCATCGAGCCGGTCAGCGAACCGAAGGTGACGATGCCGACCAGGGCGGCGCCAACCGTCGCCGCGACCAGCAGCCAGTGCTCGCCGTAATCGTAGAGGCCGAGCTTCTGCCAGGTCACCACGCGGACGATACCGATCGCGCCGAGGATGGCGCCGAGCGTCAGACCGGTCGGCAGTTCGCGCAGCGCGACACGCCACCAGTCGCCGAGCCGGACCTCGCGCAGGGCCAGCGCCCGGATGATCAGCGAGGTCGCCTGCGAGCCGGAATTGCCGCCGGAGCTCATGATCAGCGGGATGAACAGCGTCAGCACGATCGCCTTTTCGAGCTCGCCCTCGAAATACTGCATCACCGAGGCGGTCAGCATCTCGCCGATCAGCAGCACGCTGAGCCAGCCGGCGCGCTTGCGGATCATGGTGAGGAAGCCGATCTGCTGGTAGGGCTCGCCCAGCGCCTCCATGCCGCCGAGCTTCTGGACGTCCTCGGTGGTCTCGTCGATCATGGCGTCGATGACGTCGTCGACGGTGACGATGCCGAGGACGCGCCGTGCGTCGTCGACGACCGGCACCGCGAGCAGATTGTACTTGGCGATCAGCCGCGCCACCTCCTCGCGATCGGTCGCGGGCGCGACGCTGACCGGCTCGCGCCGGCCGGCCGCCGAGCCGACGAGCGCATCGGGATCGCCCGAGATCAGCCGGCGCAGCCCGACCGCCTGCTGCAAGGCCTGCGTCAGGGGATCGAGCACATAGATGGCATAGACGGTCTCGCGCGTACGCTCGACGGTGCGCACATGCTCGAGCGTCCGCGCCACCGTCCACTCGGCCGGGACGCTGACGAACTCGGTCGTCATGATCGCGCCGGCGCTGTGCTCGGGATAGGCGAGCAGCGAGGCGAGCGCCGCCCTGGTCTCGCCATCCAACCGCGCGACGAAGCGGTGCCGCTCCGGCTCGGAGAAATCGTTGCGGAAGATGTCGGCGATCCGGTCGGACGACATCCCCTGGATGAGGGCGACGGCGCGATCGAGCGGCAGCGCCTTCAGCACGGCGCCCGGCTCACGCAATTCGGGCTGGTCGAGCACATCGACGGCGCGGCCTCTCGGCAGGTCGAGCAGCACCCGCGCGGCATAGCCGGGCTCGTGCTCGTTCAGCCGCTCGACGATATCGGCGACATGCGTGCGCGCAAGCGTTGCGGCGAGGGCCTCGGCCGGAAGATCGGCGGCGGGCAGGATTGCGGTGACGGCGGCGTTCATGGCTCGCTTTCCTTCTCGGTTTGGCCGTCATGCGGCCAGACCGGAGCGAGCCTGCCGGTCAAGGATCAGGCACCCGGGCGAGCCGAGGACGGCAAGGACTGTCGACTGGGACTGTCGCTTGGCATGGGGTTCGTGGGTTCCTGTGGAGCCGCCATCCGGGCCGCAGCGCGGATCGGCGAACGAGGGCGCACATGCGCCCGGACGCCGCGCTCGTCAACCCCGCCACCTCGCATCCGCACGACGCGCCGGGCGAAGCCGCGCATTGGCGGCCAACGGCGCAGGCTCTAGAGTCCCGGCATCAGTTCCGACGAACGAGCCGCCGCCATGCATTTCGCCCTGACCGAGGAGGAAGAGCTCATCCGCGAGAGCGCGCGCAAGCTCGCCACCGAGCGGCTGGCGCCATTGGCGGAGCGGCTCGACCGTGGCGAGGGCCGGCCGGAGTTCCTCGCCAATCTCAAGCTGCTCGCCGAAAACGGCTTCATGGCGCTCAACGTCAAGGGACTGTTCGGCGGAACCGAAGCGGGCACGGTCGCCTTCGCGCTGGCGCTGGAGGAGCTCGCCGCCGCCTGCGCCTCGACGGCCGTGACGACCTCGGTGACCAACATGGTCGGCGAAGTCATCCAGGCCGTGGGCAACGAGGCGCAGAAATCGACCTATCTGCCGAAGCTGGCCGACGGGACCTATCCGGCCGGCGCCTTCTGCCTGACCGAGGCCGGAGCGGGCTCCGACCCCGCCGGCATAAAGCTGCGCGCCCGGCGCGAGGGCGACGAATACGTCCTGGACGGCCAGAAGATCTTCATCACCTCGGGCGAATATGCCGGCCTCTTCGTGGTCTGGGGCGTGACCGATGCCGACGCGCCCAAAGGCAAGGGCATATCGGCCTTTCTCGTGCCGGCGGACACCGAGGGCGTGAGCGTCGGCAAAGCCGAGAAGAAGATGGGCCAGACCGGCTCGGCGACGAACACCATCCATTTCGACGGCGCCCGCATCCCTGCCGCCAATCTGATGGGCAGGGAGAATGACGGCTTCCGCGTCGCGGTCGGGGAACTCGCCGGCGGGCGCATCGGCGTCGCCGCCGTCTCGCTCGGCATCGCCCGGGCCGCAATGGACGCGGCCAAGTCCTATGCCCGCGAGCGCAAACAGTTCGGCCAGGCTCTGACCGAATTCCAGGGCCTGCAATGGCTGATCGCCGACCGCGAGCTCGACCTGCACGCGGCGCGGCTCCTGATCCTCGACGCGGCGGCGAAGAAGGGTCGCGGCGAGCCCTTCGCCAAGGAGGCCTCGATGGCGAAGCTGTTCGCCTCGGAGGCGGCGCATCGCTGCACCGACGCGGCGATCCAGATCCATGGCGGGGCCGGCTACTGCCGCGATTTCCCGGTCGAGCGCTATGCGCGCGATGCACGCATCACCCGGATCTACGAAGGCACTTCCGAGATCCAGCGGCTGATCATCGCCCGCGAGACCTTGCGCCAGCTCGGCTGAAGCCGGCCCCGTCATTTCGGGGCAAGCGAAGCGCAGACCCGGGAGCCATCGAAGACCGCCGAGTTCTACGATGGATTCCGGCGCTCCGCTACGCTACGGCCGGAATGACGAAGAGAAGAATCGTCTACCTCGACCAGGACCGGAAACGCCCATGTCTCTCACCATCTATGGCTGCTATCGCTCGCGCGCGACGCGCAATGTCTGGCTCGCCAACGAGCTCGGCCTCAGCTTCAAGCATGTGCCCGTGATCCAGGCCTACCGCCTGCCCGATCCGAAGGCGCCCGACGCGCCGGTGCATACGCGCAGCGCCGCGTTCCTCGAGGTGAACCCGAACGGTCATATCCCGTCGATCGACGATGACGGCTTCGTCCTGCACGAGTCGCTCGCGATCAACCTCTATCTCGCCCGCAAGCACGGCGGGCCGGTCGCGCCGAAGAACGTACAGGAGGAAGGATTGGCGGCGATGTGGTCGCTCTGGGCCGCGACCGAATGCGAGACCCATGCGCTCAACCTGACCTACCATCTGGCCGCCTATCCGCCCGAGAAGCGCGATCCGGCTCTCGTATCGGCGGCGCTGGCCGCGCTCGCTGCGCCCTTCGCGGTGCTCGACAAGGCGCTGTCGGAAGGCGGCGGCTATGTCATGGGCGGGCGTTTCACCGTCGCCGACATCAACGTCGCCGAGATCATCCGCTACGCCAAGCCGGCGGCGCAGCTCTTCGACGCCGCGCCGAACGTCAAGGCCTGGCTCGACAAGCTGCATCAGCGCCCCGCCTTCAAGGCGATGTGGGCGGCACGCGAGGCCGAACCGGCCTGAGGCCGTCCGGGCGGGAAACGGGTGGCCGGGCCGCGCCCGGCTGCCTACTGACGCAGGATGACCCGGCCTGCGAGGACAGATCCGCCATGACACAGCCGATCTCCGCCGCCTCGCCGCGCATGGGCCCGATCGAATGGCTCCTGCTCGTCGCCCTCTCGATCCTGTGGGGCGGCTCGTTCTTCTTCAACAAGCTCACGGTGGCGGAATGGCCGCCCTTCGCCGTGGTGCAGGTGCGCGTCGGGCTGGCGGCCCTGTCGCTGCTGCTGATGGTGCGGATCACCGGGCATTCGATGGCGGTGGGGCGCAGCCTCTGGCTCGCCTTCTTCGGCATGGGCATCCTGAACAATCTGATCCCGTTCAGCCTGTTCCTCTGGGGGCAGCAGCAGATCGCCAGCGGCCTCGCCTCGATCCTGAACGCGACAACGCCGATCTTCTCCGTGCTCGTGATGCACTGCTTCGCCGACGAGAAGGCGACGGGGCTGAAGCTGGGCGGCGTGCTGGCCGGCCTCGTCGGGGTCGCCGTCCTGATGGGCCCCGACGCGATCGGCGGGCTCGGCTCCAATCTCGCCGCCCAGCTCGCCTGCGTCCTCGCGGCGATCTCCTACGCCTTCTCCGGCCTGTTCGGCCGGCGCTTCCGCGGCCTGCCGCCGCTCGTCACCGCGACGGGCCAGCTCAGCGCCTCGACGCTGATGATCGTGCCGATCGTCTTCGTGCTGAACCCGCCCTGGACACTGCCGGTCCCCTCCCAGCAGGCCGTTCTCGCGCTGATCGGCTTGGCGCTGATCTCGACCGCGCTCGCCTACATCATCTTCTTCAGGATCATGCGGTCTGCCGGCCCGAGCAATGTCATGCTCGTCACCTTCCTGATCCCGGTCAGCGCGATTCTGCTCGGCTCCGGTCTGCTGGGCGAAGACCTGCTGCCGCGCCATTTCGCCGGCATGGCGGCGATCTTCGCCGGCCTCGCCCTGATCGACGGCCGCGTCGCGGGGCTGCGGCGCGCGCGCCGGGCGGGCGCACCGACGGGCTGACCCGGGCCGGCCCGCCCTCCCAGCCCGTCGACTCGGGGCTTGCGGCCGGGCACAGGACGCCATGGCGAAGCCCGCCCCTGCGGACGCCGAATCCGCGGCGAGAAGCTTTGTTGCCAAAAAATTATGAATTGCTCTACGGTCGCAAAACCGGCGATTGTCGCTAAAGGGCATCATCGAAACGACTGGATGATATCACAAAAAACGATACGCCAGAGGGGAGCGCGACAACCATGGATTTGCGGCAGCTGCGATGTTTCATCGCGGTGGCGGAAGAGCTGCACTTCGGCCGGGCGGCCGAGCGGCTCGGCCTCGCACCACCGGCCCTTTCCCGCCAGATCAGCGCGCTCGAGGACGAGCTCGGCGTCAGCCTGCTGACCCGCACCACGCGGCAGGTCGCCCTCACCCGCGCCGGGCTGATCATGCTCGAGGAAGCCAAGGCGATCCTGGTCAGGATGGAGCGCGCCTCCCGCGCGGTGCGCGAGGCCTCCCTGGCGTCGAGCAAGGTCCTGCGTGTCGGGGCGATCGACGCGGCCTCGTCGAGCTTCGTGCCGGAGGCTCTCGTCACCTTCCGCTCGCGCCATCCCGGCATCGAGATCAAGTTCGTCGAGGCGATGACCGCGCCGCTGGTGCAGATGCTGGAGGCCGGCAAGCTCGACCTCGCCTTGCTGCGGCCGCCGCGCAAGCCGACCGACTGTGCCTTCGAGATCCTGCGGGTCGAGCGGCCGATCGTGGTGCTGAGCGAGAACCATCCGCTCGCCGCGCGCGAATACCTGACCATGCAGGACCTCGTCGGCGAGCCCTTCGTCGTGCCGTCGAAGCGCATCCGCCCCTTCGCCTATGATCTGGTCATGGCCTATTTCGAGAGCGTCGGCGCGGTACCGAACGTCACCATCGAGGCGACCGAGAAGCCGGCCATGATGTCGGCGGTCGCGGCCGGTCTCGGCATGGCGCTGGCACCGGACTGGGTGTCGCGGCTGAGCTTTCCCGGCGTCACGATGCGGCGCCTGCGCGGCGCGCTGCTCGACCCCCCGCCCCCCGGCGCGCTCGTCGGCGTCGCCTGGCGGCCGCATCAGAAGCTCGCCGCCCGCGACGATTTCCTCGCAATCCTGCGCGAGAGCGTGACCCTGATCGACGAGGGCAACATCCTGCCCTTCAGCGTCGCGGGACGCAGGAAGCCCACCATGCGTACAGCAATCACCCGAGCCGGAGGACGTTGATGAGTCTGAACAAGATCGAGGCCGCGCAGGGCTGGCGCGTCCGCTCGACGCAGGACCTGGCCGCCGGCCTGTTCATGATCGCGCTGGCCGGGCTGGCGCTGTTCCTGTCGAGCGACCTCTCGACCGGAACGCTGCGCCAGATCGGCCCCGGCATGCTGCCCAAGGCCTTCGCCTGGATCTGCGCCGGTCTCGGGGCGCTGCTCGCCTTCAACTCGCTGCGCTACAATGGCGAGCGGCTCGCGGGCTGGTCCTGGCGCGGCGTCATCTTCGTGCTCGGCGCGGCGGTCGTCTTCGGCCTGACCATCCGCGGCTTCGATGTCGGCCCGCTCAAGGTGCCGCAGCTCGGCATGCTCGTCTCCGGGCCGCTCGTCGTGATCGTCTCCGGCCTCGCGGCGACGGATGTGAGGCTCAAGGAGCTCGTGATCTTCGCCGCGGCGATGACGATCGGCTGCGCCCTCCTGTTCAAATACGCGCTGGGTCTTCCGATCCCGCTGGCGCCCTGGCTGCTCGGGATCTGATCCATGACGGAAATGTTCGCCCATCTCGCGCTGGGCTTCGGCGTCGCTCTGACGCTGAAGAACGTCGCGCTCTGCTTCGTCGGCTGCCTCGTCGGCACGCTGATTGGCGTGCTGCCCGGCGTCGGCCCGGTCGCCACCATCGCGATGCTGCTGCCGATCACCTTCGGGCTCGACCCGGTCGGCGCGCTGATCATGCTCGCCGGCATTTATTACGGGGCCCAGTACGGCGGCTCGACCACGGCGATCCTGGTCAACATCCCCGGCGAGGCGACCGCCGTCGTCACCACGCTCGACGGCCACCAGATGGCTAAGCAGGGCCGCGCCGGCGTCGCGCTCGGCACCGCGGCGATCGGCTCCTTCGTCGCCGGCTGCGTCGCGACCGTGATCATCGCCGCGCTCGGCGCGCCGCTGACCCGTCTCGCTTTGCTGTTCGGCCCGGCCGAATATTTCTCGCTGATGGTGATGGGCCTGTGCTTCGCCGTCGTGCTGGCGCGCGGCTCGATCCTCAAGGCCTTCTGCATGATCATGCTCGGCCTCCTGCTCTCGACCGTCGGCACCGACCTCGAGACCGGCCAGGAGCGCATGACCTTCGGCTTCCCGCCGCTCTCGGACGGCATCGACTTCGCCGTGCTGGCGATGGGCGTGTTCGGCTTCGCCGAAGTGCTGCGCAATCTGGAGAACCCGGAAGCACGCGACGTCGTCAAGGCCAAGATCGGCCGTCTCCTGCCCGACTGGAACGACATCAAGCAGTCGATCGCGCCGTGCCTGCGCGGCACCTTCATCGGCGGTACGCTCGGCATCCTGCCCGGCAACGGCGCGGTGCTGGGCCCCTTCGCCAGCTACACGCTGGAGAAGAAGATCGCCAAGGATCCCTCGCGCTTCGGCAAGGGCGCGATCGAGGGCGTGGCCGGTCCTGAATCGGCCAACAACGCCGGCGCGCAGACCGCCTTCATCCCGCTGCTCACCCTCGGCATCCCGCCGAATGCGGTGATGGCGCTGATGGTCGGCGCGATGACGATCCACGGCATCATCCCCGGCCCGCAGGTGATGACCAAGAATCCCGACCTGTTCTGGGGCATGATCGCCTCGATGTGGATCGGCAACCTGATGCTACTGATCATCAACCTGCCGCTGGTCGGCGTCTGGGTGAAGCTGCTGCAGGTGCCCTACCGGCTGATGTTCCCGGCGATCCTGATCTTCTGCTCGATCGGCATCTACTCGGTGAACAACCAGCCCGTCGACGTCGCCTTCACAGCGCTGTTCGGCCTGTTCGGCTATCTCCTGATCAAGCTCGGCTTCGAGCCGGCGCCGATGCTGCTCGGCTTCGTGCTCGGCAAGCTGATGGAGGAGAAGCTGCGCCAGGCGCTGATCATCTCGCGCGGCTCGTTCATGACCTTCATCGAGCGGCCGATCTCGGCGGGGCTGCTGCTGGTCGCGGTCGCGATTCTCGTCGTGGCGCTGCTGCCGTCGATGTCGAAGAAGCGCGACGAGGTGTTCACCGAATGACGGGGTTGCCAGCCAGCCCCGTTCCCTCATCGTCAGACTATCGCATCAGGGAGGATCACCTATGAAGAAGCTCGTACTCGGCCTCGCCGCGACGCTCGCCTTGGCGCTGCCGGCGCAGGCCCAATCCAAATATCCCGAGCGGCCGGTGACCATGATCGTGCCCTTCGCGGCCGGCGGACCGACCGACATCATCGCCCGCATCGTCAGCGAGAGCATGTCGAAGACGCTCGGCCAGCAGATCGTGGTCGAGAACGTCGCGGGCGCCGGCGGCACCACCGGGATCACCCGTGCCCTGACGGCGGCGCCGGACGGCTACACCATCGCGATGGGGCACCTCGGCACCTTCTCGGCGGCCCCCGCCACCTATCCGGGGCTGAAATACGACCCGATCAACGGCATGCAGCCGATCGGCCTCGCCGGCGGCACCCCGATCCTGATCGTCGCCAAGAAGGCCTTCGCGCCCAAGGACCTCAAGGAGTTCGTCACCTATGTGAAGGCGAATCCCGACAAGGTGAACGAGGCCCATGCCGGCGTCGGCTCGGTGTCGTGGACGACCTGCACGCTGCTCAAGGGCCAACTCGGCGTTCCGAAGCTGAACTCCGTCGCCTATCGCGGCACCGGCCCGGCGCTGAACGACCTGGTCTCGGGCCAGATCGACTTCATGTGCGACCAGATCGTCAGCGTCTCCGAGCAGATCAAGGCGGGCACGATCAAGGCCTACGCCGTGGCCTCGGCCGAACGCTCGCCGGCGCTGCCCGACATTCCGACCACCAAGGAAGCCGGCCTGCCGGACTACCAGATCGAGGCCTGGAACGGCATCGCCGCGCCGAAGGGCACGCCGAAGGAGGTGGTCGACAAGCTGGTCGACGCGCTCGACAAGGCGCTGAACGACGAGAACGTCAAGAAGCGCCTGCTCGATCTCGGCGCGACCATCCCGAGCGCGACCGACCGCAAGCCGGCAGGCTTCGGCGCCCTGATCAAGCGCGACGCCGACAAGCTCACCCCCGTCCTGTCGGCCGCGGCGAAGCAGTAAGCGGCGAAACCTTCACCTCGCCATGCACGGCGGGCCGTCGGCCCGCCGCTTTCTTTGATGCTCTCCGCTTGCCGATTCCGTCCGGGAGCGGCGTGATCTAGGATGCGGCATGCGCCGCGTCGTCCTGCCCGTCTCGCCCCTCTCCGCCGAGAGCTTCGCCCCCTACGGTCATCTCCTGTCCGCCGCGGGAGCGCGCGATGCGGGCCGGGAAGGCTACGACATCTGGATCCGGCCCTTCGCCGCCGAGAGCCGGCCGCGGCTGCAGATCGTGCGCTACCACGCCCGGCCGCTCGCCGTCGCCGTGATCGAACGGCATCTCCACGTCACCGAAGCGCGCCAGCCGCTCGGCGGGCCGCCGGCGATCATCGTGGTCGCCGAGCCGTCGGAAACGCCGCCGGCGCCCGAGGCCTTGCGGGCCTTCCGCCTCGACGGCGAGGGCATCATGTTCCATCGCGGGACCTGGCATGCGATCGACGCCTATCCGGAGAGCGGCAGCCATGCCGACTTCCTCTTCCTGTCGGAGGAGGCGACGGTGAGCGAGCTGTTCGACAATCCCGCGCGGGCGCCGGTACGGACGCAGATTCACGATTTCAGGGCGGCCGGCGTCGAGCTCGTGATCGAGGCCAACCCGTTGCGCGGACAACTGAATCCGTAACGCTCGTTCACAACCGTTCACAGCTCGTGACCGCCCGGGCGGAACCGGGACCGACGCGTATCCGTTCCTTCCCCGAGGTCATCCCCTCTGAAGGAGAACGGACATGCTCAAGAAACTTGCTCTCGTGACGGCTCTCGCCGTGGTTCCCGCCGCGGCTTTCGCCCAGAATCCCGAGGGTGCGCAGGGCGGTGCGGCCAGCGGCATCGTCGGCGGTGCGACGGCGGGCGCGGTCGGCGGAGCCGTCGTCGGCGGGCCTGTCGGCGCGGTGGTCGGCGGCGTCGGCGGCGCGGTGGTCGGCGGCGTGACCGGCGGGATCATCGGCGACAACACCCCGCGCTTCCGCAGCTATGTGGTCGAGCAGCGCGTCCCGTCCTACACCTATGCCGAGCCCGTGGTCGTCGGCACCGTTCTGCCGCAGCAGGGTGTAGTCTATCGCGAGGTTCCGGCCGAGTTCGGCGAGCGCGCCAGCGGCTATCGCTACACGGTGGTGAACAACCGCGCCGTCCTGGTCGAGCCGCAGAGCCGCCGCGTGGTGCAGATCATCGACTGATCCAAGGCTGGTCCGCTTGCCGCTCGCGCCATCGCGGCCTGAGCGAGCATCCGGATCGCAAGGCCCGCTCCGGGAACGGGGCGGGCTTCTTTTTGCGCGTCAGCCGGCCAGAGGCAACCAAAGCCGCCGATCGAAGGCGAAGGGTTGGGTCGAGGCGATGCGGATCGCTCCGGCGCCGGGATGGGCTGGATTGACGAGGTAGTTGAAGCTTCGCGGCGCGATGAAGGACGGAACCGTCAGGACCGCTTCCCCAGCCCGGGCGAGCCAGGCATCGCCGAAGGCGGCGCGGTCATCGGGTGCGGTTTCGAGCACCAAGGCCGGCGCTTCGCCCAGCGCCATCTCGATCAGCACATAATCGTCCGGGACGAGATCGGGCTCGAGGTCGAGATGGACGCGGACCTCGAGGATGGCGAGCGCCGGATTCTCGGCCGTGTACACCATCGCCCGCCCCGGCGAATTCCAGCGCCCACCATAGAGGCGCGCGCCCTCGCCGGTCAGATCGGCAAAGGGCGCGCGGGCGACGCGCCAAGCTTTCATCAGACGGCGATACCGTGCGCGATCCGCCCCAGCAGCGCCTCGACCGCATTCGCACCCTCGCCCGTATCGAGCAGCGCCAGCGGCTTCTCGCCGTCGAGCGCGCTGGTCGGACGGCGCAGCCAGCGGCCGGCCTTTTCCTGCGAGCCGAAGGTTTCCTCTGCCTCGGCGATAACGCGGGCGGCACGCACGAGGCGGTCTGACTGATCGCTGGTCAGCGTCCCGATCTTGCGGCGATGGCTCAGCGTCTTGCGGGGCAGCACAACCTCGTCGATCTCGGCCAGCGTCATCCGGCCGCTGGCGATGACGTGCTCGACCGTCCCGACCGGGAAACCGCGGCGGACGGCCGCGATCAATTCGAGGCTGGTCTCGACGGGAGCGCCGATCACCTCGGGGCCGCCGACGACCTCGATGGCACGCAGAGCCGTCATGAACATCTCCTGGCGATATGCCCTCAAGGTAGGCGCATATCGCCAGAACTGCAATGCGGTGCGTCAGCGCGTGCCGAACATCCGGTCGCCGGCATCGCCGAGGCCGGGCACGATATAGCCGTGATCGTTGAGGCGCTCGTCGATCGCCGCCGTCCAGATGCGCACGTCGGGATGGGCGTCGCGCATGCGGGCGATGCCTTCCGGCGCGGCGAGCAGGCAGACGAAGCGCAGATCCTTCGCGCCGCGCTCCTTCAGCCGGTCGACGGCCGCCACCGCCGAGTTCGCCGTCGCCAGCATCGGGTCCATCACCACGATCATGCGGTCGGCGATGTCGGACGGCGCCTTGAAATAGTACTCGACCGCCTGCAGGGTTTCCGGGTCGCGATAGAGGCCGATATGGGCGACGCGTGCGGCGGGCACCAGTTCCAGCATGCCGTCGAGAAAGCCGACGCCGGCGCGCAGGATCGGGGCGAAGACCAGCTTCTTGCCGGAGATCACCGGCTGCATGGATTTCTGCAGCGGCGTCTCGATCTCGATCATCTCGGTCGGCAGATCGCGCGTGACCTCGTAGCAGAGCAGCATGCCGATCTCGTTCAGCAGCTGGCGGAAGCTCTTGGTCGAGCGGTCCTTCTCGCGCATCAGCGTCAGCTTGTGCTGCACCAGCGGGTGGTCGACGACGGTGACGCCGTTAGCGCTCCTGGTCATGCAGTCCTGATCCCCTTCGCCTTGTCGTTGTGTTCAGAATACGGTGCCGTCGCTGACGATGGTCAAGGGCGGACCGCCACCCTCGCGCTTCTCGCGGGCGATGCGCCGGCCGGCGGCCCAGGTGCCGCCTTCCAGCACCTTGGCGAGCGGCAATTGCTCGGCGCTGAGGCCGAGCTCGGCGCGCACGAGCTCGCCGATCCGATCGAGCAGCGCGACCGTCAGCGCCCGCCATTCGACGACGAGTTGGGAACCGACCTCGTGAGCCCGCGCCGCATCGGCGGGGTCCTTGAGCGCGAGCACGCCGAGATCGAGAAAGAGCCCGCCATTGCGGTACTCCGGCAGGCCGGTGAGGTCGTCGACGCCGACGACCCGGATGCCGGCCCATTGCAGCGGCTCGATCAGGGAATAGCTCAGCCATTGCGAGAGCTTGTGGAACGGGACGAGCCCCCGCGTCACCACGTCCGGGGCGATCAGCGGATGCTTCCAGGTATCGCCGAGCGGAATGCCGGCATAGGTCAGGCGCGACGGCCAGATGCCGCCGAAGATTTCGAGCACCTGCGACAGGATGTAGGCGGCGCGGATCGAGCGCCCCTCCGCCGCCTCGACCAAGCGGTCGAACAGGTCGCCCGGCCGGGTGAGGCCATGTCTCTCCAGCTCCTCGCCGAGCCGGTTGAGCAGCGCGGCACGGCCTTCGAGGCCGACCAGGGGATTGGCCTGCGCGACCTGGAAGCCGCTTGCGAGCGCCGCGGCGTCGAGATGCTTCAGCGCATTGGCATCGACGCGCAGTGGCTCGCCGGGATCGCTGGAGAAGGCCCCGGCGGCGAACATGTCGAGCGAGGCGAGGGCCAGCCCTTCGGAGCGGCCGATGCTCTGTCCGCTGACGGCGTCGCGATAACGCCAGGCGGCGCCGGCGCCGGCATCGAGCAGGACGCTGACCACGGCGAGATCGTAGGCGGCGCGGCCGCGTGCCCCAGCATCGGCGAAATGGGCGCCGCTGTCGAGCACCTTCCAGCGGTCGATGCCGGCGACGACGAAATGCCGCCAGCGCGCATGGAAGGGAATGTCCAGCGCCGGATAGTTCAGCCGGATCGTCTCCAGCACATAGGCCGCACAGGCCGGCAGCCGCTCGGGATGGACGCTGAAATGCGCCAGCCTGCCTTCGAGGCCGAGCCGCAGCATCTCATGCGCGCGCTCGCGGACGGTGGCCGGCTTGAGCAGCTGGCGGATGGCTTCGGGGTTGGAATCGGGCATCAGCGCGTCAGAACTTCTCGAGGTCGCGGCCGACGGTTGCCTTCAGCGCGTTGTCGCCGGGCGTGCCGTCCGGCGAATAGTAGCCGGCCGCCTTCTTCGCCTCGATCTCGACGGAGGCGTCCGGCGGGATCAGCTCGGGCGGGATGGCGACGCGCTCGCCGATCTCGATGCCGCTCTCGACCATGGCGTCGTATTTCATGTTCGACATCGACATCAGCCGGTCGATCCTCCTGACGCCGAGCCAGTGCAGCACGTCCGGCATCAATTGCTGGAAACGGGCGTCCTGCACGCCGGCGACGCATTCGGTGCGCTCGAAATAGGTCGCGGCCGAATCGCCGCCCTCCTGGCGCTTGCGGGCGTTGTAGACGAGGAACTTGGTGACCTCGCCGAGCGCCCGGCCCTCCTTGCGGTTGTAGACGATCAGGCCGACGCCGCCGCCCTGCGCCTCCTTCACCGCCTCCTCGATGCCATGCACGAGATAGGGCCGGCAGGTGCAGATGTCGGAGCCGAAGACGTCGGAGCCGTTGCACTCGTCATGGACGCGGCAGGCCAGCGTCTTCTTCGGGTCGGCGATCGCCGAGACCTCGCCGATGACATAGGCGGTGATCGAGCCGATCGGCGGCAGGAAGACCTTGAGGTCCGGCCGCGTCACCAGCTCGGGATACATGCCGCCGGTCTGCTCGAACAGCGTGCGGCGGAGCTCCTTCTCGGTGGTGCCGAAGCGGTCGGCGATGCCGGGCAGGTACCAGACCGGATCGACCGCGATCTTGGTGACGCTGATGTCGCCGGAGCCGTGGAGGATGCCGCCATCGGCCGAGAGCCGGTGGCCGGCCATGGCGGCGAGGATCTCGGGCAGGTTGAGGCGCGCCTTGGTGACCGCGATGGTCGGGCGGATGTCGACGCCCTCGGCGATCCATTTGCCGAAATCCTGCGCGACTCGATGCCCGAACGGATCGAGCGAGACGATCCTGCCCGGCTCGAACCATTGCGGCTGCGGCAGGATGTCGGAGGTCGGGTGGGTGTTGGTCAGGTCAGGGCGCTGCGCCGGGTTCATCGCCCGGGCCGAGATGGCGAGCGCGCGGTAGACCGAATAGGACCCGCCATGGGCGCCGATGACGTTGCGATCGGCCGGATTGGTCGTGGATGCGATGACCGGGCCGCGCTCCTCGGGGGTCGGGGCCCCCCAGTGGATCGGGAAGCGCGCCGCGGCGCTGCCGGGCTCGGGATGCGAGGTCAGGCGGATATGGGTGGTGCGGTTCTGCGACGTCATCGCGCAAGCGCTCGATTCTGCGGAGCATGGCCTGATCGCAAGACCGGTTCCCACTTTTGCGGACCATGCTCGAACGGGAAAGGGCCCCGGGACGGGTCGCGTCCGGGGCCCTCTGGACCAATGAAAGTGTGGATCAGCGCGGGATTTTCGTCAATCGCCGCGGGATGTCTCGGCACGCGCCAGTCACCCGCGACGTATGGAACGCCCGCCACACGGCCGGCGATATCCGAGCTCGACCAGACTGAATCGTCATTGCGAGCGCAGCGAAGCAATCCAGGGATGTCGAGCTCTGTCGCCCCAGGATTGCTTCGTCGCTACGCTCCTCGCAATGACGATTGAAGCAGTTCAACCTGATCGAAAACTAGAACACCGCGAGATAACGCAGCAGCGAGATGATGCCGATGATGATGACGATGATCTGGACGATGTTCTTGATGTTGCCGTCGAGCGGCAGCATGCGGACGAGATAAAGCACGAGTCCGATCACCAGGATCGTGATCAGCAGCGAAATCAGAATATTCATGGCTCAAATCCTCTTATCGCGGCCGAAAGCCGGCCCCCCGAGGCGCCGGCCGCGAGGCATTCGCAGCCGGCGATCTCGGGCAAGGGAACGTGGAGCCGCCGGAAAAGGTTCCGGAAGGGCAGCTGGTGGGGGACGAAGCGAACCCTTCGAGCCAAGGGCGCGGGAAGCCTTTTCCCGGATGGGAGAAGGTGGCGCGGAGCGCCGGATGAGGGCCAGCCCTATCCGCAGAAGGCACAACGGCGCCGCCTCGCCTCAATCATCAATGGCGGTCCCCTACCCCTCCCCACAAGGCGGAGGGGTTCTGCTGCGGCCCCCGCACCCTACCCCGCGATCCGCGAGAAATCCGCCACGGCGCGGGTCGCCTCGCGCAGCTGGTTGAGCAGCTTGAGGCGGTTGGCGCGCAGAGCCGGATCGGGATCGTTGACCGTGACCTTGTCGAAGAAGGCATCGACCGCGGGCCGAAGCTCGGCGAGCGCCGCCATGGCGCCCTCATAATCCTCGGCCGCGATGGCGGCCTCCGCCTTCGGCGTCGCCTGCGCGAGCGCGACCGCCAGGCCCTTCTCCTCGATCAGCCCGGCATCGGCGATGAGCTGGAGATCGGCCTTGCCGGCGAAGGCGCCCTCACCATCCTTCTTCTCCTCGATCTTGAGGATGTTGGCGGCGCGGCGATAGCCGGCGAGCAGGTTCCTGCCGTCCTCGGTGTCGAGGAAGCGGCCGAGCGCCGCGACGCGGCGGGTGATGAACAGGAGGTCGTCGGAGCCGCCGACCTGCCCCCTCTCCCCTTTCGGGAGAGGGCTGGGGTGAGGGGTCGCGCCGCCCTCACCCGTTTGCGTCTGCGGGCCACCGACGCTGGATGCGTCGCGAGACCCCTCATCCGTCATCGCTGGCGCGATGCCACCTTCTCCCGCAAGGGGAGAAGGGGAGCCAGCGAGAACTGCATCGACAAGGTCATGCCGCGCGCCCTGATCGCGGAGCATGACTTTCAGGCGGTCGTGGAAGAAGGAGAGGAGATCGACAGCTTTCGGGAGGCCCAACGCTACCGCTCGTTCGATCAGCTCCTTTTCTTGGTCGATGCTTAGTGCCGTAGATGCTCGCAGCAGCATCTCGATGGACTTGGCCCGCGCCCACTCCGACAGTGTGGCGCCACCTTCGGGAAGAGATGACCGAATTGCCGCATTGACGGTATCAACAGTAGCCCACCGCGGATTGGCCAGCTTGTGAAACTCGAAACCGTTGATCTGGTAATGAAGCCACTGTTGGAGGGGTAATCGCACCCCATTCTCGACCACCAGCCGGATCACCCCCAGCGCCGCCCTTCGCAGCGCATACGGATCCTTGCTCCCGGTCGGCTTCTCGTCGATCGCCCAGAAGCCGACGAGCGTGTCGAGCTTGTCGGCGAGCGCGACTGCCACCGAGACCGGATCGGTCGGGACGCGGTCGGAGGGGCCGAGCGGCTTGTAGTGCTCCTCGATGGCAGCGGCGACCGATGGGTTCTCGCCCTGCAACTCCGCGTATTTCCGGCCCATCAACCCCTGCAGTTCGGGGAACTCGCCGACCATCTCGGTCGGCAGGTCGGCCTTGGCGAGCTTCGCCGCGCGCTCGGCCAGCGCCGGATCGGCGCCGACGATCGGCGCCAGTTCCTTCGCCAGCGCGGCGATGCGCTGGACGCGCTCGCCCTGCGTGCCGAGCTTGGCGTGGAAGACGACGCCGAGCCGGTCGAGCTTGGCCATGCGCTGGTCGAGCGGCTTTTTCAGATCGAGGCCGAGCTTGTCCGCGCTGTCCCTCAGCGTCTCCAGATCGGGCAGCGGGCCGCGGTCGGTCTGCCAGAAGTAGGATGCGTCCGAGAGGCGGGCGCGGACTACGCGGCCATTGCCGGCGGTGATCGCGCCGCCGCCATCGCTGGCGATCAGGTTCGAGACCGGGATGAAGCGATTTGCCAGTTCGCCCGTCGCGGGATCGCGCAGCACGAAGCATTTCTGGTTGGCGCGGATGGTGGCGCGGATCGCCTCGCCGGGGATCTCGAGGAAGCGTTCCTCGAAATCGCCCATCAGCACCACCGGCCACTCGACCAGCCCGGCGACCTCCTCCAGCAGCCCCTCGTCCTCGACCAGCTCGAGCCCCGCGGCGAAGGCGAGGTTCTTGGCGTCTGCCAGGATGATCGCCTTGCGGCGGTCGGCGTCGAGCACGACCTTGGCCCGCTCCAGGCTCGGCACGTAATCGTCGAAACGCTTCACCGTGATCGGCCCCGGCGCATGGAAGCGGTGACCATAGGTGACGTTGCCGGAGCGGATGCCGTCGACCTCGAAGGGCACGACCTCCGGATCCTCGGTCTCGGCGCCGAAGGTGCAGAGGATCGAATGCAGCGGGCGGACCCAGCGCAGCGAACCGGTCTCCGCCGAGGCCTTGCCCCAGCGCATCGATTTCGGCCAGGGGAAGGCGCGGATCACCGCCGGCACGATCTCGGCGATGGCCTGGACCGTCTCCTGCCCCGGCTTCTCGATCACGGCGACGTAGGAATCGCCCTTCTTCGCGTCGCTGACGATCGTCGCCTGGTCGAGGGAGGCGAGCCCCGCCGCCTTGAGGAAGCCCTGCACGGCGGCCTCGGGCGCGCCGACGCGCGGGCCCTTGCGTTCCTCGCGGACGTCGCGGCCGCGCACCGGCAGGCCGGCGACGTGGAGGGCGAGCCGGCGCGGCGTCGCGAAGGCCTGGGCGCCCTCATAGGCCAGCCCGCGCTCGACCAGCGCATCGGTGACGAGCTTCTTCAGATCCTCCGCCGCCTTGCGCTGCATGCGCGCCGGGATTTCCTCGGAGAAGAGTTCGAGCAGGAGATCAGGCATCAGGGCTGTCCGGTGATGGTGTTCATGATTTCGCGGGCGGCGAAGAATTTCGGGTGCGCGGTTTCCGGCACTTCCTCGACGAAGCCGAGCGAGAGAACCGTTTCCAGGTTTTTCTGGGCAGCAGGGTAAGTGACACCGAGGTACTCGGCGAGCTGCGGAATCGAGAAGACCGGCCGCACGAACAACCGATCGACAATCGACAACAACAAGGCCGACCTCCCTGCCGATTGCAGCGCCCTGCGGTAGCGCTCGCGCAGGAGGAACAATCGGTCGGCGATGGCGATGGTCTCGCGGCAGGTGTCTTCGACGACCGAAAGGAAGAAGATCAGCCAGCTCTCCCAGGCACCCGAGCGGGACACCTCGAACATATGGTCGATATACTCATCCTTGCGCCGTTCCAGCACCGGGCTGATGAACAGGGCCGGATGCAGCAAGGCTTTGCGTTCGAACAAGACGACGGGGATCAGAATGCGCCCCACACGCCCGTTGCCGTCGGCAAAAGGGTGGATCGCCTCGAACTGATAATGGATCAGCGCCGCATCGATCAGCGGCGGGACTGTTTCGCGGTCCGGCCGCTGAATGTAGAGCTCCAGCCTGCACAAGGCGTCATAGGCTTCCTTGGGCGGCGCCGGCACGAAGCGTGCGGCCTCGATCGATGCAGCTCCGATCCAGTTCTGATGGACCTTGAATTCGCCGGCCTGGATTGCGGCACCGCGGGCGCGGGCCACGCCCTGGAGAAGGTCGCGATGGGCCCCCCTGATTGTCCTGAGCGAAAGCGGGACCTCGTCCAGGCTGCTGACGGCGTTGCGCAGCGCGCGCGAGTAGTTGAGCACTTCGCGCGTATCGCCGCTCTCGGCGGAGGCACCGTAACCAGCCTCCGCGAGCAGCAGTGCATCGACCGTCGTATAAGTGCCCTCCATGCTCGACGAGGACAGAGCCTCGCGCGCCTGGAGGGGCTGGATCAGGATATAGGGATCCGGCAGCGTCCGGAGGATGCCATTGAGCTCACCAAGCGCCTGCGTTGCCGACACCAGCCGCGTCAGGATAGCCGCGCTGTCGAAGACAGGCGGAAGATCATTCGGAACGAAGGCCACTTGGGCATGCATCGTCGGAACGAGACGCCCCGCAGGCGATGCGTCGAACTGACTTCTATCCACGTTTAAGACCCGGCCTGACTTTTATAGGAAAAGCCAGTTTCGTTTAAAACTCCCGGAGCAAATTATAGCAAGCGACAATGCTCACGCTCCCCCGCCGGCGGTCTTGAGCCAGGCGGCGCCGCAGGCCTTGGCGAGCTCGCGCACGCGCAGGATGTAGCCCTGGCGCTCCGTGACCGAGATCACGCCGCGCGCGTCGAGCAGGTTGAAGACATGGCTCGCCTTGATGCACTGGTCATAGGCCGGCAGAGCGAGCTTGTGGCTCGGATCGTTGCTGCCGGCATCGGCCTCGCCGGCGGCGAGCAGCGCCTTGCACTCGGCCTCGGCGTCGTTGAAATGGCGGAACAGCGTCTCGGTATTGGCATATTCGAAATTGTGCCGCGAGAACTCCTGCTCGGCCTGCAGGAAGACGTCGCCATAGCTGATGCGGTCCTCGCCCTCGAGGCCGTTGAAGTTGAGGTCGTAGACGTTCTCGACGCCCTGGACATACATGGCGAGGCGCTCGAGCCCGTAGGTCAGCTCGCCCGCCACCGGCGCGCATTCGACGCCGGCGACCTGCTGGAAATAGGTGAACTGGCTGACCTCCATGCCGTCGCACCAGCATTCCCAGCCGAGTCCCCAGGCGCCGAGGGTCGGGCTCTCCCAGTCGTCTTCGACGAAGCGGACATCGTGCAGGGCGAGGTCGACGCCGATCGCGGCCAGCGAGTCGAGATAGAGCTGCTGCAGATCGGCCGGCGACGGCTTCAGGATGACCTGGAACTGGTAATAGTGCTGGAGCCGGTTGGGGTTCTCGCCATAGCGGCCGTCCTTCGGCCGGCGCGAAGGCTGGACATAGGCCGCCTTCCAGGGCTTCGGCCCGAGCGCGCGCAGCGTCGTCGCCGGGTGGAAGGTGCCGGCGCCGACCTCCATGTCGTAGGGCTGGAGGATGACGCAGCCGCGCTGCGCCCAGAAGCGCTGCAAGGTCAGCAGCAGCCCCTGGAAGGAGCGGGTCGGGTTCAGCGGATCGGAGGAGGCGGCCAAGGGATCAGCCTTCGAACTGTCGGGAAACTCGCGGCGTGATTAGGGGCTGGCGGCGCTCACGGTCAAGCGCCGGGCCATGAATGGCGCATGAACCCTTCGGCAAGCATCGCGTTCATAGAGATGTTGCTATCGTCGCTCCATCGAACGGTCCGCGGTGCTCGGGGCGAGCGCTTGAGTCGGGCCGATGCGACAAGCAGGAGACCTTGCAATGCTGTCGAACCGTATCGTCGCCGCCCTGTTCGGTGCCGGCGCACTCCTCTTCACCGGCCTCGCTGTCGCCCCGGCCAGCGCGGCGCCGATCGCGGCCGGTGTTCCGGCCGGTTCCGCCGGCACCGACCTCGTCGAGCAGGCCCAATATTACGGCCGGCCCTATTACGGCCCGCGGCGCTATTACGGCCGTCCGGTCTATCGGCCGCGCTGCTATTTCGTCGACCGGCGCGTCTGGAACGGCTGGCGCTGGGTGATCCGCCCGGTGCGCGTCTGCCGCTGACGTCCGCCATCGCCGACGGGCTGAACGGGCGGGCCATGCCGCCGTTCAGCCCAACAGCCGCAAGCCGGCTGCCACGATGACGCCCGATCGGTCCCGCACAGGCCCGCCGGGCAATCGCGAAGGAGGCAACCATGCTTCGTAAACTCATTCTTGGCCTTTCAGCCGCTGCCACGCTCGGCGCGGCCGCGCTCGGCATCGGGGCAGTCACGGCAACGCCGGCCGAGGCGCAGGCGCTGAGCGGCGGCTACGGCTATCCCGGCAGCGGCAGCCGCCATCCCTACGCCCCGCGCTACAGCAATCCCGGCTGGGGCGGCGGCTACTACGCCCGGCCGCGATACGGCTATTATGGCCGGCCCTCTTACGGTCCGCGCTGCTACTACCGTCCGGTCCGGTACTGGGACGGCTGGGGCTGGGTGGTGCGCGAGCGCCGCATCTGCCGCTGACCGGCGCCTTCAGGCCAGCACAGCCTCGCCGCGATGGAGCGCTTCGCCGAATGCGGTGAAGCGCCCATCCTCCCCGTTGAGGATCAGAGCCGGCAGCAGCGCTGCCGGCTTTCTACTGCCGAGGCGGGCCGAGACGATGACCCGGATCGCCGGCCGCCCGGCCCGCGCGTGAACCGGGCGGATCTCGACCGCCCCGAAGCCGGTCTCCAGACCTGCGAGAATCGCTCCCAGCGCCTCGGCACGATGAATGATGCTGACGCCGCCGCCCGGCTTCAGCCCATGGCGCGCGGCCTTCAGCCAGTCCCCGAGGGCTTGCCCGGCGACATGCGCCGCACGCCGGTTGGCGACGGGCGAGGCGCGGACCTCGCCCGCTTCGAAGAAGGGCGGGTTCATCGCGACCCAGGCCACCGAGGCGGTCGCGAGGCCCGTGCCGGCGAGATCGCCGTTCCGCTCGCCTATGGCCCCGACGACGGTCCGCACACGCTCGGCCACATCGTTGAGTTCGGCATTGCGCGCCGCAAGTGCCGCGAGCTCCGGATCGCGCTCGACCAGGACGACGGCGAGCGCGGGCTGCCGCAAGGCGACGGCGAGGCCGACCGTGCCGACGCCGGCGCCGAAATCGGCAAGCGGCCCCTCCCCGAGCTCCGGAATCGCGGCGGCGAGCAGCACCGCATCGGAACCGGCGCGATGCCCCCTCGCCGGCTGCAGCAGGCGCAGGCGGCCGCCGAGCAGACGATCCTCGCCGATCTCGCCGAGCCCGGACGCCTCAGCGGTCATGGCGCAGTTCGTCGCCATAGCCGGCCTCGATCAGCAGGGCGCGGGCGCGCCTGCTGTCCTGCTCGCGCACCAGCAGGCGGCGCGGGAAGGCGCCGATCATGCCCTCGAGCGCGCTGATGTGCTGGTCGGCGATCAGGCAATCGAGATTGGCTGAAGTCAGCAAAGCCTCGATGGCACCGAGCAGGACGAGGTCGTTGGAGCGGACGAGTTCGTGCATGCTCCCATGGAATCCGCCGCACGGCCGCAGCGCAACAGGAAAGATCCCGTGACGCGGCAATGCAGCGTCAAACTGTTGCGTCGCGAAATGATTGCCGGGGCTGGTCACGCATGCGACGTTTATGGCAAGGCAGGGCGCGCGCGACCGCGCGAGAAACGGCCGGAGTTTGCGAGTGGGCGTCGTCGTAGCTTTCGAAGACAAGGACACCGGCCTGGGCGGGATCGAGCCGCTGGTCGGGCTGACGCGCGCCGACATGGAGCGGGTCAATGCGATGATCCTGTCGCGCACCGGCTCGCAGGTCACGATGATCCCGGAGGTCGCGAACCACCTGATCTCCTCGGGCGGCAAGCGTTTGCGGCCGATGCTGACCCTGGCGACGGCGGCGCTGTGCGGCTATCGCGGCGAAGGCCATGTCAAGCTCGCGGCCTCGGTCGAGTTCATGCACACCGCGACGCTGCTGCACGACGACGTCGTCGACGAGAGCGATATGCGCCGCGGCAAACTCGCCGCCCGGATGCTCTGGGGCAACGAGGCGAGCGTGCTCGTCGGCGATTTCCTGCTCGGCCAGGCCTTCAAGATGATGGTCGAGGTCGGCTCGCTGCGCGCGCTCGACATCCTCTCGACCGCTGCGGCCGTGATCGCCGAGGGCGAGGTGATGCAGCTTGCCGCCGCCAAGAACACCGAGACGACGGAGGACGAGTACCTCGCCGTGATCCGCGGCAAGACCGCCGAGCTCTTCGCCGCCGCCTGCGAGGTCGGGCCGGTGATCGCCGGCTCGTCGAAGAGCGAGGCGGCGGCCTGCCGCAGCTATGGGCTCAATCTCGGCATCGCCTTCCAGCTCGTCGACGACGCGCTCGACTATGGCGGCTCGTCGGGCCAGCTCGGCAAGAATGTCGGCGACGATTTCCGCGAGGGCAAGATCACGCTGCCGGTGGTGCTCTCCTTCCGCCGCGGCAACGCGGAGGAGCGCGGCTTCTGGCGGCGCACCCTGCAGCAGGGCGAGGTGCGCGACGGCGATCTCGAGGAGGCGCAGGCGCTGATGCGCCGGCACGGCGCGCTGGCCGACACGATCGAGCGCGCCAAGCACTACGCCAAGATGGCGAAGGACGCGCTCGGCCTCTATCCCGCGTCGCCGATGAAGCAGGCGCTCAACGACGCCGTCGATTTCTGCGTGGCGCGCGCGCACTGAGCGCAGACATCATCCAATTACGGTCGGCTTCACCCACCAATCCGGCCGCTGCTTCGCCAGCAGCTTTCCCGCTGCGGCGCTCGCTCGACAATCGTCGAACAGGGCGAAGCAGGTCGCGCCCGAGCCGGACATGCGCGCCAGCCGGCAGCCGGGCAGCGCCGACAGTGCCGACAGGGCCTCGCCGATGACGGGGGCGACCATGCGGGCCGGCGTTTCGAGATCGTTGCCGGCGGCGGCCAGGGCGGCGATCAGGGACGCTGCGGTCGTCGGCGTCGGTTCATCGTGAGCGAATGCTCCCGCCGAACCCGCATGCGCCTGTCCCGCCTTCAGCCCGAGCGCGCGGAACACCGGCGCCGTCTCGACGGCCACGCCGGGGTTGAGCAGCAGCGCGAACAGGCGCGGCAGGCGCAAGGGCGGGCCGAGCCGCTCGCCGATACCGGCCATGATGCGGGCGCGCGCTTCCAGGCAGACCGGACCATCGGCGCCGATCCGGCCGGCGGCGGCGAGCAAGGCCGGATGCGACAATGGCAGGCCGTTGAGCCGCGCCAGCAGGCGCAAGGCCGCCGCCGCGTCGGCCGAGCCGCCGCCGATGCCGGAAGCGACCGGCAGGCGCTTGACGAGGTGAAAGCGGCCGGAGCGCAGCCCCGCGACCTGCTCGCGCAGCACGCGCTCGGCCTTCAGCACGAGGTTGTCAGGTGCATCGGACAGGCCGGCGGCGAAGGGACCGGAAATCTGGAGGCCGCCGGGCTCGCCCGGCGTCAGGGCGAGTTCGTCCCCGACGCCGGCGAAGGCGACGAGGCTGTCGAGCTCATGATAGCCGTCGGCGCGTCGGCCGAGGACGCGCAGGCTCAGATTGACCTTGGCCGGAGCGCGGGTCGCCAGCGGGGGTGACATTGAATTACGCCGTCATTCCAAGCACTGAGACCGGCCGCCAATGGCCACGACGTCGGTCCAGTTCGTCATGCTCGCCCTTGTGGCGAACATCCACCCTCTTGAACACGAGCCTTCACCGAGGAAGGACGTGGATGGTCGGGACAAGCCCAACCATGACGGAGCAGAGAAAGATCAAGAAGTCTCAGCCGCCGCCGTCCTTCTTCGGCTCGGCCGCATTGGCCGAGGGTCCCTGCTCGTCCAGGCCCTTCTCGATCTTGCGCAGGATCCGGGCGAGATCCTCAGGCTCCGGACCGAGGTCGCGGGCATAGTTCCACTGATAGCGCGCCTCGAGATAGCGCCCCGTCTTCCAGTAGACGTCGCCGAGATGGTCGTTGATCACCGGGTCGGAGGGGCGCAGCTCCATCGCCTTCTCGAGCTCCGTCACCGCCTCGTCATAGCGGCCGAGCCGGTAATGCGCCCAGCCGAGCGAATCGATGATGTAGCCGTCGCGGGGCCGCAGCTCGACGGCGCGGCGCAGCATGCCGAGCGCCTCCTCGAGCTTGAGGTTCTGGTCGACCAGCGAATAGCCGAGATAGTTCAGCACCAGAGCCCGTTCGCGGCCGAGCGCCTCGGGCATCAGCTCCAGCGCCCTGCGCAGATCGGCCTCGGCCTGCGGCCATTTCTTGATGCGCTCATAGGCGATGCCGCGCGAATAGAAGAGGTCCCAATTGGCGCGGCCGGGCGTGCCGAGCTTGGCGACCGCCTTGTCATAGGTCGCGGCCGCCTCCTCGAAGCGCTTGCGCGAGCGGTAGATGTTCCCCAGCGCCGAGATCGCGTCGATGTCGTCGGGACGGGCGACGATCAGCGCCTCGAGCTGCTTCACCGCCTCCTCGGTCCTGCCGAGCTGCTCGAGGCCGAGCCCGATCTGGATGTCTGCGACCGGGCGCAGCGGCGAGTTCTCCGGCATGCGCCGGTAGACCTGAACCGCATCCTCGGTCTGCTTGGCGCGCTCAAGGATGTCGGCCAGCGTCAGCACGGCGAGGTCGTGGCCGGGGTCGAGATAGACCGCGAGGCGCAGATAGAGCAGCGCGGTCGCCTCGTCGCCTTGCAGAATCCCGGCGCTGGCGAGGCCGTAGAGCACCTCGGCCGCGCCCTGCTGGGTGTTGCCGACGATGCGCTGCAGCGGCTCCTTGCTGCTGACCTTGGCGATCGCGTCGCGCACGACCGGGTGGTTCGGGCGCACGCGCTGCTCGAATTCGTTCAGCGTCGCCAGAGCGGCTTCGCTGTCGCCCGTGCGAGCCTGCTGGCGGGCCCAGAGATCGACCAGTCGCAGATTGGTCTTCTCGGCCTCGTAGGCGGCCTTGAGCCGGCGGTTCGCCTCGTTGCGGCGGCCGGCGATGTCGAGGATCAGCCCGGCATGGAAATCGCGGAACCTGTCGAAGGTCGCCTCGCCCTTGAGCCGCTCCAGCGTCTCGAGGGCGCGGTTGGTCTCGCCGGAGCCGGAATAGGCCCAGGCGGCGAGCAGGGTCGCGGTGATGTCGGCGGAGCGGCCGCGGCCGCCGCGCTGCAGCTGGGCGCGCGCCGCGGCATAGTTCTTCTGCTTCAGGGCGCGCACGCCGAGCGCGAGCTGGGCGAGCCCGTTGGTGGCGTCGCGCTGGATCAGCTTCTCGGCGGCCCGGAAGGTCTCGTTCATCGCGCCGTCGGCGAGGAAGGCGACAAAGCCGCGCTCGAGCAGCTCGCTGTTCTGCGGATCGTTCTTGATCGCCTCGCGCAGATAGATCGAGGCGGCGCCGAGATCGCGGCCGGCCCCGGCGACGACGGCGGCCAGATAATTGCCCTCGAGGCTTTCGGCCGGCTCGAACTTGTCGACCGGGCGCGCCTGCGCGAGCGCCGGCACGCCGAGATGCAGGCCCGCGATGAACGCCAGCACGAGGGCGGCGCTGCGGCCGTCGATTTGAAACGTCACGTTCGCCATTCTCCCTGGTCCGCCCCGGCTTGCGGGAGCTGGTCCGTGGACGGGACCGTGACCTGAACGATTAGGCCGCCAACATGGCCGTTTCCGGGCCTCGGGACAAGTCCGGCGAGCCGGGCTGCGTCACCGATGTCACGCTGACGTGAAAACCGCAGGCGCCCCATCCGGGCAGGCGCGAAGTAATGGATTCGTTGAATTTTCTGGGCGTAATCTCGGCCTCGCCGCGATTACGCGGCGATTCGCCAGGGGTGTTCCCAGATGAAGAAGGTCTCGCTCGCGCTCGCGGCCGTTCTCACGCTTGCCGGCATCGCCGGCGGCTGCGCCACCAAGGAGCCCGAGAAGCCCGCTCCGATCGTCCGCAAGGGCTGATTCGTCCCGGAGGGGAGAGAAGATCGAAAGGCCGCGCGGTCCCCCCGCGCGGCCTTTCTCCGTTTCGAGCCGGCGCAGGCGCGGCTTCGTCACATGTTCGAATAGTTCGGGCCGCCCCCGCCTTCCGGCACCGTCCAGGTGATGTTCTGCGCCGGGTCCTTGATGTCGCAGGTCTTGCAGTGCACGCAGTTCTGCGCGTTGATCACGAAGCGCGGCATCGTCTGCTTCTCCGGATCGGCATAGACGACCTCGTAGACCCCGGCCGGGCAGTAGAGCCGCGCCGGCTCGCCATAGATCGGCAGGTTCTGCAGCACCGGCACGTTGGGGTCGGTGAGCTTCAGATGCGCCGGCTGGTCCTCCTCATGGTTCGTCGCCGAGAGGAAGACCGAGGAGAGCTTGTCGAAGGAGACCTTGCCGTCGGGCTTGGGATAGACGATCGGCTTGACCATCCCGATCGGCTTCAGCGTGGCATGGTCGGGCTTGCCGTGCGAGAGCGTGCCGAAGGGCGACCAGCCGAAGAGCTGATTCAGCCACATGTCGACGCCGCCCAGCACGACCCCGCCGATCGTGCCGAGCTTCGACCAGAGCGGCTTGACGTTGCGCACGGGCTTGAGGTCGCGCCCGATCTCGGAGGAGCGCCAGCCCTCCTCGATGCCGGCGACCTCGTCATGGGCCCGCCCCGCCGCCAGCGCCGGCACGAGCTGCTCGGCCGCCAGCATGCCGGAGAGGATGGCGTTGTGGCTGCCCTTGATGCGCGGCACGTTGACGAAGCCGGCGGCGCAGCCGATCAGCGCCCCGCCCGGGAAGGTGAGCCTGGGTACCGACTGCCAGCCGCCCTCGGTGATGGCGCGCGAGCCGTAGGAGAGGCGCTTCGCCCCCTCGAAGACGTCGCGGATCATCGGATGGGTCTTGAAGCGCTGGAACTCGTCGAAGGGCGAGAGCGTCGGATTCGTATAGTTGAGGTGGACGACGAAGCCGACCGTGACCAAATTGTCGTCGAAATGGTAGAGGAAGGAACCGCCGCCGGTGGAGCCGTCGAGCGGCCAGCCGAACGAGTGCTGGACTAGGCCCTTGCGGAACTTCTCCGGCTGGACCTGCCAGATCTCCTTGAGGCCGATGCCGAATTTCTGCGGCTCGCGTCCCTCGTCGAGGGCGAAGCGCCGGATCGCGATCTTGGAGAGCGAGCCCCGGGCCCCCTCGCCGAGCAGGGTGTAGCGGCCGCGCAGCTCCATGCCGCGGGTGAAGCGGTCGGAGACCGTGCCGTCCCGGGCGATGCCCATGTCGCCGGTGGCGATGCCCGCGACCGAACCATCGGCGTTGAACAGCAGTTCGGCGGCGGCGAAGCCCGGGTAGATCTCGACGCCGAGCGCCTCGGCGCGGGCGGCGAGATAGCGCGTGACCAGCCCGAGCGAGCCGACGAAATTGCCATGATTGCTCATCAGCTTCGGCATGGCGAAATTGGGCAGCCGGGCCCCGCCGGCCGGACCGAGGAAATAGAAGACGTCCTCGCTGACCTGCGTATGCAGCGGGCGCGCCTCGTCCTGCCGCCAGTCGGGCAGGAGCCTGTCGAGGCCGATCGGATCGATGACCGCGCCGGAGAGGATATGGGCGCCGACCTCGGAGCCCTTCTCGACCACGACGACCGAGATCGCCTCGTCGAGCTGCTTCAGCCGGATCGCGGCGGCGAGCCCGGCGGGACCGGCGCCGACGATGACGACGTCATAGTCCATGCTCTCGCGCGGCGTGCTCTGCGCTTCCTTCAGATCCATGCTGCCCTCCACCCGCGCCGTCTTCGCCCTATATAGTTCATATATGAACTATCTCGATCGTCCCGCCAAGCGCCGCCGCGGGGCTGATTGGAACTCCTCTATCCGGACCTCCCGCCGATTTTGCAACAGCGAACGGGCTCGCTTCGTCGCCGGCGGCGCGATATCCTGCCGGCCATGTCCCTCGACGCCGTCTCCGCCGCCGAACTGATCGCCTGGTACGCCGAGATGGGCGTGACCGAGGCGTTGGACGAGACGCCGCACGATCATTTCGCGGCTGCGCCCGAGCCGACGCGACCGCCCGTCGCCCGCCCGCAGATTGCCGCGCAGCAGCCGGCACGGCGCCCCGTCGCCGTGGCCGCCGCGACACCGCCCGACGAGGCGGCGCTGTCGGCCCGGGCGCTGGCGCGGGACGCGGCGACGCTGGAGGAGCTCAAGACGGCGCTGGCGGGCTTCGAGGGGTGCCCGCTGAAGGCGACCGCCAAGAACCTGGTCTTCGCCGACGGCAACCCGGCCGGAAAGGTGATGATCGTCGGCGAGGCGCCGGGCGCCGACGAGGACCGGATCGGCCTGCCCTTCGTCGGACGTTCGGGGCAATTGCTCGACCGGATGCTGGCCGCGATCGGCCTCACCCGCCAGGAGCACGTCTACATCGCCAACCTCCTGCCCTGGCGCCCGCCGGGCAACCGCACGCCGACGCCGCAGGAGGTCGCGATCTGCCTGCCCTTCATCCAGCGCCAGATCGAGCTCGCCGACCCCGACATCCTGGTCTGCATCGGCGGCCCCTCGGCGCAGGGGCTGCTCGGCGTCTCGGGCATCCTGGCCTCGCGCGGGCGCTGGATGGAGTACGACACCGGCAGGCGGATGATCCGGGCTATCGCGACGCTGCACCCGGCCTATCTGCTGCGGCAGCCGCTGCAAAAGCGCCTCGCCTGGCGGGATCTGCGCGCGATCAGGGCCGCACTCGACGCATTTTGACGCAGCGGCGCGACGCCGCTGCGTCACTGGCGGCGGCTGCCCTGTCACCACGGCTTGATTATTCCGAGTGCAAAGTGGAACCTGCAACCCAGCAGGGTCTCGCGGCCATGACCTGGCCGGCATGCCGGAGCGATGCGATGGAAATCGACGCCTTTCTGCTGTCCCGCATCCAGTTCGCCTTCACGGTCTCCTTCCACATCATCTTCCCGGCCTTCACGATCGGGCTCTCGGCCTATATCGCGACGCTGCTCGGGCTATGGCTGAAGACCGGCAACCCCAAATTCCACCTGCTCGCCCGGTTCTGGACCAAGATCTTCGCCGTCTCCTTCGCGATGGGCGTGGTCTCCGGCATCGTGCTCTCCTACCAGTTCGGCACCAACTGGAGCCGCTTCTCCGTCGCGGTCGGCAACGTCGTCGGCCCGCTGATCGGCTACGAGGTGCTGACCGCCTTCTTCCTCGAGGCCTCCTTCCTCGGCGTGATGCTGTTCGGCTGGAAGCGGGTGCCGCCCTGGCTGCATTTCCTCTCCGCGGTGATCGTCGCCGGCGGCACGGCGCTGTCGGGCTTCTGGATCCTCTCGGCCAACAGCTGGATGCAGTATCCGGCCGGGCACGAAATCCGCGACGGCATCGCCTATCCGGTCGACTGGCTGCAGGTCATCTTCAACCCGACCTTCCCGTTGCGCTTCGCGCACATGATGACGGCGGCCTATCTCACCACCGCCTTCGTCGTGCTGGCGACCGGG
Organism: Allobosea sp. CS1GBMeth4; assembly: GCF_900185715.1. Lineage (GTDB taxonomy): Bacteria > Pseudomonadota > Alphaproteobacteria > Rhizobiales > Beijerinckiaceae > Allobosea. The sequence goes on from NZ_FYAS01000045.1 coordinate 78,185, forward strand.
GCGCGCCACCTGCTCGCCGGGCACCGCACCGAATCGGCCAAGACGATGGTGCGCATGGCGATCCTGATGATCGCGCTGACCGCCCCGCTGCAGGCGCTGATCGGCGATTTCCACGGCAAGCAGACCGCGATCTACCAGCCGGCCAAGCTCGCTGCGATCGAGGCCCATTGGGATTCGTCCAGACCCGGGGCGCTCGTGCTCTTCGCCTGGCCGGACGAGAAGGCGGAGCTCAACCGCTTCGAGGTCTCGATCCCCGGCGTCGCCAGCCTGCTCACCCATGGCAGCATGGACGCGCTGTTCAAGGGCCTGAAGGACTTTCCGCCGGAGGACCGGCCGCCGGTGCTCATCCCCTTCTTCGCCTTCCGCGCCATGGTCGGCATCGGCGTGCTGATGATCCTGTTCGGCTGGGCCGGCGCCTGGCTGTGGAAGCGCGGCACGGTGTTCGAGGCGCGGAGCTGGCTGCTGATCGCCAAGCACAGCTGGCCGGCCGGATTCCTCGCCATCCTGTCCGGCTGGTTCGTCACCGAGGTCGGCCGTCAGCCCTGGCTCGCGACCGGCCTGCTGCGCTCGAAGGACGCGGTCTCGCCGGTGACGGCGGCCGAGGTCGCGATCTCGCTGGCGCTGTTCGTCTTCGTCTACTGCGTGGTATTCGCGGCCGGCATCGTGCTGATCAACCGCCTGGTCGAGAAGGGACCGGACGAGATCAGCCCCGAGGAGCCGCCCGAGCAGCCCTCCCAGCGCCCGCTCAAGGCGGCGCAGGCGCCGGCGGCCGCGATCTTCGGCGACGGCCGTCCCGGCGACGACAAGATCCAGCCGGCGAGCTGAGGGGATCCCTGCGATGGAATGGTATCTCCCCGTGATCTGGGCCGGGCTGATCGGCACCGCCGTGATGCTCTACGTCGTGCTCGACGGTTTCGACCTCGGCATCGCCATCCTGTTCCCGACGACGCGGGAAGAGGGCGAGCGCGACCAGATGATGAACTCGGTCGCACCGTTCTGGGACGGCAACGAGACCTGGCTGGTGCTCGGCGGCGGCGGGCTCTGGGTCGCCTTTCCGCACGCCTACGCCATCATCATGCCGGCGTTCTACATCCCGGTGATCCTGATGCTGCTGGCCCTGATCTTCCGCGGCGTCGCCTTCGAGTTCCGCTGGGTGGCGAAGCCGCGTCACAAGGTCTGGGATTTCGCCTTCTGGGCGGGCTCGACCGTGGCGGCCTTCGCCCAGGGGCTGATCCTCGGCGGGCTGATCCAGGGCGTGAAGGTGGTCGACAAGCAGTTCGCCGGCGGCCCCTTCGACTGGTTCACCCCGTTCACGCTGATGTGCGGCGTCGGCGTCGTCGTCGGCTATGCCGCGCTGGGCGCGACCTGGCTGGTCTACAAGACGGAAGGCCCCGTGGCGGAGCGGGCGCGCCGGCAGGCGAAGATGCTGGTCCCCGGCCTGCTCGCCTTCGCCGTCCTGGTCTCGCTCTGGACGCCCTATGCGCATCCGCGCATCGCCGAGCGCTGGTTCACGCCGTCCAACCTGATGCTGCTCTGGCCGTTCCCGGTTCTGACCGCCTTCTGCGGCTACATGGCCTGGAAGCGGCTCCATGGCGCGCACGAGTTCACACCCTTCGCCTTCACCATCGCGATCTTCCTGCTCTGCTTCCTCGGCCTGGCGATCTCGAACTACCCCTATCTCGTACCGCCCGGCCTGACGATCTGGGACACGGCGGCGACGCCGGCGGCGCACGTCTTCGTGCTGATCGGCGTGACCTTCCTGCTGCCGATGATCCTGTTCTACACGGCCTTCGTCTACTGGACCTTCCGCGGCAAGGTGAAGGCGGATGCCGGCTATCATTGAGCGCCCGACGACCGGGCGCCCACGCGACGGGACTTGAGTTCGACCGCCGCCTCGCGGAGATTGGCGGCGCTGCAACAAGGGTTCGCGCATGCGTTGGGAAGATTATCGCCAGTCCGAGAACATCGAGGACCGGCGCGGCGGCGGCGGCGAGTATGCCGGCCTTCCCGGCGGGCGCGGCGGCATCGGCATCGGCACGATGGTGGTGCTCGGCCTGCTCGGCTGGGCGCTCGGCATCGATCCGCGCCTGCTGATCGGCGGCGCCGAGCTGATCGGCGGCATCGGCGGCCGCAATCCCCCGACGCAGGAGCAGCGCAAATCGGCCGGCCCGCCGCAGGACGAGATGGGCCGCTTCGTCTCCGCCGTGCTGGCGCAGAACGAGGACATCTGGTCGAAGGTGCTGCCGCAGCAGGCCAATCGCCGCTATGTCGCGCCGAAGCTGGTCCTGTTCAGCAATGTCGACCGCTCCGGCTGCGGCACGGCCCAGGCGGCGATGGGTCCGTTCTATTGCCCGAACGACCAGCGGGTCTATCTCGACCTCTCCTTCTTCGCGGAGATGCAACGCAAGCTCGGCGGCGGCGGCGACTTCGCCTATGCCTATGTGGTCGGCCACGAGGTCGGCCACCACATCCAGAACCTGCTCGGCATCCTGCCCAAGGTGAACGAGCTGCGCCAGCGGCTCTCCGAGCGCGAATCGAACCAGCTCTCGGTCCGCGTCGAGCTGCAGGCCGACTGTTTCGCCGGCGTCTGGGCCTACAACATCAATGCGATGGACCGGATCGAGCCGGGCGACGTCGAGGAGGCGATGCGCACCGCCGCGGCGATCGGCGACGACAAGCTGCAGCAGCAGGGCCGCGGCGTCGTCGTGCCCGATTCCTTCACGCACGGCTCGTCGGCGCAGCGCACGCGCTGGTTCAACACCGGCTTCCGCTCCGGCTCGATGCAGAGCTGCGACACCTTCCGCACCAACCAGCTCTGATCTGCCTCGCTGCCTTTCCGGAGCAGGCCGGCAGGCCTGAGCCCGGACGGCATGAACACGAAGCGGCCGGCTCGGAACTGAGGTCAGACGGGGGCGCGCCGGCGGCGCACGGCCAGCCGACGCGGCGCGCGCGCCAGCCGCCCGGACAGGATCTGCGCCTTCGGTGCCAGCAGCCCGGCCCTGACGGCGCGCGAACGCAGCGAGATCGCGCCCCATTCGCACAGCGCCGCCGCCACGCCGCGCAGCGGCATCAGCGCCGGCGTCGCCGCAGCCGTCATCAGGTGCCGCTCGACGTTCGGCGTCCATTGCTGGTCCGGCATCTCGCCCGCTTCGAGCAGGATCACCCAGTCGCCGCGCGCCTCCGCCACCCCGCGCGACCAGGCCTCGCCGTTCTTCGCCCTGACGTAGCTGGCGCCGGTCTCGTCGGCGAGGCGCGCGACCGCGGCGTCGTCCGCCTCGTCGATCACCACGGCATGGCCGACCACACCGCCGGCCACCGCCGGAATGAGGACGGACAAGGTCGCGGCGAGCGCCTCGACGTCACGACTGGCCCGGATGACGGCGGTGATCATGGACGACCAGCTTATGTCGCAGCGCAACATGCCGCAATCCTGCCGCTTGCATTTTGTTCCTGTTATGTTCACATTCCTTGATCTCGCGACATGCGATTCCGCCGGGGAGACGACGCCATGCTTCAGCCCAGGCCCTCAGCCAGGACGCAACCGCTCAAACGCCGCGACGCCGATCCGGGCTCGGTCTCGATCTCTGCGCCGGTGCGCCTCGCGCCGGTCGATCCCCTCGCTCATGCCGGCAGCCGCATCGACCCGGACCGGCGGCGCGGCCGCGGCGCGACGATCAACCCCGGCGGGCGCTACGAGGCGGAGGAGCGCGTCAGCGAGGACGACGGCTGGGGCTCGCTCGGCGAATTGCCGCCGTTCAAGACCGAGATCTCGATCGAGAAGCCACGGACCATTATTACCAGAAACGACTCCCCGGATATTTCCTTCGACCGTTCGATCAATCCCTATCGCGGCTGCGAGCATGGCTGCGTCTACTGCTTCGCCCGGCCGAGCCACGCCTATCTCGGCCTCTCGCCGGGGCTCGACTTCGAGAGCAAGCTGACCGCCAAGCCCGATGCGGCTGCGCTGCTGGAGAAGGAGCTCTCGGCCCCGAGCTACCAGCCGCGCACGATCGCGATCGGCACCAACACCGACGCCTACCAGCCGATCGAGAAGAAGCTGCGGATCATGCGCCAGATTCTCGAGGTGCTCGCCAGGTTCAACCACCCGGTCGGGATCGTCACCAAGTCGGCGCTGGTCCAGCGCGACATCGACATCCTCGCGCCGATGGCGGCGAAGGGGCTCGCCAAGGTCGCCTTGTCGGTGACGACGCTCGATCCGAAGCTGGCACGGACCATGGAACCGCGCGCGGCCTCCCCGGCCAAGCGGCTGGAGACGATCCGCAAGCTTTCGGAGGCTGGAATCCCGGTGACGGTGCTCGTCGCGCCGATCGTGCCGGCGATCAACGAGCACGAGATCGAGCGCATCCTCGACGCTGCCAGGGCGGCGGGGGCGCGCGAGGCCGGCTATGTGCTGCTGCGCCTGCCGCTCGAGGTGAAGGACATCGTCCAGGACTGGCTGGTGACGCATCACCCCGACAAGATGCGCCATGTCGTCTCGCTGATCCGCTCGACCCGCGGCGGCAAGGACTATGACGCGGCCTGGGGCCAGCGCCAGGTCGGCTCCGGCCCCTATGCCTGGATGATCGGCCGGCGCTTCGAGATGGCGGCCGAGCGCCTCGGCTTCAACGGCACGCGGCTCCGGCTGCGCACCGATCTGTTCGTCAGGCCGGAGAAAACGAAGGCGCAGCTCAGCCTGTTCTGATGTCCAGCCGCTCCGATGGCACCGACCGCCTCGCCGCGCGTTCCGCTCTGAAACGCGGAGGCCGGCATGGACGGGTTCAGCAGCGAGTTCGTCGAGACGGGCGAGGCCCGGATCTTCCTGCGCCGGAAGGGGTCGGGCACGCCCCTCCTGCTGCTGCACGGCTTTCCGCAGACGCATCTGATGTGGCGCGATTGCGCTCCGCTGCTGGCGGAGGAGTTCACCGTCGTCTGTGCCGACCTGCGCGGCTATGGCGCGAGCTCCTGCCCGCACTCGGCGCCGGACCACGGCCCTTACGGCAAGCGCGCGCTCGCCCGCGACATGGTGACCGTCATGGAGCGCCTCGGCTTTCGCCGTTTCCACTTGGCGGGACACGATCGCGGCGGCCGCGTCGCCTACCGGATGGCGCTCGACCATCCCGACCGGATCGCGAAGCTCGCCGTCCTCGACATCCTGCCCACCGCCGAAGCCTGGGAGAGGGCCGATGCCCGCTTCGCGCTCGGATTCTGGCCGTGGACGCTGCTCGCCCAGCCGGCCCCGCTGCCGGAGCGGCTGCTGGCGTCGGCGCCGGATGCGATCGTCGACAGTGCCCTCGCCGGCTGGGGCACAGCGGCAACGGCCTTCCCGCCATCCGTGCGTGAGGCCTATATCGCGGCGCTGCGCGCGCCCGGGCACATCCACGCGATCTGCGAGGAATATCGGGCCGCGGCAGGGCTGGATCGCGAGCATGATCGCGAGGACCGCCGCAACGGGCGGCGCATCGCCTGCCCGGTGCTCGCGCTGTGGAGCGCGGAAGGCGCGCTGGCGCGCTGGTACGAAGCCGATGGCGGACCGCTCGCGATCTGGCGCCGCTGGGCCGACACGGTCGAAGGCGCCGGCGTAGCGGGCGGGCACTTCTTCCCCGAGGAACATCCCATGGCCACGGCGGAGGCGCTGCGCGGATTCTTCCTGGACCCGGCCTGATCTGTGGATGCGGCCTCGAGCCCGGCAGACCTTCGCCTCGGGTTCTGGCATAGCGGTGGCATGACCGCCGATTTCACCCGCGAGCAGGCCGCGATGATTGCCGGGCGCGCCCGCGTCGCCGGCGTGGACGAGGTCGGCCGCGGCCCGCTCGCCGGACCGGTCGTGGCTGCCGCCGTCATCCTCGACCCGCTGGCGGTTCCCGACGGTCTGGCCGATTCCAAGGAACTCACCGCAGAGCGCCGGGAAGAGCTCTGCGCCCTGATCCTCGCCAACGCGCTGGCCGTCGGCGTCGGCAGCGCCTCGGCGGTCGAGATCGACACGATCAACATCCGGCAGGCGACGCTGCTCGCCATGCGGCGCGCGGTGACGGCGCTGCCGCTGTCTCCCGATCTCGTCCTGGTCGATGGCAACGATCCGCCGGCGCTGGCCTGTGGCTGCGAGGCGGTCATCGGCGGCGACGGGCTGATCGCCTCGATCGCCGCCGCCTCGATCGTCGCCAAGGTGACGCGCGACGCGATGATGGCGCGGCTGTCCCTCGCCTATCCGAGCTATGGTTTCGCCAGCCATGTCGGCTACGGCACGCCCGCACACCGCGCGGCGCTGAAAACGCACGGCCCCTGCCCTGCGCATCGCTACTCCTTCGCGCCGATCAAGGGCCTCTGGTCGCGATAACGGCGGTTGCCGGGTTCGTCATTTCTCGGGCGGAGCGAAGCGCAGATCCGAGAATCTCACGACGACAGAGCGCAGGCCGGAGCCTCTTCCGGCCTGAGATGTTCGGGTCAGGCTCGAGCCCGGCGCCTGCCGCGACGGCAGCCGAAAGCCGCTTACCCTTCCTTAACTTCCGTTACGAATTCACGAATATATTCAATCGGGTAGGCAAAATCTGCAGCCCCAGAACGGGACAGATTTTTTTCAACCCGGAAACCCGCCCTTTACCCTGTCCGGCCAAGATCGCGAGCGTTGAAGTTGCGTAACGGTCTTGGCGTCATGAGTACCTCGCGTACCGGGACCGCCAGCGCTCCCGTCCGGATTCAGGTTTCGCGTACCGGACGGCCCGCGCTGGGGGCCCGGATGAAGGCCAAGGGCCTTCCTCCCATCCAGGTGCTCCCCCGGGAGCTGCCGCTCGACCAGGTCGTCGTCGGCGATTGCATCGCCGCGCTCGAGGCGCTGCCGCCGGCGAGTGTCGACCTCGTCTTCGCCGACCCGCCCTATAATCTGCAGCTCGGGGGCGACCTGCGCCGACCCGACGACAGCCTCGTCGACGCCGTCGACGACGACTGGGACAAGTTCGCCTCCTTCGCCGAGTACGATGCCTTCACCCGCGCCTGGCTCTCGGCCTGCCGCCGGGCGCTGAAGCCGGACGGCGCGCTCTGGGTGATCGGCTCCTATCACAACATCTTCCGCGTCGGCGCGATCCTCCAGGATCTCGGCTTCTGGATGCTGAACGACATCGTCTGGCGCAAGGCCAACCCGATGCCGAACTTCCGCGGCCGGCGCTTCACCAATGCGCATGAGACGCTGATCTGGGCGGCGCGCGGCGAGAGCTCGAAATACACCTTCCATTACGAGGCGCTGAAGGGCGGCAACGACGACCTGCAGATGCGCTCGGACTGGTATCTGCCGCTGTGCACCGGCGAGGAGCGCCTGAAGAACGAGAAGGGCGCCAAGGTCCATCCGACCCAGAAGCCCGAATCGCTGCTCGCCCGCGTGCTGCTCTCGGCCAGCAATCCAGGCGACGTGGTGCTCGACCCGTTCTTCGGCACCGGCACGACCGGCGCCGTCGCCAAGGCGCTCGGCCGCCATTTCATCGGCATCGAGCGCGAGCAGGTCTATGCCAGGGCGGCGCGCGAGCGCATCGCCGCGGTGCAGCCATTGCCGCCGGAGGCCTTCGCCACCGCCCCCTCGAAGCGCAGCGAGCCGCGCGTGCCGTTCCTCAGCCTGGTCGAGGCCGGGCTGGTGAAGGCGGGTGAGCGCGTGTTCGACGAGAAGCGCCGCCACAGCGCGACCGTGCGGGCAGACGGCACGCTGGTGCTCGGCCCCGCCGTCGGCTCGATCCACAAGGTCGGCGCGCTGGCGCAGGGTCTGCCGGCCTGCAATGGCTGGACCTTCTGGCATGTCGAGCGCGAGGGCAAAGCGTTGCTGCTCGACGCGCTGCGCGGCGAGATCCGGGCACAGCTCGCGGCGGCGTAGGAAACCCTTGTCCGGGGGGCCGCAGGCCCGCGTTGGGAAAGACGGGCGTGGTTCGAGGCGCGCTATGAAGCGCGCTCCAGCTCGTCCAGCCCCGCCTCCAGCGCCTTCAGGAAGACGTTCGGAAACGCCTCTTCCTTCAGCCGCGCGAACGGCGTGAAGCGCATGCCCTCGGGTACGCGCGTCGCCAGCGGCACGCGGGCAGCGAACACGGTCAGCTCGAGCGGAAAATGCGTAAAGACGTGGCGAACCGGCAGCATCAGCCGCCGCCACGGCGCCGGCACCGGCTGATCACGCAAGGCATCCCCCAAGTCGTAATCCGCCCGCCAGTCGCTGCCGGGCACCTCGACCATGCCGCCGAGCAGGCCCCTGGCCGGTCGGGTCCGGACCAGCACGGCGCCGTCCGCGCGCATCGCGACGAAAGCGGCGCCGTAGCGCGTCCTGCCGGGCTTCTTCGCCGCCTTGCGCGGAAAGCTCTCCTGCGTGCCGGCGCGGCGCGCCCGGCAGGGCTCGCGCCAGGGGCAGAGCCCGCAGGCCGGCGAGCGCGGCGTGCAGATCGTCGCGCCGAGATCCATCAGGGCCTGCGCGAAATCGCCGGGCCGATCATGCGGCAGCAGCGCCAGCACCTGCTCGCGGATCAGCGGCTTGGCGCCCGGCATCTCGTCCTCGATGGCGAAGAGGCGGGTGACCACCCGCTCGACATTGCCGTCGACAGCCACCGCCGGCCGGTCGAAGGCGATCGCGGCGACGGCGCCCGCCGTATAGGCGCCGATGCCCGGCAGGGCGCGCAGGCCCTCCTCGCTGTCGGGAAAGCGGCCGGCATGCCGATGCACCACCGCCTGCGCACAGGCATGCAGGTTGCGTGCGCGGGAATAATAGCCGAGCCCGGCCCAGGCCTGCATGACGCTCTCCGACGGTGCTGCGGCCAGCGCCTCGACGGTCGGGAAGCGCGCCATGAAGCGCTCGTAATAGGGCTTCACCGCCGCGATCGTGGTCTGCTGCAGCATGATCTCGGAGACCCAGACGCGGTAAGGATCGGCCCGCTCTCCCGGTAGCGCCCGCCAGGGCAGGACGCGGCGGTGACGGTCGTACCAGGCCAGGAGATCGGCGGCGCGAGGCCGGGGAACGGAGGCGTCCATGAGCCCTGGTTTAGCGTCTCGGCCATCGACCGCAAGGCGCGCGCGAGCCCGGCTTCCGGACGGACATCGCCAACCGAATCAACTCGACGTGATCGCAGCCCGGGGGCTGTAACGGCGGACCGGCATGACGCGAATAAGCCGAAGCGGGCCGCCGGCACGCCTTCGACACCCAATCCGGGATCGCCTTCATGATGTCTCGTCGCAGCCTCGTCCTCACCGCCGCCTGTGCCCTGTCGCTGGCGCCGCTCGCCGCATCCGCAGCAGACGACGTCCGCAGCTTCTCCTCCGCCGAGTTCGGCGCGGCGCAGAAGGCCGGCAAGCCGATCCTGGTCGAGATCCATGCCGGCTGGTGCCCGACCTGCAAGGCCCAGGCGCCGGTCGTCGCCGAGCTGCGCAAGGAGCCGCGCTTCAGGGACCTCGTCGTGTTCCGCGTCGACTTCGACAGTCAGAAGGAGGTGGTCAGGCAGTTCGGCGCCCGCCAGCAGAGCACGCTGATCACGTTCAGGGGTGCAGCGGAGGCCGGGCGTTCCGTCGGCGACACCAGCAAGAGCTCGATCGGCGCCCTGCTGGCCAAGGCGCTCTGAGATCACGCCATGGCAATCGGCAGCCTCGGCCTCGCCTATCTCGCCGGCGTCCTCTCCATCCTATCGCCCTGCGTCCTGCCGCTGCTGCCGATCGTGCTCGGCTCGGCCGCCGCCGAGCACCGTCTGGCGCCCGCGGCGCTGGCGGGCGGCGTCGTCATCTCCTTCGTCGCGATCGGCCTGTTCGTCGCGACGGTCGGCTTCGGCATCGGCCTCAACGCCGAGGTGTTCCGGATCGCCTCGGCCATCATGATGATCGCGATCGGCCTCGTGCTCGCCTCGCCGGCCTTGCAGGTCCGGGTCGCGGCCGCGGGCGGGCCGGTCAGCGACTGGGCCGACCGCAATCTCTCCGGCTTCTCGACGCGCGGCGTCGGCGGCCAGTTCGGCGTCGGGCTGCTGCTCGGCGCCGTCTGGAGCCCCTGCGTCGGCCCGACCCTGGGCGCCGCCTCGGTGCTGGCGGCGCAAGGGCGCGATCTCGGCCAGGTCGCCGCGACCATGGCCCTGTTCGGGCTGGGCGCGGCGACGCCTTTGCTCGTGCTCGGCTCGCTCTCCCGCCAGGCGCTGCTGCGCTGGCGCGAGCGGCTGGCGCGCGGAGGCAAGGGCCTCAAGGTGGCGCTCGGGCTCGTCCTGATCGCCGTCGGCGGCCTGATCCTCACCGGTGAGGACAAGCGGCTCGAGGCGGCCCTGGTCGAGGCCTCCCCCGCCTGGCTGGTCGAGCTGACCACGCGATATTGACCGGCAGACCCGACGCAGCCGGCTTGCCTCGCGGCCTTGGCCGGCGCAGATAGGCGCATGGCCGCCAAGCCCCTCGCCGAGCTGATCGACGACTGCCTCGCCCCCGCGCTCGCCGCGCAGGGCTTCGCGGGACGTTCGGTCGTGGCGTTCTGGCCCGAGATCGTCGGCGAGCGGCTGGCGCAGCGGACGCGGCCGCTCAAGATCGACTGGCCGCGCCGGCGCGGGGCGCCGGGAGAGCTCTCGGACCCGGCGACGCTCGTCGTGCGCGTCGAGGGCGCCTTCGCGCTCGAGATGCAGCAGCTCGGTCCCTTGGTGCTGGAGCGGGTCAACAGCCATCTCGGCTGGCGCGCCGTCGGCAAGCTGGTGCTGAAGCAGGGGCCCGTCGCAGCGCCGGCCGTCTCACGGCCCGCGCCCCCGCCCGATCCGGCCGTGCTTGCGCGGATCGACGCCCAGGTCTCCTCCGTCGAAAACGCCGAGCTGCGCGAGGCGCTGGCCCGTCTCGGGCGCGGCATCGCCCAGCGGCGCAAGGCCGCAGGCGACGACACGGCTTCGTGAGCGGGAACCGACGAACCGATCTTGCCACAATCCTGATGGCGACTATGGTCCGCGCAATCACGCCGCCATCAGGGATTTCGTCATGACCAGCCGCCGTCGGGTGTTGATCGGCTCCGCCGCCTTGGCTCTGTCGCCGCTTCTCGCCGGCCGGGGCGCCTCCGCCCAGACGGCCCCCGGGGTGGCCAACCCGCTCGGCGACGTCTGGCTCGGCAACGCCGACGCCAAGGTCGCGATCGTCGAATATGCGTCGCTGACCTGCGGCCACTGCGCCAATTTCCACAAGGACACCTGGCCGACGCTGAAGGCGAAGTACATCGACACAGGCAAGGTGCGCTTCGTGCTGCGCGAATTCCCGCTCGATCCGCTCGCCACCGCCGGCTTCATGCTGGCGCGCTGCAACGGCAACGACAAATACTATCCGATGACCGACCTGCTGTTCGCGCAGCAGAAGAACTGGGCCTTCGTCGACAAGCCCGTCGATGCGCTCTCGACCATGGTCAAGCAGGCCGGTTTCACACAGGAATCTTTCGAGGCCTGCCTGAAACGGCAGGACATTTATGACGCCGTCACGCAGGTTAAGGAAGGTGGGGCCAAGGCTGGCGTGGACTCCACCCCGACCTTCTTCATCAACGGGCAGAAGCGTTCCGGTGCACTCAGCATCGCCGAATTCGACAAGATCCTCGAGCCGCTGCTCGGCAGCTGACGCACGTCCTTCCGTTACCGCCGTCATTCCGGGGCTTCGCCTGGCGAAAAGCCCGAAACCGATGGCCACGACGCCATTCCGGTCTCGTCATGCTCGCCGTCGTGGCGAGCATCGACGTCTTGAACGCCAGTCCCCACCGGCAGGGATGTGGATCGTCGGGACGAGCCCGGCCGTGAAGGAAGCGATGGTGTTCAGGGCTTCCGGGCCCGCGCCTGCGGCGCGCCCCGGAAAGAGGGCGGCGGATGCCGGAGCGCGCCGATGCACCTGACGCGCCTCAAGCTCGCCGGCTTCAAGACCTTCGTCGAGCCGACCGAATTCGTGATCGAGCCGGGGCTGACCGGCATCGTCGGCCCCAATGGCTGCGGCAAGTCGAACCTGGTCGAAGCCCTGCGCTGGGTGATGGGCGAAAGCTCGTTCAAGAACATGCGCGGCTCGGGCATGGACGACGTCATCTTCGGCGGCTCGTCGGAGCGCCCGGCCCGCAACATGGCCGAGGTCGCTCTCACCCTCGACAACAGCGACCGCAAGGCGCCCGCCGCCTTCAACGAGGCCGAGGTGCTGGAGGTCACGCGCCGGATCGAGCGCGAGGAAGGCTCGACCTACCGGATCAACGGCAAGGAGGTGCGCGCGCGCGACGTGCAGCTCCTCTTCGCCGACGCCGCGACCGGCGCGCGCTCGCCGGCGCTGGTGCGCCAGGGCCAGATCAGCGAGATCATCGCCGCCAAGCCGCAATCGCGCCGGCGCATCCTCGAGGACGCCGCCGGCATCGCCGGGCTGCACAGCCGCCGGCACGAGGCGGAACTGCGCCTCAAAGGCGCCGAGGACAACCTCGACCGGCTGGAGGACGTGCTCGCCGAGATCGACGGCCAGGTCGAGGCGCTGCAGCGCCAGGCGCGGCAGGCCTCGCGCTACCGCAACCTCGCCGCCGAGATCCGCAAGGCGGAAGCGGTGCTCGCGCTGATCGCCCATCACGAGGCGCGCACGCAGGAGGCCGGGGCCGAACGCGCGCTCGAAGCCGCCGTTCGCGAGGTCGCCGACAAGACCGGCGTGCAGGCGGAAGCGGCGCGGCTGCAGGCGATCGCCGCGCATGCCCTGCCGGGGCTGCGCGAGAACGAGGCGGCGGCTGCCGCCGCGCTCGTGCGGCTGAAACGCGGCCTCGACGAGATCGAGGCGGAGAACAGGCGCGCCAGGCAGCGCACCGAGGAGCTGGCGAAGCGGCTCGGCGAATTGCAGGGCGACCTCGCCCGGCAGGCGAGCCTCGGCAAGGATGCGAACGACAGCCTGGCGCGGCTGGCGGCGGAAGACGAGAGCCTGCGGCTGGAAGCCGAGACCGCGGCCGCAGGCGCCGGGACCGCGGCGACGGCACTGTCGGAGGCCGAGACGGCACTGGCGGCGGCGGAAACCGAGCATGCCGCGGTGCAGGCGCGGCTGTCCGAGCTGACCGCCCGCCGCGGCGCGCTCGAACGGGCCGTGCGCGAGGCCAGGGAGCGCGAGGCCCGCCACGCCGCCGAACGCGAACGCCTGCAGCGCGACCAGGCGGCGCTCGACGCCGACGGCACCGCCTCCT